>NZ_CBXX010000004.1 GCF_000577615.1 Herbaspirillum sp. RV1423
GAGAGACGCTTCTTGAATGACTCCAGGTTGCGTCGGATCCATACCGACCGTACCCCCGATGGAGAAACGAAGATGCCGCGCTTACGCAGTTCGTTGGAGACACGGACCTGACCGAAAGCCGGCTGTTCCAGGGCGAATTCGGCCACAGCCACTTCCGTGGCCTCTTCAACGCGATTTCTGAGATTGGGCTTGCGACGATTGGCATCGATCAGGGCATCGACGCCACCGGCTTCCAATGCCGTTTGATAGCGATAAAACGTATCGCGGGAAAATCCCATTACCTTGCAGGCACGAGACACATTTCCAAGTTCTGCAGCAAGATTGAGCAGGCCAACCTTGTGCTTGATCACATTCTGAGGAACACTACGCATGGGGTTACTCCTTGGCGCTTAGGCGCTGGTTTAATAAAGATTCGCACCTCTATCAAACCGGGTAACCCCACCATTTGGCAAGGCCTTACTGTCCGATCAAGTCGGAACTACTACAAATGAGAGAGGCGTTAGCTCAGTTGGCAGAGCAGCGGACTCTTAAAAGTATCTTCCCCGACGACAAAGAATCTTCGGCATTTTACCTCCCAGTTTCCACCAGAAAATCATATCGGCATCAAAGAATGTCGCGGCATTAAAGATTCAATTGCAAGAAGTTTTTCTAAAATAGAATTTCACGAATTACATTAGCTACCTAATCGACATTCTGCGCACTGCCCGCGCCAGCATTTGATTGCTGATGTGATCATCGTATTGAGTGCCCGTGCCAAAGAACTGATTCCAGGCATAGAATGAATCTGCCGCATGCTTTTCACTAGACCAATACCATCTATCTTGGAAACATTCCCTGCGATTAGCAAACAGCAATGCCAATTCTCGCCTGCTGGGCAAGTCGCCCCCACTATCTTGCGCCCACTGGTTCGCAGTCTGCCAACTGACTCGTAGCGCTTCGCCCGGAAGCAGAATCAGATGATGAGACTGATGGCCATCTTTTCCCAAAATAAGCCCTACATACAGTTCGCCGGAATGAATTTCACATCGAACCTCATCCACTAAAATCATCATCAACTCCACGAAGGTTATTTACTCTCATACACAAAATTCTAAAATGCGTAAAAACTGCCTTTGGGAATAGGTAACCACGCCACGGACGAAGTTCCTGACGTTGTTGAGCATATTGCATCGAACAGCCAGAAGCATTTCCACACGAGATTACAACCGACTTTTGTACAGATGAGGATTTCAATAGGCCTAAAACTCGTTTCATAAATGCCTGCGAAGCAAAATCATAGAGCAAGCGAGATAACTGATCGATCCGGGCACCGGCACCTCTTGGCCGACTGAGAATTTACCAGTGGCGCCGGAACACAAGCGCAACAGTGTCTAAACCGATCATCATTGGACAGCGCAGGGGAAATCATAGAGACTTTCTTCAGGCGCATGAAACCATCCATCGTGGACGACATGGACACGCCTGCCGTCACTATCCCATCCAGGAACAACAACGCCAACGAGAAAGCAGCCACTTGCGCCGCGCCAGTAGATACTTCAAACACCTAACTACACACCAGTGACCTGCCTTCGCTCACTCCTTTTTGATTTGTGACAGGGCTAACCATTGATTGACTACAACCAAAGAGCGTATTCAACTACCAGTTGAATACAAGGGTGTTGAACGGAAATCACTATTGGTTTTTATAATTTTTATCGCCACATCGATAGCCATTGCAGAATAGCGCAGCAATCAGGCGTTTCGGATCAAGCAATTAGAAAATGGAGGAATGGCGGCACAATGAAGCCGTATTACGTGATTAAGTGCACTCAACTGGCAGAGGTCTCAACGTAAAAGAAGCTGCATTGGCGGCGACATTGGAAACAGAGCACAATGAAGATAAGAAGAAAGAGCTTGCGGAAATGCTATCCCCATCCTATAATGCGTCCTCTCTCGAAACGAGAGGGGGCGTTAGCTCAGTTGGTAGAGCAGCGGACTCTTAATCCGTAGGTCGAGTGTTCGAGCCACTCACGCCCCACCAAAGAATACAAAGGGTTACAGCGCATGTCGTCTGTAACCCTTTTCTCTTTCGGGTTCATGTAACCGCTATGTAACCCGATTTGCTCCTCGCCGATCCATCTCAATCATCATGTTGTAAGCTATGGTCTGAAGATACGTTATAAACGGAGCTTGGGGACAGCAGTGACAAAAACAGAATTGATGGGGCCGAGTGCGAGTGCGTTCTGGCTTGAAACCTTACACAAAGTCGATCTGCCCAAGCGCGAATACATACCTCTTGCCGATGCAGCAAGCGAACTGAAACGTTTACCGAGCGAATTACTTGACAAAGCGATTTCCGGGGAACTTGATATATACGCACCGGTTCTGGACGAAGGCACGTATGTATGGCCTGTGACAGAGTATGGGCTTCGGCACTCGCGCATATTGGGTAAGGCCGATCCGATATTTACCGTGAGGCTCAAAATCGGCGACTATGCAATCCTCACAATCCCTGATCTCAAAAAAATCAAGCTGGGAGCGTCGGTAAAGCCCGAAGGTTTTATTTGTCCTGCAATAACGTTGCTCTTCATTGATGACTGGGAAACGGAACGACAGTCCGAGCAAGCGCTAAAAAAGCAGATGTCGGCCCTCTTATATCCTCGGGTAACATGTCGAAATGGCGGAATGCCGCCGGTGAGCGTATGAAAGCGCTTGTCAAAGAAGTTGCGTGGACCGCATCATTTGATCAGACAGTGGAAAAGCTTACGGTTAGAGCTGACATGCTGTGGATTGACAGTAGCGACATGCAGCATTTGCAAGAGGGGCCGGAGCGTCCTCAGTCCATCACGGAAAGCCCAGCAACCTCCACTCAACACAAAACCAGCAGACCGGGCAAGCGGCCTGGACTTTACCAAGAAATTATCCTGGCCCAAGTCGAAGCCATAGAACGACAGCACGATCCTCAAAATGCTGATGTGATCTGGGGCATTCTGTGTAATGGCGTAGGTGCCTCCACGTATCCGCGCTTGCATAAGTATGACCGTAATGGCATCTGGTTCCACTCCGGTGATGGGCTAAAGCCCTATACCCTAGGCGCATTAAAAAAATACCTAAACCCGAACAAGACCAAAAAGCACAAGGCGGTCACCAAAAAGAAGGCGGCAAGCAGCACCAAGTAATAAATCTCCCTAGCCGTTATCCCCCGATATTCCCGGATACCCCCGGCACTATCGCCATGGCGTTCTCTATCCTTAATGCTGTTGCATGTTGATTCTTTTCGACATGCGTAGCAGCGCCGCATCCTGCGCTGTTTATCAAGGAGAGGGAAATGTCCCTGATTTTGAATGCCACCAACGGTGCTAGCTTTGTCTGGACGACTGGAAAATTCGCGGAAGCTAACTTAGTCAAAAGCCAGACCGTCCGCAAACGTTTTTGTGCGACAGGTAGTTACCACGGTGTAGTACCTACCAAGTTGGCGAATGGTCGCTTGCTTTGGCCTGACGTGATTGTCACGCTGCGTGATGGCGCCATTGCGGCGAACGATGCTTCTCAGCGCATCAATAACGAAATGGCGGTGTAATGAACACCTCGACGCAAACGGCCCCGGCTACGACCGTGGTCAGTACCTACGCAAAGCTCCACCGCGCCTCTCAAGTATTTGGACTGGTTCATTCTGCCGATGGCGAGGTCACCGTGTTCCGCGACCACTTGGCGCGCCATCTTTCCAACGCAGTGAACATTACAGGGAAGGCCTTGGGCGGTGACAATCCTCTGCGCGTTACCGTCCACCAGCAGGACGGCGCGATGGATGCCATCACTTTGTTAAAAGCGTTAAGCGACTGCGAGCAACTTGTCCGTTACAAGGATTTGGGCTTTGTGTCTGCCGTGGAGTACCTCGTACACAACCCGCAGTATGAAGACGTGGTTGCGATCGGTAATTTCTGGTCTTCGGACCCTTACGGGGAGACGGCTCGACTGAACAAGCTGCTGGCAGATCTGCATCATGGCGGCCTTCGCCAGCACGTCACCACGCAGTCGGTCGGGTGGCAGAAACAGTCCGATGCACGCTGGGCCAGTATTCAGTCCAGTATCGAAGGCGTGTTTGCAGCGAATGACACAATCTTCGCCTGCAAGGCCGATCTTCTCCATCAGGATTATGTGCCGAAAAATAAGGTGCAAGTGATGACGCGTTATGACCAGCTTACGCAAGGGCAGACATTCACGCACGCAGATGTAGGCCAAGTTCAGTCCTGGCAACGCGCATTCCATACGGCGCTGTCTGAATCCATTACTTGCCAGCAGAAATTGCTTGCCTGGGTTTACGTTACCAGTTATTCGCGCATCACCGGGCCTTACACCACAGCCGTCCTGCTTTTCGATGGAGCAGGTGTCGCTCCTGACGAGGTACATGACGTGTTACAGACGTCCTGGAACACCGCAACGGACGGTCAAGGCTATTGCTTTCACTGGTCGTCGTCCAAATGCCTTTGGGCGGGCAGCATCGAGCCCTGCGACGATATCAAGCGCCACGGGTTACTGCATGGCCTGGAATGCGTAGCGCTGGCAGAAATGTATGTGCGCCCCCACTGCCTGAAAAACCTGTCGACCTTTGTAGTTGGCAATATTTTTTCTGAATTGCATAAGGAATCCGAACATGGACACCCCTAAAAAAAATGACGGCATCATTCTGAACTTCGCGAATGAAATTATGCTGCAAGCCATGTCATGGTTGTGGCGCTTCTGGATCGCCTTGGGCAAAGTCCATCTGTTGGTCGGCGACCCTGGTTCGGGTAAAACGACCTTGCTAGCAGACCTGTTGGCAGCTTTTTCCACAGGTGGTCTATTGCCGGATGGCGAACGCGCACCCAAGGTCTTTTGCCTATATTGGCCGGGAGAAGAGAGCATTGAGGATACAGTGGCGGTGCGCTTAAAGGCGGCTGGTGCAAATCTGCGCAACATCATTATTCTGCGTGGTGTAGCGGAACACGGCTGCAAACGCTCTTTCCAGCTATCTGACTTGCCTATTCTGGTCAATAAAATCAAACAACTACGCGCCCAGGGTATTGATGTCCGCGTCATTGCGATTGATCCGCTGCTTATGGGGTCCGGCAATTCCAACAGCAACGATAACGTTCGGCGGCTCCTCGATCCGCTACGTGTCTTAGCCGAAGAAGAAAGTATCGCCATCATTGGTGTGCGCCATCTGAGCAAAGCATCAGCCAAGAAAAAACTGGCAGATCGTATCAATGGCAGTGTAGCAATCTCAGCCCTCTGCCGCCTCGCAATGTTTGTTATCAAAATTGCTGGCACCGGTACTTCACCGGACAACCCGACTCGCGGCGTGGTAGTGCGCGCCAAGACAAACATCGGCCCAGTAGAGGGTGGCTTTGCCTTTACGATAGCTCCAACGAGCATCGAAGTGGAAGGCGGTACAGCAGACAGCACCACTCTGAAGTGGGATGCAGATTCACTTACTGGCGATCCCGAGTCTATCGTTCGGACAGCAGAATCTAATGCTGGGGCTTCTATCGATAATGACCTGACTGGGGAAATTCGCTTCCTGCAAGACATGCTGGAGCGTGGCCCGGTGCATTCCAACGAGGTGCTTGCGCTTGGCAAAGAGGAGGGGTTCACCCCTGACAGGCTGCGTCAGGCACTTGTGACGCTGGGCGGTAACTCGGGAAAAGAGCCAGGTAGGCCACGCGGCCCATGGTACTGGTGGTTGCCTGAAACAGGTTTTGACGACCGCCGAGATCGTCCATATGACGGCGATCGTTACCCGAATCGCCATGATGATAACCGGCGCACAGCCTCTCGCCAGGAAACCAGTACGCAGGGCTATGGCCGTCTGCATTTGCACCCACGCAATGAGGGCCGCTTCGACGACTATAGCGAGAAAATGTCGAAAGACGAAAAACACGGCAAAGTCGAAAAGTCGGCAAACCCGGAACACGACCGTACGCCGCGCTGGTCGCCTCAGATTGATTTTCCTGGCAATGGTGATGACGACCTTGCCGGTGATCCCGTGGGTGTCTAATCATGGTGCATCCCCGCTTACACCGTCCTGCCGCCCTCGGCATGGCATTGGCGGCAACAGGCACAGCGCTGTGCCTGTCAGTCTCCGTAGCGTGGCATCGCGTCCCTGTCCTGTGGGAGCAGGTACTGGGGGCGGCGGTGGCTGTCCTCGTCACTCTGGGCGTTCACTTATTACCGGCACTGGTGCAAACGCCCATACGCATGGGGCGCGGTGCTGTCCGTGCCGCGTGGTGTCTGGGCGCAAGCTTGCTTTGGCTGATGGGCATGATGTGGGTGTTATACGGCCACGCGACATTCATGCTCGGCGTTCAGGCTAATGCAGGGCAAGCGCGCATGGACGCCGTTTCATCCTTGTTCGAAACGCAGGAACACATCCCGTTCCTACCTACCCACAGTTTGACAGTAATCGCTCAGGAAACCACCAAGCTCGTTGCCGAGCAAGGTAGGCTTGCCACCCTTTCCTGCGAAACACGCTGTGCCAGCTTGCAAGCTAAACGCGCAACATTGGCGGCACGGCTGGATGCACTGTCCGTAGAGGCTAGTGAGGTACGCCGTTGGCAGGCCGAACGTGACCACCAGGAACAAGCGGCCCCTCGTGAGCAGGCACGCCGTGACGCGGCGCGTGACGATGCGGTGATGGCGACCGTGGCCACGTGGGTGCGCATCCCGGTCGCAACGCTGCAATGGATCATGGCAGTAGGCTTGGCCGTTTTCCTTGAAGGATTCGCGTCGCTGTGTTGGGTGCTGGCGTTACCGCAACCAGAACCGCATGTTCCTGACCCCGTAACATCCGAGCAACTCGCCGTAACGGATGAGGCATACGATGATAACCACATGCTCCTGAAGGAAGTCCCAGATGTTACGGTAAGAAATTCCAGTGCCGATTCCAGTTACGAAGTTCGGTTACGCTGTGCGCGGCAGGCGGTGCGATCAGGACAGCTTAAGTGTACCGTTCGAGCTGTCCGACATTACCTTGGCTGTGGAAGTGATGCAGCCAGCGCCATTTGCAAGACATTGATTCGCGAACAGGAGGCATGACTTTCTACTGAGCGGGAGCAATATGGCGCGGCAGAATCCGCGCAATTTGTACTCTGTGGCCTGTTGCATATTCGGAGGAAAGAAAAATCGGCATAGACAACGTGATTTCTCGATAGGGTATGGATTCCCTAATGGAAAGCGTGGTTCTTTCATCCATGTCATAGCCCATCAGAAATTGCAGTCCCTATGTAATAGGTTCTAGAAGCAAGTCTCTACTTCAATTCATTCAAGCAATAATTTCTTATCGCATGACCTGATCCGTTGGCATAACCACCAACGAGGTCAATCATGATAGATAGCAGCAAGAAGTACTGGTTCGATAAGAACGATGATTCCCATACCCAGAAACGCAAGAAACAACGTTTCATCAGAAATCAGATAACAGGTCTGAACTTTGAGGATGAGATGTTCGAGTTACGCAAGAGCTATCAAATACTGTATCCCACCCTCAAAATCGATGAACGGTTACGCGATGACGTTACCTTCATCACCATGCAGGGTTATCGAGATCGCCTATTCCAGCGCATCAAGGATGCACATGCCTATGAACGAAAACGTAGACGTATAGGTAAACCGCTCAAGGACTTTGAACGCACCATTCTGAATGACATCCACGGGTTGATTTGGCGACAAGAATACGGCGAGGATTGTGGGGCGCATCACATCCATATCGTTGCCTTCGCATCAGTCAGTAGACGTGATCATGTCACAGCTTGTGATGATTTAGGCATGGCATGGGTACGGGTAACAAACGGATGGGGTGATTTCCATAACGGAAACCGTTATGTGCACTCATACAGAAACAAGTGGGGCGTAGCCATCGGCTATGTTCACCGCGATGACGATAAAAAGCGTAGTGCCTTGCAGAAGCTCATCGGCCTATATATGGCGAAAGTTGCTGGCCAGGAGCCCATTGATCGTGGCGAAGACGACAAATTGTTCGGAAGGCGGATGTTTGATCGGTGAGGCCATGATGACTTTAACCCATCGGACAGTTTGGTTAGATCAAGTGTAGTAACTTAAACTTGACCTGACACGCAACGTCAGATAGGAAGCGGCTTTCGGCCCGTTGCGGCCATTCCAACTGATTTGCCCAATGTCTACCTAGCAGCGAAAGCGTCCCTGCCGCTAAAGTAGGTGATTCATTGAGAGCGATAATCTCATGTCGCCTTGAAGATGCTCGGCAAACTCCACATATCCCTCGCCCATCTCGCGCGGCTCATTCGGTGGTAGCGCTCTTTTTTTAGTGCTCGGCCTGCAACTCTGCAACCAACTCCTCCCTGGTCGCAGCGGTGTAGTCATCTCGCTTAAGCTTGAGGTTGTCGAGCATGAAGCCGTGCGTCAGCTCAAAGCCATCAAGCAGCGTGTACCAGTTCATGACGTATAGCTTCATGCGCGGATCATCAGTCACGAGGCCCGGGTCGTTGCGCAAGACATGAGCGTTCAACCGACTAGTGATGATGGAGTCCGCAGAGGAAATCTGGCGCCCAAGGAGGATAAGCTCAAAGTGCATCTTCTCCGACTTGAACTGTGGCTCGCTAGCGATGATTTCCGCGTAGTCCTCAAGCTGCCGAAGGTGCTTCTTGTTGAGCGATATTGCCGGCCGCTTTATCTCCACCACGATGCATTTGTAGACCCTGTTCCCCAACGAATCAAAGGCTGGGAATTTTCGTGCCATGAAGAGGTCAACTTGCCGCTGTGCACCGGGGAAATCTGCCTCCTCATCGACGTCTTCCATGCTCAGCGGCGACCGTGCCATGACCTCGTCCCGCATGCGGCGAACAATCTTGGCGAAGGTGTCCTCCTCCGCGCCTATGGTCTCATAGCGCGGCCCGAACAGCCATGTGTTGCTCTCGATGATCTTTTGCAGGTCAGGCGTCTCAAGGACCTCGCGGTAGTGCTCGTTCATCACGTACCGCAGTTGCTGTACCGCGTTAGCTCGTCGTTGCAGTACCTCGATGCTCGCGACAATATTCTCGAGCGTCGTTCGATGCAGTTGCTTTGCTAGGTCTTGCATCGACTTCGCATCGAGGTCGAGCGCGCCTTCGAGCACCTCAAACAGGGCATCGTTCTCGTTTGAGACGGCGAGCCTATCTAGAAGTCGAATGATGAGCTTCGCCTGCTTCTTGGTGGTGTTGTGGAAGACACGCGGTTCAGCGATGTAGATGTTCCGCACCAACTCGCGGGTATGCTGGTGCCGCCATACTTTCTCCGTGTCATCCATTCCCGCGTAGCTCGGAAAGTAGCCTTCATCTTCGTAGACCTGCACCACTTCCTCGGCTCGCTTGCGCAGGAAATCGTCGTAGACGGACTGACTCAAGCGGTCAAGCTGTGACTTGAATTTCTTCCACGTTGGCGATGCCGGCGTGTGCGCTTCCGGAGTCAGCAAATCCTGCTCTTTCGAGAAAGTATCAGCCCATGCAGATATCACGCATATGCTGGTGAAAAAGTTGGGCTTCTGGTTTAACGAACTTAGCAATTTGTAGACCGGTGCACCACTGGAATTGAGCAGGTATAGGTATGACTTCTCCGAGGTGGGCCGTTGCTCCCAGCGAATCACTTGGACCTGGAATACAACGTCGTCGGCCAAAATTTCCTTCTGAACTGCTTCATGTTTCGGAACCAGAAGGGGAACTCCGTTCAGTACCACCTGTTTCACCGGATGCACGGCAAGATACCACCCAAACTCGACGGAGAACTTCTCGCGAAGCTCATCCAACTCCGGCAGAGCGCCTGTGAAATGCGTGAGCTCCACTAGAGTGCCCTTTCCTTGCGTCAGCAGCTCCAGCTTTTGCTCGGACCTCTCCAGAAGCCGCCCTTCAAAATCTTTGATGGTCGACTCGGTGACGTCGATTACGGCATCGACGTTGTTGAACCTAGTGAACCATGATGCGTTGCGGCAAAGCAGATGGAACGCGAGGCGCCCGCGACCATGCTCTCCCTTCATCGAAAGGTTGGCCTTCTTCGCCGAGTCGTTGAAGCTACCGAACGTGTCGTTCAGGGTATCGAACTCTATGCCGTCACCGTTGTCCAGCACGACCACGCGCTCCACGCCGTGCATATCGTTCTCGACTACGGTGACGGATACGAAGCTCGCGGCAGCATCAAAGCCGTTCCAGACCAGCTCGAATAGAGGTTGCCAAGGCTCCGCATTCTTGAAGTGCTTCTTGATACCAGAATTGCCGATGGCGGCGCTGCCTTTGAAGACAGTATTCGTTTTCATACGCTCCTCCGTCATATTTTGGACGATTTTTACATACCTCCTCGGGATGAAGCGAGGCCGCTTCCAGCTTGAAACAGTCAACCAAGAAAAAGTGCTAACCGACTGCTTCTGGCCGAATACGAACTAGCCCGACTAGCAGTCTTTGTAAGGTCAAGTCTGAGCTACAACAGATCAAGCTTAATCGAGTACAACCAACACCTAGGATTTTTGTCAAAGATCTTGAGGTCTTACTCATTCACTACGATCCATAATCTTTTATTAGGGCCAGTCCCTCCGCTTTTCCCTTAGCCAAGACATCAAGAAGGACAATGCACTGTTTCTCGGTTGGAATCTTTGTCGGTATCTGCATGGCCACCTTGAGCACTCCTGCTTCCTTCGGCATTAGAAGCCCTTTCTGCAATAGCAATTGGTGGACTCTGGCCCACTCCAAGGCAGGTATCGCTACTACTTGTCGTTGAGCCTCAATGCCGTCGTCTACCCTTTGTATTTGCTTCGCAGTTCGTATGGTAGCGACCTGATCATCGAGCGGAACAAGGCAATCATAGAAGTCCGAAGACATGAGCTTTGCGATGGCTTCAGTACGAGTCTGTATCCTAGTCCAGCATGCGTCTCTTTTGCACCACTCGGAAATATTCGAAATACCCTGCGGTGGCCTGATGATGTCATCACCAACCACTGCCGATACTGTAACAATGGCACTTTCGAGCACCGAATCGATTCTCTGCGCATTCCAGATGACCAAGAAATCGATGCTCTCTTTTCTGCTCTTCGTAATCTCTCCAAGCACTGCCAACGTATAGGCCACGATGTTGGCCCGATATCCGCCGTTATACCAAGGTTGTGCAGAAACGATGCGTTCCGCAGACCGGAAGATCAAGCCGCGCGCAACAGCTCTCTTGAAATAGAATTCATTAAATGTGTCGGACGATTTTTCCCACTCACTACCAATTCGTGCGGCATATTGCGCAAAATTCTTTTGAGAACCGAGATTCACCCACTTTGGGTGGTCATCCCAAACGTTCTCAAACTTCGCAAGATCCGTCTTCGTGAACATTTGCGGCTTGGGATGCTCCACCTTGAAACGACGCTGTTCAGCAGGAGTGAGTTTCGACTGCGCATCGGCATATTGACCGCGCGCACGTTCGTAGAACCATCGTGTTTCGCGCTGCGCTCCGTTCTCCGCCGGAGCCCAGATACGCCGAGAAAAACCTTCCATCCGCACATGAAATGGATGGTTCGAGAAAAAATCGGCGGCGTTCACCCGATTCTGGGTGTTGGCGTACTCCGAAATTCTTTGAACGACAGTTTCACCCTGCTGGCTATCAATAACGGACAGTTTCATTTGAACGAATATTTGCGAAAGATCCGCCTTGTCACGCTTCCGGGTGTGGAACAGTGATGCTGTTGTTTGCCCTCCATTGACAACCTGGAGATCAACAACTCTCGTGATTGCAAGACCAGAGTCCGTTATTTTGGTTTCGACATTCTGTGCAGTAGCCGTAATTCCATTGTTATAGGCAAAAAACATTCCCGGTTCGTTCAAAATCGTTGTTCTTATTCCCTTATTCACATTGCCACGGGCTTGCAAGAATGTTCGGACGTTTTGTTCGAGCAGTCGTGCTCCGAATTTTTCATATAGAGTCCCCAATACTTCGGCAGGCATGACCATGAGATAGGACTGATACGCATCGGTCCCCAGATGCGCAGGAAGACAGGCAATTCCCCTGCCAAACATCTGCTCGAAGTCCAGATCGAGCGGTTCCTTGTGACTACGCGAACTTCGCTGACGATGGAGTCGTGAGAGATCCCAAATTTGATGAGTGGTAGGAATACCTGCCACTTCAGTATCCTGAAGAACTTGGATTTTTTCGCTGAGCGTGCGTTCGGAGAAAAGAACCAGGTTAATTTGGCTGATAACATCACTACGATCGCCAATCTGTCTGGCGAGGCCATACTCCGGCGAGGTGACTTCCAATTCGCCAGCCAAATTCTTGTTGGCGCTAGCTTCAAAGAAATTTGTGACACGCTTAAATGCCGCGTCCACTTCGGTCTTGCCTAGGGATGCCAGTTCACTACGGGAGTCAAAGTCCGCGATGAAAAGATCCAAGGCGCCCTCGTCATTGAACCAGTAACCGTCCACTCGCATACCGCGCTGTGCACGGAAATGGCAGAATTCGAACCCTTCCGCGAAGCCCGTCTCGATAAGCTCGTTCGCGACTGTCTCCATGAACTCAGAAAGCTGAAAAGCGCCATTGGCATGGGCACCTGCCAGCAATTCCTGACGGAAGTCGTGGAAGAATTCCTCTCTGGTCTGCTCCATCACATCTCCTCGAAGACGACTGCGCCGTCACATTCGAAGGGCTCGAGCGTTTCGAGTCTGATGTCGTAAGCTACGCTAGCAATCCCTGTCGGCAGTTGTGATCGCATGAGACGCGGGAATCCGTTGCCGACACGATAGCTGCGCACGTTGCTGACGACGAATCGTGGCTGGTCATAGTCAGGAAGTGGTGCGTAACCATACGCGACCAGTTTTCGGTCGAAGGCCTCGACGGCCCCTGCTTCGCTGAGACGCGCATGCACTGAAGTCACGATCTCATTGAGCGAACAGGCGCCTGTCGCATCGGTCAGACTACTCAGTCGGTATATACGCAAGAACAGCGCATCGTTCAGTGATTCGAGCTGATCTTCGGACGAAATACGGACGGTACTTCTCTCCGCACCTGAAAGAGATTTAATCTCGACGGCCGTGTTGCCAAAAATGAAATCTTGATGCGATCTCTCTGGTCCGAGCCAAGCTTCGACTGCGGCATTGCTGGACATTCTTCCATCGCTCAGTTCCAGCAGGAAGGTGATTTCAGCAAAGAGGCCGCGAACGTCCTCGGCTGAAAGATGCTGACTGCGCCCGGCCAGAAAGGTCTTCCATCGACGGACATGTGCCAGCGAAACTGCAAGTGAACTAGCCGAATCAGTGGCATGCACGAGCGAGGAAGCAAGTGTACGGCAGAGTCCCTCGAAGAGATCGCGATCTACCTGTCTTTCAAGAGCGAGAACTAAACGCTGCGCCCCCTTATCCCCTAGACGAAGATCTATATCAATACCGTTCACCGTGACTGCATTTTTTCTATACTGGGCCGCATGGTCACCTTGAAGTTCCACAATAAACAAGCAGGCACCGTCGGCATCACGCCCCCAGAAACACGGAACGACCGTGTCTCCAGCAATTTGGCGGACATTGAAGTCGGAGCCAGGAACGGTGATGTCATCCCATGGTGAGGACTCAGGCATCATAGTCCTCCTCCTCGTCAGGATCATCGGCCGGACCCTGGATCTGCTTGAGCCACACTTTGTTCACGACAACGTTGATAGTTGTTAAATAATCTCCGTAGGGAAAACTGACACCAAATGCAGCAATCGGACCGATCACCGATTCACCCTTGGGCTCCAAACTATGGATCATGAGAAGCGGCTTGTTACGGACCATACGGTAATGTGTGTCCGATACCGCTCCTGTGCCATCTTTGCCGACAGCCAGGGCCTCTGCCTCTCTAAGTTGTGGGTCACTAAGTCCAAGCCTCTCATCGCCACGTGAAGCAACCCTGTCCTTGTTCAAGTGCCACGATGTGCCTTCCGGCTGCCCCTCGCCAACGGCGCGAACCTGATTTCTCAGAGTGAATGGACTTTCGCCGCCCAATCCGCCTACCGGGGAAATTAACAGAACATCAGCCAGCGGACGTTTCGCCGCAATCCGTTCAAGATAACTCACAACAGATGACTTCGTACCTGCAAAGGACGAATGGCATTCGAATCGAGTAAGAAATTCATCGATTATCTTGACTGGCACATCTTTGAAGATGCACCCCTTTTCTATTGGTGTTTCCGGTCTTCCCCCGAAACCATTCCGCCAGTAATCTGCTATCAACTCGAAGTTTTTGGCATTCACACCCAGATCAGTGGAGACGATGTAGCTCTCCCGCAGTCTCCCGCTAAAACTCTGTTCGACTGTGAGTTCTTGACCAGACCGCATCTTGTTGGCCGCAGTTATCAGCAGACTGTCAGGATGTGAGCGTACATAAAGGCCAAAGTCCTGTGGGCTGAGCTTATCGCGCCGCATTCGCTTAACCTGCTGCACGAGCTCTTCGGCGGCATCAGCGATATGAGAATACCAGTTGATGGAATCTCGTGATAGGTGAACCCGACACAAATCTTCGAATCCCGGCCGATAACCAAACCACCGGCCCATCTGCATGAGGGCGTCGTACATTCTTGTGTTGCGATACATGTAGCTGACAGTAAGTCCCTCGATAGTCAGGCCACGTGAAAGACTTAGGCCGCCGACTGCGACCGCAGTCAATCCGATACCTTCCTTTTCATACCGTGCGTAGTCGAGCACCTCATCACTTTTGCTATTGATGACATAAAGATGGAGATGCTCGAAAACTTTGTTGAGTTCAATCTTCACCTTCTCCCAGGTGAAGCCAGCATCAGAATACTCTTCGTCAAAAACATTTTTCAGACTCTGCATGTAGATGTTTTTTGAGGAGATTTCTTCTGGCATCGCGTAGTTGGCGCGGACTGCTTCCCTGATCTTCTTTTCCCTTAGGCTCAAGAAGTCACGCACCGCCTTCTGCACTGGCACAAAACGCGATACGTTGACCATCATGGAGCAATGCTTCCCGGTTTGCCCACGGAGGTTTCGAATAGCACGAGCAATAATGAATTCATCGAGCGCACGATAGAGGCTGGGCGGTAATTCTTGGACGGGGTCGTCGCGCTTGTGCGCGAATGGGATAAGATCCTCGCAGTCGTCGATCGGTCTCAAGACTAACTGACTTGTCTCTTCATTAAGGAAAACTTTCTCGGCACCGAAATATGTCGTTGGCGCGTCTAAGCAATAGATAAAGTCGCGTGGGAACAAATCTTCGCGTACATCAGGAAGATATGTGTCAGGATTGATAAATATATTCGCAAATGGTGTCGCCGTGTAACCTACATAGCAAGATTTCGCAAACAAACCGAGAATTTCTCGGATTTTTGCGTTGGTCTGTGTAGGGTCCAGATCCTCTTTGTTGGTATTAATTGATGCGTTGTCGGCCTCGTCATCTATCAACAACATTGGCACATCTGAAATCCGACCCGCATCCCCCGCATTTAACTCCTTAAGCCATTTGTGAAGTGACCTCAGAGTGGAAACATTCTTCTTTATAATGAAAATTACTGGCTTGCTAAAATCATTTATTTTCCAGCCACTATCGTCAGCGGTTTTCTTGGTAAAGTCTCCATTGATGTTGGTCACAGTAACCGGATGCGGATAACCTGGGGCAAGACCTACACCAATATTCCGGCGATCCTTTGGATCACTTGATCGGCCGATAAACGCCTCGTCAATACGTTGTTGGGTCTGTTTGCGCAAGTTATTGTGAATACCCGCAATGACGATAATAAACTTGTAGCCAGCATCGGCAGCGCGCGCAATCAAGCCGGTGTAGTTAGCCGTCTTTCCTGACTGCACATGGCCGATGACCAATCCACGGCGGTTCCAAGCTGCACCTTCACTTAGTGGATCCTGTAGATGGCCAAGAATGCGAGTCGTCACATCGCTCAATGACTGGACCATTTGCGGAGGCCAGCCTTCGTTGCGAAGAAATTCCTCGTAGGCTTTTGCATAGGCCCAATTAACATCTTCGCGCTTGTGAACCCACTGGTCGTCATGGTCCGCATTGACATCAACCAGTGACGTACCAGCACCCATGCTGGTTACAACAGAGATCCTCGCCTCGGAAATGATATTCCTGAGATCTCCCGTGTAACCAAAGATCGCAGCTATTTGTTTTGCTTTCTCCTCCACCTGCTCGGGCGTCGGTATTTCGGTCATATTGCCAAGGCCCGAAATGAGTGCGTTGGCGATGTTTCGTTCTTCCGTAATGACTTTAGTACTCATGCAAAAGCCTCGTTGATGAATTTTTCGGCCACTTCGATCTGGTCATCAAAAAGATGTGTCGAGAGTACGATCTGGAGAAAAGCATTCGGATCACCCGGCCCATCGCCAAAGAAAACCTGCTTGAGACTCTTCAGGCGATCCAGAGTCTGACCTTCATCCACTGCCTTCTGATTGATCTCGCGTGGATGAGTCGAGTAATCCGAATAGATCATTTCCACCGGCAGAGAGGCGGCGATCGAATCGAGCAGAACGCGAAGCAGACCTACATCCTCGGATGAGAGCCTTGTACCCAGCGACGCGACAAGCGGGTGCTGCCCATTGATTCCAAACCGGATGCCTTCATGATCGGCATAGCGTTCCCAGAATGGAGCTTCGCTTTCCTGAAACAATTTTTGCCCACGACCCCGATGTACCGTTACGCTGCGAGCGGTAATCTTGGCGATAATCTGGCGTAAGCGCTCCCGCACCGCATGCGGCGGGCGGGCCCGTGATTTCTTGATGTCGATGGTCCAAGCTTCATCCAGACTGTTGGGAAAGTCGATTTGTACTCGTGCCAGTTTCGTGGCCTCGCCTTTCGGTACAAGCCTGAACCAGTCGCCCCAAGCCATCAGGCGCCCATTTCGATATACATAGGCACCTTGGTTCGAGATGAAATCGCTGCGATCCTGATAGTAGTCATAGTCGGATGTAGACAGACGACTGTGGTGTGGCAGCACGTAGGGCTGTAAGCGCACCTCCGCATCACCAATAGGGACGCGCTCTTCTGGAAGCAATTGGGTAGCTGGATTTTTTCTACAAAAGGGATCAAATGCGGCGATTGGATGACCATTGATGCTGAGCGAAATCCTAAGATGTCCCTTGACCTCACCGGAGAGGAACCGATGAAAAACGAGAGATAGATGTCTGCGCACGGCTTCAAGCTTCTCGTTGACGATCTCGTCTCGACGATCCCCTGCCTCATCTTCCATCAATCGGTCGAGTTCTCTCCAGATGACGGCTGTACCTCGGCGACCGAGGTGCTCGACATACGGCAACGTCTTGATGTCCGCATCATCCAAGATGGACAGAATCCAGTCATCTGCGGCATCAATGCGATCCAGGTTCCATTCTGCTCCACAAATGGAATCATCCTTTCTGCTCACGACTGTCAGCGAGCGACACTGAGAAAACGAGGCTGTCTTCAGACCAAGGCCAAAGCGCCCAAGGTCCTGGGGCACCCGATACTGCTTGGGACTGTCGGTCCCGTGACGCATTGCAGCCAGCAACTCGCCCTCTCGCATTCCTTTTCCATTATCAAGAATGACCACCGCCGGATACTTACCAGACACATCGCAGATGATGTCGATGGTAGTTCCACCTGCAGAAATGCTGTTGTCGATCAGATCAGCGATGGCGGTCTCGAGCGAGTACCCAAGATCTCTCATCGATGCCGAAAGGCAGGCTGCGCTCGGTGGATGTCTGTATTCGCGAGCCATCAGTTTTCCCCTGTGTATTATCGTAAATCGTCTTCATGCTAAGCTCTTAAGCGTCAATTCTGGCTTTCTCTCCATTCACTTGGATTGCTTGGCAGATGCGTGAGCTTACCGTTTCTAAACAAATTCTTGCAGCATGCCTTCAAGACCATGCGTATTCCTACCACTCCCCAACGCAGCCGCATGATGTCGAGTATTCGTGGAAAGAATACATGGCCGGAACGAACACTCCGTTCCCTTCTTTTCGCCAGAGGATTCCGGTATCGACTTCATGTGCGAAAGCTACCTGGCTCTCCCGACCTTGTATTCCCCAAGCACAAGGCTGTGATTTTCGTTCATGGCTGTTTCTGGCACCGACATGAAGGCTGCCGATATACAACCACCCCGAAGACCAACGAAGACTTCTGGCGGCATAAATTCCAAGGGAATGTCGATCGCGACAGACGGCATGCAGGAATGCTCCTCGCTCTTGGATGGCGCGTGGGCGTAGTCTGGGAATGCGCCCTGAAGCATTCTCTCGAGAAAGCTACGCAAACGGTTGATGAGTGGTTGCATGGCAATGACGCTGTTCTGATAATTGGTCAAACTGATTAGGCCACTTCAGCAAACAATGGAACATCAGGTTGTTGCAAAGGGTTCCTTCGCGCACTTCCCGATGGTCTCTTATTCAGGGAATCACTTGGCTGCCGATTCTTATTCTTGTTCATTTCGTTCAGCAGACTGCGCACGACCTTGGCTAGTTTGTGGGCAAGCAATGGAGGCACTGCGTTGCCAACTTGGGTATATTGTTCTGTGCGATTACCTGCGAAAAAATAGTTGTCGGGAAACGTCTGAAGGCGGGCAGCCTCTCTGACTGTGAGGCTCCTGCACTGGGAGGGGTCGTAATGGATATAGTAGTGACCGTCCTTGGCAATGTGTGCCACCACCGTAGTGGCCGGCTCGTTCCTGCACTGCACTCGGAATCTGTCATTGAACGGAATAGAATCGGATTTTTGTTTTACATGCGCATTTGCATGGTCAGGAAGTAACTTCTGAGGAAATAGTTCCAATCGAGGTGAATACCCTCTCGAATGAGCGAAGCTAGCCGAAAAAAGATAACGTGCAAGATCTGATGCCATATGTCCACGTGCCTCATGTTGGCAGATTCCATTCAAGCTTCGGTCATGCAGCCACCGCTGAAGTTCTGTCTTTTTTTTGGGTTTTCTATAATTCCGTGAAATGAAGGCGCCTCCAGTCGTGGTACTGGTTGCCATAGCGGCAAATGCGTACATTGTTTCGATCATTTCAGACTCATTTTCGTCGCCCCATCCTCTGACGTAAGAGGGAGCAGCATGAACAGCCTTGCGCCAAGCATCCAGTGAATCGTTGCGCGATAGACGGCTACGAAGTCGGGGGAGATCATCTATGGCATGCCTAGCAGTTACAGGCCTGGGTACAGGCGTCAACAAACGATGTTGTGACATTCCCATTTCCTTCCTTACTCCAAGCAAAATCACTCGATGCCTACTCTGCGGTATTCCATAGCGTTCCGAATGAATGATGTAGTCAGTAGGATCAAGTGACTCACTATTGCCCCTCTTTATAAATGAGCGAATTTCATACTCGAGTCCCTCAGCAGGCATAGAAAGATCCCCGATGATCTTTTCGAACATAGGGTTGCCGGCGTGTTTAGAGGATAAAAGCCCCTTTACATTCTCCATCACGAAGATGGTTGGCTTGTGTACCTGAATAATTCTCAGGTACTCCCTATAAAGAAAGTGCTTCACGTCTTTGTGAAACTCCTTGTCTTTGGCACGCCTAGAACGGCCAGCCAAGGAATAAGCTTGACAAGGTGGCCCACCGATCAACACCCAGGTCTTTTGGTCTTTTAATGCAGCACGAATTTCTACGTCAATGCTGATTTCATCTGACTTGCCCAACTCCAAGCATCTCGCCTCGATGGCAGCATGTTCGAACGCATTAGCCACGGCGGGAACGTTGCGAAACGTCGCTTCGTCAGTCTCGCCGCGAATGTAGCTGTAGTAGTGCTTTATGTCTTTTGTACCGCGTAGACGCCTGAACACTGCTCTGAGCATTAACGTCCGATGAGCAATAGCATCTTTCTCTATGGAAAGACCAATCTCAAAAAATGCCTGCTGTTTGGAGCCTCGAAGAGAAGAAAAACCCTCGGCAAGTCCTCCCGGACCTGCAAAAAGATCAATTATGGGCACTGGCATTCTTTACCTTCTTAATATTATTTACACAACAACGTTCCAGTTGCTAATCAGACCCCGGTCTGCCAGTCTACCGCGCTGTGTATTTTTTCCAGTTGAGATCAATCAATATTCGCTTTACGGCAATTCTAATCTATCCAATATATGCCCGCAGCCTTGATGAGAGAAAATCATCGGCTTGTCCCTTGAGGCAGTTAGCATCGAAAGCAGGTTTCTGAAGAGTATTCCAAGCCTAGCCCCACAGATTAGAATATTTCATCCATATATCACCTCATTGAGTACGCATTCGTGTACTTGGGCAGCGTCGCTCTGCCTTAACCTTCATGAGGCTGATATGAACCATTTCCTTTGCTGTCCTCGCTGCAACTCCACCAAAATCTCCACCCGCGACTATGCCCGCAAAGCCGGCAGTGTCGTAGGTACTGCTGCGGGCGCAGCAGGCAGTGCTGCTGCTGCACTAGGTGGCGCCGAAGCCGGTGCTGCGCTCGGCATCGTCGCAGGGCCTATTGGCTCCATCTTTGGCGGCTTGGCCGGTGCTCTCATGGGCGCTCTGTTCGGTGGCGCCGCCGGTTGTGCTGCTGGCGCTGCTGTCGGCGAAGTCATCGACACTACCGTACTTGAAAACTACGAATGTCAAGACTGCGGCCATGCCTTCAGCAAGCCCCCGTCTCAAAGCTAAGCATCTCCGATGTAGCCTTTCTTCTTCACTCCATCACATGAAATACCTACAGCCCCTCCCGGGCTGTAGGTATTTTCTGTTGTCCATTTTTATCCTTCTCTATTACAGGAATATTCATCATGCATCTTGTTCAATCTATGGCCTACGTTAATGAAATACCGTGGCACGGCCTCGGCAATCAACTCGCTCCCAAGCAACCACTCGAAGTCTGGGCGTGGCAAGCTGGCATGAATTTTCGCATTGAAGAAGCCGAAGTGCGTTTCGTCTCTGATAGCGCTGGCTCTACCCTCGGCTCGATCCATGCCTTTCCTGAACAAAAAGTCCTATATCGCTCCGATACGAAGACACCACTTTCCGTGGTGTCGACCCGCTACAACGTGGTGCAACCGGCAGAAATTCTCGAATTCTATCGAGACCTCACAGAAGTCGGTGGCTTCGAATTAGAAACTGCCGGTGTGCTGAAAGATGGCAAGAAGCTGTGGGCACTCGCTAAAACTGGCCAGACTGCAACGCTCAAAGGCAAAGACCGTGTTAACGGCTACCTGCTACTAGCCACGGCCTGTGATGGCACGCTAGCGACCACCGCGCAATTTACCTCGGTGCGCGTAGTCTGCAACAACACCTTGGCCATCGCCTTGGGTGACGGCCAAGGTGCGATCAAGGTTCCCCATCGCAGCCAGTTTGATCCCCAAGCGGTCAAGCGCCAGTTGGGCATCGCCATTTCTTCTTGGGACGGTTTCCTCGCCCGGATGAAGGCGCTGACCGACTGCAAAGTCAAGGATGATGCGGTCGAGGCTTTCCTGCGTCGTGTGCTGACCTATTCGGTCAATCCCACTCCTGATGGCAGCACGTCTGCTGTTAATGATCGTGCCATGAAAGTGGCACATGAGCTATATACCGGTCGCGGCCAGGGTTCAGATATGGCCTCTGCCTCCCGCACAGCCTGGGGGCTGCTCAACAGCATCACCGAGTATGTGGATCACCATCGCCGCGCCCGCAGCGGCGATCACCGCCTTGACGCTGCTTGGTTCGGCTCAGGCGCAACGCTCAAACAAAAAGCCTGGGATGAAGCACTCAAGCTCGTCGCATAACCTTTCTCTATTCTCAATGACGTCAGGCCCGGCAGCGCATGAGCGCTACCGGGCCTGTGCTTTAAGGAGGTCTCAACATGGCTGTATTGAAACAACAATCTACTTCTCGCCCAGCACTTCGTTTAGTCGATACCCGCAAGATCGAGCGAGCCGACTGGTTGGAAGTACGCAAGACCGGCATCGGCGGTTCAGATGCCGCTGCCGCTGTAGGTCTCTCTCCCTACAAGAGTCAACTTGAACTATGGTTAGAGAAGACCGGTAGAGATGCCGATCTTCCTAAGCCCAATCCTGACGACAGCACGGAGCCTGTCTATTGGGGAACGCTGTTGGAGCCCATCGTCGCGGCAGCTTATACCAAACAAACCGGCCATCGTGTCCGCAAGATCAATGCCGTGCTGCAGCATCCCAGCATCCCCTTCATGCTGGCGAATCTGGATCGCGAAGTGGTGGGTGTGCCTGGTGTGCAGGTGTTGGAATGCAAAACGGCAGGCGAGTATGGCGCGAAACTTTGGCAAGAAGGCGTACCAGAATACGTCCAGCTTCAGGTACAGCACCAGCTTGTCGTCACAGGCAAGCAAGCTGCTGATGTCGCCGTTCTGATCTGCGGCCAGAAGCTTGAAGTCCATCGCATCCAGCGCGACGATCAGTTGATCTCCCGCCTGATACCGTTGGAAGCCAAATTCTGGGAATACGTCGTCAACGACATTCCACCACCGGTCGATGGCTCCGAATCGGCAGAACGAGCGCTTCGCTGTCTGTACCCGGGCAATTCCACTTTCGTCGACTTCAGCAATGATCGTCGCTTGTCTGCAGTCTTTGCCGATTTGATCTTGCTGCGAGAAGACATCAAGGCTAAAGAAGCTCAGGCAGAACAATTCAAGCAGACGCTACAGCAGGCCATGGGCGATGCCTCGGTCGCCCGGCTTGAGACCGGCAAGATCACGTACAAACGCAGTAAAGACAGCGCCAGTATCGACCTCGACAAGTTGCTTGCCGATCACCCCGCGCTGGCGCTGGAATACGCTATCACCAAGCCTGGCTCACGGCGCTTCCGTATTTATGACTGATAACAATCCCTCAATCACAGGAGCCTTGATATGCTGAAAGGACTAGCAATTACGCCGCCCGTTATGGGGCGCATTTCCATTGGTCGTGTCGTTGAGAAAAACGGCAAGCGGCTACCGGAGAAGGACGACCAGTTCACGATTACCTCACAAATCCAGTCCAGAGATGGCTGGATTCCCCATCCCTACGATGCAACACTGCGACATGGCCCCAATGCCAGCAAATTACGCATGATTCCCATCCGGGTGCTGTTCAACGATCCTGAATTGAACCTGCGTAGCGAATACTGCCTATTCGACCGCACAAATGGACGACCACTATGTGCAGGCAACGGAAAGGAATGCCGACGCTATTCGGATGGGCAAGTAAAGTCACTGCCCTGCCCATCACCGGATGATTGTGAATTCTCTGGGGGCCTGTGTAAGCCATATGGCCGGCTGAACGTAAAAATCGATGACGAAGATGATCTGGGTACGTTCATCTTCCGAACCACTGGCTACAACAGCATCCGTAACCTGACTGCACGCTTGCATTACTACCAGGCGGTGTCCGGTAATCGACTGGCTTGTCTGCCGTTGCAACTGCAATTGCGCGGCAAGAGCACGACGCAAAGCCATCGTGCACCGATCTACTACGTGGATATCACAATTCGCGATGGTTTAAGTCTGGTGGATGCTATTACTCGCGCCAGGGAAGAACAACAACTTCGCCTGGATGGCGGGTTCGATCAGGAGGCGCTGGATACCGCAGCGGCCCATGGCTTTGCAAATGGCGCTTTCGAGAACACAGCCGAAGAGATGGTGGATATTGCCGAAGAATTCTTGCTAGGACAGCATGGCAGTGCCGAGACTGGGACGAAAGGAGAAACTACCAAGCCCAGCCTCGCCGACAAGCTTCAGAACAGGATCGAGCAACAGTCATCCGGCTGAGTCATCACTGGCTACAAGTTGTCCTGTAGTTGGTTGACCAGTTCTTCCACCAGGTAGCGCTTATGCGGCGGCAAAGACTGGATCTTTTGTGCCAGTTTGATCGCGTCAGCCGACGCTGCTACCGCCTTCTTGCCCTCTTCCTTGGACGGCACAGGGCCGTAATGGAGCCAGTGTTCGTCCACGTTCAACCACTTGGCAAGAGTCGCCAGCTTGGCGTGGGTCGGAATCGCTCGGCCACTAAGCCACTTGTGCGCCGTTTGCGTCGAGACAGGTGTTCCCTCTTTGTAACGCAAGTTGAAACGATTCGCCAATTCGGTCGCGCCGACAACCATGCCTTCGCTGCGGCGTAAGGCAAGTTCCAGACGTTTCGAGAAGGCGGTTTTTTCGACATTGGTAGGCATTCACACATTGTGCGTTGTCAGATCATGTCACATTACAACTTTTAGAGATACAATTATCTTAATTAGTTTAAATTCATTTACTTTCGGTCGTTATCTTTATTTTCAAACAAGGAGAAAAACTTGAAATACGCATTCCGATTGCTCGCCCTCGCCAGCGCCATGACAACCTGCACAGCGTCCAACGCCGGTGACGCCCCTTTTGATGTGTCCACGCACATCGAACAGAATGTTCCCATCATTCAGCTTGAAGCCGCGACCGATCAGGTTGTACTCACAGGCTTCAATGTCAACCGGGGCAATTGCAAAGCCAAACTTGGTGGCGTCTACCCACTGCCGCTTACCTTCAAATTTGGACAGGGGGTCAAGCTCTTTGCCTATAGCTGCAAGGTCAAAGAAGTTGTATTGACCACGGATCAAGGCAATTACACCTACTCGTTCCGCTAATACACCATGCAAACTCTCATACAACGGTCTGTATTAATTGCCTCCGCACTGGTCTCGTTATCGTTAGCAGCTTCTAGCTCTGCGCAATCTCCGAGCCAGACGAGCGATTCAGTTCTCAAACCGGTCCCTGGGGCGGTCTTCCAGCACAACGTCCAACAAAACAACTGGCACGTCTCCTGGAAAAACAAGAAATACGCCCTACCCAATGCCAGTTGGGACACGATGACCATTCATCAAGTCAAGAATTACGGTGTCTCGAAGATCGTCCTGGCGTCCGGCAGCTCTGGTCGTGCCTGCGAACAGGAATATCGCCTGTACCTTTTCACGCCGTCTGGGGAAGTAGATGAGTGGCGCGATTTCAAGATCTGTTTCGCTCAAAAGCAGTCCATCACGGTGAAAGGCGACTACATCACCGTGACGCTTGATGGAAAACGCACTGACATCAATCCAAATGAAGATTCGGCAGCAAGTCCGAATGCCCTTCGTTGAACATGAAAATGCCTCCGATATCGGAGGCGTTTTCTTAATCATTTAATCCCGAGGCATAGGCCACAACAAATGAAATCCCTTCCTATTAGTTTTATTTTTTGGTTCTTTCTGTCCATTTTTGTGGGGCTCGTCGCAAAAGGGTCTGGGCGTACCCATGCAATAGGACGGGCGATTCCGGCATCTTGCGAGCAGTAGATCAGTGCCGTCAAAGTTTGTACGCAAAACTCCATGGCTATATGGAGCGTGCCGATCCGGCTCGCATAAAGTCTGCAAAGGAGGCTTTAGCAAGCATGCGTGGCCTACGGACCAAAATTCAAGATGTCATAGCTAGGGAAGACTCTGACGTTATTGCGGAAAGATGTACTCGTCCTGAATTCATCAAGGGCATGAACAACTCAGTCTCGGGGATTGCTACCTACCTGAGCTTTCATCATGCGCTAAGCAAGGACTGCAAAAAAGAAAATTCAGGGAATGCAGGTTCCGGCGTAGAGCAGGTCAATGCCGCGAACACGAACAACTACAGAAAGGTTTTCATGGACGACAAAGAATTGCCACGAAGAATTGCCGCCTTAGAACGCAAGGTTGAAGCTTTACAGGAAGAACTCAATCAAAGAGCGTTGGTTTTCGAAAAACTGACGCAGGAATTGACTGCAAGATCTAATGTTTTCTATCGAACTGAGGTTGCTTTATTGAGGAGGCATCCAGAGCGCGCTGCAATTGCAAAAGAGTTGCGGTTGTCTACACAGTTAGAGCTTGACGATAAGGCGCAGCAGGCACATATGATGCCTCACTATAAAGCTGTGACGCTTTTGGCCTTGAACGCCATGCTTTGCGCTGCTGGTGAACCACCGAGACTATAAATGAGTGGCGTGGCGAATGCGGGCTGCCTTCACTCTAACCTGTCAATTCAAAACAATCTTGGGAAGCGCGCTCAAACTGGCCGCTTCTGTTTTTGTACTGTCTGCTTACTTTTCACCCACTGCAATGGGCTGGCAAGTATTTGATAACCGATGAAAGAATTACGGTGGATGAACGATTAATTCTATCGTGAACGTTTACCAAGGCTTGGCAAGCCTCCTGACATTGGAAGCCCTTTAAATTTGGCTCCCTCATCAACCTTATTAAAAAAATTCTTAGGGCTACGTTGATCAGGTCTCGTTTGTATTTCCTTCTCCTCATTGGCGAGAATTTTTTCATTGTTCTCTTCTAACTGTCGGCAGAATTCAATTAACTCACGATGAGCCGACTTGATCTGAGTAAGTTCATTCTCCAGCAGGGATTTTTCGTCAGATATATTTTTCAGGATGGCGACATGACTTTCCTCCAGTTCTTTACTGCGTATCCGAATCGCCTTCTTATATTCGTTTTTTTGCGCTTTTAGCTCTTGTTTGTATGCCGCGCATTCCCGCTCTAATTGATCAACTTTTGCGGCATGTTCGATCGTACGCCTTAAAGTAGTAGGGAGCACTTCTATTCGACGTTGAGCACGGCCATCCACCGTATATTCCATTATGGAATGAAAGCGAAAACCTTTAAGAAATTCAAAGCCTTTCGGTAAGTCGCTTTTGTGCGAAGCGAAATCTGACGCATTTAATCGCTTGGGGCGGGCCATTTTTTCATCCAGAGGTAAGAAAATTAGTTAGCGTATTCTCGACAATTATTAGATAACCGAGTTGCTCCATTATAGTCACCTTGCCATCAGACTTGGGGAGGCCTATGCAAAAATATTGACCAGACCAGCCACCTCATCGACGGGCTATCAAACGGTAATTGCCCATCCCACCAGCCCTACCACTAACATCCACTAGAAAAAATGTGCCGTGCCTGTATGGACGGCATTCCTTGCCTCAAAAATTAGCTTAAGTTCAAGTCTCAACTGGAACCTTTGTTGTTTCGTTTTTTGCTTGAGCATCGGAATACTCTTCGCTCACTCTTGGGAGGAGCGAAGAGTATTCCGTCGGCCCTTTCAGTTATTGCATTTCCGCCAAGACCGGCAAATAGCAACTGCCAACCAAAATCGCAAGACCGAGAATCTCGTCAAATGATAAATCGGTCATTTCGCCGTAACAATTTAAGTATAAATTTTATAGCGATCTATGAAAAAACATATGATCACATCCTTAAATTTTATATTTTATTGGAATTAATTATGAATTTTATAACTGAATACGAAGACGTGTCTTCTACGTATCAATACACAAATGACCAATCTACACAACTGCGGGAGTTGTCCTCTTTGGAGGCTATTTCGGTATCCGCAGCACTGCATGACTCCACTCAGCCCCTTTCGTCCCCTGCCAAGCCTCTTTAATTAGAGCGCTCGCCCGATCGTGAGTAGTGCCATCGGGCGTTAGTACAGTCAAATAAAAATAGAGAAAAGTTCATGATGAAAAAAGTGATCGACAACACCATTGTGACTGCAGTGGCTGCGGCAGTTCATTCTCGAATTCCACCTACAGAAAAAATTGCCTTTTCCTATTTATCAGGCTCGGTCACAGAAGGATTGGCTACGCCGAAATCGGACTACGACGCGTATGTCGTAATGCGTGAACCCGTTGAAGAGACTGAAATTCAGGTCGCGACCGAGATTGGCATGGTGGAGATAACCCTACTTTCTCTTCAGACATTTATTGCGATATCAAGCAAACTCTCGATGGGATACTCGAATAGAGAAGGCGTTCTAACTCTCTATGAATTGCACCTGGCACATCGCCTAGTAACGGGAGTCGCGCTACACAACCAAGCGGAATTCTCAAAGCTTCAGACGAAAATTAACTCTCGTGAATTGAGTTCGTATCTGGCTCAATTTTCGGCCGCATTCGCTGAAAAATGCTACTCCGATGCATTTGGAAATCTGCTTGCCAATGACGAAGATAGCGCTATTTTCAACGCGGATAGAACTGTCCACCTGGCGTTAGATTTATTGCTAGCACACAAAGGAAATACCTCCTCCCTTGTGAAATGGCGCTCTCGTTATGCCAAAGCAATTTTGAGCGAGGCTCATCCAGTATTTATCAGATACATGGACCTCATATCCGCTATGCCCAGCCATAACAGGAGGCGAAAGCGTGAATATATTGCACATGTGGGCCGCTTTTGGCAGTCAGTTCTAGATTATGTGCATGCTCAAAAATACTTCCCGAACGCCCACGTCGAATTCACTGAAGCCAGAGTATATGGACGAGATGAGCTAGTCGAGCATCGACCCGGGGTGCTAAAAAAAGCACCCTGGGCCAGAGTGATCGATAAAGATCACAAGCTATATATAGTTGGCCATACTCCTCTCTTCGAAATCTCACGCGATTTTTTACTCATTTGGCTCCTAATCGATAACGAGTCCACAGAGGGCGATATCTCACTTCGACTAGAAGAGTCGATTTGGGACCAATCTCGCCCCAAAAATCTGTCAGCCAATATCTCCCAACTCAAAGAGCGCGGACTAATTCTCTAGTGTCAACTATAAAAGTCGTTCACAGAAAATATGTTTGCTCACGCCCAGTTGAAGCGCATTTCGATAATTAGAAAAGTCACCATTCCTGCGAATCGACTTGCATATGAAAAAAGGCATGCTGTTCTGGAAGATCTCTTTCTCCTCGTCGAACTAGGGCGAGATGCCGCGAGAACCCTGGCGACGAGTGTCCTTGAAAGTTTTACAAATCCTTCGCAGGTTGAAGAGAAGATCGCTGCATCTCTCAATCTCAGCCCTGGCTCGGCACACGTGACCGGAACCGTAGAAGATCGCCTAATCTTCATCTTCATGAACAGCAATACAGGAGTCGTCTGTTCGCTAGGAGCCCCGCTCAAGCAGAGAGAATCACATCCACAATCGGCGACATATAGCCTGACATCGGAAATATCAGAGTTCATAGGCCATTTCCACCTAGATCATCAGCAGCGCTCTAGCTTACTAAGGCCCTACACCTATCTTGTCTCTCTCTATCACCCGGAAAACTTCCCGCTACCAAGATTCTCGCTTGGCATATCAGATATAGCACGTGCAATCAGAAAAGATATGAGAGGAAAAATACGCCTCTTAGATATGCAACTTGGGATCACTATTCGGGAAATTGTTGACGACCTTATCAGAGAAAAGCCCGATGTCCTGGGAATATCTGCAACGTTTGGTCAGCACGACATTCTCGAACTTCTGTTGGAAGAGCTAAAACAGCGATGTTCCCACTCACCACTTATCGTGGTCGGAGGGAGCTTAGGAGTCCTCAATAAGGAGATTTTACTCAAACAGCATGCCGTGAATTTCATAGCAACTGGTCCGGGTGAGAAGACTATGCGAGACATAGTTAGCTATTGGAATTCGGAAATCAGCGAGAACGCAATTAACGATGCGTGCTATTTAGACAGCACTACCGGCAATATAGTCCATACCCAACGCGTCAATAACCGGCACTACGATGACATATTGCCGGAGCTAGATTTGCTTGATGACACCCTACGGAAAGGGGGCGTAATGCAGCTCGAATCGAGTCGCGGGTGTAGTTACGCCTGTTCATTCTGCCCGAGAGAACATAAAGGTATCTGGGCCGGAGAAGATGCCAATGCTGTAGTTTCACTCATGCCAGAGATTTCTGTAGTTTTTGATCGCTACCCAACAACGGATCGAAGAATTTTCTTGGTAGACGAAGAATTTGTAGGCTATGAAACCGACGAGCTCTCTCTCAACCGGTGCCTGAATTTTGCAAAAGCGATCAAGCAATACAACTTTGACTTTGAAACCAGCTCCAGAATCGATCAAGTCCATCGTCCGCGCAAAGATAAAGCATGGCACGTGAACAGAATAGAATTTTGGAAAAATCTAAGAAAAAATGGCCTTTCAAGATGCCTATTCGGAGTTGAGTCTGGCGTCGACTCGATACTTCAGAGATTCAATAAGAAGACAACCTCTCATCAAAATTCCCTTGCTATCCGCATACTGACCGCCATCGGACTCCCACTTCGCTTCACCTACATCACCTTCGATCCATTAATGAGTTTTGAAGAACTGGTTCAGACATACCAATTTCTTGGAAGAACGGACTTGGTGCTCCGAGAATGCAAAGAAATAACGCCCGACGCCTTATGGGATGGCCTGGAGAACGAAGATTTTATTCGAGATCACTCTACTAACACCCCATTCTTTCAGCATGTTTCCTACATGCTGGTATCGATGGAGGCGCTAACTAATTCCCCCTATCTAAAAATGGTAGAGGAAGCGGGGCTAGCCGGCGAGCTCAATCCTCTGATGGGGCGGCGAGAAGTAATCTATCTAGATAGTCGGATAGGAACTATCAGTGAGATCAGCCAACGCTGGATTGATCGTAGCTTTAGCCTTGATTATCTACTTAAGAGCTACGAGAAAACCACTTCTGGCGATGAACGTCAGAGCCTTCGATCTCTACGCGTATTTCTTAAGAATTCTTCGTACGACCTGCTCGGAGCGCTCCTCATTCAATTCGGCATGAAGAAGAAATTTTCTAACCTGGCACTTGACATCCCCGAAATCCAATTTGATCTATCCAAAACTTCAGAAAAATTAGCGTTCCTGAATAGGTCATTTTCGGTGCTAGCTGGTGGATTCAACACAGAGCTAGGTAATTACAAGACGGCTCTTTCATCTGCCATTTTCAACGAGATCAAGCGACACGTAGCTGACTGGTCTGCACGTAGCGAATGGACATTAATCAACGGTGCATGCGAATAACCTTAGCGATGAAAATCATGAATGACATTCAAATTAAAATGGAATTGTTGGCATTCGGAGTAACGTTGAGCGAGAGTTTCATGCGTAAATACGGAGCGCCATACCTGCTCAAACGACGAGCATACGGTAATTCCGACTCACTCTCAGCACTATCATCATTTGTCCCCCAAGAAATCTATATTGGCGATCAGCACCTGGTCTGTGCCGTGAATATTCGAACGGGCTCTTCATGGCAGCTAGACTACAGGGACGGGCAATTCGTGCTGGTCAATCTGCACCTAAAAATTGAGACGAAGATTAGCTTCCCTTTCAGTCCAAAGTACTACGGCTACATATGCGAAGACGGTTTTCGCCCCGACAGCGTAGTCACCTTATACGGAGGAGCTGCGCTAGGCATCTTCGTGTATGGAGACTGTTCATTGGTATCTCGAGGAAAAGCTTGTCATTACTGTTCCATAGAACCAAACAGATCCCGATCAACCAGCTTTCTTCCCGTCATTTCTCCGGCCCATGTTGAGAGGTCAATAGAGATCTCATTGCAAATGGACGAAGGCTCAGTTACGCAAGTGATGCTCAACGGCGGTAATTTCCCGGATCTAGATCGCAGCTTCGCATACTACGTTTCTATAGCCACGGCTGCTAGAAAAGCAGTAGATAAATCGGGGCGATCCATACCAATTCATCTGATTGCTTTTCCACCAAAAGATATTTCACTTATAGACAGACTGGCCGATATCGGGGTTGAAGTCGCATTTAACTCGGAAATATATGATCGTTCCTTATTCAGCAAGTACTGCCCTGGGAAAGCAGAAGACGGTGGTCATGATCATATTTTTTCAGCACTAGAACATGCTGTCAAAGTACTCGGGCCTAGTCGCGTCTTCTCGATATTTGTTGGCGGCCTGGAACCAATATCTAGCCTAAAGAATGGCCTTAACCATGTTGCATCACTTGGCGCCACGCCCATAATCAACGTATTCCACAATGACCCACAAACCCCTTTAGAAGCACATCCCGTATCAACCCCTGCAGAAATTGCATCCATGGGACGTTTGCTTCAAGACGTATATCGAGAATTTAAAATTAAAGAACCGTTCTACGCAGGCTGCGGACGCAATTCAATTGACGCAGAGGCATTTACGGGACTTTTCTGATACGGAGTCAAATCAATGAGCTATTTGAATGGTTTTTTTGTTTTTGAAGGGATTGATGGAGTTGGGAAGTCCAGCGTTGCGAGCCTCGTCCAGGAAGAACTAAACTCCCGCTACCAGACAGATGTTTTCTATTGGGACAAAAAGGACACTTCCTACAAAGATAATTTTGCAACAGAGCAAATGACCACAATTAAGCAAGCGCTGTGGGACTATCGAAAAAATGCAGACATAAGCGTGATGGGTGATACGCATTGGCTTTTCTTACTGGCATCTTGGTTTCACGCCATTGACGACATACTAATTCGCCCAGCTATGCGCGCGAAAAGGAGCATTCTCATGGATAGCTGGCACTACAAATTCTCCGCTCGATATCGATTAAAAAAACATTTCCCCCCTAGTCTCATTGATTCTGCATTTGGCTCACTGTCCATTCCGAATTTGGTAATCCTACTTACGGTAGATTCTTCGTATGCAGCAGATCGGAAGACAGGAATTTTTACTCCTTCTGAATGCGGAGTTCACGACCAACCGCAACTGGTAGGGCGTGATCGCTTTATAGCTTATCAGGAGAAAGTTCAAAGGCAGCTTATTTCCGAGCTTCCGGAGAATGCAACCGTCCATCTGGATACAACTGGGTTAACCTTGAACGAGGTTGTCGACAAAGCAGTTGAAATTCTCAGTTATCGGCGCACGAATGACTAATGCGAGAAATCACTCAAGCGCCGATAGTCGCATTGGTTTGCTTAGAAAATATTCGCCAGCTCGACAAGTAGTCTTTTCTATCGCAGGAAATCAACTTGGATTGTATTTCGATTTGGCCTTAGCCTTTTCGTTGATTGTCTACGAATTGAATGGAACGGCGTTCGATGCCGCCTTTTATTCTTGTAGCTACGCGCTACCAGTAGTGCTGATTAGCCCATTAGCTGGTGCGCTGGTGGATCGCCAAAATAATGTACGTCCATACCTGATCGTTGCCTCCCTATGTTGCACTGTTTTCTCCTTTCTGCAATTCTTAAGCCACGATTTATGGACGTTCTTACTACTGGTAGTTCTCAAAAATTCCGCCCGAATTTTCGTGGGTCCTGCCAATATGGTTATACTGCGAAACTCTGTACCGGAAGATGTTATTCCCAGAATCTTAGGTATAGGCCAGACAATCCAACATGTCAGTAAGGTCGCTGCCCCTGCTATCGCAGGTGCCTTGCTCTCTATTTTTTCAGCGCGAAGCCTATTTGCGTTAAGTACAGGTTGCTACCTTTTTGCTTGCTTGGCATTCTGTGCTCTTAAGCCGGCCAGTCCTACTCACAGAATCTCTCACCGTGAGAAGCGAAGAATAATCGACGATATACTGGCTGGCCTACGTGGTCTAACCACGAGCCCGAAACAAAGAGTGGTCGTCACCTCAATGGCTCTTGTGACATTGTGTTATTTCGTTGCAGATAGTCAGCTCTCTATCTTTTTGAAGTATTACGGCCTAGAAGCTAGTGACTATGGATTGATGCTAGCTGCAGCAGGAGCAGGGGGAGTTACTGGAGGTCTAGTAATAAGTAGCGGGAAATTCTCGACACGCCCCACGTTCCTAATAATTTCTGGGGCAATAACAGAAGCGATCGGTTTTTCGGGAGTAGCATCCAGCTCGCTTTTTAACGCTCCCTTATTATTAATACTGCTTCCCGCAGTTTTTCTGATAGGCCTAGCCTCTACAAGTACCGGAACCGGTTTTTATGTCTTGATCCAGAAACGTACAGACATTTCGGAGATCGGGCGTATGACAAGCTTACTTAGTACGTTAAATGGTGCAGTGCTTTTTGTAGGCCCGATGCTGGGAGCCTATTTGTTCAGCAATCTATCCATTCTTGCACCATATGTTTTCTCGATCTTGGGGCTGTTAGCAGTTGCGGTCATTGTAGGAATCTCAGAGGAGAATTCTCGCTTTAATGCGCACCCCAAAAACTCTAAATATTAATTCTGAGCTTAGGCCATTTATCCAACCAACGCTTAGATCTAATGCGTTCATCGAAAATGTGCTTTTTTTCGCTTTTAAAGCGTGGTGTGGGGGTTAGCCGCGCCTCAAAAAGGTCTTCAAGAAAATATGGAGCTAAAACCTCTATGCCGTCACTATTTGAATATCGAATTCCAACTGCGGTGGCTGTGTCAGGCCAAAATCTTAAAGCGTCGGCAGATGATGCATAGGGAAGATCGCTATTTCCAACATGCATGCGCGCTTGATTCTTTACAGACCATCGCCAAGTACCATCAAGGTTGCTCAATAGGCTTTCAATGAAGATCTCTCTATTCTTATCGACATTCGATGAATCAAAAAAAATGACATCTATGTCTCCTTCCGGAGACCTCGGTACCATGCCATGAATATGATCCCAGACGGCATCACGAACAAATCCCGCACCTATCCAACAGTCTGGCAAAGACAATTGGTACACGATCTTCAATATGTGCATGCGATGCTGATCCGCAAGGATGAGCTCTTTTAGATCTGATAAATAGTTCACGGGATGGCGAGAAAACATAAAAATTTGAATTTTTAATCAATTTGAGTTTCGTATAAGACTGCTGCACAGCCCCTATCTCAAAGCCAGTAGCGGGATGGATGAACAGATCGTCGGTGCAATACTGGTGATTTTCGGTGTCAGCGGCATCATGGTAACCTGCTTGCTAGCTGCTTGTTGATTTACTGAGACACCCCGACACCACTACAAGGACGAAACTAGTGTTTCATCCAATTTAGACGTTGAGGTTTGTCATGGATATCAGCATTCTCGGAACTGACTTGGCTAAGCGCGTGTTCCAGTTACATGGAGCGGATCGCGATGGATCTGCAAAGTATGGCGCTAAGGTGATGCGCTCGGAGTTGCTGGCTACGGTACGCAAGCTGGCCCCTCGAATGCAAATGACTATCTATCAATTTTCTTGAATTTATAAACTGAATACGATTCCACTGGTCCAGTCGGAATGTTAAATGAAAGGGGCTTGGCCCCTTTCATTTATGCCGCTGAATTAACGTGCATCGAGTCTAGTAGTGATTCAATCTTGGATCTCTTGCTCTACCCAAGCAACGCGGCCGCCGCCTAACGAGACAGCCTTAGAGAATATGTAGATAGTGGACCGGCGTAGACCGGTTGATTGACTGACGTCATTGAGTCGAATAAGATGCATGTTGTCGCCCCTGTCTGGTTAATCCAGACCATCAGCAACATCGATTTTTTTATGGGTAAAGACTTTCCTTGCCCAAGATATCGGAGCCAAGCGAGTAATTTATCGAAGTTCCTCAATGATTAGCCTCGGCTACCGAGATCAAGGCCAAAATCGTCTTGCAACCACTAATAATCAAAAGAGCAGTGCTAAAATCCCCTAGAAGGAGTCGGCATGACTGAAGATAACGAAAATGAAGTAGTGGTGGGTTCGGTGATTTATACGTTTGCGTCTGCGGCCGTAGCAAATCCCTCTAAAGCCTATCTTGATACAAGAACCATTGCCAGTTGCAAATTGGATTATCCACCGAGGGATATTTATCCCCCCTTATTCATTTCGCCTACCCAATTGCCAAACAGCTTCTGATACGCACGATCTCTCTTGCGGCACTATAGATTAGCCGCGCACCCAGCCACTAATTTCGAGAGCGTATTTCCAATTAAGCTAGAATTCCTCTCGACAAGAGCCCGCGAAATTAACCTGATATGTGCTCAGGGACAAATTCTACTCCTGCCTCTTTTAACATCCATTCTTCGATCTTGTCGTGCCACATCCGCAATAAATCGAGAGGCCTACGCCGGTAGTGTTTCTCTGCGATTGCACTTGGTTTGTGCCCTTGAATCTGCGCAACTACACCAACGGGAACTTCGCACCATTCTGCGAGTGTTCCAAATGAACGGCGCAGACCATGCAGCGTTACATGCGGCAATCCTGCCGCATGTAACGCTTTGACATGAGCGATGCGCGGCTCGGATAACTTGCCATCCGCCGACGTCAAACTGGAAAACACCCAAGGAGAGGGTTTCCATACTTCCCCTCTAGCAGCCAGCGAGGCGATTCTCCTCTTATCAGGAGGAGTTTCGTTTATTTCTTTCAGCTTAAGCAAGAGGTCAAGCATATAAGGCGACAATGGAATGGTACGCCCGCCCGTGCCTTCAACCTTGTCGTCCAATGTCACACCACGCCATTGCAAGTCGAGGTCGTCCCAACGAACTCCAGCCCATTCTTCCCGGCGTGGGCCTAAAATCAATAGCCCCTGCAAGTAGACCGAGTGAACCAAATTCGGAATGCTACGTACTGCAGCAAACCACGCTGTAAGTTGCTCCCGCTGGAGACAGTCGCCATCCTTGGGCCGGACCCGTGGCACAGCATCCCTCACATCGCGCGCCTTATATACATCGGTAGAGATGATCCCTTGATAAGCTTTAGCCTCGGCAGCCCAACGGACAAAAGCCCGCAATAAACGATAGGACAGTGCAGCCATCGTGGGGCGCTCTTGCGATTGACCTAGCAACCACGCCGCAATCATTTCTGAGCTTAAATCGGGCAACTTAACGCAGCGCAATGTTGCAAGAGGTCCTGATTGTGTCAGCCCAACACCGCGTTTCTTAGGTTTACCGCCGACATCCGCATGCAGCAAATGATCGTTGTAATGCCGCTCACTCCAAAAAGGCTTCCTAGATTCCACGTATTTATCCCATGCCTCTCCGAAAGTCACGTCTTTTCGATATTCCTCTACTTTCCGAGCTTCATACGCGGCCTGCTGCTCTACGCGATGTTCGCGAGGATCTATACCGGTATCTACTAGCGTTTGAAGTCGCCGCGCTTCTTCCTGCGCTTTATCAATAGACCAACTACGAGGATCACCAATAGTGAGACGTACCGTACGCCCATGGATTTTCCCCTGGTAGATATAAGCTTTTGCACCACTGAGGGTCGCGCGCAAACCTAAACCAGGAGTCTTGCTATCCCATAGGAATTCTTGCGATTTTCCGGAGGCGCATTGAAAAGCTTCGACACGACTTGCCGTGAAATTGATTTTTGCCATTTCCGCCCTTTGTTTCGTCACTTGAATTTCATGTAACCACGATGTAAGCGAATTATGAGGAAATAGGGCAACACAAGTCAATTTCAATTTTTTAAAAAAATACTCTATCTATTTGTTTTAATTAGATTTATCTAAATTTATCAACATGAATCAATTTAGATCAACATGATTAACACTCGGACTCTTAATCCGTAGGTCGAGTGTTCGAGCCACTCACGCCCCACCAAAGAATTTGCGGTAAGAAAATCAAGCACTTGCGAGTAATCGCGGTGCTTTTTTTTCGTCTATACCCGTGGCATGCCGGTCTCAGAAACTGTCCTTTGCCGAAATTCGGCGTCGTGGGAGCGACTGAGCGGAATGAGAGGACTATCGAACGAGCCTGACGTCACATTTCCACCCACCCCGCCTTAAACCTCTCCTTCAGGTTCCAGCCGCCACCTACGACCAAAGCAAAAAATGTCCTGCACTCCGCAGGCATTTCTTCAACTCCCGTCCAGTTTTTGTTGCCCTTATTTCTCCAATACGGCCTCGCTTTCTGCACTGCATTTCGCGAACAAATAAAACTCCCCCCTTGCGCTCAAATCAAATACTGCTATTATTCTACGAAGTTCATCGTAATATATTACGATGAACTTATGAAACATTACAAAATTTAAAATTATTAATACGGAGACTGATATGAAACAATTTTCCCCCTGGCGTTGCGAACGACTGTTGCCGGTTCTTGGCTTATTCGCAGCATTGATCGGCGCTAATGCTGCCCATGCAGCGGACCCGGATACATTCAAAATCGGCGGTGTTGTCTCACTGTCGGGGACCTACGGTATTTTTGGAGAAGACATGCGCAAGGGCGTTGAAATCGCCATTGCCGAACGCGGCGGCAAGGTGCTTGGGAAGCCCATCCAAATTACCTGGGAAGATGACGAAACAAAACCGCAACCGGCCGTGCAAAAGGCCACCCGTCTGATCGCAGACGGCTCGCAGATGATTTTCGGCGCGGTTAGTTCGGCATCAACCATCGCCATCATGAACATCACCAAACAGCGCAAGATTCCGCATTTGGTCACCATGTCAGCCGATGACAAGATCACCTTGCCAGGCGGTTCGCGTTATACCTTTCGTACCTCCAACACGCTGGGCATGGAGCAACGCATGGCTTTGGGTTACAGCAAGGAGCAGAAGCTGAAACGCGTCTATGGCGTGACAGCCGATTACCAAGCCACGCGCGATAGCTGGGAGTGGTATCGCAAGGAAGCAGAAAAAGCCGGCATCGAAATCGTCGGCGCTGACTTCCCCCCACTGGGCAATCGCGATTACTCGTCCATCGTCGACAAGATTGCTCGTTCCAACGCCGATGGGGTGGCGTTGTTCATGACCGGCTCCGACGCTGTGACCATGGTCAAGCAAGCCGGCCAGGTCAATCTGGGCAAGACGCGCAAGATCTTCGGTCCCGTTATCGCGGATGAAACAATGGCCAGCGGCGTTGGCCCGACTTCGCTGGGCGTCAATTCTGGCGTGCGCTATCACTTCACGGTCGAAAACGCCGCCAATAAGAAGTTCGTCGAAGCCTTCCGTAAAAAGTACAACGAATATCCATCCAGCGCGGCCGGAGAGGCTTATGACGGCATGAGCTGGTGGCTGGACGTCGTCGAGAAAACCGGTTCCTGGGACAAGGAAAAATGGATTGATGCATTTGCCAACAGCGTACGCGACAACTCAGTTGAAGGTCGCAAAGAGATGAAGGCATGCGATCACCAGGCTCGCCAGGATGGGCTATGGGGAGAAGTTGTTACCGGTAAGCCGCCCTATCCTGCCTACATCATGAAGATTACAAAGGTCTACGCCCCCAAGGAAGTCTTCGAAGAGTGTTCCAAGTAATACCGGGACCTTCCACAAGAATCTTCCGGCCCTTAAGACGCTTCACGCCATGAGTGCAGCAACGAGAAACCATCCGTTGCTACGCTCGTCGGCAGCGTCGTCTCGTCCTTAACCAAAGCATTCGAGTATATTCATGTCCACCATCATCATCGGCCTCAGCCTTGGAATGCTGCTATTCCTGCTGGCGTCCGGTCTTACGCTGATCTTCGGCATGCTGGGCGTCATCAATTTCGCGCACGGCGCTCTGTACATGCTAGGCACCTACCTGGCATACGATATCAGCCTGCGAACCGGTTCGTTTGTCGCAGGAGTCATCGGCGCCACAATCCTTGTCGGCATCGTTGGCATCGCCATGGAGCGCTACGCCCTACGCAAGCTGTACGGTCGCCCGCATTTCTATCAATTGATCCTGACCTTTGGCTTCATTCTGGTCATCAGCGAAGCAGCCAAGTATTTCTGGGGCATGGGCTACAAGGAAGCTCCCATGCCGGCCTTGCTGTCCGGCGCCGTCGACTTGTTTGGCAGCACCATCCCGGTCTATCGGTTATTCGTCATCGGCTTTGGCATATTGGTATCCGCCGGCCTGTTCGCAGCACTCGAAAAAAGCACCTTCGGCATGTTGGTACGAGCCGCCAGCAGTGACTCCGAAATGCTGCGTACGCTTGGCCTGCCGGCGTCGCTGGTCCGTACCGCAGTGTTTGGCCTGGGGGCCGGCCTGGCTGGACTCGCCGGTGCAATTGCTGCGCCGCTATTTCCCATCGAGCCAGGCATGGCCGGAAACACGATCATTGATTGCTTCGTTGTCATCATCCTCGGCGGACTCGGCAACATCCGCGGCGTGGTCGCAGCCGCTGTCTTGATCGGCATGGTGCGTGCAATTGGCTACACCTTCATGCCGAGCTGGGTTGATGTCATGACCTTCGCTCTACTCATCCTCACCCTGCTGACCCGTCCGCAAGGTCTCTTTTCCCGTCCAGTGAGGTCAGCATGAATCTGTCGCGCTTTGATGTCGTCCTCGGCTGCCTGCTGATTCCCGCGGTCGTCGCGCTGCCGTTCGTCACGCATGACGATTTCTATCTCAACCTGGCCACACTAATCATGATCTGGGGGATCTTCGCCGTCGGGTTCGATTTCGTGTTCGGTTCGCTCGGTATGGTGTCATTCGGCCATGCCAGCTTCCTCGGCATCGGCGGCTATGCCGTCGCGCTCGGCACGCAACGTCTGGGTCTGCCGTTCGAAGCCGGCATGGTATTGGCCATGGCTGCGGCAGCAGCATGCGCCTGGCTGTACAGTTTTTTTGCGCTACGCGTGTCTGGCATTTTCTTCGCCTTGGTAACCCTGTCGTTGTCTCAGTTGCTGTACATCCTGGCCGACAGCAAGCTGCGGGAATGGACTGGGGGTGCCGATGGCCTGCCCGGCATAGCACGGCCGGACATTTTTCACATTGATTTCTTCGACCCGGTCAATTTCTATTGGTATGCGGCGGCGATCTTCGTGCTGGTCATGATGGTCATCGCGGCGCTACGCAGTTCGCCGTTCGGCCGCATCGTCATGGCGATACAACAGAACGAAATACGCACGGAACATCTCGGCTACAACACGCATCGCATCAAGCAGATCGCCTTTCTCATTTCGGGCGCCGTGAGTGGACTGGCCGGCGCACTGCTTGGCTCCCTGCTGTTGTATGTCAACCCACAGATGCTGCACTGGGGTACCTCCGGCGACGTCATCATCATGACTTTACTGGGCGGCGCCGGCACGCTATGGGGACCGATTGCAGGCGTAGCCATCTTCGAGATTCTAAAAGAGTTACTCAGCGGCTGGACCCAGTACTGGTACGGAATCCTTGGTGTCCTCTTCATTTTTTCCACGCTCTACTTCCCTCGCGGCATCTTGGGAGAAATCCAGGCCAGGGTGGAGCGTACACGGCATCCGGGAGAACCATAATGACAGATCGCAACGTACAGCAAGCAGTGCAGAACATCGCTCTGCGATGTGAACATGTGACGGTCAGTTTTGGCGCCCTTAAAGCCATTGAGGACGTCAATTACGACTTCGCGACCGGCGGCGTCTATGGACTGATTGGCCCTAATGGTGCAGGTAAGACCACACTACTGAACGTCTTGGCCGGACGTCAGTTACAACATCAGGGAACCGTTCGATGCAATGGCGACGATATTTCAAAGCTAGGCGCCAACCAACGCGCCCAGCGCGGCATCGGGCGCAGTTTTCAGATCACCAAAATCTACCCGGCGATGACGGTGGCTGAGAACCTTCGTATCGCTGCGCAAATCAAGCATTCCCGTTTTATGCCGTTCTGGATCTCTCCGCGTTACGACCGCAAACTGGCTGCGGACGTTGATGACATGCTGGAGCTGACCGGTCTGACGGCACACCGCGATGACATTGCCGGAGCCATGTCGTACGGCTTGCAGCGTGCATTGGAACTGGGACTGACGATATTGCCGCAGCCACGAATCCTGCTTCTCGACGAGCCTCTGGCAGGTATCGGCCACCATGAAATAGGACCAGCGACTCAACTGATCCGCAAAGCCTCGGAAGGACGCACGGTTCTCCTGATCGAGCACAACATGGATGTGATCATGGCTCTATCTGAACAGATCGTCGTCATGAGCAACGGTCGCGTCATTGCCAGCGGCACGCCGCAGCAAGTCAGGAGCGATCCGCTAGTCCGCTCGGTCTACCTGGGAGAGGAATGAACCCATGATTACATTGGAAAACGCGCATGTCCGCTATGGGCAAGCAAGCGTGCTGAACGAAATATCCATCTCGGCGTCGCAGGATGAAATCATCGCCATCATCGGCCGCAACGGTGCTGGTAAATCGACTACGTTGAAAACACTGATTGGATTATTGCCGCTGCATCAAGGACGGCGAGCTTATTTCGGACAAGACATTAGCCGCCTGCCCGTCGAGCAGATCAGCCGGCTCGGCGTGGCTCTGGTACCGGACAGCCGTCGGATCTTTCCAAATCTGTCGGTCATGGAAAATCTGCGCATAGGCGGACTCGGACACAAGCCGGGATATTGGACCATTCCGCGCGTGCTGGAGATATTTCCCCGATTGCAAGAACGCATCGGCTTCGGGGGCGATCAATTGTCCGGCGGCGAGCAGCAAATGCTCTCGATTGCCCGCGCCTTGCTCGGCAATCCGAAAATCCTGCTGCTGGATGAGCCGACAGAAGGATTGGCGCCGCTGATCGTCAACAACCTCATCGACATCTTCTCGCTGGTACATCAACAAGGCACCGGCATCGTGTTGGTTGAGCAGAATCTCAAAGTACCTATGCGGCTGGCACAGCGTCAATACGTACTCGATCATGGGGCAGTGGCCTGGTCGGGTACATCGGCAGAACTTGAGGAACAGCGCGAGCACGTGGAAGCAATCATCACTACAGGAGTTGAACATGTCCAATAACAAAACCTATATCGTCGGAGTCGGCATCACGGCCTTTGCCAAACAACTCGACACCAGTGTCAAAGAACTGGTGCGCCAAGCCGTCAGCGCTGCGTTGAAAGATGCAGACTGCGCGCCCGAGGCGCTGCAAGGCGCTTACTTTGCGACGGCCGGCCAGGGCGCCATCGAGGGCCAGTACATGGTCTCCGGCCAGATTGCGCTGGGCGCGATGGGTATCACCGGCATTCCGGTGACCAACGTCGAGAACGCCTGCGCCAGCTCGAGTACTGCGCTCAATGCGGCGCACATGTTCGTCTCCTCCGGCGCCGGCGACATCTGCCTGGCAGTTGGTGTCGACAAGCTCTTTTCCACCAACAAGGAAAAGAGCTTCGCTGTCTTCGACGGCGCCTGGGATGTGCATACCGCCTCCGAGCAGATGAAAAACCTCATACAGTTATCCGCCGACATCCTGCCTCCGCCGGACTATGTCGAACCTGGTAAGCGTAGTGTCTTCATGGACATTTACGCCAGCCTGGCACGACTGCACATGAAAACCTTCGGTACCACGCAGCGCCAGATTGCCGCGGTGGCCGCCAAGAATCACGTCCACTCCACCCGCAATCCGCACGCACAGTTCCAGTACCCGCTCACCATCGAAGAAGTGCTGGCCGCGCGCGCTGTCTCATGGCCGCTGACGCTGCCCATGTGCGCACCGATCAGCGACGGCGCCGCTGCGGCAATTGTCTGCAACGAAGCCGGTCTGCGCAAGCTGCAAGCCAGCCGGGCTATCCGTATCTGCGCCACGGTGCTGCGCAGCGCAACTGAGCGTGCGGCCGATGCCTATGACAAGCATCTATGCTATCTAGCTGCAAATCAAGCATACGACATGGCAGGCGTCGGTCCGCAAGACATGTCATTAGCCGAAGTCCACGATGCCACGGCCTTCGCTGAAATACAGCAAACGGAAGCGCTTGGATTCTGCGCCTTCGGCGAAGGCGGTCCAATGGCAGAATCCGGCGCCACCACGCTGGGCGGCAAGATTCCGATCAACGTGTCCGGCGGGCTGCTATCACGCGGCCATCCGATTGGAGCCACCGGTCTGGCGCAAGTCTACGAGATGGTGACGCAATTGCGCGGCGAAGCCGGATCGCGCCAAGTCGATAACGCCCGCTTCGCCATCGCTGAAAATGGCGGCGGTTTTAGCGGCGTCGAGGAAGCTGCTACCTCCATCATCATTTTAGGCAAACCATAAGACTGCAGATCCACGCGTGAATCTGCACATGACTATAACGAACAATCGTCTTCTATCATGAATCTCAGTTCTCTCTTTCAACGCAGCGTGCAGCAATACGGCGATCGCCCTGCCCTGGCTTGCGGCACCAGTGCGGCATTCAGCTACTCCGCGCTGGACCGGCGTGTACGATCGCTTGCCTATTGGTTGCGTCATGGCCTCGGCTTGAATGTGGGCGACCGCATCTTGCTGGCCATGAAAAACTGCCCCGAATATGCCGAGCTGATGCTGGCCAGTTGGCATGCCGGCCTGTGCGTCGTCCCTGTCAATGCAAAACTGCACATTAATGAAATCGAATATATGTTGCGTGACTCCGGCGCCGGCGCCTGCATGTCGCAGGGGACACTGTATCAATCATTGCGCTCGCTGGCAGACAATGACGTGGAGTTAAAAGTGATCGACGTTGCAGCCGACGATTACCGTGCTGCATTGTCCGGCCCGCTGTTGGACCCCATGTCGGTCGCGGCAAACGATCTGGCCTGGCTGTTTTATACCAGCGGCACCACCGGACGCCCCAAGGGGGTAATGCTGACGCATGCGAATATGGTCAGCATGGCAATGCACTTCCTCATTGATGTCCAATCGCTTGCCAGCGACGATGTACTGATCCACGTCGCGCCAATGTCGCACGGTAGCGGACTGTACGGCATCCCCTATTTCATCAAGGGAGCGCTGCAAGTGATTCCCGAATCGGGCGGGCTGGACGAGGCGGAACTGTTCGGCCTGCTCAATAGCTACGATAAAGTCAGCCTGTTTGCCGCCCCGACCATTGTGACGCGACTGATTCAGCATGCCAAACAGCATCGCGTCGCCTGGCCGGGCCTGCGCTGCCTGCTGGTCGGCGGCGCGCCGTTCTATGCAGAAGACATCAAGAGCGCAATACATTGCTTCGGTCCGCACGTAGCCCAACTGTATGGACAAGGCGAGACGCCAATGACGATTTCGGCGCTGCCGGCGGCATTGCTGGCCGATGCGGTCGCAAAAAACGACACGGCCATGCTGGCTTCGGTCGGCTTTGCTCAAACTGCGATCGGCATCACCATCGTCGATGCCGAGGACCATCCTGTTCCGCAGGGGATGCCAGGCGAAGTCATCGTGCGCGGCCCGACCGTGATGGCCGGCTACTGGGGCAATCCCGAAGCCACCGATAAAACAATAGGCAATGGCGCATTGCGCACCGGGGACATCGGATTGATCGACGAAAGAGGCTTGCTGCATCTCAAAGACCGCTCGAAAGACGTTATCATTAGCGGCGGCACGAATATCTACCCCCGTGAAGTCGAAGAAGCATTACTGACGCATCCGGCAGTCGAAGAAGTGTCGGTGGTCGGCGCCCCTGATCGAGAATGGGGCGAGTCGGTAGTGGCCTTCATCGTCTGTCATGCCGGGAAAACCGTCAATGAACAGGAGTTGGACGAGGTTTGCATTCGAACTATCGCACGCTTCAAACGCCCCAAGCGTTATGTATTCGTGGACAAATTGCCTAAGAACGGAACAGGCAAAGTATTAAAGCGAGAGCTTCAACAAAAGCTAAAAAGTACTGCATGACAACAACAGACAAATTGTTCGATCGAGAGGCCGTCAGTCAAACTGAAAAGGCCTACGTTCTGCTTGAAGAACTGATTGTTACCGGAGGCCTTCCTCCCGGTACTCAATGGTCAGAAAATATTCTCAGCGAACGCATTCGGATTGGCCGGTCGCCCACGCGTGATGCTTTGCAAAAACTGGCATTCCAGCGGCTGGTGCATATCGTGCCGCGCCAAGGCATCTTTGTTTCGGAAATAGACTATCAAGGGCAATTGCAGGTCATCCAAAGCCGTCGTGAAATCGAACGCCTGATCGTATCTCAAGCGGCACTCTGCGCAAACCAGCAGGAACGTGAAGAAATGCGTGCCCTTGTCATCCAGTTGGAGAAACTGAAAGTACAGAAGGATATGCGCATGTATATGCGCTTGCATTTCAATCTGACCAAAGTAGTCGGCAATGCGTCTCGCAATAGCTATGCTGCGGAGTTTTATGCCATGCTGCAGACTCTGGCTCGACGTTTCCTGTATTTCCATCAGGACCGTCATTCCGACCTGAGCGACATCTGCAATTTGCACATCGCCCAACTTGAGGCCATCATTGGCGGCGACCCCGCGTCAGCCATAACGGCAGCGGCCACACGTAATGATTATGCCGAAAACCTGGCCCGCAACATTCTGATGGAATTGATCAGTTCTTCTGCTGTGACCATTTCGGTCAGCAAACGCAAAACCTGACCGACATTAGCCTCGCCCCAGGCAATCAGCAAAGACCTTCGCTTGCCGTTTTCAACCGTTTTACCAACAAGATGTTGCGACGTTCAAGAGCAGCGTCTCGTTCCTGTAAGCGATTGAAAAAGAAAGCACATCCCAACCCGACAGAAGACTTTAAAATAGAATGCAGCAAGCTAGAACTCATTTCATCAATAGGCGTGAGATGCGTTCTTCCCAGAAAGGGCACTGGCAAGACGCGTGACGCGTCGCGTGGCGGTGCCACGCGCAAGGAGCGCAACGCGGCCAGCGCCCTTTCTGGGAAGAACCCGAAGGGAGCGACCTGTTTGGGCGAATTGCCGCGTTACGAATCGGGGGGCAAGACGTCCAGTCTTGACCCCGATTCGCGCCTTGCACTTCATCCCAAACAGGGAAAGCTCGCACTCATGCCTATTGATGAAATGAGTTCTAGGAACATTTCCCCCATTATCTTGAAAACCTGGCCGGAAGCGGAGCCCTTCCCCAGGCCACTGTCACGAGGAAACGCTATGTACATGAAAAATGTTCGTTCCGAAGCCATGGATTCGGTCGGTTACAACGCCGAAACTCGAACTCTGTATATCCACTTCACCAAAGATTCCAAGATCACGCAGTTCCCGGGCGTGCCGATGCATCTCTATGAGGGATTGATGGCGACCGTTCACAAAGGCGAATACTTTGCGGAACATATCCGCGATCGCTACCAGCCGGCTTGACCGCCTGGCCGGCGATTGTCGTTCAGTCAAGCTTGAAAACATCTTCCTTCATTGTCGCTCCGAACGACTGTCGTCCTCACGCATGTCAGGCCCCAGCGCCGTATCGGCCGTCTGCACGACATTGGGTCCCGGCATTCGCCGGGACGACTGCGATAGATGGGCACAGGCTTTAACTGAACGGCCTTGTGCATGGACGAGGATTGTCCAGCGCACGGCGGGAGCTTATGCGGCTTCCTTTGCCAGCGAAGCCATGTCGATCACAAAGCGGTAGCGCACGTCGTTCTTGACCAGACGCTCATAGGCGCTGTTGACCGACTGGATCGGAATGAGCTCGATGTCGCTGACGATGTTGTGTTGCGCACAGAAATCAAGCATTTCCTGCGTTTCGGCCATGCCGCCGATGGCCGACCCGACAATCGACTTGCGACCTCCGATCAACATGCCGCCGATGACCGGCGGCGACAGTTCCGTGAGAACGCCTACCAGCACCATGGTGCGATCGCGCTTGAGCAGGGCCAGATAAGGATTGGTGCTGTGCGGAACCGGGATGGTGTTGAGGATGAAGTCGAAGCTGGCGGCATTCTTCGCCATGGCGTCGGCGTCGGTGGACACCAGCACCTCATCTGCGCCCAGGCGTTTGGCGTCCTTGCCCTTTTCCGGCGATGTCGTGATCATCACCACATGCGCACCGAAAGCCTTGGCGAACTTGATGCCCATATGGCCGAGACCGCCCAGGCCGACGATGCCGACCTTCTGGCCTGGCCCCACCTTCCAGTGACGCAGCGGCGAATAAGTGGTGATGCCGGCGCACAGTAGCGGCGCCACGCCTTTGAGATCCATGCTCGGATCGACTTTCACGACAAAACGTTCTTCCACCACGATCTGATCGGAATAGCCGCCGAAGGTCAGCTTGTCGCTGTTGCGCTCGGTGTCGTTATAGGTCAGTGTCGAACCTTCCTCGCAATATTGCTCGAGGTCTTCCTTGCAGGCCGAGCAGACGCGGCAGGAATCCACCATGCAGCCGACGCCGGCATAATCGCCCGTCTTCAGTTTCTTGACGTGTTCGCCGACCTTGACGACACGACCGACGATTTCATGGCCGGGGACCATGGGATAAAGGGAGTTGTGCCAGTCATTGTGGATTTGGTGCAGGTCCGAGTGGCAAATGCCGCTGTAAAGGATTTCGATCTGGACGTCGTGCGGGCCTGGTTCGCGGCGTTCGAAGCTGAATGGCGCCAGCGGCGACTGGGCATCGTGGACAGCATATCCGCGTGCTTGGATCATGGTAGACTCCTTTTCGGTTTGATTAGCATTTTTCAATTGTAGGTCTAGGCATCTCCCAGTACAAAGTCTAATTCCGGCTTGAGCCAGTGAGAAAAATTCAACAATCATGCCCCAACCCAATCTCTCTCATTTATCGGTCCTGGCCGCCGTGGCCCGCCACAGCAGTTTTCGCAAAGCGGCCGAAGAGGTCGGCATTTCCACGTCGGCGGTCAGCCACGCGGTTCGCGGCCTGGAAGAGCGGCTGGGCGTCAGTCTGCTCAACCGGACCACGCGCAGCGTATCGCTGACCGATGCCGGCCAGCGGCTGGTGCAGCGAATGCAACCGGCGTTGCGGGACCTGGGCGATGCGCTGGAGGAAATGAACAATTTCCGCACCAGTCCCACCGGCACCTTGCGCATCAATACATCGCGCTCCGCGGCCCAGTTCCTGATCGCACCGATGATTCCGCGCTTCCTGGCGGCGTATCCGCAACTCCATGTCGAGATCGTCGATGAGGATGGACTGGTGGATATTGTGGCGCGCGGTTTCGATGCCGGCATACGTTTCGAAGAAAGCATTCCTGAAGATATGGTCGGCGTGCGCATCGGCCCGGGACGCGGCGTCGCCATCGTCGGCTCGCCGGACTATTTCCGGCATCGCGCCAAGCCGTCCCATCCGGATGAGCTGGCGCTGCATGAATGCGTGCGCCATCGCTTTCCGAGCGGACGCATTTACAAGTGGGAACTGGAAAAGGATGGCGTGAAGCTCGATCTGGACGTCAAGGGCCGCGTGACGCTCGGGGACCAGAACCTGGTGGTGCAGATGGCGTTGGAGGGAATCGGCCTGGCGTATGCGTTCGAAGATTATGTCGCCGGCCCCGTCGCGCAAGGACGGCTGGTGTGCGTCATGGAAGACTGGTGCCCGCGCCTTCCCAGCTTCATGCTCTACTATCCGCGGCAACGCAAGATATCGTCGGCGCTGCGGGCATTCATCGATATGGCGATGGAAGATCGCGAGCAGATGAGCGCTGCCGCCTGAACCGGAAACCTAGAGTTTTCCCGCCGCCACTTCCTCGTCGATCATCCGCCGCGCAATCGCTACCGCATTGTTTTCGGCCTCCTTGCGTGTATTGCCGCGAAACGGTTCGCAGCTTGCACGGCGGAACGGCACCGGGTTGTCGTTGCGGTGCAATTGGTAGCCGCCGGCCCAGGTGCCGTCCCGCTGTTCGTTACTTGTTGCCCTGATGAAATATCCGCGATGTTCGTAAGAATCGCCGTCGAGATCGGAGTCGATCAGCGCACGCGCAAAAGACGCTCCGGCCATCTGGGCGCTGTGAATCGATTCAAAAGGCGCGCCTTTGATGTCTGTGTAGACCTCGCCGTCGAATTCCACCGCGCAAAAGACGCCGTTCTTCCCGGGTCGGGTGCTGTCTTGCACGATGAAATGCTTGCCGCGATGAATAGAACCGTACTGCGCCATGTGTCCGCCTGAATAAATATACAAGAAGCATCGTAGCACACGGGCTTTGCGCATGACCGGCGCGGTCCCTGCCTGCAAACCGCTACAATACGCGTCAAACAAATCAACGGGACCCATCATGGAAGCAGAATTCTGGCTGGAGCGCTGGCGCGACGGACGCACGCATTTTCATCAAACGCGCGTGACGCCGCTGCTGCAAAAATACTGGCCGACGCTGGCCTTGCCAAAAGATGCGCAAGTACTGGTGCCGCTGGCCGGCAAGTCGCTGGATATGGTGTGGCTGGCGGAACAGGAACATCGTGTGCTGGGCGTGGAGTTATCGCAACTGGCGGTCGAGCAGTTCTTCAGCGAGAACCAGTTGCAGCCGCAGGTTCGCGACTCGGCTTACGGCAGCCATTATTCGGCCGGCAACATTGAGATCATTTGCGGCGACATCTTCAAACTGGATGCGGCGCTGCTGTCGGAGTGCATCGGCGTCTACGATCGCGCGGCGCTGGTGGCCTTGCCGGCGGCGATGCGCGCGCAGTATGCGCAGCATATCTATGGACAATTGTCGGATCGGTATCGCGGCATCCTGATTACGTTGGACTATCCGCAAGAGCAGATGGACGGACCGCCGTTTTCCGTGGACGACGGCGAAGTGCAGGCGATCTACTCATCGCACTCCGACGCCGTCATCATCGACCGCCGCGACATCCTCGACAAGGAACCAAAGTTCAGCGAACGCGGCGTCAGCCGGCTCGATACCGTGGTGTACAAGCTGCAGCGCAAACGCTGACAATACCGCCCCGCAGTCAACCTCAGTCGATCATCTTGATCTTGCGCAGGAAGGCTTCCACATCCTTGGCCGCCATCTCGCGGTATTTGTTATCGAACGAGCCCACGGTGACGCCCCTGACCATGCAGTCCTTGTAGAGCTTGCGTTCGTCGTCCAGCGACAGGCGTTCGCCGCCGGCAACCAGGCGCCTGGACCAGCTCGGGATGTCGGTTTCGGTCATCGGACATTCGCGCGTGGAAGTGCCCATCCTGAGGTAATGCACGCCCTGGTTGCCGTCGAAGCTGTGATGCGCCCCATCGTAGACGCGATAATCGATGACGCCGGGATACTCCGCCTGCATGCCCTTGATCTGGTCGAGGCAGAATGCCGCGGGCGTGTAGTCGTCCTTGCCGCCCATCAGGAACAGCATCGGCGCGCCGGTCTTGTCGAAGCTGCCGTTCTTGCGAAAGCGGGAGTTCTGGCAACCGGGATACGCCGGGATATGGAAGGCGAATTGCAGATTCTTATTGTCGCGCAATACGTTGTCGCGAAAGGATTTCGTCGCGGTTTCATTGGACGCGGTGCCGCCGCGGCTGAAGCCGATGATGCCTATCCTGTCGGCGTCGAAACGAGGATCGGCGGCAAGGAATTTCAACGCAAAGAAGGCATCTGCCGTATCGGCGGCATTGCTGACCAGGCTCTGGTCATCCACCGTGCTCTCGACGCCGCGCGGCGTGAAGGAGTCGACCACGAACGTGGCAAAGCCCAGCTTGTTGAAATACGGCGCCCAGAAACCGGTGTCCTTGCTCTGTACGCCGGCGCTGCCGTGGGCGATCACCACTGCGGAGATCTTCCCCGCAGGCGGATTCTCCGGCAGAGTGAGATAACCGAAAATCTGGATCGGCTTGCCCACCTTCTTGGCCATTTCAAACTTGTTGGCGTATTCGGCGGACGGAAAATAGATTTTCTGCTGGGCGCTCGCGACGCCGAATGCAGCCAGCAGGAAAATCGCGGCCAGGATGTGCATGCACAGCCGCAGGTGGCGCCATGGGACGCCCGATGTCTTGTTCGATTTCATAAGTCCCCTCGAAGGATGGCGCCTATGATGCCATTCTTCGAGGGAAACCGGTACAACGCAAAAAACGGACTTGCCCCTTGCGGGCGGCAAAGCGTCGAACGCCCTGCGGGGTCGATCAACGCAGCGCCGGCAGGCGGCCCGAAACCGGCGCCTGCAACTGGAACACCGATACTGCCTGCGCCAGCTTGACCGCCTGCTGCGCCATGTTGGCCGCGGCGCCTGCGGCCTGTTCCACCAACGCTGCATTTTGCTGGGTAACCTCATCCATCTGCGCCACGGCCTTGTTGACCTGGTCGATGCCGAGATTCTGCTCCTGGCCGGCCACGGTGATGTCGTTCATCACGCTCATCACCTGCTGCACCGAGGCGACGATGTCGTTCATGGTGCGTCCGGTGTCGCCGACCAGCCCGGTGCCGACGCGAATGGCATTGACCGACTCTTCGATCAGGCCTTTGATTTCGCGTGCGGCGGTGGCCGAGCGTTGCGCCAGGCTGCGTACCTCCGTGGCGACCACAGCGAAACCGCGCCCCTGCTCGCCGGCGCGCGCGGCCTCGACGGCGGCATTCAATGCAAGAATATTGGTCTGGAAGGCGATACCGTCGATCAGCGAGATGATTTCAACGATGCGTCCGGCTGAACTGCTGATGTCGTCCATCGTGGTGCTGGCCTTGGCGGCGACTTCGCCGCCCTTGGCCGCCATACGCGACGCCGAGATCGCCATCTCGTCGGCTTGCATGGCGTTGGCGGTATTGGCTTTCACGGTGGCGGTGAACTGCTCCATGCTGGCGGCGGTTTCTTCGAGGCTGGCAGCCTGCGATTCGGTGCGCCTGGACAAATCCATATTGCCGTTGGCGATTTCCGCCGCGCCCTGGCGAATCGCTTCGACGTTGTTTTGCACGTCGCGGATGATCGACGACAGATTGACATTGAGCTGCGACAAGCCGCGCAGCAACTGCCCCATGTCGCCGCTGCCGCCTGCGCTGAATTTGACCTGCAGATCGCCGCCGGCCAGCGCCAGTACGACGCCGGTCGCCTGCCGCAGCGGACGCACCACGCGACCGTTGAGGCTGATCCAGATCGCCGCCGCCCACAGACTGCCGGCAACAGCGACAGCATAACCGGCCAGACGCGCATCGATCAGGTCACGCAATAATATCGAGGCCCAGAAGAACGCCAGCAACACCCCCAGATGAACGGCGATCTGCCAGTTCTACGGCATCTTGCCCCACACTTTCAACCTGCTCACAATACCCTTGCGCACCGCCGCACCCTGTTCGATCGCCAGCCCCTTGGCTTGGTTGCGGCGAAAGCGCGCGTAGATGTCTTCGGCAGCGAGGATGTCGCCGCGTTCGGGCTTGGTGCGTACCGACATGTAGCCGGCGACGCGGCCGTTTTCGCGGATCGGCGTGACATTGGCCTTGACCCAGTAGAAGTCGCCGTTCTTGCGTCGGTTCTTGACCATGCCGGTCCAGGGACGGCCGGCCTTGAGCGTGGCCCAGAGGTCGGCATAGGCTTCGGGCGGCATGTCGGGATGGCGCACCATGTTGTGCGGTGAACCGATCAGTTCGGCCTCTTCAAATCCGCTCGCTTCGATGAAGTAGGGATTGACGTAGGTAATGCGGCCTTTGAGGTCGGTTTTGGACACGATGGATTCGCCATCCTTCATGACGTATTCGACCTGCGTGACGGGCAAATTGACGCGCATGTTTTTCCCTTTCTGAGTGAGATGTTTTCTGTCGACGATTCAACTGCCGGAACTGCGCAACACCAGCAAATCAAAAAAAGAATCCTGATCTCATTGAAGCACACAATGCGCGGCAACAATGCAATACAAAATGTTAAACAGCAATTACATGACAAATATCAATTTCTCCACGGCACAAGTTCTCAACAACGCACATATCCGGCGCCATCAAAACCGTCCGAAACAAGACTCGGATAGAATCGCCAGCATTCCCATCACACTATCTCCAACGATGAAACTCAACGACAACGACAACGACTTCGGCCGGATCATCGACAACACGCCTCTCGTCGCCATTGATCTGATCGTGCGCAACTGCCAGGGACTCGTTCTTCTGGGCCAGCGCCGCAACCGTCCCGCACGCGACTATTGGTTCGTTCCGCCGCATTCGCAAGAACGAAAAACTCGCGGATGCCTTGCAGCGTATTGCACTGACGGAACTTGGGAAGATGGTGCAGGATGGCGTCATACTCGGTGTATTCGAACATTTCTACGAGGACAATGCACTCGACTTGCCGGGCGTCAATACCCACTATGTCGTGATCGGCTATCAATGCAGGATCGATGGCGATGCGATTTCAATGCATGACCAGCAGCATGCGGAATTTCAATGGTGGAGCCCTCAGGACTTGCTCGACAGCGACGCCGTGCATGACAACACCAAAGCCTATTTCGCCTCTACGCCCACCAATGGGTTCAATGCCGCCAGCGCCGATACGGGCTTGCCTCCTGCGCCGCTATCCAAATAGTGCGCATTCGCGGCAAAAAAAGTCCGATAATGCTGCTCTTCATACGCCAGCGTCCAGCCAAGCCAGCCACCAATTTATGCGCGATCAGGAACAAGACTCCGACGATCTCCAGCCCACCAGGCCGTGGATTGTCCTGTCGACCACGTATGACGTGGAAGCATGGATAGACAATTACAACCGGGATTTGCAGCAGGCGGTCAAGAAGGACAACACGAAAGGCTATGGCATCTGCTTTTGCATGGAGTTGGGCGGCGAGATTTACATGCATACCACCTCAGAGGGCGACATCCTGCTGGATGTGACGGAGGAAGCGCAATGGGTGGCGCCGGTCATCACGGCGGCGACCGGTGTGGCGGCGCCTTCGTCATCGATATGGGCCTTGCCCGGCGATACGCTGACGCAATTGGTGCTCGGCCTGAGCGGACTCATCGCGGCCACGCGCATCGTGGTCAGCCACGCCTACAAGACACCGAAATCGTGGCCGCAACGCTATTGAAGCAGCACACCCGCGAAGCAGGCGTTATTGCGACTTCGGCTTGGTATTGATGGCGCGGCGGGCGTCGGCGTCGCGCTCGGATTTTTTCTCGAAGTCTGTTTTTTCGCAGGCGCACAGGATAAATGCGATACATGCGGCCAGCGACAAGGCGATAAAGCGTTTCATGATATTCCCCATATAGATGGGCCGATGCCGCTTGAGACTGCCTGAGACGGCCTGACATCGCACCCGATATTACTCTGGGACAAGAGTCTAACCCAGCGCCTGCCAAAAACAAAGACGCCCCCTCAAAATCCCCTCAGATGGTGCGTTCAGATGCCGCCGCTGCGGCTTGCCGCCAGATCGTATTTTCTGATTTTGTCGTAAAGCGTTTTGCGGGGAATGGCCAATTGTTCGGCCGCCAACGCCACATTGCCGTCAGCCGCTGCCAGCGCTGCTTCGATCAATGCGCGTTCATAAGCATCCAACTGTTGCGGCAAGGACGTTGCCGCCGGCATCGGGTCGACAACAATGGCATCAGTCACGCCAAGCACCCAGCGGTCGGCGACATTGCGCAGTTCACGCACGTTGCCCGGCCAATCGCGCTGCTGCCATTGCGCCATCTGTGCCGCAGTCCACACCGGCGCTTCGCGGCCATAGCGGATCGCCGCGGCATGGATGAAATGCGCCAGCAGCAGCGGGATGTCTTCGCGCCGCTCGCTCAAGCGCGGCAGATCGATGCTGACCACACCGATACGGTAATACAGGTCTTCGCGGAATGCGCCCTGCCCGCTCAATTGCAGCAGGTCGGCCTTGCTCGCCGCGATCACGCGGCAATCGACGGCAATCGAGTCGTTGCCGCCCAGGCGTTCCAGCTTGCGCTCCTGCAGTACGCGCAACAGCTTGACCTGCAAGGCCATCGGCATGCTTTCAATTTCGTCGAGGAACAGCGTGCCGCCGTTGGCGTATTCCAGCTTGCCGATGCGGCGCTTTTGCGCGCCGGTGAAGGCACCCGCTTCATGGCCGAAAATCTCGCTCTCGAACACGCTCTCCGGCAACGCGCCGCAATTGATCGCGACGAACGGCCCCTTGCGTTCGCTGGCGGCATGCAACTGGCGCGCCACGACTTCCTTGCCGGTGCCGGTCTGGCCGTTGATCAGGATATCCACCGCCGCCGGACCGACGCTGCGGATCAGCGTGCGCACGCGCTCCATGGCGGCCGACTGGCCGACCAGCGGCGGCAGATCGGGATGGGGATCGGCGAGCCAGGCTTCTTTCAGGCGGCGATTGTCGAGGACAAGGTTACGTTTCTCTTGTGCGCGACGGGCGGTCTCCAGCAGGCGGTCGGCGGCGAAGGGCTTTTCGATGAAATCATAGGCGCCGGCGCGCATTGCTTCCACCGCCATGCCGACGTCGCCGTGGCCGGTGACCACGATGACCGGCAAGTCGGCGTCGGCGGCCACCGCGTGCGCCAGCACTTCCAGCCCCGAGCGTCCCGGCAACCGCACGTCGGTCACGACGATGCCGGGAAAACCCGCGTGCAGCAGCGGCAACGCCTGCTCGGCGTCGGCGCAGGCCTGCACGCTGAAGCCGCCCAGCTCCAGCGTTTGCGCCGTCGCCTTGCGGACGCTTTGTTCGTCCTCGATCAAAATAGCTTGTGCGGTCAATGACTTCTCCATGATGTTTCCACTAATGTCCCGCCTCCGGCGCCGGCAGGCGCACGATGAATTCGGCGCCGCCCTCGGGCAGATTATGCGCCGACAGCCGGCCATTCATCGCCTGCACGATGGAAGACGAAATCGCCAGTCCCAGGCCCAGCCCCTTTCCGCTCGGCTTGGTGGTGAAGAACGGCTCGAACAGGTGCGGCGCGACTTCGTCCGGGATGCCGGGGCCCGTGTCGCGAATGCGGATGACGGCCTCGTTTGCCTCACGCTCGACGATCACAGCGACGCGCTTGTCGGCCACATATTCGACAGCCTCGACCGCATCGATGGCGTTGCGCAGGAGATTGATGAGCACCTGCTCGGTGCGCACCGCGTCGCCCATTACCTGCACCGGACTACGCACGTCGATCTCGATGGCGACCGCCTGCTGACGAAACTCGTTGCGCAACAGCAGCACCGCTGCTTCCACCGTCTGCGCCAGGTCGACCACGGCGATATTGTCTCCGCTCTTGCGCGCGAACCCCTTGAGCTGGGCGATGATCTTGCCCATATGGGCGCTGGCGCCGCTGATGTGTTCGAGGTTCTCTTCCACTTGCGGCAACTGGCCGCGACGAATGAATTGCACAGCGTTGTCGGCGAAGGCGCGGATCGCCGCCAACGGCTGATTCAGTTCATGCGTAACGCCGGCGGCCATCTGCCCCAGCATGGCCAGCTTGCCGGCTTGCACCAGTTCGTTTTGCGTGGAACGCAGCAGGCTTTCAGTCTGCTGCAAGGTGGCGTATTTTCCTTCCAGCGCCTGGTTGGCGACGCGCAGCTCTTGGGTGCGCACGGCGATGATGACGTCGAGTTCCTGGGCTGCGCGGCGCAAGGCGTCGCGCGACTCCAGCCGCTCCTGCAAACGCCGCCGGCGCTGGTACAGCGCCCACAGAGAAATCGCCGCGATCGCCATGACCAGCGCCACCCACATTGACCATAGCATGGCGATACGGGCAATGCGTGCCTGCGACGGAAACAGCATCAATTGCCAACCCTGCTTGTCGATGGCGCGTGAGACGTGCTCGCCGAAGCCGCGCCGCAACTCCTTCGGCATGCCGGCCACTGGCGTGATCGGCTGGTCGGCGTATTGATGAGTGTCGGCCAGTTCCTGCTGCAGGCCCTTGTCGATCGGACGCAGGCTGTGATATTTCCACTCGGGACGATTGCTGAGAAACACCACGCCGCTGCGATCGGCCAGCGTGATCGGGTCTTCATTGCTGCGCCAGGTATGTTCGAATTCGGACAGGTCCACCTTGACGGTCATGACACCAATCGGTTTGCCTTGGCCGCGCGCCGTACCCGTAGCGTAAATCGGCTGCGCCATGAAATATCCCGGCTCGCTGGAGATATTGCCGATGCCGTAAAAGCGGCCGCTGCGCCCGGCCAGCGCTTCCACGAAGTAAGGACGGAAGCCGAAATCGCGGCCGACGAAAGTGGTGTCTTCGCTCCAGTTGCTGGCCGCGAGCGTCATGCCCTTGTCATCCATCATGTAAATCGCCAGCACCTTCGATTGCCGTTGAATCGCCTGCAAACTCAGGTTGAGACGCCGCACCGCCGCCGCGTCGTCGGGATGATGCAGCACCTGGTCGACGTCGGCCAGCGCGCCGAGCGCATAAGGCATGATCTCGAACTTGTCGAGGATGGATTGCAGATCCAGCGCGACGATCTGCAACTGGCGCTCGCCGGCTGCATGCAGGTCGCTGCGCGCCTTGCTCGCCGCCAGGAAATACGTCGCAAAAAAAACCGCCGCCGCGCATAGCGCGACGACGGCAATCGAAAGGGGAATCTTGCGGGAAGTCATGGCGGGCAAAGCGATCGAGGTCTGAATAATCCGGCCTCTATGATAACCGCGAGCGCGCATCGCCCGAACCTTCCCGCAACGCCATCAGTCTTCGTCCTTCAGATAGCCGACCTTGGTCGGGTCCGGCATCCAGAAGGTGATCAGCAAGGCGATCGCGCACAGGATGGACACGTACCAGTAGAAACTGGACTCCATGCCGGCCGCCTTGAACGACAGCGCGACGAACTCGGCCGAGCCGCCAAACAGCGCATTGCCCACTGCATACGACAGTCCGACGCACAAGGCGCGCACCTCGGGCGGAAACATCTCGGCCTTGATCAGGCCGCTGATCGAGGTGTAGAAGCTGACGATCGCCAGCGCCAGGATGGCCAGGCCGAAAGCCGCATACGGATCGGTGACATCCTTGAGCAGATGCAGGATGGGCATCGTGCACAGGGTGCCCAAAACGCCGAAGAACAGCATCATGTTGCGACGGCCGATCTTGTCGGACAGCGCACCGAACAACGGTTGCATGATCATGTAGACGAACAGCGCGCCGGTCATCACGGCACTGGCGGTCTTGGCGTTCATGCCGGCGGTATTGACCAGATACTTCTGCATGTAGGTGGTGAAGGTGTAGAACATCAGCGAGCCGCCGGCGGTGAAGCCGACCACGGTGAAGAAGGCGCGCTTGTGCTTCCACAGGCCGGCGAAGGTACCGGCGTCCTTCTTCTTGCGGGTTTCGTCGGTGGCGGTTTCCGTCAACGATTTGCGGAGGTACAGCGCAATCAGCGCACCGCCCGCGCCCAGCACGAACGGCACACGCCAGCCCCAGGCGCGCAATTCTTCATTGCTCAGGGTCTGCTGCATGACCACCAGCACCAGCACCGCCAGCAACTGGCCGCCGATCAGGGTGACGTATTGAAAGGAGGCGAAAAAGCCACGATTGTTCTTGGGCGCGACTTCACTCATGTAGGTCGCGCTGGTGCCGTACTCTCCACCCACCGACAGTCCCTGGAACAGGCGCGCCACCAGCAGCAGGAAAGGCGCCACCGTGCCGATTGTTGCGTACGTCGGCATGAAAGCGATCATCAGCGAGCCGCCGCACATCATCAGCACCGAGATCATCATCGACGTCCGGCGGCCATGCTTGTCGGCGATGCGGCCGAACAGCCAGCCGCCGATCGGGCGCATCAGGAAACCGGCGGCGAAAACGCCGGCGGTGTTCAGCAATTGCGTCGTGGTGTCGCCTTTTGGGAAAAATGCCGGCGCGAAATAGATGGCGCAGAAGGAATAGACGTAAAAGTCGAACCATTCGACCAGATTGCCGGACGAAGCGCCGAGGATCGCGAAAATGCGCTGCCGCGTCGTGGACGGAGCGGCAGAGGCGCCGGCCGTTGCTCCGGCGACGCCGGAAGGCGCGGAAACTGTTTGGGTCATTGTTATCTCCAGATTGTTGATGGAAAGGCTGAACGCGCCCGCGATGACTCAGGGACGCAGGTACGGCCGGTTGATGGCGAATGCCTGCAATCGCGTCCGCCACGGCGGTGCGACAAGAGCAAGAAAGAGACGTTGATTTGCTGGATTACAGCGAGGAAAGCGGCGTCACATCTGTCTCCCGTTTTATTGTTTTGAGAGAGCTATTGCAGGCTTCATGCCAATAACCGGGAAAAATACAAACCACTGATTTAAAAGGATTTCCATAGAGAGAATTGCCTCGCGAAAGCAATTTTCTTGCGGAAAACCGGAATCGGAAAAGCGAGCATTCCGAATATCCAGCCGCCAACGAAAAAAGCCCGGACCTTGACGGTGCGGGCTTTCCGAAGTGCGAGGTCCGGCATTTATTGCAGGCGCGGTTCCTTCGGCGTGATGTCGATGGTGCGGTGCGCAGCGGGCAAGGCAGGCATACCGCTCAGCGTGAAAACGCTGACCAGTTGCGCCAGGCTGTCGGCCTGGGTCTGCATTGATGCCGCAGCGGCTGCAGCCTGCTCGACCAGCGCCGCGTTTTGCTGGGTCACCTGGTCCATCTGGGTGATCGCGTGGTTGATCTGTTCGATGCCGGTGGTCTGCTCCTCACTGGCGGAACTGATCTCGGCAACGATGTCAGTCACGCGCTTGACGCTGTTGACCACCTCTTCCATGGTCGCCCCGGCCTGCTCGACCAGCTTGCTGCCGTTGCCGACTTTTTCCACCGAGTCGTTGATCAGCACCTTGATCTCTTTGGCTGCGGCGGCGGAGCGTTGCGCCAGGCTGCGCACTTCGCTCGCCACCACGGCGAAACCGCGGCCCTGTTCGCCGGCGCGCGCCGCTTCCACTGCGGCATTGAGCGCCAAAATATTGGTCTGGAAGGCGATGCCATCGATCACGCTGATGATGTCGACGATCTTCTTCGACGACGCGTTGATGGCGCCCATGGTGTCAACCACCTGGCCGACTACGCCGCCGCCCTGGGTGGCGATATCGGAAGCGGACACGGCCAATTGGTTGGCCTGGCGCGCATTGTCGGCGTTCTGCTTGACGGTGGAGATCAGCTCTTCCATCGACGACGCGGTTTCTTCCAGCGCGCTGGCTTGCTGCTCGGTGCGCGAGGACAGGTCGAGGTTGCCGGCGGCGATCTCGCTGGACGCAGTGGCGATGGTGTCGGTGCCGCTGCGCACGTTGCTGACAATCCCGCGCAGGCTCTTGTTCATGTCTTGCAGGGCTTGCAGCAACTGGCCGGTTTCATCCCTGCTGCTGACCGTCACGTCGGCGGTCAGATCACCTTCGGCGACGCGGCGCGAGATGATCACGGCGGAATTGATCGGACGCGTGATGCCGACCGTCAGGTACCAGGCGCACAGGACGCCCAACGCCAGGATCAAGCCCTCCAGCACCAGCAGCAGGATGCGGCTGTCGTCGGCGATGACGTCAATGTGCTGGGCGGTCTCGTCGATTTCCTTGCGCTGCAGTTCGACCAGTTGGCGCATGGTGTCCTGGTAGGCGTTGGACGCCGGCACGAAGGTTTTGTCGAGTATGCGCGCGGCTTCCTCGATATTTCCCGCAGCCTTGGCCTTGTTGATGTCGTCGCGCGAAGACAGGTAAATCTTGCGCTGCTCGCCGATCTTTTGGAACAGCTTCTTTTCTTCGTCACTTTCCAGCAGTGCTTCGACCTTCTTCTGGTATTCGCCGGAGCTCTTCGATGAAGCTGCGGCTTCTTGCGCGAAATACGGACCGAGCGCCGGATCGCTGCTCTTGGCGATGGCGATGGTGCGGCGAATGCCGCTGACAAGGTTGGCGTACCAGTCGCCGATCAGGCGTTCTTTCAGCAGAGGCTGGCTCATCATGTCGCGCGTGGCGGACGACACCGTTTGCAAACGCCAGATGCCGATGGCGGTGATCACGATAGAGAAGGCCAGAATGATGGCGAAGCCCAGAGCAAGGCGCTTGCCGATTTTCATGTTTCCGATAATGTTCATTGCTTGTGTTCCATCCCGTTTTTATCCGCCGCTGCGGCAGCTTGTTTTTTCAAATGCTCGATCTGACTGGTCTTACCACGTCAGACCATCATTACAAAGCAAAACGGGACATTTGATTCACGGCAACATAGCCTGAAAAGCCCCGTAAATCAGGGCTTTGACGCAAGGCAACGAAGAGATCGGAAATCGAAAAGGATGAATCATTTCCCTTTCGTCAACACCAGCCGATATCTGAGTCTCATCAATCGAGGCCCGCCACGATCAATTTGCCGACATCAGCCAGCACGGCATTGCGCCGTTCCGCCGGCGCCTTGGTCTCGGTCAGGTAAATGGATGCCAGCAAAGGCTTGCCCTGCGGCGGCCAGATAATGGCGACGGTATTGGTGGTGCCGTGGTCGCCGGAACCGGTCTTGTCGCCGACCTTCCAGCCGGGCGCCATGCCGGCGCGGAGGCGCTGATCGCCGGTCTTGTTGGCAGCCATCCACGCGGTGATCTGGCGACGCGATGCGGGAGACAAGACGTCGCCCAACAAAACCTTGTGCAGATTGGCGGTCATTGCCGCCGGCGTCGTAGTGTCGCGCGGATCGCCTGGGATGGCGCTATTGAGCTCGGTTTCGAAGCGGCTCAGCCGCGTGACGCCGTCGCCCAGCGACGCCACGAAATCGTTGAACGGCTCCAATCCTCCAATACTACGAAGTATCAGGTTGGCAGCGGTATTATCGCTCAAGGTGATGGCCGCCTCGCAAAGTTGCGCCAGCGACAAGCCGTCGCCACCGACATGTTTGGCGGTCGTCGGTGAATACGACACCAGCACGTCTTCGCCGTAGACGATGCGGCGATCTAGTTGCTCGGCGCCGGCATCGACCCGCTTGAGCACCGCCGACGCCGCCAGGAACTTGAACGTGCTGCACATCGGAAAGCGCTCGTCGGCACGATAACCCCAATGCTTGCCGCTGGCAGTATCGAGAATCTCCACGCCGAGACGGCCGTTGACGCCGGCTTCCAGTTTGGCCAGCCGGGAGACGACTGACGACGACCCCATAGTTTTTTTTGCCTTTGCTGCATCTGCCGCCCATGCTCCTGTGGCGCAGCCTGCCAGGACGCTTCCTGTCATGGCGAGGAAATGTCTTCTGCCGATCATATTTTCTCCTTGCATAAATGGGAATGAAGCGAAATCATAGGCAGCAACCAATGCCGTCGCAATTCATCATAATTTGCATCAGACCAAAGAAAAACTGATACCAAAGATCATCATGCACCTTCCTCTCAACGCCCTGCGCGCCTTCGAAGTGGCGGCACGCCATCTCAGCTTCACCCACGCCGCCGACGAGCTGAACGTGACCCAAACCGCCGTCAGCATGCAGGTCAAGAACCTGGAAGAGCGCATGGGCGTGCTCCTGTTCCGGCGCCTGCCGCGCGGCTTGGCGTTGACCGACGAAGGACTGGCCCTGCTGCCGGTGCTGGCGGAATCGTTCGGGCGCATCGCCACGGTGCTGGGCCAGTTCGAAAACGGCCGGATGCGGGAAGTACTGACGCTGGGCGTGGTCGGGACGTTTGCGGTGGGCTGGCTGATGCCGCGGCTGCGCGAATTCCAGCAGACTTATCCTTTCGTCGACCTGCGCCTGCTCACGAACAACAACCGCGTCGACCTGGCCGGCGAAGGACTGGATTACGCGATCCGCTTCGGTGACGGTGCCTGGCACGGCACCGAGGCCGAGCGCCTGTTCGCGGCGCCGCTTTCGCCGATGTGCGCGCCTGCCGTCGCCGAGCGCTTGCGCCGCCCGCAGGATCTGGCCGGCGAAACGCTGTTGCGCTCTTATCGCACCGATGAATGGAACAACTGGTTTGCCGCCGCCGGAGTTCCCTGCCCGCCGATCCGCGGCTTCGTGTTCGATTCGTCGCTGACCATGGCCGAGGCGGCGGCACAGCAAGCCGGCGTCGCCTTGCTGCCGATGAATATGTTCGAACGAGAACTGCACCAGGGCCGGCTGATGTGTCCTTTCGAGATTTCCGTCAGCAATGGCGCCTACTGGCTCACGCGCTTGAAATCGAGACAGGAAACCACTGCGATGCTGGCCTTTCGCACGTGGCTGCTAGGCCAGCCGGCGTAGGGAAAAGACCACAAAAGCATCAGGAATTGCCTGATAACCGAGAAAGAAGGCACACCGTAGAATAAATGATATAAACTATTTACAGGTCGCTTGTTCTGCGGTTTGCGCGATCAATGCAAACGATTACAAGCGGTTGGCAACATGTCTCAACAAGGAAAAGGGGGACATCATGAAAAAATACTTCTCTACGCTGTACAGGAAACTGGTCGACTACCTGAACGACTCCAGTACCCTGACGACCGGTTCGCATCGCGGCGAACCGCATTGCTGCGGCATGTATTCCGGCCTGTCCGACCTCGACCAGCGACACGGCGAGAATTGAAATCCACACCCGCCCCCGCGCAAGCGGCCGGGCGGGCATGCCCCCCCCCTCTCCGGCTTTGCTGCCCTTTCCTTTTGCCCGTCCTTGCAGACATCCCGCCTTATAATTCTGCTTTCTGCTGTTCATCGTCGCTGCCGTTCCCATGTCCGACAACACCATCGCCCGCAACAAAGCCATGACCCGGTTCGACCAGCACGACAGCGTGTGGCTGTTCGGCTACGGCTCGCTGATCTTCAAGGCCGATTTCCCCTTCATTGAGCGTCGTCCGGCGCACATCGTCGGCTGGAGCCGCCGTTTCTGGCAGGGTTCGCACGACCATCGCGGCACCGCAGAAGCGCCCGGACGGGTGGTGACGCTGATCCCGGATGCCGGAGCGACCTGTGCCGGCATGGCCTATCTGATCACGCCGGAAGTGTTCGACCATCTCGATTACCGTGAGAAAAACGGCTACCTGCGCCTGTCCACCGATATCATTTTTGAAGACGGCGACAGTACCGAAGGCTTGATCTACATCGCCACGGAAGAAAACGCCGCCTTCCTCGGCCCGGCCCCTGAACGTGACATTGCGCGTCAGATCGCCCGCGCCGAAGGCCCCAGCGGACGCAACGCCGACTACCTGCTTGGACTGGCCGTGGCCTTGCGCGAGCTAGGCAAGGACGATCCGCACGTATTCGAGATCGAGCGGCACCTGCAACTGCTCAACGAAATGCATCGGGACGCATGATCCGGGCGGTTTCCCTCCCACCGAATCGCAACAGGAAGAAGACGTCCCGCCGCACTCACTCGGGAAAAATTACTGGCGCGCAGCCAGCAGCAAGGCGCCGGCACCGATGAAAAAACCGCCGGTGGCCTTGTTCAGGCGGGCGACGCCGCGCGAGGTGCGGATGAAGCGGCGAATCTGCTTGCCGCAGGCGGAATAGACCGCGCTGGAGACGAACTCCGCGCACAGGTAGATGGAACCAAGTACCAGGAACTGATGCGCGGCCGGTCGCGAGGGGTCGATGAACTGCGGGAAGATCGCCGCGAACAGCATGATCGCCTTCGGATTGGTGATGCCGAGCAAAAATTCCTGCACGACCAGCGCGAAAGCGCCTTTTTGCGCCGGCACGGCATGGGCGCCAACACCGTCAGCCAGTTCCAGGCCATGGAATTCACGGCTGCGCCAGGCGCGCCAGCCGAGATAAAAAAGGTAGACCGCGCCGATCCACTTGACGGCAGTGAAGGCGGTTTCCGACGCCAGCAGCATCGCCCCCAGCCCCACCGCCGAAATCGTCAGGAAAATCGCGAACGCCGTCACGCGCCCGAAGGTCGCCAGCAAGGCCATGCCGACGCCCCGGCGAATGCCGTTGTTGAGCGCGCAAAAATTGTTGGGGCCGGGCACCAGCGCCAGCATGATGGCGACGGGAATGAAGAACAAGGCATCCATGCTGAATCCGTTTTCAGAACGTGGGGAGAACAAGGATTCTATCAGCCGCAATCCCCATCGAAAAAATACTTGGCAAATACTTGACAAGACGGCGCGGGAGGCATTAATTTACCAACTGGTTAATTAATTGGCAAACGCCCTCATGCCCCCCGATCACCTCAGCGCCACCTTCTCCGCTCTTGCCGATCCCACCCGGCGCGCCATCCTGGCGCGGCTGGCCTCGGGCGAAGCCTCGGTGAAGGAATTGATGGAACCGTTCGAGATCAGTCCCCCAGCCATCACCAAGCATCTCAAGGTGCTGGAGCGCGCCGGATTGATTACGCGCGGACGCGAGGCGCAATGGCGTCCCTGCAAGCTGGAGGCCAGACCTTTGCACGAAGTGCATGACTGGATCGGGCAATACCGCCAGTTCTGGGAAGCCAGCTTCGACCGGCTGGAGGATCATCTGCGGGAACTGCAGGCCAGAGACGTCCCGAAATAACGCGAAGCACCGTACAACAACAAGCCGTCGCAAGCAGCGACGCATCCCTCATCCAATTGAATAAGGAGCAGACCATGCAATTACATGCCTATCTCAATTTCGACGGCCGTTGCGAAGAGGCTTTCAACTTCTACCAGAAGGCGCTCGGCGGCGAAATCCAATTCATGATGCGCAACGGCGATTCGCCGATGGCCAAGGACATGCCGGCGGAACAGCATGGCAAGGTCATGCATGCGCGCATCCGCATCGGCGACCAGGTCGTGATGGGGTCGGACATGCAAGCCGGCTGCATGGAAAAGCCGCAAGGTTTCCAGATCACCATCAATACCTGGGACCCGGCGGAAGCCGAACGCGTCTTCCAGGCATTGCAACCGAATGCCGAGATTCGCATGCCGTTGCAGGAAACCTTCTGGGCGGTGCGCTTCGGCATGCTGACCGATCAGTTCGGGATTCCCTGGATGATCAACTGCGAACGGCCGATGCCGTCCTGAAGCAACACGGCCGACGACCGCAATCTCTCTGAACAATTTGATAAGGCAATCAAGGAGCACTACCATGACGGCTGCAACACTTGCCATGCAGATGATGACTTCGACAGACCGGGCGCTGTGCATCACGCGCACTTTCGATGCACCGCGCGAACTGGTTTTCAAAATGTGGACCGATGCAGAACATGCGCGGCGCTGGTGGGGGCCGCCGGCCCACCCTGCCGCCGTGCTGGAAATGGATGCGCGCCCCGGCGGCGTCTGGCGCGGCTGTCTGCACGGCGTGGAAGACGGCCGCAAGCTGTGGCAAGGCGGCGTCTTTCGCGAGGTGAAAGCGCCGGAGCGGCTGGTATTCACCTTCGCCTGGGATGAAGAAGGCGAACGCGGCATGGAGACGCTGGTCACCATCGATTTCACCGAACGCGACGGCAAAACGCACATGCGCTTCCACCAAGCACCGTTCCAGTCGCTGGCCGAGCGCGATGGCCACCAAGGCGGCTGGAACGGCAGTTTCGACCGACTCGCCGATCATCTGCTCCATTCCTCTTTTTGATCGCCATGAACATTCCTTCTCGCAATTTTTTCGCCGCCGTCGCCAACGACGAATTCTTCGCCACCTGAAAGAACCGATCGCGACCATCAACGCGTGCTGCCTCGGAGATATCGATCTGGTTGCACTCAAGCGCATCCCCACGACGGCCGCAGCGCCTGAAGAGGCCGGGAACCGTCGGCCGTTGGTGTAAAATTCCGGTCCGCCTCCGACTCCCCGGGGCGGATCAGGGATGCCATGAATATCACGATCAACGACGAACTCCTCCAATACATCGATCCGCTCACCGCCAACGAATACGCCGCCCTCGAGCGCAGCCTGCTGGCCGAAGGATGCCGCGACGCGCTGGTGCTGTGGGGGGACGTGCTGGTCGACGGCCACAACCGCTACGAAATCTGCCGCAAGCACGATATTCCATTCAAGACCGTGCAAAACACCGGCTTCACCTCCATCGAAGACGTCATGCTGTGGATGATCGACAACCAGCTCGGCCGCCGCAGCGTCACCGATTTCCAGCGCGGCGTGCTGGCGCTGCGCAAGCGCGACATCATCGCCGCCCGCGTCAAGGTGGAGATGGACGCGGTCATCGCCACCAGTGAATCCGCCACGGCAGCAATGCCGGCGGTAGACAGCCCCGCCGAAACCGCGATCCCGAGCGCGTCCATCAAGACCCGCGAAGACATCGCCCGCGTCGCCGGCATCAGTTCCAACACCATTGGCCAGATCGAAAAAATCCGCAAGACCGCCGCGCCGGAACTGGTGGAGGCGGTGCGGTCCGGCGCCATTTCCATCAACGCCGCGGCAGCCGTGGCCTCGCTGCCGAACGAAGCACAAGTGAATGCCGTGGCCGGCGGCAAGAAGGAATTGCGCCAGGCCGCCAAGATGGTGCGCGAGCAGAAGGCCGCCAATCGCACGCCGCGCGTCGCGCCGGAGGGAACCGAAACGATCGCGCCGGCATCGGACATCAACGGCGGCGACGATCCGGCAGCGCTGCGCGCCGAAATCGCCGCACTCAACGCCCGGATTGCCGCACTGACGGCAGAGAACCAGGCTCTGCAGGCAGAAATCTCCACCCTGCGCGGCATGGCGGCCTGACCGCAGAAACCTCACACCGGGATATTCGTCTTGCCAACCTACACGCTCGCCGCCGCTGTCGAGATCGAACTCGACATCCGCAAGAGCCGCTTCATCGGCATTGTCATGCCGGTCGACAACCGCGAGGCGGCGCTGCGCCAATTGGACCGGCTCCGCGCGCAGCACCGCGCCGCCACCCATGTCTGCTGGGCACTGATGGCGGGCGGCCAATCGGGCATGTCGGATGACGGCGAACCGTCCGGCACAGCAGGACGGCCGATGCTGGAAGTGCTGCGCCACCATGAGCTTGACGGTGTGCTGGCTGCAGTGGTGCGCTATTACGGCGGCATCAAGCTCGGCGCCGGCGGACTGGTGCGCGCCTATACCGAGGCCATTGCCACGGCGCTCAAGCAAGCCCAGCGTATCGAACGCATTCCCTACGCCGAAATCGAAATCGCCGTCGCCTACGCCGACGAATCGCAACTGCGCTACTGGCTGCAGCAAAAGCAGTACCTGCTGCTGGGCAACCGCCACGATGCGCTGGCGCGGTTGCTGGTGCGCCTGCCTCTGGCGGATCTTGAGCAGCTCGGCGACAAGCTGCCGCGGCTTTCATCCATAGCGACGATCACGCCGGCGATATAGTTCAATGCCCGCCTAGGCATTCACCATGCTTCGTGTCAGAATCACTGTTGCCTATTCTGACAGATGAAATGCATTCCCATCCCCGATAAAGGAAGCAGCAATGAAGACACCGATCACTGCATGTCTGCTGGCATTAGCGCTGGCCGCATGCGCCATCCAGCCGGCCGACGAGCAACCCACTCCGACCAGGCAAGTGCCGGAAGCGCGCGTCTACATCAAGAGCATGATGCAACAATCCTCGGGCACGGCGGAGGTCCAATTCTCGCGCACCTCGACTTTCCTGTTCGGCAACTCGCCGCTGGAACTGGCAATCAACGATGTCGTTCTGGCGCAGATTCTTTCGGGAGAGCATTTCAGCATCTGGCTCCAACCGGGCACCAGCTATACCTTCAGCATCAAGCCGGTACATACTCTTAATAGCCCGTCTTATCCGCAGACGCAGCAAATCACCCTGGATCTGAAAACCGCCGGCGTATACAAGGTGCGCATCAGCGCCAACATGAAGGGCCCGACACTGCAGCAGGAAAACTAAGGCTGTTTTCAGTAGCCCCCAGTACTGCCTGTTGCTCACCTTCCCCCGTCCTGATATTCAACAGATCGATAACTGGTATTGGCAATCAAAATTGGAAAAGAGAGGGCAAACCCCGCATACTGCAATGCAACATAAATCACTTTTTGCGGAGCCTGCCATGCGTATCCTGATCGATGTCCTGCCATACACCCTGCTGATCGCTGCAATGGTTGCGCGTTATTTCGCGTCGACACGCTGATCCACAGGCGGCCAGCCTGCCGCGGGCAACCGCAGGCAGCATGAAATGAACAAAGGGCAGATTCTTCTGCCCTTTTGTTTTGCCGGTTCCGACGGCAACCGGTTCAACCGGACCGAGACAACGTATCTTTACAATCTCAGCAACCAGTTCAAGTATCCGCCCTCGCAGTCGTTATGCTGGTGGAGAGCCAAGATCGCTTGGCTTACACTCCACGCTTTTATTTCATTTCGAAAGACTGCTCATGCCGCGCATCATGACCATCATTCTCGCTGCCGCAGTGGCGCTGGCGATCACCGGCTGTGCTTGCGCCCCGGGATTCGTGGGCTTCGACAGTCGCTGCGGCTTCACCAACCTGCCCAGCGGCCAGCCCTGAGACATATTTACACTTGTAAATTCAGGTTAAATTTCAGTTTCCGACATCCTCCTGTGCGGCGCAACAAAAATATCCTTTCGCATCACCTCATTCTTGATGTAAGTGCAGCTCCAGCCATGCAGTCAGATCGCGTTGCGCGCGCAAACGGCGCTCCGCCGATTCATTGAAAATCTCGTGATAGGCGTCGTCGTAGCAATGGAAAGTCTTGTCGACCTGCGGCACGCGAGCAAAAAAAGAATGGCTGCCGGCAGGATCGACAAAGGCATCGTCGCCGGCAATCTGCAACAACAAGGGCAACGTGAACGTCCCGGCATCGCGCTGCACCTGCGCCATGGCGTCGAGCATGAAATTGACCACGCGCGCCGATACCTTGTCGTGATTAAGCGGATCGGCCTGATAGGCCCGTACCGACTCGGCATCATGCGACAGTCTCGCGGTGGGCAGGCTGGTCGACACGGCCAATCCAGGTGCAATCCGCGTGGTCAGCGCCAGCAGGATCTTCTGGAAACACGACATGCGAATTGCCAACGCCGGCGATGACAACAGCAGCCCCCGCACTTTGGATAATCCGCCGGTGGCGAAGCGCGCCGCCACCAATCCGCCGAGGCTGTGTCCGAACAGGAATGGCGTGGTCTGCCGGCCGGCTGCGAAATCGTCGAATACCAGCTTGAGATCGGTCAGGAAATCCTCGCTCGCGCGCAAGCTGCCGCTCGCACCTTCCGACCTGCCATGGCCGCGATGATCGTGAATCCGCACCGAAAAACCCGCCTCATGAAAAATCCCGGCCAATGCATCGTAGCGGCCGCCATGCTCGCCGAGTCCATGCACCAGCACGACGGCGCCGCGCGGTTGATGGTGCCGCCATTCGCGGTAAAAGAGTCGGATGCCGTCTGCTGCCTGGAGAAATCCCGTATTCTGATCATTTTCGGACATGATGTTAAAGAGTGTTGATATTGTGGTTGAGATGCCTTCCCGCGTTTTCAGCCCGCGGCCTGGAACGCTAGAGTGGCCGGATCAACGCCGAACGGACGATGCATTGCATATTGCACTAAAAACCGTCGCACAGAGCAAGCAACCGTGCTTTTACCGTTGCAGGGCTGACTTGTTCCGACCGGGAATCATCGACGACAATGGTCGGCTATATACCTTTCCTTTCCAATATGAATTCCATCGCCAAACTTGTCAGCGTCGCCCTGTTGTTCCCGCTTAATCTTTTGCTGCTTGCCGTTCTTGGCTTGCTGTTGCAGCAGTATTGGCGCCGCGCGGTGTGGCTCTGCTGGGTCGCGCTGGCATCGCTCGGCCTGTTCAGCACCCATGCCGGCGCCTTGCTGCTGGCGGCGCCGCTCGAATCGCAGACGCCGGTGCTCGCAACCATTCCACCGACTGCGCAAGCCATCGTCGTTCTTGGCGGCGGCAGGTTATCCAAAGCGCCGGAATACGGCGATGCCGACACGCCCAATTACCTGACGCTGGCGCGATTGCAATATGCCGCACGGCTGCATCGCGCCAGCGGTCTGCCCGTCCTCGTCAGCGGCGGCAAACCGGACGGTTCCGCCGAAAGTGAAGCCGAAGTCATGGCGCGCAGCCTGCAACGCGACTTCGGCGTGGAGGCGAAATGGCAGGAAAAAGATTCCGACACCACCGCCGACAACGCCATACTGTCCGCCCGTATCCTGCGTCAGGCCGGCGTGCGACGCATCCTGCTGGTGACTGACGCCATGCACATGCCGCGCGCCGTCCTGAGTTTCCGCAAGGCGGGCTTGGAGGTCATGCCAGCACCGACTGTCTTCTTCAGCCGCGAGCGGCTGAACTTGTTCGATTTCCTGCCTGGCGGCGAAGGATTGCGACGCAGCAACTATGCTTTGCACGAATGGATCGGCATGCTCTGGTACCAGCTCCGATAAGGCAAGATAAGGCGCACTAAAGCCTCATTGATCGGGGTTTTCCTTTTTTCTACCATGTTTAAAGTTAACGTGCTGACGCGCCATTGACGTCAACAACTCGGGTAGACATATCCAAGTTTTCAAGGCCTGCACAGACTCGCCGGAAATCACAATTATCAATCAAAGAAAACTCTGGAGATCATCGGGATGAAACTCTCATTCAACCAACGGCTATGGGCACCGCTCGTGCTCAGCCTCATTGCCTTGCTCGCTATTTCGATCTTCAATGCCAATCAGGCGCGCAACATCCGCCTGGAGGAACGCAAGAAGGACCTGATCAATGTGGCGCAAGTCGCCATGAGCACGATCAAGGAATACGGCGATCTGACCAAGAGCGGTGCAATGAGTAAGGAAGAGGCGCAGAAGGCGGCCCTGACGCGTGTGAAGAGCATGCGCTATGGTCAGGATGGCTATTTCTCCATTTCCAATTCGGCTGCGATCACCATCATGCACCCGATCAAGCCGGAACTGAACGGCAAGAACATGTCCGACTTCAAGGACCCGGCCGGCAACCAGATATTCAAGGATATTTCCAAAGCCGGCGCATTGCCCAATGGCGATTTCATCCATTACATCTGGCCCAAGGTCGGCTCTTCCGACCCCGTCCCGAAGCTTTCCTATGCTTTCCGCTACGAGCCCTGGGACTGGATCATTACGACCGGTATCTATCTCGATGATGTTAATGGGGCTTTCATTCGCTCGCTCTATCAGCTCGCGGCAATTTTCGTTGGCTTCGCCATCCTCCTGATCGGCCTGGTCGTGTTCAACAACCGCAGCATCCTGCGCACCATCGGCGGCGATCCGGGCGATGCGGCGGAAATCGCCAATCGCATTTCCGACGGCGACCTGACGCTGACCATTCACACCTCCCCCGGCGATACCTCCAGCCTCGTCTATGCCTTCAAGCGCATGCGCGATTCGCTGATGCACACGATTTCGAACATCAAATCGTCGGCGGACACCATCGCTACCGCCTCAAGCGAAATCGCCAGCGGCAACCTCGACCTGTCTTCGCGCACCGAGCAGCAGGCAGGCTCGCTGGAAGAGACGGCGTCGGCGATGGAAGAACTCACCTCGACCGTCAAGCAGAATGCCGACAACGCCCGTCAGGCAAATCAACTGGCGGTCTCGGCCTCCGAGGTCGCGGTCCAGGGGGGCGCAGTGGTCGGCCAGGTAGTCGACACCATGGGTTCCATCAACGACTCATCGAAGAAGATCGTCGACATCATCAGCGTGATCGACGGCATCGCCTTCCAGACCAATATCCTGGCATTGAACGCCGCGGTGGAAGCCGCACGCGCCGGCGAGCAAGGCCGCGGCTTTGCGGTGGTGGCAAGCGAAGTGCGCAGCCTGGCGCAGCGCTCCTCGGCTGCGGCGAAAGAAATCAAGACGCTGATCGACGACTCCGTTTCCAAGGTCGACGTCGGCAGCAAGCTGGTGCAGCAAGCCGGCGAAACCATGAGCGAGGTGGTCGCCAGCGTCAAGCGCGTGACCGACATCGTCGGCGAAATCAGTGCGGCCAGCCAGGAGCAAAGCGCCGGCATCAACGAAGTCGGCCAGGCCATCACGCAAATGGACGAAGGCACCCAGCAGAATGCCGCGCTGGTGGAGCAAGCCGCCGCCGCCGCGCAATCGCTCCAGGATCAGGCGGTGACGCTGGCCAATCTGGTCGGACGCTTCAAACTCGATGCCTCCACCCCTGTCCAGACGGCCCCGGTCGCGAGAACGGCAGCGCCTGCTGCGACGCGCCCTACTGCGACAGCGACGCCCAAGTCCGTGAGGGCGCCGGCCAAACCGGCAGCCCTTGCCGCCAGGACCAAACCGGCGACAACGCCACGCCTTCCCCCCGCTCCTGCCAACAAACCGGCCGGCTCGTCCAAGGCGGCAATGCCCGACTCCGATTCGGATTGGGAAACCTTCTGACGGGCAACTGTCGGCATGAAGCGCGACGATGAAGGGCTTGCACATGCAAGCCCTTTTTTATTTCCCGGTCTCATTTTTCCCCCTCATCCACGCTAGCCTGCGGTTCCGGCTATCTTCCGAACCAGCCATTTTTTGAGATTTTTCCCATATTAATCCAGGGCTCAAATCACGAAAATGTATTCATCGCGCTGAAATATGGCGCTCACCTTGAAACCGAACGCCATGAAACGCCTCTTCACCCACGTCGCTCTGACATCCGCACTATGCGCTGCCGCTGCAGCCCACGCTGCACCGTCCGTCGAATTGCGTGTCACAGGCGTCATCCGCCCTGCCGCATGCACACCGACATTGGGCAACGGCGGTACAGCCGACTACGGCACCATCTCCGCAAAATCACTGGTTGCCGGCCAATACAAAGTTCTGGAAACCAAACAAGTCAATCTGTCGGTCACTTGCGACGCGCCGGCCAAAATCGCCATTGTAGCCGTCGACAACTGCGCCTCTTCCCGCGTTGCCGGCATCACCGACAGCCTGAAAACGGACGCTGCCTACAACTTTGGATTAGGCAGTGTTGCCAACAAGAACATCGGCGGCTATGTAGTCTCCTTTTCCAGCGGCGCAACTGCGGACGGCAAAGCGGCCGGCAACATCTCGTCCAAGGACAAGGGTATTTCCTGGAATGGCAACACCAGCTATGTCGACCATGAAGGCGGCTATTTTTCCTTCAGCCAGGATGGCGCCACGCCGATTGCCATGAAGACGCTGTCCACCGTCATCCATGTACAGGCCGTCCTGAACCGGCCCGAAAACTTGCCATTGACGCAGGAGGTTCAACTGGACGGCTCCACCACCATCGAGATCAGGTATTTGTAACAGGGCCGCCTTCTGCGTCATGTATGGTTCTTGCACACATTTTCTGCATCCGACGCAGACAAATCGAAATTGGGCTTAAAATAAACCGGCATGCCTGTGGTCAGTTGTTCACTTCAGTCATTCGTGACGTCCGAAAGTGTGTTCTGGCAGGTCCGTCCTGTCGCACCCGTTTAAGGAAAGAGACATGGCAGACTCTCCCAAAAACATCTCCAGCCTGATGTGCGAGCTCAGTGTCGCACTGGCCGACCTTGCCGAAAAAATGAGCAATCTGGCAATCAACCTGGAAAATCAGTACCTCGATTCGGATGCAGAAGAGCCCGTGGCCATGAAGGAAGCTGCACGCTCGACGATAGAAAAAGCCAAGAGCAACTGACGCTCTCGCCGGCTATGACTTTGCGGCGACGTCATCCACCCAGAATCCCCGCCCTTCCGCCTGCACCCGCTCCATGATGAAATCCGCCACCACATTGACCCGCAAGATGTCGCGGGCATCGGCGTGCGTGATCAGCCAGTAGGAACGATAAAGTTTCACCTCAGGCAACAAACGCGCCAGTTTCTTTTCTCGCCGCGCCATGAAACAGGGCAGAACGCCCAGCCCTGCTCCGCCGACGACCGCCGCCATCTGGCTGATGATGTTGGAAATGCGGATACGCGGTTGCAGCGCAGGCGCGATCTCAGACAAGTAATCAAGTTCGCGCGACCACATCAAATCTTCGACATAGCCGACCCAGGGATGCTCTTCCAATTGCGCCTTGCGGTCGACGCCGCCGTATCGGCGCAGATAGTCGCGCGCCGCGTAAATCCCCAGTTCGTAATCGTTCAGCCGTCGCGCGTACAAGCGCCCTTGCTCGGGCCGCGTCATGCTGACGGCGATATCTGCTTCGCGCTTGGACAGGCTGAACATGCGCGGGTTGGCGATCAGTTCCACTTCCAGTTCGGGGTGCTGCTGCGCCAGCAGGCTCAGTTGCGGCGCCAAGAAGTAAGTGCCCCAAGCCTCGGGCGTGCCGATGCGGATCGAACCGGTCAATCCTTGTGCCGGATCATCCTGGCGCGCACGGATGCGCATGGCAAGGCTCTCGACCGCCTCGGCATCAGGGATCAGTCGTTCACCTTCCGCCGTCAACGCGTAGCCGGCCGAACGACGGTCAAACAGAACCACGCCCAGCGATGCTTCCAGTCCGGCAATGCGCCGACTCAACGTCGAATGGTCGATGCCAAGCTGGCGCGCAGCCACGGTCAGACGGCCGGCACGCACCACGGCGAGGAATGCTTGCAGGTCGTTCCAGTCGAATTTAGGCATGCGATTTTTTGCACATGAAGTGTGTGATATTCGGCATTTACTGCGAAAAATCCCAATGCTACTCTTTTTCTGCGTGACATCCGTACGCCCTGCAAAAACAACGAATCGGCAAGAGAAGCAGGCGCCGGCACGACCATCACAATCAAGGAGACAGCATGGCAACCATGTTCAATCAGCTCAAAGCGCTGGCCGAAGCCGGCAAACCGGTGCGCGTCGGCCTGATCGGCGCCGGCAAGTTCGGCTCGATGTTCCTGTCGCAGGTGCCGCGCACGCCAGGAGTGCATCTGCTGGGTATCGCCGATCTCTCGCCGGCGCGCGCCAAACAGGCATTGGCGCGCGTCGGCTGGAAGGACGACATGCATGCCGCGCGCTCATGGGACGAGGCGCTGCGCGACGGCAGCACCTTCGTGCAGGACGACGCCGAGGCGATGATTGCGCATCCGCAGCTCGACATCGTGATCGACGCCACCGGCAACCCCGCCGCCGGCATCCGCCATGCGCTGCTGTGTTGCCGTCATCGCAAGCACATCATCATGGTCAACGTCGAAGCCGACGCGCTGGCAGGACCGCTGCTGGCGCGCCGCGCCGCCGAAGCCGGCATCGTCTATTCGATGGCCTACGGCGACCAGCCGGCGCTGATTGCCGAAATGGTCGACTGGGCGCGCACGTCCGGTTTCGATGTCGTCTGCGCCGGCAAGGGCACCAAATACCTGCCCATCTATCACCAGTCGACGCCGGACACTGTATGGGGCCACTACGGTTTCAGTGAAGCGCAGGTGGCATCGGGCGACTTCAATGCGCAGATGTTCAATTCCTTCCTCGACGGCACCAAGTCGGCGCTGGAAATGGGTGCCGTAGCCAATGCCTGCGGCCTGACGCCGGGCGCCAGCGGGCTGGCGTTCCCGCCGTGCGGCGTGGACGATTTGCCGAGCGTGCTCAAGCCTGCTTCGGCGGGCGGCATCCTGCCGCATTCCGGCACAGTGGAAGTGGTATCGTCACTGGAGCGCGACGGCCGTCCGGTGTTCCGCGACTTGCGCTGGGGCGTGTACGTGACCTTTGAAGCACCCAGCGATTACGTACGCGACTGCTTCGCCCAGTACGGCCTCAGGACCGACAACAGCGGCCGCTACGCCACCATGTACAAACCCTATCACCTGATCGGTCTGGAACTCGGCATCTCGGTGGCCAACATCGCCGTGCGCGGCCAACCCACCGGCAGCACACTGGCCTTCAGCGGCGACACGGTGGCCACTGCCAAACGCGACCTCAAGCCGGGCGAAAAGCTCGACGGCGAAGGCGGCCATATGGTGTACGGCAAACTGATGCCGGCAGTCGACTCGCTCAACGCCGAAGCGCTGCCGATCGGACTGGCGCATCACATCGTGCTGCAACGCCCGGTCGCCGCCGGGCATACTGTGTGCTGGAGCGACGTCGCCGTCGACAGCACGTTGCAGTCGATCCAGGTGCGGCGCGAGATGGAATCGCTGTTCCGCAAGGAGATGGGCTTGCCGGCGCCGCGTGCGAGCATCGCGGCCTGACATCATTGGACGACGAAAAAACCGCCGCCCGATTCTGCATCGGGCGGCGGCTTTCGTTTGTCCGACAAGCGGATCAGAAATCGTATTTCAGTTCCGCAAACAGAGTCCGCTGCGGAAACGGGTGGAACAAGAAGTAATCCTTGTTGGTGATGTTGTCGATGCCGACCGCGCTGCTCCAGTGCTTGTCGATCTTGTAGCGCACGCGGGCGTCGAAGACCATGTAACTGTCGAAGCCCTGGTAAGTGTTCGTATTGACATCGCTGTTGTCGACGGTCGCATACAGACGTCCGCTATAACGCCCCGCCACCGTATAAGCCCACTTGTCGTCGGGACGGTAGGTCGCCACCAGCGTCGCACGCCATTCCGGCACATAAGGCGTGCGCTTGCCGACCGAGGTCGTGGTCGCCGACACGAAACTGCTGTTGGCAAGAATGCGCGCATCGACGTAAGTCACGCTGCCGTTGAGTTCCAGTCCGCGGATCAGCGCATCGTCCTTCTGCACGACCAGTTCAACGCCGCGCTGGCGCGTCTTGTCGACGTTTTGCGTAAACGAGGCGACGCCGCTGCCCAATGTCGAGGTTTGCGAAATCAGGGCATCCGAGACTTCTTCTTGGAACAGCGACACGCGCGCCTTGCCTTTGTCGAGCGCGCGTTCGATGGCCAGCTCGCTTGACAAGACTTTCTCCGGCTTCAGGTTGGGATTCGGTTGCAGGAAAATGCCGCCGACCTGCACGTTCTGGTACAGCTCGCCCACGGTCGGGAAGCGCAAGGCCTTGCCGAACGACCCGGTGACCTGCCAGTTGTCGTCCGGCGCCCAGGCCAGCGAAAATTTCGGTGAGAAGCCGGAATGCTTCACCTCGGGCTGATTGACGCCGCCGCCCGCCGCGGCGAAGTTGTAGCCGTCGAACGCCTTCCACCATTCGTAGCGGCCGCCCACGGTGGCCTTCCAGTTCTGCGACAAGCGCCAGACATCCTGCGCCCACAGCGCGGTCGTCCGGGTCTTGCCGCGCGAATCGACCGACAAGGCGTCATTGTCGCCGGACACCCAATTGCCGGTCAGATAAGTCGGGCTGACCAGCTTGTACTCGTCGGCATGCCCGCCGAAGCTGACGACGTGCGCGCCGCTGACGCCGTCCGGGCGCCAGGTGCCTTTCAGGTCGAGCGTATTCCAGCCGGTGCCGCCGGCATCGGCGATGGTGCCGGGACCGCCGCTTTGCGCGGCCGGATAAGCGCCGGTCGAGGTGCGCGTGACATCCCTGGCGACGTAAAAATTGCTCGCAACGGCTTCCCAGTCCCAGGCGCCTTGCGTCTTGCTCCTGACCGCCAGGCTTTGCATCCATTGCTCCTGCTCGGTGTCGTTGCTGGAAAAGGCGCTGGTGTAAACCTGCGCGCCGGCAGCATTGCGGAGGTAGGACTGCGCGTGCGCATCGGCATTGTTTTGCCAGAAACCCAGCGTGTAAGTAGCGGTGAGCGTCGGCGAAAAATCGTAGGCCAGCTTGAGCTTGGCGTTGTCCTGGACGGTGTGCGTCAGGTTGCCGGCGCCGAGCACATAGAGATTCTTGCCGGTGCGGTCTTGCGTGAGATAGGCGCCGCTGCTCCCGGCCGGCGCACTTGCCGCCGTGATGTAAGTCACCGGCTGGCTGTAGCTGTCCAGATGATTGGCGCTGAACCACCACGACAGGTCGCCGCTGCGATTGCCGAGCGTGGCGCTGAATTCCTGCGAGCGGTAGGTATTGCCGGTGCCGTACTGGCTGAAATCCTGGAAGGCCGTGTTGGCCTTGACGCTGGCTTCGAAATGCTCGGGCATGCGCGTGGTGATCTCGGTCACGGCGCCATAGGAATTGCCCGGATACTGCGCGGCGAATGGGCCGTACAACACGTCGATGCGTTCCACCTCTTCCGGCGCAACCATGAACCAGCGCGGCGAACCGTTGCCGTTATTGTTATTGATCAGCGCCGACAACAATGTGCCGTCGGCATAAATCAGGCTGCGCGCGCCGGCATTGATGCCGGTGGTGCGCGTGGACATCGGCGCCTGCGTGTCGCCGATGAAACGCTTGCGCACCAGCACGTTGGGCAGGTACTTCAGCGTGTCTTCGACATTCATGGCGTTGACGGTGTCGGCAGCCTTGTCCGCGGTGATGCTTTCGGTGGTGGTCGGCAGCCTGTTCTTTTCGCTGACCGATTGCGACTCCTTGACGACGACTTCGGGCAAGGCGGCATCGCTGCCTTCGGCCTGGGTCAACGGACTCCATGCAGCGATCAGCGCCAGCAGCAGCGGCCGCAATTGAGCGGGGAAGTAAGCGGGGATTGAGGTTGTTTTTTTCATGTTGGGATGGACCGGCCGCGCCCGCGTGGCTTCGGCAGCGCAGGCGCGTGACTCAATGAGAAGGATGCTTCGGAAACTGACTCAGGAGCGTGTCGGCGGCGCCCGCGAAGAGGCGACGGTCCAGGCAAACAAAGGCTGCGGGGAACAATAGAACAGCCCAGGCAGGAAATAGGAAATCAGGAGGATCGCCCCACCCGCGGCGACGTCATGCGGCGGCAACGTCGCGTCGGCGTGCATCAGGCAGTACGGACAAGACGCCGACAAGGATTTCGGTTCGGAAGAATCGGGGAAACCGGACGCAGCGGCGGCCGAAGGACTCTTGCCGAAAGCGCTGCAGATCTCCATCCAGAACGCGCCGCCGGAACGATCCTGCGCGGATGCGGACAGCGCGTGCGATATTGACGGCGCAAGCGCCATCATCAGCATCGCCAGGATGGCGGCCCATGTTGTGATTGTCAGTCTGATTGTTTTGCGCTTCCCCATCTCGCGAATGTAGCACGCAGGCTCGCCGGAACGCAGCCAGGGTGATGACTGCCGCGCCGGTCGGAAGGCGTTTAAGGCGCCGGCAATATTGCGCGAAAGCCTTGCCGGTGGCGACAGACGAGCGGATGCGCCGCATGGCGGCAACCCGGTGCGGCAAATTGTCGCACCGGGCGCAAGGACGTTTTTCTGCCTCGCAGCACGATGCCATCCTGACAAAAACCTGATCGCACAAAAGCCGATGCGATGGCCGCGCCGCCCGGCGGTTCTCGTCCAAACAAGGTATCATCCGGCATCTTCAATCTCAGCTTCAGGAGATCGCAATCCATGCTTCGACGCAATCCTTCCGGTGATTTGCCCCGGGTCCACGAATCCGCTTATGTCGACCAGACCGCCATCCTGTGCGGCAAGGTCGTTGTCCATGAAAATGTCTTCATCGGTCCTTATGCCGTAATCCGCGCCGATGAAGTGAATGAAAAAGGCGAGATGGAAGCCATTGTCATCGGCGCCCACTCGAACATCCAGGACGGTGTGGTGATCCACTCCAAGTCCGGCGGCGCCGTCACCATCGGCGAACGCACCTCGATCGCCCATCGCGCCATCGTGCATGGCCCTTGCACGGTCGGCCACGACGCCTTCATCGGCTTCAACAGCGTGCTGTTCAATTGCGTGATCGGCGACGGTTGCGTGGTGCGCTACAACGCCGTGGTGGATGGCTGCCATTTGCCGCCGGGGTTTTACGTGCCGTCGACGCTGCGCATCGGCCCTCAGACCGACCTTGATGCCCTGCCGCGCGTGTCGGCGCAGGCATCGGAGTTTTCCGAAGACGTCGCGCGCACCAACAATGAACTGGTGCAAGGCTACAAAAAACTGCAGAACGAATTCTGAGCAGCGGACGCTGGAAACGCGTTCAACTTCCTCTGTACGTCGAATAGGCCCACGGCGACACCACCAGCGGCACATGGTAGTTCTGCGCGGGATCAGCGATGCCGAAGGCGATCACGACATCGTCGATAAAGCGCGGCGTCGGCGCCTCGACGCCCTGCGCGGCGAAATAATCGCCGGCGCCGAACACCAGTTCATAGCGTCCCGCCTGCAATTCATCGCCTTGCAGCAACGGCGCGTCGCAGCGGCCGTCGCCGTTGGTGACGGCATTCTTCAGCAAGATTTTTTCATTGCCCCTGACTGCATACAAGGCCACCCTGACGCCGGCGCCCGGCTTGCCCTGCGTGATATCCAAAACGTGCGTGCTCAGTTTCCCCATTGCATTTCCTCTCGTTTGCGGATTTTGTAGACCATTTGACGGCCAAATGATATACCCCTGCCATCAGGTCCATATATGTTCAGACTTATATCTGTCATCAATTCTGAAGACATAATTCGGCGAAGACGTAAAACACAAGTTTAAGGCAGGAGACATGAAAGATCCCAACTATCCCCGCGACCTGGCCGGCTACGGCCGCATTCCGCCGCACGCCCAATGGCCCGGCCGCGCGCGCATCGCCGTCCAGTTCGTGCTCAATTACGAAGAAGGCGCGGAGAACTGCGTGCTCGACGGCGACGGCGGTTCGGAGACTTTCCTGTCCGAAATCATCGGCGCCCAGAGCTTCCCGGCGCGCCACATGAGCATGGAATCGCTCTACGAATACGGCTCGCGCGCCGGCCTGTGGCGCGTGTTGCGCATGTTCGAGGAACGCAAGCTGCCGCTGACCGTCTTCGGCGTGGCGCGCGCCTTGCAGCGCAATCCTGAGGCGACCGCCGCCTTCCTCGAAGGGGGCCACGAAATCGCCTGTCACGGACTGCGCTGGATCAGCTACCAGAACGTCGATGAAGCCATAGAACGCCGCCACATCGCCGAAGCCGTCGCCATCGTCAGAAAAATCACCGACAACGCACCGTTGGGCTGGTACACCGGTCGCGATTCACCCAACACGCGTCGCCTGGTGGCTGAACACGGCGGCATCGCCTATGACGCCGACAGCTACGCCGACGATCTGCCGTATTGGGAAGAAGTGGAAACACGCAAAGCCGACGGTACGCAGGCCGTCGCACCGCAACTGATCGTGCCGTACACGCTGGACAGCAACGACATGCGCTTCACGGCGGCACAGGGCTTCAACTCCGGCGTACAGTTTTTCGATTATCTGAAAGATGCCTTCGATGTGCTGTATGCCGAAGGCGATCCGGCGGGACTCGATCGCCCCAAGATGCTGTCGATCGGTCTGCATTGCCGCATCGTCGGACGTCCGGCACGCGCCTCGGCGCTGGCGCACTTCCTCGATTACCTGCAACGACACGACAAGGTATGGATCACGCGCCGCATCGACATCGCCGATCACTGGCGCGCAACGCATCCATTCAGGCGTTGACGGTTTGACCCACCGCCGTGGCGGCACCACGGAACACCATAACAAAGCAGCACCACATACCATTCAATGGAGGAGACAGCATGCATGCGATATTACGCAAACCTTCGGCCGGACATGTTGCGGCCGGTCTGATCGGCCTGTCGGCGCTGGCCGCAACGCAACACGCCAACGCCGCCGACTGGAGCGACAATGCGCTGGGCTACCGCTACGGCACCAAGTTCGCCGAGCCGTACAACACGCAGGACATCAGCAAGAATATCCTAAGCTTCACGCATGCCAGCGGCTACAAGTACGGCACCAATTTCCTCAACATCGACATGCTCATGTCCGACAACAAGGATAGCAATGCGCAGGAAGCCTACATCACCTACCGCCACACGCTCGACATCGGCAAGATCAGCGGCAAGGACCTGTCCTTCGGCCCGGCGCGCGGCGTCGGCTTCACCCTGGGGTTCGACTGGAACACCAAGAACGATCCCGGCTACGGTTCCAAGAAGCGCATGATCGTCGCCGGTCCGACCCTGATGATGGACGTGCCGGGCTTCCTCAACCTCAGCCTGCTGGAACTGTGGGAAAGCAACCAGCCGGTCGGCATCTCCAGCCGTTATTCGTACGATCCCCATCCGATGTTCAACGCCGCCTGGGGGATTCCTTTCGGGTCCAGCGGCCTCGCCTTTGAAGGCTACGTCAATTACATCGCCGCCAAGGGCCGCGACGAATTCGGCAGTCCGACCAGTCCCGAACTGAATTTCGACGGCCAGGTCATGTACGACGTCGGCATGCCGCTGGGTCTGGGCAAGAACACCTTTCGCATCGGAGTGGAGTACCAGTACTGGCGCAACAAGTTCGGCAACCAGCATGTCATCCCCGGCACGCTGGCCAAGACGCCGATGATCCGCGCCGAATATCATTTCTAGACCGCAAACAAAAACGGCGTGCCTGAAACGCCAGGCACGCCGCTTTATATCTGCATGGGCAGGCTCATTCCGACAATACCGGTTCCACCTTTTCTTTCGAGGCGAAACGGATCAACGGCACCCGCCGCACCATCCACAAACCGATGAGCGCCGATACGACGGCCAGCGCAATGCCCATATGGATCGCGCCGACCAGCGCGTCGCGAGCGGCGTCGAGCAAGGCCGAACCGTTGTGGCCGGCTTGCAGCATTTGCGCCAGCAAGGTCGACTGGATGTCGTGGTTGACGAGGATTTCCGGATCCTTGAATTCGGCCAGCCATTGCGCGGCATGGTCGCTTTCCAGCGCGCGTTCGACACCGCTGCCGTACATCTGCGCGACCAGCGTGCCGGTCACGGCAGTGCCGAGCATGCCGCCGATCATGCGCAACGATTGCAGCAAGGCGGTGGCGATGCCCAGGTGCTCGCGGCTGGCGGCCTGCTGCGCGAAAACGGTCAGGTTGGGCAAGACAAGGCCCAAGCCGAAACCACCTGCCAACATTGCCGTCAGCATGAATCCGGTGGGCGTGCTGCGTTGTGACAGCACGATGCCGAGACAGGAGAGCGCGATCAATACGAAACCGACATACATCATCATGTTGGGATTCGGGATGCGCGTGACGATGCGACCGTTGACGATGCTGGCCACGGTGATACAGGCTACCAGGGGCGTGATCAGCAAACCGGCTTCACGCGGCGACATGCCAAAGCCGCCCTGGAACAGCAGCGGCGAATACATCAGCATCGAAAACATGGAGAAGCCCGCCAGGATGGACAGGAGGAACAGGCTGGACAACGCCGGATCCTTGATCATTTCGAACGGCAGGATGGGCTGCTCGACGTGGCGCTCCCATTTCCATAACGCATAGAAAGCGCCCACGCTGATCACCAGCAAAGCCAGCATGCCGCCCGTCAGGCCGCGCTTGGGCAACATTTCGACCAGCAGTTGCAAACTACCCAGCGCGGCAGCGATCAGCACCGCGCCGAACCAGTCCAGACGGATCTTGCCTTCGTGCTTGACATGCTGAATGTGCGGCATATAGCGCAGCACAAAGAACAGCGACAAGGCGCCCACCGGCACGTTGACGTAAAACACCCAGCGCCAGCCCAGCGACTGTGTCAGGAAACCGCCCAGCGATGGACCGACCGACGTTGCGATGCCGTATGCCGCGCTGAGGATGATCTGCCAGCGCAAGCGCACATGCGCATCGGGAAAAAGATCGGCAACCGAGGCGAAGGCGGTGCCGACCAGCATGCCGCCGCCGATGCCCTGCAAGCCGCGCGCCAGCACCAGGAACAGCATACTGTCGGCCCAGCCGCACAACACGGAAGCGACAACGAAAATGATGCTCGATGCGATCAGGAAAGGCTTACGTCCGAAATAATCGCCGAGCCGCCCGAAAATCGGCACCGTGATGACCGACGTCAGCAGGTAAGAAGTCGCCACCCACGCGTACAGGTCAAAGCCTTTCAGCTCAGCTACGATGGTAGGCAATGCGGTGCCGACGATAGTCTGGTCCAGCGCCACCAGCATGATGACGAAACAGATGCCCAACGTGGCCATCAGGGATTCTCGGAAAGGCAGGACTTGACCGCTGGAATACGCAGTGTCGGCAGAAGGGGTCATATTGGCTGGACAACAATTGAGGGAGCAATGCGAGCGTTAACACGCCATTCTATCAATAGACCGCAGGCATTGCTGGCCATCCTTCCAAACAGCCCCCTCAAACTATCGCAGCAAAAAGAAGAGAAGCGGGACTCACCGGACTTTCTTGCGCTCGACGTAATGCAGCACCACCCGCTCGTTCAACGGCTGCACATCGCGATTGTTATGGGCGTAGTAGCTTTTGAATCGTTCGATCTGCGCACCCGACAATTCCATTTTCCGATCCAGTACATACCATTCCACATTTTCAGTCAGCGGCGGCGTCGTCAGCGAGCCGAGATAATGGTAATAGTTCTTATGCGCAGGCAACAGCTTGTTGATGTTGACGCTCTTGACAGACGCCGACTGCCCGCGCACCACCTGCTGCAAAATGCGATCGAACTCGGCATTGCCCTTGCCCTCCCGGTACAGCACGGCGATCACGGCAAGCCGGCCGTTCTTGGCTTTGTAGACAAAATGCCCTTCCAACGGAAAATGCTCCCCGTCGATCGTGTGCTCGCTGGCGGCATGGAAATGGAATTGCACCAACTGGAAACGGCGACCGCGAATCGTGGCGCTATCGCCATGCGACAAATTGATCTGGATGGAATGGCCGTTGTCCACTACCTTCCCGTCAAGCGCTACGTCGAAGACCCGGATATTGTCGTCATCGTCATCATCCTTGTCGACCTTCGCCTTCGCCGGTTCTATGTTGACCGGCGACTCCATGTCGCCATGCACGGCATGCCAGTCTGCCTGATGATCGTAGTCGAAATGCTCACCTTCTTCGCCAAAAGCAAGACGACTTGCAAAAGCAAAGGCGATGATAAAAAAATACGTTCCGCATCGTTTGAAAGAAATAGTGGACATGTCGACTCCTTTATTCAGTCTGGCGGTAAATGACAATACGGCGAAGATCATCTCCGCCTTCCTATTGCATTTCCGCCAATACTAAACCGAGCCCGAGGTCGGTTTAAAGCCAAATAAAGCAGGTTTCGCCGCACTGTTCAGATTTGTGGCGTAAATGACGCGGAACAGCCACACAATGTCGGTCAGTCTCCCGCCACGGTCATGTTTTCCAGCAAGATCGAGCCGGTTTCCTTGGTGCCGCGGATCAACGTGTCGTTGCCGATGGCGACGATCTGGTTCAGCATGTCTTTCATGTTGCCGGCAATGGTGATTTCCTCGACCGGATACTGGATCACGCCTTTTTCCACCCAGTAACCGGACGCGCCGCGCGAATAGTCGCCGGTGACGTAATTCACACCCTGCCCCATCAGCTCGGTGACCAGCAGACCGGTATCGAGTTTTTTCAACATGCCCTTGAAGGTGTCCGCAGCCGTCGTCAGCGACGAGGTCAGCGACAAATTATGCGAACCGCCGGAGTTGCCGGTAGTCTGCATGCCCAACTTGCGCCCGGAGTATGTCGACAGGAAATAACCTTGCACCACGCCATCCTTGACCACGTCGCGGCGCTGGGTCTTGACGCCTTCTTCATCGAACGGCGCGGAACCGACGCCGCCGATGACGTGCGGATCTTCAAGAATCTGGATGTGATCTGGAAACACCTGCTTGCCGAGCGAGTCGAGCAGGAAGCTCGATTTGCGATACAGCGCACCGCCCGACACCGCCTGCACGAAAGCTCCCAGCAAACCCGCCGCCAGCGGCGCCTCGAACAGCACGGGACATTTGCGCGTCGACAGCTTGCAGGCGTTCAGGCGCGCCAGCGCGCGTTCGGCGGCATAGCGGCCAATGGCTTCCGGCTTGGCCAGCTTCCTGGGATCGCGCATCGACGAATACCAGTCGTCGCGCTGCATGTTGGCGCCTTTGCCGGCGATCGGAGCCACCGAAATCGTATGGCGGGAGAACGGATAGCCGCCGATGAAACCGCGCGAATTGGCGGCGACGAAATGCGATTGCTGGGCGTAGACGCTGGCGCCCTCGCTGTTGGTGATGCGCTTGTCGACCGCCAGCGCGGCGGCTTCGCAGCGTTGCGCCAGTACCACCGCTTCTTCTGCGGTGATCAGCCACGGCGTGCATAGCTTGAGATCGCGCGGATGCATTTCGAGGTTTTCCACCTCGGGCAAACCGGCGCAGTCGTCGATGGCGGTAAAGCGCGCAATGTTGTAGGCCGCTTCCACGGTTTCCTTCAACGCCTGCTGCGAGAAATCCGAAGTACTCGCATTGCCGCGCCGCACATTGCGGCCCTCGCCGATGTAGACGGTGACGCCGATGCCCTTGTCCTTGTTTTGCTCGATGGTTTCGACTTTGCCCTTGCGCACGGCCACCGATAGCCCGCTACCTTCGCTGATATCGACCGCCGCATCGGACGCGCCCTTCTCCTTGGCGTAACGCAACACATCCTGTGCAAGCTGCTTCAATTGGTCTTGGGTATGGGTAAATACGGTATCGCTCATTGGCCTGTTTTCTTCGAAATGCGGATAAAACGGGTATCATAGCAGTCGTTTAGCTTATTTTTCTGAATCATGCCAAATCCCAATCGCGGGTCCTGCGGATTTCAATCCAACGAATTCGAGCAGGAATACGACCGTCCCTCCAAATCCCAACTGAAACGCGAAATGACCGCGTTGCAAAAACTGGGCGAAGAACTGGTTGCCGAACCACGCGACCGCGTCAAGCGCGTGCCTATGCCGGAGGATGTGCGCGACGCCATTCTCGAATGCCAGCAAATCAAGGATCATGAAGGCCGCCGCCGCCAGATGCAATTCGTCGGGAAGAAAATGCGCACCCTCGACGAAGACGAAATTGCCGCCATCCAGAAGATGCTCGATAGCTGGCGCGGCCTGTCCAAGGCAGACACTGCCGCCATGCACGCGCTGGAGCGCCGCCGCGAAAAGTTGTTGAAAGACGACGGTGCCCTGACCGAATTGCTGGCGCAATATCCCGACCTCGACGTGCAGCATCTGCGCACGCTGATCCGCAACGCCCGCAAAGAGCAAGCCGAAAACAAGCCTCCCAAAGCCTATCGCGAAATTTTCCAGATCCTCAAGCAATTGCAGGGCGAATCACGCGCTGCCGCTGCGGAAGACGACGCCGACGAGCTGGACGATGAGCACGAAGACTGATCCCGCGCCTCGCCATCCCGATGAACTCCTGATCGGCCTGGTGTCCATCTCCGACCGCGCCTCCGGCGGCGTCTACGAAGACAAGGGCATTCCGGCGCTGCAAGACTGGTTCGGCACCGCGCTGACCAGTCCTTGGCGCATGGAAAAGCGGCTGATCCCCGACGAACGCGCGCTCATCGAGCAAACCCTGATCGAACTGGTCGACGCGGTCGGCTGCCATCTGGTCCTGACCACCGGCGGCACCGGCCCTGCGCGCCGCGATGTCACACCGGAAGCCACGCTGGCAGTCGCCACCAAGGAAATGCCCGGTTTCGGCGAACAGATGCGCCAGATCAGCCTGCAATTTGTGCCGACCGCGATCTTGTCGCGCCAGGTTGCCGTGATTCGCGAAACGGCCGATCACGCAGCCCTGATCATGAATCTGCCGGGCCAGCCCAAGTCCATCAAGGAAACACTGGAAGGCATCAGGGACGCCGACGGCAAGCAGGCAGTGGCGGGAATTTTTGCCGCCGTGCCTTACTGCATCGACCTCATCGGCGGCCCTTACATAGAAACCGATGAAGCCGTTTGCAAGGCTTTCCGTCCCAAGGCGGCAATCCGTCCAGCCAAATAACGCCGAACCGGCCTCAGAACCCCTGTTCACGATCTGTAGCGAGAGCTGCTCTCAGGGCGGACAAGGCGGCTGCTCCTTGCCGCCGCACAGCGTGGCATGGTTCAGCAAGTCCAGGTAGACCTGCAGTTTCTGCGGCGTGATGCGCCAGCCATAATCCTTCAACTCGTTCTCGGTCGCCGGCCGCCAGCCGAACTGCACCAGGAACAAATGCTCCTTGCCTTCGACCACCGCAATCATGCTGCCTTCACCATAAGGTGCGACTGCGCCGTAGCGATCGCAGAAACCGCCGCTGATCGACGTCGCTGCGCCATTGGTCATGGTGTCCTTTCGCTTCATTGCCGCGAAATGCCCCTGGCAATTGAGCTGGGCGCCTTGCAGCACACGCTGGACGATCTGCGACGACATGCCGGCGGTGCCGTCAATCGCGCCGCGCTGCACCGACATGTAGCCTTCGCGCCAGGAGTCGTGGCTTTCGTTCTGCGGCATGAACTCGACTACATAATCGCCATTCGGATCGCCGTTCATATACGCCAGGCGCCAGCCTGAGGGCGGCTGGATGATCAGGTTCTCGCCGTTGGGCTGGAATATACTGCCTTCCAGCAGCGCGGCGTTTGCCTGCAGCGGCGCCGTCAACGTCACGGCAGCCAGCCAGGCGCTCATCAACAGGGAAGTGAATATCTTTTTCATTGCTGCTCTCCATCGGACCGGGCGCAGATTTTCCGCCGGGATCGTCGTATCATGATGCATTGGCGCGTCTGCGCCGCAAACATTATTGTGCACCAAGCTGCGCCAACCTGATCCGAAGAAAAAACATGTCCGCTCCAGCCCCGCTCCAGACCATCGAAATCGAAACCGCTCCGAATCCGACCGCTGCCGTCATCTGGCTACACGGACTCGGCGCCGACGGCAACGACTTCGTGCCTATCGTGCGCGAGCTCGACCTGTCGGGCTGCCAGCCTATCCGTTTCGTCTTCCCGACGGCGCCGACCATGCCGGTCACCATCAACGGCGGCTACGCCATGCGCGCCTGGTACGACATTTTCGCTCCCGACCTGGTGCGCCGCGAAGACGAACCGGGTCTGCGCGCTTCGCAGGCATTGGTCGAAGCATTGATCGCCAAGGAAAAGGCGCGCGGCATACCGGCCGGGCGCATCGTCCTCGCAGGCTTCTCGCAAGGCTGCGCGATGGCGCTGCAAACCGGGCTGCGCCATCCCGAACAACTGGCGGGACTGATGTGCCTGTCGGGTTACTTGCCGCTGGCCGGTACGATTGCAGCGGAGCGCCATGCCGCCAACTACGCCACGCCGATCTTCATGGGGCACGGACGTCAGGACCCGGTCGTGGTCATTCCGCGCGCCGAGCAATCGCGCGATGCATTGACTGCGCTCGGTTACCGGATCGAATGGCATGAATATCAGATGCAGCACTCGGTCTGCATGGAAGAAGTCGAGGACATCGGCCACTGGCTGGCGCGCGTATTGCCGAAATAAGGCGATGCAGCAAAGGCTGCCCCTCCCACCCAAATAAAAACGGCGCAGTTCTTTCGAAATGCGCCGTTTTGCTTGCGTACCTGATGTATCTATTCAAATGTCCAACCGGAATCAACGCTCCGATATTGCATCCATGACGCACAAGGCGGTCATGTTGACGATACGGCGCACTGTTGCCGACGCGGTCAGGATATGCACCGGCTTGGCGCAACCCAGCAGGATCGGGCCGACCGCCACGCCGTTGCCGGACGCGGTCTTCAGCAGGTTGTAGGCGATATTGGCGGCATCGATGTTCGGCATCACCAGCAGGTTGGCGTCGCCCTTCAATGGCGAATCCGGCATGACATGATGCAGCAGCTTCTCATCGAGCGCGGTGTCGCCATGCATTTCGCCGTCGACTTCCAGGTCGGGCGCCAGCTTTTGCACCAGCGCCAGCGCGGCGCGCATCTTGCATGCCGACTCGCTGTTGCTGGAACCAAAGTTCGAATGCGACAGCAGCGCCGCACGCGGATGCAGGCCGAAGCGACGCATTTCCTCAGCGGCCATGATCGTGATTTCCGCCAGTTCCTCGGCGGTCGGATTTTCGTTGACGTGGGTGTCGACCAGCACCAGTTGGCGGTTCGGCAGGATTACGCCGTTCATCGCGGCATAGACGTTGACGCCTTCACGCTTGCCCAGCACCTGATCGATGTAATGCAAATGCAATTGCGTGGTGCCGTAGGTGCCGCAGATCATGCCGTCGGCGTCGCCCTTGTGGATCGCCATGGAGCCGATCAAGGTGTGGCGGCGACGCATTTCCAGCTTGGCGTATTGCTCGGTGACGCCCTTGCGCTTGCTCATTTCAAGGAAAGTCTGCCAGTAGTCGCGATAGCGGCTGTCGAAGTTGGGATTGATGACTTCGAAGTCGATATGCGGGCGCAGGCGCAGGCCGAATTTCTTGATGCGCTGTTCCAGCACTTCCGGACGACCGACCAGAATAGGCTTGGCCAGGCATTCGTCGACGACGACTTGCACCGCACGCAGGACGCGCTCTTCTTCGCCTTCGGCGTAGACGATGCGCTTCCTGGCTTCCGGCGCTTTCTTGGCGGCCTGGAAAATCGGACGCATGAACGTGCCGCTGTGATAGACGAACTGTTCCAGCTTTTCGGCGTAGGCGTTCATGTCCGGGATCGGACGGGCGGCGACGCCGGATGTCTCGGCAGCGCGCGCGACCGCCGTCGCGATCTTGATCATCAGGCGCGGATCGAACGGCTTGGGAATGATGTACTCCGGACCGAACGACAGGTTGGTGACGCCATAGGTCGCCGCGACGACGTCGGATTGCTCGGCTTGCGCCAGTTCGGCGATCGCGTGCACGGCGGCGATTTCCATTTCGCGCGTGATCGTGGTCGCGCCGGAATCCAGCGCGCCACGGAAGATGTACGGGAAGCACAGGACGTTGTTGACCTGGTTCGGATAGTCGGAACGGCCGGTGGCGATAACGGCGTCGTCGCGCACTGCCTTGACTTCTTCCGGCAGGATTTCCGGCGTCGGATTGGCCAGCGCCAGCACCAGCGGACGCGGCGCCATCTTCTTGACCATGTCCGGCTTCAGCACGCCGCCGGCGGACACGCCGAGGAAAATGTCGGCGTCGGGAATCACCTCGGCCAGCGTACGCGCATCGGTCTCGCGCGCGAAACGCTCCTTGTCCGGATCCATCAGTTCGGCGCGGCCCTTGTAGACCACGCCGGCCAGGTCGGTGACGTAAATGTTTTCGATCGGGAAGCCGAGGTCGACGATCAGGTCCAGACAAGCCAGCGCCGCGGCGCCAGCGCCGGAAACCACCAGCTTCACTTCCTTGATGCTCTTGCCGACGACTTTCAGGCCGTTCAGGATGGCCGCGCCGACGATGATCGCCGTGCCGTGCTGGTCGTCATGGAAAACCGGAATCTTCATGCGGTCGCGCAACTTGCGCTCGATGTAGAAGCACTCGGGCGCCTTGATGTCTTCCAGGTTGATGCCGCCGAAAGTCGGCTCCAGCGAGGCGATGATGTCGCACAGCTTGTCCGGATCGGTTTCGTTGATTTCGATATCGAAGACGTCGATGCCAGCGAACTTCTTGAACAACACGCCCTTGCCTTCCATCACCGGCTTGGAAGCCAGCGGGCCGATGTTGCCCAAGCCGAGCACGGCGGTGCCGTTGCTGATGACCGCGACCAGATTGCCGCGCGCAGTGTATTTGAAAGCGTTGGCCGGATCGGCGACGATTTCTTCGCAGGCCGCAGCGACGCCCGGAGAGTACGCCAGAGACAAGTCTCGTTGATTGGTCAACTGCTTGGTGGGCGTGACGCTGATCTTGCCCGGCGTTGGAAATTCGTGGTATTCCAGCGCTGCCTGGCGAAGTTGCTGACGCACTTCTTCTTTCTTGCTGATCATCGAATCCATACTCTGCGTTCTCTTTTCTAGACGTGTCGAAGACCTGCAATTTTAGCAGAGGTCGGCCCGCTCTCATAGGCCGGAAGGGCCTCCATTTATGGTGCAGCGCGGCATTTCGATGTCCTTTGCAGGTTCGCTTCCGGTATGATTTGCAGGCGGAGATTATCGGCGAGACCAGGACGCAATGGTCCTACCAATCACCATCCGCAAGTGTGCGAAAACCTGCGACGCATCATATGACGTATTGGTTACAATCATGTCCATGCTCACCGAATTTGAACTTATCTCACGCTATTTCACGCGGCCCTCGCGTGCCGACAGCCGCGCGGCGCTCGGCGTCGGCGACGATTGCGCGCTGCTGACGCCGGCGCCGGGCATGCAACTGGCTATATCGACCGACATGCTCGTCGAGGGTAGGCATTTTTTCCCGCATGCCGATCCTTACGCATTGGGCCACAAATGTCTTGCCGTCAATCTGTCCGATCTCGCCGCCATGGGGGCGCAACCGATTGCCTTCACGCTGGCCTTCGCCCTGCCGGAAGCACGCGAAGACTGGCTCGCGCCATTCTCGCAAGGCATGCTCAGACTGGCCGACGAGCACGGCTGCGAACTGATCGGCGGCGACACCACCAAAGGGCCGTTGACAATCTGCATTACCGTGTTCGGCGAAGTGCCCTTCACCCAGGCCCTGCGCCGCGACGCCGCCCGCGATGGCGACGACATCTGGATTTCGGGCACGCTGGGCGACGCCCGTCTGGCGCTTGCAGCCTACCGCCGTGAACTGACGCTGACGGCCGACGCACACCACATGGCGGCGCAACGCATGCATCAGCCGACACCACGCGTGGCGCTCGGCATGGCTTTGCGCGGCATCGCGCATGCCGCCATCGATGTCTCCGACGGCCTGGCCGGCGACCTCGGCCACATCCTCGCGCGTTCGCGCGTCGGCGCGCGCCTGGATGTCGATGCGTTGCCGGCGGGCGCCGTCCTGAGCACCCAGACGCAAGCCTTGCGCCGCAATTTCACACTATCGGGCGGCGACGACTACGAACTTTGCTTCACCGCTCCCGCCAGCCGGCGCGAACAAGTGCTTGCCGCCGCGGAAAAAGCCGGCGTCGAGGTGGCCCGCGTCGGTGCCATCGAATCGGCGCCGGGCCTGCGCCTGGTGGATGCCGGCGGCGAACCGCTGGACCTCGTACCTTCTTCTTTTGACCATTTCGCTTCATGACAGCAACAATAGACCAGGGTCGCAAACCTTATTCGACCAAACCCGTCCGCCCCACTTCGCGCTTCATGCTGGCGCATCCGGCGCATTGGCTGGCGCAAGGCTTCGGCAGCGGTCTCTCGCCCATCATGCCCGGTACCTCCGGCACCCTGTTCGCCTGGCTGGCGTATGCCGTCCTCACGGCGCGCTGGCCCGCCGTCTTTACGCCGCTGACCTGGCTGGCCGTCATCGGCGTCGGCTTCGTGGTCGGCATCTGGGCCTGCCATCGCACCGGACGCGACCTCGGCGCGCCCGACCACGGCAGCATGGTGTGGGATGAAATCATCGCCTTCTGGCTAGTCCTGGTGATGCTGACGCCGGCGGATCTGTCGACGCAATGCTGGGCCTTCGTCTGGTTCCGCTTCTTCGATATGGTCAAGCCGCCGCCGATTGCTTATTTCGATCGCCGCTTCAAAGGCGGCTTCGGCGTCATGTGGGACGATATCGTTGCAGCGTTTTATACCTTGTTGGTATTTGCCTTCTGGCGCGCTATGTAGACCCGCGCCAACAAGAGTATGCTTGGCACATCGGAGACGCATTTCCCGACACGTTGACAACTACCGGAACTGATAAGGGATGACATCAACATGGACACCAAGATTGATCTCGCCGCACGCGTCGGCCAAGCGCTCAAAGCCAGGAATCTCCTGCTCTCCACCGCTGAATCCTGCACCGGCGGCGGCGTAGCCCAAGCCATCACGGAAATCGCCGGATCGTCGGAATGGTTCGACTGCGGTTTCGTCACCTACTCGAATGCGTCCAAGAACGAATTGCTGGACATTTCGGAAGCGCTGATCGCCCGGCATGGCGCTGTCAGCGAAGAAATCGCCGCCGCCATGGCCGAGGGTGCGATTGCCAACAGCAGTTCGGACGTGGCCGTCTCCACCACCGGCATCGCCGGTCCCGGCGGCGCGGTGCCCGGCAAACCGGTCGGCACCGTCTGTTTCGGCTGGAAAATCGGCGACCAGATTTTCACCGAACGCCTGGTGTTCGGCGGCGACCGCCAGGCCGTGCGCGAACAGTCGGTGGTGCATTCCTTGCGAGGCTTGCTGCGCCTGCTGACCTGAGCGTCGCGCCCCGCCGACGTAAAAAGAGCCGCGGCGATACGATCGCGGCGACTCCGTTTTTTGCTTGCCTTCGCTTTACTTCCTTGTGCCTCTACTCAACGATACTGATTGATCGCGTCGCGCGTTTCCAGCGCCACGCGTCGCGCTGCGGCTGCATAGTCTTCGCGGTCCTGCGCTTTTGCGTACAGAATCGCGCGCGAAGAATTGATCATCATGCCGGCGCCGGCCGCCGTCTTGCCAGCCTTGACGGTCGCCGCCACGTCGCCGCCCTGGGCGCCGACGCCCGGCACCAGCAAGGGCATGTCGCCGATGATGCCGCGCACCTGCGCCAGCTCGTCAGGAAAGGTGGCGCCGACCACCAGGCCGCATTGGCCGTTGGTGTTCCATTTCTCGGCCACCAGGCGTGCTACGTGCTGATATAGAGGCACGCCGTCGACCTTCAGAAATTGCAAATCGGAACCGCCCGCGTTGGAAGTACGGCATAGCACGATGGCGCCGCGGTCCTTCCATTCCAGGTACGGCGCAACCGAATCGAATCCCATGTACGGACTGACCGTCACCGCATGCGCGCCATAGCGTTCGAATGCTTCGCGCGCATATTGCTCGGCGGTCGCGCCGATGTCGCCGCGCTTGGCGTCGAGAATGATGGGAATATGCGGATAACGGTCGCGGATGTAAGAACAGATTTCTTCGAGCTGGTCTTCGGCGCGCAAGGCGGCGAAATAGGCGATCTGCGGCTTGAAGGAACACGCCGCGTCGGCGGTGGCGTCGATGATGCCTTTGCAAAAAGCGAGGATGGCGTCGGGCTTGTCTTTCCATTGCGCCGGAAATTTGGCGATATCCGGGTCCAGGCCGACGCATAGCAGCGAATTGTTGGCCTTCCATGCGGCGGATAATTTGTCGATAAATGTCACGATAAGCCTTAATATGCAAAGATGCGATATTGTAACGCGCCCGCACCGACCGGCCTCCATTTGAGGCGGCGCAGAAGGCGATGCTTGACGTTCAACCCTGGACTGATCACAGTAGCGAATGTTTTTAATGACTCTGAGGAACACGATGAAAAAATGGTTTGCATGGCTGGCGATCGCCGCTTCCGTATTGACCCTGAGCAGCTGCGGCTATAACGACTTCCAGGCCAAGGACGAAGCCACCAAGGCGGCCTGGGGCGAAGTCGTCAACCAGTACCAGCGGCGCGCCGACCTGATTCCCAACCTCGTCAACACCGTCAAAGGCTACGCCGCGCACGAGAAGGACACGCTGGAAGCCGTGACAAAGGCGCGCGCCGCCGCGACCAGCTTCCAGATCACGCCGGAAGTGCTGAACAATCCGGAAGCCTTCAACAAGTTCCAGCAGGTGCAAGGCGAACTGTCGTCCGCCTTGTCGCGCCTGATGGCGGTCTCGGAAAATTATCCGCAACTGAAGGCCGACACCAGCTTCCGCGATCTGCAATCGCAACTCGAAGGCACCGAAAACCGCATCACCGTGGCGCGTCAACGCTACATCGTGGCGGTTCAGGAATACAACATACTGGCGCGCAGCTTCCCGACCAACATCACCGCCAAGATTTTCAGCTATCAGGTCAAACCATCCTTCACCGTCGACAACGAGAAAGCGATATCCACCGCGCCGACCGTCAATTTCGGCAAGTAAGTTTCTCCTATGCCACGCTTCCGCCTCCTGTTGACGTTTTCCCTGACGCTCCTGCTCGCCGGCTTCCTGCAATTCGCCGGTGCGCAGGATTTCGTCGCCGTTCCGGCGCTGACTTCGCACGTCGTGGACCAGGCCCGCATGCTGGACGAACAACAACGGCATACGCTGGACCAGGTCCTGAGCGATTATGAGACCCGCACCGGCAGCCAGATCGCCATCCTGCTGATCTCCAGCACCGCGCCGGAAGCCATCGAACAATACGGCATCCGCGTCGCCGATGCCTGGAAGCTGGGCCGCAAAGGCGTCGACGACGGCGTCATCCTGATCGTCGCCAAGGACAACGACAAGGCGCTGCGGCGCCTGCGCATCGAGGCCGGGCGCGGCGTCCAGGGCAGCCTGACCGACGCCAAGTCCAAGCGCATCCTGGAAGACGTGATCGCCCCTCACTTCCGCCAGAATGATTACTATGGCGGCCTCGCGGCCGGCATCTCGGCGCTGACCAGCCTGCTCGATCAGGAAAACCTGCCGGCGGCGGAAAAGCAGAAGCAGGGCGCCGTGCAAGACGACGGCGGCTGGCTCAATGTCATCGCGCCGATCGTGTTCCTCATCGTCTTCTTCACGGTGATGCTAGTCGTGCGGCGCCGGCCGCGCAACAATCTCAACAGCAACGAGTGGGGCAACGCCGCCGGCGTCATCATCGGCAGCATCCTCAGCGAAGCCGCACACAGCCGCAGCGGTCGCGGCGGCTCAGGCGGGTTCGGCGGCGGCGGGGGATTTTCAGGCGGAGGCGGATTTTCCGGCGGCGGTGGAGGTTTTGACGGCGGCGGCGCCTCGGGGAACTGGTGATGAACAAATTTTCACGCATCCTGAAACATCTTGGCAGCACCCGCGTCGCAGCCAGGAGGGCTTTTCCGTCGGCGACGCTGCAGGCGATCCAGTCCTGCATTGCCGCCGGCGAGGCGCTGCACCGCGCCGAAGTGCGCGTCGTGGTCGAAGCCGCCCTGCCGTTTCCCGCGCTGCTGCGCGGCGAATCGGCACGCGCCCGCGCGCACGAGTTGTTTTCCCACTACCGGATCTGGGATACCGAAGAGAACAGCGGCGTGCTGGTCTACGTCAACCTGGCCGATCATCGCGTCGAGATCGTGACCGACCGCGCAGTCGGCCGCGCGCTCAAGCGGGCAGACTGGGAAGCGGTTTGCAGCACAATCACCCAGGGATTTGCCGGCCGGATTTACCATGACGGCATACTGCAGGCCCTGGCGCAAATGAATCAGATGCTGGCCCTGCATTTTCCTCAGTCGACACAGCACAAGAACGAGATTTCAAATCGTCCACTCATACTCTGACGTCGTTATTGCGACCTGACGTTTCACTCAGTGAAAGCGCCGACGAGGGCTCCCCTGACCTCAAGACTTTCGTCGGCGACGCTCAGCCTTTCTCGAACACCCATTGCAGCAAGGCGTCTTGCGCGGCCTGGCCGGACTGCGCATTCGGGTGATTGATCAGGCACACCACCACATACATCTTGCCCGACGCCGCCTGCACGTAACCGGCGATCGACCGCACATCATTGAGCGAACCGGTTTTGACGTGCGCCTGACCGGCCACGGTTTCGCCGCGCAAACGCTTGCGCATGGTGCCGTCGTAGCCGGCCAGCGGCATGGAAGCGATGAATTCCGGCATTACCGGCGAATGAAACGCCGCCACCAGCACCTGACCCAAGGTATTCGGCGCGACGCGCTCGTTGCGCGACAAGCCGGCGCCGTTTTCGATTACCACCTCGGCGCCGCCAATGCCCTTGCCGGTCAGCCAGTTGCGGATCGCCTGCGCGCCGCGCTCGATATTGCCGGGCGCCTGCGACATCTGCGCGCCGATGGTCAGCAACAACTGGCGCGCCATGACATTGTTGCTGTACTTGTTGATGTCGCGGATGACTTCCGGCACCGTCGGCGATTGCCATTCCGCCAGCAGCCGCGCCGCCGGAGCCACGTTGCCCGGCATGACCTTGCCGGAAATGGTGCCGCCCAGTTCGCTCCACATCTGTCGGAACACGGCGCCGAAATACCGGGTCGCGCTCATGCGATACGGATGGATGTACCAGACCTTCTCGCCGCAGACGGCCGGAAAGCTGCCGTTGAACATTGCCGCGCCGGTGCCGACATCGGCTTGCAGCTTACCCTGCCAGTCGCCGCAGACGGCGTCCTTCGACAGCCGCGGCGCCTGCAAGGCATAACCTGACAAGGGCGGCTCCATGGTGACGCTGACCCGGCCGCCGGCTTCGTCGGGAATGAAACGCAACGCCAGCGTCTTGTAATTCAGCAGCAAGGCGTCCGGTCCGACGTTATAGGGCTTTTGCGGATCGCCGTCGAATTGCGCCGGATCGTAAACGCTCTCCTCGAAAACGCTGCGGTCCAGCACCAGGTTACCGCGAATGTCGCGCACGCCCCTGGCGCGGATCTGGCGCAAGAACAGCCAGAAGTTTTCCATCACCAGCTTGGGATCGCCGCTGCCCTTGATGCTCAGGTCGCCGCTGAGGACGCCGTCGTTGAGCGCACCGTCGATGTAGGCCTGGGTCTTCCAGTTGAACGTCGGGCCGAGCAATTCGAGCGCCGCGTCGGTGGTCATCAGTTTCATTACCGAGGCCGGATTGAACGGCGCCGCCGCGTTGTAGGCCAGCATCGGCCGGCCGGCATCGACTGCCTGGACAAACACGCCGACGTTGGAAGCCGGGATTCTTGCCTGCTTCAGCGCATTGGCCATGACCAGCGGCAATTCCTGCGCCGCAGCCTGTCGCATGTTCGCGATGCCGCACACGGCAAGAGCGCACAGCGCGAATGTTCGTAATTCCTTGAAAATCTGCATGGGTAGCCAACAAATGATGACTCGGCATTATATGTCGACCTTTGGCCCGCCGTTCTGGCGATCAGGCGACATATGTTGTAACCTGAACATATTGGTTGGATGCAAGTCGCGCTCAATGTTAAGCTCCGTCTCATCATTCAGCGCCTGTCCCGCTTGACAACCCATCCTACGCCCCATGGATGCAATAAAAACACTCGCCCTGTTCGTCTTGACTGCGCTGGCCGAAATCATCGGCTGCTACCTCCCCTATCTCTGGCTGAAAAAAGGCGCGACACCCTGGCTCATCGTCCCCGCCGCACTCAGCCTGGCCCTGTTCTCCTGGCTGCTCACGCTGCATCCGACAGCCGCCGGCCGCGTCTATGCCGCATACGGCGGCGTCTATGTATGCGTCGCCGTGCTGTGGCTGTGGGTCGTGGATGCGATCAGGCCGAGCGTGTGGGATGCCGTCGGCGCCGGCGTCACCCTGCTCGGCATGTCCATCATCATGTTCGCGCCGCGCCATGCCTCCTGATCCTGTTATCTCTCCAATTGCCGTCGCCACCGGAAAACACCGCTGACCATGCCAGCTCGCAACGTTCCTCCCCGCAGTAACGGCTCGCATGCGAGAACTGCCTCCTTTTTTTCTTTCAGGCGCGCGCAACGCGCGTTCGGGGATTCGCCCTCGCCGGAAGAACTGATCGGCAAGGGCATACGCTTCGTCAAGCGCATCTACAAACTGCGCATGATCGGCTTGTCGATCGGCTTTTTTTGCGTGGCGGCCGCATTCCTGCAAAAACCCGTGGGATGGCCGTTATGGGCGCTGCTGGTTTTCCACGGCTACCTCTGGCCGCATGCCGCCTACCATCTCGCCCTGAACAACAAAATCCCGTATCGCGCCGAACGTCGCAACCTGGTCGCGGATACCGCCTTCGGCGGTTTCTGGGTCGTCGCCATGCAAGGCAATCTGGTGCCCAGCGCGGTGATCCTGGCCATGCTCTCGATGGACAACATCGCCGCCGGCGGCACCAGGCTGTTCCTGCGCGGCCTGGTCGGCAGCGTGGCCGGCGCCTTGCTGGGATTGCTGCTGCTCGATTTCCGTTTCGCACCGCAATCGGACCTGTACACTGTGGTCGCCTGCCTGCCGATGCTGGCGCTCTATCCGCTGGCGCTGGGTAAATCGACTTACGACATGTCGAAAAAGCTGGCGGAACGTTCGCGCGAATTCGAGACCGTCAGCCAGCGCGACGGCCTCACCGGCCTGCTCAATCGCCGCTACTGGGAAACGCTGCTGATCGAGGAATTCAACATCTGCCATGAAAAGAAGCAGAGTTCCTGCCTGTTGCTGCTCGATCTGGATCATTTCAAAAGCATCAACGACACGCACGGCCATCTGATCGGCGACGAAGTGTTGAAGAACTTCTCCCGACTGCTGAGGGACAACCTGCGCATCGACGATTTGATCGGCCGCTACGGCGGCGAGGAGTTCGTCGTCATCCTGCGCGACATCAGCCTGAAGGAAGCGGAGTCGCTGGCCGCACGCCTGATCGAACAGGTGCGCCTGCATCGGTCGGCGGAGAATACCTTGTGGGGCTGCACCATCAGCGCCGGCCTGGTGTCTTTCCACGGGGACATGGAGGCGCACTACTCATGGCTGCAACGTGCAGACCATGCGATGTACCAGGCCAAGAATCGCGGACGCGACTGTCTGGTGGTGGAAGGCGAATGACGAACACTTCCGTGTCGCTGCCGTTCATGCAGACAGTTCGCACAAACAAAAAGGCCGATGCGCCATCTCAGGAATGACGCACCGGCCCCGGGGAAATCAAGGTGGAACGCCCGACGAGTTACCGGAGCCGCTCCATGCGGACTCCCTCCGGCGTTCCAGCCACCGCCGCTTTCGCAGCGAACGAGCAAGAAAGCTCGTTAAATTAGCACTGGCAGTACCTCCAGCACTAAAAGCGCTATCAATGCTCCACCCACAGCACCGATCGCACGCAATACCGTCCTCACAAATTTCGATGCCACCGGCACTTCGCCGAACAGCACCAACCCGGCAAACGCCATCGGTAAAAAGAACATGAGATTATTCGTGACGATATTCGGCATGATGTTGTCTCCTCTATTTTCTTTATGGTTTGAGTATAGGATGCCTGCCGTATAAAACAAGGAGAGTTTCAGCCCGGCATGCCTTGCAACGTACGACCGGCGCAGCTTGCCGCACGATGAGGCGTCACCGGAAGGGTTGCCGGAACGTATTGCACTCGTCTCCGCGGGCTGGCTCATGAAGTGCGTTCGCCTCGGACAGGACTCATTTGACGAAATGTGCTCCAAGGCCTTGACCGCGTTCGACGCCCGGGGTTAGAATCCGCCCGTTCTTATTTTTATGGAGTCCCTTTCATGGGCACTTGTTCGAGTGACAGTTGTTGCCGGGAAATTTCCCGGACCGCCTCGGCAAGATAACGCAGGACTCCCCTGCCGTCATCTTGCAGGAGCAGATGATGGCATCAGGCCTACGCCGCTTCAGGCGTGTGCTTTTTCCACCATACAACACAGACTAACCCGCGCAGCTCTTCTCGCGCAACGACAATGCATTGCCGTTCGCAAACCGGAGCTACGCACACGATAACCGGCGCTGCGCCTTGTTGCGCACGCCAGTTTCCGGCACGCCGTTGCCAGCGGATCGCACCGCCGGCAATGTTCCCATGCCGTCAGCAGAACAGATGTCGACGAAAGGGACTTCGCAACCTTGCCTGCGGAGTCCCTATGCCTTATTCAGAAAACTAACTCATACCGCGTATCTGTCATCAATATGTCAGGAGGAGTCGTTACAGTTTGACGCTTTCCTCATTTTTCCCTTTCGATGACTGCACAAACCGGCTTCCTGCGCCGTATCCGACGCGAAGCCGGCCCCGAACTGCTGCAAAGAAAAAGAGCTTCATTATGAATCTGGATCTGTTGAAAGAAACCTTCGCCGGCTTCATCCGCGCACGCGGCATGGATCGCCACTTCCGCCGCCTTGGCATGGACATGTTCCGCAGCTCGCCGCTGACCAAGGAAGTCCCACAAACCATCGCCCAAAGCCTGGTCGCCTCGTCGCAGACCGATCTCGACGCGTTGCTGCGCCAACTGCATACCCGCACCGACGGCCTGACCGAACAGGAAGCCGACGCCGTCCGCGCCGAAGTCGGCCCCAATGAAGTCGAACACGAAAAGCCGCTGAGCTGGTGGGTCCACCTGTGGCATTGCTACAAGAACCCGTTCAACCTGCTGCTGACCGTGCTGGCTGCGGTGTCGTACTACACTGAAGATATGAAGGCCACCATCGTGATCGGCTCGATGGTGATCCTGTCGACGCTGATGCGTTTCATCCAGGAATCGCGCTCCAACAACGCCGCCGACAAGCTCAAGGAAATGGTCAGCAACACCGCCACCGTGATCCGCCATGACGTCGTGCAGGACATCGCCGAAGAAGCTCAGCGCTACTTCGACGTCACGCTGCATCCGAAAGGCGCCAAGCGCATCGAACTGCCGATCAAGAAGCTGGTGCCGGGCGACATCGTGCAATTGTCCGCCGGCGACATGATCCCGGCCGACCTGCGCCTGCTGTCCGCCAAGGACCTGTTCGTCAGCCAGGCCGCCATGACCGGCGAATCGCTGCCGGTGGAAAAATTCGCCGAGCATCGCGGCGCCGACGCCAGCAACCCGCTGGAGTTGGACAACCTGTGCTTCATGGGCACCAACGTGGTCAGCGGTTCAGCCACCGCCGTCGTCCTGACCACCGGCAAGCGCACTTACTTCGGCACCCTGGCCGAACGCGTCACTTCGACCGACCGCGAGCCCACCGCCTTCCAATCCGGCGTCAACAAGGTCAGTTGGTTGCTGATCCGTTTCATGCTGGTAATGACGCCGATCGTCTTCTTCATCAACGGCTACACCAAGGGCGACTGGGTCGAGGCCTTCCTGTTCGGTCTGTCGATTGCGGTCGGCCTGACGCCGGAAATGCTGCCGATGATCGTCACCTCGACGCTGGCCAAGGGCGCGGTCGCCTTGTCGCGCAAGAAAGTCATCGTCAAGCGCCTCGACGCGATCCAGAACTTCGGCGCCATGGACGTGCTGTGCACCGACAAGACCGGCACCCTGACGCAGGACAAGATTTTCCTCGAACGCCATACCGGCATCCTCGGGGAACCCAACGACGAAGTGCTGCAATACGCGTACCTCAACAGTTTCTACCAGACCGGCCTGAAGAATCTGCTCGACGTGGCCGTGCTGGAACACGCCGAACTGCAGCGCGAAATGGCGATCGCCTCAGCCTACCGCAAAGTCGATGAAATCCCGTTCGACTTCCAACGCCGCCGCATGTCGGTGGTAGTCAGCGAACGTGAAGACCACCATGAACTGATCTGCAAAGGCGCGGTGGAAGAAATCGTCTCGATCTGCACCCACGCGCGCAACAACGGCGAGATCGTGCCGTTCACGCCGGAACTGCTGGCCGAAATCCGCGAAACCACAGCCAGCCTCAATGCTGAAGGCCTGCGGGTGGTAGCGGTCGCCGCCAAGGATCTGCCGCCAACCAAGGAAACGTACAGCGTCGCCGACGAATCGGACCTGGTGCTGATCGGCTACATCGCCTTCCTCGATCCGCCGAAAGAATCGACGGAACCTGCGTTGACAGCGCTACGCGAACACGGCGTGACGGTCAAGATCCTGACCGGCGACAACGAACTGGTGACCGCCAAGATCTGCCGCGAGGTCGGTCTCGAAGTCGACGGCATGCTGCTCGGTTCGCAAGTGGAAAAAATGACCGATGCCGAGTTGTCGATTGCGGTGGAAAAAACCACCGTCTTCGCCAAGCTCAGCCCGACGCACAAGGAACGCATCGTGCGCGTGCTGCACGACAAGGGTCACGTGGTCGGTTTCATGGGCGACGGCATCAACGATGCGCCTGCCTTGCGCGCGGCCGACATCGGCATTTCGGTCGATACGGCAGTCGATATCGCTAAGGAAGCCGCTGACCTGATCCTGCTCGAAAAGAGCCTGATGGTGCTCGAAGAAGGCGTGCTGGAAGGCCGCAAGACCTTCTCCAACATGCTCAAATACATCAAGATGACTGCCAGCTCCAACTTCGGCAACGTCTTCTCGGTGCTGGTGGCGAGCGCCTTCCTGCCCTTCCTGCCGATGCTGCCTTTGCATCTGCTGGTACAGAACCTGCTGTACGACGTGTCGCAAATTTCCATCCCGTTCGACAACGTCGACAAGGAATTCCTGGAAAAGCCGCAGCGCTGGAATCCGGGTGAAATCGGCCGCTTCATGGTGTTCTTCGGTCCGGTCAGCTCGATCTTCGACATCAGCACGTTTGCGCTGATGTGGTATGTGTTCGGCGCCAATTCGCCCGATCATCAAACCCTGTTCCAGTCCGGCTGGTTCATCGAAGGCCTGCTGTCGCAGACGCTGATCGTACACATGATCCGCACCAGGCGCATTCCGTTCATCCAGAGCCGTGCCTCGTGGCCGCTGATGGGCATGACGCTGATCATCATGTGCATCGGCATCATCCTGCCAATGTCGCCGCTGGCCAGCTACTTCAAGCTGCAAGCGCTGCCGCTGAGCTACTTCCCGTGGCTGTTGGCGATCCTGATCGCGTACGGCGCGCTGATCCAGTTGATGAAGAAGTGGTACACCCGGCGCTACGGCTGGCAATGATGCAGAAGTAACGACGTAGCAGTTCCGACAAAAAAACGGGATGTGTGCAAACACATCCCGTTTTGTTTTAGTATCCGGAAAATCGAAAATCAGCCTGCCAGCCCCGCTGCGATATTGATCGACAAACCGAGAATCGCCGCATTGAACAGGAAGCCGATCACCGAATGCGCCAGCACGGTCTTGCGCAACGCCCGCGTTCCGACGCACACGTCGGAGGTCTGCACCGCCACGCTGATGGTGAAAGAGAAATACAGGAAATCCCAATAGTCCGGATTCTTCTCGCCGTCTGCAAAACGCAGCGGCTGCTCGGCATCGTCGTCTTCGCTGTAGAACAGCCGCGCATAATGCAAGGTGAAGATGGTGCCGATCAGGAACCAAGAGCCCAGCACCGTGCCCCCGGTAAACGCGTAATGCCACAATCTGTCGCTATCACCCAGATGCGATGCGCCGACAAGTTCGATGGCGATCGCCGCCAGGCTGGCGATTGCCGCCACGCACACCGTGACAAGCACGAGTTGCGCGCTTTCGTCCTCAGTCTCTGCCAGCCGTTTGACGTCGATGGCCTTGGCGCGGACCATCATGATCCAGATCGACGACAGGTAACACGCGACGCCGGCATTCCAGCCCACCAACAGGCGCGTCACAGTCGCACCGCTCGGCCAGAGCCAATATGCCACAACGCCGATGACAGCGGCGATCAGCAAACGTGGATGGACCTGGACGATATGACGGGCAACGGACATGGCGGATAGGAGCCCCAAGGCTCAGCGTGGTTGAATTGCCGCCACCTTATCATGACTGCCGGCCGCCAGACCCTCCTGTCACTTTTTGGAAACGATCCCGCGCGCGATTTCCTGCGCTTCCTCGAACGACGTGAAGCCGGTGATCGCAAAGCGGTTGCCGGAGAGCGGCGCCGATACCACCGGCGCCGTCAGGACTTCGCCGTCGATCATGACCGCCATGCGCTGCCGCAGCAATACCCGTGAGGCCAACCCCATGCGGGCGGTGCCGGCCGGCGTCGTCTGGATGACGATCAGAACCTGGCCGCCGAGGTCTTTTTTGGCATCAGCCAGCGCAACGTCGGCATTGTCGAGCAAGACTTCCGGAGCGATATAGACCGTCGTGCCGGGATCGTCGCGCAAATTGGCTTTTTGCCAATCCGGGCTTTCGGTCAAGCTGGCGGCATGCACTTCAAAACGCGTGGTCGATTGCGAATGGCCGGTCGCGCAGGCAACCAGGCCGACGCCCAGCACGAGCGCGGCGATGCCTGCTTTCAAATGGGGCAACATGGCGGCGCGCATCAGAACTCGTTCTCCTTCAGGGCGCGTTCGGCGCGTTGCCTGGCGTTTTCCAGCGCTTCCTGCATGGAGCCGAACAGACCGGCCGGAATATAGGTCTCGGCGACTTCGGGTTCGCGCGTCAGGCGCACGAAGACTTGCGCTTCGAAAACGTCTTCGTCTTTTTTCACCGCGTCGAAACGGGCGATATGGGTTCCGCTTTGTAGGACTTGCTCTGTCATACGACCTCCATCGGTATCAGCACTGATATTGGACCAAGGCATGCCGAACAGGTTCGGTGCAATTTAGGCAGTCGATACCGGCTGCGCGCGATCAGCCTTGGCGCGGAAAACGCACCGTGAATATCGTACCGCAGTTGGCGTTGCCGGAAGTCAGCGTGATTTCGCCGCCGTGGTCTTTGGCGATGTCGCGCACAATGGCGAGGCCGAGGCCGCTGCCGGCGATCTTGTCGTCGACGCGATAGAAGCGGTCGAAAATCAGTTCGCGATGTTCGGGGGCGATGCCCGGTCCGGAATCTTCCACCATCAGCAACGTGGCGTCCTCCTGCTCGCGGCAGCTCACCGTGACCGTGCTTTGCGGCGGCGAATAGCGCACCGCATTGTCGACCAGGTTGTCGATCAGGTCGCGCAGCATGAAACGGTCGCCCTTCATGCGCGCCGGCTGCAGATCGAAACCGAGGTCGATCTGTTTCTTGTCGGCCTGCTCGATGAAGTGCTGCACCGATTCTTCCACCAGCTTGTCGAGCGACAGGTCTTCCAGGTGGGTCGGCTTGAAACGGCTGGGTTCGGCGCGCGCCAATGCCAGCAACTGATTGCTCTGCCGCACCATGCGCTCAACCGACGACGTCATCAGTTCGGTGGAATGCGCGGTCTCCGGTTCCGCGGCATGGCGCTGGTGCAGCCATTCGAGCTGCAGACGCAAGCCGGTCAGCGGCGTGCGGATCTGATGCGCCACGTTCGCCAGGAAGTTCTGCTGCGCCGTTGCGCCCTTGCGGATGTTTTCGAGCAGGCTGTTGATGGCGCTGACGACCGGCGTCAGTTCTTCCGTGGTTTCCTTGAATTCGATCGGCGTCAGATTGTCGTGATTGCGCTGGTCGAGATTTTGCCGCAGTTCACGCAAGGGACTGAGGCCCTTGTTGACCGCGATCAGCACGATTGCAACGGAAAAGAAAGTCAGCGCGCCATCCATCAGCAACAGCGAGATCAGGATCACGTAGTGGGTCTGGTTGCGCTTGCGGAAGGTCTCGGCCACACCGATATAAATCGGCGTACGCTCGATGCTGACGTACAGGGCGGCGATACGGACCTGCTCGCCGTTCATCACGCCGTCGTATGTGACCGGCTCATTGGCGTCGGTGATGTGATTGACCAATGGGAAGTTGCGATCGCCGGCCAACGTCTCGCCGGCGGAGTCGCGCACCACAAAATACATGGTGTCGAAATGGTCCGAGCGCAGCATCTGCTCGGCCTGCTTGGTCAACTCCAGCGAGGTCTTGCCGCGCACGCGCTTGATCTGCGAGGTCAGCGCCCAGGCGGCATCGGTCAGACTCTGGTCGAAGGCGTCCTGGGCTGGCAGCCACGCCAGCCAATAGGTCAGGCCGGCGCCGATCAGGTTGACCGCGAGCAACGGCGCAATCAGCCATTTGAGCAGGTTGAATTTGATGCTGGAACGCATAAGCTGGTCAATGCGGGAACGAAAAAACCATCGCGGCCTTTTCGTTCATTGCTCAGGCTTCGCTTTTTTCCAGCATGTAGCCGAAGCCGCGGATGGTGCGGATCGCCACGCCCGAGCCCGTCGTCTTGGTACGAATGCGCGAGACATAGACTTCCACCGCATTGAGCGTGACGTCTTCGCCCCACGGCAGCACGGCGTCAATGATCTGCTGCTTCGAGACCACGCGCGAGGCTTGCTGCATCAGGTATTCCAGCACGGTCCATTCGCGCACGGAAAAGTCGACCTTCTTGCCGTCGATCGTGGCGCGTTTGGAAGAAGTATCGAGCGACAGGCCGCCGATGGTCAGTTGCGTCGGCTGCGGACTGCTGCGTCGGATCAGCGCCTTGATGCGCGCCACCAGTTCGGGCGTGGCGAAAGGCTTGATCAGGTAATCATCGGCACCCAGTTCCAGGCCGTGAACGCGATCGGGAATCGTGTCGCGCGCAGTCAGCAGCAGCACCGGCATGTTGCTGCCGCGGGCGCGCAGGCGGCGCACCACTTCAAAGCCGTCCAGGCCCGGCAAGCCGATGTCGAGCACCAGCACCGTGGCGGTGTAGCGCTGCAACAGAGCGTCCGCATCGGTGCCGTTGTTAACCGTATTGACGCTCAATCCATGCGACTTGAGCATGCGCGACAAGCCGTCGGCCAGCACCAGATCGTCTTCCACCAGCAGAACGTTCATATATCAGGACCAGAGTAAGAATGCGGGTTCTTCCGGGAAACCCGCACATAGCGAATACGGATAGCAGAGGTTCCCGGCATAAAGATTCTATTGTAGCGCCGGCAATACCGGCAAAAAACCGCTTTCCCGGACGCCATCGTTTTATTTTCACTACTGTCAGCGTTTCGTCAGTAAATAGTCAGCATATCGACAGCCGCACACTTTAGTCTAGCGGGCAATATATAGAAATGAGAATCGCAATCATCAACATCCAGATTGCATTCCAATCCTGCGCTTACAGCCAGCCAAACGGTGTCATCCGTCGTAGCCAGCCACCCACTTTTGTGACCAACCTGACGAAAACGACCACATGAACCGTCTCACGCCGATCGCCGCCGCACTTGTCGCCCTGTTTGCCGCCCCCGTTTCCCTGCATGCGCAACAAACCTCCGCTCCCGCCGCCCCATCCTCCTCGCTCAAGGAAGTCGTGGTCGAAGGCCAGCGCGATGATTTCACTCCCGGCGCCACGGCGCTGACCAAACTGCCCGCCGACCTGCATGATGTGCCGCAATCGGTGGTGGTGGTGAACAAGGCGCTGATGCAGTCGCAAGGCGCCGCGTCGCTGGCCGACGCGCTGCGCAACGTTTCCGGCATCACGCTGGGCGGTGCCGAAGGCGGCCAGATCGGCAACAACATCAACCTCAACGGCTTCTCGGCGCGCACCGACATCTACCTGGACGGTTTCCGCGACCGCGGCCAGTATTACCGCGATACCTTCGCCATGGATGAGATCGAAGTCCTGATGGGACCGTCGTCCATGCTGTTCGGCCGCGGTTCGACCGGCGGCGTGATCAATCAGGTGACCAAGAAGGCCAACCTCAGGCAATCGACCGAATTGTCGGGTTCTGTGACCACCAACGGCCTGGTGCGCACCACCGCCGATTACAACCATCCTTTGTCCGATACCTCCGCACTGCGCGTCTCGGCCATGGCGCAAAGCGGTCCTGCGACCACCCGTAACCAGACCGACGTGCAGGACTTCGGCCTGGCCGGTTCTTACGTGACCGGCATCGGCACCTCGACGGAAATCACCCTGTCGGCCCTGATCCAGCATAACCACGACATGCCCGATTACGGCCTGCCGCCGCTCAACGGCCATCCGGTCAAGGTCGACCGCGATACCTCCTACGGCCTCAACAGCGATCACACCGACCAGGACGTGGTATCGCTGAACGCCGGCATCAAGCACAAGATCACGCCGGACATGAGCTTGCGCAACCAGACGCAATTCAACTACGTGCGCACCAGCGCCGTCGAAACGGCGCCGCAAGGCATCGGCACGGTGGCGGGCGGCGTTTATACGGCGCTGACCGGCGCGGCCAGCAACCTGCCGCTGTCGAGCCTGTACGTGCGCGCGCAAAGCCATGACCGCGACATCCGCGACTATTCCATTTTCAACCAGACCGAGTTGTCGACCAAGCTCAATGGCCTGGGCATCAAACACGATCTGCTGCTGGGTTTCGAAGTGGGTCATGACGGCTACGACAACCAGGCCTATTCCCGCACCGGCACATGCAACGGCACGGCGCTTGCCGCCGGATTCGTCGATTGCGTCCCGGCGGTCAATCCGTCCTTCAATGCCGCCGATGCCGGCCTGCCTGAAGTCGCGGGCAATCATGCGGGCGGCTCCGCCAACACGCTGGCCGTGTACGGCAACGACACCATGGAACTGAGCCAGCAATTCAAACTGGTCACCGGTTTGCGCTACGACCGCTATATCGCCAACATCAGCAACACCGTCAGTTCCCCTGCTTCCGCCAGTCAAACGGTGAACTTCCTCAGCGTGCGCGCCGGCGGCATCTGGCAACCGACGGCGGCGCAGGCGTACTACCTGTCTTACGGCACCTCGTTCAATCCCTCGCTGGAACAGTTGACCGGCACCAACGGTACAACCGCCCTGGATCCGGAAAAGAACAAATCGTATGAGCTCGGCGGCAAATGGGATGTGGCCCAGAATCTCTCGACCAATGCGGCGATCTTCCAGATCACCAAGGACAATGCGCGCAGCCAGGTGTCGACCGGCGTGTACGAACTGCAAGGCACGGTGCGCGTGAAAGGCGCGCGCGCCGGCGCCACCGGACGCATCAACAAACAATGGCAAGTCGCCGCTGGCTACACCTATCTGGATGCGCAGGTGATCGACGCCTCGGCGATCGACGGCACGCTGGGCAAGATTCCGGCCAATACGCCGAAGCACACGCTGACCACTTGGACCACCTACGATGTCATGCCGCACTGGCAAATCGGCGGCGGCGCGACCTATATGTCGCAGCGCTACGCCAATCCGGCCAACACCGTGCAGGTCGGCGGCTACACGCGCTGGGATGCCACCCTCGCCTATACGCAGAAACAGTACGATATCCGCCTGAACCTGTTCAACCTGACCAACAAAATGTATTACGATGCGCTGATCCAGTCCGACGGCGGACGCTCGGTACCGGGCACCGGCCGCACTGCCATGCTGTCGGTCAACTATCGCATGTAACCTGAAATATAAGTCGAAGAAATCCGCCCATGCTGATCGCCATCCCCAAGCTGCTCGACGCGCAACAACTCGACACCGTGCGTCAATTGCTGGAACAGGCAGGCCCTGCGTGGGTGGACGGACGCGTGACGGCGGGCTACCAGGGCGCCGCCGTCAAGTTCAACCAGCAGATCGACGAGCGCTCGGACGCGGCGCTGCAATGCCAGCGCATCATCCTGTCGGCGCTGGAGCGCAATCCGCGCTTCATCAGCGCGGCGTTGCCGAACATGGTGTATCCGCCGATGTTCAACCGCTACGGCGAAGGTATGGCCTTCGGCGCCCATGTCGACGGCAGCGTGCGCATCGATCCGCATACCGGACGCAAGCTGCGCACCGATATTTCAGCGACCTTGTTCCTGTCCGATCCATCTGATTACGATGGCGGCGAACTGCAGATCCATGATACTTACGGGATGCATTCGGCCCGACTGGAAGCCGGCGACGTGCTGGTCTATCCCGCCACCAGCCTGCACCAGGTCACACCCGTCACGCGCGGCGTGCGCACGGCATGTTTTTTCTGGGTACAAAGCCTGGTGCGCGACGACGGCCAGCGCAGCATGCTGTTCGACATGGACAACGCGATCCAGACGCTCAACCAGACCAATGCCGACGAGGTGGCGCGGCGCACGCTGGTCGGCTGCTATCACAACCTGCTGCGTCAGTGGAGCGACACCTGAACGCTCTGTTCAATTGAAGTAGCGGGAATCCATCCGGCGAAACACCAGCGCCGACAGCAATGTCACCATGCCGACGCACACGAAGGTCAGCGTAAAACTCCATTCGCGCGCCCAGGCCACGCCGTCGAGTCCGTTCAGCATCGAACCGGCAATCGTCACGCCCAGGCCCAGCGCCAGCATCTGCACCATCGAGAACAGGCTGTTGCCGCTGCCGGCATCCTTGCTGCTAAGCCCCTTGAGCGTCACACTGTTCATCGCGGCAAACTGCATGGAATTGCAGACGCCGAACAGGGCCAGTTGCGCAATGCCGAGCGAAATCGGCCACGACGGCGAAATCAGGGCAAACGAAACGATAGCGACGCCGACCAGGACGGTATTGACCGCCAAGAAATTTTCATAGCCGTAGCGGCGCACCAGCGGCGCGATCCACGGCTTGGCGATGGTGCCGGCGACGGCTGCCGGCAACAGCACGAGGCCGGCGTGCAAGGGCGAGAAACCGAGCTTGACCTGCAACAGCAGCGGCAACAGGAAAGGCACCGCCGAAGAACCGATGCGACACACCAGATTGCCGATCAGCCCGATGCTGAAGTTGGGTTCATTGAACAAACCCAGGCGGAACAAGGCCTGTTCGTTTCCGCGCGCATGCACGACGTACAACCACACTGTCAGCGCCGACAATGCAAACAGGCCGCCGCTCCACCACTCGCGATAATTGTCCACCGGCACATCCAGCGCCAGCGAAAACGCCACCATGCAAGTCGACAGCAGGCCGCAGCCGAGTATGTCGAAACGCGGCGGAGATGCAATTTCTTCCGGCGGCAAAAACCGCTGTACGGCAAACATGCCGATCACGCCGACCGGCACGTTGATCAGGAAAATCCAGTGCCAGCCGATGGTCTGCGACAGCCAGCCGCCCAACACCGGCCCGAACACCGGGCCCAACTGTCCGGCAATCGAGATGAACGCCAGCGCCGAAATGTATTGCGCTCCCGGCACGCTGCGCAGCACCGCCAGCCGGCCGATGGGCAGCAGCATGGAGCCGCCCACGCCTTGCATCACGCGCGCCAGCAGCAATTGCGACAGCGTGTGCGCATTGGCGCACAGCAGCGAACCGAGCACAAAAACCAGAATCGCCAGGAAATAGACGCGGCGCGTGCCAAAGCGGTCGGCCAGCCAGCCGGAGGCCGGCGTCAGCGAAGCCATGGTCAGCGTATAGGACACCACCACCGGATGCATCGCCAGCACCGGCTCGCCCAGGCTGGCGGCCATCGACGGCAATGCGGTATTGACAATGGTGGTGTCCAGCGTCTGCATGAAAAAGCCCGATGCGACAATCCACAACAGGGCTTTTTGAGAACGGGAAGATGTGAGGGACATAAAAAAGGATTCTATCGTCCCTGCTTTCGCGGAAGCAAGATCAGAATGCCGCCGGACGCCATTTCAGCAGGCGCCTCTCCAGCGAAGTCAGCAGATAATCCGCCGCCAGCGCCACCACCGCCAGCACGATCATTGCCGCAAACACGCCGCTGGCGTTGAATGCGCCCTGCGCCGTGGAGATCAGCAAGCCGATGCCCTGCTTGGAGCCGAGGAACTCGCCCACCACCGCGCCGACCAGCGCGAAACCGAAGCTCACGTGCAAGCTCGCCAGAATCCAGCTCAGCGCCGACGGGATCACCACGGCAGTGGTCACCTGACGGCGCGACGCGCCGAGGATCTGTGCATTGGCGATCATGTAGCGGTCGGCTTCGCGCACGCCCTGGAAGGCATTGCCGAACACGACGAAGAACACCATCACCACCGCCAGCGCCACCTTGGACGCCATGCCCAGGCCCAGCGCAATGACGAAGATGGAGCCCAGCACCACGCGCGGAATCGAATTGGCGATCTGGATGTACAGGCTGAACACGTCCGACAATAGCTTGTTGCGGCCGAGGGCGATGCCGGCAATGATGCCCGCCACGGAACCGATCAGGAATCCCAGCACGGTTTCTTCCAGCGTGACCATCACCTGCACCCACAGCGGACCTTGCGAGGTGCCTTCCATGATCCAGTCATAGATCTGGATCACGATCAGCGACGGTTGCGAGAAAAAGAAGGGATCGATCCATTGCATCGTCGCGGACAGTTCCCAGCCGCCGAGGATGATCACCAGGATGGCGATGCGCAGCGAGATCACCAGCCAGTGGCGTTGCCTGATCTTGCGATGCGCTTCGCGTTCGACTTCGGCGATCGCTTCCGGGCTCATCGCCCGGCTTGTGTTTACTTGGGTCATATTGCTCACCTGTTTTGTCGTTGGTGTGGTGTAAAGAGCAGAAAAAATTCCTATCCGGGATGTCGATCCTTGCGCTTACCTGATCTGCACTTCTTCGCGCAGGTCAGCCCATATCTTGCGCGAGATGTCGATGAAGCGCTGCTCGTAGCGCACTTCTTCCATCACGCGCGGGCGCGGCAGGTCGATCTGGTAGGTGCTCTTCAAGGTGGCAGGACGCGCGGTCAGCACATAGACCTTGTCGGCCAGCGCAATCGCTTCTTCCAGGTCATGGGTCACGAACACCACCGAGCCGGAATGCGCCGACCACAGTTGCAGCAACTCATCTTGCATCAGCGTGCGAGTCTGCATGTCGAGCGCACTGAAAGGCTCGTCCATGAGCAGGATTTCGGGGCTATTGATGAAAGTCTGCGCCAGCGCCACGCGCTTGCGCATGCCGCCCGACAGTTGATGTGGATAATGATCGCCGAACTTGTCGAGGCCGACGCGGCGGATCCATTCGTTGGCTAGTTCGTAGGCGGCTTCCTTCGGCTTGCCGCGGAACAAAGGACCGGCGGCGACGTTGTCGCGCACGCTGCGCCACGGGAACACGGCATCGTTCTGGAACACGAAACCGATACGCGGATCGATGCCGTTGACCGGCTCGCCCATCACGCGCACTTCGCCGATGGTCGGTTTCAGCAGGCCGGTGATCAGGCTCAGCGTGGTCGACTTGCCGCAGCCGGTCGGACCGACCACAGCGACGAATTCGCCGCGCGCCACGCTCATGGAAAAGTCGCGCAAGGCGACGGTGACGTTGCCGTCGGCGGTGATGAAGCGGCACGACACATTGTCCAGCTCGATGGCCGGCGTGTCGAGTCTGGTTGCTGCAACTGGCTTGGCGGTGGCAGTTTGGTTCATGGAAGAGTCTTTCCTCGTCATAAGGTCAATTGCTGCATGCGTACGAATCCGGCGTATTCGTCCTGCCGGACGGATACGTGCGATTCGCGTCATTGTTGAAACCGGCCGAAACCGGCTTCCCGGGCCTTACTTGACCTGGTTCACAAACTCATTGGTATACGTCTTGGACAGGTCGATGTGCTTGCCCTTGACATTAGGATTGAAACCGGACAGCACGGACAGCACGGTTTCCGGTCCACCCACAGGCATCTTGCCGTCGGCCGAGTACATCGGCAGCGAGTTTTCCAGGGCCTGTACATACAGCGCCTTGTTGTTGCCGTAGTAGTCCTTCGGCATCTTGTCGGCGATCTCGGCGGCGCTGTGGGTCTTGATGAACTTCAGCGTCTTGACGAAAGCGCGCGCCAGCTTGGCGGCGTCATCCTTGTGGCCGTTGAGCCAGTTACGCTGCACGTACAGGCTGGAAGCCGGATACAGGCCGCCCAGCGCCTTGACGGTGCCTTCCACCGACCGCATGTCCACCAGCACCGATGCTTCGCCGGTCTTCAACATCTGCGACACGGTCGGCTCGGTGGTCATGCCGGCGTCGATGCGGCCCTGCTTCATCGCGGCGATGAAGGTGTTGTCGGCGCCGACCGGCAGCACCGAATACTGGTTGGAGGTGATGCCGTGGCGCGACGCCAGGTATTGCGTCAGGAAGTTGGTCGACGAACCCAGGCCGGTCACGCCCAGCGTCTTGCCCTTGACGTCGGCCATGCTCTTGATGGAGGCAGCGGCCTTGGTCGAGACCAGTTCGACTTCGCCCGGCACCTGGCCGAAGATCACGATGGCGCTGATTTCCTTGCCCTTGCTTTGCAGGTCAATGGAGTGGTCGTAGAAGCCGACCACGGCCTGCACCGCGCCGGCCAGCAGTTCATTCTCGGCATCGACGCCGGCTGGCTGCGATTGCAGCTCGACGTCCAGGCCCTCTTCCTTGAAATAGCCAAGCTGCTCGGCCAGCTTGGCCGGCAGGTAGACCATCTTGGTGATGCCGCCGACCATGATGGTGATCTTGCCCGCGGCGGCGGCCTGGCCTGGCAGCGCCATCAGGGTGGCGCCGGCGACGGCCAGCGAAATCAGTGTGCGGCGAATGTTCTTGTTCATGAGGTCTCCTTGTTGGATTGTGCGACGAAAAGTGCGCGATAAAAAACTTATTTCACTTGATCGACGAATTCATTGGTATAGGTTTTCGACAGATCGATCTTCTTGCCCTTGATGTTGGGATTGAAAGCCGCCATCACTTTCAACACCACTTCCGCGCCGTCGGCAGGCATCTTGCCGTCGGGCGAATACATCGGCAGCGAAGCCTTCAGCGCCTGCACGTACAACGCCTTGTTGCCGCCGTAATAGTCGGCCGGCATTTTCGCGGCAATCTCTTCGGCGCCATGGGTCTGGATAAACTTCAGTGTACGCACAAACGCGCGCGCCAGCTTGGCGGCTTCGGCCTTGTGCGTCTGCAGCCAGGAGCGCTGCACATACACGGCCGAGGCAGGATACAGGCCGCCCAGCGCGGCGCGCGTACCCTCGGCGCTGTTCATGTCGACCAGCACCTTGGCTTCGCCGCTGGCCAGCAGCATCGAGGTGGTCGGCTCGGTGGTCCACACTACGTCGACGCGCTTTTGCTTGAGCGCGGCAATCAGCGTATTGCCGGCCCCGACCGGCAGGATGGAATAGTCGCTGGTCTTGAGGCCGCTGCGGCTGGCCAGGTACTGAGCGATGAAACTCGACGACGAACCGAGGCCGGTCACACCGACGGTGCGGCCCTTGAGATCGGCCATGCTGCGCACTTGCGTGGCAAGATCGCTGCGCACCATTTCCATGCCGCCCGGCACCACCAGCAACTGGGTGATGGACTGGACTTCCTTGCCTTTGCTTTGCAGGTCGATGGAATGGTCGTAATAGCCGACCACCGCCTGCACCGCGCCGGCCAGCAGTTCATTCTCGGCGTCGACGCCGGCTTGCTGCGACTGCAGCTCGACGTCCAGGCCTTCATCCTTGAAATAGCCGAGGTTCTCGGCGAGTTTGGGGGGCAGGTAGATCAGCTTGTTGATGCCGCCGACCATGATGGTGATCTTGCTGTCGGCAGCCTGGGCCGAAGGTGCGGCGGCGCCGATCAGCGCGGTGGAAAACAGTACTCCGAATACATAAGCACACACATTGAAGCGTTGACGCATTATGATGCCTCCTGGATGAGTTGGCGGCCGCCGATGTCGCGCAAGCGGCCTGCTCAACTTATTATTAATATAGTGGTCGCCATTCTAAGAACCGCAAACCTTCATCCAGCTTTCCAAATCTGGTGTTTTTTCTGTGCAGTGCAACAAAAAATATAGGCTTTTTGCATGAAATTGCTGCTGATCGAAGACAACCCGCCGCTGGCGCATTGGCTCACGCAGATCCTGAGGGAAAACAAATTCAGCGTCGATGTCGCCAGCGACGGCGAGGTCGCCGACCATGTCCTGCTGACCGAAAACTACGATGTCGTGCTGCTCGACCTGATGCTGCCGAAGATGAGCGGAAAGAACGTCCTGCGCCGCCTGCGCGAGCGGCACAATGGCGTGCCGGTGATGATCCTGACCGCCAGCGGCTCCATCGACGAAAAGGTCGAATGTCTCGGCGCCGGCGCCGACGACTACCTCGTCAAGCCTTTTGAAGTGCGCGAGCTGGTGGCGCGCATCAAAGTGCTGATCCGCCGCCAGACGCCCGACAAGGCCGCCGAAATCCATTGCGGCGACCTCAGCTACGACAGCAACACGCGTCAGTTTGCAATTGCCGGCAAGACGCTGGCGCTGCCCGCGCGCGAACATGATGTGCTGGAAATCCTCATGCTCAAGCAAGGCAAGACGGTATCCAAGACGGCGCTGGTGAACGGGATATTCAATTTATCCGAAGAACCCAGCGCCGACGCCATCGAAATCTACATCTCGCGCCTGCGCAAGAAACTGGAACCATCGCAGGCCGCGATCATGACGTTGCGCGGCCTCGGCTACCTGCTCAAGCAAAAAGATGACAAGCCCTAGCCTGCGCCTGCGGCTGTTGTTGTGGCTGCTGATTCCCCTCACCGTCTACGTCGGCATCAGCACCAGCTACACGCACGACAGCGCGGTCGCGAGCGCCGACCTGATCCAGGATCGCGCGCTGGTGGCTTCGGCCCGCATGATCGCCGGCCAGGTCACCTGGGAAGACGGCGCGCCCGTCGTCAACATCCCGCCGGCGGCGCTGGAGATGTTCGCCTCGCCCAGCCGCGACGAGGTGTATTACCAGGTGCTGATGGACGACAATACCCTGCTGGCCGGGCGCCCCGACTTCCCGGTCGACGTCGATTTCTCGCTGATCGCGCCGGCCTACGCCACCACCAGTTTCAACAACCAGCCCCTGCGCGTGGTCAGCTACGTGCGTGCGCTCTACGACAACGGCACGCTGCGCATGGTCGCGGTCTCGGTCGGCCAGACCATGCGCGGACATGAGCAACTGCTCGATGAGTTGTGGCGACCGGCGTTGCATCGCCAGATCATCATGCTGCTGCTGGCGATCGCGCTGGTGGTGGTCGGCCTGACGATGGAGCTGCGCCCCCTCCTGCGCGTCAAGGACGAGCTGGCCACGCGCGAACCGACTTCGCTCACGCCTTTGCGCGCCGGTGAATTGCAACGCGAATTGCGGCCCATCGTGGAAGCCATCAACCAATACATTCAACGCCTAAATACCCAGGTCGCGGTGCAAAAGCGCTTCGTCGCCGATGCCGCGCATCAGTTGCGCACGCCGCTCACGCTGATCGATTCGCAGATTCAGTTTGCGCGTCAGCTCAACGATCCCGAGCGCCTGCCGCAAGTCTTGCAAGCCTTGCAGGACAGCAGCCGCAGCATGACCGACCTGACCAACAAGCTGCTGCAACTATCGCAGGCCGAAGCGTCCAACAGTACAGCCTTCCCGCGCCATCCGGTGGAACTGGTGGCGCTGGCCGCGACGGTGCTGGAAGAACTGGTCAGCCTGGCGCAACGCAAGCAGATTGACCTCGGCATGGAAGCCGCCGCCGACGAGGCCTGGGCCATGGGCAGCCAGTCGCTGTACTCCGGCATGCTGATGAACCTGATCGACAACGCCCTGCGCTACACGCCGGAACACGGCAAGGTCACCGCTACCGTCGCGGCGGAGCAGGATAGGGTCATCATCGCCGTGGCCGACAACGGCCCCGGCATCCCCGCCGAAGTGCGCGAACGGGTCTTCGAGCGCTTTTATCGCAACGCTGCCCCGCATCAGCACGGCGCCGGGCTGGGCCTGGCGATTGTCAAGGAGATCGTGCAAGCGGCACACGGCAGCATCAGCCTGGGTACCGACGCGCAGGGCAAGGGCCTGACGGTGACGGTGGTGTTGCCTGCCTGCACCGCACCCAGCGCCAACTGAAGCACTGGCCGCACCGCATCGCTGACGCCTGCCGCCTCTCCCGGCGGCGCACCGGGTGGAAAATCCTCGAACCAGTGCAAAGAAAATCGTCGAGCTGACCATCCGCGCTGCGTTTCTGAGACATTGCCCGGGACCAAACGGAGATGTCCGGTACGGCATTGCTTCCCAATCCATTGAATCGCAGGGAACCGGCAGGAACCATTCGCCCCCGTATGCCACCCATCGGCATCTTTCTGAAGTCGCATCGTCGATGATTGGCTGTCACTTGCGTTAACTGCCTGTCGTTCATGATAGCGACCGGGCTCCTCCGAGATCACTCCCATGTACAACGTCAGCAATCATAGTGGATATTATTCTCTCCCCTTAGAAGAGCAGCCCGCCTACCGGCGCCCGGGTCGTCCACTACCGCCTGCCGCGCCAGCTCCCCGGCCGAGCACGATTGACAGCTATCCGTCTGCCCGAGGAGTCATGCACGAACGCGAACGGGCAGCGCTTCTGTCCCGCTTCGAACGAGGCGCCCCTTCGCAGTCCACAGGTTTCGTACAAGGTTCTTTCGCACCATTCAATACCCATCAGTCGCCACCTGCCCCGCTGCCGACATTCACCGGGCACTACCGCCCGCCTGCCAGCTATTTCACGCGTCCGCCTCAGCGTATCCCCGGCATCTTTGAGTTCACCCCGCAGGAAATGGATACGATGCGGCCGGCAGGTATACGCACGCCGCAACGTACCGTATTGTCCAGATACCCTCCCGAGCAATGTCAATTTGTGATCCGGAACGCCTGTTGGCTGGCGCAGCACGGCTTCCAATTTGACGATATGCTGGCAGCGGCAATGTTGTCGCAATGGAACCGCTCCTTCCTGATGTATTCGTCGCCTATTCTCCGGTCGCAACACTTCTCCCCTGCCGACGTGCTCAGCCTCGCGCGTATGCAGGGCAATCTCCGACAGTTCGTGCTGACGCATAGTCCGCTGCTCGGCCGGATCGGTTTTACCCCCACCGACATGATGATGCTGGCGTTGCGTCCGGTTGGCGAGCAAACTTACGTGTTGCAGCATGGCCAATTTCTGCACTCCCGCGGCAACAACAGCATGGCCATCAGGAGGCTGGCACGCGACGCAAACCGCCCCCCGGTACCGGTGCCACGCACGCCAAGGCGATCAACCACCACGGACATTCCGCGCCGGCGCGCTGATCATACCGGCAGCCGCCGAACAGCGACCACACACGCACCACTATCGGCGGTGGAAACAGCCGGATTCCGGGCAATGGGCCTGAGTGCCGAGATCCAGCGCGAACTGGAGAACTGCTCCGAAATCGTACGCACCTTCGTGCTCACGCACGGCCTGGCCTTGCTTGAGGGTACAATCGACATCGAAACAATCCTGCAACTGGTACGCGAGAGCGATCAGCCCGGCGCAACGCCAACTCGCCGCGACACCCAGCCCGGCATCCGTCCCGACAATGACAGCCTGCGACCTGCGCAAGACAACAGCCTCGAAGGAATGTTTTCCTATCTCACCACGGACGATATCGCCGCCGACAGTCTGGCGCGCGAGATACATAGCATCGAGCGCAGAAGGCAGTCACCCGCACCAGTTGGCCATCCTCGCAACAACGGGAATTTGAGTCTGGCGGAGAGAATATCCTTGCGCGAAGCATATGACCGATGGGGCGCTTCTGCCGTCGGAATATCGCGCGACGATGGCGAAACGTTTTATCGCGAGATCGTTCCTGCGAGCTTGTCCGAAAAGCTGGGGCACGCCGATCAATACTCCGATCTTCGCCTGCTACTGGCGGGAACGGCCTACGTCAAAGACAACAGATCGATTTCCGGCCAAGGCCGGCACCAGAGCAGGGTCAAGGCCGCCACCGACTACCTCGTCAACGCGGACGATCCCCTGCTGTTCAACTCCTGCGATAACGCCGCCAAGGAAGCCGTCGGAGCATGCGGCGACCGCGTCAGTTATGGCCTGACGCGCGTCAAACAGGCAATCGAACTGCGCAAGATCGACCACAACGAAATACCGCCACGCGAGCTGTTCAGAACGATAGAACGTTTATTCCTGCAAGTGCGCGTGGAAGGCCTGGCCGCACAGTTTGCCAACGAGCGCATCAGCCGCGGCGATACCGCCGCGGCCAATCGCAATCCGGCCAGCGAGAGCGTCGAACTGTATCTGAGCCTGTCGCAGCGGCTGGCAAGCGAGCATGGAATGAATCTGACCGAAACGTCCGAGGACAGTCTGTACGGCGGGCTCTCGGTTTTCCGCGCGACCGACGATGAGGTCGATCGCGCCGTCGCCCATTTGAATAAGCACGTGCGGGACTTGAGCGACGACTTTCTGCGAGATTTCGAAGGCAATAATGCCGTCGAGCAGGTGTTGCAGCGGATCTTTCCCGAAGACTACGCAGCCATGCTTGCCGCACGGGACGATTTCACGGACCAGGCAAACGATGTGTTTTTCGACACGGAAGCAGTCGAAGGTTCACGCACCACGGCCATGGACGTTTTAACGGCACTATCCACCGAGGATAAGGAATGGTATCGCAGCAAAGTGAAACTGGTGCTGCGCGATCCAAGTCTGCTGGACTGACCGCCTGCGCCAGCGAACTGCTGCCAGATCAAGGTGCATCCGGTGCATGCAAATGACCTTCATGACTCGTGGCAGATTTGTGGGTTATCCTTCCATTTATCATCCAAAGACACTCACATGTAACCAGCCATGAAACTTCTTATCGTCGAAGACAATGAGCGCGTCGCGCAATTCCTGAAGAAAGGATTGCGCGAATCAGGGCACACCGCCGACCATGCCGCCAATGGCAGGGACGGCATGTTCTTCGGCGCAAGCGAGCCGTATGACGCGATCATCATGGATCGCATGCTCCCCGGCGGAATCGACGGCCTGAGCATCATTGAGGCATTGCGCAAGACGGGCAACAAGGTGCCGATCTTGATTCTCAGCGCGCTGTCGGGGGTGGATGATCGTATTCGAGGATTGAAAAGCGGCGGCGACGACTATCTTGTCAAACCGTTCGCGTTCGGCGAATTGCTGGCTCGCCTGGATGCATTGGTGCGACGCTCGCAGGATACGCGTGCAGAGACGACTCTCGCGGTGGCCGACCTGAGCATGGATCTGCTGTCCCACAAAGTATCGCGCGGCGGCAAGGCCGTGACGTTGCAGCCGCGCGAATTCAAATTGCTCGAATACCTGATGAGGCATGCCGATCAGGTGGTCACCCGCACCATGTTGCTGGAGAACATCTGGGAGTACGACTTCGATCCTCAGACCAACGTTGTCGATGTTCATATCAGCAAGCTGCGCCAGAAGATCGATGCCAATGCCGATTGCCAATTGTTGCGCACTATCCGAAACTCTGGCTACATGTTGACCGCCCATGACTAGAACTCATTTCATACACAGGCGTGAGATGCGTTCTTCCCGGAAAGGGTACTGGCAAGGCGTGCGACGCGTCGCGTGCCGAGGCACGCGCAAGGAGCGCGACGCGGCCAGCGTCCTTTCCGGGAAAAATCCGGAGGGAGCGGCCTGTTTGGGCGAATTGCCGCGTTACGAATCGGGGTCAAGACGTGCAGTCTTGACTCCGATTCGCGCCTTGCTCTTCATCCCAAACAGGACAAGCTCGCACTCACACCTGTTTATGAAATGAGTTCTAAGTTCCTGCGGTTCTCTGCAATGACGGTGGCGCTCAGTTACGTCGCCGTGAGCCTGGTTGTGCTGGCGGCTTTTGCGACGCCGCTCTGGTATGCCTGGCGCGAAACAATAGAAGAGGAACGTGCTCACATCCTGGACGCCAATACACGTCGCCTGGCTGAAATCTTCAACGAACAGGGGGCCGCTGCGCTGAAGTCCGCCATCGATGTTCAAGTCGGCGCCAAGGCAGCCGGAGACGAGGATCTGATCCTCCTGATCGATGGGCAGCGAAACAGGATCGCCGGTAATTTCTCCACATGGCCTGCGTCGCTTGCCGAAGCTCAAGGCATGCGCACGTTTTCGATCGACATCAACGGCAGGGAGACGCGGGTCGCCGCCATGCACGTTGCCTTGCCCGGCGGTTATCGGTTATTGGTCGCCAACAACATCGACAAATACCAGCAACTGGAACATCTCTTCCTGTTCAGCCTGGGTGTCGCGACCGGCATCGTCGTTCTGCTCGGGATCGCCAGCGGAGTGGTCGTGCGCCGCACTTTACTCGGCAAGGTGAAGGATATCAACCGGGCGGCATCGGCAATCATGGCGGGAGATTTTTCGCACAGGTTGCCGCATGACAGCGGCGAAAGCGAGCTCAATACCTTGGTGGCCACTGAAAACCGTATGCTGGACCAGATCGAGCAGCTCATCGGCAGCGTGCGCAACGTCTCAAATGCGATCGCGCACGATCTGCGCACACCTTTGGCGGAGCTGCGTTCACGTCTGGAAGAATTGTCTCTGACGCAGCCGGGGCCGACAGAGATGCTGGATGAAATCCACGGCGCCATTGCCGACGTCGATCGCGTCATCAGTATATTCAACGCCTTGCTGCGTCTGGCCGAGATCGACACCGGCGCTCGCCGCTCGGGATTTGTCGAGCTTGATGCAGCCGGCGTCGCTTGCGACGTTGTCGACTTCTATCTCCCGCTGGCGGAGTCGCGGGAATGTAACTTAAGGTTCACGTCGTCGGGGCCGTTGCCGATGTCCGGCGATCCATTGCTCCTGGCGCAGGCAATCGGCAACCTGATCGACAATGCGCTCAAGTTCGTCGGCGAAAATGGCACGGTTACCGTCGACACCTCGCTCGCTGATGACGGCACGAAGCTGATCGCAGTGACAGACAACGGCCCTGGCATCCCTGACGTGGAAAAGGAAAAGGTATTCGATCGCTTTTATCGCGGCGATGCCAGCCGCGGCACTCCAGGCGTCGGCCTGGGCTTGAGCCTGGTGGCGGCCGTCGCCAGGCTGCATTGCGGTACGCTGACGCTGAGCGATGCTCATCCGGGACTGAAAGTGACGTTGCGCATCAGCGGCTGACCTCCCCTTTCTTTCGTACGCGACGCCGAGCACGGCTGTTTGCGCATGCAGCCGCTCATTCAGCGGCATCGGCTATCCCCGGACTTCCCCACTTATCCTGCCATCCCGAAGATTAACAATTGTTAATCAAGCTGTCATCGAGGGTTAATCACCCAGGGAGCATAGTGCATCCATCGCCTGAGAAACGGCGATAACCGGAAGGAACGCATCGGCAGCGTTCCCTGCATTCTGAACCTTAGTGGAGAAATATCATGAACAACATCACCCGTATCACCGCCGCAGCATTATTGACCATGGCTTCCGTGGCTGCATTTGCCCAATCCGCCAGCGAGACGGCGGCAAGAGACAACGCCAACATGAGCGCCGGCGACAACTATCCTGTGGTCGCTTATCACAACACCCAAAGTCGTGCGGATGTTCAGGCCGATCTGGTCAAGGCGCAGCGTGAAGGCTTGATCGCCAATGGCGATGACTATCCCGTCACGCCTCGCCAGGCAACCACGCAACCGCATGGTGCCGGCAAGGTGGATATCGCGGCATCTGGCCAAGGTCTTGACTCCTCGCTGTACTCGGGGGCCTGAAGAAATTGCGAATCTCGTTGTGTGATTGTCCCAGGCATTGGGTACATCGGCCGGCGCCATGCCGGTCGAGGCCCGCGCCGAAGCCTGTTGCCGGTTGAAGAGCAGTGCTCCAGACGTGTATCGATCTCTCGAAATCAGTCCTATGAAAAAATATCTCGGCTCCCTGCTTGTTCTTTGCAGTGCCAGCTACAGCGCCTTTGCGGCGCACCCTTTGGTTACCGATGACACGGGAACGCAAGGAAAAGGAAACAATCAGGTTGAGGTCAATACAGACTGGCTGCGCCAGTCGGGCGTCGGCTCGCATGTCGGTGCATTTACCTATACCTACGGCGCCACCGACAACCTGGATGTGTTTACAAATGCCCCTGCAAGCTTCTATCCGTCCGCCGGGGTGGGCGATGTATCGGTCGGCGCCAAATGGCGATTTGCCGATCGCAACGGTGGAAGCCTCGCGATCAAGCCGGAATTTTTTCTTCCGAGCGGCAATGAAAGCAAGGGACTGGGCAACGGACGCAGCAGCCTGGCGCTAACGCAAATAGCATCCTATGCAGACGGACCCTGGACGTTTCACGCCAATATCGGCGTAACCATCAATCGCTACGGCACCGCCGACGACGAAGCGGCCAATCGCCCTGTCGTCTGGCGCGCGTCCACCGCGGTCTGGTATGCGATCAACGCGCAATGGAAAATCGTTGCCGATACCGGCGTCGCGCAAAATATCGCCCGCTCGAGCGACGTCAATCCTTCGTTTGTCCTGCTCGGCGCCATCTATTCGCCAAATGAATCCGTAGATCTGGACGTCGGCGCGAAGGTCGGATTGAACAAAGCGGAAGTCGGCCAGCAGTTCGGAGTGGGCGCGACGTTCCACTTCTGATCTAGCGCCAAGGAGGAGATTGGCGAGAACACAACCTGTACTTGAGATTCTATGCACAAGAAAACCTATCACCCGTTGTCGATTGCTTTGCACTGGCTGATCTTCTTCCTTTTTGCGATTGCCCTTGCAGTCATCGAATATCGGGATGGCATTCCCAAAGGCGCGGCCCTGCGCGATATTCTGAGGACGCTCCATATGCATGCGGGCCAACTGGTCTTCCTGTTTGCACTGCTGCGTTTGCTGGCCCGCCTGCGCTATGGCGCTCCCGCTGAATTGAGCGCCTCCGACGCGCAACGCCTGGCGGCGCACACTGTGCATGTCTTGCTCTATGCGTTGATGTTCGCTCTGCCGATAACAGGCATCTTGTTCACTCAGGCAGGAGGGCGGGAAGTGGTCTTCTTCGGCCTTCATCTTCCGACATTGATCGACACGAACCCTGGACTGCGCAGCACCATCAAGAACTTCCATGAACTGATGGGGAATGGGATCTATTTTCTGGTCGCACTCCACATTGCCGGCGCGTTATGGCACCAGTTCGTGGACAAAGCGCCGGTCTTGCGCCGGATGAGCTTCAAACGTGCCGACAATGAAAAAGATGATGAATGAAACCTCCTGAGGCTTCGGCAGAAATGTTGTCGCGTAAATGCTTTGCTGCCGTTGAGTGCGCCAATGTGCGGCAACGCTCTTTTCGACAACAGGACACAAAATTCACTTTCAGGAATTCTGTAGGCCAGAAATGACGAAAGCCAGCGCGAAGGCTGGCTTTTCTGATTCTGGTGGAAAGTGCAAGTTTCGAACTTGCGACCCCTGCAGTGTGAATGCAGTGCTCTACCCCTGAGCTAACCTTCCATTTTGCCGTCACCGCCTGCAAAAAACGGCGTTGTGTGAAGCGGCCCATATTATGGCACGAAATAGATCGCCGGGGCAAGCCGCTTCTTTCCCGGATCGATCGGCAAATGATTTACGCAGGTTCCGCAGGGACGGCGCGCCACACGCAAGTGCCTTTGACTTCCTTGTCGAGCGCATTCAACACGGTTTCGTGCAGGCCCTGTTCCTCTTCGTCGGCAGCAACCACGATGATGTCGGCCAGCGGCGTCAGTTCGAGTTCGGCCTCCCCCTCTTCGCCGCCGTCGCTATCCGACAGATCCATGGTCAGGCTGTTCTGCCCGCGCGTCATCGCCAGGTAGACTTCGGCCAGCAGGGCCGCATCGAGCAAGCCGCCGTGCAATGTGCGGTGGGCGTTGGAAATGCCGTAGCGGTCGCACAGCGCATCGAGCGAGTTGCGGCGGCCGGGGTGCTGCTCCTTGGCCATCTGCAGCGAGTCGACGATGTTGTCAACGTGCTCCTTGAAGGAGGCAAGACCGAGCAGCCTGAATTCGGCGTCGAGGAAGCCGACGTCGAAGGGTGCGTTGTGGATGATGATTTCGGCGCCGCGCACATAGTCGCGGAATTCGTCGGCGATTTCGGCGAACTTGGGCTTGTCGCTGAGGAATTCGGTGGTCAGTCCGTGCACCGCCAGCGCGCCTTCTTCGGAATCGCGCTCGGGGTTGATGTAAAAGTGCAGGTTGTTGCCGGTGAGCTGGCGATTGAGCAGTTCGACGCAGCCGATTTCAATGACGCGGTCGCCGGTGCGGGCGTTCAGGCCGGTGGTTTCGGTATCAAGGACGATTTGTCGCATGTGGATTCCCGTTTGCTTCAGATGACGGTTTCAACGCCGCGGTTGGCGAGCTGGTCGGCGCGCTCGTTGCCGGGATGGCCGGCATGGCCCTTGACCCAGCGCCATTCTATTTTGTGCTGCGCCTGGGCGGCGTCGAGCGCCTGCCACAGGTCGACGTTCTTGACCGGTTCGCGCGCGGCGGTTTTCCAGCCGCGCGCTTTCCAGCCGTGAATCCATTCGCTGATGCCCTTTTGGACGTATTGGCTGTCGGTGAAGACGACCACTTCGCAGGGCCTGTTCAGGGCGCCCAGCGCTTCGATCACGGCTTTCAGTTCCATGCGGTTGTTGGTCGTGTTGCGCTCGCCGCCGCACAATTCCCTTTCGCGTCCGCCTGCAATCAACAACGCGCCCCAGCCGCCGGTGCCCGGATTGCCCTTGCATGCGCCGTCGGCGTAAATCTCTACTTTGTCCATATTCGTTTCTAAGGTTGATTCTCTGATTGATCTCTGTCTGCGCCGGTCGTGGATCGTGGATGGTCAGTCGGCCGACGCAGGCAGCATTCTATTCTTTATGGATGCGATTGGTCGCGGGCAGGCCCTTGGGCACCTTGACCCGTTGCTTGCTCCAGGCCGGGCCGATCAGCCGCATACCCTTGACGCGCTTGATCGCCTGCACGATATAGACGGCGCCGAAATACGGCCACCAGCGGTCGCCGGCCTTTTCCATGAAGGCGAAACGCTGCAGCCATTTATCGGTGGCGCAGGGCGGCGCATAGCAGCCGAAGCGGCCGCGATTGACTTCCATGTTGAGCAGCTTGAGCCAGTCCTTGAGACGCGGCAGGCGGATGAACTCGCCGTCCTGCGGCAGGAAGTGCGCGCCGCTCAGGCGCCCGGCCGCCTGCCGCATGCCCCACAGGCTGGTGGGATTGAAACCGCAGATGATGACCTGGCCTTCCGGGATCAGCACGCGCTCAACTTCGCGCAGCACCTGGTGCGGCTCGGCGCTGAATTCCAGCACATGCGGCAAGACCACCAGGTCGAGGCTTTGCGTGGCGAACGGCAGTTCGGAAAAATCGTGCGCGACCACCATGGGAATCTCGCGTCCCTCCTGCGACTCGGTCGGTAGGCAATTGTCGGTCAGCCAGCGATAAGGCATGCGGTTGGCCTGCAGTGCGCTGATCTGCGGCATGCCGATCTGCACCGCGTTGAAGCCGAAAATATCCGCCGTCAGCGCATCCAGGTGCTTTTGCTCCCAAGCGCGGACGTAATTGCCCATCGGCGTATGCAGCCAGGCGTCGAGGGCTATAATGGCACTTTCCGCATCGGTATCGATTTCTGCCATCACGCGTGCCTATCCAACCATGTCAGCCATTCCGCCAGCCGCATTGTCCACGTTGAGCACCTCATTGAGTGTATTGACTGTTCCTGCATTCGACGATAATTACCTTTGGTTGATTCATGACGGGATCAATGCGGCGGTGGTCGATCCCGGCGATGCGGCGCCGGTCATCGCGGCGCTCCGGACGCACGGCCTGACGCTGGCCGCTATTCTACTGACTCATCATCATGCTGACCATGTCGGCGGTGTGCCGACGCTGTTGCAACATGCGCAAGTTCCGGTCTACGGCCCCGCCGGCGAGGCGATTCCGACGATTACCGAGCCTTTGTGGGGAGACGACCTGCTGCACGTCGCAGCCTTGTCGCTGGACCTCAAGGTGATCGACGTGCCCGGACACACCAAGGGACACATCGCTTATTACGCCGCACGACAAGGCTGGCTGTTCTGCGGCGATACCCTGTTCGCCGGCGGCTGCGGGCGCCTGTTCGAAGGCACGGCGCAGCAGATGGTGGCCTCGCTGGCCAAACTGACCGCGCTGCCCGGCGACACCAAAGTCTATTGCGCCCACGAATATACCTTGTCCAACCTGCGCTTCGCACATGAAATCGAACCGGGCAACACCGCGCTGACCTCGCGCATCGCCGCGGAACAGGCCAAGCGCAGCCACAACGAACCGACCGTGCCCTCTACCATCGCGCTCGAAATCGCAACCAATCCTTTCCTGCGCTACAAGGAAAAAGCCGTGGTCGCGCGCCTGCAGGAAGCGGGCCGGCTGCCTACCGCGCCGTCACAAATTGACCCGGTGGAAACATTCGCGGCACTGCGCGAATGGAAGAATAACTACAAATAACATCGAATTCCCGCTTTTTTCGGACAAATGCCAAGCGAATCAAGAGCTTAAGCTTTGTAACAATCGTGAATTTTTACTTGACGAGTGAAAAGGGGCTTACGTACACTCCGTCTATTCTCCAATTCCATCGGCTTGCAAGCCGTTTTTAGATAAAACAGACGATTTGTTGTTTTTTAATAACAAAATCGATGTACGCAAGATTGCTTCTGTTTCGACACATACTTCTTCGTAGCAGGAGGTGCGCGTGAATCTAAGACGACCGATGAATCTACAACGCTTTCTTCAAGCACAGGATCTCGTACCCATGCAGCGAACATTCAGGAAATTAGCGATAGTTGCACTTCTCTCGCTTTCCTCTTTAGGTACTCCCCTCCTCGTTCACGCCAACGACATCTCGATCTACCCCGCCCCCTTCAACGCCATCAATCCGAACGATCCCTCCTCCGCTTTGCCGGGCATGGAAGACATCGACATCTGGGCGCGCATCCGCAAGGGCTTCGGCATTCCGAATCTGGAAAACCCGCTGGTCGACAGCCAGACCCAGTGGTACAGCTCGCGTCCCGACTATATCCAGCGCACCACCGTGCGCGCCTCGCGCTATCTGTTCCACGTTGTGCAGGAACTGGAAAAACGCGGCATGCCGACCGAACTGGCCTTGTTGCCGTTCATCGAATCGGCCTTCAACCCGCAGGCGCTGTCGACCGCCAAGGCGGCCGGCATGTGGCAGTTCATCCCGTCCACCGGCCGCGACTACAACCTGAAGCAGAACATGTTCACCGACGAGCGCCGCGACGTGCTGGCCTCGACCGATGCGGCGCTGACCTACCTGCAAAAACTGTACGGCATGTTCGGCGACTGGCAACTGGCGCTGGCTGCCTATAACTGGGGCGAAGGCTCGGTGCAGCGCGCCATCAACCGTAACCTCGCGGCAGGCCTGCCGATCGATTTCAACACGCTGTCGGCGCAGATGCCCAATGAAACGCGCAACTATGTGCCCAAGCTGCAAGCCGTCAAGAACATCATCGCCATGCCGGGCGACTTCGGCATCGATCTGCCCAAGGTCGACAACCAGCCTTATTTCGTTACCATCGGCAAGACAAACAACATCGACGTGAAAGTCGCAGCGCAACTGGCTGAGCTGTCGCTCGACGAGTTCAAGGCCCTGAATCCGCAATTCAACCGGCCGGTCATCATCGGCGGCGATGACACCAAGATCCTGCTGCCGGAAAGTAATGCGGAGAAGTTCAAGGCCAATATCTCGAAGTTCACGCAAACCTTGTCGTCGTGGACCGCGCATACTGTCTCCAGCGCACGTGAACGCATCGAAACCATCGCCAGCAGGTTCGGCACCACGCCGGATGTCATCCGCAGCGTCAACCAGATCCCGCCAAGGATGCTCCTGAAGGCCGGCTCGACGATCCTGGTGCCGAAGACCGAGACTTCAATGGAGACAGAGATCACGCCGGAAATGGCCAACAGCGCCCGTCTGGCTGTGGCGCCTGACGTACCCGATTTCAAGCGCATCTACGTGAAGGCCGGCAAGCGCGACACGCTCAATTCGATCGCCAGCCGCTACCGCGTCAGCGTTGCCCAGATCAGGCAATGGAACGGCCTGCACCGCGATACGCTGGCCAATGGCCAAAGCCTGCAATTGCAGGTGCCTTACCAGGCGCCGACAGCCGGCCCTGTACGCGTGCATCAGGTGGTCCATGCGCCGGCGCGTCCGATGCGCAAGGCTCCTGTGGTCGCCAGGAACACCCGCGCAGCGCCGGTACGCAAGGCGTCTGCTTCCGCCCCGCTCACCCTGGCTGCGGAAAACGGCAACCGTCGCCGCTGAGGACGAGTCAGCGCAGGTTTTTGCAAAACAGGCCGGGAGCGTTTTCCCGGCCTGTTTTTTTGCCCCCTCCCGTTTGCTATTTCCAGTTTCCTTTGCCGCGTTGCAAAACGGCTGACTACACCCGGCGTCGTCCCGCCCGCTCGAATCGATCCGCGATTTTCCTTGCGCCCGCGCGGCAAGAATTCGTGAAAAGCTGCCGCATTGCCGCATAAGTCGTTACATCGGTGGACTTCATTTTGACCGGTTGCGGTGCTATTATTCAATCGCGCAAACGTTTGCGCACGCAAATAACGGCAGCCGATCCATACGGACTGCCGCTCACAACGACTATCTGGAATCTGGAGACTTCGATGAATACACGTATCCGCCTCAAGCTGATTGCCGCCGCCATTCTCGCCTGCGCGCTGCCGGCCTTGCCCGCCACGGCCCAGACTGCAGCAAAACCCAAGGTCGCGCTGGTGATGAAGTCGCTGGCCAACGAATTCTTCCTGACCATGGAAAACGGCGCCAAGGAACACCAGAAGGCGCACGCAGCGCAATATGACCTGATCGCCAACGGCATCAAGGATGAACAGGACACCGCCAACCAGATCAAGATCGTCGAACAGATGATCGTCTCCAAGGTCAATGGCCTGGTGATCGCACCGGCCGACTCCAAGGCGCTGGTCCCGGTCATCAAGAAAGCCATCGACGCCGGCATCATCGTGGTCAACATCGACAACAAGTTCGACGATGCGGCATTGAAGGAAAAAGGCATCACCGTCCCCTTCGTCGGCCCGGACAACCGCAAGGGCGCCAAGCTGGTCGGCGACTTCCTGGCCAGGCAGATCAAGAGCGGCGACAAGGTCGCCATCATTGAAGGCGTCTCCACCACCATCAACGCGCAGCAGCGCACGTTGGGCTTCCAGGATGCGATGAACGCCGCCGGCGCCAAGGTGGTGTCGGTGCAATCCGGCCAATGGGAAATCGATCCCGGCAACAAGGTCGCCGCCTCGATGCTGAACGCGCATCCCGACATCAAGGCGATCCTGGCCGGCAACGACAACATGGCGCTGGGCGCGGTTGCCGCCGTCAAGGCCGCAGGCAAGACCGGCAAGGTGCTGGTGGTCGGCTACGACAACATCAACGCCATCAAGCCGATGCTCAAGGACGGCCGCGTGCTGGCGACCGCCGACCAGTTCGCTTCGCAGCAAGCGGTGTTCGGCATCGAAACGGTGCTCAAGGCGCTGACCGACAAGAAGCCGCAAAGCAGCCTGGGCGGCGCGGTCGAAACCAAGGTCGCGCTGGTGACCAAGGACAGCAAGTAATTCCAGAAGCAAAGGGGCGGAATGTTCAGGCATGCCGCCCCCTCTCGTTATACTGAACCGCACCTTCACGGTGGAGACCGAATGCCCAACCCATCTCCGGCCCTGCTGACGCTCAGCGGCATCGGCAAGACCTATGTCGAACCCGTGCTCAGCGACGTTTCCCTGGAAATACATCCGGGCCAGATCCTGGCGCTGACTGGTGAGAACGGCGCCGGCAAGAGTACGCTGTCGAAGATCGTCTGCGGCCTGGTGCAACCCACCACCGGCGCCATGCTGCTCGACGGCCAGCCCTACCAGCCGCGCTCGCGCAGCGAAGCCGAACAGCTCGGCATCCGCATGGTGATGCAGGAGCTGAACCTGATCCCGACGCTGAGCATCGCCGAAAATCTGTTCCTGAACCAGTTGCCGCAACGCTTCGGCTGGATCGACAAGCCCAGACTGGCGGCATTGGCGCAGACGCAAATGACGGCAGTCGGCCTGAGCGGCATCGATCCGTGGACGCCGGTCGGCGAACTTGGCGTCGGCCATCAGCAAATGGTGGAGATCGCGCGCAACCTGATCGGCAGTTGCCGCCTGCTGGTGCTGGACGAACCGACTGCGATGCTGACCAGCCGCGAAGTGGAATTGCTGTTCGCACAGATCGCGCGGCTGCAATCGGAAGGCGTGGCGATCGTCTACATCTCGCATCGCCTCGAAGAACTGAAACAGGTCGCTGACCGCATCGCCGTGCTGCGCGACGGCAAGCTGGTGTGCGACGACGCCATCGCCGGCTATAACAGCGAAGCGCTGGTGCAACTGATGGTCGGCCGCGCCGCCGAAGCCGAACTCGATCTCGGCCATCGCGAGATCGGCGCACCCCTGCTGCGCGTGCGCAAGCTGGGACGCGGCGACGTGGTCGCACCCGCCTCGTTCGACTTGCACACCGGAGAAATCCTCGGCGTTGCAGGATTGATCGGCTCCGGTCGCACCGAACTGCTGCGCCTGATCTTCGGCGCCGACCGCGCCGACCAGGGTGAAGTATTCATCGGCGACCAGACGCAGGCCGCCGACATCAGATCGCCGAAACACGCCGTTGCCGCCGGCATCGCCATGATCACCGAAGACCGCAAAAGCCAGGGCCTGCTGCTGCCGCAGTCGATTGCCGTCAACGCCACACTGGCCAGGCTCGGCGATGTCAGCAGGATGGGTGTGCTCGACAGCGACGCCGAAACGGATGTCGCGCAGGACTACATCAGGCGCCTGCGCATCCGCTCGCGCGACGGTGCGCAGGCAGCCGGCGAACTGTCCGGCGGCAACCAGCAAAAGGTCGTGATCGCGCGCTGGCTCTACCGCGATTGCCCGATCATGCTGTTCGACGAACCGACGCGCGGCATCGACATCGGCGCCAAGTTCGACATCTACAAACTGCTGGCCGACCTGTCGCGCCAGGGCAAGGGCTTGCTGATCGTGTCCAGCGACCTGCGTGAGCTGATGCTGATCTGCGACCGCATCGCGGTGATGAGCGCAGGCAAGCTGGTCGACACCTTCACGCGCGGCCAGTGGAGCCAGGAAACCATCCTCGCGGCGGCTTTCCGCGGCTACCTGAATGCGCCCTCCTCTGCGCCGGTCGCGCAACAGGCAGCCTGACCATGACGACACCACACACCACCAAGATCATGACCACACCCAACCGCGCTGTTTCCCTTTACAGTATGTCCGGCCTGAAAAACTACCTCGGCCTGATCGCCGCCCTGCTCGCGATGTGCGTGCTGTTCGCATTCCTGAGCGAGAATTTCCTCACGCTGGCGACCTTCAGCACCTTGTCCAACGACATCCCGACGTTGGTCGTGATGGCGGTCGGCATGACCTTCGTACTGATCGTCGGCGGCATCGACCTGTCGGTCGGCTCGGTGATGGCGCTGGCGGCGTCGGTCCTGTCGATGGCGATGGTGCGCTGGGGCTGGCCGCTGTTCGCCGCCGCCATGCTCGGCATCCTGGTGGCTGGCCTGTGCGGCACCTTGACCGGCCTGATCTCGGTAGGCTGGCGCATCCCGTCGTTCATCGTCTCGCTGGGGGTGCTGGAAATGGCGCGCGGCATGGCCTATCAGGTCACCAACTCGCGCACCGAATACATCGGCAGCGCGGTCGACGGCATCAGCTCGCCGATTCTCCTCGGCATGTCGCCGGCTTTCCTGGCGGCGATCGCCGTCGTCATCGTCGGCCATCTGGTGCTCACGCGCACGGTGCTCGGACGCCACTGGATCGGCATCGGCACCAACGAAGAAGCGGTGCGGCTGGCCGGCATCAATCCGCGTCCGAGCAAGATCCTGGTGTTCGCGCTGATGGGCTTGCTGGCAGGCGTCGGCGCACTGTTCCAGGTGTCGCGCCTGGAGGCGGCCGATCCCAACGGTGGCGTCGGCATGGAGCTGCAAGTGATCGCTGCGGTGGTCATCGGCGGCACCAGCCTGATGGGCGGACGCGGCTCGGTCATCAGCACCTTCATCGGCGTGCTGATCATCTCGGTGCTGGAAGCCGGGCTGGCGCAGATCGGCGTCTCCGAACCGATGAAACGCATCATCACCGGACTGGTGATCGTCGCCGCCGTCGTGCTCGACACCTACCGCCGCCGCGGCGAACGCGACAGTCACTGACAAGAACCTATCGAGCGATAACAGAACATGGCAACCATCAAGGACGTAGCGCGGCAGGCCGGGGTTTCCTACACCACCGTGTCGCATGTATTGAACAAGACCCGCCCGGTCAGCGTCGATGCGCGCGACCGCGTACTGGCTGCGGTCGAGGCGCTGGCCTATGTGCCCAGCGCGCTGGCGCGTTCGCTGCGCAGCAACGCCACCGGCAGTATCGGCCTGATCATCCCCAACAACACCAACCCGTACTTTTCTGAAGTGGCACGCGGTATCGAGGACAGTTGCTATGCAGCCGGCTACAGCGTGATCCTGTGCAACTCCGACGACGATCCGGCCAAGCAGCGCGATTATCTCAACGTGCTGCTGACCAAGCGCTGCGATGGCCTGATCGTCGCCACGCTGGCGCAAACCGACGGCGAACTGCTGCGCAAGATGAAAGTGCCGACCGTGCTGCTGGACCGCGCGCCAAAAGATATGGCGATCGATCTGGTGGCGGTCGACAATGCCGCCGGCGGCGCGCTGGCGGCGCAGCACCTGCTGTCGCTGGGCCGGCGCCGCATCGCCTGCATCGCCGGGCCGCAGAGCCTGGACATTTCCGCCGAACGCATCGCCGGCCTGCGCAAGAGCCTGTCGGAGGCCGGCGTGCTGTTGCAAGACGACATGCTGGCCTACGCCGATTTCACCAGCGCGGGCGGCTATGCGGCGGCGCGCGCGCTGCTGACGGCGCCGATGAGGCCGGACGCGATTTTCTGCTGCAACGATCTGATGGCCATCGGCGCGTTGCGCGCCGCGGCCGAACGCGGCATCGAGGTGCCGGAGGCCTTGTCGGTAGTCGGGTTCGACGATATCGACCTGGCCCGGTTCGTCCATCCGCCGCTGACCAGCGTGGCGCAGAACACGCGCAGGCTGGGCCAGTTGACCGCGCAATGCCTGCTTGACCGCATCGCCGATCCGGGCCGTCCGGTACAGCGGCAAACCATCATGCCGGAGTTGCACGTGCGCGGCTCAACGGTGCGCGCGCCGGCATGACCGGCTTCAACTCCTCTTACTTCTTTCTTTCAAGACGCACATGATAGTCATCATCGGCAGCATCAACATGGACCTGGTCTTGCGCGTACCGCGCATGCCGCTCCCGGGCGAAACCATTACCGGCGACCAGTTCCGCACCATTCCCGGCGGCAAGGGCGCCAACCAGGCCGTGGCCTGCGCGCGCCTGAGCGCGGACGCCATCAAGGTCGCGATGATCGCCTGTCTCGGCGACGATGCCTTTGGCGAACAACTGCGCGCCGCCCTGCGCCAGGACGGCGTCGACGACAGCCGCATCGCCACTATCGCCGGCACAGCGTCGGGCATCGCGTCCATCCTGGTCGACGACAACGGCCAGAACAGCATCGTACTGGCGTCGGGCGCCAACGCCGAGCTGAGTCCCGCACACATCGACGCCGCACGCGAACTGATCGAGCAAGCCCGCATCGTGGTGCTGCAACTGGAGTCGCCGCTGGCGACCGTGATCCACGCCATCAGGCTGGCGCACGCGCTGGGCAAGACGGTGGTGTTGAATCCCGCGCCGGCGCAAGCTCTGCCGATGGAATTGCTGGCGCAGATCGATTATCTGGTGCCGAACGAAATCGAAGCCGCCATGCTGGCCGGCATGCCCGCCGTCGGCACCGACAGCGACGAGCGCATTGAAGCCGTCGTCGCCACGCTCCGTGCCAGGGGTTCCGGCAATGTGCTGGTGACGCTCGGCGAGAAAGGCGTCTATGCCGCTCTGGCCGGCGGCGCAATGCATTTCGACGCGCAACCGGTCAAGGCGGTCGACACCACCGCCGCCGGCGACACCTTCATCGGCGGCTTCGTCGCCGCGCTGGCCGAAGGCCGCAGCGAAGCGGAAGCCATCGCCTTCGGCCAGCGCGCGGCGGCATTGAGCGTGACGCGCGTGGGCGCGCAGACCTCCATCCCCTATCGCAAGGAACTGGACAACTGAGATGAAGAAAACACCGCTGCTCAACATCGCGCTGTCGCAACTGATCGCCTCGCTCGGCCACGGCGACAGCATCGTCATCGGCGACGCCGGCCTGCCGGTGCCTCCCGGCGTGCCGCTGATCGACCTCGCGCTGACGCGCGGCGTGCCCGGCCTGATGGATACCTTGCAAACCATCCTTGCGGAAATGCACGTCGAGCATCACGTACTGGCCGAGGAACTGGCCGAACACAGCACCCACCTCGCCCTGCAAATCGGCCAGCTCGGCCTGGCCGGCAAGCAGACTCTGCCGCATGAGGAATTCAAGCTTCGCACGCGGCAGGCACGGGCTGTCATCCGCACCGGCGAATTCACACCTTACGCCAACATCATCCTGATCTCGGGCGTGACATTCTGAGCTAGGCCCTGCCTCCGCCTCCAATTGCCAGCACCGTCGGCAAGCGTGCCGGTATCCGGTTGTTGTTGCCGTCGCCGCCTGCCGCCATCGGCGCGGCGACAATTTCATGACGGTCGCCCAGACGGAACACGCCAACCACCTGCGCCAGCAAGGCCGTCTGCTGTTGCATCGACAAGGCGGCGCCGGCCGCTTCTTCCACCAGCGCGGCGTTTTGCTGCGTGGCCTTGTCCATCTGGCCGATGGCCTGGTTGACTTCTTCCAGACCGTTGCTCTGCTCGCGGCTGGCGGCCGAAATTTCGCCGACGATATCGGTCACGCGCCTGACGCTGGCGACCATGTCGGTCATGGTGGCGCCGGCCTGCTCGACCAGCAAGGTGCCCGAACCGACCTTATCCACGGAGTCGCCGATCAGCGTCTTGATTTCCTTGGCGGCCGACGCCGAGCGTTGCGCCAGCATGCGCACTTCCTGCGCCACCACCGCAAAACCGCGCCCCTGCTCGCCGGCGCGCGCGGCTTCCACCGCCGCGTTCAAGGCCAGGATATTGGTCTGGAAGGCGATGCCGTCGATCACGCTGATGATGTCGACGATCTTCTTCGACGAGTCGCTGATGGAGTTCATGGTCGCCACCACTTCGCGCACCACGTTGCCGCCGGCCACCGCAATGTCGGACGCCGACGTCGCCAGTTGATTGGCCTGCTTCGCGTTGTCGGCGTTTTGCCTGACGGTGGAAGTCAGCGCATCCATCGCCGACACCGTCTCTTCCAGCGAACCGGCCTGTTGCTCGGTGCGCGACGACAGGTCGGCATTGCCGGCCGCAATCTGCGACGATGCGCTGGCGATCGCCGCCGTTCCCGAACGCACTTGCGAGACGATTTTCAGCAAGCCTTCGTTCATGTCGCGCAGGGCCGCCAGCAACTGCCCGGTTTCGTTGCGCGCATCGGTTTCAATCCTGCTGCTCAGGTCGCCGTCGGCCACCGTGCGCGCAATGACGACCGCCTTGGCCAGCGGCGTGGTGATGGACAACGTGGTGTATCGGGCGATCAGCGCTCCCAGCAGCAAGGCCGTCAGGGAAATGCCGAGCAGCAGGTATTGCGTCTGCTGGGCGTCGGCGCCGGACAGCCTGACGTTGTCGGTCATGCGCTGTTCCTGGAAGGCGATCATGCCGTCCAGCGCATTGAAATAGCTCTGCTGCGCCGGCAGGACTTCGCTGAACAGCAAGGCCGACGCGTCGCTCTTCTTGTCCTGCAACAGCGTCTCGGCGAAATGCGTGCGCGCCGCGACAAATTGCTGGCGCGCCGCGATCAGGCCGGCGACATACTGCCGTCCTTGCTCCGCCTCGGTGTTCTTGTCGATCTCGTTGATGTCCGCGACGATCGCGCGCGCACCGGTCTCGATGCTGTCGAGCTCGGCCCTGGCCTTGTCGGCATCGCCGACCAGCAAGGCGTTGCGCATGCTGATGACCGCTTCGTTGACCTTGTCCTTGATGCGATGGGCCAGGATGGTCTGCGGATAAAGCTGGTTGTTGGTCAGGCCGATGTTCGCATTGAGCGACGCGATACGGCCGTAGGTAAGAAAAATCACTGCCAGCAGCAGCAAGGCGATGAAACCGAAACTGAATGCCAGTTGGTGCCCGATACGGAGTTTCCTGAATGTCATTTGATTTCCTCAATGGTGGCGCAGCGTTCCCGCCGGCTGACGGCAAAAAAACGCCGTTCCGGTTACAGGTAAACGAAAACCGCGACCGGTTTATTCCATCATTGCGAAAATAAAACCGAAGATACGTCGCCGGACATGCGGGCGGCTCATGTCCGGGACGGAACCGAGAGAGAAAGTTGCCGAATTGACTACTATGCCGGCGGCACGGCTTCCGACGATGGATCCGCGGCATACGTGGCGGCCGCCAGCAAGCGTTGGGTATAAGCATGCGACGGGTGCTGCAGCACCGCCCCGACGGGGCCGCTCTCGACCACCTTGCCATCTTTCATGACCAGCACCTGATGCGCCATGGCGCGGATGACGGCGAGGTCGTGGCTGATGAACAGATAGGCGAGCCTGTATTTGCGCTGCAGTTGCGCCAGCAGTTGCAACACCTGCTGCTGCACGGTGACGTCGAGCGCCGAGGTCGGCTCATCCAGCAGCAACAGTTCCGGCTTCAGCACCACGGCGCGTGCGATCGCAATACGCTGGCGCTGGCCGCCCGAAAATTCGTGCGGATAACGTTGCAGCATGTCTTCCGACAAACCGACGTCCTGCAAGGCGGCAACGACTTCTGCACGGCGCTGGGAGACGCTCAGGTGCGGCTGATGCAGCGCCAGTCCTTCGCCGACGATCTGCTCGACCGTGCGGCGCGGCGACAACGATGCGTAAGGATCCTGGAACACCACCTGCATCAGCGAGCGCAGCGGACGCACCGCGCCCGAGGACATGGCGCTGATTTCCTTGCCGTCGAAACGAATGCGGCCTTCGACGGTGGCGGTCGACAGACGCAGCAAGGCCATGCCCAGCGTCGATTTTCCCGAACCCGATTCGCCCACGATGCCGAGCGTCTCGCCCTTGCGCAGGCTCAGGTCGACGTCGTCGACGGCGGCGAATTTTTTCTTGCGCAACCAGCCCAGTCTGATCGAAAACGTGCAGCGCAGCCGTTCGCCGGTCAGCAGCACCGGCGCGGCCGTCGCCACGTCCTCAACGTGGCGGTGCGGCTGGCTCGCAAGCAGTTTGCGCGTGTAGGCTTGTTGCGGCGCTGCGAACAGCGTTTCGGTGGTCGCGGACTCGACCAGCTTGCCCTTTTCCATCACGCCGACGCGGTCGGCGAAATGGCGGACCAGGTTGAGGTCATGCGAGATCAACAGCACCGCCATGTTTTCATCGCGCTGCAATTGGTTCAGCAACTCGAGAATCTGCACCTGGATCGTCACGTCCAGCGCTGTGGTGGGTTCGTCGGCAATCAGCAGTTTGGGATGGCAAGCCAGCGCCATCGCGATCATCGCACGCTGGCGCTGGCCGCCCGAAAGCTGGTGCGGATACGCCAGCGCGCGCCGCGCCGGTTCGGGGATGCCGGTCTTTTCCAGCAAGGCCACGGTGCGCCGCGCAGCCGCCTTGGCGCTCAGGCCTTCGTGCAGCATCAGCACTTCGGCGATCTGGTTGCCGATGGTGAACAGCGGATTCAGGGCCGTCATCGGCTCCTGGAAAATCATCGCCGCATCCATCCCGCGCACGCCACGCATGGCGGCCTCGCTCTTGGTCAGGATGTCTTCGCCGTTGAACAGGATCCGGCCGCCGTAATGCGCATCCTGGTTCAGGCGCAGCACCGACAAGGCGCTCACGGTCTTGCCGGAACCGGACTCGCCGACCAGCCCGAACTTCTCGCCGGGTTCGATGCTGAAGCTGACGTCGTCGACGACGGTCGCATTGCCGAAGCGCACCGACAGGTTGCGGAGTTCGAGCAGACTCATGCTTTCCTCCGCACGTCGAGGGCATTGCGCAGGGCGTCGCCGATATTGGTCAGCAGCAGCAAGGTCACGGTCAGCACCAGGAAAGTCGACAAGGCGATCCACCAGGCATCGAGGTTGTTTTTGCCCTGCGCCAGCAATTCGCCGAGGCTGGGTGTCGATGGCGGCACGCCGAGGCCGAGGAAGTCGAGGCTGGTCAGCGCGAGAATCGAGGCGCTCATGCGGAACGGCAAGAACGTCACCACCGGCGTCATGCTGTTGGGCAGCACATGGCGCCAGATGATCTGCAGGTTCGACAAGCCGAGCGCGCGCGCCGCCTGCACGTATTCAAGATTGCGGTTGCGCAGGAAATCGGCGCGCACGTAATCCGACAACCCCATCCAGCCGAACAGCGACAGCAACAGCAGCAGCAGGCCGATGCTCGGTTCGAAGATCGAAGAAAAAATGATCAGCAGGTATAGCTCCGGCATCGAACCCCAGATTTCCAGGATGCGCTGCATGAACAAATCGGTGCGTCCGGCAAAGTAACCCTGCACCGCGCCGGCCAGCAAACCCAGCACCACGCCGGTGGCCGTCAGCGCCAGGCCGAACAGGATGGAAATGCGGAAGCCGTACAGCAGGCGCGCAAACACGTCGCGCCCGCGGTCGTCGGTACCGAGCCAGTTCTCGGAAGACGGCGGTGCCGGATTCGGTTGTTTGGCGAAGTAGTTGAGCGTGTCGAAACGATAGTGATTGAACGGATAAATAGCCCAGTTGCCGTCCTTCCTGAACTGGTCCTGGATAAAGGGATCAAGATAATCCGCCGGCGACTCGAAATCGCCGCCGAAGGCTTTCTCTGAGTAGTCATGGACGATCGGGAACAGGATCTTGCCGCGATAGCTCGCCACCAGCGGCTTGTCGTTGGACACCAGTTCGGCGGCCAGACTGGCAACGAACAGCACCAGGAAAATGACCAGGCTCCAGTAGCCGCTGCGGTTCTGGCGAAAACGCAGCCAGATGCGGCGGCCCGGAGAAATCGAAGGAGAGGAAGTCGGAATCGTCGCGCTCATTTGGCCAGGCTTTCAAACTGGACGCGCGGATCGGCCCATACATAGCAAAGATCGCCGAGCAGTTTCACCACCAGGCCGATCAGCGTGAACAGGTACAAGGTCCCCATCACGACCGGATAGTCGCGCCGGATCACCGATTCGTACGACAGCAAGCCGAGGCCGTCGAGCGAGAATAGCGTCTCGATCAGCAGGCTGCCGGCGAAGAAGGCGCCGATGAACGCCGCCGGAAATCCGGTCACCAGCGGAATCAGCGCGTTGCGGAACACATGCTTGTACAAGACCTTGTTTTCGCTCAGGCCTTTGGCGCGCGCGGTCAGCACATATTGCTTGCGGATTTCCTCGAGGAAGGTGTTCTTGGTCAGCATGGTCATCACGGCAAACGAACCCGCCACCGAGGCGATCACCGGCAAGGTGATGTGCCACAGGTAATCCTTGATCTTGCCGAACAGCGACAAGGCCGCCCAGTCGTCGGATGTCAGCCCGCGCAGCGGAAACCATTGCAGGAAGCTGCCGCCGCCGAACACCACCAGCAAGAATACGCCCAACACGAAGCCCGGAATCGAATAGCCGACCAGCACCACCGCGCTAGTCGCGGAATCGAAGGCGCTGCCCTCGCGCATCGCCTTGGCGATGCCCAGCGGCACCGAGATCAGGTAAGTCAGGAAGAAAGTCCACAAGCCGATCGTGATCGACACCGGCATCTTGGACTTGACCAGTTCCCAGACGTCGCCGTGATGATAAAAACTCTTGCCGAGGTCGAAGGTGGCGAAGCCTTTGAGCATCTGCCAGAAGCGTTCGGCAGGCGGTTTGTCGAAGCCGTAGAGCGCCTTGATTTCGTTGACGCGGTCGATGTCGATGCCTTGGCGGCCGCGGTATTGCGAGCCGCCGCCCGCCGATTCGTGCACGCCGGCGCGGCCCTTGAGTTCTTCCAGCGCCTGCTCCACCGGCCCGCCGGGTACGAACTGGATCACGGCGAATGTGATGGCGACGACGCCGATCAGTGTCGGCAGCATCAGCAAGACGCGCTTTAAGATATAGCTCCAGATATTCATGAGCGTCCGCTTCCCGATAAGATCAATTCAGTTGTCATGGTGCGTTTCATCGCGGTTTCTGTTCCCACCAGATCGACACGACATAGGGATTGGCCTCGTAATACAAAGGCAGCTTGTCCGGCATGCCGAAACGGCTGCGATAGGCGATGCGATGCGAGGCCGAATACCAGTGCGGAATGGTGATGTAGTCATGAAGCAAGACGCGGTCCAGGGCCCGCGTCGCCGTCACCAGATCCTTGCGCGTCGTAGCGGCGACCAGATCCTTGATCAGTTGATCGACAGCAGGATTGCGCAGCCCCCAAACATTGTTGGAGCCCTTTTCATTCGCCGCCCTGGAGCTGAACAGGTCGAACATCTCGCTGCCGGGACTGCTGATCGCCGGGAAGGCCAGGCTGGTCATGTCGAACTCGAAATTCTCCAGCCGCTTCTGCGCCAGCGCATAGTCCGTCACCCGCTGATGGACCTGGATTCCCAACTTCTCGAGATTGCGGACATACACATTGATGACCCGCGACATGGCGGATTGATCGTCCAGAATCTCAAAAGAAAAAATCTCTCCTTTGACATTGCGCAAGGCGCCGTCGCGATATTCCCAACCGGCTTGCTTCAGCAGATCGCGCGCTTTCAGCAGATTCGCGCGCAGGGAATGCGGCGGATTGGTGTCGGGCGGTAGCGGCGCCGTACCGAATACCGCGGGATCGAGTTTGTCGCGCAGCGGATTGAGCAGCTTCAACTCGTCGTCGGACGGCATGCCATGCGCGGCCAGCTCCGTATTGGCGAAGAAGGAATCGATGCGCGTGTACTGGTTGTAGAACAATTGCCGGTTCAGCCATTCGTAGTCGAGCGCCAGCCCCAGTGCCTGCCTCACGCGGACATCCTGGAATTGCGGGCGTCGCAGGTTCATCACGAACCCCTGCATGTTGGCGCCGTTGTGATGCTTCAGCTCGCGCTTGACGATTTCGCCGCTGGCGAACTTGGGGCCGTTGTAGCTGCGCACCCAGTTCTTGGCGCTGTACTCGACCACAACGTCGAATTCGCCGGCCTTGAAAGCTTCCAGGCGCGCCAGATCGTCCTTGTAAAAACGATAGACGATGCTGCCGAAATTGAACATGCCTTTGCGTGCCGGAACCTCGTCGCCCCAGTAGTCGCTGCGACGCTTGTAGGTGATGTTGCGGCCGACGTCGTAGTTGTCGATGGCATAGGGGCCGCTGGTGATCGGCGGCACCAATTGAATGTTGTCGAACGGCGTGCCTGCCGCCCACTTCCGGGAGAAGACCGGAACGCTGCCGACGATCAGCGGCAATTCATGATTCCTGGTTTTGAAATCGAAACGTACCGTCTGTGCATCGATGACGACGCATTGCCTGACTTCGGCAAAATACGACTTGTATTGCGGCGCACCTTTGGAAATCAGGGTTTCAAAAGAATACTTCACATCCGCCGCAGTAACCGGATCGCCATTGTTGAAGCGCGCCTTGGCGTTGAGACGGAACGTCATCGACATCCGGTCGGAAGCCAGCTTCATGTCGTCGGCCAGCAAGCCGTACATCGTGGCGATCTCATCCTGGGAACTGACCGCCAGCGTTTCAAACATCAGGCTGTCCACGCCGGCTGCCGCGACCCCTTTCAATGAAAACGGATTGAACTTGTCGAAGCTGGTGCGCCGGTCCGGATTGGCCAGGTACAGCGTACCGCCCTTGGGCGCGTCAGGATTGACGTAATCGAAATGGGTGAAACCGGCAGGATATTTGGGCGTGTCGTACAGCGAGAAAGCGTGCTCCGCCAAGGCGGGACTGCTGGCGGTCAGGCCTCCCATGAAGCCGAGCAGCAGTGAAGAGAGAATGAATTTACGCATGCGTGCCGGTCAGGTCCAATTCCCGTGAAATAGTTGGTCTGCAACGCCGGGTAAAGTTGTCGGCGTGCAAAATATTCTGCATATTCTACCGAATCGCCCCTGTGCCGACGACGAGACAATAACAAAACAACAAGCCTGCGACCTCCCCAAAAGTTGCCCCCGCCGTCGCAAGCCCCTACAATCTTGCCCAGTTCAAGAGCAAATATACTGCATAGAACCGGAATCCCCCTTATTTCACCTTGCACGACGCGGCGTACAACCGCGATCGCAGGCGAATCACTCGGAGTCAACATGGCATTTTTGCAAGGCAAGAAAATCCTGATCACAGGTCTGTTATCGAATCGTTCCATCGCTTACGGCATCGCCCAGGCGTGCAAGCGCGAAGGCGCGGAACTGGCGTTCACCTATGTCGGAGAGCGCTTCAAGGAGCGCATCACCAAGTTCGCCGAAGAATTCGACAGCAAGCTGATCTTCGATTGCGACGTCGGCAGCGACGAGCAGATCAATGCCTTGTTCGCCGACCTCGGCAAATCCTGGGATCATCTGGACGGCCTGGTGCATGCGATCGGCTTTGCGCCGAACGAAGCGATTGCCGGCGATTTCCTTGAAGGCCTGTCGCGCGAAGGCTTCAAGATCGCCCATGACATTTCGGCCTACAGTTTCCCGGCCCTGGCCAAAGCCGCGCTGCCGCTGCTGCGTCCGAACTCGGCGCTGCTGACGCTGACCTACCTCGGTTCCGAGCGCGTGGTGCCGAACTACAACACCATGGGCCTGGCCAAGGCATCGTTGGAAGCCAGCGTGCGCTATCTGGCCGAATCGCTCGGCCCCAAGGGCGTACGCGTCAACGGCGTTTCGGCCGGTCCGATCAAGACGCTGGCAGCCAGCGGCATCAAGGGCTTCGGCAAGATTCTCGGTTTTGTCTCCGACCACGCCCCGCTGCGCCGCAACGTAACGATTGAAGATGTCGGCAATGCGTCGGCCTTCCTGCTGTCGGACCTGGCCAGCGGCATTACCGGCGAAATCACGTATGTGGATGGCGGTTTCTCGCGTGTTGTGGGCGGGATCTCCGAGTAAAATTATCGAATGGCTTTAGTGCTAAGTTCGACATTTTCCTGTATGATTCGGTTTGTGCATCGCAATACGATGTACAAACCGTGATCCGGTCGCCACCACTATTGCAATCAGATCACTTAGCAGCTTCGCAAGCCCTAACTGTCGCGCTAGACAGACGACAGTACGTAGTAAAAGCCCTCCCGCCTTGAGTGTCCCAAGCGACACCGTCCCGGCGCAAAGCTTTTGTGCCGAAATTTCTTTGTTTTTCATAGTCATTTCGTTGGTTGGCGTTGCTTTTTTGCGTTCACCGCATTTGCCGTGCGCTCGTTGCCATACGTTACGTTCGTTATTGACGTGGCAATCGCGGCGCTGCATTGCATTTGTCTGGCGCTCATACATAAACGAAAGAAAACATGACTTTTGAAACACTAGGCCTGCACCCATCCATCATCAAAGCCCTGACCGACGCCGGCTATACCAAGCCGACCCCGGTGCAGGAGCAAGCGATCCCCGCGGCTATCGCCGGCAAGGATTTGCTGGTGTCGTCGCAGACAGGCTCTGGCAAGACGGCAGCGTTCATGCTGCCGTCGCTGCACAAATTGGCCTCCCTGCCGCCGGCAGCGCCCGGCGCAAAGACCCCGAACCAGGAATCGCAAGCAGCCCGCGCACGCGGCGACCGTCCACGCTTCCGTCCGGCCCAGCCGAAGATGCTGGTGCTGACGCCGACCCGCGAGCTGGCGCTGCAAGTCACCACCGCAACCGACAAGTACTGCGCCCACATGCGCCGCATCAAGGCGGTGTCGATCCTGGGCGGCATGCCTTATCCGAAGCAAATGCAATTGCTGTCGCGCAATCCGGAAATCCTGGTGGCGACACCGGGCCGCCTGATCGACCATATGGATTCCGGCAAGATCGATTTCTCCGAATTGCAAATCCTGGTGCTGGACGAAGCCGACCGCATGCTGGACATGGGCTTCATCGACGACATCGAAAAAATCGTCGCCGCCACGCCGGCAACGCGTCAGACCATGCTGTTCTCGGCTACGCTGGACGGCGTCGTCGGCAACATGGCCAAGCGCATCACCAATGCGCCGCAGATTATCCAGATCGCCGGTTCCGCCACCAAGCATGAAAACATTTCCCAACGCGTGCACTTTGTGGACGACCTGTCGCACAAGAATCGCCTGCTGGACTTCCTGCTGCGCGACGTGACCATGGACCAGGCGGTCGTCTTCACCGCCACCAAGCGCGACGCCGACACCATTGCCGACCGCCTGAACATCGCCGGTTTTGCCGCCGCCGCGTTGCATGGCGACATGCATCAGGGCGCCCGCAACCGCACGCTGGACGGCATGCGCCGCGGCCAGGTGCGCGTGCTGGTGGCGACCGATGTCGCTGCGCGCGGCATCGACGTGCCGGGCATCACTCACGTGTTCAACTATGACCTGCCGAAATTCCCGGAAGACTACGTTCACCGTATCGGCCGTACCGGCCGTGCCGGCCGCAACGGCGTTGCCGTGTCGCTGGTCAATCACGCCGAAGGCATGCACGTCAAACGTATCGAACGCTTCACCAAGCAGCCAATCCCGGTCGATGTCGTTGAAGGCTACGAACCGAAGAAATCGGCGGTGCCGGCACGCAGCGCGCGCAAACCGGGCGGCTGGCGTCCTGGCGACAACCGCAGCGGCCCGGCGCGTTCGGGTAATGGCGGCGGCAATGCCGGCGGTCGCAGCTTCGCCGGTAAGCCAAGCGGTGGCAGCGGCCCGCGCAAGGAAGGCGGCGGCGGTTACAAAGGCGGCGGCGCGCGTTCCGATGGCGGTGCACGACGTTCTTACGGCGATCGCTGATCTGCGCCAAACCGGCAATCGTTGATTGCCGGCGCTGCATCAACACAAAAGGCCGCTTCGATGAAGCGGCCTTTGTTATATGGACCTCGCCTGCGTAACGGCAATCAACTGCTGCAGACGCCGGTCTTCCCTTCCCGCAACGCCGCCACATCGGCGGCAATCGCATTGGCGACATTGGCGACGGCGCGCTGCATGCCCTGCACCACGCCATCGACGCCAACTCCCGGCGCCGGCTCCAACACCGTCAGGCGGCACACTGCGCTGCTGTTGTCGTCGCTGCGTGTAATGGTCCAGCCGAACGCGGCATCGACCTTGCCGCCTTTCATTGCATCCAACTGGCGCAATTCGACAACGATACGGTACACCGGCCGACCGGCCGGGCGACCGCCGCGCGTCACGTCGACGGCGCCGAGCCGGTTGGCCACGCCGCTTGCCAGCGCATCGCGCAATTCGTTGTTGAACGGCGCCGACCAGCGGTCCTGCTCAAGGATGTCGACACGCGTGTCGTCGGTACGCACCACGATTTGCGGGCGCGCCAGGCGTTCCGGCACGCTGACCGGCAATACTTCGATATAGGTCTGGCGCGGCGCATTGGATATTACGCTCAGCGTTGCGCTGGCGGCGGGCCTGGCCGGCGGCGTCTGCGTGTCCGGGGTCGGACCGGCCAGCGTATAAAAGCGCGTTGGCGCCGAAGCGCATGCGACCAGCGTCAACGTCAATACCGCCGCCGAAAGAAGAGTGAGTCTGCGCTGCATTATTTATCCTCCTGCTTGCCGCGAATCAGCGATTCCGGATGTTGCTGCAAATAGTCCGTCAGGACGCGGATCGACGCTGCCGCCCGCGACAGTTCCTGCATGGTCTGACGCACATCCTGCTGCAACGGCGCGTCGTCGGACAAGGTGCGCTCGGCAGCGTTCAGCGTCTTGCGCGCATCGCGCATGGCGGCGGTGATTTCCGGCGCGACGTCGTTGTTGAGCTTGTTCATGGTCTGCTCGGCGCCGGTCAGCGTGCTGTTGAGCGTGGCCAGCGTCTTGCGCAAGTCCTCGCCGATCTTGTCGAACGGGACCTTGCTGAGCTTGCGCGTCACATCGGCGATCTGGTTCTGAATCTCATCGAGACTGTTCGGTATCGTCGGGAACACCAGCGGCGTGCGATCGATGTCGACTTGCACCGGCTCGGCGTTCGGGAAGAAATCCATGGCGATGTACACCTGCCCGGTCAACAGGTTGCCGTTGCGCAATTGCGCGCGCAGGCCGCGCGAGACCAGATAGCGCAAGCGTTGACGCGGCGTGTAGCGGGATTGTTGCTGCTCGTTGAACTTGCGTCCGAGACGGTCCGGGTACAACTCCACCACGACCGGCATCAGGAACTGGCGCGTCTTGTCATCGTATTCAATACCGATCGATTTGACTTCCCCCAGCACCACGCCGCGGAAATCTACCGTCGCGCCCGGCTCCAGGCCGCGCAACGACTGGTTGAAATACAGCAGCGCCGTCTGCGCCCTGCCGTCCGGCTCCTTCATGGCGGCAGCTTCATCCTCGGCCAGGCGGAAGCTGGTATTTTCTCGCGCTGGCGCGTTGGAGTCGAGATCGTCGATCGCTCTGAAGGCGATCCCGCCCAGCACCACTGTCGCCAGCGATTGCGTATGCAATTTGAAACCGCTGGCGTTGATTTGCATGTCGAAGCCGCTGGCGTGCCAGAATCGCGAATTGATGCCGACGAACTTGTCGTAAGGCGCATTCACGAAAATGCGCAAAGTGACGCCCTTGCCGTCCTGGTCGAGGTCATAGGCCGCGACCTGGCCGACCTTGATGCGGCGATAGAACACCGGCGAACCGATGTCCAGCGAGCCGAGATCGGACGTATGCAGGACGAACTGCTTGCCGGAGGTATCGCGCGTGATGATCGGCGGCTGCTCGAGTCCGGCGAACTCTTTCTTGGTCTCTTCCGACTTGCCGGCGTCGGCGCCGATGTAGGCGCCCGAGAACAAGGTGTTCAGCCCCGAAATGCCGGATGCCGCCACACGCGGACGCACTACCCAGAAACGCGTGTCGTCGGCGGTGAAGCTCTCTGCTTCCTTGGTCAGTTGCACCGTGGTCAGCACATGCGAACGGTCCTTGCTGAGCGTAATCGACTGCACCAGGCCGATATCCACGTCCTTGTATTTGACCTTGGTCTTGCCCGCTTCCAGACCCTCGGCGGAAACAAAGCTGATGGTGATCACCGGGCCGCGTTCGATCAATATCTTGGCCACCAGCGTCAGGCCGACAACCGCCGCGATGATCGGAATCAGCCAGACCAGCGAAGGCAGCCAGTTGCGCTGGCGTACCCGTCTGGGTTCCGAAAGCTTGTGTTGCGGCGTCGTCGATTCACTCATTGCTATCCTTCATTGCGGTCCTTTTCTTGTTGCTCTTGGCGCCTGTTCCCGGCGCTTGCGCCAGGCTCGGCATCATCCCAGATCAGCCGGGGATCGAAGCTCAGCGACGCCAGCATGGTCAGCACCACCACCGAGCCGAAAGCCGCCACGCCGATACCGGCGGTAATCCTGGCAAATCCTTCTATCTGCACCAGTCCCGCGAGCAGCGACACCACGAACACGTCGAGCATCGACCAGCGTCCGATGGTCTCCACCACGCGATACAGCTTGGCGCGCTGCAATCGCTGCCAAGTGCTGCGCCGACGCGCGCTTACCGTCAGGATGATCAGCGCTACCAGCTTGAACAGCGGCACCATGAAGCTGGCGACGAAGACAACGACAGCCAGCTCCCACGAACCCGACACCCAGAAATAGATGATGCCGCTCATGATCGTGTCCTTCTGCTCGTCGAGCAGGGTCGTAGTCGTCATCACCGGCATCAAGTTGGCTGGAATGTACATGATGCAGGCGGCGATCAGGAAGGCCCAGGTGCGGTTCAGGCTGTCGATCTTGCGCCGATGCAGCGGCGCATGGCAGACCTCGCAGTGATCGTCAGGCCCGGCGTCCTGCCAGACGGTGCCGCAATGGTGGCAAGGAATGATGTTGGCGGCCGCGGCGACCTGGATATCGTTCGTCATGGCGCCCCCTTTTCATTGCCGGCGGGCGCAGTGACCAGAATCCGCCACAGGTAGCGCGGATTGAACGACACCACCACCGTCAGCAGGATCGTCAACGCGCCGAAGGCCCACAGGGCCACTCCTGGCAGCACTTCCGCCATGTTCGACAGTTTCACCAGCGCCACCAGCACGCCCAGCAGGAACACTTCAACCATGCCCCAGGGCCGCACGATCTGCATCAGGCGCAGCAATGTCTTCACGCCCGGACGACGCACATCGCGCGCCGCCGGCAACAGCAGATACAGCAGGATCAGCATCTGTACGAGCGGAAACAGGATCGTCGTCGCCAGCACCAGCGTCGCCACCAGCGACATGCCTTCGGTATTGAGGACCATGACGGCGCCGACCAGCGTAGTCTGGCTGCTCAGGCCCTGCAGTTCGATCTGCACGATGGGAAAGCTGTTGGCGATCACGAACATGATCAGGCTGGCCACCGTCAGCGGCAACAGGTGCTGCAGGCGGCTGCCGGTATCGCGCTCCAGTTCGGCGTCGCAGCGCAGGCAGCGAGCGATCTCGGCATGCCTGAGCGTCGGCCGGCGATGCACCGCGTCACACTCTTCGCAAACGATCAGGTCGGGGCGTTCTTGCATGAATGAATAGGAATGGTCGGCATGATTGACGGGAAGGTTAATGACGGAATCTTGGATTCTAACAACAAAAAATGCCTGTTTCGGCTCGCTTTCCTCGCGATTCGGCAGATAAAGCTTGACAATCCAAACGGCAATCTTCTAAAGTCACCGAATGAACTCTGCAACACAATTCTCCCTCACACTACCGCACTTCGCTGGCGCCCTGCTAGCGTTGCTACTAGTGACGCTACTACCAGCTTCGCGCTAATCCCGGTTTCCCCCTGTAGTTTTGCAGTTTCCTCGCTGATCATGGTCTGAAAGAGCATCCGGAACGGATCCTCAGACACACATGGCGGCACAATTAAAAAATTGTAAATTTTGCATATGCATTTCAAGCCCATCACTGCAACCCTGATTTCCGGCGAATTGATCGCCGCAATGATCTTTGCTCGTGCATTGGCGCTGCTACCGCTACCGATCGGTTGCCTGGCCTCGCGTTAGTGGCAGTCAGGCGGCCTCTTAGCCGCACAGGATGATTTCCCGATTTCACAGCAGTGACAAACTAAAGAGGTTTTACCATGATGTTAAGCAACCCGGCAGCAAAGTACCGCGCATTCCCGACGATTCCGCTGTCTGATCGTACCTGGCCGAATCAGTTCATTTCCAAGCCGCCGATCTGGATGAGCACCGACCTGCGCGATGGCAACCAGGCGCTGATCGAACCGATGAGCCCAGAACGCAAATTGCGTTTCTTCGAAATGCTGCTGCAAATCGGCCTGAAGGAAATCGAAGTCGGCTTCCCTTCCGCATCGCAAACCGACTTCGACTTCGTTCGCAAACTGATCGAAGAAAACCGCATTCCCGACGACGTCACCATCATCGTGCTGACACAATCGCGCGAAGAACTGATCCGCCGCACCATCGACTCGCTGCAAGGCGCCAAGCAGGCCATCGTACACTTGTACAACTCGGTGGCCCCTGCCTTCCGCAAGATCGTCTTCAACATGAGCCGCGACCAGATCAAGGAAATCGCCGTCTCCGGCACACGCCTGGTCAAGGAACTGACCGACGCCCGTCCGGAAACGCAATGGCGTTACGAATATTCGCCGGAATCCTTCAGCACCACCGAACTCGACTTCTCGCGCGAAATCTGCGACGCCGTCTGCGCAACCTGGGGCGCCACGCCGGAACGCAAGGTCATCCTGAACCTGCCCTCGACCGTCGAATGCAGCACGCCCAACGTCTACGCCGACCAGATCGAATGGATGCACCGCAACCTGCAATACCGCGCGTCGTCCATCATCTCGGTCCACCCGCATAACGATCGCGGCACTGCCGTCGCTTCCGCCGAACTGGCCGTCATGGCTGGCGCCGAGCGCGTCGAAGGCTGCCTGTTCGGCAACGGCGAACGCACCGGCAACGTCGACCTGGTGACGCTGGCGCTGAACCTGTATACCCAGGGCGTCAATCCCGGCCTTGACTTCTCCGACATCGACACCGTGCGTCAATGCGTCGAAGAGTGCAACCAGATTCCGGTCCACCCACGCCATCCTTACGTCGGCGACCTGGTCTTCACCGCCTTCTCCGGTTCGCATCAGGATGCGATCAAAAAGGGCTTCGCCAAGCAGCAAGCGGACGCGATCTGGGAAGTACCTTACCTGCCGATCGACCCGGCCGACCTGGGCCGCAGCTACGACGCCGTGATCCGCGTCAACAGCCAGTCCGGCAAGGGCGGCATGGCCTATTTGCTGGAGCAGGAATACGGCCTGGCCATGCCGCGCCGCCTGCAGATCGAATTCAGCCGCGCCATCCAGCGCGAGGCGGACGCCACCGGCAAGGAAATCGTCGCCAACGACATCTACGCCATCTTCAAGAGCGAATACCTGGACCGCACCACGCCGTACGTCTATCGCGCCCACCGCATGTCGGAAGATTCCTCGCACAAGGAATCGATCAAGATCGAAATCGACATCGAGCGCAACGGCGAAGCAGTGACCCTGCGCGGCGCCGGCAACGGTCCGATCGACGCCTTCGTCAACGCGCTGGGCCTGGACATCAAGCTGATGGATTTCCATGAACACGCCATCGGCGCCGGCGCCAACGCGCAAGCCGCCAGCTACATCGAACTGCGCCTGAACGAAGCGCCGACCGGTTTCGGCGTGGGCATCGACGCCAACATCGTCACCGCGTCCTTCAAGGCCGTCCTCAGCGCCATCAATCGCCAGATCGCAATCGACCAGAGCGCCAATCAGTCTTCTTCGCCAAAAGCGAAAGCAGCCTGAGCTAGCATCATAAAAAGAGCTGCCGGTTCATCCAACCGGCAGCTCTTTTTTGTTTACGCGGACGACGCTGCGACTACAGCGACCGCGCCAGCCGGATGCCGCTGTATTGCCAGCACGTCGCAGCCGGGAAAAAATTGCGGTAGCTCAGCCGCGAATGTCCCTGCGGCGTTGCGCCCGACGAGCCGCGCAAAACGTATTGATTGACCATGAACTTGCCGTTGTACTCGCCCACCGCTCCCGCCGGTATCTCATAACCGGGATACGGCGCATAGCTGCTCGAAGTCCATTGCCAGGCGGTGCCGAACAATTGCCGGCCCTCGTTGCCGAGGAGGCTTGCCGCGTGCTCCCATTCGGCCTCGGTCGGCAGGCGCGCGCCGGCCCAGCGCGCATAAGCGTCCGCTTCGTAGTACGACAAATGCAATACCGCCGCATGCGGATCCAGCGGCAGCATGCCGTGCAGCGTGAACTCCTGCCATCCGCCATCGGCCTGTCGATGCCAGTAAAGTGGATGCCCGACCTTGTTGGCGCAGCGCCATTCCCATCCCGCCGACAGCCAGTGCGCCGGATTCTCGTAACCGCCCTGCTCCACGAACATCAGGTATTCGATATTGCTGATCAGGCGCGAACCCAAAGCGTAAGCTTCGACGAACTGGCGGTGGCGCGGCAACTCGTTGTCGAAACAGAACCCGGTGCCGCCGCCGTGGCCGATTTCGACCACGTCGGCCTCGAAGGCATGCCACTCCAGTTCGCTCTGCACCGGCATCGCCTGCAAGGCGCGCGGCAAATAAAAAGGCTTGAGCGGATTGAGCGAAAGCAGGTGCTTGAGGTCGGTCAGGATCAGTTCCTGATGCTGCTGTTCGTGCTGCATGCCGAGTTCGAGCAAGCGCAGGCAGGCAGCGTCGCAATCGCCCGATTGCAGCAGCGCCTGCATGCGCCGGTCGACATCGGCGCGATAGTCGCGCACCTCGGCCAGCGACGGCCTCGTCAGCATGCCGCGCTGGGGGCGCGGATGCTTGTCGCCGACGCCGTCATAGTAGGAATTGAACAGCACACGGAATGCCGGATGAAACGGTCTGAAGCCGCGTTCGTATTGTTCCAGGATGAAGGTTTCAAAAAACCAACTGGTGTGCGCCAGATGCCATTTGACCGGGCTGGCGTCCGGCATCGACTGCGCGCAACAATCCTCTTCCGACAAAGGTGCGGCCAGTATCATCGAATATTCGCGCACGCGCAGGTAGTCGTCGACCACCACGGCGTTCGATATCGCCAGCGCTATTTCATTCCGCATCTTCCCTGTTCCCTTCTGCTTCGGTTCCGATGGCTTTTCACACCGGCTTGGCGTGGCACACCATGAACCACTGGTTCGGATCGAACCACATTGTGCACTGGCCGAAGCCGGCTTGCTTCAAGAGTTCGCCGAATCCTTCCGGCGTGAACTTATAACTGTTTTCGGTGTGAATGCGCTCGCCCCGGCGAAAGCGCCGCGCGCCGCCGTCGCACCATGTCACGCCGACTTCGCGCCGGGCTTGCAAATGCATTTCCACACGCTGCCGCTCGGGATTGAAAAAGCCGTAATGCTCCCAGTCGTCGAGGTTGAAGTCGGCTTCCAGCAGACGATTCACGTGCAGCAGTATGTTGCGGTTGAACGCCGCGGTGACGCCCAGCGCATCGTCGTAGGCGGCATCGAGCACCGCCTTGTCCTTGACCAGATCGACGCCCAGCAACACGCCGCCGCTCTCGCCCAGTTGCAAGCCGTGCCGCATGCGGCGCAGGAATTGCAAGGCCTCCTCCGGCGCGAAATTGCCGAGCGACGATCCGGGATAGAAAAACAGCCGGTTGTCGCGGCCGACGGTGGCCGGCAATTGCAGCGACGAGGAAAAATCCATCGCGATCTCCTGCATCGGCAGCGCGGGGAATTTCTGCCGCAAGCCACTCACCGCCTCGCGCAGGAATTCCGCCGAAATATCGATGGGCACATACTGGCGCGGGGTCAGGGCCGGGAACAGCGCGGCCGCCTTGGCGCAATTGCCGGCGCCGAGGTCGATCAGCGTCACACCGCTGCCGACTGTCGCTGCAATGTCGCCCGCATGCTGCGCGAAGATCGCCGCCTCGGTGCGCGTCGGATAATACTCCGGCAAGGCGCAAATGGCTTCGAACAGCTTGGAGCCGAGCGGGTCGTAGAAATATTTGGGAGAAATGGCGGCCACCTCCGCACTCAGGCCGGCATGCAGTTCCGCACGCATCGGGCAGACTGCCCGACCGGTACGCATGCTCTTCTTCGTTTCCTGCAACAGTCCTTGAGCCAATTTTTTCTCCTTGTCGGAACGGCGCGAATCAAACGGTGATCGGCACGGCATAGCTGCATGCAATACACTAGACCGCTTTGACGGGCCGGATAACAGATGTCAGTCGAACAAGTCTATATCCGGTGAATGCATATACTTATGCATTCTAATGACTTGTTGATGTCAATGTGGTTCACTGATCGACGAAAAATCGGATGGTCGTTACCTGCTCGCTCGCCTCCCCCCATAAAGTTGCCTCTTTCACACTAAATTATCAACATGTCATCAAGCGTCAAACCCGAACCCGCCAAAGGCAGCATCAAGACCCTGATCGGCCTGCTACCCTTCCTGCAACCCTACAAGCGGCAATTCATGCTGGCCGGCCTGGCGCTGATCGTCGCAGCCGCGGCGACGCTGGCGATCCCCTACGCGTTCCGCCAGATGATCGATCTCGGCTTCGGCAGCAGCGCCAATGCCGGCGGCATCGGCGGCGCAAGCACTGCGGTAAGCACGCTGCACATCGACCTGTATTTCCTCGCGCTGTTCGGCGTGGCCTGCATACTCGGCGTCGCCACCGCCGCGCGCTTCTACATGGTGTCCTGGCTCGGCGAACGCGTCACTGCCGATTTGCGCAGCGCGGTCTACGCGCACGTCGTCACGCAAAGCCCGCAGTTCTTCGAGACCACCAAGACCGGCGAAGTGCTGTCGCGCCTGACCACCGACACCACGCTGATCCAGACCCTGGTCGGCACCAGCATTTCGATGGCGCTGCGCAACGGCCTGCTGTTTGCGGGCGGTATGGTCATGCTGTTCATCACCAGCGTCAAATTGTCGTCGATCATCATCGTCATGCTGGCGGCGGTGGTGCTGCCTATCGTGTTTTACGGCCGGCGCGTGCGCAAGCTGTCGCGCGAATCGCAGGACCGCGTCGCCGACGCTTCGGCGCTGGCGGGCGAAATCCTCAATGCCATGCCGACCGTGCAGGCTTTCACGCATGAAGAAATCGAAGCAGGACGTTTCGGCAACTCGGTCGAACGCGCCTTCCATACCGCGATGCAACGCATCCGCGCACGCTCGGTGCTGACCATGATGGCGATCCTGCTGGTGTTCGGCGCAATCGTGTTCGTATTGTGGCTGGGCGCGCATGCCGTGGTACAGGGCAGCATGAGCGGCGGCCAGCTCGGTCAGTTCATCCTTTACGCATCGCTGGTGGCCGGTTCCATCGGCGCCTTGTCGGAAGTGTTGGGCGACACCCAGCGCGCCGCCGGCGCAACGGAGCGCCTGCTCGACCTGCTGGCGGCGCAATCGCCGGTGCAATCGGTACTTCTGCCGGAAGCGCTACCGCCGCGGACCGCCAACGGCGCCGCGCTGCAATTGGAAGACATTGTCTTCCACTACCCGTCGCGTCCCGACAGCAATGCACTGATACATCTGTCGCTCGACATCCGCCCCGGAGAAACCATCGCCATCGTCGGTCCTTCCGGGGCCGGCAAGACGACGCTGTTCCAGTTGCTGCTGCGTTTCTACGATCCACAACAGGGCAAGATCAGGCTGGACGGCGTCGACATCAAATCCCTGTCCCTGCAAACCCTGCGCGGCGCCGTCGGCATCGTGCCGCAAGACACCGTGGTCTTTTCCGAGAATGCGCTGGAAAACATTCGTTTCGGCCGCGCCGATGCCAGCGACGAGGAAGTGATTGCCGCCGCGAAGATGGCCGCCGCGCACGAGTTCATCGAGCGCCTGCCGCAAGGCTACCAATCCTTCCTCGGTGAACGCGGCGTACGCCTGTCCGGGGGCCAGCGCCAGCGCATCGCAATTGCGCGCGCATTGCTGAAGAACCCGCCGCTGCTGCTGCTCGACGAAGCCACCAGCGCGCTCGACGCCGAATCGGAACGCCTCGTGCAAATCGCCCTGGAAGCCGCCATGGTCGGCCGCACCACGCTGGTCATCGCACACCGCCTGGCTACCGTGCAGCGCGCCGACCGCATCATCGTGCTGGAACACGGCCGCATCGTCGAAACCGGCACCCACGCCTCGCTGATCGCGCAAAACGGCCTGTACGCCAGCCTGGCGGCGCTGCAGTTCAACACCGACAACTGACGGCGCTGCCCGTCGCGAAAAACGGCGGCGCCATACGCGATTCCGGAAAATAAAATAGACTTCTGGTTTTACCGAACATCCACCCGCAACCACTCGTCCCCGTCGCCATCTTCACGTATGACGCAGACAATGAGGAGTTTCCGATGAGCAGCAAATTATTTTCCCCGCTGAAGTTGCGCGAACTGACCCTGCCGAACCGCATCGTCGTTTCGCCAATGTGCCAATACTCGGCGCAGGACGGTTTCGTCAACGACTGGCATCTGGTCCACCTGGGCAGCCGCGCCGTCGGCGGTGCCGGGCTGGTGATCGTCGAAGCCGCCGGCGTACTGGCCGAAGGCCGCATCACGCCGGAAGACGTCGGCATCTGGAAAGACGATCACATCGAACCGCTGCGCCGCCTTACCCGCTTCATCGAGGCGCAAGGATCGTTCGCCGGTATCCAGTTGGCGCATGCGGGACGCAAGGCCAGCGCCTGGCGTCCATGGGCTGGCAAAGCCGGCACCGTGCCTGCCGCGGAAGGCGGCTGGGAAACCGTCGGACCGTCGGCGATCCCTTTCGACGCCACTTTCAAGGCGCCGGCAGAACTCAGCACGGAAGGCATCGCCCAACGCGTGCAAGCCTTCGCCGATGCGGCGCAACGCGCGCTCAAGGCCGGTTTCAAGGTGGTCGAAATTCATGGCGCACACGGTTACCTGCTGCATGAATTCCTGTCTCCGTTGAGCAACCGGCGCACCGATCAGTACGGCGGCTCGCTCGAAAATCGCGCGCGCTTCCTGCTCGAAGTGGTCGCCGCCGTGCGCAAGGTATGGCCGGCGGAATTACCATTGTTTGTGCGCGTGTCGGCCACCGACTGGACCGACGGCGGCCTGACGCCGGATGAAATCGTCGCCGTCTCAAGCCTGCTGCGCGACGCCGGCGTCGACCTCATGGACGTCTCCAGCGGCGGCAACGTCGCCACCGCCGTGATCCCGACCGGTCCCGGCTACCAGACCGCCTTCGCCGCGCGCGTCAAGAGCGAAGCCAAGATCGCCACCGGCACGGTCGGCATGATCACCGACGCCGCCCAGGCGGAACACGTCTTGCGCACCGGACAGGCCGACCTCGTGCTGCTGGCGCGCGAACTGCTGCGCGATCCGTACTGGCCGCTGCATGCCGCCGACGAACTGAAGGAAAACATCGCCTGGCCGCCGCAATATGTACGCGCCGCGTCGAGCAAGACGCCGCTGCGCGAGAGCGTCGATTACGGCGATCTGGACTGAGTTTGCAGCACTTTGCGCCGGCCGTCACGGTCGGCGCAATTCTTCACGGCGTGGTATAAATGACGCCTGCCATTTCATCTCCGCATCAAGCTACCGCCGGATGTGGATTCAACACCCTGCTTCGCATTCGTTCATTCACCATATCTGCAAAGAGATATCCATGTACAAAGACGTCCAACTCTTCATCAATGGCCGCTGGACCGCCAGCGTTTCCGATCGCACCATCCCGGTGATCAATCCCGCCACCGAAGAAATCATCGGCCACATCGCCCACGCCAACAAGCAAGACCTCGACGCCGCGCTGGCGTCGGCGCAAAAGGGTTTTGAAACCTGGCGCAATACCTCCGCTTTCGAGCGTTCCAAGATCATGCGCAAGGCCGCCAACATCCTGCGCGAACGCGCTGACGAAGTGGCCATGCTGATGACGCTGGAACAGGGCAAGCCGCTGGCCGAAGCCAAGATGGAAACCCTCGGCGCCGCCGACACCATCGACTGGTTCGCCGAAGAAGCACGCCGCACATACGGCCGCCTAGTCCCCGCGCGCGTACCGAACGCCTATCAAATGGTCATCAAGGAGCCGGTCGGCCCGGTCGCCGCGTTCACGCCGTGGAATTTCCCGCTCAATCAGGTGGTGCGCAAGCTGTCGGCAGCGCTGGCCGCGGGCTGCTCCATCATCGTCAAGGCGCCGGAGGAAACCCCGGCCTCGCCGGCCGAGCTGATCCGCGCCTTTGCCGACGCAGGCATTCCTGAAGGCGTGGTCAACCTTGTCTATGGCGTACCGTCGGAAATTTCCGAGTACCTGATCCCGCATCCGGTCATCAAGAAGATTTCCTTCACCGGCTCGACTCCCGTGGGCAAGCAACTGGCTGCGCTTGCCGGCCAGTACATGAAGCGGGCCACGATGGAACTGGGCGGCCACGCGCCGGCAATCGTGTTCGACGACGCCGACATCGATACCGCAGCCAAGCAACTGGCCGCCGCGAAATTCCGCAACGCCGGCCAGGTCTGCGTGGCGCCGACGCGTTTCATGGTGCAAAAGAAGGTGTTCGATGCCTTCGTCGACAAGTTCATCACCGCCGCCAGCCAGCTCAAGGTCGGCGACGGCACGGCCGCCGGCACCACCATGGGGCCGGTCGCCAACAAGCGCCGCATCCCGGCGCTGGAAGCGCTGATCAGCGACGCCGTCGACCAGGGCGCGCAACTGCGCCTGGGCGGCAAGCGCGTCGGCGACAAGGGTTATTTCTTTGAACCGACCGTGCTGACCAACGTGCCGCTGTCGGCGCGCGCCATGAACGAAGAACCGTTCGGCCCGCTGGCGCTGATCAACTCCTTCGACACACTCGACGAAGTGATCGCCGAAGCCAACCGCCTGCCGTTCGGCCTGGCAGCGTATGCCTACGCCAAGTCGGCGCAGACCAAGCATGCCTTGTCGAGCCGCGTCGAAAGCGGCATGATCACCATCAACCACTTGGGCCTCGCGCTGCCGGAAGTGCCGTTCGGCGGCATCAAGGACAGCGGCTACGGTTCCGAAGGCGGCACCGAGGCGATCGAAGCCTACGTCAACACCAAGTTCGTGTCGCAATTGGACGTGTAAGCGCCCGCGTCGCAAAAAAGCCCGCGCTCTTTGTTGAACGCGGGCTTTTTCTTGTCAGTCAATACCGCCGCCCCTACCCCATGTCTCCGTCATCCCGGCGCACGCCGTGATCCAGCGTCGTGCTGCTCCACGCGCTGCAAACGACACCAGGTTCCACGACGGGGAATATGTGAGGGCGTCGGACTATTTATGTTTCTTGCCGTGGCAATGGCAACCGACCATATGGTCATCGATCATGCCGATGCCCTGCATATAGGCGTAGATGATAGTCGAGCCGACGAACTTGAAGCCGCGCTTGGCGAGGTCTTTCGATAGCTGGTCCGACAACGGCGTCTTGGCCGGCGCTTCGCCGACGCTTTTCCATTTGTTGCGGATCGGCTTGCCGTCGACATACGCCCACAGGAAAGGATCGAGGCCGCCGACTTCGTCGCGCAGGCGCAGATAGCTTTTGGCGTTGGTAATGGTCGCAGCGACTTTCAAACGATTGCGGATGATGCCGGGGTCAAGCAGCAGCTTGGCGACCTTGGCGTCCGTATAGCGCGCGATCTTTTCCGGATTCCATTGATCGAAGGCGACGCGATAGGTCTCGCGCTTGTTGAGTACGGTTTCCCAGCTCAGGCCGGCTTGCGCGCCTTCCAGGTTGAGCATCTCGAACAGGCGCGTCTCGTCGTGGCAAGGCACGCCCCACTCTTCATCGTGGTAAGTCACGTAGCGCGGATTGTCGAGATTGACCCAGGCGCAGCGTTGCACGCTCATTGCTGTCTCACTTTTCATAAAGGCCACAAGGGCGGTTCATCCATCAGCGCGATCTGCTCGCGCAATTCCAATATTCTGTCCTGCCAATAGCGCTGCGTGTTGAACCACGGGAAGGCTTGCGGAAACGCCGGATCTTCCCAGCGCCGCGCCAGCCATGCCGAGTAATGGATCAGGCGCAGGGTGCGCAAGGCTTCGATCAGGTACAGCTCGCGCTGTTCGAATTCGCAGAAGCTTTCATACCCGGCCAGCAGATCGGACAATTGGCGCACCATGTCGCCGCGTTCGCCCGACAGCAGCATCCACAAATCCTGAATCGCGGGGCCGCTGCGGCTGTCGTCGAAGTCGACGAAATGCGGTCCGGCATCGGTCCACAAGACGTTGCCGACATGGCAATCGCCATGCAGGCGCAACTGCCTGATGTCGCCGGCGCGGTCGAAGCAGCGACGCACGCCGTCCAGCGCAAGGTTGACCGTACTCTTGTAGGAAGCCAGCACGTCCATCGGGATGAAATCGTTGGCGAGCAGATAATCGCGCGGCTCCTCGCCGAAGGTGACGATGTTCAGCGCCGGGCGGTATTCGAAAGGACGCCGCATGCCGACCGCGTGGATGCGGCCGATGAAGCGACCCAGCCATTCCAGCGTGTCGGGGTTGTCGAGCTCGGGCGCGCGGCCGCCATGACGCGCAAAGACGGCAAAGCGAAAACCCTGGAATTCCTGCAAGCTGCGGCCGTTGGCCAATTGCATGGCAGGCACCACGGGGATTTCCTGCTCGACCAGTTCGCTGACGAAGGCATGCTCTTCGAGAATCGCATCGTCTCTCCAGCGCCGCGGCCGATAAAACTTCGCCACCAGCGGCGGCCCCTCTTCCATGCCGACCTGGTAGACGCGATTCTCATAGCTGTTGAGCGCCAGCAGGCGGCCGTCGCCATACAGGCCAACGCTATCGAGTGCATCGAGCACGGTGTCCGGCGACAGCCCGGCGAAGTTGAATACGGTGGTGGAATCGGTCATGGCGGTATTGTACGTGGCCGGCGCAGGCAATGGTAATCGGCGGTAATCCTCGCCTGCGCGGCGGATTGGAATTACACTGCGGTTTTATTCGCAATACGGACGACCATCATGCAATTGGACCAACCTCTCTCCGACGAAGAGTTCGACGAACTCGACGATTTCCTGTTGTCAGACCGCTGCGCGGAAGACGCCATGACCATGGATACGCTGCACGGCTTCCTCACGGCGCTGGTGATCGGTCCGCAGGAAGTCCTGATGGCCGAGTGGCTGCCGCGGGTCTGGGGCAGCAAGCCGGAAGACACGCCCAAGTTCAAGTCGGGCAAGGAAGCCGAACGCATCAGCGGCCTGATCGCACGCACCATGAACGAAATCGCCATCACGCTGGAAGTCGCGCCCAAGGAATACGAACCGCTGTTCTGCGAACGCGAACACGAAGGCAAGAGCCTGCTCGACGGCGAAGCCTGGGCCTGGGGATTCTGGGAAGGCATCCAGTTGCGCGCCAAGGAATGGGATCCGATTTTCCATTCCAACCTGGCCGAGCTGATGCGTCCGATTTACCTGCTCGGTTCGGACGAACTGGAAGAGGAAGAAACCGCGCTGGTCGACGATCCGGTCAAGACGCACAAGCTGGCGATCGAGGTGGAATCGGCGATTCCGCATATCTACCGCTACTGGCTGCCGCATCGCAAGTCGGCGGTGAAAACGGTGCGCCGCGAAGGCCCGAAGGCCGGTCGCAATGACGACTGCCCCTGCAGCAGCGGCAAGAAGTACAAGAAATGCTGCGGCGCCGACAAATCCTGATGACGACCTGAGCGGCGTTTACATCCAGTAGGCGCCGCCCGCATCCCACAGCAGTTTGCAACCGGCGGCAAACAGGGCGGCGACGGTGATCTGGTAGAACCGCGCCTGATTCACCTTCATCAGCAATTGCAAACCCAGCCAATAGCCGACCGGCGCCAGCGGCAGCAATACCAGCGAGGTGGTCAGGTTGCGTGTGTCAAACAAACCTAGCAGCACGAACGGCACCACCTTCACCGCATTGATCACCGAGAAGAAAATCACCGAGGTGCCGACGAACACCAGCTTGTCGAGTTGCTGAGGCGCAAGGTAGATCACGAACGGCGGTCCGCCGGCGTTGGCGATGAAACTGGTGAAACCCGACAACGCGCCCCACACAGAACCTTTAGCGATGCTCGGCAGCGTCGGGACCGGCACGCGGCCGCTCCCCACCAGACGCTGCACGACAAAGCCGACCGACAGCAAACCGATCAGGCCCCGCAGCATAGCGTCGGAAGTGAAACGGAAGGTCAGCGCGCCGATGGCGATGCCGACCAGCGCCGCCGGGATCAGGATACGCAGATTGCGCATATCGCCCTTGGCACGGAAGGTCACCAGGCCCATGATGTCCATGGCGATCAGCAACGGCAACATGATTGCCGCACCCACGGCGGGCGAGGCAACCAGGGACAGGATGGGAATCGAAAGAATGCCGAGCGAGCCGCCGCCCAGCCCGGATTTGGACATACCGACGATGAGCACCGCCGGGATCGCCGCTGCATAGAACAGCGGGTCCTGGATCAATTGCGTGTTCCCGCGCTGTACGCCGGCTTCGTCACGGGACGATCATTCCTTGATGAAATGCTCGCGGTAGTACTTCAATTCTTCGATGGATTCGATGATGTCGGCCAGCGCGGTATGCTTCTGGTGCTTCTTGAAACCGCTTGCCAGCTCCGGCTTCCAGCGGCGACACAGTTCCTTGAGCGTGGACACGTCGAGGTTGCGGTAGTGGAAGAAGGTTTCCAGCTTGGGCATGCCGCGCGCCATGAAGCGGCGGTCCTGGCAGATCGAGTTGCCGCACATCGGCGACTTGCCGGCAGGCACGAAGTGCTTGAGGAAGTCGATCAGCGCCACCTCGGCATCGGCTTCGGTCACGGTCGACGACTTGACGCGTTCGATCAGGCCGGAACGACCATGCGTGCCTTTGTTCCAGGCATCCATGCCGTCCAGGGTTTCGTCGGACTGATGAATCGCAAACACCGGGCCTTCGGCCAGCACGTTGAGCTCTGGATCCGTTACCACCACGGCAACTTCGATGATGCGGTCATTGTCCGGGTCGAGACCGGTCATTTCCATGTCCAGCCAGATCAGGTTGAATTCGTTCGGCCGCGCCGGGATGGTATAAGTTGGTGTACCGGCGTTGGTCTCGGTGGCTTGTGACATAATTGTTCCTTCTACAGGTTCTGCTTAATTCGCTGCTTGAATCGGCCGCTCACCTTATTCGATTCGCCATCTTCATCGAATTATTTTGAACGGTTTTGCTGTCCGCCATTTTCGCACAGGGAAAGAATGTATTCACTCACGTTTTCGGTTTTGTTTGTTGGTTTTCTGCTGTTGACCCTGCTCGTGCGGTTCTGGCTCAGCTCGCGCCATATCCGGCATGTGCTGGCGCATCGCAGCGCGGTGCCGGCTGAATTCGCCGAAAAAATCCCGCTGGCGGCACATCAGAAAGCCGCCGATTACACCGTGGCGCGCACCAAATTCGGCATCCTGACGCTGCTGGTCAATTCCGCCGTGCTGGTCGGCTTCACCCTGCTGGGCGGCTTGCAACTGCTGTCCAGCCTGTTGCTGCAATGGCTGGACGGGCCCGGCATGGTGTACCAGTTGTGCCTGATCGGCGCCTTCGCGGTGATTTCCGGCCTGATCGACCTGCCGTTCGACTATTACCGTCAGTTCGTGCTGGAAGCCCGTTTCGGTTTCAACAAAATGACGCGCGGGCTGTTCTTCGCCGATGCGCTCAAGACCGGCCTGATCGGCGCCGCCATCGGCCTGCCGTTGCTGTGGGTGACGCTGACGCTGATGGACAAGGCAGGCAAGCTGTGGTGGTTCTACGCCTGGCTGGTGTGGAGCGGCTTCCAGTTGCTGATGCTGGTGCTGTACCCGACCGTGATCGCGCCGCTGTTCAACAAGTTCACGCCGCTTGACGACGACAGCCTGCGCGCACGCATCGAAGGTCTGATGAGCCGCGTCGGTTTCGCCTCGAAAGGCTTGTTCGTGATGGACGGCTCCAAGCGCAGCGCCCACGGGAACGCCTATTTCTCCGGCTTCGGCGCGGCCAAGCGCATCGTCTTTTTCGACACGCTGCTGGCGCGCCTGGCGCCGCACGAAATCGAAGCGGTGCTAGCGCATGAGCTGGGCCACTTCAAGCTGAAGCACATCGCCAAGCGCATCGCCGTGATGTTTGCGATTTCTCTGGCTTTCCTGGCGCTGCTCGGTTATCTCAAGGACCAGGCCTGGTTCTATACCGGCCTCGGCGTGAATCCGCTGCTGTTCGGCAGCAACGATGCGATGGCGCTGATCCTGTTCATGCTGGCGCTGCCGATTTTCACTTTCCTGCTGTCGCCGCTGTCGTCGCTGTCTTCGCGCAAGCATGAGTTCGAAGCCGACGCCTTCGCCGCCCAATACACCAACGCACAAGACCTGGTGTCGGCGCTGGTCAAGCTGTATGAAGACAACGCCTCGACGCTGACGCCGGATCCGCTGCATTCCGCGTTTTACGATTCTCATCCTCCCGCTTCGCTGCGGATAGGAAAACTGCACGCGACACACTAGGGCCTGTTAACAGGCCCTGAGGAGCACATCATGATACTGACAACCGAAACCCTGCTGGCGCAAAAAAGCCAGCACCAGGTCGCCGCGCTGACCGACAGCGAGATCGGGCAATACCTGCCGCTGGTGCCGGGCTGGACGCTGGAGCAGGCCAAACTGGTCAAATCTTTTTCGTTCCAGGATTATCACGAGACGCTGGCGTTCGTAAATGCCATCGCCTACGTCATCCACGACGAGGATCATCATCCTGAGCTGGTCGTGACCTATAACCGCTGCGTGGTGAAGTTCGACACGCACAGCGTCAATGAAGGACGCGGCGGCTTGTCGGTCAACGATTTCATCTGTGCCGCCAAGGTCGACGCCGTATTCCATCAGACGTTTTCCCGAGCATGACGGCAAAGAAAAACGATGTGGAAACAGGCACGGTCATCGCGGCGCACGGCCGCCATTATCTGTCACAAGTCGGCGCGGAAAAGCTGCAGTGCGTCACACGCGGCAAAAAGAGCGATGTGGCCGTCGGCGACCGGGTGAACCTGACGCGCACCTCGCCCAACCAGGCCGTGATCGAATCGATCGCCGAACGCAAGACGCTGTTGTATCGCTCGGACCAATACAAATCCAAACTGCTGGCGGCCAACGTCACGCAAATGTTCATTGTGGTGGCGACGGAGCCGGGATTTTCGGATGACCTGATTTCGCGTGCGCTGGTGGCGGCCGAATCAGCCGGCGTGGCGGCGCACATCGTACTCAACAAGACCGACATCGTCGCCTCGCTGCCCAGGACGCGCGAACGGTTGACTGTCTACAGCAAGCTCGGTTACCCGGTGCATGAGGTGTCGGCGCTGGCGCAGCCCGACGCCACGCGCAACGCGTTCCTGCCCTTGCTGCAAGGCCAGTCGACCATCCTGATCGGCCAGTCCGGCATGGGCAAGTCCTCGCTGATCAACCTGATCGTGCCCGACGCCGACATCGCCGTGCGCGAAATTTCGGCAGCGCTCGACACCGGCAAGCACACCACGACCTTCACGCGCCTGTACGCGATGGGCGACGACACCGCCGTCATCGACTCCCCCGGCTTCCAGGAATTCGGCTTGTACCAGCTCAGCGAAGGCATGCTGGAGCGCGCTTTCCGCGAATTCGCACCGTATCTGGGCCACTGCAAGTTCTATAACTGCCACCATCTGACCGAACCGGGTTGCGCTGTCCTGGCGGCCGTTGAAAGCGGTGAGATCGCGCCGATGCGGCATCAGTTGTATGCGCAGTTGCTGCATGAGTCGTCACAGAAACTGTATTGATGATGCCGATTGCTGCAGACGAGGAAGCCGCTCATTGATCGAGCGGCTTTTTTCATTTGAGATGAGGATCGCTGAATGATCCCTGAAAAGGAGCGCGCGCCAATAACTTATTGACAATAGCGGTCATTTAACTCACTCGAAAACATGTCCGTGCGGCAACTTCGGCGGAAGTATGTCCACTGGCGACGCGCCGCAATCGCGCATGCCGCCTCGTGCTTGGATGCGGACCGCCGAATCGCTGCTTTTGGGTATCTTTTTAAGCCGAATCCCTTATAATTGAAGCAGTTGTGCGACACGTCACTCACGTGTAGAGGGGATGGCCCTCTTAAATAACCATCTGTACCGAATCTCTTCCATGGGTCTCGGGCACCTCTTCTTAGGTGCAACCAGCTGGGGATACCAGCATCACACAAAGAGTGGGTTACCACTTACAGAGGGAGTACCAGGCTTATTTGGTACCCCAAGTAGAGAAACCATTTCTGGTCTATCTATTAACAGAACGGCACCCGAAAGGGTTTGCGCGGGTGTCGTTTTAAATCTTAGGGTTACCCCTAGGCTTTACTACGCTCCTGCTCATTCCTCCCACAAGGCGAGTTGCTGTTATGCGCATGAGCTGTGGAATTCTCGTCCATACCTCTGACAATCCCGCACGGGATCGTTAAACATGACCTAGGTCCTGTCTCTACACCGTGGTAATCAAGCTCCATATCACCTTGTCCCACCGACCACTCCCTCATCGGGGATACCGGAACGGGACCGAACGTACGACCGTTCGTTGCCTACCTGAACATGCGTGACTGGTAACAGTCAGGTGTGAAGCTTTAGGAACAATGTACTCCCGCGTAAAAACGGCGGCACCCTGACGTGAGTTGGATGCTGGACACTGCTAGCAGCATAGCGGTCGAGAGGCTAGGCAAATATTAGATGGGTAACATATGTGAACTGTCGCCTGAATCCTCGTAACGATTGATGAGCCTAAGCTGCTTTGGCTCTAACCAAAAGGTACGTAGCCGGATACTTTTGTGACTGATAAAAGTACGTCGTCTTCAGAGCTACCGGGGAATAGACAGACCCTTCCTAATTAGATACGACGCTGTCTGTCGCATCGGTGTTATGGGGAACGTGGTAAGCCCAATCTTCCGCCCCCCGCAGTTTATCGCGACGGGGCAAGCAACCCGCAAGGGACGCCCTTGGAGGAGTGGGTATGGGAGGATGGAAAAAGCGAATGCTCGGCTGTAATGGCCGGGATAGGGGTTCTAGATTTGCCCCAGTGTGAAAGCACGCTAACTTCCATCTGGTGTAATAGTCGTCAAGCACGTTGGATGACCTAGGTTTAACTTTATTTCTATCGCCCGAAGGGACGCAGTCCATCCCTTCGGGGAGAAATTGCGTCCTCAGTGGGTACAACCAATGAGGATCAGCATGAGAGTAATCAACCCTAATCAGGTCGATTCTGCGGCCTCACACGCTCCATCAGACTGGACGAACATCAACTGGCGTCTGGTCCAAAAGAACGTGAGAGTCATGCAGCATCGCCTAGCGAAGGCAACACAGGCGGGTCAATGGCGTAAAGCGAAAGCTTTGCAAAGATGGCTCACCCACTCGTTTTGTGCGAAGGCATTAGCGGTTAAACGAGTGACAGAAAACCAAGGCAAACGAACAGCGGGTGTCGACCAGAAGTTATGGGAAACACCGCAACAGAAATTTGCCGCGATTGCGACGTTAGTGAAACATCGTTACCGCCCCCTGCCATTAAGGAGGGTCTACATTCCTAAACCAAATGGCAAGCTACGCCCATTGGGCATACCGACCATGCGGGACAGGGCCATGCAAGCGCTGCATTTACTTGCTTTGGACCCCGTACTGGAAACCAACAGCGATCCGAACTCCTATGGGTTTCGGAAGAATCGCTCGACGGCGGATGCGATGAGCCAGATATTCATCTCCATGTCCAAGAAGGCTTCGGCCCAATGGGTCTTGGACGCTGATATTGAAGGCTTCTTCGACAACATTAACCACAAATGGATGCTCGACAACGTCACTATGGACAAGTCGATCCTCCACAAGTGGTTGAAGTCCGGGGTTATCGACCGGTCGCAGTTGCTTGCAACAACGTCAGGAACGCCGCAAGGGGGCATCATCAGCCCTGCTCTGGCCAACTGGACGCTGAACGGTCTGGAAGCCGATCTTTACCGCCACCTTGAGGGTAAATTCGGCGTAACCGGAACACGAAAACTGAAAGTTGGTGTCGTACGATATGCGGACGATTTCGTTATCACCGGCGTCTCGAAAGATACTCTGGAACAAGAGATCGTGCCGTGGGTAGAAACATTTCTAGCTGTTAGAGGATTGCGACTAGCCGCGGCAAAGACGAAGATCGTGCACATCAATGAAGGTTTTGACTTTCTGGGGTGGAATTTCCGGAAATACGAGGAAAAACTGCTTATCAAGCCAAGTAAGAAAAATGCGCAAGCGTTCTATGAAAAGCTCAGAAAGATCATCGGCGAAAGTTTGGGGATGAAACAAGAAGACCTTATCCGCTTGTTGAATCCTATATTACGAGGCTGGGCGCAGTATCACAGCCCCGTAGTAGCCAAACAGGCCTTCTCTCGGATGCAGTCGCTCCTGTTCTGGCGACTGATGAGATGGGCCAAACGCAGACACCCGAACAAAAACGCAGAATGGATTAGCCGGCGATATTGGCGAGCCATCGAGGGTCAAAGTTGGGTATTTGCTACTGACGTTGTCAATGCGGAGGGTAACAAGGAAACGGTACAGCTTTACTCGCTTGCGAGCACCGTTATTGAGCGACACACGAAGATCAAAGGGGCGTATCACCCCTACGATCAGGAATGGGAGTTGTACGGGGAGACCCTCCGCCAGAACCGCATGCTGAAACGCATGCGTTATCGGTCGGAATGGACTCGCTTGTACGCCGACCAAGGCGGTTTGTGTGCTTATTGCAACTTTCCGATGGATTTGGACACCGGATGGCATGACCACCATATTGTTTACCGTATGGCTGGCGGTTCCGATGCCCTTGGAAATCGCGTATTATTGCATCCTAGTTGTCATTCGCAAGTGCATAGTCTTGGTCTGACTGTTGTTAAACCGGTTCCTGCTTAGGGACTTTTATTATGCTTGAGCCGTATGCGGTGAAAATCGCACGTACGGTTCTTAGGGGGGAGGGGTCTGGCAACAGACTCTTCCTACCCTACACAACAATCGGCGGCAGGCGCCACTGGCCGCCGTTTTTATTTATGGCAATCAAACATTACCTGCAGTTTTCCGACTTTACGCTTGACGAGTACGAGTACGTGATCGAACGGTCGCGCGTCATCAAACGCAAGTTCAAGAACTACGAGCCGCACCATCCGCTGGCCGATCGCACGCTGGTCATGGTGTTCGAAAAGAACTCCACGCGCACCCGCCTGTCCTTCGAAGCCGGCATGCACCAGCTCGGCGGCGCGGCGATCTACCTCAACACCCGCGACAGCCAGCTCGGCCGCGGCGAGCCGATCGAAGACGCGGCGCAGGTGATGTCGCGCATGTGCGACGTCATCATGATCCGCACCTTCGGTCAGGAAATCATCGACCGCTTCGCCGCCTATTCCCGCGTGCCGGTCATCAACGGCCTGACCAACGAACACCATCCCTGCCAGGTGCTGGCCGACGTCTTCACCTACATCGAGCAGCGCGGCTCGATCAGGGACAAGATCGTGGCCTGGGTCGGCGACGCCAACAACATGCTGTATTCGTGGCTGCAAGCCGCCGAAGTGTTCGGCTTCCACGTCAACGTGTCGACGCCCAGGGGCTACGACATCGATCCCAAGCTGGTCTCGCATGGCAATACCCGCTATACCTTCTTCGCCAATCCGGCCGATGCCTGCCAGGACGCCGATCTGGTCACGACCGACGTCTGGACCAGCATGGGTTACGAAGACGAAAACACCGCCCGCCTGAAAGCCTTCGACGGCTGGATCGTCGACCAGGCCAAGATGGCGCGCGCCAAGAAGGACGCGCTGTTCATGCATTGCCTGCCGGCGCACCGCGGCGAGGAAGTTTCCGCCGAAGTCATCGACGGCCCGCAATCGGTCGTCTGGGAAGAAGCCGAAAACCGTCTGCACGTGCAAAAAGCCTTGCTCGAATATCTGGTGCTCGGCAAACTCAATTAACGTACATCCCCAGTTACAACAACCCAGTCAGAACCATCATGTCCAACATCCTGCAATCCGTTCCGGTCAACGAAAAAGTCGGCATCGCCTTCTCTGGCGGCCTCGATACCAGCGCTGCGCTGCACTGGATGCGCCAGAAGGGCGCCATCCCTTACGCTTACACGGCCAACCTGGGCCAGCCCGACGAGCCGGATTACAACGAAATCCCGAAGAAGGCCAAGACCTACGGCGCCGAACTGGCGCGCCTGATCGATTGCCGCGAACAACTGGTCAATGAGGGCATCGCCGCGCTGCAAAGCGGCGCCTTCCACATCTCGACCGCCGGCGTCACCTATTTCAACACCACCCCGCTCGGCCGTGCCGTCACCGGCACCATGCTGGTCGCGGCAATGCGCGAAGACAACGTCGACATCTGGGGCGACGGCAGTACCTTCAAGGGCAACGACATCGAGCGTTTCTACCGCTACGGCCTGCTGGTCAATCCCAACCTGCGTATCTACAAGCCCTGGCTCGACGATCAGTTCATCCACGAACTGGGCGGCCGCAAGGAAATGTCCGAGTTCATGATCAAGTCCGGCTTCGACTACAAGATGTCGGTGGAAAAGGCGTATTCGACCGACTCCAACATGCTGGGCGCGACACACGAAGCGAAGGACCTCGAATACCTGAACAGCGGCATCAAGATCGTCCAGCCGATCATGGGCGTGGCGTTCTGGCGCGACGACGTCGAAGTCAAGCGCGAAGAAGTCAGCGTGCGCTTCGAAGAAGGCCGTCCGGTGGCGTTGAATGGCGTGGTGTACGAGAACCTGGTCGACCTGATGATGGAAGCCAATCGCATCGGCGGCCGTCACGGCCTGGGCATGAGCGACCAGATCGAAAACCGCATCATCGAAGCCAAGAGCCGCGGCATCTATGAAGCGCCGGGCCTGGCCCTGCTGTTCATCGCCTACGAGCGCCTGATCACCGGCATCCACAACGAAGACACCATCGAGCAATACCGCGACAACGGCCGCAAACTGGGCCGCCTGCTGTATCAGGGCCGCTGGTTCGACTCGCAGGCGATCATGCTGCGCGAAACCGCGCAACGCTGGGTCGCGCGCGCCATCACCGGCGAAGTCACTATCGAGCTGCGTCGCGGCAACGACTATTCGATCCTCAACACAGAGTCGGCCAACCTGACCTATCAGCCGGAACGGCTGACCATGGAAAAAGGCGAAGGCGCGTTCTCGCCGCAAGACCGTATCGGCCAACTGACCATGCGCAACCTCGATATCAGCGATACGCGCCAGAAGCTGGCGATCTACCAAAGCACCGGCCTGCTGGCGACCAGCACCGCCGTGTCGCTGCCGCTGCTCGAAAAAGATGCGAAAGATACGAAATAAATTTCAACGACAATCACACAACATGACCACTCAATTCGACAACGTCACCGTCCTCAAGAAGGGCAATGTCTACTTCGACGGCAAGTGCGTTTCGCACACCGTGATTTTTGCCGACGGCACCAAAAAGACACTCGGCGTAATCCTGCCGTCGTCGCTGACTTTCAACACCGGCGCGCCGGAAATCATGGAAATCAACGGCGGTAGCTGCAACGTGCGCCTGAAGGGCGAAGAAACCTGGAAGACTTATGCCGCCGGCACCAGCTTCAATGTGCCGGGCAACTCGAGCTTCGATATCGAAGTCACCGCAACGCTGGACTACGTCTGCCATTTCGGCTGATCAGCCAAGCGCAATCAATAAGAAACGCGGCCGGGGAAACCTGGCCGCGTTTTTTTTGGGTATCTGCAGAATGGGTAAAATGAGGGATCAGATGAACACCGGTTCCGGCTCCAGCCTCACGCCGAATCTGGCTTGCACGTCGGCCTGGATCGCCTGCGCCAACGCCGCGATTTCCTTGCCGCTGGCACCGCCCCGGTTGACCAGCACCAGCGCCTGTTTTTCATATACGCCGGCCGCGCCCAGCGACCTGCCCTTCCAGCCGCATTGATCGATCAGCCAGCCTGCTGCGAGTTTGCAGCTCCCATCAGGCTGAGCGTAGCTCACCAGTTGCGGATGCAGCGCCAGCAGGCTGTCGCGTTGTTGCGCCGACACAATGGGATTCTTGAAGAAGCTGCCGGCGTTGCCGATCTGCGCCGGGTCGGGCAGCTTGCGCGTGCGGATCGAGATCACCGCATCGGCGACGTCGCGCGGCGACGGCGATGTGATTTGCCGCGCCGACAATTCCTGCATCACGTCGGCATAATTGATGTTGGCCTGCCACTGTTTGGGCAAGGCGAACGTCACGTCCAGCACCACGGCGCGATCGCGCAGCTCGTGCTTGAAGATGCTGTCGCGGTAGGCAAAGCGGCAAGCGGCATTGTCCAGCGTCAGCGTCTTGCCGTCGACGAAATCGAACGCGGTCAGGCTATGGAAGCGGTCCTTGACCTCGACGCCATAGGCGCCGATATTCTGGATCGGCGCGGCGCCGACGCTGCCCGGGATCAGCGACAGGTTTTCCAGGCCGCCGAGCCCGAGCTCCAGCGTCCACTGTACGAAGCGATGCCAGGTCTCGCCGGCGCCCGCCGTGACGTACACGGAAGTTTCATCTTCGCCGACAACGCGTATGCCGGCCCCGCGCATGTGCAAGACCAAGCCGGGAAAATCCTGGGTCAGCAGCAGATTGCTGCCTCCGCCGAGGATCAGGCGCGGCAACATCGACAACTCCTTGTCGTTTCTTACCGCCAGCAAGGTGTCGATGCCGTCGACCTGCAGGTAAACCGCCGCCTTGGCGTCGATGCCGAACGTATTGAGATGGCGCAGGGAGAAGTCCCGCTGTACTGGAATGGGAAACATAAGCGCAGGATTATAGCGCAGCGACTGCCGTGCAGCCGTCGGGCGTAGCCTCAATCCCTGTTGTCCGTTAAAATCACGGCTTTCAGGTGCAAGCCCGTCCATCACGCACTATTACGCTATTGCGCTATTGACAGGATGCTACAGGACAATAAAGGAAATCGCCATGCCATCGTTTGATACCGTCTCCGAAGCCAATCTGGTCGAAGTCAAGAATGCCGTCGACCAGGCCAACAAGGAAATCACCACCCGCTTCGACTTCAAGGGCAGCGACGCCCGCGTCGAGCAAAAGGAACGCGACCTGACCGCCTATGCCGATTCCGAATTCCAGCTCGGCCAGGTACGCGACGTGCTCACCAACAAGATGACCAAGCGCAACGTCGACGTGCGTTTCCTCGACCACGGCAAGATCGAGAAAATCGGCGGCGACAAGGTCAAGCAGGTCATCAAGGTCAAGAACGGCATCGAAACCGAAGACGCCAAGAAGATCGTACGCGTCATCAAGGACAGCAAGATGAAGGTGCAGGCCAGCATCCAGGGCGACGCCGTGCGCGTGACCGGCGCCAAGCGCGACGACCTGCAAGCCGCGATGGCAATGTTGCGCAAGGAGATCAAGGACCTGCCGCTGGAATTCAACAACTTCCGCGACTGATTCATTGGCGCGCAACATGAAAAACGCCGGCAGATGCCGGCGCTTTTTATTGGAGATGGCGATACGATGAATTCATCATCCTTGCCGTATTGCCTTCCCAAATATCACTCCTTGTCGCCGGTCACCAGACGGCGTTGCTTGACCGCATCAGCCAGGCCTTGCAGCACGCCCAGGCTTTCTTCCCAATTGATGCAACCATCGGTAATGGACTGGCCGTAAGTCAGTTCCTTGCCAGGCACCAGATCCTGGCGCCCGGCAACCAGATGCGACTCGACCATCACGCCGACGATACGGCTGTCGCCGCCGGCGATCTGGCGCGCGATGTCGGCACAGACCGGAATCTGGTTTTCCGGCTTCTTCGAGCTATTGGCGTGCGAAGCATCGATCATCAGGCGCGACGCCAGGCCGCTGTTGGCGATGTCCTTGCAGGCGGCGTCCACGCTGGCGGCGTCGTAGTTCGGCGTCTTGCCGCCGCGCAGGATGATATGGCAGTCCTCGTTGCCGGCGGTCGAGACGATGGCCGAGTGGCCGCCCTTGGTGACCGACAGGAAGTGGTGAGGCTGCGACGCCGCCTTGATCGCATCGACGGCGATCTTGATATTGCCGTCGGTGCCGTTCTTGAAACCGACCGGGCATGACAGCCCGGAAGCCAGCTCACGGTGCACCTGCGATTCGGTGGTGCGCGCACCGATGGCGCCCCAACTGATCAGGTCGGCGATGTATTGCGGGCTGATCACGTCGAGGAACTCGGTGCCGGCCGGCAGGCCCAGTTCATTGATGTTCAGCAGCAGTTCGCGCGCGGTGCGCAGGCCGTCGTTGATGCGGAAGCTGTTGTCCATGTAGGGATCGTTGATCAGGCCCTTCCAGCCGACAGTGGTGCGCGGCTTCTCGAAGTAGACGCGCATGACGATTTCCAGCTCGCCCTTCAGGCGTTCGCGTTCGACCACCAGGCGGCGCGCATATTCCATCGCGGCCTTGGTGTCGTGGATCGAGCATGGGCCGATCACGACCATGACGCGGTCGTCCTGGCCGTGCAAGATGCGATGCAAGGCGGTGCGGCACTCGGCCGTCGTGTTTTCCACTTTTTCGCTGCCGCCGAATTCGCGGATCAAATGCGAGGGGGGTGTCAGTTCTTTCATTTCTCGGATACGTAGATCGTCGGTGCGCGGCATTTTTTCTCCTGATTGCAATCTGAATTTTGAAAATTCGAATGGGTAAAAAAAAACCGCCATCACTGGCGGTTTTTTAGAAATTCGGTTTGGTCTCTGCTTACGAACGCTTACCGCTTTTCACCGCCGTGGGGCTGGAATAGCTAAAGTAAAAATAAAAGAAGTAAGCGCGGACGAAAGACATTGTTCAATCTGTGGTTAATTCCAACGAAAAAAGATAATGCAACAAATTCCCGGCTTTGGCAACACCGTTCATTAATTACTCACAAAAACCGCATTGAATGACGTTTTTTTGCATTTAAACCATCAATCAATGCCTCGCATACATAGTTTATGCGGCTCCACCCACGGTCACGCCATCCAGGCGCAAGGTCGGCTGACCGACGCCCACCGGCACGCTTTGACCTTCCTTGCCGCACACGCCGACGCCGGAATCTAGCTTCATATCGTCGCCAATCATTGAAACGCGATTGAGCACGTCAGGACCATTGCCGATCAGCGTGGCGCCTTTGACGGGATACGAAATCTTGCCGTTTTCGATCATATAGGCTTCGCTGGCGGAGAACACGAACTTGCCGTTGGTGATATCGACCTGGCCGCCGCCGAAGTTGACGGCGTACAAACCGTTCTTCACCGACGCCAGGATTTCCGCCGGGTCCTTGTCGCCGGCCAGCATGTAGGTGTTGGTCATGCGTGGCATCGGCAGGTGCGCAAACGATTCGCGGCGCGCGTTGCCGGTTACCGGCATCTTCATCAGGCGCGCGTTCATGGTGTCCTGGATGTAGCCTTTGAGGATGCCGTCTTCGATCAGCGTGGTGCACTGGGTAGGATTGCCTTCGTCGTCGATATTGAGCGAACCGCGGCGATCGGCAATGGTGCCGTCGTCGACCACGGTCACGCCCTTGGCAGCGACGCGGTCGCCGATGCGACCGGCGAAGGTGCTCGAGCCCTTGCGGTTGAAGTCGCCTTCGAGGCCGTGGCCGATCGCTTCGTGCAACAGGATGCCGGGCCAGCCTGGTCCGAGGACGACGGTCATCGGACCGGCCGGGGCCGGACGCGCGTCCAGGTTCACCAATGCGGTGGCGACCGCTTCGGAGGCATATTTTTCCAGTAATTCATCGTTGAAGTAAGCATAGCTGTAACGGCCGCCGCCGCCGCTGCTGCCCATTTCGCGCCGGCCGTTCTGTTCAGCGATGACGGTGATCGACACGCGCACCAGCGGGCGGATGTCGGCGGCGATGACGCCATCGCTGCGGGCGACCAGCACCACGTCGTATTCGCCGGCCAGGCTGGCCATGACTTGCACGACGCGCGGATCCTTGGCGCGGGCGATGCGTTCGATACGCTCCAGCAGCTTGACCTTGGCGGTCGCATCCAGCGAAGTCAGCGGATCGTGCGGCAGGTACAGCGAACGGCCGCCGTTGGGCTGCATGCTGCCCGCAATCTTGACGCGGCCCGCGCCTTGGCGGCCGATGGTGCGCGTTGCCGCCGCGGCGTCGAGTAGGATGGCTTCCGAGATTTCATCGGAATACGAAAATGCGGTCTTGTCGCCCGACACGGCGCGCACGCCGACGCCCTGATCGATGGAGAAACTGCCGGTCTTGACGATACCTTCTTCCAGGCTCCAGCCCTCGCTCTTGGTGAGCTGGAAATACAGGTCGGCGTAGTCGACCTTGTGGGTAAACATGGTGCCCAGTGTTTTCAGCAACTTGGCTTCGTCCAGGCCGAATGGCGTGAGCAGGACATCGCGAGCAATACCGAGCGCGCTGAGATTGGGTTCGAATGTTTTCATAGGGAGTAGTTAGTTTGCAACAACTTTTATAGCTTGCGATGTTTCAATGCAGGCAGGCTTTCACGTACGTATTGTAGACGATGGGGGTCGATGTCGCCGATAACAAGGCCCTCGCCCTCCGGCAACACGCTGACGATCTCGCCCCAGGGATCGATCAGCATGCTGTGGCCCCAGGTGCGGCGGCCGTTGATGTGCTTGCCTCCTTGCGCCGACGCCAGCACGTAGCACTGGTTCTCGATGGCGCGGGCGCGCAGCAGGATTTCCCAGTGCGCCTGGCCGGTGGTGTAGGTGAATGCGGCCGGCACCACGATCAGGGCGCAGTCGCCCATGGCGCGGTACAGCTCGGGAAAACGCAGGTCGTAGCAGATTGACAGGCCGACCTTGCCGAACGGCGCAGTGAAACCGCCGACTTCGTTGCCGTACACGATGGTGCGCGCTTCGTCGTAAGCTTCTTCGCCGCGCGCGAAGCTGAACAGGTGAATCTTGTCGTAGCGCGCCACGCGGCGGCCTGCCGGATCGTAGACCATCGTGGTGTTGAGCACCTTGTCGGCTTCATCCGACGCCATCGGCAGCGTGCCGCCGACCAGCCAGACCTTGCACTCGCGCGCCAGCTCCACCATGAAGGTCTGGATCTTGCCATCGTCCGTATGCTCGGCATGCTCGAGCTTGACCTTTTCATGCATGCCCATGATGGGCCAGTATTCCGGCAGCAGCACCAGTTGCGCGCCCTGCCGGGCAGCCTGCGCCACCAGCCTGCGCGCAGCGGCGAAGTTCTGTTCGACCTCGGGCGTCGACACCATCTGTATCGCCGCGACCTTGTATGTTTCGTTCATCTCAGCCTCCCCTGGAAATCGGTTGCACCGCATCTCGGTATGAGATGCTGGGACGTCGTCGGACGCCTGCTGGCAGGTTGTCCGTCCCACATCCGCTAGGATGCCGGATCGATGTTATTTGGCGGCAGGTTTGCCATTAGCGTCGGCGGTGGCGTGCTCTTGCTTGACCACCAACGGATCGCTCCAGGACCCGGTGACATTATATTCAAAGGTGAGAGTCTTCATCAGCGGGTTGCGCAGGAACAATTGCGCCAGGAAGGTTCCTACGCCGACCAACGGGTTGATCGCCAGCGCCACCAGCGAGGCGGTGCCGAGATTGACCTCGGGGATGACCACCAGATGCAGGTTCTGGGTTTCCTTGGCGATGTCGGCCGAACCGTTCATCAGCACCGATGCCGCCACACCGGTCATCTTGAGATTGTCCGTCGTTGCAATCCCCTGTGCGATGGAGGCTGTGCCGACGATATTGTCGAATGCGAATCCCTGCGAAAACACATCCCGGAAATCCAGCGCCAGCCGGCGCGGCAAAGCTTGCAGGTTGAGCACACCGAGCAGCTTGGCCGCGCCCGGATCGACCTTGAGGAACTGCCCCGAATGCATATCCATGTGCACCTGCCCCGTCAGGCTGGGAATGTCCAGCGAGAACGGCAAGCCCTTCCAACTGACGTCGCCGTCGAGTTGTCCCTTGCCGCCGCGCACCACGCCGACGAAGCCGAAGCGCTCCAATAGTTTGCCGGCGTCGCTGATGTCCAGCGCATACGTCAGGTTGGAAGTGTTGTCTCGGCCGAACGCCATCCAGTTGCCCGCCGCACGCAGCTCGGCGTCGGGATTGATCAACGTCAGCTTGTTGATGCGCCACTCGCTGCCGATGCTCACGCGCACATTGTTGGCCTTGAGTTCAAGACGGCCGAGTTTCTTGCCGAATAACTGGAAATCGTCGGCAACGATGTCCAACGCAGGAATCCTGGTGGCGCTGTCGCCGTTGCTTTCGAGCACGTCGCTGACGTCACCCGCCGCGCCCTTCGGAATATTGAGCGTTGCCAGCCGCGCGGTAACCAGCCCCAGGCCGCGGCCGCTGTCGGACTCGCTCCAGGTGGCGTAACCGGTCGCCTGATCGGAGGCGATGTTCACTTGCCAGGTCTTGTTCTGATGCGAAGCCCCGAGCAATACGTTGTCGAGCTTTTTACCCATCACCAGCAGTTCGGTCGCGCGGCCGGCAATCACGTCCGGTTCGAGATAGGCGCTCATGCCCGGGTCAGGCGGCGTCTCGCGGCCGTCCGGCTCTTTGGAGATTGCGGAGCGGAAACTGACCCATTGATCGATGTTCATGCTCCTGGCGCTGGCGTACACCGACAGGCCGCTGTCGGGCTGCGGCGCGGGCTGGCCGAAGCCGATGCCGCCGCTCAGCACTTGCCAGTCGTCCTGTTTGCCAAGCACCTTCTGGCGCCGATAGCGCGCCGCCATCGCCGAACCCAGCGACAACCTGATTTCATCTCGCTGAACGAGCGGATCGTCGGACGGCAAACCGACGATTTCGAACTTCAGCGGCCAGCTTTCGTTGGCCGCCTTCTGCAAGGGCACAGGCAAATCCAGCGCCATGCCTTGCAGGCTGGACTCGATGGTAATTTCAGGCAGATGCTGGCGCACCGCAATGGTGGCCGTATAGCGCGAGGCGCCGCCCAGGCGGCCAAGCAGCCGCTGCAGCACCGGCTGGCTGTATGCCTTGCGCAGGCCGTCGGCAGTTACCGAGCCATCCACCCTGACCAGCGTATTGCCGTCGCGCTGGGTGCCGCCGGCCACCGTGACCGGCTCGTTCAGGAATGTGCCTTTGATGCCGTTCAGATTGAAACCCTTTTCGTTGAACTCCAGCTTGCCGCTGGTGCGGTACACGGTCGGCAACCCGGCCAGCAAGGCGATGTCGTTGTTCATGAATTGCAGGTTGCCATCCACTTTGGCTTCGACGATATGATGCAGCGGCAACTCGAGTTTCAGTTGCAGCTTCGCATTGCCGGCGGCCTTGCTGTCGTCGGTGAAATTGCCGATCCAGTGCGCCACCGGGCTGTCCTTGACGTAGTGCAGGAAATCCTGCATCGCGCCGGCGGCAACGCCGTCGATTTCCAGCGCAGAATCGGCTTTGAGTACATCGGGAATACTTGCTTTCACATCCGACACCGCCACGCCGTGGGTCTTACCCGACTCGGCCAGTATCTCCAGGCGGCTGCGGTCGACCGACACGGTACCCCTGACGTCCTCCAGCAACGGCCACTCCGGCGACCTGCCGTCCGCTGCGAAGTGCGTCGGCGAATAGTTGATCTTGAGACGATCGAACTTGCCCGACAGCCTGAACTCGCTCTTGCTGCCCGGCTTGGGATTGCGGAACGGAAAATCCGCCAGTTCGCCCTTGGCGACGATGTCGACATCGCTGGCCTGGCCGTCCAAGAGCGCGCCGGAAATCCAGTCCGACGCCGGCTTGGCGGTGTTCGACGGCAGATAGCGCGCCAGTTTGCTCAGATCGAATCGCGACAATCTGGCCTTCATGTCGATTGCACCGGACGTCTTGCCCGTCAACGGCAGCAAATGGGTGCCACTGAGCGTACCGGCCATGTCCTGCAAGGCGAAGTCCATGCTGTCGACATGGAGCAGCAAGGTGTCATTTTTCTGGATTTCCCAGTGGCTTTGCAAATCCAGCTTGTCGACCGGCAGGGACCCGTCGGCGAAATACGCCGGCAACTGGAACACCATATTCTGCGAAGCCAGGCTCAGCTTGCCCGCACGCTCGGTGGCATCGATCTGTCCGCTCAGGTTGGCATAACCGGGAATCGCCGGCGTGCCGGTGTGGGCAGGCTGGGTCGCGGTCTTGGGCTGCGCCGGACGCGCCGCCTGCGCCTGCATGCTCAGCCCGCTGAAACCGCCGCGAATGCGATAAGCCTGAATCTCCGGGTAGCTGCCCTCCCATTGCACCGTAAAATCCTTGAGCTGGCCGCGCGGCGCCAGGTCCGACAACAACTTGTGCTGCGACGGCGTCAGCGGCAGGCGCTCGGCCAGGTTGGACAACAACGCCAGATCCAGCAGCCCGGCTTCCACTTTCATCTTCTCCGGATGGAAACGCGTCGCCGGCTCGAACACTTCGGAAATCGTAGTCGACGGCAGCACGAAACCGTCTTCAGTCTGCAACGAGAAATTGGTCAGCGCCAGCTTGTGGCCGTTAGCGCCGAAGGTCGGGATGCCGTCCTGAAGGTCGGGGGCATATATTTCACTGCCGGATACGCGGCCGTCGACGCGCGCCAGTTGCAGCGGCTCCAGTCGCTTGTCCAGCCGAGCCGACAGGTTCGACAGGCTGAGATCGGCGGTGAAGTTGGCGACCTTGGTGTGATCCAGGTCCAGCCAGGCGCGCACCGATCCCTTGCCCTGGCTCAGTTCCAGCGGATAATCAAAATAAGGCTTCCAGACCGCCAGGTCGGTGTTGCGCAGGTCGGCGTACAAGGTGCCCTTCCAGCGTGTCACGTCTGAAATCCTGCCGGCGAAGCTGGGATGGTAAAAACTGGCGCGCACGTCGAGCGGCGCGGCATAGTCGGCCGGCGGCGTCGCCTTCAGCGCCATCTGATGCAGGCGCCACCGGTTGTGCAGCACCAGATTGACATCGTTGAGCGCCAGTTCGGGCGCGCCGCGCTTGTCGTCGCGCCAGCGTATCTTGCCGTCGCGGATCACGATCTCGCGCTGCGACAACACCCAGTCGGCGCCGGCGCTATTGTCTTGTCCGCCGGAAGTCGGCAGCCCGGCGACGAAGAACTTGCCGTCGGCGTCGCGCAGGATCGAAAGGTCCGGCTTGACGATGGTGAGATTCTCAAAACGCAACTCGCCCACCAGCACGGTCGACCACGACAAGGTGGCGGAAACCTTGGGCAAGGCCAGCGCCGGCTTCCCGGCCTGATCGTGGATGACGACCTCGGTCAACTCCAGTTGGGGCCGCAACCCGCTCCAGGAGGCGTCGATGTCGGCGATGCTGACCGGACGGCCGATGGCGCGCGAAGCGATCTTTTCAATGTCGACCTTGTAGCTGTCGATTTCGGGCAGGATGACATAGCGCAGCGTGAGGAACAGCGCACAGAAGATGAAATAGCCCAGCACCAGCAGCTTGGCTGCGACGCCGAGGATGCAGCGGGTCGCCGTACTCAGATGACAATACGCCCCCTTCACCGTGTACCACACCGTGCGCCAGCCCGCATCCAGGCGGCCGGTCGTCGCAGAGGCGTCTTTTGGGTCTTCGGACATCAAGGGCAGGAGTAAAAACTCACGGTAGAATGAAACAAACGTTGTAGCGCAACATCATCGCATGGAAGCGCGTTTTGACCTAGAGGCCGCGAATGCGTTCTCATAGGGAAAAACCCCGGATTTACCATTGTTAACCTCGTATTCAATCCGACATCCTGACAATTTGTGACCAACTCCCTTCTCGACAGCATGACTGCCTCCCGGTTCCTGGCCCGCTGGGCCAATGCCGACGCCGCCCGTCCCGCCCAGTTGGCGGAATTCTCGCAATTATCCCTGAACCGCGCCATTTTCGAGCGCGTTTTACAAAATGACATGCATGCCGCCGGCTCCGCAGATGCCGCCGCGGCGGCGCTGAACGGCCCCATGCGCCGCCTGCGCAACCTGGTGGTCTGCACGCTGATCGAACGCGACCTGACCGGCAAGGCCGACCTCGCCGAGGTCGTGCGCACCATGACCGAATTCGCCGATTTCGCCGTGCAGACCCATTTGCGTGCGCTGATGCAGGAACTGACCGCGCTGTACGGCATGCCGATCGGCGAAGAATCGGGCGACGAGCAGGAACTGATCGTGCTCGGCATGGGCAAGCTCGGCGGCGGCGAACTCAACGTTTCTTCCGACATCGACCTGATCTTCGTCTACCCCGAAGACGGCGACACCCGCGCCGACCTGCCGGAGCAGCGCTCGCTGTCCAACCACGAATTCTTCATCCGGCTCGGCAAAAAGCTGATCGCCGCGCTGTCCGAAATCACCGCAGACGGCTTCACCTTCCGCGTCGACATGGCGCTGCGTCCCAATGGCGGTTCCGGCCCGCTGGCGGCCAGCCACAATATGGTCGAGGAATACCTGATCCGCCAGGGGCGTGAATGGGAGCGCTATGCCTGGACCAAGGCGCGCGCGCTGACCGGCAAGGACAACGACATCGCGGCGCTGGAAGCCGTCAGCCGCCCTTTCATCTATCGCCGCTACCTGGATTTCGGCTCCATCGACGCGCTGCGCTCGATGCATGCGCAGATTCGCGCCGAAGTCAAACGCCAGGAATCGCTGCATCCGGAACGCAGCAACAACGTCAAGCTCGGCCGCGGCGGCATCCGCGAAGTGGAATTCATCAGCCAGGTGTTCCAGTTGATCCGCGGCGGCCGCGACCCTGAGCTGCGCGACCGTTCCACACGCGCCACGCTGCGCACGCTGGCCGACAAGAACCTGCTGGCTCCTCGGGTGGTCGCGCAATTGCTGGAAGCCTACACGTTCCTGCGCAATCTCGAACATCGCCTGCAATATCTCGAAGACGCCCAAACCCACACGCTGCCGGTCAATGAGAACGACCAGCTCATCGTTGCAAAAATGATGGGCTGCGCCGATGTCGCAACATTGCTTGCCGAGCTGGAAAAACACCGCCGCATCGTCGCCCGGGAATTCGACACCATCTTCAGCGACAAACAAGGTAATGCCGACGACGGCAGCGATGGCGACGGCAACGCCTGCGACCTCAACGACGGCGAGAGCGCCGAATCGATCGCCGCCACGCTGGCCTCGCTCGGTTTTGACGACGTCGACACCGCCGCCCAGCGCATGCTGGCGACGCTGCAGTCGCCGCGCCTGCAATCGCTGCCGGAAGCCAGCCGCGCGCGCCTGATCGCGTTGATCAATGCCGCGCTGCCTATCATCGGCGCCATGCAAGACTCCCGCCTGCCGACCTTGCGCCGCCTGCTGGACTTCTTCGAAGCCATCGCCCGCCGCGCCGCCTACCTGGCCCTGCTGACCGAATATCCGCATGCGCTGACGCGCCTGATCCGCATGATCGCCGCCAGCGACTGGGCCGCCAAATACCTGACCCAGCACCCTATCCTGCTCGATGAATTGCTGGACGACCGCAACCTCAAGGCGCCGCCCGACTGGCCGGCGTTCGCCCAGGATTGCCAGCACCGGCTCGACACCGCGCCGGGCGACACCGAGCGGCAGATGGACATCCTGCGCGAGGTCCACCATGCGCAACTGTTCCGCCTGCTGGCCCAGGATCTGGAAGGCGAACTGAGCGTCGAGCGCCTCGCCGATCATCTGTCGGCGCTGGCCGACATCCTCGTCGCCGCCACCGTCCAGGCGGTCTGGCAAACCATTGCCAATCGCCACCGCGAAGTGCCGCAATTCGCTGTCATCGCCTACGGCAAGCTGGGCGGCAAGGAGCTGGGTTATGTGTCCGACCTCGACGTGGTCTTCCTCTATGACGACGACGACCAGGAAGCGCCCGGCCTCTACGCCAAGCTGGCGCAGCGCTTCATCACCTGGATGACGGCGCACACGCCGGCCGGCACATTGTTCGACATCGACATCGCCTTGCGCCCGGACGGCGCCAGCGGCTTGCTGGTGTCGTCGTTCGCGACCTTTGAAAAATACCAGCGCAACTCGGCCTGGGTGTGGGAGCACCAGGCTCTCACGCGCGCCCGCTTCTGCGCCGGCGACGCCGCCATCGGCAACCGCTTCGAAGCCCTGCGCGAAGACTTGCTGCGGCAGCAGCGCGACCCGCAAAAACTGACGCAGGAAGTGCTCGGCATGCGCATGAAGATGCACCAGGCGCATCCGAACCGCAGCACGCAATTCGACCTCAAGCATGACGACGGCGGGATGATCGACATCGAGTTCATCGTGCAATTCCTGGTGCTGCGCTACGCCTCGCAATATCAGCAACTGACCGGCGACATCGGCAATATCGCCCTGTTGAAACTGTGCGGATCGCTCGGCCTGATCGACGCCGCGCTGGCCGACGAGGTCGCCGACGCCTATCGCTTGTTCCGCAAACTGCAACACCAGATCCGCCTGCAAGGCGAAGAGCGCGCACGCACGGCGATCGAGCGCGTGCAAAAGGAAAGCGACAGCGTCAAGCGCCTGTGGATGGAAGTGTTTGGAGGATAAGGCGATGCAGCCGGTCGGGAAGCCGGCCGTCGATTTTCAGAGGGCGGGTTTGACCGCCACGAGGTTGATCAGCGTTTCTTCGCGCTCGGCCGCGGGCTTGATTCTCAGCACGCGTTCCATCAGACCGAGGCCTTCCCTGCTCCACCACAGGTAAGGATAGGAAATCGATTGCGGCGCGACCCGGAAGCCGGCGCTGGGCACCAGTGCAAGATATTCTTCGGCGGTCTTTTGCACTTCCATCGGATGGCGGAACAGCAGACGGATCATCCACGAATGGATGTAGCGCCTGGTCGATTCGGCAAACAACAGCACGCCGCCCGGCTTGAGTACGCGGAAGAATTACTGGGTCGCTTCTTCCTGCTCGATCAGGTGATGGAAAGTCTGATGGCAGAACAACAGATCGACGCTGTTGTCGTCGAGCGTCATGTGCGCGCTCGAACACTGGATGAATTCGGCCCTGACGCCTTCCGCCGCAACCTCCTTCGCCGACGCTTCCAGCATGGTCGGATCGATGTCCATGCCGATCAGCCGCTGCGGTGCAAAACGGTCATGCAGCTTTTTCAGCGAACGTCCCCAGCCGCAACCGACATCGGCCACCACCGGATAGGATGCGCGACGATCGGGGATCAGCGATTCCAGATCCTTGAAAGCGCGCTCAAGCACATGCAAGGTCCAGGTATGCGTTTGCAGGAACCAGATGCCGAAGGCGGTTTCCGGAACGTGGGGATGGCTTTGCGGCGATTTGACGATGAGAGGAGCATTCATGTTCTTGTTGTCATGCATAACGACCGTGCATGATGCCCTGCCTTGCGCAGAAATGCAAAATCTCCGACGCCGTTCCGATAAGTATCGAAGACGCCGGAACAAGACCTCAATTAGCTGACGCCTTCCAGCGCCGCGCCGAAACGATGTATGCGCGGAAGGTAGTAACGTTGCGGGTCGAGTGAAAACATCACGCGGCTGACGCGGCCGGTCAGCAGTGCGCGCGGGACGAAACCGATGTAGCGCGAATCCTTACTGTCGTCGCGATTGTCGCCCAGCACCAGATACTCGCCCGCCGGCACCGTCATCGGGCCGAAGCTGCGCAGGGCCATGCGCTCGGGCAGCAACATCACACCATGCGCCATTGCCGGCAAGTGTTCCCTGACAATGACCTGCTTGCCGTCGTAATCCGGCATGAGATGCCCGCTGAGCGCGGCGCCGGCGGCGCCATAAGCCATCGGCTCGCCGTTGATAACCAGTTGCTCGTTACGCATTTCTATCACGTCGCCGGGCAGCCCGATCAGGCGCTTGACCAGACGGGTGCCATCTTCCGGCGAACTGAAGGTGACAATGTCGCCGCGCCGGGGATCGGCGATATGGCCGACGACAATGTCGGTGAACGGCAATTTGACGTCATAAGCCAGACGATTGGAGATGATACGATCGCCGATCAACAGCGTCGGATACATTGACGCCGAGGGCACGCCGTACCAGTCCGCCACGGCGCTGCGGATCAGCAGCATGCCGAGCAGGAAGCACAGGAAGCCTTTGTTGGCGGAAATCAGTTTCTTGATTGCTTGCATTGCTTCATTCCATAAAAAACGCCCCGGCTGGCGGGGCGAATTTGTTAACGTTGCATCGTCGACCTCACATCGATTGCGAGTCGACTGCAGCGCATCGACGGTCCGGGCTCGCACCCGGCCATAGTGTACTCAGTTTTTGCCGGAGCTGCCGTCGCGATCGCGACTCCTGCGGCTGCTGCTTCTATCGCTATCGCCGCCGCCATCCTTGCTGCTCTTGCTATCCTTGTCCTTTTCCTTCTCGGCGCGTTCGCGCTCACGACGCTCCCGACGTGCGGCACGATCGTCCTTGGGAGCATCATCCTTGGCGGCATCCTTGGCCGCATCATCGGTCTTTTCGGGAGGCGGCGGAACAACCGTCGGGATATTCTTGGCGGCCATGTATTCGTGCATGTCCTTCCAGCCGGCGAAGATACCCGCCTTCAGCTTGTCGGGATTGCGTTGGTAGCAATCCTCCAGGCTCTGGCCGGCCTGACGGCAGCCTGCGCCCAGCGCAATGCCTTCCGCCTTGGCTTCTTCCGGCGTCTGCTTGGGTTTGGTGAAGCTGGCGACATAATCGCAGGCGCTGAGCGTCAGGCTCAAGGCCAGCATGGCGATCAGCTTCACGCCGTGGCTACGCAAAATCGGTGTTGAACAAGGTGACGACATTCCAGCCCTCGATTAATTATTATCAAATCATCAACAAACAAAAGGCTATCGCAAAACGGATTTTGCAATAGCCTTTCCAGAACTCGGTAAAAAAGCCTGATTATTGATCCGCCCAAGATATTTTCTTAGACATCGCATGGCAAGCATGCGATGAAAAGAAGCCCAATTAGGCCGGATCAATGAGAAATGCCGATTATTTTGCCGAAACCAGCGCCACGGTGGTGTCCAGCATACGGTTGGAGAAGCCCCATTCGTTGTCGTACCACGACGAAACCTTGACCAGACGACCGGAAACCTTGGTCAGTGTGGAGTCGAAGTTCGACGAAGCCGGATTGTGGTTGAAGTCGACCGATACCAGCAGTTCGGTGTTGTAGGTCAGGATGCCCTTGAGCGGGCCGGCTTCGGAAGCAGCCTTCATGATGGCGTTGACTTCATCGACGGTGGTGTCGCGTGCCGCGATGAACGACAGGTCGACGATCGAGACATTGATGGTCGGAACACGGATGGCGTAGCCATCCAGCTTACCGTTCAGTTCCGGCAGCACCAGGCCGACTGCGGAAGCAGCGCCGGTCTTGGCCGGGATCATCGATTGGGTGGCCGAACGCGCGCGACGCAGGTCTTCATGATATACGTCGGTCAGGACCTGGTCGTTGGTGTAAGCATGGACGGTGGTCATCAGGCCGTTGACCAGGCCGATCTTCTCGTGCAGCGGCTGAACCAGCGGCGCCAGGCAGTTGGTGGTGCACGATGCGTTGGAGATGACGGTGTCGCTTGCCTTCAGCACGCCGTGGTTGACGCCGAACACGACTGTCGCGTCGACGTCCTTGCCGCCCGGTGCGGAGATGATGACTTTCTTGGCGCCGCCTTTCAGGTGGGCGCTGGCCTTTTCCTTCGTCGTGAAGAAGCCGGTACATTCCAGCACGACGTCCACGCCCAGTTCGCCCCAAGGCAGTTCGGCCGGGTTGCGTTGCGCCAGCACCTTGATGCGGTCGCCGTTGACGACGATGGAGTCGCCGTCAACTGTCACGGTGCCGGGGAACTTGCCGTGGGTGGTATCGTATTGGGTCAGATGGGCGTTGGTCTTCGGATCGCCGAGGTCATTGATCGCCACGATCTGGATGTCGTGCTTCTTACCGCCTTCGTAGTGAGCGCGGAGGATGTTGCGGCCGATACGGCCATAGCCATTGATTGCGACGCGGATAGTCATGTTTTCTCCTTAAGAAACAGTAGTAATTTTGCCAATGGAACCGCCAATGGTGCCGATATTGCGCCAGCCATACGCGGTTTCGATCAAGTCCAGTTCGTCCCATCTGAAAGTTTGCTCTGCCAGCAACTGAGCGCCCTGCCGCTCGCAAAAATCGCGCGCCTTGCGGTTTTGCGCCAGCACCCAGACCAGCATGTTGGGCGCGCCTGCCGCCGCCAACGTCGCCGCCACTTGCGTGAGCAGGCGACGGCCGATGCCGGCGCGCTGGGCCGACGGCAGAATGTACAAGGCAGTCAGTTCGGCATCGAAATCCAGCTTTCGTTCTGCCAGCGTGATGCCGGCGGCAAAGCCGACCAGTTCGCCGTCGATTTCGGCGACGAAGGTGCAGGCCGCATCCGATGCCGCGCCCAGCACGCGCGTCCACAGGCGTGTGCTGTCCTCCACTTTCATGCCGTCCAGATAGGCATCCGGAATCATGCCGCGGTAGGTCGCGCGCCAACTGTCGATGCGGACCTTGGCGATCGTCTCGGCATCGTCCACCGTCGCGTGCCGGATCGTTACGGCGCCGACGATGTTGGTGACGTCGCTGTCGCGATCGTTGCCGGCCATGTTCATGCCAGGGTCAGCTTGGCCTTGGCGACGACATTCTCGACGGTGAAGCCGAAATGCTTGAACAGCACGCCGGCCGGGGCCGATTCGCCAAAGGTGTCGATGCCGACAACAGCGCCTTCGAGGCCGACATATTTATGCCACAGCGCCGTCACGCCGGCTTCGATCGCCACGCGCGGCACGCCACGCTGCAATACGCTGGCCTTATAGGCGGCGTCCTGGCGGTCGAACACATCGGTGCAAGGCATCGATACGACGCGGGCGGCAATGCCCTGCGCGGCCAGTTCGTCCGCAGCCTTGACCGCCAGTTCGATTTCCGAACCGGTGGCGATCAGGATAACCTTGGCGTCTTTGGCCTCCCTCAGGATGTAGCCGCCACGCTTGATGCTGGCGACTTGTTCGGCGGTACGTTCCTGATACGGCAGGTTCTGGCGCGAAAAGATCAGCGTGCTCGGGCCGTCGCTGCGCTTGACGGCCTGCTCCCACGCCACGGCCGATTCGACCGTATCGCATGGACGCCAGTTGTCGAGGTTGGGGACCAGGCGCAGGCTGGAAACATGCTCCACCGATTGGTGCGTCGGACCGTCTTCGCCCAGGCCGATCGAGTCATGTGTAAACACGAACAGCGTGCGGATCTTCATCAGCGCGGCCATGCGCAGCGCGTTGCGGCTGTAATCGGAGAAGGTCAGGAAGGTCGCGCCGAACGGGATATAGCCGCCATGCAGGGCGATGCCGTTCATAATCGCGCTCATGCCGAATTCGCGCACGCCGTAGTTGATGTGGTTGCCGGCGACATCGGCACGGACAGCCACCGATTCTTTCCAGTTGGTCAGATTGGAACCGGTCAGGTCGGCCGAACCGCCGAGGAATTCAGGCAGTACTTGCGCATAAGCCTGGATCGCGTTCTGGCTGGCCTTGCGGGTGGCGATGGTTTCTTTCTTCTCCATGGTGCTGGCGATGTAGGCCTGCACAGCCGCATCGAAACCGGCCGGCAATTCGCCCTTCAGGCGGCGCACCAGTTCCGACGCTTCTTTTGGATATTTGGCCTGATAAGCCTCGAACAGCTTGTTCCAGGCGGACTCCAATTGCTGGCCTTGTGCCTTGCCGTCCCATGCGGAATAGACGTCGGCAGGAATTTCAAATGGCGCCGCGGTCCAGCCCAGCGCTTCACGCACGGCGGCGATTTCCTTGTCGCCCAGCGCCGCGCCATGGACCTTGTCGGTGCCGGCCAGGTTCGGCGAACCCTTGCCGATCACGGTCTTGCAGCAGATCAGGGTCGGCTTGTCGGCCAGCTTGGCCTGGTGAATTGCCGCATTCACGGCTTCGACGTTGTGGCCGTCAACTCCCGGAATCACGTTCCAGCCATAGGATTCGAAGCGCTTCGGGGTGTCGTCCTTGAACCAGCCTTCGACATGGCCGTCGATGGAGATGCCGTTGTCGTCGTACAGCACGATCAGCTTGGACAGGCGCAGCGTGCCGGCCAGCGAGCAGGCTTCGTGCGAAATGCCTTCCATCAGGCAGCCGTCGCCGACGAACGCGTAAGTATAGTGATCGACCACCGCCAGATCGGGCTTGTTGAATTCGGCGGCGAGCAACTTTTCTGCCAGCGCCATGCCGACGGCATTGGTGACGCCCTGGCCCAACGGGCCGGTAGTGGTTTCCACGCCCGGCGTGACATGGACTTCCGGGTGGCCGGCGGTCTTGGAATGCAGTTGGCGGAAATTCTTGATCTCTTCCATCGGCAGGTCGTAACCGGTCAGATGCAGCAAAGCGTATTGCAGCATGGAACCATGTCCGTTCGACAACACGAAACGGTCGCGATTGGCCCATTGCGGATTGGCCGGATTGTGACGATAGTGCTTGGCCCACAAGGCGACTGCGATTTCCGCCATCCCCATCGGCATGCCAGGGTGTCCTGAATTTGCTTTTTGTACTGCGTCCATTGCCAGCACGCGGATCGCGTTGGCCATCTTGTCGGTAGGGAGAGTGGAAGTCATGTCGATGTCAAAGAGTTGCGGATTGCGGTCGATCCATGGCGTCATCACGGTTTCGCGGTTCGCCATCCAGCGACCCGTGCGTCTGCAATAACGCGCATTTCGAATGTCTTGCCGGTTGCCCCGGAGAACTCCCGAAACAAGCCAGACTGAGCCAAGTATTTTACCAGACAGAAGCCCGAAGAATTAAAATCAAGCTTCGCCGCCGGGGCAGGAAAGCATGTCCGAAAACAATTCTCACCGCTTTTTCCCAGCATCCGGCGCTAAAAAGTATCTATTTATCGTTTTCCACCTGCTTCCATCGATCATGCCCCGTTTTTATTGTTCCGACTCCCTGGCCATCGGCATGACGCTCGCCTTGCCCGACCAGGTGGCGCACCACGTCCAGGTCATCCGGATGCAGGTCGGTCACGCCGTCACACTGTTTAATGGACAGGGGGGCGAATACACCGCCGTCATCACGCAGATGGAAAAGAAACGCGTGTACGCCGAGATCAAGACCTTCTCCCCGCGCGAGGCCGAGCTGTCCTATGCCGTCACGCTGGCGCAAGCCTTGCCGGAAGCATCCAAAATGGACTGGATCATCGAAAAGGCCATGGAACTCGGCGTCACAGCAATCCAGCCGCTGGCCGCGCAGCGTTGCGTGGTGCGCCTCAACGGAGAACGCGCCGAAAAGAAGCATGGCCACTGGCAAGGCATCATCCAGGCCGCCGCAGAACAAAGCGGCCGCAACCGCCTGGCGCAACTGGCGCCGTTGACCGATTTCAACAGTTGGATCGCCCAAAGCGATCTGCACAAGCGCATCCTCCTGTCGCCGCGCGGCGAGCAGTCGCTGTCCGACTGGGCGCGCCACCAACCGGTGCAGGCGCTGAGCCTGATGATCGGCCCGGAAGGCGGCTTTACCGAAGCCGAAGAAACCCTCGCCTGCGACCATGGCGCACTCATGCTGTCGATGGGCCCGCGCGTGCTGCGCACCGAAACGGCCGGCCTCGGTGCGCTGGCTGCGATCAACGCCATCTGGGGCGAGATGTAGCAAAAATCCCGGCCACAGCCGTTGAACCATCCGCGTCTTTACAGAGTCTTGCAAATACCGGCATCCGCCGGTGCCGGCAGCGGTTCCACCATTTTTTATCCAGGAGAACAAGATGGGATTACTCGACAGCGTACTTGGCGCACTAAACAACAACGCGGGCACAAACGATGGAGCGGGCGGCGATCCCAAAGCCGCCCTCATCCAGGCCGTCCTGGCAATGCTTGCCAACAATCAGTCCGGCGGCCTCGGCGGCTTGCTCGGCAACCTGCAAAACGCCGGCCTGGGACAAATCGTCGACTCATGGATAGGCACAGGCCAGAATCAACCGATCTCGGGCGAACAAGTCGAACAGGCATTAGGCAACGATCAGTTGAGCGGGCTGGCGCAAGCTGCCGGCATCTCCGAGGTCGATGTCGCCGGCCACCTGTCCCAGATCCTGCCCGGCCTGGTTGATCACCTGACGCCGAATGGCCAGTTGCCCGAATCCGACGACAATCTTGGCTCCCAACTTGGCTCTCTGCTCGGCGGCTTGCTGGGCGGCAAACCTGCTTGATCCAATTGAAGCGCCTGCACCACAATCTGGTGCAGGCACCAATTTGGCCTTCCCGATCGCGCCAATCGAACGCATTTTTTCACATCGGCATCCACTTGACCTGCTCGATTGCGCGGTCCGACCCATCGTTGCAATCCTGCCCACCACCCTGAAAACATTGTAAGAATCGGCGCTTCCGCCGCATTATTGTTCTTTCCGCTTACTGACCCGACCTCCGCTGGCACGTTACCTGCTTAATATTTTTTATCTTGTATTCAAGAATGAATATAAATATGTCAGCAACTACTTTACGCCACAATTTAGCTTCCGCGCCGCAGCGGACCATCGCCGATTTACTGACCTCTTACCGCGCCGGCAGCCTCACGCCCAGCAAGCTGATCGGCGATGTGCTCACGCAAATCGAACAGTCCGACCGCAGCGAAGTCTGGATCAGCCGCGTGCCGGCCAAGACGCTCAGACAACAGGCCGCGGCGCTGGACCTGATGCTGCAGATCAAGGGCGAAGCGGTGTTCGAGTCGCTGCCGCTGTTCGGCATCCCGTTCGCGGTGAAGGACAACATCGACGTCGCCGAACTGCCCACCACTGCCGCCTGCCCCGAATTCAGTTACATGCCGCAAGCCAGTGCCGCCGTGGTGTCGCGCCTGCAGCAAGCCGGCGCGCTACTGGTGGGCAAGACCAACCTGGACCAGTTCGCCACCGGCCTGGTCGGCGTGCGCTCGCCCTACGGCGCGGTGCGCAACGCGCTGCGGCCGGAATATGTCTCGGGAGGTTCCAGCTCCGGTTCGGCAGTCGCGGTCGCGCTCGGACAGGTGATGTTTTCGCTTGGCACCGATACCGCCGGCTCCGGCCGCGTGCCGGCCGGCTTCAACAATCTGGTTGGCCTGAAGCCGACGCGCGGGCTGCTCAGCGCGCAAGGCGTCGTCCCTGCCTGCCGCACGCTGGATTGCATTTCCATCTTTGCCCATGACGTGGCCGACGCCTGGCGCGTACTGCAAAACGCCGCCGGCTTCGATCCCGCGGACGCTTATTCACGCAGCCCGGCGATGCTCGGCGTCAAACAGCGCGGCTATCGCATCGCGGTGCCGCAGCGCGCGGAATTCTTCGGCGATCAGGTCGCGCGTCTGGCATATGAGCAAGCACTCGACAAGATTGCCGCCCTGCCCAATGTCAGCGTCGTCCACATCCCGTTCGAACCGTTCGCCGACGCCGCCCAGTTGCTTTACCAGGGCCCCTGGATCGCGGAGCGCCGCGCCGCGATGGGCGACTTTTTCGACAGCCACAACGAGGCGGTGCATCCGGTCGTGCGCGACATCACGGCGCAGGCCGACAATTACAACGCGGTCGATGCCTTCAATGCGCAATATCGTCTGGCCGAACTGCGCCGCGAAGCGGAACTGCTGCTGCAAGACACCGACCTGCTGCTGGTGCCGACGGCACCGACCATGCCGACCATTGCCGCAGTCGAAGCCGATCCGGTCACGCGCAATGCGCAACTCGGCTACTACACCAATTTCGTCAACCTGATGGATATGGCGGCGCTGGCGATCCCCGCAGTCTGGCGCAACGACGGCCTGCCTGCCGGACTGACGCTGATCGGACCGGCCGGTTCCGACCATCTGCTGGCCGAAGCCGGCGCACAATTCCAGCAGGCGCTGGGCGGCGCGGCGCAAGCCGACGCCGTGGCAGCGGCGCCATTGCCGTTCAACGAACCCACCGTCAAGGTCGGCGTCGTCGGCGCCCACCTGAGCGGCCAGCCGCTGAACTGGCAACTGCTGGAAGCCGGTGCACGCCTGCATGCCAGCACCACCACCAGCAAGAACTACCGCCTGTACGCCTTGGCCAATACCACGCCTGCCAAACCGGGACTGGTGCGCACGCCCGACGAAGACGGCGCGGCGATTGCCATGGAAGTATGGGAAATACCCTTGCGACATTTCGGCGGCTTCGTCGCCGCGATTCCCGCGCCGCTGGGCATCGGCACGGTCGAACTTGCCGACGGCGCCAGCGTCAAGGGATTCATCTGCGAGCCGGCGGCGCTCGCCAATGCCCGCGACATCACCGGCTACGGCGGGTGGGTCGCCTATCTCGCCACCAAGATCTGACACGACACACGAAAGGAAACCGGCATGGAAAAGACGAACACAGCGGTACAGACACCGTCAGCGCAACCGCAGCGGCGACGCTTCCTCGGCCAGACCGTCGCCGCCGCGTTCGCGCTGGGCGCTCCGGCGATCCTGCGCGCACAAAGCGTTCCCATCCGCATCGGCTACTGGCCGGTCGCCGCCGGCCTGCCCTTCTACGCGGCGGTGGAAGCCGGTTATTTCAAGGAAGCCGGCCTCGATGTGCAGCCGATCAAGTTCGCCGGCGCGCAGCAGGTCATGGAAGCGATGCTGTCGGGCCGCGCCGATGGCTCCGCCAACGGCACAGGCGCCGGCAACCTGGCGATCGGTGAAATCGCCCAACCCGGCCTGTTCAAGATCTTCGCCACCAATCCGAGCAATGCGCAATACGTGCTTGATGAATTCCTGGTGCCGAAGGACAGCGCCATCAAATCCATTGCCGAACTGAAGGGCAAAAAAATCGCCTCCGGTCCCGGCATCCAGAACGTCACGCTGGCCAGGACCGTGCTCGAACGTGCGGGCGCGACCGGCGCCACCGTCACGGAGCTGCCGATCGGCCAGCACGTCGCCGCGCTTGCCGCCGGCCAGGTCGACGCCGTCTACACGCTGGAGCCAACCGGCACCGTCGGCCGCATGAACAACACTACCAGAGTGCTTGAAGCAGGCGTCATCGCCAAATACGTGCTCGGCAATCCGACTGCGCCGTGGCATGGCGGCGCGGCGGCACTGACCACCGACTTCATCAGGAAGCATCCGGCCGAAACCAGGAAATACATCGCCGCCTACACGCGCGGCATCCAACTGACCCGCACCAATCCGGAGAAAGCGCGTGCCTACCTGAAAGGCTACACCGCCATCGAAGGATCGCTGACCAACGAAGTGCCGCTGGCATCCTACATGCTTTACAACGAATTCAAGGCCAGCGACATCGCCTACTTCCAGAAGTTTTATGACCTGTTCGTCGAGAAAGGCATTTTCTCGTCGCGCGTGATGGTCGATTCGCTTCTTTACAAGGGGTAATCATGTCCGAATCCATTGCCGCCGACGGCACGGCGCAAAAAACTGCGATGCCGGCAAGCGTAGACGCCGGACCTGTGCGCGCGGTGAAAAAATGGCGTGCGCCGCGCTCGCTCGGCAAGTTCCTGCCGATCATCGGCCCGGTTGCACTGTTCATCCTCTGGGACGTGGTGGTACGCGCCGGCTGGATCAAAGCGATCCTGTTGCCGACACCGCAGGCCACGCTGATCACATTGGTCAACGGTCTTGCCGGCGGTGCGCTGCTGACGGATTTCCTGGTGACGGTGATGCGCACGCTGGAAGCCTTCGTCATCGCCGCCGTGATCGGCGTGCCGCTCGGCGTTCTGCTCGGCAGTAATGAGCGCGCATACCGCAGCGTCGAGTTCCTGATCGACTTCTTCCGCTCGACGCCATCGTCGGCGCTGATCCCGCTGTTCCTGCTGATTTTCGGCGTGTCGGACATCAACAAGGTTGCCATCGCCGCTTTCGGCGCGCTGCTGATCGTGCTGTTCAACAGCGCCTACGGCGTGCTCAATGCGCGCAAGCAGCGCGTCATGGCGGCCAAGGTCATGGGTGCGACGCGCTGGCAGATCTTCAAGGATGTGCTGCTGTGGGAAAGCCTGCAGCCGACCTTCGTCGGCCTGCGCAGCGCGGTGTCGATGGCGCTAGTGATCGTGATCGTGGCGGAGATGTTCATCGGTTCCGAAAACGGCCTCGGCCACAAGATCATCGACGCCCAGCAGGTGCTGAATGTACGCGAAATGTACGCCGCCATCCTGGCCGCCGGCGCGCTCGGCTACGCCTTGAACGTGGTGTTCATCGTGATCGAAAAACGTATCGTCCATTGGAGCGGAAGATGAGTGTCGTCATTTCCCCGAAACTGAAAGATGAAGAGCCGGTCGTCCCCTTCGTTCCCGGTCCGCCCGGCACGCACATCACGATTCGCGGCCTGACCAAATATTTCGCCGGCTGGCCGCTGTATGAAGACTTCAACCTCGACATCCCCAAGAACAAGATCGTCTCGGTGTTCGGTCCCAACGGCTGCGGCAAGTCGACGCTGATCAACATGATCGCGGGGCTGATGCCGATCGACTCGGGCGAGATCCTGTTCGACGGCAAATCGCTGGCCGACACCAAGATCGGCTATGTGTTCCAGAACTACCGCGAAGCGATGTTTCCATGGCTGCGCACCATCGACAACATCGCCTATCCGCTCAAGCTGGAAGGGAAATCGAAGCTTGAAATCAAGCGCCGCGTGGAAGAGCTGGTGGCCTCGTTCGACGTCAGGTTCGACCTCAACCGCTATCCCTACGAATTGTCGGGCGGCCAGCAGCAGACCGCGTCCATCATGCGCGCACTGGCGCCGGGACCGGAAGTGCTGTTCCTCGACGAGCCTTTTTCGGCGCTGGACTTCGAGATGACCCTGTTCATCCGCGAAAAGCTGCAGGAGGTCTTCATGCAGACCGGCACCACCATGGTGCTGGTCTCGCACGATCTTGAAGAGGCGGTCTACCTGGCCGATGAAATCCTCCTGCTGACCAAGCGTCCGACCCGGGTTGCCGACATCCTGCACTACGGCGATGCGCGTCCGCGCACGGTCGCCACCTTGTCTCAATCCAGTTTTATCGAAGCAAAAAAGCTGAGCCTGGAAATCTTCCAGCGCGAAGTCAGGCGTGAGGCCACGGCCCGGCCGCCGCAATAAACGCGTTCGCATTCTTTCGTCAACACGCCTTGCCAACAACATCACCAACGTTTCCCTTTCCTGGAGCCAAAGATGAACAACCGTCGCGACTTTCTCAAACTGACCGGCGCTGCCGCACTCGGCGCAGCCCTGCCCTTCGACCTGCTGGCGGCGGCGCCGCTGACGGTCGGCTTCATCTATGTCGGCGCGCGCGACGACTTCGGCTATAACCAGTCGCACGCGCAAGCTGCCGCCATCATCAAGAAGATGCCCGGCATCAAGGTGATCGAGGAAGAAAAAGTGCCGGAAACGGTGGCCGTGCAAAAGACCATGGAAGCGATGATCCAGCAGGACGGCGCATCGCTGATCTTTCCGACCTCGTTCGGCTATTTCGATCCACACGTCCTCAAGGTCGCGGAAAAATATCCCAAGGTGCGCATCGCCCACTGCGGCGGCCTGTGGACGCAGGGCAAGCATCCGCTGAATGTCGGCAGCTTCTTCGGCTATATCGAGGAATGCGAATACCTGTCCGGCGTGGTCGCCGGCCACATGAGCAAGAGCAAGAAGCTGGCCTTCATCGCCGCCAAGCCAATCCCGCAGGTGCTGCGCAACATCAACGCCTTCACGCTCGGCGCGCAGTCGGTCGATCCATCCATCACCACGCACGTCATCTTCACCGGCGACTGGTCGCTGCCTGTCAAGGAGGCCGAAGCCGCCAACAGCCTGATCGACCAGGGCTGCGACGTCATCACCTGTCACGTCGACGGTCCCAAGGTCATCGTCGAAACCGCCGAGAAGCGCGGCATCATGACCTGCGGCTATCACGCCAGTCAGGCCGCGCTGGCGCCCAAGGGCTACCTCACCGGCGCCGAGTGGAACTGGGCCACGCCGTACACGGAAATCGTCAAGGCCACCGTCGACGGCAAGCCGATGATCAATTTCCTGCGCGGCGGTCTCAAGGACAACTTCGTCAAGATGTCGCCATACGGCGCCAACGTCAGCGCCGCCGCCAAGAAGAAAGCCGACGACGTCAAGGCGCAAATGCTGGCCGGCAAGTTCCAGATATTCAAGGGGCCGATCAAGGACAACAAGGGCAACGTCGTGATCCCGGCCGGCACCACGCAGGTGCAGACCGACGTCGCGCTGGAAAAGATGAATTACCTGGTGGCCGGCGTCGTCGGCCAGGTATGAAAACTGCTTGAAGCAAGATGAAGCGGCGCAGCGGGACGGAGGGGCAGGCAGAGCATTCGCAAAACCCGTCGCGTCGCCCGGTTTTCTTTCGCGAACCAGGCTTGCCAGGACACTCGACATGAACGGAAACAACGGCATTTTCCCCACGCGGCTCGCGGCCCGCATCGGCATCCGGCTGACGCCGCTGCTGCCGACGCTGTGCGCGCTGATCGGCACGCTGCTGCTGTTCGTGCTGTTCCTGATGGTGCAGGGACGCCCTGCCGGCGAAGCCTGCCTGCTGATTTTCCAGGGCGCTTTCGGCTCGCTGTTCGCCTGGCAAAATACTTTGCAGCGCGCCGCGCCCTTGCTGCTGACCGCGCTGTGCGTGGCTTTGCCCGCGCGCGTCGGCCTGATCGTCATCGGCGGCGAAGGCGCGCTGGCGATGGGCGGCCTATTCGCCGCCGTCCTGCCCTCTTTTTTACCGGCGCTGTCGCCGTGGGTAATGCTGCCGCTGATGGCAATCGTCGCCATGCTGGCCGGCGGCCTGTGGATTGCGCTGTGCGGCGCCCTGCGCCAGTGGCGCGGCGTCAACGAGACGATTTCCAGCCTGCTGCTGTCGTACCTGGCGGTGGCCTTGTTCAAGCATCTGGTCGAAGGCCCGCTGCGTGATCCCGCCAGCCTCAACAAGCCATCCACCCTGCCCTTGCCCGATGCTTACCTGATCAATCCCCTGCCCGGCCTCGATGTGCACTGGGGATTGGTGTGGGGCTCGTTGGCGTGCGGTGCCGCCTGGGTGTTCCTGCGCCATAGCGTGGCCGGTTTCGCCATGTCCGTCGTCGGCGGCAACGGCCGCACCGCCAGGCTGGTCGGCCTGCCGGTCAACCGGCTGGTGCTGACGGCTTGCGCCATGGGTGGCGCGGCGGCGGGACTGGCGGGGATGTTTGAAGTCGCGGCGGTGCACGGCAGCGCCAACAGCGCCTTGCTGGCGGGTTACGGCTTCAGCGGCATCCTGGTGGCATTCGCGGCGCGCCAGAATCCGCTCGCCATCATCGTCTGTGCGATCGTCATCGGCGGCGTCGAAGCCAGCGGCAGCCTGCTGCAACGCCGGCTCGACCTGCCCGACGCCACCACGCTGGTATTGCAAGGCCTGCTGTTCTGCAACCTGCTCGCATGGGAGGCCGTCACCGGCCGTCTCGGCGCGCTGAAAACGCGCTGGCAGTTGCAGGCGCAACCGCTGGCGGCAAGCAAAGCGGAGGCCAGCCATGTCTGATATCGATGTCACCACGCTGCTGCTGGCCCTGTTCGCCGGCGCGATCCGGGTCGGCACGCCGTTCCTGTTCGTCAGCCTGGGCGAATGCCTCACCGAAAAAGGCGGACGCGTCAATCTGGGGCTGGAAGGCATCCTCGTGTGCGGCGCCATGACCGGCTATGCGGTGTCGTTCTTTTCCGGTTCGGCCTGGCTGGGCGTGCTGGCGGCAGGCGCATCGGGGCTGCTGCTCGGCACCCTGCACGGCCTGGTGTGCTCGCTGCCGCGCGTCAACGACATCGCCTTCGGCATCGCGCTGATGCTGCTCGGCACCGGGCTGGCCTTTTTCCTCGGCAAGCCGTTCATCCAGCCGCAGGCGGCGATGCTGCCGTCGATCGACCTCGGCGCCTGGAGCGGCAATCCGCACCTGCACCATGCGCTGCAGATCAATGCACTGTTCCTGATCGGCGTGCTGCTGGCGGCGGCGCTGCAATGGGGCTTGTCGGGCACGCGCTGGGGCCTGGCGCTGCGGCTTGTCGGCGACCATGCCGAGACCGCCCGCGCGCTCGGCTACCGCATCAACCTCACGCGCATCGTCGCCACCGCCTGCGGCGGTTTCCTGGCAGCGGTCGGCGGCGCTTATCTCTCGCTGTATTACCCGGGAAGCTGGAACGAAGGCCTGTCGAGCGGACAAGGATTGATGGCGGTGGCGCTGGTGATCTTCGCGCGCTGGCAGCCGATACGCTGCCTGCTGGCGGCCCTGCTGTTCGGCGCGGCCGGCGCGCTCGGCCCGGCCTTGCAGGCGGTCGGCGTGACCTCGGGCTATTACCTGTTCAACGCCGCGCCGTATGCGCTGACCTTGCTGATCATGATCGTCACCTGCCGTCCCGACCGCACGCTGTCGAGCGCGCCGGGCGAACTGAGCCTTACCCGATAACACTTTCTGGCGGAGAAACCGATATGTCCGAATTATTCATCCAGGCCGAACCTTACCCATGGCCTTACGACGGCGCGCTGACGCCGGCCAATACTGCGCTGATCGTGATCGACATGCAGACCGACTTCTGCGGCATCGGCGGCTACGTCGACAAGATGGGCTACGACCTGTCGCTCACGCGCGCGCCGATAGCGCCGATCCGGAACGTGCTGGCCGCCATGCGCGCCGGCGGCTACACCATCATCCACACGCGCGAAGGCCATCGTCCCGACCTGTCCGACCTGCCCGCCAACAAACGCTGGCGCTCGCGCCGGATCGGCACGAATGGCGTCGGCATCGGCGACGAGGGGCCGTGCGGCAAGATTCTGGTGCGCGGCGAACCGGGCTGGGAAATCATTCCCGAACTGGCGCCGATCGCCGGCGAGATCGTCATCGACAAACCCGGCAAGGGTTCGTTCTGCGCCACCGATCTGGAACTGATCCTGCACACGCGCGGCATCCGCAACCTGATCCTGACCGGCATCACCACCGACGTCTGCGTCCACACCACCATGCGCGAAGCCAACGATCGCGGCTTCGAATGCGTGATGCTCGACGACTGTTGCGGCGCCACCGATCACAACAACCACCTGGCGGCGCTGTCCATGATCAAGATGCAGGGCGGAGTGTTCGGCGCCGTGTCCGACTCGGCTGCGCTGCTGCGCGCCATAGGAAAATAATCATGCACGCGCTTGAGCTGGAGATCATCGGCGCCGGCAAATCCTTCGGCGAATTCCGCGCGCTGGACGATGTATCGATGAAGATCAAGGCCGGCACCGTCCACGCCCTGCTCGGCGAAAACGGCGCCGGCAAGAGTACGCTGGTCAAAGGTCTGGTCGGCTACAGCCCGCTTGATCAGGGCATCATCCAGGCCGACCGCCGCGAAGTGGAAATCCGCGGCCCGCGCGTGCCCAATACGCTGGGCATCGGCATGGTGTACCAGCACTTCACGCTGGCGCCGAGCCTCTCCGTGGCGGAGAATCTGCTGCTGGCGCGCGGCGGTATGCGCTGGCGCATCCATTGGAACCTGGAGCGCCAAGTCCTGCAGGAATTCATGGAAGCGATGCCGTTCCGGCTCGATCTGGATCGCGCCATCAGCGGCCTGTCCGCCGGCGAAAAACAGAAACTGGAAATCCTCAAGCAGCTCTACCTGCGCCGCCGCCTGCTGATCCTCGACGAACCGACCTCGGTGCTGACGCCGCAGGAAGCCGACGAAGTGCTCGGCCTGATGCACGACCTGACGCGCCGCGAGGAATTGACGGTGCTGATGATCACGCACAAGTTCCATGAAGTCACCGCCTATGCCGACGACGTGACCGTGCTGCGCAAAGGCAAACTGGTCGGCAGCACCGCGGTCGCCGACACCAGTCCGGCGGAACTGGCGCACTGGATGATGGGACAGGCGCGCGTCGAAAAGGAAACCGTCGCGCGGCCGTCGGTGCCCGCCGACGCGCAGGTCGGCCTGAAAGTGGGCGATTTGCTGGTGCTCAACGACCGCGGCGTCGCCGCCGTCAATGGCTTGTCGCTGCAAGTCAGGCGCGGCGAGATCGTCGGCCTGGCGGGCATTTCCGGCAACGGTCAGAAAGAACTCGTGGAAACCTTGCTCGGCCAGCGCCGCCGCTTGTCCGGCGCGGTGCAAATCGGCGGCGCGGACTATCAGGCCAGCCGTGCCGAAATGCGCGAACGCAAAGTCTTTGCCTTGCCCGAAGAACCCTTGCGCAATGCCTGCATCGCCGGCATGAGCGTGGCTGAAAACATGGCGCTACGCAATTTCGACGTGGCGCCGTTCAAGCGCAACGGCTGGCGCGTCGATCGCGGCGCCATGCGCAGGCAGGCACAGGCCCTGATCGCTGCATTCAACGTCAAACCGCCGGTACCGGAACGCGCCATCGGCACGCTCTCCGGCGGCAACGTACAGCGCGCGGTGCTGGCGCGCGAGCTGGGCGACTCGACCCGGCAGGAGGATGCCGTCAATGTGCTGATCGTCGCCAACCCGGTGTTCGGCCTGGACTTTGCCTCGGTCGCCGACATCCATGCGCGGCTGCTGCAAGCGCGTGCGCTCGGCGCCGCGGTATTGCTGGTCAGCGAAGACCTCGACGAATTGCTGGAGCTGTCGGACCGCATCCTGGTGATGACCGACGGCGCCATCGTACACGAGACGAACGCCGCCGGCGCCGAGCGCGCCGAACTTGGCCGTTGGATGGCGGGTCATCACGCCGATCGGGCCCCTCCTGCGCAACAAGACATTCCACTGGAGACTGCATGATCACCGTCGACGCCGTACCCTATCCCTATCGTTTCGACAGCGACCGCGCCGCGCTGGTGGTGATCGACATGCAGCGCGATTTCATCGAGGAAGGCGGCTTCGGCAGCGTGCTCGGCAACGACGTGCGGCCGCTGGCGACCATCGTGCCGACCGTCGCGAAGCTGCTGGCCTTGGCGCGCGCGCAAGGCATGCTGGTGGTGCATACGCGCGAATCCCACCTGCCGGACTTGTCGGACTGCCCGCCGGCCAAACTCAGGCGCGGCAATCCCGCGCTGGCCATCGGCGCCGAAGGTCCGATGGGCCGCATCCTGGTGCGCGGCGAACCGGGCAACCAGATCCTGCCGATGCTGGCGCCGCGAGACGGTGAACTGGTGATCGACAAGCCCGGCAAGGGTGCGTTTTACGCCACCGACCTGCACGCGCAATTGCAGCAACACGGCATTACGCATCTGCTGTTCGCCGGCGTCACCACCGAAGTCTGTGTGCAGACCTCGATGCGCGAAGCCAACGACCGCGGCTATGAATGCCTGATCGTCGAAGACGCCTGCGCCAGCTATTTCCCGGTGTTTCACCAGGCCACGCTGGCGATGCTGATCGCGCAAGGCGGCATCGTCGGCTGGAAAGCGCCGCTGGCGACATTGCAAAAATCTTTTGGAGGTCCCGCATGATGGGCGTTACACCGCAAGTCAACCTGCCGCATGTGGTGGCGGAAGTCGAGCAAGCTTTCGCCGACTATGAGCATGCCTTGCGCATCCATGATGTTGCGGCGCTGGACCGCTGGTTTTGGTACGACCCGCAGACGGTGCGTTACGGCGTGGCGGAGATTCTGCTGGGCGGCGAAGCGATACGCCAATACCGCAAGACCTGCGCGCCGGTGCATCCTTCGCGGCGTCTGCAACGTACTCTAGTGACGACCTTCGGCGACGACTATGCTACTGTCAGCACCGAGTTCACCGCCGACGACTCGGATAAAATCGGCCGCCAGATGCAGACTTGGGTGCGCATGGACGCCGGCTGGCGCATCGTCGCGGCCCATGTCAGCCTGATGCCCTGATCGCGATGCTATTGATTTCCCTTTTTTGTATTGATGACGTTCCACCATGACCGTAACTGCTGCAAACCCTCTCGCTGAACAGGTTTACACCCGGCTCAAGGAAGACATCTTCAATTTCCGCCTGCTGCCGGGCGACAATTTCACCGAAACCGAAATGGCCCGGTCCTACGGCGTTTCGCGTACGCCCTTGCGCGACGCCTTGTTCCGGCTGCAACGCGAAGGCTACCTGGACGTCGGTTTCCGGCGCGGCTGGAAGGTGCGCCCGATCGACTTCGACCGACTCGACAATCTTTACGACCTGCGTATCGTGCTGGAAATGGCGGCACTCGAGCGTCTATGCCAGAATCCCGATCTCTCGCCCGGTTTACTGGAACTCAATGCCGTCTGGCTGGTGCCGGAAGAGCAACGCGAAAGCGAAGCTGTCAAGGTGGCCGAACTGGACGAGCGTTTTCACACCAACCTGGTCGCCGCCGCCGGCAATGAGGAAATGACGCGCATCCATACCGAAGTCACGGAAAAAATCCGTATCGTGCGCCGGCTCGACTTCCTCAAAAAGAACCGCGTGCTGGCAACCTATGAAGAACACGGCAAGATCCTCAAGCTGATCGCCAAGCGCAAAGCCACCGAGGCGCAGATTCTGCTACGCGCCCACATCACGCAAAGCAAACTCGAAGTCCGCAAAATCACCATCTGGATGCTGGCCGAGGCGCGTCAGGATCAGCTCGTGCAAAAGTAAGAGAACATCTTTCAAACAAAGCAATAATTTCAAAAAGACAACATTTCTCTTCCCGCGCCTCCGCACGGCGCCGCCTGATTGTCCCGTTTCGCCGCCAAATCGGGGGGAAGCCTCCGAAAACATTTATAATGGAAGGCTTTTGCAACGGCATCACTTTTAACCTCTTCCATGAAGGTATTTCGCGGACTTCCCAATGCTGAATCGCGCGCGCCCTGCGCCCTGACGATCGGCAACTTCGACGGCGTACACCGTGGCCACCAGGCGCTGCTGGCACAGGTGCGCGAAGCCGCAACCCGTCTGAACCTGGATGCCGCGGTGATGACGTTCGAACCGCATCCGCGTGAATTTTTCGCCCAGTTGGCCGGTACGCCTGAAAAGGCGCCGCAACGCATCGCCAACCTGCGCGACAAGCTGCAATCCTTGTCCAACACCGGCGTCGACCGCGTCATCGTCGAGCATTTCAACAGCAATTTCGCCGCACTGTCGCCGCAAGACTTCATCGAAAAAATCCTGATCCAGGGCCTGCACGTACGCTGGCTGATGGTCGGCGAAGACTTCTGCTTCGGCGCGCGCCGTGCCGGCAACATTGAGACCCTGATCGCAGCCGGCAAGCAATACGGCTTTGAAGTCCACACCATGCCGAACGTGAACAACGACGGCGTGCGCATTTCATCGTCGGCGATCCGCGCGGCGCTCGCCGAGGCGGACTTCCCGCATGCACGCCAGTTGCTGGGCCATTCATATGCAATCTCCGGCCATGTGGTGCATGGCAAGAAGCTCGGCCGCGCCATCGGTTTTCCGACGCTGAACATGCGTGTGGGCCACAAGCGGCCGGCGCTGTCGGGAATTTTCGTCGTGCAGGTGCACGGCATTGAAGACCGCCCGCTGCCGGCGGTGGCCAGCCTGGGCGTACGCCCGACCGTGGACGACAGCGGCCGCGTGCTGCTGGAAACGCATATCTTCGATTACAGCGGCGACTGCTACGGCAAGCTGGTGCGTGTGGAATTCCTCAAGAAGCTGCGCGACGAAGAGAAATACGTCGACCTACCGACGCTGACGGCGGCCATCGAACGCGACGCCGAACACGCGCGCGCCTGGTTCAGCGAACAGGCGAGTTTCGCCGTTTCCGCCACCGACCGAATTTGACGCTGGCCCGCCCCAGCGCGCCGCGCGCGATTTGCGCCGGTGCATCGCCCGGCATCCGCCGTCACCGTTTTACAGAATTTCATTGAAAAAAACTTATGTCGAACAACGAATCCTCCAAGCCAAACAAACCCGGCAAAGCTGAAGGCAAAGCGCCAGGCAAGTATCCGGTCAACATGACCGAAACCGCCTTCCCGATGCGCGGCGATCTCGCCAAGCGCGAGCCGCAATGGGTCAAGGAATGGCAAAGCAAGAAGGTCTACGAGCGCATCCGCGCAGCGTCGAAGGGCCGGCCGAAATTCATCCTGCATGACGGCCCGCCGTATGCCAACGGCGAAATCCATCTGGGTCACGCCGTCAACAAGATCCTCAAGGACATGATCGTCAAGGCTCGCAACATGGCCGGTTTCGACGCGCAATATGTGCCGGGCTGGGATTGCCACGGCATGCCGATCGAAATCCAGATCGAAAAGAAATACGGCAAGAACCTGCCGGTGGCCGAAGTGCAGGCCAAGGCGCGCGCTTACGCCAACGAACAGATCGAGCTGCAAAAGAAAGATTTCATCCGCCTGGGCGTGTTGGGCGAATGGGACAATCCATACAAGACCATGAACTTCTCCAACGAAGCCGATGAGTTGCGCGCGCTCGGCACGATTCTGGAGAAGGGTTATGTCTATCGCGGCCTGAAACCGGTCAACTGGTGTTTCGACTGCGGTTCGGCGCTGGCGGAAGCGGAAGTGGAGTATCAGGACAAGCGCGATCCGGCCATCGACGTCGGCTTCCCGTTTGCGGAGCACGACAAGATCGCCAAGGCCTTCGGCCTGGCGAAGTTGCCAACGGACAAGGGCTATATCGTCATCTGGACCACCACGCCTTGGACCATCCCGTCCAACCAGGCACTCAATGTGCATCCTGAATTCGACTATGCGCTGGTGCAGACCGAGCGCAACGGCGAGCCGTTGCTGCTGATCCTGGCCAACGATCTGGTCGAGGCCTGCCTGCAACGCTACGGCCTGACAGGCAAAGTGATCGCCACCACCAAGGGCGAAGCGCTGTCCCTGCTCAATTTTCATCATCCGCTGGCAAGCGCCGACAAGGGTTACGACCGGCTGTCGCCGATCTACCTCGGCGAATATGTGACCGCCGACAGCGGCACCGGCATCGTCCACTCAGCCCCTGCCTACGGTATCGAAGACTTTGTCTCATGCAAGGCACACGGCATGAAGGACGACGACATCATCAGTCCGGTCATGGGCGACGGCCGCTATGCATCGTCGCTGCCGCTGTTCGCGGGCCTGACGATCTGGGAAGCGTCGAAGCCGATCTGCGCCAAGCTGGAAGAAACCGGCTCGCTGTTCAAGCTGGTGATGTTCGACCACAGCTACATGCATTGCTGGCGCCACAAGACCCCGATCATCTATCGCGCCACATCGCAATGGTTTGCGAGCATGGACAACACGCCAAAGGACGGCGGCAAGAGCCTGCGCGAAACCGCGCTGCAGGGCATCGAAGACACGTCCTTCTTCCCGGCCTGGGGCAAGGCCCGTCTGCACGGCATGATCGCCAACCGTCCCGACTGGACGCTGTCGCGCCAACGCCAATGGGGCGTGCCGATGGCTTTCTTCGTGCACAAGGAAACCGGCCTGCTGCATCCGCGCACGCCGGAGCTGCTGGAACAGGTCGCCCAACGCATCGAGCAAGGCGGCATCGAGGCATGGCAGACGCTGGATCCCAGGGACTTGCTGGGCGATGAAGCCGATCAGTACCTGAAGAACAAGGATACGCTGGACGTCTGGTTCGACTCCGGCTCGACCCATCAGACCGTGTTGCGCGGTTCGCATAAACAAGAGCTCCAGTTCCCCGCGGACCTGTACCTGGAAGGCTCGGACCAGCATCGCGGCTGGTTCCACTCCTCGCTGCTGACCTCCTCGATGCTGAACGGCTGCGCACCCTACAAGGCGCTGTTGACGCACGGTTTCGTGGTCGACGGCGAAGGGCGCAAGATGTCGAAGTCGCTCAAGAACGGCGTCGAACCGCAAAAGGTCGCCGACACGCTGGGCGCGGAAATCCTGCGCCTCTGGGTGGCGTCGAGCGATTACTCCGGCGAGATCTCGATTTCCGACGAAATCCTCAAGCGCGTGACGGAAGCATATCGCCGCATCCGCAATACACTGCGCTTCCTGCTGGCCAATACGGCCGACTTCGATCCGGCCGCACATGCCGTGCCGGTGGCGGAGATGCTGGAAATCGACCGCTACGCAATCGCCAACATGGCCAATCTGCAAAAGGATATCCTTGCGCATTACGAGACCTATGAATTCCATCCGGTGGTGTCCAGGCTGCAGATGTATTGCTCGGAAGACCTGGGCGGCTTCTACCTCGACATCCTCAAGGATCGCCTGTACACCAGCGGCATCGATTCGCCTGCGCGCCGCTCTGCGCAGACCGCGATCTGGCATATCACTCAGGCCTTGCTACGCCTGATGGCGCCGACGCTGTCGTTCACGGCGGAAGAAGCCTGGAGCTTCTTCGCGAGCAAGGAAGCATTTACCGACAGCGGCGAAACCATTTTCACGCAGACCTATTACCGGTTGCCCGAAGTAGCGCAGGCCGAGGCGCTGGTCGCCAAGTTCAACGTGTTGCATGAAGTGCGTGCAGCCGTGACCAAGCAACTGGAAGAAGTCCGCATCGCCGGCGGCATCGGTTCGTCGCTGCAGGCGGAGGTCGAGCTGAAGGTCAGCGGCGACAAGGTGGCGCTGTTGCAGAGTCTGGGCGACGACCTCAAGTTCGTGATGATCACTTCCGCAGCCACAGTCACGGCGGTGGCGTCGGAGGCGGATGAAGCCATCGTTGTCACGCCATCGACATATCAGAAGTGCGAACGCTGCTGGCACTATCGCGCCGATGTAGGTGCGCATGCGGAACACGCCGGATTATGCGGCCGTTGCGTTGCCAATCTGTTCGGCAGCGGCGAAACCCGCCACTTCGCCTGAGCACTCTCCGATCCGGCACGCGATCATGACATCCCTCTCGTGCCGGCTTTCTTCTCAGACCTCATCCACATCCGCCCATGGCTTCCAATAAAAAACGCCTCATGCCCAGCTCCAGCGACAGCAATAGCCTGCTGCCATGGCTGGGCATTTCCCTGATCGTGCTGCTGCTGGACCAGTTGTCAAAAATTACGATCATCAAGCTGTTCCACTACGGCGAGTCGCGCCCGGTTACCGGCTTCTTCAACCTGGTGCTGGTCTACAACAAGGGCGCGGCATTCAGTTTCCTGGCGACTGAATCAGGCTGGCAGCGCCACCTGTTCACCGCGATCGGCATCGCGGCGGCAATCTACATCATTTACCTGCTGCGCAAGCATGCCGGCCAGCGCATGTTCTGCTGGGCGCTGGCGCTGATCCTGGGCGGCGCGATCGGCAACGTGATCGACCGTATCGTGTACGGTCATGTGATCGACTTCCTCGACGTCTTTGTCGGGAACTGGCATTGGCCTGCATTCAACATTGCCGATAGTGCGATCTGCCTGGGTGCGGTATTGTTCGTGCTGGACGAGTTGCGTCGCGTCGGCAAATAGCGCCGGTAACCGATAAGGGCGGCAAGGCTGCGGTTGATTGCTACGGCCGTCATGAATGAGTTCTATAAGGAGTAAGACAATGGATCTCGCTGGCAAAAAAATCCTCCTCGGCCTGACCGGCGGCGTGGCCTGCTATAAGGCCGCCGAACTGGCGCGCGGCCTCGGCAAGGCGGGCGCTTCGGTGCAGGTCGTCATGACCCAGGCGGCGACGCAATTCATCACCACCGTCACGATGCAGGCGCTGACCGGCAACACGGTCTATACCGACCAGTGGGATGCGCGCATCGACAACAACATGCCTCACATCGACCTGACGCGCGGCATCGACGCCATCGTTATCGCCCCCTGCTCCACCGATTTTATTTTCAAGCTGGCCCACGGCGCTTGCGACGACTTGCTGTCGACGCTATGCGTAGCGCGCCCGCGTGACATGCCATTGATGATCGCGCCGGCGATGAACGTCGAGATGTGGCAAAACCCGGCGACGCAACGCAATATTGCGCAAGTGAAGCAGGACGGCATCGTGCTGCTCGGCCCCGATTCCGGCGATCAGGCCTGCGGCGAAGTCGGTCTTGGCCGCATGCTTGAACCGGCGCAACTGCTCGAAGAAATCATCGCGTCATTTCAGCCGAAGCTGCTAGCAGGCCGCCGCGTATTGCTCACTGCCGGCCCGACCTTCGAGCCGATCGATCCGGTGCGCGGCATCACCAATCTGTCGTCTGGGAAAATGGGCTACGCCGTCGCCCGTGCCGCGCGTGAAGCCGGCGCCGAAGTCGTTTTGGTGTCGGGACCGACGGCTCTGGAGGCACCTTATGGCGTGCGACGCGTCGATGTACAGACGGCGCAGCAAATGCACGATGCCGTGTTCGCCAATCTGACCGGCCTGGATATCTTCGTCGCCGTCGCGGCGGTGGCCGACTGGCGCGTGGCCAAGGTCAGCGATCAGAAGCTGAAGAAAGATGCCGCCGACGACGGCCTGCAACTGGCGTTCGAACAAAATCCGGATATCCTCGCAGAGGTCGCCGCCTTGCCGAAGCGACCGTATTGCGTCGGTTTCGCCGCCGAATCCGAGAATCTTGCACAATACGGCGCGGCCAAGCGTATCAAAAAGAACATTCCGTTATTGGTCGGCAATATCGGCCAACAGACCTTCGGCAAGGATGAAAACACCTTGACGCTGTTCGACGATAAAGGCCACACCGACCTGCCGCGTGCGAACAAACTGACGCTGGCGCGCCAACTGGTGCGTGAAATCGCACATCGCCTTGCGCAAGCCTGACACTTTTTCCATTACCCCACTCTCTCGCCGATGAAAACCATAGACGTCAAAATCCTCGATCCGCGCATGAAAGACCAGTTGCCGGCCTACGCCACCAGCGGCAGTGCCGGCCTCGACCTGCGCGCCTGCCTGGACGCGCCGCTGACGATCGCGCCGGGCACCACGCACCTGATCCCGACCGGCCTGGCGATCCATGTCGCCGATCCCGGATACGCCGCCCTCATCTTGCCGCGCAGCGGCCTCGGCCATAAGCACGGCATCGTGCTCGGCAACCTGGTCGGCCTGATCGACTCCGACTATCAGGGCCAACTGATGGTCTCGACGTGGAACCGCGGCCAGACAGAATTTGTCCTAAATCCCATGGAGCGCCTGGCGCAACTGGTCATCGTGCCGGTCATGCAGGTCGGCTTCAATGTGGTCGAGGAATTCGACAGTAGCGAACGCGGCGCAGGCGGCTTCGGCAGTACCGGCAAACACTAAGGAGACCATTGGATGTGCGCAAGACAGCTGGGATATTGGGGGAAAATAAGAATAGCGCTGGCCGTCGTTCCGGCGGCATTGTTGGCGGCATGTGTGACGCCGCAGGACAGCACCCTCAATCAGCCCGCGCAGACGGCGCCGGCTCCCGTCGCCAAAGCGGCACCTGCGCCGACGCCCGACCAGGTTGCGCTGCGCGCGCTGACGGCGCAACAGGATCGCCTGTATAAAATCGCGGCGCCGCTGCTGACCAGCAATGCGCCATTGTGCCGCGGCAATGCACGCAACCTGCTCGGCTTCACCGCCAAGAACAAGTATTCCTATCCGACCGAGTTCGCCAATGCAGCGCAATCGCTGGGCTTCGGTGAGCGTTTGCAGGTGACGGGGGTCTTGCCGGGCAGCGGTGCCGCCAAAAGCGGCGTGCAGCGCGGCGACATCCTGCTGGCGATAGCCGACAAGCCACTGCAGCAAGGCCCCGACGCCGAACGCCAGGCCGCCAATCTACTGGGACCATTGATGACCGGTCGTGCACCGATCAAGCTCACGATTTTGCGCAACAAGTCGTCGCAAAACGCGCAGCAGAATGTCGTTGTGCCGCTAACGCTGGCTTGCGCGTTCAGCATCGAACTGGGCAACGCCGACAACGTCAACACCTACGCCGATGGCCGCCGCGTGCTGATCACGCGCGGCATGATGAATTTTGCCAAGACCGATGAAGAACTGGCCTACCTGATCGCCAAGGACATGGCGCACAATTCGCTGGGCCACGCCATCCGCCAGCGCATGGTCGCCACCACGGGCAGCGTCATCGACAATCTGATGCGCGCCCAGCCGGACCCGACCGCGACCGCAGGCACCGGCGGCATTCGGCCGTATCCGCAAGACCTGGATGCCGCGGCCGACAACCTGGCCCTGTACATGCTGGTGCGCGCCGGCTACGGCATCGACGACTATCCGGCCTTCTGGCAGCGTCTGGCGACGCAATATCCGGCCAGTGTGCCAAACGGCTATACCGCCTTGCATCCAGCCACTGCCTATCGCATGACCATGATCGACAAGTCGACCCAGACGCTCAAGGCCAAGCAGGCTGCGGGCAAGCCTTTAATGCCGTGATGAGGCTCTGAGCGACTGATGCGTCGGGGCAATACTACCGGCGCAAAAGCAAAAAGGCCGGAACGTGTGATCGTTCCGGCCTTTTCACTTCTGCCTTGCGAACCGGCGCATGTCGCCATGCGCCGGGAAAGCCGATACCGCTTACTCGACTTCCAGCTTCTCTTGCGGCTCTTCCGGCGGAGGCGTCGAATCGTCGCCCTCGGGGAATTCCAGCTTGACCTGATCCTTGTCGTCCAGCTCGACGGTGACGCGGCCGCCGTTGACCAGGCGGCCAAACAGCAGTTCGTCGGCCAGCGCCTTGCGGATCATGTCCTGGATCAGGCGCGACATCGGACGCGCGCCCATCAGCGGATCAAAGCCCTTCTTCGCGAGGAACTTGCGCAAGCTGTCTGAGAAGACGGCTTCCACCTTCTTCTCATGCAATTGCTCTTCCAGTTGCATCAGGAACTTGTCGACCACGCGCATGATGACCTCTTCATCCAGTGCCCCGAAGCTGATGATCGCATCCAGACGGTTGCGGAATTCCGGCGTAAACATACGCTTGATATCCGCCATCTCGTCGCCGGCTTCCTTCTTGTCGGTGAAACCGATCGAACGCTTCTGCAGGCTTTCCGCACCGGCATTCGTGGTCATCACGATGATGACGTTGCGGAAGTCGGTCTTGCGACCGTTATTATCGGTCAGCGTACCGTGGTCCATCACCTGCAACAGGATGTTGAAGATATCCGGATGCGCCTTTTCGATTTCATCGAGCAGCAGCACCGCATGCGGCTTCTTGGTGATCGCTTCGGTCAGCAAACCGCCCTGATCAAAACCGACGTAGCCTGGAGGCGCTCCGATCAGACGGCTCACCGCATGGCGTTCCATGTATTCGGACATGTCGAAACGGATCAACTCGATGCCGAGGATGAAGGCCAGTTGCTTCGCCACTTCAGTCTTGCCCACGCCGGTCGGACCGGAGAACAGGAAGGAGCCGATCGGCTTGTCGGTCTTGCCCAGGCCGGCACGCGCCATCTTGATGGCCGACGCCAGCGCTTCGATCGCAGGATCCTGGCCGAACACGACGTTCTTGAGGTCGCGATCGATCGTTTGCAGCTTGGTGCGGTCGTCCTGATTCACCGATTGCGGCGGAATACGCGCGATCTTGGAAATGATTTCCTCGATCTCGGACTTGCCGATGGTCTTCTTCTGCTTCGACTTCGGCAGGATGCGCTGCGCTGCGCCTGCTTCATCGATCACGTCGATCGCCTTGTCGGGCAAATGACGATCGTTGATGAAGCGAGCGGCCAACTCGGCTGCGGAAGTCAATGCGGAAGCGGAATACTTGACGCCATGGTGCTCTTCGAACTTGGACTTGAGGCCACGCAGGATCTGCACGGTTTGCTCAACGGTCGGCTCGTTGACGTCGATCTTCTGGAAGCGACGCGACAAGGCGTGGTCTTTTTCGAAGACGCCGCGGAACTCGGTATAAGTGGTCGCGCCGATGCACTTCAACTGGCCGCTCGACAACGCCGGCTTGAGCAGGTTGGATGCATCCAGCGTGCCGCCCGACGCCGAACCGGCACCGATGATCGTATGGATCTCGTCGATGAACAGAATGCCGTGCGGGCTGTCCTTGAGCTGCTTGAGCACCGCCTTCAGGCGTTGCTCGAAATCGCCGCGGTACTTGGTGCCGGCCAGCAGCGCGCCCATGTCGAGCGAATACACGACGGCGTTCCTGAGGATTTCCGGCACGTCGTTCTGCGTGATGCGCCATGCCAAGCCTTCGGCGATGGCAGTCTTGCCGACGCCGGCTTCGCCGACCAGCAGCGGATTGTTCTTGCGACGGCGGCACAGAGTCTGGATCACGCGTTCGACTTCGGCGTCGCGTCCGATCAGCGGATCGATCTTGCCCTCGGCCGCGGCCTTGTTCAGATTCTGCGTGAACTGATCGAGAGGACTTTCCTTTTGCTGGCCTTCGGTCTGCACGTCTTCCGCTCCTTCAGGCGCTTTTTGCGAATCGACCTGCTGATCCTTGCGCACACCGTGAGAAATGAAATTGACCACGTCCAGGCGCGTGACGCCTTGTTGGTGCAGGTAATAGACAGCGTGCGAATCCTTCTCGCCGAAGATCGCCACCAGCACGTTGGCGCCGGTAACCTCCTTCTTGCCGTTGGAAGCCGACTGCACGTGCATGATCGCACGCTGAATCACGCGCTGGAAACCCAGCGTCGGTTGCGTGTCGACCTCGTTCGTGCCGGGAACTGTGGGCGTATTGTCGGTAATGAAATTCGTCAGCGTCTTGCGCAGATCGTCAATATTGACCGAGCAGGCGCGCAACACTTCCGCCGCTGAAGGATTGTCCAACAGCGCAAGGAGGAGATGTTCCACCGTGATAAATTCATGACGGGATTGCCGGGCTTCGACAAAGGCCATGTGCAAACTGACTTCCAATTCCTGCGCAATCATGCTTCCTCCATCACGCATTGCAGGGGATGCCCTGCTTTTCGAGCGTGGGTTAAAACGAGTTCAACTTTTGTGGATGCGATATCTTTAGGATACACACCACACATACCTTTCCCATCGCGGTGAACTTTGAGCATAATCTGCGTCGCTGTTTCACGGTCTTTGTTGAAGTACTCCTGAATGACTGCGACGACGAATTCCATCGGCGTATAGTCATCGTTCAACAACAATACTTGGTACATAGGGGGCGGCTTGAGCTTTTGCTCCTTCCGCGCCAGGACTGTACCGTTATCATTATCGTGCTTGGTTGCCATGCATCTATTCTAAAACCATCAATCAACTGTGCAACGCACAACGATGAAGAAAATACCTAATTAATTTAGATATTACGCGTTTTCCTGATAGTCCGCAGATAACACTCGTTTATCCTAAATCAAGACCTTTCGTTTTGATTCGCTGAACAAAAGCTTAATAATTCCATTGAAAACAACTTGACTTTTATATTTTTAACGAGAACAATGGAATTCATTGATAAGTGGTTACTGCTTGTTAATACGAAGGGGGCAGGTTTAAGGGGGGCTGCGGACGTTTCAATCTCGCGAGGCTTCTTGCTTTTACGGCTCGTGTGATTTTTTTTCATTGAAAGATGCTTTTATGGCAACAGGTACAGTCAAGTGGTTCAACGATTCCAAGGGCTTTGGCTTTATCACTCCGGACGACGGTGGTGAAGATTTGTTCGCACACTTCTCGGCAATTCAGATGAACGGCTTCAAGACCCTGAAAGAAGGTCAAAAAGTTCAGTTCGAAGTCACGCAAGGCCCCAAAGGCAAGCAAGCTTCCAACATCCAAGCTCCTGCGGCTTAAGTCCAAGCCGCTTTGCTGAAAAGCTCCTGCTCTGCAGGAGCTTTTTTTATGTCCCAACCCCAACCAACCAGCCCGCCCCTTGGAACAATCCGCGCACGCAATAAAAAAGGCCGGTTGCCCGACCTTTTCCGATACCTCACAACGAAGAACGATGCATCACATATTTTCGATCATGACATCACCGAAGCCCGAGCACGACACCTGGGTCGCGCTTTCCATGAGACGCGCAAAATCGTAAGTGACCCGTTTCGACGAAATCGATTTCTGCATCGAATCGATAATCAGATCGGCCGCCTCGATCCAGCCCATGTGGCGCAACATCATTTCAGCGGACAGGATAAGCGACCCCGGATTGACGTAATCCTTGCCGGCATACTTCGGCGCGGTGCCATGAGTAGCTTCGAACATTGCAACGGAATCCGACATGTTGGCGCCCGGCGCGATGCCGATGCCGCCGACCTGCGCCGCCAGCGCGTCGGAGATATAGTCGCCGTTCAGATTCAGCGTCGCGATGACGCTGTATTCATTCGGACGCAACAGGATTTGCTGCAGGAAAGCATCGGCGATCGAATCCTTGATGACGATGTCGCGGCCGGTTTTCGGATTCTTGAATTTCACCCAAGGGCCGCCGTCGATCAGTTGCGCGCCGAATTCCTTCTGCGCCAGGGCATAGCCCCAGTCGCGGAAGCCGCCTTCGGTGAACTTCATGATGTTGCCCTTGTGGACCAGCGTGACCGACGGCTTGTCATTGTCGATCGCATACTGGATGGCCTTGCGCACCAGGCGCTCGGTGCCTTCGCGCGAGACCGGCTTGATGCCGATCCCCGAACTGTCGGGAAAACGGATTTTCTTGACGCCCATCTCATTGATCAGGAAATCGATCAGCTTCCTGGCGCCTTCCGAACCTTCCTCCCATTCGATCCCGGCGTAGATGTCTTCGGAGTTTTCGCGAAAGATCACCATGCTGGTCTTTTCCGGCGCGCGCAACGGCGACGGCACACCCTTGAAGTACCGCACCGGACGCAGGCAGACGTACAAGTCCAGTTGCTGACGCAACGCCACGTTGAGCGAACGGATGCCGCCGCCGACCGGCGTGGTTAATGGCCCCTTGATGGAAATTACGTATTGCTTGACTGCATCCAGCGTTTCGTCCGGCAGCCAGACGTCGGGGCCGTACAATCGGGTCGACTTCTCGCCGGCATAGATTTCCATCCAGTGGATCTTGCGCTTGCCGCCGTAGGCTTTGGCGACGGCGGCATCGACTACCTTGATCATGACCGGGCTGACATCAATGCCGGTGCCGTCGCCTTCGATGAAAGGAATAATCGGCTGATCCGGAACATTGATGGAAAAGTCTGCGTTGACGGTGATTTTCTGGCCTTCAGCCGGCACCTTGATATGTTGATACATTACTGTCTCCGAATGTTGAACGGAAAAAAGAGAAATCTGGCGTTTTGCCCTGGCCGGACTCACAAGCTGCAGCGCACCTTGCATCTATTCTTGAATTGCGTCTTCGGCGAAGGAAAAGTCTTATATAAGACATAAGACACGTTTTCGCATTATGCACCAGTATTTTACGAGGCGCCATGTTTTTGCGACACTAGCGCATGCCTCTCATTCTATTCAACAAACCCTATCAGGTTATGTGCCAGTTTTCGGCGCACCCCGACCGCGAAACGCTCGCCGATTATCTCAACATTCCCGGCGTCTATCCTGCCGGCCGCCTCGACGCCGACAGCGAGGGATTGATGCTGCTGACCGAAGACGGCGAACTCCAGCATGAAATCAGTCACCCCAAGCGCAAGCAACCCAAGATCTATCTCGTTCAGGTGGAAGGCACACCCGACGCCGCCAGCCTAGAACGCCTGCGCAATCCGCTCGATCTGGGCGACTTCGTCACACAGAAAAGCGAAGTGAAACATGTGCAGGAACCGGCCTGGTTATGGCCGCGCAATCCGCCGATACGCGAGCGCAAAAACCAGGCGACAAGCTGGCTCACCATCAAGATCGCAGAGGGAAAGAATCGCCAGGTACGCCGAATGACGGCTGCGGTCGGCCTGCCTACCTTGCGACTGGTACGTATCGCAATCGGACCATTTGCCCTAGATACCTATCCATTGCTGCCGGGGGAGTGGAAAATAGTTGGCCCAGAGGAACTTCAGCGCAAAAAACTGACAAAAAACTGACAAAATATTTCATTTCTGTGCAGCCCAGAAAGAAATCCTCTTTTTTGAAGTTTTCTGTCAACCAAGCTATCGGCACGTCGTTATTGGCAATGATTCACGAGAATCGCCGTTTTCTTAACATGTTAATTTGAAGGACTGCAAAATGAAAAAATTGATCGCCGCTCTGATCGCTGGTCTGTTCGCTACTTCCGTTTTCGCACAAGCTGCAGCTCCTGCTGCTGCACCTGCTGATGCTCCTAAGGCTGAAGCTGCTGCACCGAAGGCTAAGAAAGCGAAAAAAGGCCACAAGGCAAAGAAGGCAAAGAAGGCTCCTGCTGCTGACGCTACTGCTAAGTAATCTTGCTTTCGCGATACTAAAAGGCAGGCTCGTCCTGCCTTTTTTCATTTCCGCTCCGTTTTCCCACTTCCTCTATAATCGTCCGAATCCGAATCAGCCCTTCAGCTTCACTCATTCAGCCTCTTCCTATCATGCGTCGATTCCTTGTCCTGCTCAGCACCTTTGCAGCCGCCACGACCGCCCTGCCCGGCCAGGCCCAGCAACTCCAGCAATTCCCGACCATCACGCTTAATGCCGGCCTGTACCTGATCAAAGCCGAGGTCGCTTCCACGGAAGCTCAGCGCGAGCAAGGCCTGATGTTCCGCAACAGGATGGGGGCCAACGAAGGCATGGTGTTCGCCTTTGGTGCACCAGCAGGTGTGTGCATGTGGATGAAAAATACACTGATCCCCCTTTCCGTCGCCTTCATGGACGAAACCGGCAAGATCATCAATATCGAGGAAATGAAGGAACAGACCCTTGATTCGCATTGCGCGATCAAACCTGCCGCCTACGCTCTGGAAATGAACAAGGGCTGGTTCAAACAGAAAAATGTCAAACCCGGCATGACCATCGAAGGCTTGCCGCGCTGATCTGCGCTGTGACGCAACAGGGATGTCTTGGATGCCATCCCGCTCATTCTGAAGCGCCCGACGGCAAAGCAGCAGAAATACCTCTGAAATGCAAAAAACCCGCCAAATCACTTGGGCGGGTTCATGTTTTCAAATCGACAATCCTGAGATCGTCGATCCAGTATGCTCAGAAAACATGCCATGCATGCTTCCCGGACAGATCAACTATTAAGCAGCCAGTGCCTTCAGGGCAGCAGCCAGACGGCTCTTATGGCGAGCTGCCTTGTTCTTGTGAATGATCTTCTTGTCGGCAATGCTGTCGATAGTCGACACAGAAGCTTGGAACACGGAAGTCGCAGCAGCCTTGTCGCCTGCTTCGATCGCCTTGCGGACAGCCTTGATTGCTGTACGCAGCGTCGAACGCTGGCTGGAATTGTGCGCGTTTTGCTTAACAGCTTGACGAGCACGCTTGCGTGCTTGTGCGGTATTTGCCATGAATAATTATCCTAAATCGAGATCAAGTGCATCGCAATCTTGATAACTTGCGAGGCGGAATTCTGTAAAGCCACGGATTATAACCATTTTTCCTGAAACTGGCAAATACGGACTGACTAGCGCCCGATCCTGTTGCAAAGCATCCAAATTGCCTTCAGTCAACATCGCTTTTCCATCCATTGCCGTTTCCGCAATTTTTCCCGAACGTTCCTCCCGCCAGCCCGTCGAACGCCGTCAAGCTCCTTTGCAAAACTGCCGGCCGTGCCAAAAACGAAAGCTATAATGCCGTCCCATGAACTTGCATAAAACGCTTGCCACCGTCTCTGGCATGACGATGCTCTCCCGCATTACCGGCCTCGCAAGAGAAATCCTGTTCGCGCGCGCATTTGGCGCTTCGGCCTATACCGATGCATTCAATGTCGCGTTCCGCATTCCCAACCTGTTGCGCCGCCTGTTCGCCGAAGGCGCATTTTCGCAAGCTTTCGTCCCCATCCTGGCCGAATACAAGAACCAGAAAGGCGACGCCGCCACCAAAAACCTGGTGGATCACGTGGCAACGGTGCTGATCTGGGTCATGGTGGCCACCAGCCTCGCCGGCATCCTCGCCACGCCGGTGATCGTATATTTCATCGCGACCGGGCTGAAGTATAACCAGGGCGCTTTCGACGCCTCGGTCATGATGACCCGGATCATGTTCCCCTACATCGGCTTCATGGCCTTTGTGGCGCTGGCCGGCGGCATCCTCAACACTTGGCGTGAGTTCAGGATCCCGGCGTTCACCTCGGTGCTGCTGAACGTGTCCTTCATTGTTGCGTCGCTATTTGTCGCTCCCTACATGGACCAGCCGATATACGCCATGGCATTTGCCGTTTTTGTCGGCGGCGTGTTGCAAGTCGCCATCCAGATTCCCGCGTTGATCAAGATCGGCATGCTGCCGCGGCTGTACCTGAATCCCATGATTGGCCTGAGCGATGAAGGCGTCAAACGCGTGCTCAAGAAAATGGGCCCTGCCGTGTTCGCCGTTTCGGCCGCGCAGATCAGCCTGATGATCAATACCAACATCGCCTCGCGCCTGGCCCACGGCAGCGTGTCCTGGCTGTCTTATGCCGACCGGCTGATGGAATTTCCGACCGCTTTGCTCGGTGTGGCGCTCGGCACGATCCTGCTGCCCAGCCTGTCGAATGCGCATGCCGAAAACGATATGGTGGAATATTCCTCGTTGCTCGACTGGGGCTTGCGCCTGACTTTCCTGCTGGCGATGCCTTGCGCGGTCGGCCTGGCGACGCTGTCCGAACCGCTGACGGCGACGCTATTTCATTACGGCAAATTCGACACGGTGTCGGTGGCGATGACCGGCCATGCGCTGATCGCCTACGGCGTCGGCCTGATCGGCCTGATCCTGGTGAAAATTCTCGCGCCTGGCTTTTACGCCAAACAGGATATCCGCACGCCGGTCAAGATCGCTATCGGCGTACTGATCGCAACTCAGTTGATGAATTACATTTTCGTGCCGTGGATCGCGCATGCCGGTCTGGCGCTGTCGATCGGACTGGGCGCCTGCCTGAACGCAGTGTTCCTGTTCTGGGGACTGCGCCGCCGTAATATCTATACACCGCAGCCGGGCTGGCGCATGTTCCTGATCAAGCTGACCGGTGCGCTGTTCCTGTTGGCCGGCGTGGCGCTGGCAGTGGCGCGCCATTTCGACTGGATCGCCATGCGCGCGCATCCGGTCGAACGTGTCGGCGCTTTGCTGCTGGTGCTCGCGGCGTGCGGGTTGGCCTATTTCGGCGCCTTGATGGCAATGGGTTTTCGCTTCCGCGATTTCAAACGCATCAGCCGTTGACGGGTCGCATTTACCTGCTGCAATGTTGCATTGGCACGCCATTGCGAGGCAAACATTTCACAAGCGCGTATATTTTGATAGCATGATCAACATATGACGCTCACACCTCTCGAATATTTTTCGTCGCTGGTTCGTCAAGACGAGTCGATTCCTTTGTTTGAATCGGCTCTGGCGCTAGGGCAAGATGCGTATCCCGATCTGGATTTTTCCGCCTGCCAGATCGAGATGGACACCTTGGCCTTTAAGCTGAAACAGCGTCTGTCGTCTGATGCATCGCATATTCAAAAATTGCGCATGCTCAACCATTTCTTTTTCCAGGAACTTGCCTTCGCCGGCAACATCAATAATTATTACGATCCCGACAACAGTTACATCCACCGCGTGATCACGTCACGTCGCGGCATTCCGATTTCGCTGGCGGTGGTATACATGGAATTGGGCCAGCAGATCGGCCTGAACATGAAGGGCATCTCCTTCCCGGGCCACTTCCTGATGAAGCTGTCGGTGCAGTCCGGCGACATCGTGCTGGACCCGATGAACGGCGCCAGCCTGTCGCGCGAAGAGCTGGAAGAGCGTCTGGAACCCTATCTGGATCAGCAGGAATACGGCGATGAGCTGCCGCTGGCCGCTTATCTGCGCGCGGCGCACCCGCGTGAAATCCTCACGCGCATGCTACGCAACCTGAAAGCGATTTTCACCGATGCACAGCGCTGGCAACGTGTACTCGACGTACAGGAACGCCTGGTGATCTTGCTGCCCGACGAAATCACCGAACGCCGCGACCGAGGCCTGGCTTACGCCAACCTGGCGGAACCGCAGGCGGCGCTGGACGACTTGGAAGCGTATCTGGCCTTACGTCCGGATGCCGACGACGCCGATAGCATGCGGCAAAGATTGCCGGAACTGCGCCACGCCAGCCGGCGCCCCAACTGACGCTCCGTCGCTGATTGAACGATCAGGCCTTTGAACGCGCTTCGATGGTTTCCCAGCGTTCGAGATTTTCCAGCAGCAAACCATCGATCTCGGCAAAGCGCGCATTCAGGCGTACCGCTTCATCCGGTCCCGACTTGTACAAATCAGGATCGGCCAGCTTGGCTGAAATCGCCTTCTGTTCTTCTTCCAATTGCGCGATCAGTTTCGGCAATTCCTCCAGTTCGCGCTGCTCCTTGTAACTGAGCTTTTTCGGCTTTGCCGTAGCAACCGCAGACGCGGCCGCTTCCGCCGGTTTGGCTTCCGGCTTGCTTTCCGCTTTCTTCGCAGTCGCCTGCATATTGGCGCGCACGCGCTCCCAGTCACTGTAGCCGCCGACATATTCGCGCCAGACGCCATCACCTTCGGCGGCAATCACCTGCGTCACGACGTTGTCGAGGAAGGTGCGGTCATGGCTGACCAGAAACACGGTGCCGGTGTATTCCTCCAGCAGTTCTTCCAGCAATTCAAGCGTGTCGATATCGAGATCGTTGGTCGGTTCATCCAGCACCAGCACGTTAGCCGGCTTGGCGAACAACCGTGCCAACAGCAGGCGATTACGCTCACCACCCGACAAGGTGCGTACCGGCGAACGCGCACGTTCCGGCGCGAACAGGAAGTCCCCAAGATATGTCATGACGTGCTTGCGTTGGCCGTTGACCTCCACCCAGTCGCTGCCCGGCGCAATGGTGTCGGCCAGGCTGGCGTCTTCGTCGAGCTGGGTGCGCATCTGGTCGAAGTACGCGACCTGCAGCTTGGTGCCTTGACGCACAGTGCCGGAGTCGGCGGTTTCTTCGCCGAGGATCAGTTTCAGCAAAGTGGTTTTGCCGGCGCCGTTCTGGCCGATCAGGCCGACCTTGTCGCCGCGCATGATGATGCCGCTGAAATCGCGCACGATGGTTTTGGCGCCGTAGGACTTGCTGACGTTTTCCAGCTCCGCCACGATCTTGCCCGAACGTTCGCCGGAAGAGACTTCCAGCTTGACCTGTCCCTGGCGGTCGCGGCGCACACTGCGCTCCTGGCGCAATGCCTCGAGGCGGCGCACGCGGCCTTCGTCGCGGGTGCGGCGCGCCTGCACACCCTTGCGGATCCAGACTTCTTCCTGCGCCAGGAATTTGTCGAACTTGGCGTTTTCGACTTCTTCGTTGGCCAGCAGCTCGGCCTTGCGCGCCTGATAGGTGCTGAAGTTGCCGGGGAAGGATAATAACTTGCCGCGATCCAGTTCGATGATGCGCGTGGCGACGTTGTCGAGGAAGCTGCGATCGTGGGTGATGAACAGCACGCTGCCCTTATAGTCGCGCAGCAGGCCTTCGAGCCACATGATGGAGCCGAAATCCAGATGGTTGGTCGGTTCGTCCAGCAGCAGCACGTCAGGCGCGCCAACCAGGCCGCACGCCAGCGCCACGCGCTTTTGCATACCGCCCGACAATTCGCCGACCAAGGCATCGCCGTTCAGGTTGAGCTTGTCCAGCGTGGTTTCGACCTTGTTGTTCAGGCTCCAGGCATCAGCGGCATCGAGCTTCAACTGGATCTCGTGCATGCGCTCCATCAGCGCATCGTCGTTGTCGCCGCCGAACTGGCCGGTCAGCGCTTCGTATTCGTTGAGCAAGGCCGGCAATTCGCCGAGGCCGGAAGCCACCGCGTCGAAAATCGACATCTCCGCCGGGAAATGCGGCTCTTGGTCGACGTAGGCAATCTTCAGCCCTTGCTGCATGACCAGCAGACCATCGTCGAGCTTGAAAACGCTTGCGATGATTTTCAGCAAGGATGACTTGCCGGTGCCGTTGCGGCCGATCAGGCCGACGCGCTCACCGGTTTCCAGGGAAAATTCCGCGTGATCGAGAAGCGCAACGTGTCCGAATGCGAGTTGCGCATTGGAGAGAGAGATGACTGCCATAAGTATGCCGAGGGGAGTAACTATCGAAGGTCGGGCGGAGATGCCTATGCCGCGACGCAATTAAAGAGGAAAGACCGCATTGTACCGATTGCGGGCAATGATGGTGTATCTAAGCGCGCTCCATGAGCGATCCGCACATCAAGCGGCAACGAATTCTTACCGATGATTACTTTTCAGCAACAAGTCATGCCGTTTTCACAATATCCTGCACCGAAACGGCTCGCCACACACATTTGGAAACATAATCGGCCGCCCGATTGGTCGCGGATCGGCAATACCGGCCAACCCATGTTGTAAGATACGGCACGCCCTTCACTCACCATGACCATGCGCTTTATTTTTCGCTTGCACAATCCTCCCCGTCAACGCGGCTTTCTGAATCCCAATATCGCCAAATTCATTGCCTTCTCCGTCCTCGGGCTGGGCATCGTCGGCGCTCTAGTCATTGTTTATGCGCTGATCTTCATCAATCCGCGCTTGCCGTCGCTGGACGTGATCACCGATTACCGCCCCAAGATTCCGCTGCGGATTTACTCTGCGGACAACGTCCTGCTCGGTGAATTCGGCGAAGAGAAACGCAGCCTCGTCAAACTCGACGACATCCCCGCCAACATGAAAAACGCGGTGCTGGCCATTGAAGACTATCGCTTCTACCAGCATGGCGGCATCGACTACATCGGCATCGTGCGCGCGCTTGCGGCGGACCTGATCCGCGGACATGCCAGCCAGGGCGCCAGCACCATTACCATGCAGGTGGCGCGCAACGTGTTCCTGACCAAGGAAAAGACCGTTTCGCGCAAACTGTATGAAGTCCTGCTGGCCAACAAGATCGAAGCGACCTTAAGCAAGGATCAGATCCTGGAGGTCTACATGAACCAGATCTATCTGGGTCAGCGCGCCTTCGGTTTCGCGGCGGCGGCGCGCACGTATTTCGGCAAGGACCTCAAGGATGTCACGCTGGCCCAGGCTGCGATGCTGGCCGGCCTGCCCAAGGCGCCGTCGGCGTACAACCCGATCGTCAATCCTCAGCGCGCACATATCCGCCAGCAATACATCCTGCAACGCATGCTGGATCTGGAATACATCACGCAGGCGCAATACGAGGCCGCCGTGAAGGAAGACATCCAGGTGCGCGCCCCGGGCAACCAGTACAACATCCATGCCGAATACGTCAATGAGATGGTGCGCCAGATGGTCTACGCGCAGTACAAGGAAGACACTTACACCCACGGCATCACCGTCACCACCACCATCAATGCCGCCGACCAGAAGGCCGCCTACGACGCCGTACGCAAGGGTGTGATGGATTACGACCGCCGCCACGGCTATCGCGGCCCGGAAGAAACCATCGAATTGCCGTCCAAGGAGGATGACCGCGCGCAAGCCATCGACGACGCCATGGACGACCATCCCGACAATGACGACATCCTCGCCGCGGTGGTGGTGTCGGCCGATCCGAAGCAGATCCAGGCCGTGATCCGCAGCGGCGACAAGATCACGCTATCCGGCGACACGCTGAAGTTCGTCGCCGCCGCGCTCGGCCCCAATGCGAAAAAGGATGTGCGCATTGCGCCGGGAGCCGTGATCCGCGTCATGCAGGATGCCAAAAAGAATTGGCAAATCGTCCAGTTGCCGGAAGTGGAAGCCACGCTGGTGTCAGTGACGCCGCAGAACGGCGCCATCCGCGCGCTGGTCGGCGGCTTCGACTTCACGCAGAACAATTTCAACCACGTGACCCAGGCATGGCGCCAGCCCGGCTCCACCTTCAAGCCGTTCATCTATTCCGCAGCGCTGGAAAAAGGCTTCGCCCCTGCCACTGTGATCAACGATGCTCCTGTCTCGTACCCGGCCGGCAACGGCCAGCCGAACTGGGAGCCGAAAGACGATGATCCGCCGGCCGGCCCGATGTCGATGCGCACCGCCTTGCAAAAATCGGTCAACCTGGTCGCCATCCGCACGCTCGATGCCATCGGCGTGAAATATGCGCAAGACTTCATCACCGGGCATTTCGGTTTCGACGTCGACAAGGTGCCGCCATACCTGCCTATGGCGCTGGGCGCTGGACAAACCACGCCGCTGCAACTGGCTTCGGCCTATTCGATTTTCGCCAACGGCGGCTACAGGATCAATCCTTACCTGATCACAAAAATCGCCGACGCGCGCGGCAAGGTGCTGTCCAAGGCCGATCCGCTGATCGTCGGCAACAACGCTCCGCGCGCCATTGATGAACGCAACAGCTACATCATGACCAACCTGCTGCAATCGGTGGCGCAGCGCGGCACCGGCGCGCGCAGCAACACGCTGCGCCGCACCGACCTGGCCGGCAAGACAGGCACCACCAATGATGCGGTCGACGGCTGGTTCGCGGGTTACCAGCGCACGCTGACGACAGTGGTGTGGATGGGTTACGACCAGCCCAAGAGCCTGGGCAGCAAAGAATTCGGTGCGCAACTCGCCTTGCCGATCTGGATCGATTACATGGGCGCGGCGCTCAGGGGTGTGCCGCAATTCGACCTGCCCGCACCGGCCGGCATCCGCTTCGTCGACGGCGAACCGTACTACGACAATTTCTCGCCAGGCGACGGCTTTGTCGCTTCTCTGGGCGTGGATGGCGGCGGCGTGGTGGACGCGCTGTCCAACTTCTTCGGCTGGTCGAAGAACCCGAATTCGGAAACGCCGGCAGCGCCTCCGCCGACGCCGGGTGCGCCGGCTTCTCCGCGGGACGACAAGCTTTACCAAGGCCACTGAAGCTGCAAGCAAAGCTTCAGACAAAGAAAAAGCGCAGAGGATATCTTCTGCGCTTTTTTGTCTGGCGCCCCCGACACGGATCGAACGTGTGACCTATCCCTTCGTACCACCATGGCTTTCGCCACCAAGAAACTTGTTTGTGGTCTGGACTATACCTTGGCCATGGACTTACAGTCCGCAGGCCGGAGCCGTCTAGTCTCTACACCTTCCGCACGATAGCAGCCTCGTGCGGCTTGGCTCGGTATTGCCATCAGCCGCTTGTCGCAGATTGCAGCAGGCGCTGTCAGGGTTCACCGAATTTGACTCCATTCACGCGGCGCCTTTCGGATGCCGGTGCCCAAATTTGCTTAGGAGGGGATCGCTCTATCCACTGAGCTACGGGGGCGTGGGCGCTATTGTAACGGCTGCGGAGGCAGAAGGAAAGTTTCGGCCGTTCAGGCTTGGCGGGTCTCGAACCAATTCTGGTCGAGACACAGGCGCAACTGCATGCGCGCACGATACAACAGCACGCTGCAATTGCCGGCGCTGATCTTCAGTTCCTTGCAGATCTCGGCAATGTCGAACTCGAACAACTCGCGCATCGAAAACACGCGCGCCATCACCGGCGTCAGCTTGTTCAGGCAGAAATCCATGATGTCGAAAAACTGCGCCTGCTGCAGCGTCTCAACCGGATTACCCCAATCCGCCGGCGCTTCGGCCCAATGGCCGGTGTCGTCGAACAAGGCGTCGAAATCGCCCGGATCGCCGATTTCGTCCTTGCCGACCTGGATGTATTTCTTTTCCTTGCGCAGCAAATCGATGATCTTGTGCTTGAGGATGCCTACCAGCCAGGTGCGCAGCGACGACTTGCCGGAATAGGAGGCCGGATTTTGCAGCGCTGCCAGCAGCGTTTCCTGGGCCGCGTCTTCGGCCGCATCCTCCTGCAAATGCAGGCGCGCAAATTTGACCAGCATGCCGCGCTCGGCAATGACGGCTTGCTCAAACGACTTGTCGTTCATGGGATGACCTGCCTTTTGTCATTTATCTGTACTGCAACAGGCGCTACTGTACTTCGGTTTTTGTGCAACTGGTGTACAGGCATGATAAGGGGTCGCTCCTATACAATGCAAACACTACGCGACCAGCTCGCCTCATATAACCAATAACGAGACTTATATGGCCAGCCCGACCTCTTTCCTGTTTGCGGCGCGCAGACTGCTCCTTGCGCTCTTCGCCGTGCTGATGGCATCCAACCTCGCGGATGCCCAGCAATTGCCGGACACCATCGCCCAGCGCCTAGCAGCCTGCACCGCCTGTCACGGCAAGCAAGGCCGCGCCTCCAGCGATGGCTATTACCCGCGCATCGCCGGCAAGCCGGAAGGCTACCTGTTCAATCAACTGACCAACTTCCGCGACGGCCGCCGGCAATATCCGCAGATGACTTACCTGCTCGATCATTTGTCGGATGCCTATCTGCATGAGATCGCCGCCTATTTCGCTGAACAGCACCCGCCCTACCCGGCGCCGCAGCCGACCGAAGCAACGCCGGCCGTTCTGGAGCGCGGCCGCGCCTTGGTCATGAATGGCGACAGCGGCAAGAAGGTGCCGGCCTGCGTGGCTTGCCACGGCCAGGCCCTGACCGGCACGGCGCCAGGCATTCCAGGCCTGATCGGATTGCCGCGCGACTATATCAACTCGCAGTTCGGAGCCTGGAGAAACGGCGTACGCAAAGCCAAGGCGCCGGATTGCATGGCCCAGATCACGCAAAAACTGTCGCTGGAAGACATCAATGCCGCCAGCAGTTGGCTGACCGCACAGATGGTGCCGCAAGACGCCAGGCCAGCCGCGGCGCCGATAGCCAGACTACCGCTGTCATGCGGCAGCGTCGCTGAACAAGGAGGCTGACCATGAAACGTATTTTTCTGGCCATCCTGTTTCTGTTCATCGCCGTGCCCGCCATACTGATCGGCGTCCAATTCATGGGCCACGATGACGATGAAACCGCGCCCTCATCCGCTACACCCGCCACCGAACAGCAAGTCGCCCGGGGTGCCTACCTGGCGCGCGCCGGCGATTGCATGGCCTGCCACACGGCGCGCGGCGGCCAGCCCTATGCCGGCGGACGCGCCATCCCGACGCCGTTCGGCACCATGTACGCGCCCAACATCACCGCCGACAAGGAAACCGGAATCGGCAACTGGAGTCCCATGGATTTCTGGCGTGCGCTGCACAACGGACGTTCGAAAGACGGCAACTTCCTTTACCCGGCGTTCCCTTATCCCAACTACACCAAGGTCACGCGCGAAGACGCCGATGCGCTGTTCGCCTATATGCAGACGGTGAAGCCGGTCCGCCAGGCCAATCGGGAACATGCGCTGCGCTTCCCCTACAACTACCGCATCCTGCTGGCAGGCTGGCGGGCGCTGTACTTCACGCCCGGCACGTATCGCGCCGAGAGCAGGCAATCGGCGGAGTGGAATCGCGGCGCATATCTGGTGCAAGGTCTGGGACATTGCAGCGCCTGCCACACGTCGCGCAACGCCTTCGGCGCCACCATCGACAAATCGGACCTCGCCGGCGGCCTGATTCCGATCATGAACTGGTACGCGCCGTCACTGACGTCGGATGCCGAAGCCGGGCTGGGCAATTGGGAACTGCAACACATTGCAGCGCTGCTGAAGACCGGCGTATCGCCGCGCAGCACCGTATTCGGCCCGATGGCCGAAGTTGTCAGCCAAAGCCTGCAACATCTGAACGACAGCGATGTCCGGGCCATGGCGGTATATCTGAAGTCGCTGCCGCAAAACGACCCACCGCCGGAGCTCGATACACAGCAACCGGACAAGGCGAGCGCCGATCGTATCCTGGAAGCGGGCAGCAAGATTTATAAAGAGAATTGCGCAGAGTGCCACAAAGCCGACGGCCGGGGCATAGCGCCGGCCTATCCGCCGATGAGCGGCAACCGCGCCCTGACCATGGGTTCCGCGGTCAATCCGATCCGCATGGTGTTGAATGGCGGCTTCCCGCCATCCACCGAAGGTAATCCGCACCCCTATGGAATGCCGCCTTTCGGACAGATGCTCAACGATCAGGAAGTTGCAGCCGTGGTGTCGTATATCCGCAATAGCTGGGACAACCGCGCCGGCTTCGTGTCGCCGCAAGAGGTGAATCGCTACCGCTCGATTCCTCTGGACTGAGGATTGACCGCTGGGATGAAGGATGAAGCGGCAGCCGTCAGCCGCCTTTGGCTTCCATGCTGAGCTTGTAACCCATGCCGCGCACCGTTTTCACATAGTCGGCGGCGGCACCCAGCGATTTGCGCAGACGCATGATGTGGACATCGACCGTACGTTCTTCGATAAAGGTATGGTCGCCCCACACCTTGTCCAGCAATTGCGCGCGCGAGAAAATCCGTTCCGGATGCGCGACCAGATAGCGCAGCAGTTTGAATTCGGCCTGATCCAGTTCAATTTCTTCCATGTCGACGGTAACGCGATGGCGTTCGGTGTCGATACCGACCAAGCCATAGGACAGGCTTTGCTGGCCGACTTCCGGCGCCTTCCGGCGCAGCAGCGCCTGCACGCGCGCCACCAGCTCCTTTGGCGAAAACGGCTTGGTCACATAGTCGTCAGCACCTTCATTCAGCCCCTTGACTTTGTCCTCTTCCATGCCCTTTGCCGTCAGCATGATCACCGGCAAGCTTGCCGTACGTGCATCGCGCCGCCATTCGCTCAACAGCCCCAGCCCTGAGGTATCGGGCAACATCCAGTCAAGCAACACCAGATGAGGCAACACGTCGGCAATCAGCTTGCGCGCCTGCGCGGCATCGCTGGCGGTCGACGTGGCAAACCCTGCGCCCTGCATCGTAAAACGCAGCAGTTCGGCGATGCTCGGTTCGTCCTCGACTAATAAAATATGTAACTGGTCTTTTGACATTCGCTGATATGTTTGACTTGTAATATGCGACGCCTGATTGGAAGATGCGCAGGAATCCATCCCGGTTCCTGCACCTTGCAGTTGCGTTAACCCGTAGCGTCAGACCGTTACTTTATCAGCAATCCGCCTGGCCATTGCTTGCGCGACATCCGCCTGCTGCGCTTCAACCATGACGCGGATCAGCGGCTCGGTGCCGGAAGGCCTGATCAGCACGCGACCAGTGTCGCCCAGCGCCTTCTCGACCGCGTCTTTTTCGGCTTGCATGCCGGGATTGGTTTTCCAGTCGAAGCCGACGGGAATCTTGACGTTGATCAGGACTTGCGGATACAGGTTGATGTCGGCCGTCATGTCGGCCAGGCTCTGTTTTGCGCGTTTGAGCGCCGACAATACCTGCAAGGCCGAAATGATGCCATCGCCGGTAGTGTGCTTGTCAAGGCACAGCAAGTGGCCCGAACCTTCGCCGCCAAGCAACCAGCCGCGCTCCTGCAGGGTTTCCAGCACATAGCGGTCACCGACCTTGGCGCGCGCAAAGCCGATGCCCATGTTCTTGAAGGCGACTTCCAGCGCCATATTGGTCATGAGGGTGCCGACCGCACCAGACACCGGACCGGTAACGAGGCGATCCTTGACCATCACGTACAGCAATTCGTCGCCATTGTAGATGCGACCGTTGGCGTCAACCATCACCAGGCGGTCGGCGTCGCCGTCCAGCGCGATGCCGACTTGCGCCTTGTTGGCAAGAACGGCTCTGGACAAGGCATCCGGCGCTGTCGCGCCGAAGCCTTCGTTGATGTTGAGGCCGTTGGGCTGATTGCCGATGGTGATGACTTCGGCGCCCAGTTCATGGAAGACGTGCGGCGCGATCTGGTAGGCGGCACCATGCGCGCAATCGACCACGATGCGCATGCCATGCAGGTCCAGGTCGTTGGGGAAGGTACTCTTGCAGAATTCGATGTAGCGTCCCTGGGCATCGTCCAGGCGCCTAGCCTTGCCCAGTTTTTCGGAGGACACGCAGGCCATCGGCTGTTCCAGTTCAGCTTCGATTTCGGCTTCCACTGCATCTGCCAGCTTGTTGCCCGAGGCCGAGAAAAACTTGATGCCGTTGTCATGATAGGGATTATGCGAAGCCGAAATCACCACCCCGGCCGACAACCGCAAGGCGCGCGTGAGATAGGCCACCGCCGGCGTCGGCACCGGGCCGGCCAGCATCACATCCACGCCGGCCGCGGCAAAACCGGCCTCCAACGCGGCTTCCAGCATGTAGCCGGAAATCCGAGTGTCCTTGCCGATCAGCACCGTCGGCTTGGCCGAGGAAGACCACGATTTGGTCAGCACCTTGCCGGCGGCATAGCCGAGACGCATGACGAAATCGGGCGTGATTGGCGCAATTCCCACGCGTCCGCGCACGCCATCGGTACCAAAATATTTTGCAGCCATGATTCTGAGCTTTCTATTGACAGGTATTTTTATAAATTGTTTTTCAATCGCCAGCGGCGACCGTGCCGGCCTGCCAGACGTTGAGCGCGTCAACGGTCTCCGCAACATCGTGCACACGAATAATCATCGCACCTTGCGCCGCCGCTGCCAAGGCCGCGCCTAGGCTACCGGCCAGGCGCTGCTCCAGCGGCTTGCCGGTGATCGCGCCGATCATTGATTTGCGCGACATCCCGGCCAGCAGCGGCAAATCGAGCGTCTCGATCAGCCGGCGCGTGTTCCTGAGCAATTCGTAGTTATGTTCAACGCTCTTGCCGAAACCGAAACCGGGATCGATGCACAGGCGATCATGATCCACGCCGGCGGCTTGCAAGGCAAGGACACGCTCCTGCAGGAAAGCGGCAACTTCCTGCACTACGTCGCCGTATTCCGGTTGCTGCTGCATGGTCTGGGGATTGCCCTGCATGTGCATGATGCACAGGCCTGCGGCGCTGTCCTTGACGGCATCGATGGCGCTCGGCGCGCGAAAACCGTTGATGTCGTTGATCATGTCGGCGCCGGCGATCAGGGCCTCGCGCATGACTTCCGGCTTGTAGGTATCAATCGACAGCGGCTTGCCGCAGTCACGCAGCGCGTAAATCACCGGCATCACGCGCCTCAGTTCTTCGTCGAGAGGCACCGGCGGAATGCCGGGCCGGGTCGATTCGCCACCGATGTCGATGATATCAACGCCGTCGGCAATCATTTGCTCGGCGTGCGACAGGGCAAACTCAAGCGAGGAATAACTGCCCCCGTCAGAGAAGGAATCGGGGGTGACGTTGAGGATGCCCATGACCAGAGGCCTGTGCCCCTGCCGGACCGTAAGGCGATAACGCCCGCATTGTAGATATTGTTGGTTCATTGAGGCTGAATCGTTTTCAAACCATGGTGCTCGAAGCTCACCTGCAGACGATGACTTGTTCTTGTTGATGTCTGCGTCGGAACGACTGTCTGGAACATGCCAAACAAAGAAAAAGGGCGAGGATCGCTCCTCACCCCGGACCAGCTTCGCTTCCGGCCCCTTGATCAGGCGGGGGCAGTAGCGTTCGGCGAAATATCGCTTGGCGGCGTGTTGTCGGAAGACTTCTTGGCCGGTATGCCGGATTTCGGCGGACGCGGTTCGTTGCCGGCCATGATGTCGCTGATCTGGTCGGCGTCGATAGTTTCCCAATCGAGCAGCTTTTGCGCCATGACTTCGACCTTGTCGCGATTCTCTTCCAGCAGTCTGCGCGACAACGCATATTGCGTATCGAGGATCTTGCGGATCTCGGTGTCGACCTTTTGTTGGGTCGCTTCCGAGACGGTCTTGGACGACATGCGACCGAAATAAGCGTCTTGCTCGGTGTCCTCATAGACCATGGTACCCAGCGACTCGGACATGCCGTAACGCGTCACCATTGCGCGCGCCAGTTTGGTGGCGCGTTCGAAGTCGTTGGAAGCGCCGGTCGACATCTGGTGCATGAAAATCTCTTCTGCAATGCGGCCGCCGAACAGGATCGCGATTTCTTCCAGCATCTTGTCCTTGTACATGTTGACGCGATCATGTTCAGGCAACTGCCAAGTCAGGCCGAGCGCATAGCCGCGCGGCATGATCGTGACCTTGTGCACCGGATCTGCCTTCGGCAACAGCTTGGCGACGACGGCATGGCCGGACTCATGGTACGCAGTGTTGCGGCGTTCTTCTTCGCGCATCACGGCGGACTTGCGTTCCGGGCCCATGACGATCTTGTCCTTGGCGTCTTCGAAATCCTGCATTTCGACCAGACGCTTGCTGCGGCGTGCCGCAAACAGGGCTGCTTCGTTGACCAGGTTGGCCAGGTCGGCCCCGGAAAAACCGGGCGTGCCGCGTGCCAGGATATCGGCCTTGACGTCAGGCGCGATAGGCACCTTGCGCATGTGGACATACAAAATCTGTTCGCGGCCGCGAATGTCCGGCAGGCCAACCATCACCTGGCGGTCGAAACGGCCCGGACGCAGCAGCGCCTTGTCGAGCACGTCGGCACGGTTGGTCGCAGCGATCACGATGACGCCGGAGTTGGCTTCAAAACCATCCATCTCAACCAGCATCTGGTTCAGCGTCTGTTCGCGTTCGTCGTTGCCGCCGCCCATGCCGGCGCCGCGATGGCGACCGACTGCATCAATTTCGTCGATGAAGATGATGCACGGTGCGTGCTTCTTGGCGTTTTCAAACATGTCGCGCACACGCGAGGCGCCCACGCCGACGAACATTTCGACAAAGTCGGAACCGGAAATGGTGAAGAACGGCACTTTGGCTTCGCCGGCAATAGCGCGGGCCAGCAATGTCTTACCGGTACCCGGAGGGCCGACCATCAGGACGCCGTGCGGAATGCGGCCGCCGAGCTTCTGGAATTTGGTCGGATCGCGCAGGAATTCGACCAGCTCCTGCACTTCTTCCTTAGCTTCATCGCAACCGGCGACATCGGCGAAAGTCACCGAATTGCTGTTCTCGTCAAGCATGCGCGCCTTCGATTTGCCGAAGGAAAACGCGCCGCCTTTGCCGCCGCCCTGCATCTGGCGCATGAAGAATACCCAGACGCCGATCAGCAACAGCATCGGGAACCAGGAAATGAAAACTTGCGACAGGAAGGATTGTTCTTCAGGTTGCTTGACGTCGAACTTGACGCCGTTGTTCAGCAGGTCGCCGACCAAGCCGCGGTCCAGATAGGTCGCGGCAGTCTTGACTTTCTTGCCGTCCTGCGTGGTGGCGACGATGCTGCGGTCTTCAATGGTCGCGTCCTTGATGTGGCCGGCTTTTACTTCGCTGATGAAGTCGGAGTATGCGATCGGCGTCGCTCCGGACGCCAGACTGCGGCTGTCGAACTGTTTAAAGACCATAAACAGCACCAGGGCGATCACCACCCAAATGGCGGCTTTGGAAAACATGTTGTTCACTAGAACTCCTCCGACGCGAGCGCGCCTCATTACCTATATTTGTCCGATTTTACTCGGATTCATCTGCGCTTACTAGGAAACCGTCCATACCGGCAGCCCTGCACTGGACTACGGCAAACCAGCGCGCAAACTTGAATGCGGCGAAACGGGAAAACGACGTCGGAATCGACGTACAAAAATTCCCTCTCAACGTACAAATGGGGGTTTCCAGTGATAGATGTGCGGCCGGAAACGATGAAATCAAGGAGAAAAATGGCTGGAATACCGGTTTTTCGCCCAAGATTTACGACATGACGCCTATACCGGATTCTTGAGAATCTTGCCCAAAAGGAAAATTTCGGAGGATTTGTCGCGGCTGGCTTTGGGCTTCTTCGACGTCACGGTCTTGAACTCGGCGCGAAACTTGTGCAGCAGCTCGTTGTAGCCGGTGCCGTTGAAGCACTTTACCAGCAAGGAACCGGTCGGTTTCATGTGCAATTGCGTAAATTCGATTGCCAGATCGATAAGATGCTCGACCCGCGCCGCGTCGGCAATGGCCACCCCGGACAGGTTGGGCGCCATGTCGGACAACACCAGATCAACCTTGCGGCCATCCAGAATCGCCTCCAGTTGCCGCAAGGAAGCCTCTTCGCGAAAATCGCCCTGGATGAAATGCACATCCGCAATCGGGTCCATCGGCAACATGTCCAAGCCGATGATGGTGCCGCGAATGCCTCCGCCCTCAAGGCCGGCCAGCTTGTTGCGCGCGTATTGCGACCAACTGCCCGGCGTCGAACCGAGGTCGACGATGACCTGGCCGGGCTTGATCAGCTTTTCCTCTTCGTCGATTTCCTTGAGCTTATAGGCGGCGCGCGCACGATAGCCCTCCTTCTGCGCAAGCTTCACATATGGATCGTTAATGTGATCGTGCAGCCAGTTTTTGTTTAATTTGTTCTTTGCCATTCGCGTAGAATACTGGTTTTAAATATTAAGGGACAGAGTTCGGGTCTGCTGACAGGCTCAAGCTGCAAGCCCCGCCAGAAACAATCTATGTTGAAACTTACTCCCGCAGAGCGCAGCGAACTGCGCGCCGAAGCGCATGGCCTGAGTCCTGTCGTGATCATCGGCGAAGGCGGTCTGACGCCTGCCGTCACCAAGGAAATCGACGCCGGCCTGAACGCTCACGGCCTCATCAAAGTGCGCGTATTCGGCGATGACCGCGAAGCGCGCGTGGCCATTTACGACACCATCTGCGAAGAACTGAAAGCGGCCCCGGTGCAGCACATAGGCAAACTGCTGGTGATCTTCCGCCCGAAGAAGGACGCCGCCAAAGACCAGCGCAGCGAAACGCGCGGCAAGGGCATGCGCGAAGTCACCATCGTCAAGCCAAGCCCCAGCGGCACCAAGCGCCCGACGGTCAGCAAGGTCATGCTCAAGGGCAACGAACGCGTGACTGCCGGTGGTTCGATCAAACGCGCCAAACCGCGTCAGAAAAGCGTCAAGAAATCGATGTCGAGCCGTTGACCCGCGCACTTCTTCGCAGAAGAAAAAATGCCCGCCGAAGCGGGCATTTTTTTGACCTCCACGAGACGCTGTTCATCCACTCATCATCTACAGCGCCGCAGCCGGCCATGATGCAGCCACTCAGACGTAGCGCACTTCCAGAATTTCATACTCGCGCAAACCTGATGGCGCCTCGACGGCCACCACGTCGCCGGCGCTCTTGCCGATCAATGCGCGGGCGATCGGCGACGTCACCGATACCTTGGATTCCTTGATGTCGGCTTCGTCGATGCCGACGATCTGGTAAGTCACCTTCTCGCCGCTATCCAGGTTTTCCAGGTCGACGGTCGATGCAAAGACCACGCGGCCGTCCGCGCTCAAGGTTGCGGGATCGACGACCAGCGCCGAGCCCAGCTTGCCTTCCAGATCCGCGATGCGGCCTTCGATGAAAGCCTGGCGTTCCTTTGCGGCATCGTATTCGGCGTTTTCCGACAAATCGCCCTGCGCGCGCGCTTCAGCGATCGCATTGATGACGGCCGGACGTTCTTTAGATTTCAAACGCTGCAACTCTTCCTTCAGAAGCTCTGCACCATGCTTGGTGATGGGAACTGTACTCATAAAACTCTCAACAAAAAATGAGGCACTTTTGTATGACTTGCCCTGGAGGCCGTTGCAACATCGCGCCGGCGGTTCCGCAGCGGCGGCGCGATGTTGCAACAGCCCTTACAGGCAAATACAGAGTTTGCCGTTAAAAAAGACACAGAGGGCATCGAATACTCAGATGCCCTCTGCACTAGTAATGAAACTCAGCAATGAAACGTGTATGTGGGGTTTAGTGTATAGCTTTATGCAGCCCTTGTAAATCATACACATCCAGCACGTCCAGGTGGCGCATGCCTTCCACGGCAGCCTCGGCGCCGGCGATCGTCGTGAACGTCGTCACGCGCGCGGCCAGTGCCGAAGTGCGGATGGCGCCGGAGTCGGCAATCGCCGTACGCTTCTCTTCGACCGTGTTGACCACGAGCGTGATCTCGTTGTTCTTGATCATGTCGACGATGTGCGGACGGCCTTCCACTACCTTGTTGACGGTCGTGACGGGAATGCCGGCGGCGGCGATGGCGGCAGCCGTACCCTTGGTCGCGACGATCGAGAAGCCGAGGCCGACCAGATCTTTCGCCACCTGCACTGCGCGCGGCTTGTCGCTGCCCTTGACGCTCAGGAACACCTTGCCCGAAGTCGGCAGCTTGACGCCCGCGCCCAATTGAGACTTGACGAAGGCTTCGCCGAAGGTCTTGCCCACTCCCATGACTTCGCCAGTGGACTTCATCTCTGGTCCGAGGATGGTGTCGACGCCCGGGAATTTCACGAACGGGAACACGGCTTCCTTGACGCTGAAGTAAGGCGGAATCACTTCGTTCCTGATGCCCTGGCTTTCCAGCGACTGGCCGACCATGCAGCGCGCGGCGATCTTCGCCAGTTGCAGGCCGGTCGCCTTGGAGACGAACGGCACGGTGCGCGATGCGCGCGGATTCACTTCCAGCACGAATACGACGTCTTGCAGCTTGCCGTCGACTTCGCTCTGTTGGATCGCAAACTGCACGTTCATCAAGCCGACCACGTTCAGGCCCTTGGCCATCAACGCGGTCTGGCGTTTCAGTTCTTCGATGGTTTCCTTCGCCAGCGAATACGGCGGCAGCGAGCAGGCCGAGTCGCCCGAGTGAACGCCGGCTTGTTCGATGTGTTCCATCACGCCGCCGATGAAGGTGCGCTCGCCGTCGGACAGGCAGTCGACGTCGACTTCGATCGCATCGTTCAGGAAGCGATCCAGCAGCACCGGCGAATCGTGCGAGACCTTGACCGCTTCGCGCATATAGCGCTCGAGGTCGCGTTGCTCGTGGACGATTTCCATAGCGCGGCCGCCCAGCACGTACGAAGGACGCACCACCAGCGGATAGCCGATTTCCTGCGCCAGACGCAACGCGTCGGCTTCGGTGCGGGCAGTGCGGTTGGGTGGTTGACGCAAACCGAGATCCTGCAGCAGCTTCTGGAAACGCTCACGGTCTTCGGCGGCGTCAATCATGTCCGGCGAAGTGCCGACGATAGGCACGCCATTGGCTTCCAGGTCCAGCGCCAACTTCAGCGGCGTCTGGCCGCCGTACTGGACGATCACGCCGTAGGGCTTTTCCAGCGCAACGATTTCCAGCACGTCTTCCAGCGTCAGCGGCTCAAAGTACAGCCGGTCGGAGGTATCGTAGTCGGTGGAAACGGTTTCCGGATTGCAGTTGACCATGATGGTTTCGTAGCCGTCGTCGCGCATTGCCAGCGCAGCGTGCACGCAGCAATAGTCGAACTCGATGCCCTGGCCGATACGATTCGGACCGCCGCCCAGCACCATGATTTTTTTCTTGTCGGTCGGCTTCGATTCGCACTCTTCCTCATAAGTCGAGTACATGTAGGCGGTGTTTGTCGAGAACTCGCCCGCGCAGGTATCGACGCGCTTGTAGACCGGACGGATGTTGAGCGCATGGCGCTTCTCGCGTACTGCGGTGTCGGTGACCTTCAGCAGCTTGGCCAGGCGACGGTCGGCGAAACCCTTTTGCTTCAGCTTGAACAGCGTGTCCTTGTCCAGCCCGTCGAGCGTCTGGCCGTTTTCCAGCCACAGTTCGATGTCGACGATTTCCTTAATCTGCGACAGGAACCAAGGATCGATGTGGGTCAGGCCGTGCACTTCTTCCAGCGAGAAACCTTGCGCGAACGCGTCGCCGACATACCAGATGCGGTCGGGACCAGGCTCGCCCAGTTCTTCCTTGATGGTCTCGTGATCGGTGGTCTTTTCGTTCATGCCGTCGACGCCGACTTCCAGGCCGCGTAAGGCTTTCTGGAACGATTCCTGGAAGGTGCGGCCGATTGCCATCACTTCACCGACCGACTTCATTTGCGTGGTCAGATGGTTGTCCGCTTGCGGGAATTTTTCGAACGCAAAACGCGGAATCTTGGTGACGACGTAATCGATCGACGGTTCAAACGAAGCCGGAGTCGCGCCGCCGGTGATTTCGTTGCGCAGTTCATCGAGCGTGAAACCGACCGCCAGCTTGGCGGCGATCTTGGCGATCGGGAAACCGGTCGCTTTCGAAGCCAACGCCGACGAACGCGAAACACGCGGATTCATTTCGATAACGATCATGCGGCCATCCGCCGGATTGACCGAGAACTGCACGTTGGAGCCGCCGGTGTCGACGCCGATCTCGCGCAGCACCGCCAGCGAGGCGTTGCGCATGATCTGGTATTCCTTGTCGGTCAGCGTTTGCGCCGGCGCCACGGTGATCGAGTCGCCGGTATGCACGCCCATCGGATCGAGGTTTTCGATCGAGCAGACGATGATGCAATTGTCGGCTTTGTCGCGCACGACTTCCATCTCATACTCTTTCCAGCCGATCAGCGATTCTTCGATCAGCAGTTCCGAGGTCGGCGATGCTTCCAGGCCGCGCTTGCAGATGGTTTCAAATTCTTCGGCGTTGTAGGCGATGCCGCCGCCGGTGCCGCCCATGGTGAACGATGGACGGATGATGACCGGGAAGCCCAGTTCCTTCTGCACTGCCCACGATTCCTCCATGGTGTGCGACACACCCGAGCGTGCCGAACCCAGACCGATCTTGGTCATCGCGTCCTTGAACTTGGAGCGATCTTCGGCCTTGTCGATCGCCTCTGGAGAAGCGCCGATCAGTTCGCAGCCGTATTTTTCGAGCACGCCGTTGCGGTGCAAGTCCAGTGCGCAGTTCAGCGCCGTCTGGCCGCCCATGGTCGGGAGGATCGCGTCCGGCTTTTCCTTGGCGATGATGCGCTCCACCACTTGCCAGGTGATCGGCTCGATATAGGTGACGTCGGCCATTTCCGGGTCGGTCATGATGGTCGCAGGGTTGCTGTTGACCAGGATGACTTTGTAGCCCTCTTCACGCAGGGCCTTGCAGGCTTGCGCGCCGGAATAGTCGAATTCGCAGGCCTGGCCGATGATGATCGGACCGGCTCCGATGATCAGGATGCTTTTAATGTCGTTACGCTTAGGCATGTTTCTTTTTCTCCATCATCGCCACAAATTTATCGAACAGGGGGGCGATGTCATGCGGCCCGGGCGATGCTTCGGGGTGGCCCTGGAAGCAGAACGCGGGCTTATCGGTACGGGCAAAACCTTGCAGCGAGCCGTCGAACAGCGACACGTGCGTGACGCGGCAGTTGGCCGGCAAAGTCGCGGCATCCACGGCAAAACCGTGGTTTTGCGACGTGATCAGTACTTGTTTGGTTTCCAGGTCCTGCACCGGATGGTTCGCGCCGTGGTGACCGAACTTCATCTTCAGCGTCTTGGCGCCGGAAGCCAACGCCATGATCTGATGGCCGAGGCAAATGCCGAAGGTCGGGATACCGCGCTCGATCAGCTCCTTCGACGCGGCAATCGCGTAGTCGCACGGTTCCGGATCGCCGGGGCCGTTGGACAGGAAGATGCCGTCGGGATTGAGCGCCAGCGCTTCGGCGGCAGTCGCCTGCGCCGGCAGCACGGTCACCTTGCAGCCGCGCTCGGCGAGCATGCGCAGGATGTTGTACTTGACGCCATAGTCGAAGGCGACCACGTGAAATTTCGGCGTGATTTGCTGGCCGTAGCCACGGCCGAGCTTCCACTCGGTCTCGGTCCAGTTATACGCTTGTTTGGTCGACACGACCTTGGCCAGGTCCATGCCCGCAAGGCCGGGGAAAGCGCGCGCCAATTCCAGCGCCTTGGCGGTGGCCGCGTCAATGTCCGATTCGCCGGCCACGATGGCGCCATTCTGCGCCCCCTTTTCGCGCAGGATGCGGGTCAGCTTGCGCGTGTCGATGCCGGCAATCGCCACAATATTGTTGGCTTGCAGATAATCGCTCAGGTTTTGCTTGGTGCGAAAATTGGAAGTCAGGCGCGGCAGATCCTTGATGATCAGGCCGGCAGCGTGAATCTGCGATGCTTCGACGTCTTCGGGATTGACGCCGGTGTTGCCGATATGCGGGTAAGTCAGTGTGACGATCTGGCGGCTGTAGCTGGGGTCGGTCAGAATTTCCTGATAGCCGGTCATGGCGGTGTTGAAAACGACTTCACCGGCGGTCGTGTTGACCTTGCCGGCGGCGCCGATGGAAACACCAAGAAAAACGGACCCGTCTGCTAGCGCGAGGATGGCCGGAACGGTAGGGCCAGAAAGAAGAGGCAGCAAGGGTAACTCCTGAGATTGTTACCGCCGCTGGCCTGACCAGATCTAGGGACGCACCCAACCAACCGACGACCGGCGCAAACACCCCGTTTTAACTACGTGGGGGAAGGTTGTGGGTCTGCTGGGGCGAGGTGGAGGATTCGGTATGCGCTACGGCGGAATTTAAATTAGCTAAACCGCTCGATTATAGCGCAAAATGCGCCCCCCAGCAAATCCAAAGATTGCCGGACGGCGCATTTCCAGACCTTCCCGGTTATCAAAAACCGGCTAAAAATCAACTAATTAGCAGATTATTTACATACCGATCCAGGTCTCACAGACCCAGTGCGGCGATACCCGCCTTGGCGATCTGCACATCCTCCGACGACTTCACGCCGGACACGCCGACGGCGCCGACACATTGCCCTTCGACAACGATAGGCACGCCGCCTTCCAGCAAGCCATCCAGTTCCGGAGCACACAGAAAGGAGAAGCGGCCGTTATTGATCATGTCTTCGTAAATCTTGGTTTCGCGACGGCCCAGGGCGGCAGTCTTGGCCTTGGCCGGAGCGATGTGCGAGGAAGCAGGCGCAGCGCCGTCCAGGCGTTGCAACCACAGCAAGTGACCACCATCGTCGACGATGGCAATGACGACCGCCCAGTTATTGGCCTTGGCTTCCGCTTCGGCGCCGGCGGCGATTTTCTTCAGGTCTTCGAGTGTCAGGTATGGTTTCGTTTGCATGATGCTCCCAAATGGCTCAAGTAAAAAAGAATGCTGATTGTAAGTCGAGATTGCGCCGCTGGCACAAAATATGCTGAACTCGCGGCATCCGCTTTCATTGCACGGCTACGTCAGCATATATAAGACATTGACCTTATTGCAATTTTTCAAAAATAAGCTTTTGACATCGGCGATGAAATTGTTTACATTCCAGCAGTCATACCGATAGGGAAATGTCCTGATGACAACACGCAACGCCGCACGATACCGACAACATCTCGCAAAAGCGTGCGTGCTGGCTGCCGGCCTCTGGTTCTGCAGCACCGCGTGGAGCATCGACAATCCCCCCCAGCAAGATCCTCTTCCTCCCGGCAAAGCAAACATCGCTCTCGCCAAACTGCATGACATCACCAACCGCGCTTCCGAACTGGCCGTCCAAGCGTTGAGCATGCTCGGCATCAACTACCGCTATGGCGGCACCTCGCCGGAAACCGGCCTGGATTGCAGCGGCCTGGTGCGTTACGTCTTTAAGGAAGCATGGGGCACCGACCTGCCGCGCACCTCGGCTGAAATCAGCCGCGTCGGTGAAAAAGTCGACAAGATCGACCTGCGTCCGGGCGACCTGGTGTTTTACAACACACTACGCCGCGGTTTCTCGCATGTCGGCATCTATCTCGGCGACCGCAAATTCATCCACTCGCCATCCGCGGGCGGCCAGGTGCGCATCGAAGATATGGATCTGGCGTACTGGAAAAAACGCTTCAACGGCGCGCGTCGGATCGTCACCGAAGGCGAAGAACCGCACTAAGTACCAAGTCCGGGATTGTGATCCCCGGATTTCCCATCATTGCCCGCCGAACAGCGTCGTTAATTCCCGCTTTTTGCCTTCAATTTCTGCCTGAGTTCCGGCATCGCCTTCATCGTCGCCTGCTCTCCGGCCAGAATCGCCAGATTGCGTCCCGCAAAATCGCTGCCCTTCATCGCCCCCAGTCCAGGCTGGATAACGATATCTGCATCCTTCAATTCGTAGTAGTTGATGCTCTGCCCCATGATCGCGAAGGTCTGCAGCATCACGTCGACCGAACTGGACGAAGCCTGGGCTTCAGGCTGAGCCGAGATATTCACGGCAATCACGAAGTCCGCCCCCATTTCGCGTGCAAAATGCACCGGCACCGGCGCCACCAGGCCGCCGTCGACATAATAGTGATCGCCGATCTTGACCGACTGAAACACGCCCGGCACGGCCGATGATGCGCGCACCGCGACGCCGGCGTTGCCGCGCCGGAACAGGATCGGCTGGCCCGTCTTGAGGTCGGTCGCGACGGCGCCGAACGGCAGTTTGAATTTTTCGATCGGCAAGTTATTGACTGAGCGGTTGACGTAACTCTGCACGCCCTCGCCCTTCAGCACCCCGCTGACCTTGGCGAAAAACGGCACCGACCAGTCGGAAATGGTTGCTTCGTCCATATCAAGCGCCAGCTTCTGCAAGGCAAAGCCGTTGTTGCCCGCGGCATACAAAGCGCCCACCAGGCTGCCCGCGCTGGTGCCGACCACGATGTCGGGGAAGATGCCCTGCGACTCCAGCGCCTTGATCACGCCGACGTGCGCGAACCCGCGCGCCGCGCCTCCGCCAAGCACCAGTGCGATACGCGGCTTTTGCTGCGGCCTGGCCGGCGCCGCAATCGGCGTCACCGTCGCGGCGACGGGTGTGTCGACGTTTTTTTGCGGCAGGATGCTGCAGGCGGACAGCAGGAGAAGGAAGAGCGGAAAGAGCGCGCTGACGGCGCCACGCAAAGCGGACATATTCTTCGAGAACACAAAATCTCAGCCCGGACGGGCGCAACCATTTTAGCCGAAACACCTTCCTGCCTGCCGTCGCCCTCTTTCCCTTGATTTGGAAACAATCATTTCCTATAATACGGCAATGACTGCCAACACTCCCCCTACAAGCAACCGCAGCCGTGGCCGGCCGCGCGAGTTCGACATCGACGCTGCGCTGGACAAGGCAATCGTCGTGTTCACCGAGAAGGGCTATTACGGCGCCTCGATCAATGATCTGGGCGTCGCCATGGAACTCACCGCCGGCAGCATTTACAAAGCCTTTGAAGACAAGAGGAGTGTTTTCGCCGCCGCCCTTGAACGCTATATCGCCTTGCGCACCGAGCGCCTGCAGCAAGCGCTCAAACCCGCCGCCACAGGACGGGAACGCATCAGGGCCCTGCTGGCGCTGTATGCCGAATCGAGCCACGAAGACGAAGGACGCCGCGGTTGTTTGATCGTCAGCAGCGCGGTGGAATTATCCGTCGCCGATCCCGCCATTGCCCGCCGCGTCGCACAGACGCTCGACACCCACGAACAGCGCTTGGCGCTCTTCATCCGCCAGGGAAAAGAAGACGGCAGCATTTCGGTGCAAGTCGATGCCGCATCCACGGCGCGCCTGCTGCTATGCGTGCTGCAAGGCATGCGCGTGATCGGCAAGACCGGGCGCAGCAAGAAAGCAATGTTCGGCCTGATCGACAATGCCCTCAAAGTACTCGATTAACTTTTTTTGGAAATTAAGGAAATAATCATTTCCAATTGCTTGAATCACCCTACCCAAACACTTGATGAAAAGGAAGCCAAGACCATGTCCACATTCGATCCCCTCACCTTCTGGAACAGCTTCCACCACGGCAGCGCGCACGTCAACGGCATACGCCTGCACTATGTCGAAGGCGGCGGCGGTGGTGCACCGGTTCTGCTGATCCCCGGCTGGCCGCAAAGCTGGTACGCCTGGAGACTGGTCATGCCGCTCCTGATTGCGCGCGGCCGGCGCGTCATCGCCATCGATCCGCGCGGCATCGGCGACTCCGACAAGCCGCCTTCCGGCTACGACCTGAAAACCGTGGCGGCCGACCTGCACGAATTCATCCGCACGCTCGGCCTGGCCGGGCATGGCAAAGTCGACGTCGCCGGCCATGACGTCGGCACCTGGATCGGCCATGCCCTGGCCGTCGACTGGCCTGAAGACGTGCGGCGGCTGGCCTTGTTCGACGCCGCCCTGCCCGGCATCACGCCGCCTCCGCCGGCCGGCATTGCGTCGACCGAGCTCAATGCCAAAACCTGGCATTTCGCATTCAACCGCCTCGACGATTTGCCTGAAATCCTGCTGCAAGGCCACGAACGCGCCTTTCTCAACTATCTATTCCATACCAAAGCGATCAATCGCTGGACCATCGGACCGGCCGATCTGGACGAGTACGAACGAGTATTCACCGCACCCGGCGCCGTGCGTGCAGCCTTGTCCTACTATCGCACCGCCTTCAGCCCCGAAGGTCTGGCGCAAAGCCGCAACCGCGCCGAAAGGAGGTTGGGAATGCCGGTCCTTGCCATCGGCGCCGAACACGGCGTCAAAGACGCCCTGCTCAATACGCTACGCACCATCGCCTCCGATGTGCGGGGCGACGTCATTGAGAGTTGCGGACATTACATTCCTGAAGAAATGCCGAACAGCGCAGCCGACGCCCTGCTGGGCTTTTTCGGCGAAGCGAGCAACTGAGGTACTTGCCGGCCGGACGGAATGTTTACTGCGTGAACATGACCGTCGGAATCTTTGAATCCGTTTTTTTGATTTGTTAGCGAGCCAAGCAAAGAAATTCAATGCCATTAAGCAACTATCGCCAAGGCCGTCGGCGGTTCGATTCATTATTCGAGCATGAAAATACGAGCAAACACACTCCATCGAAAAAGTACATGTATTTCCTAGAAATATGTCTTGAAATAGGGCAATCAATCCCTTAACATTCACGCACATTTAGACGATTTCGCGACGGCAAGGGCAATCATTCGCTCTCTTCGCAAGCCCATCTGAATACAGATTCAAGCTTGATGAACGACGCAGGATGACGCGCCGTTGATGACGCTCACAAGCCAAAACGCAAAGTTCTGGCTTTCGAAGGGGGAGTCTTTCTTCTCTAAAAAAGAGTGGGAAGACAAACAAAAATAACACCGCACTGCAATCAGGAATCGCTCCGCATGTCCATCGATAACAGCAACTCCGCATCGCATACTCCATCCTTCCGCCGACTCGCTTTCAGCGCCTTGGTATTATCGGCAGTGACCGGATGCGCCTCCATCGCGCCGCAAGCATTGAGCAACGCGGAAATATCCGCCACGCTGCAAGCCGACAAGCAGGCGCTGAGCAAAGACGTCGAGCCGCTCAACGGTCCATTGACGCTGGATGAGGCAATTGCCCGCGCCATCAAGTACAACGCCGATCGCCGGCTGAAAATGATGGAAGAAGCGCTGGCTACAGGCACGCTGGAAGCTGGCAACTACGACATGCTGCCGAAACTGGTGGCCTCGGCCGGCTACCGCGATCGCAGCAATGACTACATCACCCGCAGCCAGGATTCGGTGACCGGACAGCAATCTCTGGCCAACCCGTTTATTTCCTCCGGCCGCAGTGCGACAACGACCGATCTGACTTTCTCCTGGAGCCTGCTGGACTTCGGTCAAAGCTATTACGCGGCCAAGCAGAATGCCGACCGCGTACTGGTCGCGCAGGAGCGCCGCCGCAAGGCGCTCCACATATTGATTCAGGACGTGCGCACTTCGTATTGGCGCATGGTCGCGGCGCAATCCCTGAAAGACAAGGTGCAAAGCGCCATCGCCGACGCAGAAAAAGCCTTGAAAGACGCGGAACGCGCCGAAAACGAACGACTGCGCAATCCGCTCGACGCGCTGCGGTTCCAGCGGCAATTGCTGGAAAACCTGCGCCTGCTGGAAGCCGTGGAGCAGGAACTGTCTGCCGCCCGCATCGAACTGGCTTCGCTGACCAGCCTGCCGCTCGGCACCGACTACACCGTTTCCACGCCTGCCGTGGAAACGGCGAAAACCTGGCTTGACCTGCCTATCGCACAACTTGAAGAACAGGCGCTGATGCGCAATGCCGATCTGCGCGAAAGCATGTACAACGCCCGCATCGCGCAGCAGGAAACGCGTCGGACCATGCTGCGGTTATTCCCCGGCCTGTCCTTCAACTACGGTTACAAAACCAGCGACGACAGCTATCTCATCAACCAGCACTGGAGAGAGGCCGGCGTCCAGGTTTCCTTCAACCTGTTCAACCTGCTCGCCATCCCCAGCCAGAAACGCCTGGCCGATGCCGGTGTGAGCCTCGCCGAACAAAAACGCATGGTGACGCAGATGGCCGTGCTCACGCAACTTCACATCGCGCGCCTGCAATACGCCAATGCGCTGCACCAGTTTGACCGTGCCGATGCGATCGCCAATGTCGAGAACCGCATCGCCGACCACGTCACCAACCAGACCCTCGCCGAAAAACAAACCCAGCTTGATCGGGTCTCCCAGCAAACCTCGCAGATCCTGGCGCAATTGCGGCGTTACCAGGCAATGGCTACTGTGCAGACCGCTTCATCGCGACTGCAAGCCACGCTAGGCATGGAACCCGTCATCGCCGACACCGCCGGCGAGTCGGTGCAGGAACTGGCGGCAGCGGTGCACAAGTCGCTGCAAGCCTGGGATAGCGGTCAACTGCCAGAGACGAAAAATTAAGCCGGCAACCATGCGAACAATCAAGCCAGGCAGGAAATGGCAAACGCTGCAAGCGATGGCTGTGCTGGCAGCAGCCGGAATGGCGACCGCAATATCAGGCACTGCCTTGGCCACCGAACCGCTCAGACCTGCCGCGGCTGCACCGGCCAAACCGGCTGTATCGGCAACGACGACGCAAAATGCTCAGGCCGCGCCGGGCATGCTCGACAAACGTGAAATCCGCGCCCAGCTTGCTCCCGTGCGCTACACCACGATCGCCGCCGAAATCGGCGCGGTCGTCGCGCGGCTGCCGGTTCCTGAAGGCGGACGCTTCCAGCGCGGCCAACCCCTGGTGCAATTCGACTGCGCAGTGCAAAACGCCCAACTCAACAAAGCCAGGGCAATCCTTAACGCCGCCGACAAGGGGTGGCAAGCCAACAAGCGCCTGGCCGAACTCAACTCCGTCGGCAAAGTTGAGCTCGACAATTCGGAGGCCGAGGTCGCCAAGAGCCGCGCGGACGTGGCGGCGCAAGCCGCCATTGTGGCCAAATGCGCAATCGCCGCACCTTTCAGCGGCCGGATTGCGGAGCAAAAGATACGCGAGCAGCAATTCGCCCAACCTGGTCAGGCGCTGCTTGAAATCCTCGATGACAGCTCCCTCGAACTGGAGTTCATCGTGCCGTCCCGGTGGCTCGCCTGGGTCAAGCCCGGCAGCACTTTCCAGGTGCGCATCGATGAAACCGGCAAAGCCTATCCGGCCAAAGTCCAGCGCCTGGGCGCCCGGGTGGATCCGGTGAGTCAATCGGTCAAAGTTGTCGGCGTTATCGACGGGAAATTCAATGAATTGATGGCCGGCATGAGCGGTGCCGTGATGTTCCGCCCGGAAGAGCAACACCAATAGATCGAAAAATCTTATCAAGGGAGAAGGCACATGCGGAACCGATCGAATAAAACATGTCACCAGGTTGCCCAACTTGGCGTCTTGACCGCGGCATTGATGGGCAGTACCGGCAGCTACGCCTGCCCGGCCGATCCTTTCATCTCGGCGGTCTGCATCATGGCCGTGGCGGGCAGTCAGTACACGGCTGGTTTCGACAGCTACGTGCTGGCCAACGGCCAGGCACTCAACACCAATTCCTATCAGGCCCTGTACGCCCTCATCGGCACCACTTACGGCGGCACTACCAGCGCATTCAATCTGCCCAATCTGCAAGGACGCGTGGTGGTTGGCGCCGGTTATCAGGCTGCCACTGGCCTCAACTACCCAGTCGGTGCAGCGCAAGACAATAGCCCGGCTATCCAGTTGACGGCCGCGCAGTTGCCGGCCCACTTCCATCTGCTGAACTCCGCCTCCTCGCCGATCCAAGTCGCCGGCGGCGGCGTGTCGCTCAACTTTCAGAATGTCAACTTCGTCACCAGTCTGGCGGCGGTCACCGCGACAACGACGCTGACGAACGTACAAGCCTCGACGGACGGCAGCGCACTGCAACTGTATGCGTCTCACGGCGGGACCACCACCAACGAGCCCTTGAACGCCTCGCTCACCCTCACCTCCGGCGCGGCCGCCAAGATATATTCCGATGCCAGTCCCTACGTAGCAATGAAAGCTGGTTCCACCGGCAGCATTCGCGGTACCGCTCCCGTCAGCTTCGTCGGCAACCCGACCACCACACTGGCCGGCACCGCCACCACGAGCATGGTTGGCACGCCGTCAGCCAGCCTGACGCCATTCAATGCATCGATCAGCGGAGCAACCGCCGCAGCCGGCGCCAACGGACCGGTCAATATCATGCCGTCCTATATCGCACTGCGGTATTTCATTGCCGTTTCCGGCCTGTATCCGGTCTCCAACTAACCGCCGCGGCTGCGCCGCACCCGGCGCAGCCGCCGCATTCCTGATTGTCATTGCCCGCTTGCGCATGAACACTCCTCGCCACGGTTGCCTTCAAATACTCGTGATTGCCGCGTTGTTGCTCGGCAGCGGAACGGTGCATGCCGCACGGGACAAGGCGCTCGATAAAGCCCTGGATCTCGCGCAGGCGGCGCTCGCCGCAAAAGACTACAAGAAGGCTTATGCCTTGTACCTGCGTCAGAACGAACGCAGCGGTCTGGCGCAGTTCGTGGTGGGCATGTTTTATCAGGAAGGCTGGGGCCGCCCACGCGATCCGGCAGTAGCTTGCGGCTGGTTCGAAAAAGCCGCACAACGCAAAGTGCCGACCGCCGAAAACAACTGGGCCGACTGCCTGGCGCAAGGCATTGGCCGCCCACCGGACATTCCCTCCGCCCTGAAGTGGTATGAACTGGCTGCGCAGCACGGGCATCTGCTGTCTGCCTGCAACGCTGCCGACTATTACATCCAGGGCAAGGGAGTGCCCCAGGATGTGCAGCGCGGCATCGACCTCTGCACATCAGTCGCGCAAGCTTCCTCGCCTCCGGCCATGCTCCGGCTGGCAGACTATTATGAGCAAGGCAACTTCGTGCAGCAGGACTTGCCGCGTGCACGCGCCTGGTATCAGGAGGCCGCCGCCCTCAATAACGCCGAGGCGCAATATCATCTCGGCGTAATGCTGGCGCAGGGCGAAGGCGGCCCGGCCGACCTGCAGGCCGGCGTGTTCTGGTTGGAAACGGCTGCCGGCGCCGGCTATGTGCCGGCCTACCTGCCCACAGCCCTGCTGTATGCAAAACTCCCTGTCGAACCTGATACCGGCATGTTGTCAGCCGAACATCTGGCCAAGGCGTATCTATGGAATAGCGCCGCCAAAGCCACGGTCACCGATGCCGCCGGGCGCGCGGCCATTGAGCGTCTCGACGGCATGATCGGCACCGTCATGCCGGCCGCCTGGCGGGCGCAGTTGGATCAACAGGTTGCCGCACATTTGGCCCAATATGCGCACTGACCTGCTCAAAAACTTGACTACAATACTTCAACACGCTCCTGACTCCATGAGCGCCGGCATCAACGTCACTTCGGGACTCTCGCCATGAACAGTACAGCCTCCCACCGCTCTCTCGATCCGCTCGTCATCGACGCGGCCAAACCGATCCGGGCGCGCCTGCAACGCACCCCGCATCGACTGGCGTTGGAACAACGCTTCATGTTCGACGGCGCCGCCGCGGTGGACGCCGCCCACGCCCATGCCGCCGCCGACACTGCCGCGCTAGCCAAGATTGCCGAAGTACCCGCCGCGGTCGAAGTGCGCGCTGCAGATCCGGGCAAGAACGACCAGAAGAAAGAAGTGGTCATTGTCGACACCTCGGTGGCCAACTATAAAACACTGGAAGCGAGCATTCGCGCAGGCGTAGGCATTGTCGAAATCGACGGCAGCAAGGACGGCCTGGCGCAAATCGCCAAATGGGCGGAGACGCAAAGCGGCTACGATTCGATCAGCATCCTGTCGCATGGCAGCGATGGTCAACTGCATCTGGGCACCACCACGCTCACCGATGCCAGCCTGTCGGACACCCAGGTCCAGGCCGAGCTGGCCGAATTGGGGCACTCCCTCAAAGCCGGCGGCGATTTGCTGCTGTACGGCTGCAATATTGCTGAAAACCAGGATGGCCAGACCTTCGTCAATGACCTGTCCAAAGCGACCGGCGCCGATGTCGCCGCCTCCAGCGACGCCACCGGCAGCGCCTCCCTGGGCGGTGACTGGACGCTGGAATACCACACCGGCACGATCGACGCCACCACGCTGGCGGCAAGCGATTATCAAGGCCTCCTGACCAGCACAACATTTGATTTTGAAACCGTAACGCAAGGCACAATCAGCAAAACAATCACACAGACAATTGGCTCGGACACGATGGTCATCACCTCGACCGATGCCAATATGCTGGTCGACACCGAGACCTTTGCTTTTGGATCGGACGTGCCGAATGCTTCCGGTGTGGTGATGGCAACGGGAGAAGGCGGTCTCTATACCGAGTCGCAACTCACCCTCACCGTTGCCGGCGGAAAAACCTTTGACCTGACCTCATTCACGCTGGCGATTCTTGGCGGCGACGGCCAGACCATTACCCTCACCACGAGCAAGGGAAGTGAAACCTTCACGGCCAACTTCGTCGGCAATTCCTGGGTACTCAATCTGTCCTCGGCCACGCATCCGAGTTATTTCACCGGCGTGAGCAGTGTCTCGATCACCACCGCCGATCCCGCCCACGTCTTCGAATGGGGCTTCGACAACATCGTCCTCAGCAACATCACCGATCCCAATGCACCGCCGACCACGACCGTGGCAACTGCCGCCCTGCAGCACGATACAGGCGTTAGCGGCACCGACTTCATCACCAACGTTGCCGGCCAGACTATCAGCGGCACCCTGTCGGCCAACCTGGTCACGGGCGAATCGGTTCAGGTCTCGTTCGATGGCGGCGCCAACTGGGTTACCGCCACGAGTACGGTCGGCTCCAACGCCTGGTCCGTCAACACCACGCTGTCCGGCAGCAATACTTTCGAAGCCCGCGTGACCAACAGCAATGGCAGCAGCACCGCCTACACGCACACTTATGCACTCGATACCACAGCACCGTCCGTCACCTTCAGCAACCCGGCGTTGTCGAACGATACCGGCAGCAGCAGCACCGATTTCATCACCAACAACCCTGCCCAGACCATCACCGCCACGCTCAGCGCCGCACCGGCGGGCAGCGATGTCGTCTATGGCTCGCTCGACAACGGCACCACCTGGACCGATATCACCAGCAAAGTTTCCGGCACCACGCTGACCTGGAACGGCGTCACGCTGACGAGCAGCAACACGCTCCTGCTCAAGGTGCAGGATGCCGCCGGCAACGACGGCACGGCCACCAGCCATGCCTATACGCTCGACACCACCGCACCCGCCACCAGCGTCGCCAGCGCCGCCTTTTCCAACGACAGCGGCACATCCGCCAGCGACTTCATCACCAGCACGGCGGCGCAAACCGTCAGCGGCACCCTGTCGGCCAACCTTGCCAGCGGTGAAACCGTGTATGTCTCGCTCAACAACGGCGCCACCTGGACTGCCGCCACCGCTGCCGTCGGCGCCAACACCTGGACGCTGGCTGGCGTCACCCTGACGGGTAGCGACACGCTGAGGGTCAGGGTCAGCGACGCGGCAGGCAATAATGGCGCCGCGCTGGTGCAAGCCTATGTCCTCGACACCACCGCGCCGTCGATCTCCTTCAGCAATGTGGCGCTGTCGGCCGACACCGGCGCCAGCAGCACCGACTTCATCACCAAAACCCCCGCGCAGACCGTCACGGCAACTCTCAGCACGACGCTGGCCGGCGGCGACATCGTCTACGGTTCGCTCGACAACGGCGCCTCCTGGACCAATATCACCAGCAAGGTTTCTGGCACCACGTTGACGTGGAACGGCATCACGCTGACCGGCAGCAACACCTTGATGCTGCGCGTCACCGACGCGGCCGGCAATGACGGGACCGTCAACAGCCATGCCTATACGCTCGATACCAGCGCCCCGGCCACGCCCGGCACGCCGGTGCTCAGCAGCGCCAGCGATAGCGGCGTATCGAACAGCGACGGCATTACCAACGACACCACGCCGACTTTCACCGGCAGCGCCGAGAGCGGCAGCACCGTCAGCATCTTCGATGGCGCCACCTTCCTCGGCACCACGATAGCAAGCGGCGGCGGCTGGACCTTCACCTCCGGCGCGCTGGCCAACGGCAGCCACACCATCACCGCCACGGCCACCGACAGCGCCGGCAACGTCTCGGCCGCCTCCGGCGCATTGAGCATCTCGACCGACGACGTCGCGCCTTCCACGATCTCGGTCTCGGTGCCGGCCAATGGCACCTATTACAGCGGCCAGTCGCTCGACTTCACCGTCAATTTCAACGAGGCGGTCATCGTCGACACCACCGGCGGCACCCCGCGCATCGCGATGGTGGTCGGCGCGACCACCCGCTACGCCAGCTATGTCTCGGGATCAGGCACCAGTACGCTAACGTTCCGTTATGTGGTGTCCAGCGGCGACAACGACAGCAACGGCGTCACCGTCGGCGCGCTCTCGGCCAACGGCGGCAACCTGAGAGATACCGCCGGCAACAGCGCCGTACTGACTCTCAACAGCGTCGGAAGCACCGCGGGGGTGAACGTCGACGGCTCCCAGCCCAGCATCACCACCGTCACCTCGAGCACCGCCGACGGCGCCTACAGCAGCGGCCAGACCGTCACCATCGCAGTCAGTTTCAGCAGCGCGGTCACCGTCGACACCAGCGGCGGCACGCCGACATTGGCCCTCGACAGCGGCGGCACCGCCACGTATACAGGCGGTTCGGGCAGCAACACGCTGACCTTCACCTACACGGTCGCCAACAGTCAGAACAGCGCCGACCTCGACTACAGCTCATCCGGCGCGCTGACGCTCAACGGCAGCACCATCGTGGAAACCGGCGGCGCCCATCAGGCCGCTTCGTTGACGCTGGCGACGCCGGGCACCGCCGGTTCGCTCGGCGCCAACAAAGACATTGTCATCGACACCACCGCCCCCACCACCAGCATCGCCAGCGCCGCCTTTTCCAACGACAGCGGCACGTCCGCCAGCGACTTCATCACCAGCACGGCGGCGCAAACCGTCAGCGGCACCCTGTCGGCCAACCTTGCCAGCGGCGAAACCGTGTATGTCTCGCTCGACAACGGCGCCACCTGGACGGCCGCCACCGCCGCCGTCGGCGCCAACACCTGGACGCTGGCCGGCGTCACCCTGGCGGGCAGCAACACGCTGAAGGTCAGGGTCACCGACACGGCAGGCAATAGCGGCACCGTCCTGACGCAAGCATACGTCCTCGATACCACCGCGCCGACGATCTCCTTCAGCAATGTGGCGCTGTCGGCCGACACCGGCGCCAGCAGCACCGACTTCATTACCAAGACTGCCACGCAGACCGTCACGGCAACCCTCAGCTCAGCTCCGGCTGGTACCGACATCGTCTACGGTTCGCTCGACAACGGCGCCACCTGGACCAATATCACCAGCAAGGTTTCAGGCACCACGCTGACGTGGAACGGCATCACGCTGACCGGCAGCAGTACGCTGATGCTGCGCGTCACCGACGCGGCCGGCAATGACGGGACCGTCAACAGCCATGCCTACACGCTTGATACCACGCCTCCCACAACGACAATCAGCAATGTGGCGCTGTCGGCCGACACCGGCGCCAGCAACACCGACTTCATTACCAATACCGCCGCGCAGACCATCAGCGCCACACTCAGCAACGCCCCGGCCGGCTCCGACATCGTGTACGGCTCGCTCGACAACGGCGCCACCTGGACCAATATCACCGGCAAGGTTGCGGGCACGACGCTCACGTGGGATGGCGTCACCTTGCTTGGCGGCAGCAACACGCTCCTGCTCAAGGTGCAGGATGTCGCCGGCAACGACGGCGCCGTCGCCAGCAAAGCCTATACGCTGGAGGTCGTCGCGCCGGTCGTAACTACTCCCACTCCTACCCTGTTGCCGACCAACCCGCCGCCGGTGAACGTCATGGCTTTTCCGGACGCGCCGACGCCGGTGACCGCTCCGCTCGGTCTGGGGCCCGCCGATACGCCGAATCCCCCCTCGCTGACATTCTTGCCGGTCGACTCGCCGTTGGGTATTCCCCGGATATTGGCTGGGGCTGACGCGCCCTTGGCGACATCGCGCCTGTTTTCATCAGACACCCCCGGCGAACGAAGCACCCAGTTGACCTCCCCATCCGTCCCCGGCGGCTATCGGGTGGTGGTGCTCGGCTCAACGGGAGCCGGCGACGCGCTGCAGGTCAATGCACCGATCGGCGATGTCGCCTTCAGGGCTGGAGAGCGGCTTTCCTTTCAGGTGCCGGCCGATGCTTTCGGTCACACCAATCCGGATGCCGTGGTGACGTTGTCGGCCACCGCCGCCGACGGCCGCCCCTTGCCTAACTGGCTGTCCTTCTCCGCCAGGACCGGCACCTTCACCGGTCAGGTGCCTGCGGGCATGCGCGGCGAGATCAACATCCGCGTGGTGGCGCGCGACAGCCAGGGACATGAAGCGGTGCAGATTCTGAAGATTCGCGTAGGCGAAGTGCGGGCGCAAAGCGCTCAGCAACGCTTGCTCCCGGGCGAATGGCCGGGGTCGGAAAAGCCGCAGATCGTTGCAGGCCGCAGCAGCCTGAGCGAGCAACTGCATGCTTCCCGCAACGGCGGCGCAGATCGCCTGGCGGCGCTCGCACGTAGCGTCAAGGCGGTGCTGACGGGACATGCATGAGCAACGCGGACCGGCCTGACCATCCGCCTTCGCCGCTGCTGACCCTGATCGATCTGGGCCATCGCGCCCGGAGCGCCGCCAACGCGGACGAGTTGGCATTTCTGCTGGTGAACGACACGCACCGCCTGCTGCCGTACCGGCAAAGCGCCCTGTGGTTTGCCGAAGGCGGCATACGCTGCCTCTCCGGCGTTGTTCAGGTGGAAGCGAATGCGCCTTATGTGCAATGGCTCAACCGGCTTTGCCAGGCGTTGCCGCCGGCCGACGACGCGCCCAAGGCCAGCATCGTGGAATATGACGCCTTGCCTGCCGAGCTGGCGGCGCAATGGGATGAATGGTTGCCGCGCCAGGTGCTGTGGATCAGCTTGCCCACCAGCGCCAGGCATCCGGGCAGTGTCGCCGGCGGCCTGCTGCTGGCCGGCGATGCCGGACTGACCGATACCGCATTTTATCCATTGCTGGAAGAGTGGCTGCACATCTGGCGCCACGCCTGGCTGGCGCAGTTTCGCCCGCGCCCCTGGTCGCTTGCGCTATGGCGCGAAAAAGCCGCTGCATGGTGGCACGGCGCAAGCCCCCGTCCCTGGTGGCGGCGGCGCCCGTTGCAGATCGCGGTGGCGGTCATTGCGTTGCTGCTGTGCCCCGTCCGGCTCACGGTGCTGGCGCCGGGCGAGTTGGTGCCGGCGCAGCCGGCAGTCATCCGCGCGCCGCTCGACGGCGTCATTGCACAGTTCTATGTGCAACCCAATGCCGTGGTCAAGGCCGGGCAACCGTTGTTCAGCTTCGACGAAGCGCCGCTCACCAGTCGCCTGGACGTCGCCCGCTACGCACTGTCTACGGCCCAAACGGAATACCGGCAACAAGCGCAAATGGCGGTGTCGGACAACAAATCGAAGGGACAACTGGCCATGTCGCTGGGCAAGATAGGCGAAAAGCAGGCCGATGCCGACTATCTGGAAAGCCAGTTTCAGCGCGCCCATGTCATCGCGCCGCAGGACGGCATGGTGCTGTTCGACGATCCCTCCGAATGGATCGGCCGGCCGGTGCAGACCGGCGAACGGATCATGAAGATCGCCGCACCTCAGGATATGGAAATCGAAGCGTGGATCCCCGTCGGCGACGCCATCCCGCTGCCGGACGCCGCCACGGTCAGCCTGTATCTGGCGGCAACGCCGTTCGATGCGCTCGGCGGCCAGGTGCGCTATCTTGGCCACGACGCCCTGCCCCGGCCGGACGGCAATTATGCCTATCGTCTGCGCGCCCGGCTGGATGGCGCAAGCACGCAACGCGTCGGCCTCAAAGGCACGGTCAAGGTACAGGGCTCCTGGGTGCCGCTGGTGTATTGGGTGCTGAGACGCCCGCTGGCGCTGATCCGCCAAGTCATCGCCTATTGAACCGCGGCGCATGACTCCCGACCTGCCTCCTTTGCGCGAAGAATTGTCGTTGATGCCCGGGCCGCCGCTGGTCGGAGGCCAACCGAGCTGGACCCTGCATGACCCGGTACGCAATCTGTTCTTCCAGATCGACTGGAGCGGCTTTGAAATACTCAGTCGCTGGGCGCTCGGCCAACCGGCCGCCATCGTCGACGAAGTCAATGCGCAAACGGCGCTGCAGATCGGCCCTGAAGATGTCCAGGACCTGGCCCTGTTCCTCCAGCAAAACCAGTTGTTGCGCCCCGCCGTCGGCGCTGCGCCGCTGCTGGCGGACATGCGCGGCAAGCAGCGCAAAAGCTGGGGAGAATGGCTGTTGCATAATTACCTGTTCCTGCGCTTGCCGCTGGTGCGGCCCGATCGCTGGCTGTCGCGCTGGAGTCCGCGCCTGAACTTTTTCTATAGCAAGCTATTCTTTCGCCTGACGCTGGCCGCCGCACTGCTGGGCTTGTTGGGCGTGTACCGGCAATGGGAACAGTTTGCCGGCACGCTGGTCGATCATTTCACCTGGCAAGGGTTGGCCGCCTACGGGGCCACGTTGATTGCCATCAAGACGCTGCACGAGCTGGGCCACGGCTTCACCGCCAAACGCCACGGCTGCCGGGTGCCCAGCATGGGCGTGGCGCTGCTGGTGCTATGGCCGGTGGCCTATACCGACACCAACGAAGTCTGGAAGCTCAGCGAACGCCGCCAGCGCCTCGAAATAGCCGGCGCCGGCATCGCCACCGAACTCATCATCGCAGCCTGGGCCACCCTGGCATGGGTGGTGCTGCCGGACGGCTTGCCGCGTGCGATTGCTTTTCTGCTGTCGACCACCACCTGGATTTCCACGCTGCTCATCAATGCCAGCCCTTTCATGCGCTTCGACGGCTACTTCCTGCTCTCCGATTACCTGCAAATCCCCAATCTGCACAGCCGCTCCTTTGCGCTGGCGCGCTGGGATCTGCGCGAGCGTCTGTTCGCCGTCAATGAACCGGTGCCGGAACATCTGCCGCAGCGTTTGCATAAAGGGATGGTGCTGTTCGCGTGGGCCGTGTGGATCTACCGGCTGACGGTATTTCTTGGCGTCGCCGCGCTGGTCTACCATTTTTTCATCAAGGCGGCGGGGATTTTCCTGTTCATGATCGAGATCGGCTGGTTCGTGCTGATGCCGCTGCGGCAGGAATTGCTGGCATGGCGCCAGCGCTGGCCACAGATCCGCCAGCGACGACGCTATCGGCGCAGCGCCATTGCGGCGATCGTGCTGATGCTGATCTTTGCGCTGCCCTGGCCCACGCGCATCACGACATCCGGCATGCTCCAGCCCGTCCGGCAACTGGAACTCTACGCCCCCTCTCACGCGCAGATCGGCGCACTGCCGGCGACGAACGGCAGCACAGTTGCGGCAGAGGCGCCGCTGCTGGTCATGAAATCACCCGACCTGATCCGACGCAACCAGCAAAACGAGGCGCGGCAAGAACAACTGTCGTGGCAGTCGAACTCCGCCAGCTTCGACGTCGAGGCACGCAAAAACTGGCAATTGCTCAATGAGCAACTGGCGTCGACCGAGGCCGAACAAGCGACCGTCGACGCCGACATGAAACGCTACCAACCGGTCGCGCCCTACGCGGGCAAGCTGGAAGACCTTGATCCCGACCTGCGCCCCGGCCAGTGGCTCAGCCAGGGCGAGTCGCTGGGCCGCCTGATCGGCGATGGTCCCTGGCAGGTCGTGACGTATGTCGACGAAGACGACATTCACCGCCTCGCGCCGGGCGACCGCGCCGTTTTCATCGCCGACGGACTGGCCGGCCCCAATCTCCATCTGGAACTGCTCAACATTGACAAGAACGCCAGTCCGACGCTCAGCGAAGGTCCGCTGGCCAGCATGTTCGGCGGGCACGTTGCCGTCAGAGAGAAAAAAGGAATTCTCTATCCGGAGCGCGCTATCTACCGCGTGGTCTTGAGCGTCCGTTCCGATGGCCCGATCACGCAACATAGCTGGCGCGGACGCGTCACCTTCGCCGCCCGCTGGGAAGCGCCGGGACTGCGGTTCCTGAAAACCGCAGTGGCCGTGTTCTGGCGCGAGGCAGGATTCTAGGGCCTGTTCATTACAAAAACCGCGGTCTGCTCCAGAATTTCCAGAATGGCTGCTTCGCGGGGCGGGAATCGCTCTGCTCATCCTCGTCGTTCGCATGGGCCATCTTGTACAGCAGCGGCAAGACCAGAAGGGTCAGAATGGTCGACGACAGGATGCCGCCGATGACCACCGTTGCCAAGGGACGTTGCACTTCCGCTCCGGTGCCAGTGGCCAAAGCCATCGGCACAAAGCCCAAGGACGCCACCAATGCCGTCATCAACACGGGACGCAATCGCGTCATCGCGCCTTCGTGAATGGCCTCGCCCAGGGTCCGGCCTTCCTCGCGCAGTCCGCGGATGAATGCAATCATGACCAACCCGTTAAGCACTGCAACGCCGGACAAGGCAATGAAACCGACCGCAGCCGAAATAGACATCGGAATGCCGCGCAAGGACAATGCAAGAATGCCGCCGGTTAACGCAAACGGTATGCCGGTGAAGACCAGAAGACCGTCCTTGACATTGTTGAACATGGCAAACAACAGCACAAACACCAATAGCAGCGCAACCGGCACCACGATTTGCAAACGCCTGGCGGCTGATTGCAGATTCTCGAACTGACCGCCCCATGTCGTCCAATAGCCGGCCGGAATTCTGACTTGCTGCTGAATCTGTTGCTCGGCATCGGCAACGAATGATCCCAGGTCGCGTCCGCGGACGTTCGCGCTGACGACAATACGGCGCTTGCCATTTTCCCGACTGACCTGATTGGGGCCCGGCGCGATGTCCATCTCGGCGATTTCCGACAGGGGGATGTAGCTGGTCTTGGTCGCGTTTGCCGCCAGCGGCAATGCGATCGGCAACCGTTTCATCGCCTCGATGTCGTTACGTGTCTGCTCAGGCAATCTGACGATGATGTCGAAACGGCGATCTCCCTGGAACAAGGCGCCGGCTTCCTTGCCGCCGATTGCCGTGGCCAGCGTATCCTGCACATCTGCGATATTGAGCCCATAGCGTGCAGCCTTTTCCCGATTGATATTGACAGTCAACATCGGCAAACCGGTGGTTTGCTCTATTTTGACTTCGGTGGCGCCGGGGATTTTTTCCAATACCGACGAGATCTTGGCGGCATTGTCATTCAATACCGTCATGTCGTCGCCAAAGATCTTGACCGCAACGTCGCTACGCACGCCGGAAATCAACTCGTTGAAACGCAACTGGATGGGTTGCGAAAATTCATAGCTGTTGCCCGGGATTTTCGCAACAGTCTCCTGAATCGCCTCCATCAGTTCGGCCTGCGTCTTCTTCGGTTCCGGCCATTGATCCAGAGGCTTGAGCATGATGTAGCCATCCGAAATATTCGGCGGCATCGGATCCGATGCCACTTCAGCAGTGCCGGTCCGCGCAAATACCCGTTCTATTTCCGGGAATTTCTGTTTTAGCGTGCGCTCGATCTGCTGTTGCATGGCAATCGATTGCGTCAGGCTGGTGCCCGGTATACGCAGCGCTTGCACGGCCAGATCGCCTTCGTTAAGGCTTGGCACAAACTCACTCCCCATGCGCGAGCCGATCACGGCGCACAGTACGATCAAGGCACCGGCGAAAGTCAGGACAACGGGCTTATTCACCATCGCCTTGCGCAGAAGCGGCTCATAAGCGCGTTTTGCCGCGCGCATCAAACCGTTTTCCTTCTCCGCCACTTTTTCGCCGATAAACAAGGCAATCGCTGCGGGAATGAAGGTGACCGACAGGATCATTGCCCCGAGAAGCGCCGCGACAACCGTGAATGCCATCGGCTGGAACATCTTGCCTTCGACGCCAGTCAACGCGAACATCGGCAAGTAGACGATCATGATGATGAGTTGCCCGAAAAGCAGCGGCCGACGGGCCTCCCTGGACGCGGCAAATACCTCATGGAAGCGTTCGGTGCGTGTCAAGGGACGGCCATGATGTTCCTGCGCGTGAGCGAGTCGCCGTACGCAGTTCTCCACAATCACCACGGCGCCGTCAATGATGATGCCGAAGTCCAGCGCGCCGAGACTCAGCAAATTCGCGCTGACATGGTTGGCGACCATCCCCGTGAAAGTGAAGAGCATGGCAAGCGGAATCACGGTCGCCGTAATCAAGGCTGCACGAATATTCCCCAAGAAGACGAACAACACGGCAATGACCAGAATCGCGCCCTCGATAAGATTTTTCTTGACGGTATCAATGGCCTTGTCGACCAGGACAGTTCGATCGTAGACGGTGACGGCGTTGATTCCCTCCGGCAGCGAACGATTGATCTCCGCCATTTTCTTGTCGACGGCCTGTGAAACGGTGCGGCTGTTCTCACCGATCAACATGAAGACGGTGCCAAGGACCACTTCCCGGCCATTTTCGGTTGCTGCGCCGGTGCGCAGTTCCCGGCCGATGCCGACCTGGGCGACGTCGGTGATGCGAATCGGCACCCCCTGAACGCTGCCCAGAATGATGTTGCCGATGTCCTCGACCGAACCGACCTGGCCGGGCGCACGAATCAGATACTGCTCGCCGCGGCGTTCAATATAGCCGGCGCCGACGTTGCCATTGTTTTTCTCCAGCGCGGCGGCGACGGATTGCAATGTCAGGCCATACGAGGCGAGTTTTTCGGGAGAAGGCGCAACATGGTATTCCTTGGCATAACCTCCGATGGAATTGATCTCGGTCACCCCCGGCACGTTGCGCAGTTGCGGCTTGATGATCCAGTCCTGGATCTCGCGCAAATCTGCGGGCGTATATTCGGAACCGTCCGGTTTTCTGGCGCCGTCCCGGGCTTCGACCGTCCAAAGATAAATTTCACCAAGGCCGGTCGAAATCGGCCCCATTCCCGGATCGATTCCCGGAGGCAACTTGCTGCGCGCCTCCTGAATGCGTTCATTGACCAGTTGGCGCGCGAAATAGATATCGGTGCCGTCTTTGAAGATCACCGTGATCTGCGACAGACCGTAGCGGGACAAGGAGCGCGTCTGCTCCAGATTCGGCAAGCCGGACATGACCGTCTCGATCGGATAGCTGATGCGCTGCTCGGTCTCCAGCGGAGAATAACCGGGGGCAGCGGTGTTGATCTGCACCTGGACATTGGTGATGTCGGGTACCGCGTCGATCGGCAGTTTCTGGTAACTATAGACGCCGTAGGCGGCCATCCCAAAAACCGCAAGCAGGACCAGCCATCGGTGCTCGATGGCGAATCGAATGATGCGTTCAAACATGATTGTGATCTCTCTCGGTGAGTGCCAATTTAATGTGCGTGTTCCGCGCTGCCTTTGCCCAGTTCCGCCTTGATCGCAAAACTGCCGTCGGCGGCATAAGGCATGCCCGCCTTCATGCCCTCCTTGATCTCAACCTGCTTGCCGTCGGTACGCCCCAAGGCGACCTCTTGCGCCATGAAGCCGCCAGGAATCCGCACGAACACGATGTTCTTTCCATCGATGCTCTGGACGGCTTCTGCAGAAATGGCGACAGGCACTTCCGTCTGGTCGGAGATGACTTCCACGTTTACAAAAAGACCGGGACGCCATGCATTTGACGGGTTTTGCAATACCACATGCGCCTTCGCGCTACGCGTCTGCTCGCCCAACAGGGAGCCGACATAACTGATCTTGCCGGTTGCCGACGATTCAAAGGCGGTGGCCTTGACGATGGCTTTCTCGCCGACCTTGACGGTGTTCATGTCCTTGGGGGTGACAATGATTTCGGCCCAGACAGTCGACAGGTCGGAGACCATGAAGATATTGGCGTCTTCCTTGACGGACTCGCCAAGACTCAGATGCTTCTCGACCACGACGCCATCGAACGGCGCCCGGACCTCATATCGGTTCAAGCCGCCTGTGGAGACGCCTGCTCCGACAGCGCGCAGTTTTTGCTGAGTATTGCGTGCGGCGATCTCTGCTTCGTGCAAGGCTTGTTGTGCTTGCAGGTAGTCTTGTTCCGCAGAGATCTTTTCTTCCCAGAGCGTCTTCTCGCGCACATAAGTCGACCGCGCCAGAGCAAGACGTTGCTGGGCATTCAGTTGCTCGCTGCGCAGTTCGGAAATGGCGCTGCTGCTGATGACTGCCAGGACCTGGCCTTTCTTGACCATTTGTCCCAGATTCGCGCTCACGGAATCGACCACGCCTGCGACCTGCGGCACGACGTGGGCAGTGCGATCTTCATTGAAGCGGATCTCTCCCGGCAATTGCAAGCCGCTGTTCAATCGTACTCCTGCGGCGGTTTTAATCTTGATGCCGGCTGCCGCGATCTGATCGGCCGTCAGCTCGACCTTGCCTTCTTCCTTCGAGAACGTGAATGCCAGCTTCCTTCCATTGGCAACCACTTCAAAATTGATGTCGAACAGATGCGGCTCTTCTATGCTTGCGGCACTACGGAAAGCATCTTTGGTCACCTCAAGAGGAATCTTCTCTTTCTCTTGCAGCGGCCTGGCCAATACGGCCGTCAACTGAACAGATTGAGGAAGCACGGGTTTTCCATTTTCCAGGGGATAGACGACCAACCTGGCGCCGTCACTGTCTTCGGCAAGCACCACCTCGATAGCATTCGCGCCTTCGGCCAACAACGCACCGCCATGCGGACCTTTGGCGGAGGTCGTCTTATGGTGTTCGTCATCGCCGTGCTCGTCCTTATCTTTATGGTCCGATGCTTCGGCGGCGCCGTGATGTTCGCCATCTTTATGGGCTTTTTCTTCCTGGTGTCCCTGCGCCGGTTCGCCGGCTCCCTCACCGGCCGAGTCCTTCCCGCCCGTCGTCAATACCAGACCTGACAACAATGCGGTGACGATGACAATGGCGGCAATCGCTATTTTCTGTTTCTTATCCATGATTTCTCTCACTCTTTTTCTGTGCTGTTCGGACCCGCCAGACGATCCAGCTCGGCGGATGCCTGATGAACGTTGGACAGTGCCTGCCAGTATTGGGATTTGGCCTGGAAGTAGGTACGCTGGGCATCCAGGACCTCAAGGAAACTGAATTTCCCCAGCTCGAAACCCTTGGCGGCGGCGCCATAGGCGCTTTCTGCGCCCGGGATGATGTCTCGCCGCAAAGCGTCGACTTCCTGCACGGCATTGCGCATGCGCTCGTAGCTTTGCGCGGCTTCGCCTTGAATGCGTATCTCGGTTGCGGCCTGTTCATCGCGCGCTTTGTCCACGCGTTTGATCGCTTCCAGCTCATTGCCCTTGTTGCTGTCGAAGACGGGAATAGGTATCGAAACCCCGACTACCCACATATTCCGACGCGCCTCCTCATCCCGCTTGCTACCCAGGCTGACCGTCAGGTCCGGGATACGTTTGGCGCTTTCGATTTTGGCAAGCGCGCGCCGGCGTTCGACCTCCAGTCGCGCCAGCTTGATCGCCGGGCCGTCATTGACGCGGTCAATCAGTCCGGTAATGGCGGGCAACGCCGGCATGGTTTCCACATTACCAACGGCCGGCGTCAATGTGCTCCCGAAGTCGCCCCAATACGCCGTCAACCGCTTGCGCGCCAAGGTCAGATCGCTTGAGGCCTGCCCCAGGGCAAGACGCGCGCTGGCGTCGGCCACTCTCGCCTTGGTCTCTTCCACCGGCGAAATTTTGCCGGCGCTCACGCGACGGGCGGTCATAGCGGTCGAGCGTTCCGTCAGCTTCAGCAGATCCTCCGCCAATCGCAATCTTTCTTGCGCGATCAGCGTCTCAAAGTACGCCGCTGTCACACCGGATCTGATCTCTGCCCGCTTGACTGAAAACTCGAGAACCGCTATGTCGTGCGCACGCTGCGCCGCCTCGATGCGCGCACTACGCTTGCCGCCCAGCTCAATAGGCTGATTAAGCTGATAGGTAGTCGTGCGCGTGGATTTTCTCGTGTCCTCCATGAGAGCCGATATTTCGGGATTAGGACGCGCGCCGGCCTGGATGATGGTGGCTTCAACGGCTTCAATTTCCAACCTCGCGGCAGACAGTTCTTTGTTTCGTTCGAGCGCGAGGTCGATAGCGGCCTGCAAAGTGGGGCTATCGCCAGATGGATTCGCCCCGGCATTGGGTGCGAATGCACTTGCATGTCGGTCATTGCCGGCGGCAATGGATTGCGCGTACGCAGGATGGGCGAGCAGGATCGCCAACCCGATGGGAAGGTAAAACCAGGACATCAAATTCTCCAAAGATAAAGGGAAGAATTCGGCGAGTGTCCGACGGAAAAGGTGAAAGTCGAGCTCGCCGAGTTAGGCGGCGAGATGCCAGTTGGGCTTTTCAGGGCCCTCGGCGATATGGGAGGAGAAGCTGGAATGGATGAACGGATACACCGCTGGATTGAAATCAACCGAGGCTTTTAATTGCGGATAAGTGCAAACGGATTTGGCGCAGGAAAGATGGCAGAAGCCGCATTCCACGTCGTTGTCAGCCGCGCCCTTTGAGACCTTTTCCTTCGTCGAAACGGACTTCGGCGTGGTCGTATGCTCATGGTGGCCGAAGTGCGCGCGCGTCTGAATCGCCTCATTTTGACAATACGATGCCATTGCAGCCCAGGAAAGCTGCAACGGCAACAGCAATAGCAAAATGACGAGGAAGAAGCGTCTCATAGCGGCAGATTATAACTTCATCGTCGAAGTCGATAGTTCACAGGTTCGGGTATTTTTTATCGTGATACTAGAACTCACGCCTATTTATGAAATGAGTTCTCATACAACGAAGAGCGTCGCCGATGCTGAGCTTATGCGCCGGAGTAAAGAGACTTGCCCGGAGACTGCTCCGCTTCCTGGATCGATTCCCGGCGAACTTCATTCTTTACTTCGGCACGCGTTTTCGCTGAGGGCGCCATGATCAGGACGGAGTAACTATTGTTATTGACGATCAAACCATCCTTTTGCGCCTGCGCCAATTCGGCAATCACTTCTGCGCGCGTTTTGCTGCCTTGGTATGTCACGACGGGATAATTATTGCGCGCCGACATATTGGCAGCATCGCGTGCAGCCTGTGTCGGCGCGGTTTCCGCAAAGACGGCGGCAGACGACAGCGACAACAGGGCGATAACAATGATTTGGGTCGATTTCATATTAACTCTCCAATTAGATAAAGTAAGATCAAACGCCTCAAGAATGAGACCTTTAAAACCGATCGCCTGCCAGCCTGTGCCGTCCGGCGCATCGTTGGAGAGAATTTTAGAAGCCGGCCGCGCACACAAAGATTGCCTGCACATTACAAATTTGTAATGCAGAGATGCCTTGATATCGGAGAAAATGCGGGCACAACCATTGCCGTAAAGGGACCGCCGCATGCGCATCTTGCTGGTAGAAGATGAACCGAAATCAGGCGACTATCTGCGCAAAGGCCTGACTGAGTCAGGTTTTACCGTGGATTGGGTACAAACCGGCCCGGATGGTCTGCATCATGCCCAGACCAGCGACTACAATCTGATCGTTCTTGATGTCATGCTCCCCGCCATGAGCGGTTGGGATGTTCTCCAAGCATTACGCCAGACACACGACACGCCTGTACTTTTTTTGACGGCACGAGATGAAGTTGAAGACCGTGTGAAAGGACTCGAATTGGGAGCCGACGATTATCTCGTCAAGCCATTTGCGTTTACCGAGCTGCTTGCACGGGTGAGAACCCTACTGCGACGCGGCCCCACGCGCGAATCGGAGATTATCGTATTCGCCGACGTGCAAATTGACGTCATCAAACGCCGTGTCACGCGTGGGGAGCACCGCGTCGATCTGACCGCCAAGGAATTTGCGCTGCTCCATCTACTGGCAAAGCGGCCGGGGGAAGTGCTCTCGCGGTCTCTGATCGCCTCTCAGGTCTGGGATATGAATTTCGACAGCGACACCAATGTCGTCGATGTCGCTGTACGACGCTTGCGCGCCAAGCTGGATGATCCGCATATGCAAAAACTCATTCATACCGTACGCGGCATGGGCTATGTATTGGAGGTGCGTTCGTGAATCGTTTTCATCCTGCATCGTTGACTGCGCGTCTGGTCTTCCTGTTTGGGCTGGTAGCGATCGTAACCTTCGCCGGGGTCGGCACCTATCTTTACCATTCCCTTTCCCGGCAACTTGAAACGCGTGACGATGATGAGTTGCTCGGAAAAATACGCGCCATGAGCCATCTGGTCCAAGAGGCAGGATCCGTTGACGCGATTCGTCGTGATCCGCATATCTTCATGGATGCGGCTGCCGGCCACGATCAACTGGTCGTCTTGATGAAAGTCGGCAATGATGATTTGGTCGTGAATAGTCATCCCGAAACGGAAGTTCTATCCTTTTCGGTTCCGGCCACCAATGAAAATGATCTCAATCGTTCTGCGGTGTCGGCGCTGAAGTTGCGAAACGGCGGATCTGCGCGCGCCGTCGCGACCGCGGCCATCGTCGGCAAGACAAATGAGCGCGTGGAGATCATGGTCGCTCGTACTGCGTCGGACAGGATGCAACTATTGGATGGCTACCATGCGGAAGTATGGACGGCTGCGCTGGGCGGCACGCTGTTGGCGACGGTACTCAGCTATTTCCTGGTATTGCGCGGTCTGCGTCCATTACGCATGGTTGCGCGTCAGGCGCAGACCATTACTGCGCATCGTCTCGATACGCGGCTGGATATGACTGCAGCCCCGCAGGAACTGCACGAGATAGTGCAATCGTTTAACGCCATGCTGGATCGGCTTCACGCGAGTTTCGAGAGATTGACCCAATTTTCTGCCGACCTGGCTCATGATTTGCGAACACCGCTGAACAATCTCATGGTGCAAACACAGGTGGCGATTTCCCAGGTTCGGACGCCGGAGGAATATCAGGCGCTGCTCATTTCGAACATCGAAGAATACGAACGCTTGACCAGGATGACGGAAAGCATGCTTTTCCTGGCAAGAGCGGAGCATGCGCATGTGGTCGTCAACAAAGAGTCGCTCGACATCGAAACGGAACTGCGTCGTATCGCGGAGTATTTTGAGGGGATTGCCGAAGATGCAGGCATCACGATTCAGGCATCAGGGAAAGGCACGCTTTTTGCAGACGCAATCTTGCTCAGACGTGCCGTGAGCAATCTTGTCGCCAATGCCATCCGCTATACGCCGATCGGCCACGTCGTCAAGCTTGAAGCCAGGAAAGACCACGGATCCGCGATAGTCAGCGTATCCAATCCGGGACGCGGTATCGAGGCGGACCATCTCGAACGGATCTTTGACCGGTTTTACAGGGCGGATACGGCGCGAAGTAATTCGGCCTTCTCCACCGGACTGGGACTGGCCATCGTGCAATCCATTATGACCTTGCACGGCGGCACAGCGACCGCTGAAAGTGCGATTGACGGAGCAACCGTATTCAAACTGACTTTTCCGCCTGAAGCGCCCCTCTTATGAGAAAGGACATCGCGTCATGAAAAACAAGGAACCCATTCCATGGGGAAAAAACGCCGCGGCGATAGGCATCGGCGCCATGATTGCCGGATGTGCGACCCATCCTGTGGCAACGGTTGGCGCAGGCACTATTGATGCATACGTCCATGGCGACTATCAGATAGAAAAAGACCTTTCCGATCGCCCGCAGTGCCTCCGGAAAATGCCATCAAGCGAACTGGAAAAAATCAGACTTGTGAAGGTTTCGTATCGCGCCAGCGGCAGTCAATTTCGCACTTTTACAGTTGCCGAGGCGCCGAAAGATGGATTTGCTCAAGCCGGCGTACATGTGGAACTCATTCCCGGAGACTGCAGGAAGGGAAACCTGGCCACCATCGTCCGCCCGCTATATGCCCATCCACCATCCTGATGTGCTGTGGCAGTACTTATTTTCCTCTCATCGTTGTTGTTGGCGCTGTCAATGCTTCCATTTTATTTTTCCGATCTCCTGCGTGAAAGCGACTCGCAAGCTTCGACAAAAAGTTGTAATCGGCCGAGGTTACGTAAGAACATCCATTTGCAAAAAATGGTGGGCCGAGAGTCCCTTCCCGATATCGATAAAATTGACGCTATTTGTTATCAGTTTGAGCGTAAGCGACGATTTCTATCGCCATCCCCGGCACCACTAAAGCACTCACGCCGACGGTAGAGCGATTTGGGTACGGTGCATCAAAGTAAAGGCGATAGACCTCATCCACGATACGCATGTCGACGACATTGGTCAGGTAAATCAATACCTGTGCAACATCATGCATGCCCATGCCGGCCGCTTTCAGCGCCAGCTCAAGGTTGGAAAAAGTCAGATGGGCCTGGTCTGCGATCGGCCCGGTCTCGACAGTGCCGTCTTGGCGTACCGGGCCATGCGTAGTGTAGAGAGTCCGTCCAGCGCGGATGGCCCATGAAAAGGGCTGCCCCAGATCGGGCAGGCCGGTGTCGATGTGCTCTTTCATTGAACGGTGTCCTTGACGATGGCGGCGAGGCGTCGGTACCAGGGATGATCGGGATCTCGCAGCGCCAGATGCGTTTGAAAATGATCGAGACCGGTTTCGACGTGGAAGCTTTGGCGGCAATCTTGAAACGCCAGCAGCGACGCCAGACGTCGATTGGAACTGAGTACACGGGGACTGTCGCTGTCGCCGCAACTGAGAAGCATGGGTATCGTGTTGCCGTTGGTCCAGCACAAAGGACTCATTACGCCATCGTGTTCTGCCGCCGACAGCACCATGCTGTAGACGCGCTCTTCCAGTGATTCCGGTGCCGGTGCGGGATGGTGCATATCCATGATGCCACTGATGGGCAGGCAAGCACGGATGGCGCTGCTTCGAATACCTGCGGCGACCAGTTCGCGCATGCGCAACGCTGTCAACGTAGCGAGATGCGCGCCGGCTGAGTGGCCAGACAGATACAAACGGTCGGCGCTGCCGCCATATTGCGGCGCCTGCAGGCTCAAGGCTTGCAGCAGCAACAGACAATCGTTGTAAGCGGCGGGCATGCGATGTGCAGGCGCCAGCCGATAGGTCGGTGCGACCAGGACCATTCCCAGGCCTACTACGTGTTCGGCCATGAAGGAGACGTATTCCTTGTAGCCATTGGTCCAGCCGCCGCCGTGCCAGAACACCAGAATCGGACGTCCGCTGACGCCTCCTTTGAAGTAGACGTCGTAGCGTTGCGCCACGTCCTGGCCGTAGTGAACGTCGCGGCGGCAAATAAGCTCTTTGCCGTGGGTATGGGCCAGACTTAATACGGTTTGTTCGTATTGTCGGGCCGCTTCAGATGGCAGCGGTAACTGGGGCGGTAAATTGGGGGGCACGTTACCGCTATTCGAATTAAGCAAGATGATTCTTTCCGGGAGAAGGTTGATTCACGGCTTCAGAGGCTCAGCGCAAAGTTAGTCTCCCTGACGTCTTACTTGACTCACCATCTGAAGCGTTCTTTAAATTCGTTCAGAACTTGTGGCGCATGCCGAACGAAATCGAGGTTTGTTCCCGGCGGCTGGAAGGCGACATGTAATAGATCTGCGCAAATTGCGCATCCCCTGCCGCACGTTGGTAAATGCCGACCAGAAACAGGTCCGTGCGCTTGGTCAGGAAGTAGTCCAGGCCAAGATTGATTTGATGCCACTTGGGCTTGGTCTGCGCCAGGCTGGCCTTGCCATCGGTGAAAATATAAGACGCGCCGGCCATGAGCTGGGGCGTCAGGAAACGTGTGCCCGTGAACTGATAGTTGGTCAGTTTGAGGTTGCTGTTGTCCAGATAGTCGAACTTGACATTGGTCAGCAACAACGAAAGCTGGTTGTCGCCGAATTTGTAATAACCGCCGGCGCCGTACATCTGTTGTTTGTCCACTGCCGCACCACCGCCGCTGGTGACAAACGGCGAGGTGAAGCCGTAGTCGAAATTGCCCAGCGCGCCGTTGGTGTTGCTGGCCGATGCCGGCGAATGCAGAACGTGATACGCCGCACCGAAGCGGAAGGGGCCGTTGGCGTAGCTGCTGCCGATACTGAAGCTGCTGTTGTTGTTGACACTGCCCGCAGCCTCTGAAAATCCATAGTCGGTCATGATTTGCAGGCCATCGAAGTTGCGCGTCTTGTATTGCACCGAATTACTCACGCGAAAGGTAGCGAAGACATTGTCGGCGTCGCCGATCGGCGGCGCATAGGTGGCAAACTGCACCGCCGATTCGAACGGTGCCAGCGATTGCGCCATGCTGTCGATCTGGCGACCGAAGCTGAGCGAGCCCATTTGTTCATCGGACAGACCGATGAAGGCCTGGCGACCGAACAGACGCCCGCCTTGGCCGAGTGCGCCGGTGGTGATGCTAAATCCGTTTTCCAGCGTGAAGAACGCCTTGCGGCCACCACCAAGGTCTTCCTGGCCGATCAGGCCGATACGCGGCGGTTGTTGCGGTCCGTTCAGCAGGCCGTAGTTGCTCAAGCCTTTCTGGTTGTCGGTATAGAACATCCCGGTCGAGATCAGGCCGTACAGCGTGACCGAGGATTGTGCAAAAACGGGAACGGCCGGGACGACGGCGCAAGACAACAAGGTCAGGGCGAGTGATATTTTTTTCATGATTTCTCTCAATGGATGCGTTGGTTTCAGTCTTGTTCGTGAATGCCGGGACGAGTCGGGAGAACGGGTCGACGGGCGCCCCGGTTTTTCCGACTGGTGTTTAAGAGGAAATTAAGGTTTGGCGTTCATCGGCTGCAACCCCGGATGACGCTGCCGCGCACCGTTGAAGGGCAGAGTTGCCGCCAGCACGGTGGCGATCAGCAGGCTGGCCGCCATGCCGTACAACGAGTAGGAAAAGTTGGGCGACAAACCGCGAATGAAGCCGATCACATAGGGACCGAGGAAACCCGACAGCCCACTGATCGTATTGATCAACGCCAGACCGCCGGCCGCCGCCTGGCCGGTCAGGAAAGTCGACGGCACCGACCAGAACACACCCAGCGCGCCAGAGATCCCTGCCATCGAGAAGCACACCGCGATGAAGGAGACCAGTGGCGAAGAGGACATCGCGCTAGCCGTCAGGCCGGCGGCGCCCAGCAGCAAAGACAGACTCAAATGCCAGCGGCGTTCGCCGGTGCGGTCCGAATGTTTGCCGTTGGCGATCATGGCGACGGCGCCGACGACGAAGGGAATCGCACTGATCATGCTGACCGCAAGAATGGAGAAGCCCGAAATCTGCTTCACGATCTGCGGCAGCCAGATCGTCAGGCCGAAGAAACCGAGTCCGACGAAGAAATACAGCACGCCCAACATCCACACGATCGGCGCCTTGAAGGCAACGCGCACGTCCGAGATGCCGGCATGTCCCGCGACAGCGCTGTCGCTGCTCAGTTTGGCGACGAGCCAGGTGCGCTCTTCGTTTGACAACCAGGAAGCTTGCGCCGGTTTATCGGTCAGGTAGAAGAAGGTGAAGATGCCGAGCACCACCGCCATGCCGCCTTCGATGACGAATACCCATTGCCAGCCGGCGACGCCCAGTGCGCTATCCATTTGCATGATCAGGCCCGACAAGGGGGCGCCGATGATGACGGCGACAGTATTGGCGGACATGATTTGCGCGATCACCTTGGCTCGGTTTTCGGCCGGCACCCACAGCGTCAGGTAATACAGCATGCCCGGCAAGTAGCCCGCTTCAGCCACGCCCAGCAGAAAGCGCAGGCTGTACAGCGAATGCTCGCCGACAATCCAGGCCTGCGCCATGGAGACGATGCCCCAGGACACGATGATGCGCGTGAGCCAGCGGCGTGCGCCGAATTTGTACAACATCAGGTTGCTTGGTATTTCGAAAAGGATGTAGCCGAGAAAGAAAATTCCGGCGCCGAAGCCGAAAACAGCCGGCGTAAAATGCAAAGCTTCATTCATTTGCAGTGCGGCAAAGCTGATATTGACCCGATCAAGGAAGTTGATCAGCCACAGTACGAACAGGAGCGGGACGATGCGCAGGCAAACCTTGCGCACGGTATTGGTTTCAATAGACGACATTATTTCCTCTGGGTTTGCGAATACGTTGGACGTATCAACCACTGGCCGAAAGCATCGCCGACGTGTTCCTCAACTGGAGAAAACGCAGGTCTTGCCAACCGCCACATCAATCTCTGACACCGCCGATAAACACCAGAGATGGGCACGTGGCGCGTAAATGCGCGCAGCACTTCCCTATCGCCGCTATCCAGGCATCCCCATGACGAGACCGCCTTGCGCGGTCTTTGAAACATGTATCACCCCAAAACGTATCGCACGCTTCTTGCGTCAGTGCATGCGACCACGCTCGCATGCACGGTTAAATACTTGCGCAAGCAAATCACGAGTCTCATACCTGGCACCCGCTGGAAGCAGGTTTGCAGTCGTGTGCCGATAACGATCATTGAGGTGGTTTAATTTTATGCAGGATAATTTCGAAAGTAAACATTAATTTATAAATTATTTATTAATTTCGTTTTTGTTCCATTTTGGAGCAAATTTATAAAATGTTATAAAATGGGGCATTACCGATTACTTCAGTTTAATCATGGACAACATCGCCCCTCTAAACAGCACAGCCGACCGCGCCGGGACATACGAGAAAACCGACAAGACTTTGTCTCAGCGCGTCTACAGGCTGATTCGCGCTGATTTGCTTGCCGGAACTATCCAGCCGGGACAGAAGCTGATCTTGCGTGATCTTCAGAAGCGTTACGCACAAGGCATCAGTCCGATTCGCGAGGCGTTGATCCTGCTGGCGTCAGAAGGTCTGCTCGAAGGCGAAGGACAAAAGGGATTTCGCGTAGCATCGATTTCCATCGACGAGTTGATGGATTTGGCCGCGACGCGCCAAAAGATCGAGAAGCTGATGCTGGAGGCATCCATCAATGCCGGCGACGCCGATTGGGAAGGTCGCGTGGTAGCGTCGCATCATGCATTGTCGAAGACGCCGCTGCCGGAAGATATGCAAGATCAGGACGCGATTCAGTTATGGGAAAGCCGTCACCGTGCGTTTCATCAGGCGCTGTTGTCGGCTTGCGATTCACCCTGGCTTCAAAAAATCTACGCTCAACTCAGTGCCCACACTGAGCGGTATCGACTGATCCGCTTATTCCATTCACCCGCACACATCCATCTGGAAGTCGACGTCGATCTGCAACATCGTGAGATCATGGATGCCAGCCTGAAGCGCGATGTACCGGAAGCCACACGTTTGCTGGGCGAGCATATCGCCAAGACTACGGAGCTGGTCAAGCGTTTGTGGCAGTCGGGCATGGAGGACAACGCCGGTACTGGCGACATTTTGTAGATCTGCTGAGATCGCCCCGACACTACCAATAGGATCAAACAAGCGCTGCCAGTGCTCTGGTCTGTTGCGCACTGGCCGAACTCAGACAGGTTGGATCGACGAGCGCCCCCGGCTAATCAACACCATCATGCGCAGGCAGAGAGTTTCGTCTCCCTCAAGGCCGAGGAAGTCTATTTGGCCGACCACGAGAAATGCGCCGATGTCGCTGCCAGACTGCCGTATTTTATCGAAGATATCTATTAACGGACGACGCATGCATTCGACTCCAGAATATCAATCGCCTACACAATACGCTCAGCGAGCAGCTTAGATTCTCAATCAGCTTCGGTCCAGAGCGAGGGGGGGTTCATTTGCAGCCCTGATTGCCCCTGTTTTGCATTATTCGTTGCCCCACTATTTCGCTTGAAACACCAAGTCTCATAGATATCTTGAATTACTAGGTAAGGTCGTCATTCATTGCAAACGTGGGTCAGATCCACGCGCAAATCAACAAGTTCAGAGATAAATGAATTCCGACAGTTACACCAACGCTTTATTAATTTTCATCTGAAACTCGGCAAAGTTGTTTGGTGGTCTTACCAATTAATTGGTATTATCTCGATTTCCAAACAGAACACAGGCGCCGCGCGTTTGCCCGGACGGCCCTTTATTTTCACCAGATCAACCACTAAAGGAAGAGCAATGAAATTACTCCGTTACGGCCCCGTCGGCCAAGAAAAGCCTGGCATCCTGGATCAGGCAGGCAAGATCCGCGATCTGTCGGCCCACATCAAGGACGTCAACGGCGCCCATCTGGACGACGCCACACTGGCCAAGATCCGCGCGCTGGACCTGCAAAGCCTGCCTGTGGTCGACGGCAATCCGCGCATCGGCGCCTGCGTCGGCAATATCGGCAAATTCATCTGTATCGGCCTCAACTACGCCGATCACGCCGCCGAATCCAACCTGCCCATCCCGGCGGAACCGGTCGTGTTCAACAAGTGGACGTCGGCCGTGGTCGGTCCCAACGACAACGTCAAAATCCCGCGCGGCTCCAAGAAGACCGACTGGGAAGTCGAACTGGGCGTGGTCATCGGCAAGGGCGGCGCCTACATCGAAGAAAAGGACGCGTTGTCGCACATTGCCGGCTATTGCGTCGTCAACGATGTCTCCGAACGCGAATTCCAGACCGAACGCGGCGGCACCTGGGACAAGGGCAAGGGTTGCGACACCTTCGGTCCGATTGGCCCCTGGCTGGTGACGCGCGATGAAGTCGCCAACCCCAACAACCTGCAACTGTGGCTGGAAGTGGACGGCAAGCGCTACCAGAACGGCAACACCAACACCATGATCTTCCATGTGCCGTTCATCATCTCTTACCTGAGCAAATTCATGAGCCTGCAGCCGGGCGACGTGATCTCAACCGGCACGCCTCCAGGCGTCGGCATGGGCGTCAAACCCAATCCGGTATACCTGGTTGCCGGCCAGACCATGCGTCTGGGCATCGAGGGCCTGGGCGAGCAGCAACAAAAAACGATCAGCGCCTAAAAATCTGTTCCTGCGTCTGCTGCGAGGCCATACGCCGTCATGGCCGATAGCCTCGCAGCGGAGCGGACAAATACAACTGCCCGCAGAAGGCAGACTCAATAAATTACCTCAGAGTACAAAAAACGGAGTCAGCATGAATCACTACGATTTTCAAGGTCGCAGCGCGATCATTACCGGCGGCGCCCAGGGCATCGGCTTTGCCATCGCCGAACGCCTGCTGCAAGGCAAGGCTAAAGTTGTGTTGTGGGACATGGATGAAAAGCTGCTGCAGGAAGCACGCGGCAAACTGGAATCGTTTGGACATGTCGAAACCGTCGCCGTCGATATCGGCGACCAGGCCGCAGTGCAACGCGCCATCGAAGCCACGGAAAAAGTCACGCAATCGATCGACGTGCTGGTGCACAGTGCCGGCATCGCCGGGCAAAATGCGCTCGTGGCCGAATACTCGCCGGAAGAATGGCGCCGCGTCATCGACATCGACCTCAACGGCGCGTTCTACGTCAACCAGGTCGTCGTGCAACGCATGATCGCGCAGAACTACGGCCGTATCGTCAACATCGCTTCGATCGCCGGCAAGGAAGGCAATCCGACCGCTTCCGCCTACAGCGCCGCCAAAGCCGGCCTGATCGCATTGACCAAGAGCCTGGGCAAGGAAACCGCCACCAAGAATATCGCCGTCAACGCCATCACGCCGGCGGCGGCGCAAACCCGCATCCTGGAGCAATGCACCCAGGCGCACATCGATTACATGCTGTCGAAAATCCCGCGCGGTCGTTTCGTCAAGGTGGAAGAAATCGCCGCCATGGTGTCCTGGCTCGTGTCGGAAGAAAACTCGTTCACCACCGGCTCGGTCTTCGACCTGTCCGGCGGCCGTGCGACATACTGATCCGGCCAAGACATTCGTTGGCAATGAAAGGCCGCCCTCGGGTGTCATGCCATCCGGTTAAGCCTGTTTCCCTCTCCTTCGTCCCGGCGCACGCTGGGACTCAGTGTCCTCAAGACGTCCGTTACGACGCTGGGTCCTGACTTTCTGTCAGGACGACGGTTGCGATGCACCGACAATGCGGCAAGGGGCTTTTTACGCTTATCCGAACGGCATGCCCCCGAGGACGGCTTTTCTCATCGCCTGCTCGGCCGCTTAACAGGCGGCGCGCTTGAGCATGCCGGCGCGCACCTTGTCGTAGCACCAGTTGAACGCCAGCGTGTAAGGCAGAAAAAACAGCACCAGCCCGATGTCGAGCACAAACGCTTCCACCAGGCCGATGCCCAGCCACCATGCCGCCAGCGGCACCACCGCCAGGATCAGGCCGGCCTCGAACAGGATCGAATGCACAACGCGCACGGCAAAACTGCGCAGCGCGGCCGGGTCTTTCCTACGGCGCTCCAGGCGATCGAAGATGCTGTTGAAGATCACGTTCCACGCCATCGCCACCAGCGAAATCATCAGCGTCAGCAAACCGGCATGCGTGAACGACACGCCCAGAAACCAGGACATGACCGGCGCGCACAGCAACAGCGCCACCAGTTCGAACAGGACGGCATGCAAAAAACGCTCGTACAGGGATTTCTCAATGGTCATGGGGGCCTCCATCAAAAGACCGGGCCATTATCCCCATTCAACCTGATAGGATAAAATCATTAATCATCGGAAAAACCGATTAAACAAAATCCATGCTCCATTCTATCGACGCTCTGCTGATGTTCATCGAAGCGGCCAGTCTCGGCTCTTTCTCGGCCGCTGCGCGCAAGCTCGGCAAGCAGCAGTCGACCGTCAGCGAAGCCATCGCCAACCTGGAAATCGATCTCGGCCTCACGCTGTTCGACCGCAGCACGCGCAAACCGACGCTGACCGAACACGGCCATGCCCTGCTCGCCCACGCGCGGCAAATGCTCGACGCCAACGACCGGCTAAGCCGCGCCGCGCAACGGCTGGCGGGCGGCCTCGAAGCACAGCTCAGTTTTGCGCTGTCCGACACCTACCAGTCCGATGTGTTTGAAAAGAGCCTGGCGCAACTCGAACAACGCTATCCCGACCTTCGACTGGAATGCCTGATCGCCGAGGACGAAGATGCCGTCGACTTGGTTCAGTCTGGCCGCGTGCAACTGGCGCTGGTGGCGGCGCAGACCTCTTATCCGCCCGACATTGGCTTCGAGACGATTGCCGACCAGTCGGAAATCGGCCTCTATGTCAGCACCGCGCATCCGCTGGCGCAAGCTGTGCACGTCAACGGCGACATGCTGCGCGAAGCGCGCGAGCTGCGCCTGAACACCTATCGCGACGAAGCCAGGCCGCCGCGCCAGGGTTTTCACTGGTCGGCATCGAGTTATCTGATCTTGCTGGAAATGACCGAACTGGGATTCGGCTGGGCCGAGCTGCCGCGCTGGATCGTCAAGCGTTTCGGCGCGGCTGACCTGAAGGAGTTGCGGGTGCACGGCTGGCCGCGCAACATCCAGGTGCATGTGATCTGGTCGCGCGAGCGGGGACTGGGTCAGGCCGGGACCTGGCTATGCAACACTTTTCTGTCGCCGCCGTGCCAAGGGACTTCTTAAAACTGTTCCCAGTCGTCGTCCGAAGTTGACGCCGGAATACGCGGCATCCTGGACGGGGCCGGGCTGGGCGCAACCGGTTTTACCGGAGTCGGCGCCGGAGAGGCAGGCATCGCCACGGCAACCAGCGGACGCGGCGCGCTCGCCGCTTTCGGCGCGACGCGGGCAACCGATGTGCCGGTCGCGGCATGATCGAGCTTGAAGATGCCGACCACCTCCGTCAATGTTGCCGCCTGATCCTGCAAGGATTGCGCTGCCGCTGCGGCCTGCTCGACCAGCGCCGCGTTCTGCTGCGTGGTCTCGTCCATCTGTGCAATGGCCTGGTTGACCTGCTCGATGCCTTCGCTTTGTTCCTGGCTGGCCGAACTGATTTCGCCGACGATATCGGTCACGCGCTTCACGCTGGCCACCACTTCGGTCATGGTCTGCCCCGCCTCTTGGACCAGCTTGCTGCCCGAGCCCACCTTCTCTACCGAGTCGTCGATCAATCCCTTGATCTCCTTTGCCGCCGAGGCAGAACGTTGCGCCAGACTGCGCACTTCCGACGCCACCACGGCGAAGCCCCTGCCCTGCTCGCCGGCGCGCGCGGCTTCGACGGCGGCATTCAGCGCCAGGATGTTGGTCTGGAAAGCGATGCCGTCGATCACGCTGATGATGTCGACGATCTTCTTCGACGACGCGTTGATGGCGCCCATGGTATCGACTACCTGGCCGACCACGGCGCCGCCCTGGATCGCGACCTCGGAGGCCGAGACCGCCAGTTGATTCGCCTGGCGCGCGTTGTCGGCGTTCTGCCTGACGGTCGAGGTCAGCTCTTCCATGGCGGAAGCGGTTTCTTCCAGCGAACCGGCTTGCTGTTCCGTGCGCGAGGACAGGTCGAGATTGCCGGTGGCGATTTCGGCCGAGGCGGTGGCGATGGTGTCGGTGCCGCTACGCACCTGGCCGACGATGCGCAGCAGATTGTCGTTCATGGTCTTCAATGCCAGCAGCAACTTCCCGGTTTCATCCTTGCGGCGGGTGTCGATGCGCGAGGTCAGGTCGCCAGCAGCCACCGTCTCCGCAATATCGACGGCCTGATTCAGCGGACGCGTAATACTCAGCGCGAGACGCCACGCAAATAGCCAGCCCGCGACGAACAACAGCACGCCGAAGGCGACCAGCAAGTTGCGGCTTTGCGTATACAGATCGTGAATACTGGCAGCGATTTCATCGATGCTGGAACGCTGCAGGTCGAGCAATTGCTGCAACAGATCGAGATATCCTTTGGCCGCCGCAGGAAAGTCTTTCTCCAGGATGCGGTTGGCTTCTTCCACCTGGCCATCAGCCTTGGCCTTGGAGATGGCGTCGCGCGCGGCAATGTAGCTCTTGCGCACTACCGTCAATTGCGAGAACAGCGTTTTTTCCTTGTCGCTGCTAAGCAAGCCTTCCAGCGCCTTTTGCTGTTCGTTGGAAAGCTTGGTCGCAGTCGCGGCGTCGTCCGCAAAGAACGCGCTCAGGCTGGGATCGGCGCTCTTGGCGATCGCAGTCGTGCGGCGCACGCTGGTGTGGATGGTGCGATACCAATCCGACACCAGGCGTTCTTTCGCGAGCGGCTTCTGCATCATATCCTGCGTGGTTTCCGCCACTATATGCAGACGCCAGATGCTCAGGGCGATGACGCCGATCGCAGAAAACAGAATGATCGCAAAGCCCAGATTGAGACGTTTGCTGATGTTCAGGTTGGCAAAGAAATTCATGTTTTTATCCTTCTGTGAATGTCGATTCCGGAGTCGCCATCAGGGCGCGCGAAAATGTATGCATAACATCCGGAACCGCCCGTATTGTGGGCAATAAGGCCTCATTGGAGATATAAGTATTTCTACCTAGAAAGAAGCCGAACTGCATTCATAACATCGAAACATGTCCACTTCATGAATTGACTTGTGCACTACTCAAACAGGCAATGTTGTCAGGCATATACAACAATGAAGCAGATTCGCCCCGAAATGCGCGTCAAGATGCGTCGAAATCAATCCGCTCTGAAGGCTCCCTGAACGCCAATGACGCAACGCCAGACAAACATCTCGCCGCTGGCGCCGTCGGTTATCACGCGATGAATTAGTTTCATTGGACAGTGCCATAGGCGCGGCGTACTGTCGCTTTCCACATGAGGCCCCGATGCAGTAAGGGTCCCGGGACAGAATCAAGAATCATAAAAGCCGGCGGGCGATCGATCTCACGAATGCCACGCCCATGGCGGAGACAACACCAGTATCTTTCATGCGACATCGATGTTCCATCGCTGACGGCGCCATTGCGCCTTCGGCAATGAAAACGATCAATGCAGGCAATATCGCGCGACCCGGCTGCATTTTTTCCCTGACGCAAGCGCATTTCCGTATCCGCAGAAGATGTTTTTTCAAGCAGTGAAACAACAACAATTCTTACTACAGGAGATAGCATGAAAGTCATCAAAACCACCGTCAAATACGCTGCCGCGGCTGTCTTCGGCCTCGTCTGCCTGGCCCAATCCGTCAGCGCCGACACGCTCAGCGACATCCGTCAGCGCAAGAAAATCGTCGTCGCCATCGACCTCGGGTCGCCGCCATTCGGCATGACCGACGCCAAGCTCCAGCCCTACGGTTCGGATGTCAGCGCGGCCAAAATGCTGGCCAAGGACCTCGGCGTCGAGATGGAAATCATCCAGGTCACCGGCCCCAACCGCGTCCCTTTCCTGCTGACCAACAAGGCAGATATCGTCATCGCCTCGTTCAGCATCACGCCGGAACGCGCCAAGGTGATCTCGTTCAGCGTGCCGTACAGCGCCTCGGAATCGGTGGTCGCCGCCGAACGCACAGCGCCGATCAAGAGCCTGGCCGATCTGGCCGGCAAACGCGTCGGGGTGGTGCGCGGCAACCTGCAGGACACGCTGCTGACGCCGATCGTCCCCAAGGGCACGACGCTGGTGCGCTACGACGACGATTCGACCAATGCCGCCGCGCTGCTGTCGGGCCAGGTTGACGCCATCGGGACGGCCAGAGAACTGGTGACGACCACCGCGCGCAAGAATCCGGGCCGCTTCATCGAAACAAAATTCGCCGTCAAGGTGGTGCCGCATGGCATCGGCGTGCGCAAGGAAGATACCGAACTGCTGGCCTGGATCAACAACTGGGTCGTCGCCAACATGAAGAACGGCAACCTCGCCAAATCGTATGAAGCAGCCGCCGGCGCGCCGCTGCCGGATATCTCCCAGTACATGCCGAAGTAACCCCGGCAACAGATCGGCTCGCGTCGGCACGGCAAGCAGCCGTGCCGGCATTTTCAACTTTTCAGGAAAGCATTTCACCAGTCATGAAAAATATCGGATTCATAGGCGTCGGCATGATGGGCCAGGGCATGGCGCACAACCTCGTCGTCAAGGGCTTCAACGTCACCGTCATGGGCAACCGCAATCGCAAGCCGGTGGAAGAACTGGTAGCCGAAGGCGCGCGCGAAGCGAACAGCCTGCAAGACCTGATCGCCGCCGTCGACGCCATCATCCTGTGCGTCACCGGTTCGCCGCAGGTCGAAGACCTGATGTTCCGCGCCGGCGGCATCCTCGAACACTGCAGCAGCGGCCAGATCGTGATCGATTGCTCCACCAGCGAGCCGATGTCGAGCGCGCGCATTGCCGCACAACTGGCCGCCAAGGGCGTCGGCTTCGTCGATGCGCCGCTGGCGCGCACGCCGGTCGAAGCCATGCAAGGCAAGCTCAATACCATGGTCGGCGCCGACGACGCCACCTTCGCCAGGGTCAAGCCCGTCCTCGAAGCATTCTGCGAAAACATCTTTCACATCGGCAGCACCACCAGCGCCCAAAAACTGAAACTGCTGAACAATTTCCTGGCCATAGGCATCGCTACATTGACCACGGAAGCATTGGCGATGTGCGACGCCGTCGGCGTCGATCAGCGCAAGTTTTTTGAAGTGATCAGCAAGGGCGGCGCCAACAGCGGCATCTTCCAGATGATCGGCAACGGCATCCTCGAAGGCCGCGACGACGGCATGAAGTTCAGCGTCGGCAACGCCAGCAAGGATCTCGGCTATTACAACAACATGACCGCGCAGTTCGCCAACGCGTCCATGATCGGCCCGCACGTCGCCGCCACCTTGCAACAATCGGTCAAAGAAGGTTACGGCGACCAGATGCTGGGCGCGATGGTCAAGGCGCACAAGGAGCGGCAGGCAGCGTCGGGGAAATAGCGCGATCGGCCGCGACGGGCCGGACCGCATATCTCATGCACTCCGGTCCGGTCAGTGGCTTTCCACAGGAACGAATTCTTCGATCAGCAGACTTGCCGGAAAACAGACCGTGAAGGTGCTGCCTTTGTCCGGTATCGATTCCACGCCCAACGTGGCGCGGTGGCGCAGCAGGACGTGGCGCACGATGGCCAGGCCCAGGCCGGTGCCCTGGGTTTCGCGCGAACGGCTCTTGTCGACGCGGTAGAAGCGCTCGGTCAGGCGCGAGATGTGTTCCTGGCTGATGCCGATGCCGGTGTCCTTGACGACGAACTGTGCACCGCCGCCGGGCTTGCGTTCCCAGCGCAGCACGATGGCGCCGCCTGCCGGCGTGTAGCGCACGGCGTTGGAGACCAGATTACTGAAGGCGCTGCGCAATTCATCGACGCTGCCTTTCAGGTCGGGACCGTCGACATGCAGCGCAATCTCATGCTTTCCTGCCGACAGCGCGCGCGCTTCTTCGAGGATGCCTTCCAGCAGCGGCTCGATATGCACGCGCTCGGCGCGCAATGGGTAGTCGACGGACTCCAGCCGCGTCAGCGTCAACATGTCGCCGATCAGGTTCTGCATGCGCTGGCCCTGTTCGGTCATCAGCTTGAGATGCGCGGTGCGGACTTCCGGATCGAGGTTAGGCTGGGCCAGCGCGATTTCGAGGAAGCCGTTGATGACGGTCAGCGGCGTGCGCAGTTCATGCGAAGCATTGGCAATGAAGTCGCGGCGCATCATGTCGATGCGTTCCGATTCGGTCGCATCATGTGTGACGAGAATCTGGCGGCGATTTTCAAAAGGGATGATCTGCACGATCAATTTGCGTTCCTGCACGCTCAGCGTCAGCGGCTGTTCGTAACGGCCCAGGATGATGTAATCGATGAATGCCGGATTGCGGATCAGGTTGGTCACGCGCATGCCCTTGTCGCGCTCCAGTTGCAAACCCAGGTGCCGCTGCGCAGCAGGATTGCACCACTCGAGGAACAGCACGTCGTCCATGATCACGACGCCGTCCGGCAGCAGGCTCATGGCCTGGCGGAAGCGCGCCAGCCACTCGGCCAGCTCGATCTGGTTCTTTTCATCGTCGCGGCGCATGCGATACAGGCGCGCAAAAATGTCGGTCCAGGCGCCCCAGCCGTCCGGCAGCTTGGAATGGGTCGGGTTGTCGAGCCAACTGCCCAGGCGGAACAGGTAATGCAACTGGGTAAACGCCAGCGCACCCATGCTGATCAGGGCGACGACCAAACCGGCTGTCGCGCCGAAGAAAAACCAGATGACGCCGACGCCAGCCAGGCATATCAGAAAACGCAAGGCGGCCGGAACCCAAAACAACAACTGTGGACTCATGTAAAACTCATTATTCAGGACTGGATTGTCGTCGCGGCGACCAGGCATCCAGTATAGAGGTCTTTCTGGATTCCCTGTGTCTCTCAGGGCCGGCGTGTGTGTTTTTTGTTATTTTGCCGACAGCATGTAGCCGACGCTGCGCACCGTCTTGATCAGGTGTTCGGCATCGCGCAGGGCCTTGCGCAGGCGCAATACGTGGACGTCGACGGTGCGTTCCTCGATCACGACATGGTCGCCCCATACCCGGTCAAGCAACTGGCTGCGCGAAAACACCCGGTCGGGATGCGCCATGAAGAATTTCAGAAGCTTGTATTCGGCGTGACCGATCTCGATCTTGTCGCCGTTGAGCGCCACCGAACAACTGGCCGGGTCCAGCGTCACCGGGCCGACCGCCATCTCTTCCTGCGCGAATTCGGGACTCTTGCGGCGCAGCAGCGCCTTGATGCGCGCCGTCAGTTCACGCGGCGAGAACGGTTTGGTGATGTAATCGTCGGCACCGTTGTCGAGGCCGGCGATCTTGTCCTCTTCCATGCTCTTGGCGGTCAACATGATCACCGACAACTGCTGCAACTGGCGGTCGCCGCGAATGCGCGACAGCAGGTGCAGGCCGCTGCGATCCGGCAGCATCCAGTCCAGCAGCACCAGTTGCGGTGCGCGGCGCTGCACGAACTCCCATGCCGCCGCCGTGTTCGACACCACGAAACTGGACCAGCCCGCCTCCTTGAGCGTGAAAGCAATCAGCTCGGCAATCGAAGGTTCGTCTTCAACGATCAGGATGGTAGTCATGGAGTAGCGCAGTGGGACATAGGTTGTTCAAAAAAACGCCGACGTCACTCTTCGTCGGAGTCGAGCATCTTGGCCGCGCCGAAATCGGTGTGGCGGATATCCTTGCCGCCGACGACATAGATCACGTACTCGCCAATGTTCTTGGCGTGGTCGCCGATGCGCTCGATGGCCTTGGCCACCCACAGCGTGTCGATCGACACCGAGATCGTGCGCGGATCTTCCATCATGAAGGTCGCCAGGCTGCGTGTGATCGCGCGGAAACCATGATCGATGCTGGCATCCTGCGCGATCAGCGCGGTGGCCTGCTCGGTGTCCAGACGCGCGAAGGAATCCAGCGCGCTGCGCAGCATTTCCGACGCTTCGTCGGCGATGACGCGCACGGTTTCATAGTGATTGATCGGACCGATGCTGCCGCGCTTGTACAGGTGGATCGCATTGCGCGCGATCTTGGTCGCCTCGTCGCCGACGCGTTCCAGGTCGGTGATAATCTTGATGGTCGCCATCACGGTGCGCAGATCGTTGGCCGTCGGCTGGCGACGCACGATCAGTTGGCTGCAGGCGTCGTCGAGTTCGACCTCAAGGCGATTGACCGCCTCGTCGTCTTTCATCACGCGCGCGGCCAGTTCGAGATTGCCGTTGCGGAAAGACGATATTGCATCCTGGAATTGCCGCTCCACCATGCCGCCCATGGCCAGCACCTTGGAACGGATGGTCTCCAGATCGGCATCGTATTGCTTGGAAGAGTGATCGCCTGTCATGTCACGTCCTTAAAAATAAAAGTTATAAACAACAACTGACCTCAAAGGGTACGGCAGAAGCGTAGCGAGCAGCGCCGAGGTCTGAGTGAGAAGCGCAGCCGTACAGGAGTACGGCGAGCATCGCCACTCGGAGATCGGTGCGCGCAGCAGCTTATGCCGTGCCCCATCAGCCGAAGCGGCCAGTGATGTAGTCTTGGGTTTCCTTGCGCGCCGGATTCATGAAAATCTGGTCGGTCTCGCCGAACTCGACCAGCTCGCCCAAATACATATAGGCGGTGTAATCCGAGCAGCGCGCCGCTTGCTGCATGTTGTGCGTCACGATGGCGATGGTGTAGTCGTTCTTGAGCTCGCCGATCAGTTCTTCCACCTTGGCGGTCGAAATCGGATCCAGCGCCGAGGTCGGCTCGTCCAGCAGCAGCACTTCCGGCTTGACGGCGACGCCGCGCGCGATGCAGAGGCGCTGCTGTTGACCGCCGGACAGCGACAGGCCGCTCTTGTTCAGCTTGTCCTTGACTTCGCCCCACAGCGCGGCCTTGTTGAGCGCCCATTCGACGCGCTCGTCCATTTCGCCCTTGGGCAGGTTTTCATACAGGCGGATACCGAAGGCGATGTTGTCGTAGACCGACATCGGAAACGGCGTCGGCTTCTGGAACACCATGCCGACCTTGGCGCGCAGCATGTTCAGGTCCTGCCCCGGTTCGAGGATGTTCTTGCCGGCATACATGATCTTGCCTTCGGCGCGTTGGCCGGGATACAGGTCGTACATGCGGTTGAAGGTACGCAGCAGCGTCGATTTGCCGCAGCCCGACGGACCGATGAAAGCGGTGACCTTGCCTTCATAGATGTTCAGGTTGATGTTCTTCAAGCCATGAAAGCCGCCGTAGTAGAAATTCAGTTGCGAAATTTCGATGGTCGATTTCTTGTCTGCGGCTGCGGAGGTCTGAGTAGTCATAGTGTTCACTTATCTGGATTCGCTTATCTATTAACCGGGGACTTTTTGGCTAAACATGGTTCGGGACAGGATGTTCAATGCAAGGACGCTGAACGTGATCAGCAAGGCGCCGCCCCATGCAAGCGCGACCCAGTTGTCGTAAGGACTCATGGCGAACTGGTTGATCACCACCGGCAGGTTGGCGATCGGCTGGTTCATGTTGGTGCTGAAGAACTGGTTGTTCAATGCGGTGAACAGCAGCGGCGCCGTTTCACCGGAGATACGCGCCACCGCCAGCAGCACACCGGTCACGACGCCAGCCTTGACGGCGCGCAGGCGCACCATCATCGCGACTTTCCAGCGCGGCGCGCCGAGCGAGAACGCCGCTTCGCGCAGGCTGCTCGGCACCAGCTTCAGCATATTGTCGGTGGTGCGCACCACCACCGGGATCGCGATCAGCGAAATGGCGAAAGTGCCCGCCCAACCGGAGAAATGGCCGACGTTGGCGACATAGATCGCATACACGAACAGACCGATGACGATCGACGGCGCCGACAGCATGATGTCGGTAACGAACCGGGTAGTCTGCGCCAGCTTGCTTTCTTCGCCGTACTCGGCCAGGTAGATGCCGGCCAGGATGCCGATCGGCGTACTGATCAGCGTGCCGAGGCCGACCATCATCAAGCTGCCGATGATCGGGTTGAGCAGACCGCCGCCCTCGCCGCCGGGCGATGGGGTGTTCTGCGTCAGCATGCCGATGTTGAGCGCGCCGAAACCCTTGATCACCAGCGTCAGCAGAATCCACGCCAGCACCACGAGACCGGCGGTCATTGCCAGGAAAGAGAACAGCATGCCGACGCGATGTTGCATCAGGCGGCGGCGATACACCGGGTTCATCGGCGAATTGATTTCCGGCTTGGCGTGCGGCGCTTGGGCTGCCGGCTGATTGACTTGTTGATTCATTATTTTGCACCTTCCTTGCGGGACATGCCCATCAACATGATCTTCGCCGCGGACAGCACGATGAAGGTGATCACGAACAGGATCAGGCCGAGTGCGAACAGCGACGAAACGTGCAGTTTCGACGAGGCTTCGGCGATTTCATTGGCGAGCGTGGAAGCGATGCTGTTGCCGGCGGCGAACAGCGACCACGACAGGCGGTGCGAATTACCGATCACGAAAGTGACCGCCATCGTCTCGCCGAGCGCGCGGCCGAGGCCAAGCATGACGCCGCCGACCACGCCGGTCTTGGTGTAAGGCAGCACCACCTTGCGCACCACTTCCCAACGCGTGCAGCCGAGACCGTAAGCGGATTCCTTCAATACGGCCGGCACGACTTCAAACACGTCGCGCATCACGGAAGCGATGAAGGGGATGATCATGACCGAGAGGATCAGACCGGCGGTCATGATGCCGATGCCCATGGTCGGCCCCTGGAACAGGGCGCCGATGACCGGCAACTGGCCAAGGGTAGCCTTCAGGGCGGGCTGGCCGTATTCGGCGAACAGCGGCGCGAACACGAACAAACCCCACATGCCGTAAATGATGCTGGGCACGCCGGCCAGCAGTTCGACTGCCGTGCCGAGCGGGCGACGCAGACGGCTTGGGCAGATTTCAGTGAGGAACAATGCAATGCCGAAGCTGACCGGGAAAGCGATCAGCAGGGCAATCAGCGAAGTGGACAGCGTACCGACAATGGCGATCGCTGCACCGTATTGGTCGTTGACCGGATCCCATTCCACGCGCGTGATGAAGCCGGGGCCAAATTCGTGGAAGGCCGGCCAGGCGCCGATGAAAAGGGAAACAATAATCCCGCCGAGCATCAGCAATACCGACAATGCGAAGATCAGCGTGACTTTATGGAAGAGGAAATCTTGAATGCGTTGCTTGCGCATCGTTGCCAACAGCTCCTGATGAGCTTGCTGAGCCTGCTGACTGGCGCTATCTGCGGGAAGCTTGCCTAAATCGCTATTCGACATGGTCGTGGCAGAGATGTTTGAGCTCATTATTTTCACCATTCAATGCGGATTGCGGCGATGGTGAACGCCGCCGCAATCCGCTATACATCATTCAATGCGCTACTGTACAAATTTCTGATTACCAGATCGCCTTGCCGCTGCTGTCCTTCAGATTGGCTTTCCAGGAATCTTCAACCAGCTTGGTGACCGATGCCGGCAGAGGCACATAGTCCAGGTCGGAAGCAGCCGGGCCGCCGTTCTTGTAAGCCCAGTCGAAGAACTTCAGGACTTCCTTGCCCTTGGCGCCATCGCCAGCCTGTGCTTTGTGCAACAGGATGAAAGTGGCGCTGCTGATCGGCCAGCTATTCTTGCCGGCGGCATCGGTGAAGTCGACAGCGAAACCAGGAGTCTTGGCCCATTCGGCAGCAGCAGTCGCTGCCTTGAATGCGGTGTCGTCAGGCGACACGAATGTGCCTTCGCGGTTCTTCAGTTGGGTGTAGTTCAGCTTGTTCTTCTTCACGTAAGCGTATTCGACGTAGCCGATTGCGCCCTTGACCTTTTGCACGTTGGCGGCGACGCCTTCGTTACCCTTGCCGCCCACGCCGACCGGCCACTTGACTGCCGTGCCTGCACCGATCTTGGCCTTGAAGTCTGCATTGGCCTTCGACAGATAGCTGGTGAACACATACGATGTGCCCGAACCGTCGGAACGGTAGACCACGGTGATGTCTTCAGCAGGCAGCTTGACGCCGGCGTTCAGCGCGACGATTTCAGGAGCATTCCACTTGGTGATCTTGCCGGCGTAGATATCGCCCAGCACCTGACCGGACAGTTTCACCTGGCCGGGTGTTGTCCCTTCCAGATTGATGACTGGCACCACGCCGCCGACCACTGCCGGGAACTGGGTCAGTCCGTCAGCATCCAGCTCTGCCGGTGTCAGGGGAGCATCGGAAGCACCGAAGTCGACCGTCTTGGCCTTGATTTGCTTGATGCCGCCGCCGGAACCGATGGACTGGTAGTTCAGGCTGTTGCCGGTGGCTGCCTTGTACGATTCCGCCCACTTGGCATAAATCGGATACGGGAACGATGCGCCTGCGCCGGTGATTTCTGCCGCGTGTACTGCTGCAGAAAACGCGACCGTGCCGCACACTGCGACCGCAACAGATTTAAGAATGTGATTAAACCCCATGTCTTGCTCCTTTGTTTGACGAGATAGTTTGTCGTAGAACCCATTTCATAAATTGCCGTCTGACCCGCATGGCCGGACAGACCCATTTATGGAATGAGTTCCTGGGACGGGGTGAACTTTAACCAGCAAATGTGACGAGTTTATGACCCATCCTCGTCATACAGGAAAAACAAGAAAATTGACATTAAAACAATTCTCTCCATGTAATGTTCCATCGCGTAAAATCGAAGGGAACACGATAGTTTCCACGGGGAAAATCGCGATGAATGCAGGTTCCGGCTTCTATGACAAGAGTGCTCCAGACTTGTCATTAACTTGTCATACAGCCCCCCTACACTGCAAAAAATTAGCTATGAATACCAATGGGATTGGCGCATGACCAGAAAAGAAAAAACTGACGACAACGCTCACACAGAAATCAATCCGACAGCCATTTATCTCAATCGCGAACTGTCTCAACTGGCTTTTAATCGCCGCGTCCTGGCGCAAGCCGAGAACAAACTGGTTCCTCTGCTCGAGCGGTTGCGCTATTTGTGCATCTGCAGCAGCAATCTCGACGAATTCTTTGAAGTCCGCATCGCCAGCCTGCTGGCCAACCGCATCGAAGGCGAACACATCGATCCGCCGGAGCTGAGCGCGGCACTGGAGCGCACCAGCATCGAATGCCACCAGATCGTGGCGCGCCAGTATGAGTTGCTGAACAAGGAAATCCTGCCGCAACTGGCCGGCAAGGGCATCCACCTGCTGCGCCACGAAGACCGCAACGACGCCCAGCGCGCCTGGGTCAAGCAGTATTTCGAACAGAACGTGCGGCCGCTGCTGACGCCGATCGGCCTCGATCCGGCCCACCCTTTCCCGCAGGTGCTCAACAAAAGCCTGAATTTCATCATCGAACTGTCCGGCAAGGACGCTTTCGGCCGCGGCACCGCGATCGCCATCGTCAAGGCGCCGCGCGTGCTGCCGCGCGTGATCCGCCTGCCTGACGGCCTGTCAGACAAGAAAGGCGTGTCGTTTTGCCTGCTGTCCTCGGTGATCCATGCGCATATTGCCGAATTATTTACGGGCCGCGAGATCACGGCCTATTCGCAGTTCCGCGTCACGCGCAACAGTGACCTGTGGGTCGACGAAGAGGAAGTCAAGAACCTGCGCCAGGCCCTGCAGACGGAATTGCAAAGCCGCCAGTTCGGCGTCGGCGTGCGGCTGGAGGTCGCCAGCAATTGCCCGGAACACCTTGCCCAGTTCCTGTTGGAGCAATTCTCGATCGAGCGCAACCGCCTGTATGCCGTCAAGGGACCGGTGAACCTGGTGCGCCTGTCGGAACTGGTCGATCTGGTATCCGAGCCGGCCCTGCGCTTCCCGCCGTTCTCGCCGACGCTGCCGCCGCACCTGCAAAACGAGAACATCTTCGCCGTGCTGAAGAAGCGCGACGTGCTGCTGCACCATCCTTTCCAGTCGTTCCAGCCGGTGGTGGATTTCATCCGCACCGCCGCGCATGACCCCAATGTGGTGGCGATCAAGCAAACGATTTACCGCACCGGCATGAATTCCGACCTGATGGAAGCGCTGATCCACGCAGCCCAGCGCGGCAAGGAAGTGACCGTCATCGTGGAACTGATGGCGCGCTTCGACGAAGAAGCCAACATCAACTGGGCCGTCAAGCTGGAACAAGCCGGCGCCCAGGTCGTCTACGGCGTGGTCGGCCTCAAGACCCATGCCAAGATCGCGCTGGTGATCCGCCGCGAGGATAACGCCCTGCATTTCTACGCCCACCTCGGCACCGGCAACTACCATCCGACCACGACCAAGTTCTATACCGACTTCGGTCTGCTGACCTCGCACCGCGAACTGACCGCCGAAGTCAACGAGGTATTCATCCATCTGACCACGCTGACCAAGCCGCGCAACCTGCAACACTTGTGGCTGGCGCCGTTCACGCTGCAGAAGGAAATCATCCGCGCCATCCGCAATGAAGCGCTGATCGCCCGCGAAGGCCGGCCGGCGCGCATCATCGCCAAGATGAACGCGCTGCTCGACGAATCAGTGATCCGCGCGCTGTATGCAGCCTCGGCCGACGGCGTCAAGATCGACCTGATCGTGCGCGGCGCCTGCGCGCTGCGTCCGGGCGTGGCCGGACTATCGGAGAACATCCGCGTGCGCTCGGTCATCGGCCGCTACCTGGAACATTCGCGCATCTACTATTTCCGCAACGACCTGGCGCATGACGTCTACCTGTCGAGCGCCGACTGGATGAACCGCAATCTGTTCCGCCGCATCGAAGTGGCCTTCCCTATTTTGGACAAGACACTAAAAAAGCGCGTCATCAGCGAAGGCCTCGAACCTTATCTGAAAGACAACACCAACGCCTGGCATCTGAACTGCGACGGGGTTTACGTACTCAAAAAACCACGTACGCGCCAAGCCGCGTTCAGCGCGCAAGCGCATCTGATGAACACGCTCGGCATCACCACCCCGCTCGTCGATGAATGAAATGATGCGACGGCCCGGCCCCCCCATCAACCAGAGGCGAGCACCCCCATGGAACTGATCTTATGGCGTCACGCAGAAGCGGAACTCGGCGAACCTGACGAAGGACGCGCCCTCACGGGCAAAGGCCACAAGCATGCCTGGAAGATCGCCGATTGGCTCGATCGCAACCTGCCGGAGAGCTGCCGCATCCTGGTCAGCCCGGCGACGCGCACCTTGCAGACGGCCGAAGCCCTTGGCCGCAAGTTCAAGATCCATCCCGACCTGGCTCCCGACAAGAGCCCGGAAGCGTTGCTGGCGGCGGCAAACTGGCCCGACAGCCGCGAGCCGGTGCTGGTCGTCGGCCACCAGCCGACGCTGGGCCTGGTCGCCGCGCAACTGATCGGCGGCCAGCAGCAGGAATGGTCGATCCGCAAAGCCAACGTCTGGTGGATCGCCCAGCGCGAGCGCGGCGACATCACGACCAATTACCTGCGCGCGGTGATGGCGCCGGACCTGATCGCGAAATAATTCGCCTCCGGACGGCGACGAGCCGAAAGCCGAAGCAAATAAAAAAGGCTGCTCATTTTACGAGCAGCCTTTTTGTCGATGAGCAATAGCGTCGCAACGGCGACCGGCATCAGAACTCTTCCCAACTGCCTTCGTCCTGTACCGCCGGACGTTTCGGCGTCGGCGGCAATTCCTTCTTGCGCGGCGCAGCCGGTTTGGCCGACGCCATTGCAGCTTCGGCGGGCAACTCCAGCGGCGGATTCACGATCTTCAGTCTGGCCGCCGCCTCAACAGTCCGAGTCTGAACCTGAGGGAGCGCCGCAGCGCCGTCTATCTTGAAGACGCCAACTGCGCGCGCCAGCAAATCGGCCTGTTCCTGCAGGCTTTCGGCCGCTGCTGCCGCCTGTTCGACCAACGCGGCGTTCTGCTGCGTGATTTCGTCGATCTGCGAAATCGCGTTGTTGACTTCGGCGATGCCGGCGCTTTGCTCCCTGCTGGCGGCGGTGATCTCGCCCATGATGTCGGCCACGTGCTTGACCGAGGTCACGATTTCACCCATGGTCGCGCCGGCTTCATCGACCAGCTTGCCACCGGCATCGACCTTGCTGACCGAATCGCCGATCAGGGTCTTGATTTCCTTGGCCGCCGAGGCGCTGCGCTGCGCCAGGCTGCGCACTTCGGATGCCACCACCGCGAAGCCGCGGCCCTGTTCGCCGGCGCGTGCCGCTTCGACCGCCGCGTTCAATGCGAGGATATTTGTCTGGAAGGCAATGCCGTCGATGACGCCGATGATGTCGACGATCTTGCGCGAGCTTTCCTTGATCGAGCCCATGGTCTGCACCACGTCGCCCACCACCTTGCCGCCCTTGACCGCATAGTCGGAAGCCGACATCACCAACTGGTTGGCCTGATGCGCGTTCTCGGCGTTCTGCTTGACCGTCGAGGTCAATTGCTCCATCGAGCTGGCGGTTTCTTCCAGGCTGGACGCCTGCGATTCCGTGCGGTTCGACAAGTCGGCGTTGCCGGTGGCGATTTCCTGCGAGGCGACCGCGATGACGGCGGCGCTTTGCTTGATTTCATTGACGGTTGCCGCCAGCTTGGTCTGCATGGCATTGAGCGAATGCACCAACTGTCCGGCTTCATCGTGGCTCTTCTCTTCCACGGTTTGCGTCAGGTCGCCGCTCGCGATGGTTTCGGTGATCTGGCCGGCCCGACGCAACGGCGAAGTAATGGCGCGGGTGATCGACCAGGTGAAGAAAGCGCCCAGCGCCAGCGTCAACAAACCGATCGCGATCATGCTGATCTGGCCGCTGTGATAACTGCTCTGAAAGGCGGCGTATGCCGTCGACATGTCTTCCTGCTGATAGGCGGTGAGCGCGGCGACGCCTGCCATCCATTTATCGTAGGCCGGCAGGAAATCGCTTTTGAGCAATTGCGCGGCATCGAAGTAATTGCCGGCGCCGACCATCTCACGGATTTTTTCGACAATGGGGAACAGGACTTTGCGTTCGGCGGCGGACGAGGTCAGCAAGGACTTGCCCTTGTCGGTCGACGTCAGTTTGGTCAGTTGCGTTTCGAAGCCGGCATAGGCCTGGAGGATTTTCGCCAGACGCTGGTTTTCCTGCAAGCCTTCGGCTGCGTCGGTAGGCGTCACGACCTTGCGCAAAGCCAGCGCCAGCGCGCTGCCGGACTCGCGCATGCTCATCGCCGATGTCATGCTGGCAACCTTCTGGTTGATCATGTATTCACTGCTGCTTCCCATCTCGCTCATGCGCCACAAGCCGTTGAGCAGAATTGCCGCTGCGCAGAGCAGAACCAGACAGAATCCCAGTGCAAGACGTGCACCAATTTTGATATTCGAGATCATAAAGACTGAATTTCCCCTGAAAAAAACCGCCGTCCCTGAAGGTGACCTATATACGGGCAGAACGGCTTCGGCGTCGCCGATGTGCGGTCTACCTTGTTTCGTCAGCAGGATTCGTGCCCGCCGGCATGATTTCGATTGTACGTATTCTGCACTTATTTTTATTGTTGTACAGCAACAATAGATAGCAAAGAAAGAAGCGATCAGGTTTCTCGGAATCCCGGTGCCGGGATGGAGATGTCTGCGCGACCATCAATTTTTTACCTGTTGTTGCCTGTGCCCGCATATTAGATAAGCGCCAAAAACAAGGCTAATGCTTTGTGCGCATGCAACTATACGGTTTTCGCATAATCTTGCGTAAGCGGCCATGGGAAAGACGCGCAGGAAACAGAAACGAAAAACAGAGACGAAAAAAAGCCTGCCGGGCGCAGGCAGACTTTTGTCATACAAGGCGAGTCCTAGAACTCTTCCCAGTCGTTGGAGGCGCCTGCCTCCACAGACTTCGGACCTGCATTGGGAAGCGATTTTCCCGCCGATGCGATCGATGCTGCAGGAACGGCCTTTCGGACTGCTTTCGGCGCTGGCGCCTTGATGCGCGTCAAGGCGCCGGCAGCGGCCGGTTCCCGCAGGGACAAACCGGGCCTGCCCCGCTCGTCCCCTGCAGCTATCTTGAACACGCTGACCGCCTGCGCCAATACGTCCGCCTGCTCCTGCAGGCTTTCGGCAGCGGCGGCGGCCTGTTCGACCAGCGCGGCATTTTGCTGCGTGATCTCATCCATCTGCGTAATCGCCCGGTTCACTTCCTCGATGCCTGTGCTTTGCTCCTGGCTGGCGGCAGTGATCTCGCCCATGATGTCGGCCACGTGCTTGACCGAGGTCACGATCTGGCCCATGGTGGCGCCGGCTTCGTCCACCAGCTCGCCGCCGGCGTCGACCTTGCTCACCGAATCGCTGATCAGTTCCTTGATTTCCTTGGCCGCCGAGGCGCTGCGCTGCGCCAGGCTGCGCACTTCGCTTGCCACCACCGCGAAACCGCGGCCCTGTTCGCCGGCGCGCGCCGCTTCCACCGCTGCGTTCAATGCCAGGATGTTGGTCTGGAAGGCGATGCCGTCGATGACGCCGATGATGTCGACGATCTTGCGCGAACTTTCCTTGATCGAGCCCATGGTGAGCACCACATCGCCGACCACCTTGCCGCCCTTGACCGCCAGCTCGGACGCCGAGGTCACCAGCGAATTGGCTTGGCGCGCGTTGTCGGCGTTCTGTCGCACCGTCGATGTCAGCTCTTCCATCGAACTCGCGGTTTCTTCCAGGCTGGAGGCCTGCGATTCGGTGCGGTTCGACAGGTCGGCGTTGCCCATCGCGATCTCTTTGGACGCTACATGGATCACATCGATGCTGGTGCGTACGTCGTCGACAATGTGCACGAGGCTGCCGGTCATGTCGTTAAGCGCATGCAGCAACTGCGCCGACTCATCGCTGCCGACCACCTCGGCACGCGAGGTCAGATCGCACGAAGCCACGCGTCGCGCCATGGCGACCGACTCCAGCATCGGCACCGTGATCGAACGCGAGAGCATCGTACCCACCCAGGCGGCGAACAACGCCAGTACAGCAATGCCGCCCAGCAGCCACATCTCCATCCTGCGCAAGTGAGCAGTCTGGCTACCGAGCGTATCGGCCAGATTGCCGATCACCGCATCCACTACTTTGAACTGCGCATCGATCGCTTCGGTAAATTTTGAAAAATAGTCCTGCGAAGGGAAATCGAGGTTCTCCGGCTTGAGCACTTTTTCATCGGCCAGGGCGATCGCTCCCGCCGCCTGTTTCTTCGCATCCTCCACGGTGCCACCCAAGCTGTCCTTGAGTGTTGCGTTGAGCAGGAAGGCTTGCTGGAACAATCTGTCAGCCTGTTTCAACCGCTCCTGCGCACGCTGGCCGGGACGAATGAGGGCAAGCTTGTCTTCCGGCGTGGCGACCTTCCTGCCGAGCATCGCCGCACCCCGCGCGCGCATCTTCCCCAGCTCTTCCGTCAACAGCGGAAACGCGATGAAACCGCCCATGATCAGCTTGGCGCTGTCGAGATCGGGATCCAGGCTGAGCTTGAAATCGTCGAGTATCAAATCGTTGATCTCGAACAGCCTGTCGATCTCGTCGCTATGCTTCGCAAAACTTTGCGGCCCGGCCATTTGCCCCGACGCAATCCCGTCGCGCAAACCGTTCCATGCCGACACTCCCTCGGCCACTCCCCGCTCGATGAGCGGATTGCGCGTCCCGGCGCGCTTCAGTTTTTCTTGCAGATCAAGGAATGCCTGGTCGAGCTCCTGGGCTTTGGCCTGCCGCTGTCCGGCAATGGATGCATTGCCGCCAATCATCACCGCCGACATGCCGCGATGCTGCTGCATCAGTTGCACGGTGCGTAATAATGCGCGCGCCGGCACCACGCCCCGTATTTCCAATTGCTTATGGGCGATGACGCCCTCCGCGCTGATGACATACAAAGCGGTCGGGACGCCAAAGAGCGCCATCCCGATCAGTCCCAGCAAGGCAAACTTTTTCCACAGTTGCAATCGGGCAAAAAGACTTCGCATCATCCCCCCCTGTTTTTCATGATGACAAACCGACGACGCGGAACGGAACAACTGCTCCAAGCTTATGTTTTACATGGAAACATCAGGATTGCAAGCCAATTGTCGGCAACGAAAAAAAACAGCGCCAAAGTGCCGCATTCACGCATGCGTGAATACAACGCCCGGCAAAAACGCATCTCGCGTAGGTTGATGAAATGAGTTCTGAAAATGCTAGAGGATATCGGAGAGCGCCGCGCTGTCGTCCAGTCCATCCAGCAGCGGCTTGCGGGCGTAATGCAGGTGTTGCAGGAATTGCTGCGTGGCGGCTTCCCATGAATAACCGAGCGCGTGCGCGCGCACGTCGTCGCGCGACAATTGCAGAGCGTCCATGCACGCGACGTCGAGTTCTTCGCTCAGGGCGCCCGAGACGCCGTCGGCCACCACGTCGATCGGTCCTTCCACCGGATAGGCCGCGACCGGCACGCCGCAGGCCATGGCTTCGACCAACACCAGTCCGAAGGTGTCGGTGCGGCTGGGGAAAACGAACACATCCGCGCAATTGTAATAAGCCGGCAGTTCGTCATGCCCCTTGGCGCCGAGGAAGCGCACCTGCGGATAACGCTGCTCCAGCTCTTCGCGCTGCGGACCGTCGCCGATCACCCATTTGGAGCCCGGCAAGTCCAGCTTCAGGAAAGCCTCGATATTCTTTTCCACGGCGACGCGGCCGACATACAGGAACAGCGGCCGCACGATGCAGGCGTGATCTTCCGTCGCCGGACGAAAATGTTCGGTGTCGACGCCGCGGCCCCATAAAGCGACGTTGCGGAAGCCGTGCTGTTCCAGCGACTCCTTCATCTTGGGAGTAGGCACCATGATGGCCTTGGACGGTCCGTGGAACCAGCGCATCAGGCGATAGGTCAGCGCCTTCGGCAACAGCTTGCGCGCACTCAGGTATTCCGGGAAGCGCGTGTGATAGGCCGTGGTGAAGTCGAGTTTGTTCCTGATGCAGTAACGGCGCGCCGCGAGGCCCATCGGACCTTCGGTGGAAATATGGATGCAATCCGGTTTGAATGCATCGAGCGCGGCGGCGATCTTGGCATACGGCTTGTAGGCCAGCCGTATTTCGGGGTAAGTGGGGCAGGCAAACGTGCGGAAATCGCGCGGCGCCAGCATCAGTACATCGTGTCCTTTACTGCGCAGGCACTGTTGCGTGGCCCGCAGGGTGTTGACTACGCCATTGACTTGGGGCTCGCCCGCGTCGCTTACGATGGCAATGCGCATAAATCTTCTACTCCTAGAGTCTGTCATCAGTTGATTTACGAGTGCGAACGCGCGGCAGGCGTTGACTGCCTAGGCGCGGTGACGCGTCGTAGTGGTGCTACGGCAAGGAGCCGCAACAACGGCAGGCGACGCCTGCAGCCGTTCCCGAAGGGTTCCCGCCAGAAAGCGCGCTGGCCGCGTTGCCTGGCTTGCAGGTGGGACCACCACCTGCTACGCCACGCGCCTTGCCAGCATGCTTTCTGGTGGGAACGCATCTCGCAAATCAACTGAAGACAGACTCAAACTTGGAACTCTTCTTCAATTGCATGATTTCGCCCCAGGTCACCAGGCGCAGTTCGCCGGACGGATCCTCCACCAGCGCCGACAGGCTTTCCACCCAATCGCCGTCGTTGCAGTAGGTGACGCCGTTGATGTCGCGGATTTCCGGTTTGTGGATGTGGCCGCAGATGACGCCGTCGAGGCCTTTCTTGGCGGCTTCGGCGGCAAGCGCGTCTTCGAACGAGGTGATGTAGTTGACCGCGTTCTTGACCTTGCCCTTGAGGTACTGCGACAGCGACCAGTAGGGCAGACCGGCGCGTGCGCGCCAGCCGTTGAACCACTGGTTGAACTTCAGGATCATGGTGTACAGGTTGTCGCCGACATAGGCCAGCCACTTGGCGCAGGCGATGACGCCGTCGAAACGGTCTCCGTGCAACACCAGCATGCGCTTGCCGTTGGCGGTGGTGTGCACCAGTTCGTCGCGGATCTTGATGCCGCCGAAGTCGAGGTCGATGAACTGACGGATCACTTCGTCGTGGTTGCCGGGAACGAAGATGACATTGGTGCCCTTCTTGGCTTTCTTGAGCACCGTCTGCACCACGTTGTTGTGGCTTTGTTCCCAGTACCAGCGGCGTTTCAACTGCCAGCCGTCGATGATGTCCCCGACCAGATACAGCGTTTCGGACTCCGTCGCGCGCAGGAATTCCAGCAGCCGCTGCGCCTGGCACCCCGTCGTGCCGAGATGCACGTCGGAGATCCAGATCGTCCTGAAATGAAGGGGATCGCGTTTCATTCCCAGAGAGGCTTCTATGCCGTTTGCATCCAGAAACTGATCGCGTGGTTTCATACGGCTCTCGTTTCTTTCAGGTAGTGGCGGGCGTAGCGGCCGTCGAGCTTGGCCAGCGGCAGCAGCAGGAAAAAATCCGCCGAGTGGAAATCGGGATCCCAGGCCGGTTCGCCGCAGACCCATGCGCCGCTGCGCAGGTAGCCGCGCAGCAGCGGCGGGATTTGCGGCTGGTGCCCGGCTTCGCGCTCGTCGATCGGAAATGCGGTATGCGGCGTGACGCGATAGTCCGGCGGCGCCATGTTGGTTTGCTTGAAGGCGTGGTACAGCGCCGCCGCATTGTGGCCGCCGTCGGCCAGGCTGACGCTGGCGCACCCCATCAGGTATTCGCAACGTTCCTTGCGCATGTAGGCGGCGATGCCGGCCCACAGCAGCATGATCACGCCGCCGCTGCGATAGTCAGGATGGATGCAGGCGCGGCCGGCTTCGGCGATGGAGTTGCGGATGTTGTCCAGGCGGCTCAGGTCGAATTCCTGTTCCGAATAAAACTTGCCCATGCGACGCGACGCATGCGGACTCATGACGCGATAAGTGCCGACCACGCTGAGCGTCTTGTTGTCGCGCACGATCAGATGATCGCAGTAGTCGTCGAATTCATCCTTGTCGAGACCTTCCGCATTGGCGAGCGCCGACAGGTTCATGGCTTCGATGAAAACTTTGTAGCGCAAACGTTGTACTTCGCGCACCTCTTCCGGCGTGCTGGCGAGACTCAGTGACAGTTTGGAAAAACTCGGGTTAGCATCTGCTGGAATGGTAAGCAGTCTCATGCATCGTCCTTTTTCAGTTGACAACGGTGCAGAGCGTAACTGTCGATTATTTCAAGGAAATGACACATGGGAGCGTCATGGCCGGATAGCAACACCCGGCGGCATACCTGTTCTCAAGCGCCTTCCCGGTATGCTGAAAAAAAAATGGCGTGAACTTTATCTCGCGGCTCTCCGTCGAACCGCTGCGGCCGAAATGATTGGCCTGAAGAAAAGGAAAGAAAAGACATGACCGAAGATGAAGTCCGTCGCAATGCATTCTCCATGCCGATCCACAATCCGGCATTCCCTCCCGGGCCCTATCGTTTCATCGATCGCGAGTTCCTCGTCATCACTTACCGCACCGATCCCGAAGCGCTCAAAAAGATCATTCCCGCGCCGCTTCGATATGTGGAACCCATCGTCAAGTTCGAGTTCATCAACATGCCCGACTCGACCGGCTTCGGCCACTATTGCGAATCCGGCCAGGTGATCCCGGTGACGCTCGACGGCGTCGCCGGCGGCTACGTGCACAGCATGTACCTGAACGACCATCCGCCGATCGCAGGCGGCCGCGAATTATGGGGCTTTCCCAAAAAACTCGGCAACCCGGAACTGCGCGTCCATACCGATACGCTGGTCGGCACGCTGGATTACAGCGACTTCCGCATCGCCACCGGCACCATGGGTTACAAGCACCGCACGCTCGACGCCGACACGATCAGGAAGTCGCTGGAAACGCCCAGTTTCCTGTTGAAAATCATCCCGCACGTCGACGGCACACCGCGCATCTGCGAACTGGTACAGTACAGTCTGGCCGACATCGTCATCAAGGGCGCCTGGAGCGGGCCCGGTGCGCTGGACCTGCATCCGCACGCCCTGGCCCCTGTCGCGGCGCTGCCGGTGCTGGAAGTGCTGTCTGCGGTCCATATTCTGTCTGACCTGACTTTGCCCCTGGGCACGGTCGCTTATGATTATCTTGCTAAATAAAGGAACGTCATGCTACTCAAAGATAAAGTCGCGCTGATCACCGGCGCAGCCAGCGGTATCGGCAAGGAAATCGCCATCGAATACGCCAAGGCCGGCGCCAAGGTCGTCATCGCCGATCTGGCGCTGGACGCCGCCAAGGCCGCCGCGGAAGAGATCAACAAAAGCGGCGGCACCGCCATGGCCGTCGCCATGAACGTGGTCGACGAAGCGCAGGTCGACCAGGGCATCGCCGACGCCGTCGCCGCCTACGGCGGCTTGGACGTGCTGATCAGCAATGCCGGCATCCAGATCATCAGCCCCATCGTCGACAGCACGCTGGACAACTGGCGCAAAATGCTGGCAATCCATCTCGACGGCGCCTACCTGACCACGCGCGCGGCCATGCGCGCCATGATCAAGGCCGGCAAGGGCGGCTCGATCATCTATATGGGATCGGTGCACTCGCACGAAGCCTCGCCGCTGAAGGCGCCTTACGTCACCGCCAAGCATGGTCTGCTCGGCCTGGCCAAGGTGGTCGCCAAGGAAGGCGCCAAGGACAGGATCCGCTCCAACGTGATTTGCCCCGGCTTTGTGCGCACACCGCTGGTCGAGAAGCAGATTCCGGAACAGGCCAAGGAATTCGGCATCAGCGAGGAAGACGTGATCAAGAAGATCATGCTCAAGGACACTGTCGACGGCGAGTTCACCACGACCGCCGACGTGGCGCAAACGGCGGTGTTTCTGGCGGCTTTCCCGACCAATGCGCTTACCGGTCAATCGGTGGTGGTCAGCCATGGTTGGTTCATGCAGTAATCCTGCAATGATCCTGCAATCAGCGAGGATCGTTGGATGTAAAGCGCCCGGTGAAATTCACCGGGCGTTTTTCTTTGCCGCCTCCGCCAATTGACCTCGACTTGATTCAAATCAAGCCGCTACGCACAGGCCGACGCGACAATGAAAGCCAAGTGCTTTCATGGAGGTTCGCATGCTCTCGCTCAAGAACAAAAATGGCTTGGTGATAGGCATCGCCTATGGACGCGCGCAGGCGTTTCGCGCCATCGGCATGCACGTCTTTTCCTGAACCGCCCCTTCCATGCCGACAGCGCCGATATCACCAGGAAATTTCGTGAAGATAGAACCCTGCGCAACCGCCCTCGCCAACACTGGAACCGTGATTGCGGTGCGCGGCGGCGTCGTCGATGTGGTCTTCGATGCAGGTCCGCTGCCGGAAATCGAACATGTGCTGAGCGTCGACTGGGACGGCGAGGCGGCATTGGTGCTGGAAGTGCAGAGCCACCTCGACCCGCGCACGGTACGCACGGTTGCCTTACAAAACACTTACGGCCTGTCGCGCGGCACCGGCGTGACGGCGACGGGAGGACCGCTGACCGTGCCGGTGGGCGACACCGTCCTGGGCCGCCTGCTCGACGTCACCGGCGCGATCCGGGACGACGGCCGGCCGCTCGCGCCGGATACGCCGCGCCAGCCCATCCATCGCCGGGCGCCGAAACTGGTGGTGCGCGACAAGCCGTCGGCGCTGCTGGAAACCGGCATCAAGGTGATCGATCTGCTGGCGCCGCTGGCGCAAGGCGGCAAGGCGGCGATGTTCGGCGGCGCCGGGGTCGGCAAGACCGTATTGGTCATGGAACTGATCCATGCGATGGCGCAGAACTACCACGGCATCTCGGTATTCGCCGGCATCGGCGAACGCTCGCGCGAAGGCCACGAACTGCTGAGCGACATGCAGCACTCGGGCATGCTGGCCAAGACCGCCCTGGTCTTCGGACAAATGAACGAACCGTCGGGCGCGCGCTGGCGCGTCGCCTTGTCGGCGCTGACCATCGCCGAATATTTTCGCGACGTCAGGAAGCAGGACGTCTTGCTGCTGATGGACAATGTATTCCGCTTCGTGCAGGCAGGCGCCGAAGTGTCGGGCCTGCTCGGTCGCCTGCCCTCGCGCGTGGGTTATCAACCGACGTTGGCGACCGAGGTCGCGGCGCTGCAGGAACGCATCGCCTCCGTCGACGGCGTGGCGGTGACCGCCATCGAAGCTGTGTATGTGCCGGCCGACGACTTCACCGATCCGGCCGTCGCGGCGATTTCCGCGCACGTCGAAAGCCAGATCGTGCTGTCGCGCACGATGGCCGCGGAAGGCATGTATCCGGCGATCGATCCGCTGGCCTCGACATCGGCGCTGCTGACGGCGGCGGTGGTCGGCGACCGGCATTACCGCATCGCCGAACAGGTGCGCGCAACGATCACCCGCTATCAGGAACTGCAAGACATCATCGCCCTGCTCGGCATGGACGAACTCGGCGCGGTCGACCGCAAGGTGGTCGACCGCGCGCGCAAGTTGCAACGTTTCCTGACGCAGCCGTTTGCGGTCACCGAAGCATTCACCGGCAAGCCGGGCTGTTCGGTCACGCGCGAACAGACGCTGGCCGGCTGCGAAGCGATCCTGTCCGGCCAATGCGACGCCTGGGATGAGGGATCGCTCTACATGACCGGCACCCTCGAACAAGCGCGCGCCCGCGAGCAGGCCGCGCAGAACCCGCCGTCCGCGCCATGAAACTGCGCATCGTCAGTCCGGGAGCATCGGTCGAAATCGACGAAGACGTCGTCTCGCTGCATGCCGAAGACGCCAGCGGCGGTTTCGGCATCCGCACCGGACACGCCGACTTTCTGACCGTACTCGACGTCGGCGTGGTCAGTTGGCGCGACGCCGCCGGGCATGAACGCCACTGCGCCGTGCGACGCGGCGTCTTGCGCGTGCAAGGCGGCGACACCGTCGACATCGCCAGCCAGGAAGCGATCGTCGACGACGATCTGGAAAAACTGGAGTCGACGGTACTGGCCGCATTCCGCCAGCGCGACGAAACCGAACGCAATGCCCGCACCGAAACGCACAGGCTCGAATTGCAGATGCTGCGCGAAATCATGCATTACCTGCAACCGGCGAAAAGCGGACGAGGAGGAATAAACCGATGAGCGATGCCGATCCCGAACAGGAAGTGACCAGCGGCGTGCGGCGTCGCCTGGAACGGCGCCGCAGTTGGCTGCGCGACGGCGACCCGACGCTGGCGCGCCTGTTTGCGCGGGTCGGCGTGCTGGGCTGGATGATCGTCGCGCCGATGTTGCTCGGCCTGTTGTTGGGACGCTGGCTCGACCGCAGTTTCGGGACCGGCATTTTCTGGAGTGCGCCGCTGCTGTTCGTGGGCGGCGCGATCGGCTGCTGGTCGGCCTGGAAATGGATGCAGAAACCATGAACCCGCAGCAATTTCTTTCCTTCTCCACGCTGGCCGGCTGGCTGGCGTCCGGCGCCGTCGGCGCGATGATCGGCCTGGTGCATTTCAGCGCATTGCAATGGAATGTCCGCCTGTTCACCGGCGGCGGCCTGTGGCGCCCGCTGGCCTTGCAAGCGGTCCGCTTCGGCGTGACCGTCGCGGCCCTGTATTTGTGCGCGCGCCTTGGCGCGTCGTTGCCGGCGGTCGTGATCGGCCTGCTGCTGGCGCGCCAGGCCGTGCTGCGGAGGACCGCATGATCCATTCCCCGCTATCGTCGCAACCGCTGTTCTTTGTGGGACCGGTGCCGATCGGCGCGCAAGTGCTGACGACCTGGGCCATCATCGCGCTGGCGTTCCTGTTCGCCCGCTGGCTGACGCGGCGCCTGAGTCCGCAACCGGGACGGCTGCAGGTCCTGGCGGAACTCTTCCTGACCGTCCTGCAAAACCAGATCCGCGATACCGTGCGCGTCGATCCTGCCCCCTATGTGCCGCTGATCGGCAGCCTGTTCCTGTTCATCCTGTGCGCCAACCTGTCGTCGCTGGCGCCGGGCGTCGAAGCGCCGACCGCCCATATCGAGACCGATGCGGCGCTGGCGTTGATCGTGTTCTGCGCCATCGTCGTATTCGGCATCCGCAGCCGCGGCGCGATCGGCTATCTGAAGTCGTTTGCCGACCCAAGCTGGATCATGGTGCCGCTCAACCTGGTCGAGGCGGTGACCCGAACCTTCTCGCTGATGGTGCGCCTGTTCGGCAACATGATGAGCGGCGCCTTCGTCATCGGCATCGTGCTCTCGCTGGCCGGCCTGTTCGTGCCGATCCCGTTCATGGCGCTGGACCTGCTGGTCGGCGTCATCCAGGCATATATTTTTTCCGTGCTGACGCTGGTCTTCATCGGCGCGGCCATCGGAGACGAAGCTCCTCATCCCCAGGCAATCCCCACCGACGCAATCGACACGCATAAGGAAAACGCATGAATTCCATCAACTGGATCGAAATGATCAGCATCATCGGCGCCGTGCTCGCCGTCTCTTTCGGCGCCATCGGCCCGGCGCTGGCCGAAGGACGCGCCATCGCGGCGGCAATGGATGCGCTGGCGCGCCAGCCGGACGCCGCCAACAACATCTCGCGCACGCTGTTTGTCGGACTGGCGATGATAGAGACGATGGCGATCTACTGCCTGGTGGTCGCCCTGCTGCTGCTGTTCGCCAATCCGTTCCTGCATTGAGGTTTCCATGAAATTCGACTGGTGGACGCTGGCGCTGCAGACGATCAATGTTCTGGTCCTGCTGTGGGTATTGCAGCATTTTCTGTTCAGGCCGGTGCAGGCAATGATCGCGCAACGCCAGAAAGACTTGCAAAAGCTGGCCGGCGACGCTGCAACCGAAAAGCAGAACGCCGCGCAACAGCGCCTCGCGCTGGAAGGCGAACGCAACGCCCTGGCGGGCGAACGGGAACAAACCCTGGCGGCGGCGCGCAGCGAAGCGCGCGAAGCCGGCCAGGCGCTGCTGGCCCAGGCCGCGGGCGACATCGCGCAGCGCAATGCCGCGGCGCAGGCGGCACTCGGCCAGGAACGCGCCGAAGCCGAAAGCGCGCTGCAACTGGCCGCGGCCGGATTGGCCGAAAACATCGTGAAGCGCCTGCTGGAACGCCTGCCGGAAGCGGTCGCGGACGAACATTTCCTGCCCGGGGCCTGCGAGGCAATCGCCGGACTCGGCGCCGGCGAGCGCAAACTGCTGCTGGAAGCGGACGCCAGGAACGCCATCGAGGTCGTGAGCGCGCATCCGCTCGCGCCGGAAGCGCAAGCGACGATGCAGCAGACGCTGAACGCCGCGCTGGGAAGTCCGTTCCCCTTGCATTTTTCCTGCGACGCAGCCTTGCTGGCGGGGATCGAACTGCGTTTTCGCCACGTCGTCGTCAGCAGCAACTGGGCGGCGGACCTGCGGCAGATCATGGCGACGCTGACGCAGGATCAGCAAGCATCCGGGGCCAGGCAATGACGCTGCTGACATCGCTGGATGCATGGCTGCCCCAAGCGCAGGCGGCGCTGGCGCAGGCCGCCATCGGTCCGCTGTGCGTCGAAATCGGCAGGATCGAAGCCGTGGCGGATGGCGTCGCGCACATCTCCGGCCTGCCGGGCGCGCGCCTGAACGAACTGCTGCGCTTCGAGAACGGCGACGCCGGCTTTGTGCTCACGCTTGAAGAGCACAGTCTGGCCTGCGTCTTGCTGGACGACTCGGCGCGGCTCGCCGCCGGCATGCACGTGCAAGGCACGGGACAAGTGTTGCGCGTGCCGACGGGCGAGGGATTGCTCGGCAGGATCGTCGATCCGCTGGGCCGTCCGCTCGACGGCGCCGGCGCGGTCGATGCCGAGCGCTTCGATCCGATCGAGCGCGAAGCGCCGTCCATCATCGCGCGCGACGAAGTGTCGCAGCCGGTGCAGACCGGCATCCTCGCCATCGACGCCATGTTCGCGCTCGGACGCGGCCAGCGCGAGCTGATCATCGGCGACCGCAGTACCGGAAAAACAGCGGTGGCGGTGGACGCCATCATCAATCAGCGCGACAGCGACATCATCTGCGTCTACATCGCGATCGGACAAAAGTCGAGCGCGGTGGAACGGGTGATCCAGGCCGTGCGCGCGCACGGCGCTCCGGAGCGCACGGTGTTCGTGATTGCGACCGCCGCGGCGATGCCGGGCATGCAATGGATCGCACCTTTTGCCGGGATGACGATCGCCGAATATTTCCGCGATCGCGGACAACACGCGCTGGTGGTCATCGACGACCTCAGCAAGCACGCCGCGACACACCGCGAACTGGCGCTGCTGACGCACCAGCCGCCGGGGCGCGAAGCGTATCCGGGCGACGTGTTCTACCTGCATGCGCGCCTGCTCGAACGCGCCGCGAAACTGGCGGCCGGCCAGGGCGGCGGCTCGCTCACCGCGCTGCCGATCGCAGAGACCGAAGCCGGCAATCTGAGCGCCTATATTCCCACCAACCTGATCTCGATCACCGACGGCCAGATCGTGCTGGACACCGCGCTGTTCCATGCCGGCCACATGCCGGCGATCGACACCGGCCTCAGCGTGAGCCGCGTCGGCGGCAAGACCCAGTTGCCGGCGCTGCGCAAGATCGCGGAAACCCTGCGCCTCGACTATGCCCAGTTTCTGGAACTGGAAATCTTCACGCGTTTCGGCGCCTCCGGCCTGGACGCCCGCGTGCAGGCGAAAATCCTGCGCGGCGATCGTACCCGTGCGGTATTGGCGCAGGCGCAGTTCGCCGGCCTGCCGCCGGAGAATCAGGCAGCGCTGTTGCTGGCCTTGCAGCGCGGCGTGCTGGACACGTTTCCGCTTGAAAAATTGCCGTCCTTCAGGGAGGACCTGAGCGGCTGGCTCGACGGCCCCGGCAAACTTCTGGCCGAAGCGGTCCATAACGGAACCACGCCGGGCAGCCGGCTTCTCGACGACTGCGCGCGTTCGCTGGCGCTGTTGGCGCAACCCTGCATCGATGGCAAACAAGGCTGAGCCATGCTGCGCTATACCCAGATCCACGCCCGCGCCCGCAGCATCGCGCAACTCGGAAACGTCATCGCCGCCATGCGCGGCGTCGCCGCAGCGCGCGCGCAGCAGAGCAGACGGCAACTCGACAGCGTGCGCATGTATGCCGACATCGTGGCCGACGCCATTTCGCAAGTACTGCCGCTGGCGCCGGCAAAAGCCGTCGACCGGCAGGACAACAACGGCGACAACGGTGTCACTGCGCTGGTGCTGTTCGGCGCCGAGCATGGATTTGCCGGCGCGTTTTCCGAACGGGTACTGGCGGACGCCGGCCCGGACATCGCCGCCACGGTATTGCTGGTCGTCGGCGACCGCGCCCTGCGACTGGCGCAAGCGCGGGGATTGAAACCGGTCTGGAGCGCCCCGATGGTGTCGCAACTATCCAATGCGCCGACCCTGGCGGACCGCATCGGCGCCGAGCTGTACCGTCACCTGCATGCCGGCCGCATCGACCGCGTCGAGGTGGCGTATGCCCGTCCGCTGGAAATGAGCGGCTTCGAAGTGGTCCGCCAGCAATTGCTGCCGCTGGATGTTGCGCGCTTCCCGGCGAAAGACGCGCAGCTCGCACCGCTGCTGAACCTGGCGCCGGCGATGCTGCTCGAACGTCTTGCCGGCGAATACCTGTTCGCGCAACTGAACGAATCCATCGTACACAGCTTCGCCGCGGAAAACCTCGCGCGCCTGCAAACCATGAGCGCGGCGCGCGAAAACATCAAGCAACGGGTAGCGTCGCTGACCAGCGAAGAACAACTGGCGCGCCAGTCGGAAATCACGGCGGAGATCGTCGAACTGGCCGCCGGCGCCATGAGCGGGAAGAATCCATAGAGGAGACAACAGTGCATCCGTCACGGCCATACATCGGCACAGAAACACTCATCCAACCAGGAGCCTATCGACATGAAACCCAACCCATCCGCCGTCAACCTCCACGAACATAGCGTGCCGTGGTTCTGGCCCTATGCCGCCGCCATCGAAATGGGCGAACAAGGCGCCAAACTGTTCCAGGACAATTTGCGCTTCCTCGCCGAATCCGAAACCATCGCCACGCCGCCGAAATCCTCATGGGCGACAAAGAACACGGTGCGGCTCGATCTCGACACGATGTCTCTGCGCGACTTTTCCCCCGTCGATTGCCAGGCGACGCCGGTGTTGATCGATGCGCCTTATGCCGGCCACAGCGCCACGATCGCCGATTACGCCAAGGGCCAGAGCCTGGTCGAGACCTTGCAGGCCAACGGACTGCAGCGGCTGATGGTAACCGACTGGAAGGCCGCCACCGACAGCATGAAGCAATATGACATCGACAAGTACCTGGCCGAGATCAACGTCGTCGTCGACGATCTTGGCGGCGTCGTGCACCTGGTCGGTTTATGCCAGGGCGGCTGGATGAGCGCGATGTTCGCCGCGCGCTTCCCGGGCAAGGTGCGCAGTCTGGTGCTGGCGGGATCGCCGATCGATACGCAGGCCGGCAGCGGCCCGCTGAAAAAAATGGTGCATACGTTGCCGCCCGGTTTCTACGACGAAATGGTCAATCTGGGCAAAGGACGCATGCTCGGCCGCACCATGCTGGCCGGCTGGAAAGGAATGAATCCGGGACAGCAGTATCTCGAGAAATACGTCGACCTGTACCAGCACATCGAAGACCGCAGCTATATCAAGCGCACCGAAACCTTCGAGCGCTGGTATGAAAATCCGGTCGACTTGCCGGGCACCTATTATCTTCAGGCGATCAAGCAGTTGTTTGAAGAGAACCAGTTCTGCCGCGGCAAGTTCGTCGGCCTCGGCAAGCAGTTGCTGCTGCGCGATATCACCTGCCCGACCTATCTGCTGGCCGGCGAATCGGACGACATCACGCCGCATGAACAGGTCTTTGCCGCCGAAACCCTGTTGGGAACACCGCCGGACCGGATCGTCAAGGAACTCGTTCCCGGCGGACATATCGGCTTGTTCATGGGGACCAAAACGCTGGGAGAACACTGGCCCGCGATTGCCCGCTGGATACTGGCGACGGAAAAGTAAACAGCCGTGGCGGGAGGACGTCCCGCCTCCGGGCGCATCGCCGCGATGCCGCCCGGATCAGGCCGAATCCGGAGAAATCAGCCGACCCACTCGCCATCCTGCATCTTGGGATAGACCTTGACCAGGAGGATTTTCGGGCCCTTCATTTTCTTGACGACGATGTCGAAGGCGTTGAACTCTACCTTCTGGCCTTCCTTCGGCACTTCGCCGAGTTTCTCCATCACCAGCCCGCCGACCGAATCGACGCTTTCATCGTATTCGAGGTCGATGCCGAGCATATGCTCCAGCGTGACGATAGGCAGGCTGCCTTTGCCAAGCAAGGTGCCGTCGTCCTGGCGCGTCCATTCATTGCTGGTGTGGCGAAACTCGTCGCGGATCTCGCCCACCAGCACGCTCAGCAGATTGTCCAGCGTGACGAAGCCCAACGGCGACTGGCCCTTGCGGCCGATGATGGCGAAGTGCGGCGAACCGTTGCGGAAACGGCGCAGCAGTTCCTGCGCGGACAGGCTCGGCGAAATGTATTGCACCGGCCGCAGGTACTGGCGCAGGTCGGACACCGCCTTGCCGTCCTGCTGGGCGATGAAAACATCCTTCAGGTGCAGCAATCCCAGCACCTCCTGATGCTCGGCATCGAAATACGGATAGCGGCTGAAGCGATTGCGATAGATGATCTGCAGGTTTTCTTCCAGCGTATTGGCGGCGCTCAGCGCGACGATTTCGCTGGCCGGACGCATCAGGTCCATCACCTTGAGGTCGCCGAAATCCAGCGACTGGGCCAGCACGCTCCATTCTTGCGGGGTGAACTTGCCGGTCTTGCCGCCGGAGCGCAGGATCAGCTTCAGTTCGTCCGACGAATAGTGCGCGTCGTTCCCGTGCGTATCGCCCAGGCCGGAAATGTGCAGCACCCAGTTGGCGCTCAGGTTGAGCAGCCAGATCGCCGGATACATCAGCCAGTAAAAGCCGTACAACGGCACCGCGCACCACAGGCCGATGCGCTCGGGATTGCGGATCGCCATCGACTTCGGCGCCAGTTCGCCGACAACAATGTGCAGGAAGGAAATGATGACGAAGGCGAAGACGAAGGAAACGCCGTGGATCAGCTCCGGCGACGTCACGCCCAGCAAGGCGAACAAGGGTTCGAGCAAGCGTGCGAATGCCGGCTCGCCGATCCAGCCCAAGCCCAGCGAGGCGAGCGTGATGCCCAACTGGCAAGCCGACAAATAAGCATCGAGTTGACGATGGACCGTGGCGAGGATTCGTCCGCGCAGCCCCTGCGTCTTGACGATGGCTCTGATGCGGGTCTGACGCAATTTGACCAGACCGAATTCTGCTGCGACGAAAAAACCGTTCAGCGCGACCAGAAAAAAGGCCGCGACGATCAGTAAGATATTTTCCAACGAAGGTACCTATCGAGTAGTAAAGAAGACGCACCTGCTCAAGAGCAGCTAACAAAACAGCGCGAAGTCCGCCGGGCCGGGCCGCGGATGCGCAATGAAGAAATCGCAAACGGGAAAAACTGCGAAAGTTTTGTTAGCTGCTCTTGCATGCTGCTGCAAGCGCAAGCCGTAATTTACCACGACAACAGGCGTTATCAAAAAACAATGCCGATCCGGCAAAAAGAGCATGCCGGATCAGCGGCGCAGTTCAGGCGTGATGAAACGCAAGCCGAGCACCACATAGCGTCCTTGCGTTTCGCGGCCGAAGGTATTGCCGTATGTCAGATCGAGTTCAACGCGTTCGGGGACGAGGGTGGCGCGCACGCCGGCCTGGTAACCGGGCTTGCCCTTGTTCTCGCCGAACACTTCGCCGATGAAGGACAGCCTGTCCATCAGTTGCGTCTCGTTGCCCACGCCCCAGCTCAGGCGCGTGGTCTGCTCCTTGCCGAGGTGATTGAAACCGAGATTGGTATGCAGCAGCACCGCGTCATCCTTGAACGAAAACGAGGTCAGCAATTTGGAATAATAATTCCATGAGCGTTGGCGGCCGCCATCGTTGCCGTCGCCGCTGTCGGTCTGGCGCACCACGCCGGCCAGCATGCCGATGCCGTAGCTGTTGGGCGACATTTCCCTGAACACCGTCTTGCCCTGCAACTGGCTGTTGGCCAGGTACATGCCGGCGGCGTCGCGTTGCCACGCATTGCCCCACGAGACTTCCAGGTTGCCGGTCGGGTTGCACGACGGATTGAGCCAGCGCTCGGTGCCGCCGCGGTTGAACTTGCCCCAGGTTTCCAGTTGGCATTTGCCGGCGCCGAGCACTTGCGCGTCGTCGACATTCATTGCACCGGCGGCAAACGCCGACTGCGCCCCCAGCAATCCATGGACGGCCATGGTTGCGATCATGATCTGTTTCTTCATATTGCCCCGTCGTCAAAAAAACGGACGCAAGCTCCGGAAGATTGCGTCGGGCGTGATGCTAGCATCACGCCTTTGATGCGGGCAATCAGAAATCGGGCGATTCTACCGATGAATGCACATTGCGAGACAAAAAACCACAGTCGCAACGTCACGCAGGGCACTGCATTGCGACTGCTTATCGTTTACCTGCAATAGTCTGGCGGTTATCTTTTGCGCGGACGCGCCGGATCTGGCAAACCGCACTTGAGGAACGCGCCGCGTCCGATCGCTCCCTGCGGACTTTCGCCGTCGTAGACGATCTCTCCGCGCGACAGCGTCGTCACCGGCCAGCCGGTCACCGCGACGCCTTCATACGGCGTGTAGTCGACGTTGTGATGCAAATCCTCATTGGCGATCACCACTTCCTTGTGCGGATCCCAGATCGCGATGTCGGCATCGGCGCCGATGGCGATAGTGCCCTTTTGGGGATACAGGCCGTACATCTTGGCCGGGTCGGTCGCGGTCAGCGCGACGAAACGGTTGAGGTCGATGCGGCCCTTGCCGACGCCTTCGGAAAACAACAGCGGCAAGCGCGTTTCCAACCCCGGCGTGCCGTTGGGAATGTAGCGGAACGGCACTTCCTTCCCGCCCGGCATCTTGCCTTTGGGATCGGCGTAGCGGAATGGCGCATGGTCCGACGAGAACACCGTGAACAGACCATTGGCCAGACCGTCCCAGATGTATTGCTGATTATCCTTGTCGCGCGGCGGCGGGCTGCAGATGCACTTGGCGCCGTGGTAGCCCTCCTGATCGAGATCGTCGGCGGTCAGCATGACGTACTGCGGGCAGGTCTCGGCATAGATGCGCAAACCGTGGCCGTGCGCCCAGCGAATCTGCTCGATGGCTTCCTTGCCCGATACATGCACGATCAGGATGGGTACGTCGACCAGTTCGGAAATCGCGATCGCGCGGTGCGTCGCTTCGCGCTCGACCAGCATCGGCCGTGATGTCGCGTGGTACTTCGGCGCCGTCAGGCCGGCCTCCTCCAGTTGTTCGGTGAGCCACGCGATGCAATCGGAATTCTCGGCATGGATCATCGCCATCGCGCCTTCGCGCCGCGCCACCGCCAGCAGGTCGAGGATCTGGCGGTCGTTGAGCTTGAGATCGTCGTAGGTCATGTAAATCTTGAACGAGGTATAGCCCTCGCGGATCAGTTGCGGCAATTCCTCCTTCAATACCTTTTCGGTCGGATCGCTGACGATCATGTGGAAGGCGTAATCGATCATCGCCTTGCCTTCGGCGCGCCGGTGATAGTCCTCGACCGCCGCGCGCAGCGACTGCCCCTTGGCCTGCGCCGCGAACGGAATCACCGTCGTGGTGCCGCCGCAGGCTGCGGAAATCGTGCCGCTGCGGAAATCGTCGGCCATTTCCAGTCCCTCTTCCATCGGCTGGTCGAGATGGCAATGGCTGTCGACGCCGCCCGGCAGCACCAGCTTGCCGCTTGCATCGATCTCTTTCTTGCCCGGCGCGAGACTGCGGCCCATCGCCACCACCTTGCCGCCGACGATGCCGACATCGCATTGCATGATGTCGGAGGCCGTCGCCACGGTGCCGTTGCGGATCACCAGATCGAAATCTTCCATATGCCGCGCCATCCTATACGACGTCGCGGAACAGGCTGCCCCAGCCGCGAATGCGCGAAGGATCGGCGCCCGCCTGCCGGAGCGATTTCCAGACAACGGTCGAGATGGTGTCGTAAATCGGAATGCCGATTTCGCGTTCCAGCTCTTCCACCAACGGCGCGCCTCGCAAGTTGGTGCAGAAGATGGTGATGGCCTGCGGCTTCGATTTGGCGACTTCGCGCACCATGGCGCGCAGCTCGTCGGCGCCGACTTCGGAGAAGGAGAAATTGTCCTGCTTGCGCAAATGGCGCTCGGCCACGCACTCCAGGCCTGACAGGCCGTAGTTCTTGATGATCGCGGCCTGCACCTCGTCCAGGTAAGGCGTCACCAGACCGAAGCGCTTGACGCCGGTGATGTCGAATATCTCGTTGAGCGCCAGCACCGAGGTGCATGCGGGGATCCCGGTTGCTTCGGTGATGCGGCGGCACAGGCGTTCGTCGGCGTCGAAGCCTAGCCAGCCGGACGAAGTGCCGTTCCAGGCGATGCTTTGCACCTTGGCGTGCGACAGCAGTTCGGCGGCGCGCAGGATTTCGCTGTCGTCGAATTGCGCCAGCGCCTGGTTCGACAAGGCGATCTCGGTCACGCGGAAGCGGCCGAAATGGGCGCTGGCTTCCGGGATGTCGGCGATCATCGCCGTGGTTACCGGCTCCAGCGTCGTGTTGGAGGACGGCGTCAGCATGCCGAGCAAAGTACGTTGAGTCATGATGGTTCCTTAGAACATGTGATGGACTATGCCGCCAATTTCACAGCGGCGGCTTCGGCCTGTGCGAGCGCAGATTCTTCGCGGATCAGACTCAGCACATGGCGTTTGTATTGGTTGAATTCGGTCGTCGTGGTATCGCGCGGACGCGCCAGGTCGATGTCGATCAGGTCGCGGATGCGGCCGGGACGATGCGTCATCACCGCCACCTTGGTCGCCAGCACCAACGCTTCGTCGACGCTGTGCGTGACGAAGACGATGGTGCCTTCGTAGCGCTGCCACAGGGTGACCAGTTCTTCCTGCATCTCCATCTTGGTCTGCGCGTCGAGCGCGGCGAACGGCTCGTCCATCAGGATCACCGAGGGATTTTGCAGCAAGGCGCGGGCGATGCCGACGCGCTGCGCCATGCCGCCGGACAATTCCGCCGGGAAGTGGTTTTCAAACCCCTTGAGCTTGACTGTCTCGATAAAAGGCTGGGCCGCGGCGCGGCGTTCGGCCGCGCTCTTGCCCTGCAGCTTGAGCGAGAAGGCGATGTTGTCCCACACCGGCAGCCACGGCATCAGGTTGGCTTGCTGGAACACCATGCCGCGATCGGCGCCGGGACCGGTGATCGGTTTGCCGTCGACAATCACGCTGCCGGAAGTCGGATGCTCGAAACCGGCGATCATGTTGAGCAGCGTCGATTTGCCGCAGCCGGACGGGCCGAGCAGGCAGAGGAATTCCTTCTTCTCCAGGCTCAGGCTGACGTTGTCGATGGCGAGCATCTCGCTGCCGCGTTTTTTGTCGGTGAAGACTTTGACGATATTGTTGAGTTCGATAAAGGCCATGATTGTTCTTCCCCTTACGCTTTGCTTTGCACTGTCGCCACATGCTGCCAGCGCAGCACCGAATTCATCACCAGTTTCAGCAGCAGGTCGGCAAGGTAGCCGAGCAGGCCGATGCTGATCATGGCCGCGATCACCAGGTCGTAGCGCAGGAAGTAATACGAATCCCACAGCGCATAACCGAGGCCGCTCTTGACCGCCACCATCTCCGCCGTCACGGTCAGCATCCAGGCGCTGCCGATGCCGATGCGCAGGCCCGCGAAAATACTCGGCATCGCCGCTGGCAGGATCACGAAACGCAGCAACTGGCTTTGATTGGCGCCGGCCATCGCCGCCGCGCGCAACAGGTTGCGGTCGGAGGTTTTGACGCCATGCACGGTATTCATCAGGATGGGAAAGAATGCGCCGAGGAACACCAGGAAGATCGCCGGCTTGTTGGCGATGCCGAACCAGATGATCGCCAGCGGAATCCACGACACCGGCGGAATCGGCCGCAGCATCTGCACGGTCGGTTCGATGGCGCGCTCGACCCAGCGCCACCAGCCGATCGCCACGCCCAGCGCAATGCCGGAAACCGCGGCGATCAGATAACCTGCCGTCACGCGCATACAACTTGCCATGGCGTCGAAGATCCAGCGTCCGCTGCTGTCCTGGGCCGCTTCGCTATAGCCGAAGATCCAGTCCATCCAGGTGGCGAACACGCGCGACGGCGCCGGCAACAAGGAAGCAGGGATCGCTCCCGAACGGGAAAACGCTTCCCAGAACAACACCAGCAATACCGGTACGGCGAAACGCCACTTCGCCTCCGACAAGGAGCGCATCAAACCATTCATCTTGATCACCTGCTTTCTGTTCAGTTACAAATATCTGCGTACCGCTTCAATAACCCAGCTCGGTCTTCGGCTTCTTGGTCACTTCCATCAGGAAGCTGTAATCCATGTTCTTGTCGATCTGCGCCGAGACGTCGGTGGAGATGTACTTGAGGTCTTTCATCATGGCGCCGATGGCTTGCGTCTGCTGGCGGTACATCTTGTAGTCGGGATAGGAGTTCTTCAGCGCTTCGGTCGCGACGGCCTTGTCCAGGCCGGTGCCCTTGACGATGCTGCCGATCCAGGCCTGCTTGTCCTTTTGCAGGTTGTCGACCAGGCGCACCACGGCGGCCACGGTTTCACGCACTTCCGCCGGATGTTCCTTGATCACGTCGGAACGCGTCACGATCAGGTTGGTCAGGCGGCCGGCGGCTTGCTTGTAGGGGAATGCAAAATGCTTGCCGACGCCGGTCATGCGGATTTGCGAAGCGAACGGCTCGACCGAACAGATCAGCTCGACTTCGCCGCGCTGCAAGGCCGCCGCGTGATCGGACGGATTGGGAATATTGACGAACTGCACATCCTTGCTCGGGTTGATGCCGTTCAGCGCCAGCTCGCCGCGCATATGCAGGTCCTGCGCATTGCCGCGCGAAGCCGCGATGCGGAACGGCTTGCCCTGGGCCTTGTAATCGGCGATCAGCTTCTTCAGCCCGGCCCAGTCGTCGGACGCCAGCGGGGTGTCCTTGCCGACCAGCATTTCGGAGCCGCCATTGACCTGGCCCGACACCGCCACCAGATCGAAACCCTTGTCCAGGCCGCTGACGAACGACAGGTAAGTCACCTGAGCGATATCCACGCTCTTGGACACCAGCGCGGTCAGCGCGTCGCTGCCGGCGGTGAAGTTGATGCCTTCGATGTCGACGTTCTTGGCCAGCTCAGGCACCAGCGCCATCGACATGCAGTGCGCGCACTTGGCATAGGCCAGCTTGAACTTCGGCTTGGACTGCGCCTGCGCGGAACCGGTCGCCGCCAGCGCCAGGCTGCAGGCCAGACCGACCGCTGCCGCGGCAGTGCGGAAGACGGACAGGCGCGACAGGAATGATTGCGAATCTTGTACTTGGTATGGCATGGTGACTCTCCCGTAAGTAATCCAACAATGAGCAAGGCAGATGTAAATTGTGACAATTTAATTTATTGATTGCGACAATGTATGCAATACCTGTGCCAGGCAAACCTTCGCCGGAGAATCCTTCATTGGCTTGACCCTGATAGCCGCAAGTTCACCACATTGCGCCGCGGCCGATGCCCATTCCGGTGCATGCAGTGAAAAATCAAACCAAAATAGTGCGACAAAATATTTTATAAATGTGGAGAATTTTTTGATTAATTGTGACAATATATCCCCACAAAATACCCTCCTCAGGATGATGCAATGACCAGCACCGCCGCCGCCAAACCAGGCCGCAAGAAAAACGCCGGCAAGCCCGACAACAGCCCCCTGCCCGCCCAGGCCGTCAGCGCGCGGCCGATGGCAGGCGACATCATTTATGAGCGCATCCTCACCTCGATCATGGAACACCGGCTGACGCCCGGCACCAAGCTGGTGGAAGAAAAACTGGCCGGCATTTTCAACGTCAACCGCACGCGCGTGCGCGAGGTGCTGGCGCGCCTGAGCCACGAAGGCCTGATCACCACGATCCCGAATCGCGGCGCCTTCATCGCCAGCCCGACGCCGAGCGAAGCGCGCGCCATCTTCGCCGCGCGCCGCCTGATCGAACCGGCGTTGCTGCGCCACTTGTGCGAACACACGCATCCCGAACACATCGCCCAGTTGCGCGCGCACGTGGCGCAGGAAGCGCAGGCGCGCGAAGCCAACGACCGCCGCGCCATCATCCGGTTGTCGGGCGAGTTCCACATCCGCATCGCCGACATGGTCGACAATCCGGTGATGAGCAAGATGATGCGCGAGCTGGCCTCGCTGACCTGCCTGATCATCGTGCTGTACGACTCGCCCACCGTCCCCGCCTGCACCCACGACGAACACGGCGACATCATCGACGCCATCGCCGCAGGCAGGGTCGAGCAGGCGGTAGCCTCGATGATCGAACATCTGAACCACATCGAAGCCGTGCTTGACATGTCGGCGCCGCCGAGCGAAGAGGAAGATCTTGAGGCGGTGCTAGGTGTGATCCAGGTTTGATTGCACTCGCGAATTGAAAGCCACTGGCGGCAGTGTGAACTGCAGCGTCTATTTCTTGCATTCTTAAGAATATGCACTACTAACCTGAAGGAACTTTCTTAAGCAGATTTTGCTTGTTCCACTCTTCGCGATCACGACCGATTGAATGCTCCGCGCGATAGCCAAGCATTTTTATGGAATGTTTATCCATGCAACGCAAAGTTTTATAAGAATTAGACGCCGGATTTTTTATCTTGTAGTCCACATCAACCTGACACGTGGAGTACAAGAAAATGACATCCCGATTTGCGCTGTTTCGCTTCCTTCCTCTTGCCTTGGGCGTAGCCGCCCTGCTGCCGACGCTGCCGTCCCTCGCAGCGGACAGCGGCGCCGCGCAAGCTGCACCGGCCTTCACCACCAGCGCCAACGTCGGCATCTACAGCCAGTACGTGTTCCGCGGCCTGACCCAGACCAATGAAAAACCAGCCCTGCAAGGCGGCTTCGACATCTCGCATGAAAGCGGCTTGTATGCCGGCGTCTGGGCCTCCAACATCAGTTGGATCAGCGACGCCAATCCGGCCGCATCGGCCAGCCTGGAAGCCGACATCTACGCCGGGTTCAAGTATCCGTTCAACGACACGCTGACCGGCGACGTCGGCGTGCTGCATTACGCCTATCCGGGCAGCTTCCCCGATGGCTACACCAAGGCCGACACCAATGAGTTGTATCTGGGACTGGATGCGAAATGGATTTCGCTGCGCTATTCCTACAGCGTCGGCAACACCTTCGGCAGCCCCGACACGCACGGTTCGACCTATATCGATCTGTCTGCCACGCATGAACTGTTCGCCGGCATCAACGGCATCGCCCACGTGGGACGCCAGCACTACACCGGATCGAATTCGTCCAACCTGTCCTACACCGACTGGAAGCTCGGCCTGACGCGCGACTTCTCCGGCTATGTGCTGGGCGCGTTCTACACCGACACCAACGCCAACGCCGCGGGCTACACGGTCAAGGGCAAGAACCTCGGCCGCGACCAACTGGTGCTGTCGGTTTCCCATACGTTCTGAGGCCATCATGCGTCCCCTGCATCGTCAACTCCACAAGCGTTCCCTGCGCGACTTTCTGACCGACTCGGCGCAACGCCGCCAGCGGCACAAAAAAGCTGCCTGGTGCGCATTGCTGGCGGTGACGTTGTATGCGGGACTGGGACTGCATGAATCGCGGGCAGTGGTGCCGTATCGCTCGCCCGAAGACTACGGCCCGTCGATCGAGGCCCGCAATCATCTGCCCGCCTGCCGGCGCGCCGCCATGGAGGCCATGGCGGGCGCGGGCAAGATCGAAAGCGAAAGTTTCGTGCAGCGCGGCGACGCCGAGTACTTCCGTTTCGTGATACGCGACGGTAACAGGGAAATCCTGATCATCTGCGACGGCCACGCCGGCACGATACGGCGGCAGATCGACATCTGGGGGGATCTTTAGGTTGTCGACGATTCACGCCAGGTGAGCACCTGTTTCATCCAGATCCGCTGCGAGCACACTGAAAAAAAACGATCGACTTGCACAGCTTCTCCGCTGAACACTCATTTCCTCGGCGGTCGCCGCCAATTGTTCCGAAGCGATATCGAGTCCCCTGCATAAAAACAGGAGCCAATCCCGACTGACTTATGCCGGTTCGGCGTTCACCACGCGATAGCCCACGCCGATTTCCGTGAGGATGTACTTCGGCTGCGCCGAATCCTGCTCCAGCTTTTGCCGCAGGCGCTGCATGTAGATGCGCAGGTAATGATGATCTTCGGTATGCGACGGCCCCCAGCCTGCGGCCAGCAATTGCCGATGCGTAATGACACGGCCGGCGTCGCGCAGCAGCGTGGCGATCAGGCGATGCTCGATCTGGGTCAGATGCACCGGCTCGCCGCCTTTGCTGGCGGTGCGCGCGGGCAGGTCGATCAGCAGGTCGCCCAGGCGGAATCGCCCGGTCGCTGCGCTGGCCTGGGTGCGGCGGCGCAATTGGGCGCGGATGCGCGCCAGCAGTTCCGGTACGCCGAACGGCTTGGTCAGGTAATCGTCGGCGCCGGCGTCGAGCGCCGCCACTTTTTCCGACTCCTGCGTGCGCGCCGACAGGATCACGATGGGCACGTCGCTCCAGGAACGGATGTCGGCGATGACCTGTTTGCCGTCCTGGTCCGGCAAGCCGAGGTCGACGATGACCAGGTCGGGCTTGCGCGTGCCCGCCTCGACCATGCCTTCGCGCGCGGTGCGCGCCTCATGGACGATGAAGCCCTCCTGTTCCAGGGCGCTGCGCACCAGTTTGCGGATGTGCGCGTCGTCTTCGACGAAAACGATATTTCCGGCATGATCGAGCATGATGACTATTCCTCAGCCGGCAGCGCCGGCGGTTGTTCCAGCGGCAGCGTGAAGCACACGCGGGCGCCACCGTTGGGTTCTGCCGGCAAGGCCCGTATCGTGCCGCCGTGCGCGTCGACGATGGCGCGGCAGATTGCCAGGCCGAGGCCGACGCCGGGCGTGCTCGACTCGGCGTCGCCGCGGGTGAATTTTTCAAAAGCGCGTTCTTCCATGCCCGGCGGAAAACCCGGCCCGCGATCGATCACGCTGATTTCCATCATGTCGGTGCCGGCCTTCGCCTCGACGGTGATCGCCTCCCCGGCCGGGGCGTATTTGACGGCGTTCTCGATCAGATTGGCGAACACGCGCTCGATCAGCACGGCGTCGAAGCGCACCAGCGGCAAGTCGGCCGGCAGGCGCGTCTCGACGCGGCGATCGCCGAGCGTCTTTTGCAGCAGGCGCAGCGCGGCGCCGACCACTTCTTCAATCGAATTCCATTGCTTGTTGAGCGTGATGCCGCCCGACTGCAGGCGCGCCATGTCGAGCAGGTTCTCGACCAGGCCGGACATGCGCTGCGACTGTTCGCTGATGGTCATCGCCATGGCGCGCTCCTCGCTGCCGAGCGACGGCTGGCGCGCCAATGCATCGGCGCTGCCGACCAGCGACGTCAGCGGCGTGCGCAAGTCGTGCGAAATCGCCGACAGCAGGGAGTTGCGCAGGCGCTCCGATTCCATCGTGACCAGCGCATCCTGCGCCACCTCGGCGTAATGCAGGCGTTCGATCGCCATCGCGATCTGCGAACAGAATATTTCCAGCATCTGGCGATTTTCCGGCAAGGCCAGTTGCAGCGGATCGTCGGCGACGAAGGCCAGCACGCCGCGCGTGCGCATCGTCGCATTGAGCGGCAGGTACAGGGCCTGCGCCGCCGGCAGCGTCGCGGTGCCGTGCCCTGCGGCCTGGCCGTTGTCGTAGACCCATTGCGCCACGCCGAGATCGGTCTGCGCTTTCGGCAAGGCGTGGGGATCATGCTCGGTCAGTTCCGCCACGCGCACATTGTCGACGCTGTCGGGCAGGCAAAACGCCGTCTTCGCGCCGAACACCGCGCCCAGATGGCGGCGGCCGATTTCGAGTATCTGTTCCAGCGTCAACACCGCCGCCAGTTCCTTGCCGAGCATGTAGAGATTGCCGGCGCGCGCTTCGCGCAGCATGGCGACGTTGGCCTGATGACGCATGCGCGAGGCCAGCGAGCTGATGAACAGCGACACCGCCAGCATCACCAGCAAGGTGACCAGGTACTGCACATCGGAGACGCTGATCGAAAAACGCGGCGCCACGAAAAAGAAATCGAAGGCCAGCACGCTCAGTACCGACGCCAGCGCCGACGCCGAGCGGCCATAGCGCATGGCAACGATCATCACGCCGACCAGATACAGCATGATCACATTGGCGGGATGCAGGAAGGCAATCAGCCACCACGCCGCCGCCGTCGTCGCGGCGCAACTGACGACTGCCCAGAGATAACCGCGCCGACGGCGCAAGCGGTTGCCGCCGCCATCGTCGGGCGCGCCGTCGCCGAACGCCCCGGCGACGGCCTTGTCGGCCTGTGCGCGCTCGCCTGTGCGCGCGACGGCATAGACGTCGATATCCTGACCGGCGGCGGCGATGCGCTGCGCCAGGCTCTTGCGCCACCAGCGCATCCATCCGCTTGCGCGCGATTGCCCGATGACCAGTTTGCCGGCATTGCGGCTGCGTGCAAACTGCACCAGCGCCTGCGCGACTTCATCGCCGGTAATGCTGGCGGTTTCGGCGCCCAGCGACTGCGCCAGCTTGAGATGCCTGAGGATCCGTTCGCGCCCGGCCAGCGTGACGCGCGGCCAGCTCGGCGCGTCCACGTATACCGCCAGCCAGTCGGCCTGCAGTTTGGCCGCCAGCCGCGCCGCCGCGCGCACCAGCTTGTCCTCGTCGGCATGCGGGCCGATGGCGACGACGATGCGCTCCTTGGTGTGCCACAACTGCACGATGGAGCGGTCGGCGCGGTATTCGCGCATGTCGGCATCGACGCGGTCGGCGGTGCGGCGCAAGGCGATCTCGCGCAGCGCCAGCAGGTTGCCCTTGCGGAAGAAATTGCGCCCGGCCTTCTCGGCCTGCTGCGGCAGGTAGACCTTGCCTTCCTTGAGGCGCTGCAACAGTTCGTCCGGCGGCAAATCCACCAGCGTCACATCGTCGGCCTCGTCGAATACATGATCGGGAATCGTCTCATGCACGCGGATGCCGGTGATCTGGCCGACCACATCGTTGAGGCTTTCGATGTGCTGGACGTTGACGGTGGTGTAGACATGGATGCCGGCGTGCAGCAGTTCCTCGATATCCTGCCAGCGTTTGGCATGGCGTGAGCCGGGCACGTTGGAATGCGCCAGTTCGTCGACCAGGATGACGTAGGGCCGGCGTTCGAGCGCGGCATCGAGATCGAATTCGTGGAGCGTGCGGCCACGGTATTCGGAAGCGCGCAGGGGCAGGCGTTCGATGCCTTCGAGCATGGCTTCGGTGTCGGCGCGGCCGTGGGTCTCGACAATGCCGGCGACGACTTCGAGGCCTTGTTCGCGCAGGTTCTGGGCGGCGGCGAGCATGGCGTAGGTCTTGCCGACGCCGGCGGAGGAGCCAAAGAATATCTTGAGGCGACCACGCGCCTGACGGTCTTCGTCGCGCATGACGCGGTCGAGCAGTTCGTCGGGATCGGGGCGGGTGGACATGGTGGGGGTATTGTAGAGGGAAATGGTCGGGGTTTTGTGGATTGTGGTTGTTGTGGGTCTCTTTGGGTGTTGTTCCTACTTGTGGTCTGTTGTTGATACTGTTCTTTCTTCGGACGGGCGGGGTTGCCGGGGGGCTGAAGCACTGCTTCAGCAAACGGCAGCCGCTCACTTTTCTTGCTTCGCCAAGAAAAGTAAGCAAAGAAAGGGTTGGAGCACTGCTCCAACCGGTTCGTCGCCCCCTTCGGGGTTCCCGTTGGCGCCGCACACAAATCGGGAAGGGAAAAAACTCGCTTCGCTCAAACAGTTTTCCCTTCTTTTTCCGATTTGTGTGCGGCGCCAACGGCAGCTCATAAGCGGAACTGCTGATCCGGCTCGCTTCGCAACGCAGTCTCAGACGTTCAGCGGGTACTAATGAGTCCGTCGTCCCAGCGAACGCTGGGACCCAGTGACGTTAATGCGTCACTCAACCTGCTTCACGACGCTGGGTTCCAACTTGCGTTGGAACGACGGCGGTAAAGACAGAAAAAGATGTTCGCAACATCACCGGAACCAATCCGGCAATACGCAGCGAGCCGGATCAGCAGTTCCGCTTGAGAGTCGCCGGGGGCGGCGGGTGCAAATCGGAAAAAGAAGGGAAAACTGTCTGAGCGCAGCGAGTTTTTTCCCTTCCCGATTTGCGCCTGCCGACACCGCCCCCCCAAAGGGGGCGACGAACCGGTTGGAGCAGTGCTCCAACCCTTTCTTTGCTTACTTTTCTTGGCGAAGCAAGAAAAGTGAGCGGCTGCCGTTTGCTGAAGCAGTGCTTCAGCCCCCCGGCAACCCCGCCCGTCCGAAGAAAGAACAGTATCAGCAACCACAAGCCTCAGGACTTACTCACCGCATCCAACGCCAAATTCAGCTTCAACACATTCACCCGAGGCTCCCCAAACAACCCCCACTGCGGCGCCTCAGTCTGCGCCCGCACCAGCTCCCGCACCTTGTCCAGCGACATGCCGCGCGCCTGCGCCACGCGCACTACCTGATACTCGGCGGCGGCGGGGCTGATTTGCGGATCCAGCCCGCTGGCGGAAGACGTCAGCAGATCCACCGGGATCTCGCGCGAAGACCCCGGATTGGCGGCCTGGAGCGCCTCGGCGCGGCCCTTGGCGGTGTCGACCAGGGCCGGGTTCAAAGGACCGAAGTTGCTGCCGCCCGACGCGTTGCCGTTGTACGGAAACGTGCCGGTGGCCGAGATGCGGCCCCAGAAGTACTTCGGCTCGGTGAAGTTCTGCCCGATCAGTTCGGAACCGACCGCCACGCCATCGCGCACGATGAGGCTGCCGTTGGCCTGGGCCGGGAAGAAGGCCTGGCCCACCAGCGTCACGACGGCGGGATAGATGCCGCCCAACAGCACCGACATCAGGATGAACAGGGAAAGCGCAGGACGCAGATAAGTTTTCATGAATGACTCCTAGAACAGAATTAAGCCAGGCCGAACACGCCAAGCAGCATGTCGATCAGCTTGATGCCGGCGAACGGCACGATCAGGCCGCCCAGTCCGTAGATAAGCAAATTGCGACGCAACAGCACAGCCGCGCCCAGAGCCCGGTAACGCACGCCGCGCAAGGCCAGCGGGATCAGCACGACGATCACCAGCGCATTGAAAATCACCGCCGACAAGATCGCCGACGCCGGATTGTTCAGATGCATGATGTCCAGCGCCGCAAGCTGCGGATAGGTGGTCGCGAACATCGCCGGGATGATGGCGAAATACTTGGCGACGTCGTTGGCGATGGAAAACGTGGTCAGGCTGCCGCGCGTCATCAGCATCTGCTTGCCGATCTCGACGATCTCGATGAGCTTGGTCGGATTGGAGTCGAGGTCGACCATGTTGCCGGCTTCCTTGGCCGCTTGCGTACCGGTATTCATCGCTACCGCGACGTCGGCCTGCGCCAGCGCCGGGGCGTCGTTGGTGCCGTCGCCGGTCATGGCCACCAGCTTGCCTTCGGCCTGGTGCTGGCGAATCAGCGACAGCTTGTTCTCCGGCGTGGCTTCGGCGAGGAAGTCGTCGACGCCCGCTTCGGCGGCAATCGCTGCCGCAGTGAGGCGGTTGTCGCCGGTGATCATGATGGTCTTGATGCCCATGCGGCGCAGTTCGGAGAAACGCTCCTTGATGCCGCCCTTGACGATGTCTTTGAGTTCGATCGCGCCAAGCACGCGCACCACGCCGTTGCTTATCTCGGCCACCACCAGCGGCGTGCTGCCGCGGCGTGCGACGATGTCGACTGCGGCGCTGACTTCCGCCGGCACCTGCTGGCCGGCCTGTTCGGCCAGCTTGCGGATGGCGTCGGCGGCGCCCTTGCGGATCTGACGGTTGCCGAGATCGACGCCGGACAGGCGCGTCTGCGCGGTGAACGGGATGAAGACCGCACCCATGCTGGCCATTTCGCGTTCGCGCAGGTTGAAGCGCTTCTTGGCCAGCACCACGATGCTGCGGCCTTCCGGCGTTTCATCGGCGAGCGAAGCCAGTTGCGCGATGTCGGCAAGTTCCTGCTCGCTGACGCCGTTGGCCGGCAGGAATGCCGAGGCCTGACGGTTGCCCAGCGTGATGGTGCCGGTCTTGTCCAGCAACAGCACGTCGACGTCGCCGGCGGCTTCCACCGCGCGGCCCGAGGTGGCGATCACGTTGGCCTGCATCATGCGGCTCATGCCGGCCACGCCGATGGCCGACAGCAGGCCGCCGATGGTGGTCGGGATCAGGCACACCAGCAAGGCGATCAGCGCCGTCACGGTGACCGGCGAACCGCCATGCGCGACATTGACGCTGAATACCGAGAACGGCAGCAAGGTCACGGTCACCAGCAGGAACACGATGGTCAGCGCCACCAGCAGCAGCGTCAGTGCGATCTCGTTGGGCGTCTTCTGGCGCTTGGCGCTTTCCACCATGGCGATCATGCGGTCGAGGAAAGCCTCGCCGGGATTGACCGTGACACGGACGATGATCCAGTCCGACAGCACGCGGGTGCCGCCGGTGACGGCGGAGAAGTCGCCACCCGATTCGCGGATCACCGGCGCCGATTCGCCGGTGATGGCGCTCTCGTCGACCGTGGCGACGCCTTCGACGACTTCGCCGTCGGCCGGCACCACATCGCCGGCTTCGATCAGGACCAGGTCGCCCTTGCGCAGCGAACCGCCTTCGACCAGTTCAGCGCGGTCGGAACGATTGGCGCGTTGCAGCTTCTTGGCCACCACACTCTTCTTGGCGCTGCGCAGCGATGCCGCCTGCGCCTTGCTGCGGCCCTCGGCCAATGCTTCGGCAAAATTGGCGAACAGCACCGTGAACCACAGCCAGACGGCGACGGCGAGGATGAAGCCGGCCGGCGCTTCGCCGTGGCCGTTCAGGGCTTGCAGATACAGCAGCGTGGTCAGGATGCTGCCGAGGTAGACCACGAACATCACCGGATTGCGCCATTGCGCGCGTGGCGACAATTTTTTGAAGGAGTCGATCAGGGCCGGTTTGACGATCACCGGATCGAACATCCATTGGGTGGCAGAACTATTTGCCATTTTTTTCTCCATTTCAGCGTTCATGCTGGTATTCATCGATTAATGAATCGCCAGCATTTGCAAATGCTCGATCACCGGACCCAGCGCCAGCGCCGGGACATACGTCAGCGCGCCGACCAGGATCACCGCGCCGATCAGCAGGGCGACGAACAGCGGGCCGTGCGTCGGCAAGGTGCCGGAAGTTGCCGTCAGGCGTTTCTTGCCGGCCAGCGAACCAGCCATGGCCAGCACCGGTACGATGATGCCGAAACGGCCCAGCCACATGGCGATGCCGGTCATGATGTTGTAGTAAGGCGTATTGGCGGACAGGCCGGCAAAGGCGCTGCCGTTGTTGTTGGCGGCCGAACTGAAGGCGTACAGGATTTCCGAGAAGCCGTGCGCGCCGGGGTTGGCGATACCAGCCAGGCCGCTCTCGACCATCACCGAGATCGCGGTCAGCACCAGCACCAGCGTCGGCGTCATGAGGATGGCGATGGACATCATCTTCATGTCGAACACGCCGATCTTCTTGCCCAGGTATTCCGGCGTGCGGCCGATCATCAGGCCGGCGATGAACACTGCCAGCACGGCGAAGATCAGCATGCCGTACAAGCCCGAGCCGACGCCGCCGAAGACCACTTCACCCAGTTGCATCTGCAGCATCGGCACCAGCCCGCCCAGCGGCGACAGCGAGTCATGCATGGCGTTGACCGCGCCGCAGGAAGCCGCCGTGGTGATCGCCGCGAACAAGCTTGACGCGGCAATGCCGAAGCGGGTTTCCTTGCCCTCCATCATGCCGCTGCCTTGCGTGGCATGGACCGCGGCCAGCGCCGGATTGGGCTGCTGCTCGAAATACATGATGACCAGCGTCATGACGATGAACAGCAAGGTCATCGCCGCCAATATCGCCCAACCCTGGCGGCGGTCGCCGGCCAGCATGCCGAAGCTGGTGCACAGCGCGGCCGGAATGATCAGGATCGCCAGCATCTGCACGAAATTCGCCAACGGCGTCGGGTTTTCGTAGGGATGCGCCGAGTTGGCGTTGAAGAAACCGCCGCCGTTGGTGCCGACCATCTTGATCGCTTCCTGCGACGCCACCGGACCCATCGGCAAAGTCTGCTTGCTGGTCTTCATCTCGTCGACCACAGGATTGCCCTTGGCATCCTTCACCGGCTGCCCTTGTTCGTCCAGGCGCGGCTGGCTGTAGACGGTGGTTTCCAGCGTGGCGACTTCGATGTAGGACTTGAAGTTCTGGATCACGCCCTGGCTCATCAGGATGACCGCGATCAGCATCGACAGCGGCAGCAGCACGTACAGGGTGGAACGCGTCATATCCACCCAGAAGTTACCGATGCTCTTGCTGCTGTGGCGCACGAAACCGCGGATCAGCGCAAATGCGACGGCAATGCCGGTGGCGGCCGAAGCGAAGTTCTGCACCGCCAGCGCCAGCATCTGGGTCAGGTAGCTCATCGTGCTTTCACCGACGTAACCCTGCCAGTTCGTGTTGGTGACGAAGCTGACCGCCGTGTTGAACGACGAATCGGTGCTGACGTTGGCCATGCCCTGCGGATTGAGCGGCAGCCACAGTTGCAGGCGCTGCATGGCATAGACGAAAAACATGCCGAGCACATTGAACAGCAGCATCGCCAGCGCATACTGCTTCCAGCCCATATCGGCATCGGCGCGGATGCCGCACACGCGATAAAAGAAGTTTTCAATGCCGCCGAACAGGCGATTGACGCTTGACTTGCCCTCCATGACGCGGGCGATGTACCAGCCCAGCGGCACCGACAGCAAGAGCAGGACGACCAGGTAGATCGCCAGTTGGGTAATCGAAGCAGTCATCAGAAAGCCTCCGGCTTGATCAGCGCGTAAACGAGATACGCCAACAGGCCGACCGATACGGCCAGCCCCAGTATTTGCATGATGCTCATTGCATGTCCTCCAGCTTCTTGCAGGCGACAATAAAGGCCCACATCACGACGCTGCATAACGCTAACGCGCCAACGTATAAAAAATCCATGTCCGACTCCCTTGGTGAATGCTTGCGAGGTGAACAATATTCCGGGAAGCATCAAAACCGGATAAAACTATGAGAAGGCGGTATAAATTTTGTGTAAACAGAAATGTGCCGCTCGGAGCGGCGCATCGGGAAAAGAGGATATGTGTAGAGAGATGAGCAAACCGGGGCCTCTCAGGCCAATGCCATTCAGTTAAGTATAAAAGCTTGTCGCTCCATCACAACCGTCGTCCTGACGAAAGTCAGGACCCAGCGTCGCGTCGGACGTTTTCACTACGCCGTGGCAACAGCCAGAGAAACAGGTTTAACCGAACGGCATCAGGCCGCTCAGGCCGGATTTTCTTCCGTATTCCACTCAACCCGGTTCTTGCCGGCCTTCTTGGCGGCGTACATGGCCTTGTCGGCCTGCGCCACCAGCGCGTCCTGATCAGTGTGCCGGCCGGGTTCGTAGATGGCCACGCCGATGCTGCTCGATAGATTGACCGTCGCTGCACTCAGTACAAACGGCCCGCGCATCGCCGCGAGGATCTTCTCGGCCACGATCAACGCATCGGCCTGCCCCTGCTGCAAACGCTCCAGGATCACCGTGAATTCGTCGCCGGCCAGACGCGCCGCCAGGTCGACCTCGCGTACGGAACCGGTCAGGCGCGCGGCAAACTGCACGAGCAATTCGTCGCCGGCTTCGTGGCCGTATTTGTCGTTGACGCCCTTGAAGCCGTCGATATCCATGAACAGCAAACCCATGGGTTGCTGTTCGCGCGCGGCGCGCGCCATGGCTTCCGGCAATTTTTGCGTAAACGCGCGGCGGTTCGGCAGGCCGGTCAGGATGTCGGTCAGCGCCATTTCCTGCAAGGAATTGCGGAAAGCCTGGCGTTCGGTGATGTCATGCAGGAAGGCGATGAACAGATGGCCTGCGCGACGCTCGATGCAGCCGACCGTCATTTCCACCGGCAGCTCGCTGCCGTCGCGACGCAAGGCATTGATCTCGATGCGGTTGTTGATCACCACGCCCTCGCCGGTGGCAATGAAATGTTTCATGCCGCGCCGGTGCAGTTCGCGCTGTTCGAGCGGGATGATCAGCTCCGCCAGTTCCTTGCCGATGGCATCCTTGCCCGCCCAGCCCAGCAACTGTTCCGCCTGGCGGTTCCACTCCAGCACGATGCCGTCCTCGTCGATGGCGATGAAGGCATCGTGGGCGTTTTGCAGGATGGCGCGCAGTTCATTTTCACTCTCTTCGAGCTGCATCTGGTTTTCGCGCTGGCTGTCGAGCGCCTGCTGCAATGCGATGGCGGTTTCGTGCAGACGCCGGGTGCGGTCGTTGACGCGCTGCTCCAGGCCTTCGTTGAGCGAACGCACCTCGCGCAGGTAATTCTCTTCGCGCTGGACCATGCTGGAGAGCGTCGTCGACAGCAACTGGATTTCATAATAGGTGCCGACGATGGGAACGACCGCCTTGTCGTCGCCGGTGGCGCGACGCTCCAGCGCGGCGCTCAGCGCATTCATCGGCGCCACCAGGCGGCGCGTGAGGAAAAACACCAGCGCCGTCAGCAACAAGCCGACCAGGCAGCCGACGAACAGCACCTGGCGCTCGAGCTCCTTGAATCCGGCCATGGCAATCTGTTCGGGCTGGCGCACCAGCACGGTCCATTTCATTTCGCCATATTCGCCGCTGAGGCCGGTGCGCGCAAAACCGGTGAGGTACTGCCGGCCGTCGTCACCCAGTTCGCGCATGGCGCCGGAAGGCTGGCGCAGCGACGCCCTGAAGCTGTCGGTGGCGATCTTCTTTTCTTCGAGCCCCTTGGGGCCGAGCAGCACGGTACCGTCTTCGCGCACGATCATGATCTCGACGTCGTAGCGATCGTTGGCCGGGTTCAGCAGTTTCCTGGCCAGGTCGCGCGCCCAGGCCCAGCTCAGGTGGATGCCGAGCACGCCCTTGAACCGTCCGTCCTGATCGTTGATCGGCATGGCAATGTCGACGAAGCGCCAGGGGTCTACCGCGGCCGGCAGCTTCTTTTCCAGCAGGACGGCAGGATGGTAGTCGCCGACGAAGAAATCCTTTTGCGCCTTCTTGTACCACGGGCGCTCGGCAACGCTCTGTCCTTCCAGCAAACCGTTGGCGGCGGCCAGCACATTGCCGTCCGGCGTGGCGAAACCGATCCAGGCGTAATTGGGAACCGTTTTCTGCAGTTCGTTGAAGATGATGCGCATGCGCGCCGGATCCCTGGCCTCTCGGACGGAGGGGCGCTGTGCCAGTATCTTGATGTCGATGTAACGCTCTGCCATGCTGCGGTCGAGCGCATCCTGCATCTGCCAGGCTAGCTGCCCGAGGCGCGCCTCGGCTTCATTGCGCGCATAGTTGCGTGTGAACTGGTCCACCAGCAGCAGTACCGAAACCGTCGTGATCAACACCGACAGCACTACTCCTATCGTGACCCATGAGGACAGGCTCAACGTCGATGAGAGTTTTTTTGTGCTCAACATGGCTCCAGAGGTGTTTCGATCCGATTCCGGCAGCGACGACGCGATCGGCCGCAGGGGCGTGAGCGTCTCCGGATTTCGTTGTTCTGTAGGAAGGGTAACGGAATATTAGCGGCTCCATTGGATCAGGAGCAAATATGCGGCACCTGGACAACGCTGAAAAGTTGTTTTTTCAACATTTTCCAACAGGAAACACTGCCGGCCTGTCGCAAATTGCCGTCACAGGCCCGCGCAAATACCATCGGCGCGCGGATCGGCGGCGCCTTCGATCAGGCCGCCCGGATGCACGCATACCGCGCCGGCATGGCCCATCGCATCAGTGTAATCGGCCACCACCTCGACATCGTGGCCGGCGCGCCCGAGCGCGTCGACCACATATTCGGGGATGCGTCCTTCCAGCTTCAGGTTGGTCGAGACGGTGCCCCAAGTGCGGCCCAGCAGCCAGCGCGGCGCACTGACCGCGGCCTGCATGTCCTGGCCGAACAGCACATGGCGGCTGAACACAGCCGCCTGCGTCTGCGGCTGGCCCTCGCCACCCATGGTGCCGTAGGCCAGCGTGCGACCGTCGTTCAGGCGCGCCAGCGACGGATTGAGGGTATGGAACGGCAGCTTGCCGGGCAGCAAGCGGTTGGCGCCGTCGTCGAGCGTGAAGCTGGCGCCGCGGTTTTGCCAGACCACGCCGGTATCGGGCGCCACCACGCCACTGCCGAATTCCCAGAAAATACTCTGGATATAGCTGACCACCCGCCCCTGCGCATCGGCGGCGCCCATCCAGACGGTGTCGCCCGGCTTTGGCGCATGCGGCCATGCCGCCGCGCGCTGCATGTCGATCTGCACCGCTTCGCGGTCCAGCGCGTCAGGCAGCAGCCAGTCGGCGGCATCGACCGACATGTGGGCGGTATCGGTGACGTATTTGTTACGCAGGATGAAGGCGCGTTTGGTGGCTTCCACCAGTCCGTGGATATGCTCAAAACCGTCGGCCTGCCTGACGCCGAGGCGATCGAACAAGCCCAGGATCATCAGCGCCGAGACGCCCTGCGTCGGCGGCGGCAGGTTGTAGACGCGGCCGGCGCTCAATTGCACCATCAGCGGCTGCACAACTTGCGCGCGGTAAGCGGCCAGATCGGCGGCGCGCAGCGGGCTGCCGACTTTCTCCAGGCCGGCGGCCAGCTTCTGCGCCAGATCGCCGCGATAGAAGTCGTCGAGACCGGCTTCGGCCAGGCGCGCCAGCATCGCCGCCAGCGCCGGCTGCCTGAGGATCGCGCCCTGCTCCGGCGCGCCCTGCGCGGCATAAGTGGCGGCAAAGCCCGGTTGATCCTTCAGTTCGTCCCATTTGTCGCGCGTCAATTCCGCCTGCGAACGCGTCACCGGCACGCCGGCGCGAGCATGATGGATTGCCTCGGCCAGCAGGCGCGAGACCGGCAACGCCTTGCCCCAGCCCTTGACCGCATCGAGCGCCGCCGCCCAGCCGCCGACCGCGCCTGCCACGGTCAGCGCCGCGCGCGGACCGCGTGTGGGAATCGCGGCATCGCCGTGCTGCGCGTAAAAATCCGTGGTCGCCAGCGCAGCGGATTGTCCGCAGGCCTGGATCGCCACCGGCGCGCGGCCAGGTTCGCTGATCAGCCAGAAGCCGTCGCCGCCGATGCCGTTCATATGCGGATACACCACGGCAATCGCCGCGGCCGCCGCGACCATCGCTTCCACGGCGTTGCCGCCTTCGCGCAAGACGGCTGCGCCCGCCTGCGCAGCCAGATGATGAGGGGCGGTCACCATGCCGCCGATGCAAGTCTTGCTGTACAACATGGAATCTCCTGATGCTGTTGGTTGAGCCAGGCTATTGAGCCTTGACCGGTATCGTAACCCAACATTCCACGGCGCACGTCGGTGGAAATAAAAAAGGCCGGGATCATCCCGGCCTCGTCAGCGTCAACCGCTCTGCATCAAATCTGCGGCGTCAAACTCAACGCTTCGCGCGCCTGCGCCACGATCTCGAACGACCGCAAGCGCGCCGCGTGGTCGTAAATCTGCGCGGTGATCATCAATTCGTCGGCGCCGGTGTCGTCGATGAAGGCTTGCAGGCCGTCGCGCACGGTCATCGGCGAACCGACGATGGCGCAGGCCAGCGAGCGCTCGACGTGCGCCTTTTCTTCCGGGCGCCAGTAGTCTTCCATGGTCTCTCGCGGCGGATTCAACTGGCCCGGCACGCCGCGCACCAGATTGACGAACTGCTGCTGCAGCGAGGTAAACAGGCGCTCGCCTTCACGGTCGGTGTCGGCGGCGAACACGTTCAGGCCGAGCATGACATGCGGGCGCGCCAGCGCCTCCGACGGCTTGAAGCGCGTGCGGTAGATCTCGATGGCGGACTTCATGAAGCCCGGCGCGAAGTGCGACGCAAATGCAAACGGCAAACCCAGCTCAGCCGCCAGTTGCGCACTGAACATGCTGGAACCGAGCAGCCACAGCGGCACGTTCAGGCCGGCGCCCGGCACGGCGCGCACCGGCTGATACGGCGACGCTTCCTTGAAATAGTCCTGCAACTCGACCACGTCCTGCGGGAAAGTATCGGCGCTGTCGCCCAGATGGCGGCGCAAGGCGCGCGCGGTGCGCTGGTCGGAACCCGGCGCGCGGCCCAGGCCGAGGTCGATGCGGCCGGGAAAGAGCGACTCCAGCGTGCCGAACTGTTCGGCGATCACCAGCGGCGAATGATTCGGCAGCATGATGCCGCCTGCGCCGACGCGGATCTTCTTGGTGTTGGCGGCGATGTGGGACATCACCACTGCGGTCGCAGCGCTGGCGATGCCGGTCATGTTGTGATGTTCGGCCAGCCAGTAGCGCTTATAGCCGAGCTGTTCGGCTTTCTGCGCCAGTTCCTTGCTGTTGTGGAATGCCTGGGCCGCGGTGCTGCCCTGATTGATCGGCGACAGGTCGAGTACGGAAAACGGAATCATTGTGTGTCCTTGTCAATGCTGAAAATAACGCAATGCGCGTCAGGAAACCTGCACCACCAGCTTGCCGAAGTTCTTTCCTTCCAGCATACCCATGAATGCCTGCGGCGCGTTCTCCAGCCCCTGCACCACGTCTTCGCGGTACTTGATCTTGCCGGCGGCGACCCAGGCGCTCATGTCCTTGAAGAACGCGGCGAAATAGCTGGTGCGCTGGTAGTAATCGAAAATGATGAAACCCTGCATGCGGATGCGTCTGGTCAGCAGGTTGCGCGGCAGCGCGGCGAGCATGGCCGGATTGGGCGCGACGCTGCTGTATTGCGCGATCAGGCCGCACAGCGGCACGCGCGCATGCACGTTCAGCAACGGCAGCACGGCTTCGAACACCTTGCCGCCGACGTTCTCGAAATACACGTCGATGCCCTTGGGGCAAGCATCCTTGAGACGCTGCGGCAGTTCGTCGCCGTGATGGTCGATGCAGGCATCGAAGCCGAGCTCTTCGACGGCATAGCGGCACTTCTCGGCGCCGCCGGCAATGCCGACCACGCGACAGCCCTTGAGCCTGGCGATCTGGCCGACCACCGAGCCGACCGCGCCGGTTGCCGCCGCGACGACGACAGTTTCGCCTTCCTGCGGCTGGCCGATATCGAGCAGGCCCGAATAGGCGGTAAAGCCGGGCATGCCGAACAGGCCGAGCGCATACGACGGATGCGGCATGCCCTTGTCCAGCCTGGTCGCGCCGGTGCCGTCCGACAAGGCGTAGTCCTGCCAGCCGGTATACGCCATCACCAGATCGCCTTCGCGATAATCGGGATGCTGCGAAGCGACCACGCGCGACACGGTGCCGCCGGTCATGACGGCGCCGATCTCAACACATGGCGCATACGACGGCGCGTCGCTCATGCGGCCGCGCATATAGGGGTCGAGCGAAAGGTATTCGGCGCGCAGCAGGAATTGCCCGGCGGCCGGCGCCGGCACGGCGGTTTCCTCGAGTCGGAAATTTTCCGCCGTGGGCGAAGCGCCCGGACGCGAGGCCAGCACGATGCGGCGATTGATAGTGGCGGACTGGGACATGGCGGTTTCCTTTGAAGATGGAGCCGCCGACCATCCGGCAGGCAGCGATGGGATCCGGCGAGGCAAGCTCAGGGTGCGACCAGCACGCGGCGGGTGACTTCCATGGCGCTTTCAAGCGCATCGCGGTCGCGGCTCAGCTTGCTGAGAAGGCTTGCGCCCAGCCATAACTGATACAGCATTTGCGCGGTTTTGGACGGCTCCAGCACGGCATGCAGCGAGCCTTCGGCGATGCCTTCACGGATCGCTTCGGCAATACGTGCGATGAAGACCTTGGTGCCGTCATGCAAGGCCACGCGCATTTCCTCGGACAAGTCGGCGACTTCGGCGCTCAGCTTGACCACCAGGCATTTGTGCTCGACCATCTCGCAGCATTGCGTCTCCAGCCAGTAGCCCCAATAGGTCAACAGGCGTTCGCGCACATTGCCGCCGTCGGCGGTAAAAATCTTGTCGAGCACCTGCAGGTATTCGGCGACGTATTGCTCGATCAGCTCGCGGCCATAGCGCTCCTTGGAGCCGAAGTAATGATAGAACGAGCCCTTGGGGATTTCCGCTGCCGCCAGCAGCTCGCTCAAACCCACGCCGGTAAAGCCCTTTTGGGCAATAAGGCGGCGTCCGGCCTGCAGGATGGCGAGCTTGGTTTCGGTGTAGGTATCTCTCATGGAGGCGTATTCTACAGAAAATTAGACCAGTCGTCTAAGACCTGCCAAAACAGGTATTCTTGGCATCTTCAAAAAAACCAAGAAGCTGATTCAAGCGCTGGCCCCATTCCCGGAAAACCTGCCGAAGCAGACAATGCAAACGTCTCATTGATTACCTCACGCATTACCTCATCCATCACGACAGAACAGAAAGACTGACCATGTCCGACACATCCCTCTCCCTGAAACAACAACAAGTCGTCGTCATCGGCGGCACTTCCGGCATCGGCCTCGAAGTCGCCCAGGCGGCGGCGCGACGCGGCGCCATCGTCACCGTCATCGGTCGCTCGGCCAAGGCCGGCGACAATATCCGCGCCGTCGCCGCCGACGTGACCGACAGCGCGGCCCTGGCAAAAGCCTTCGCCGCCATCGGCAAGATCGATCATCTGGTGCTCACCGCCGGCGCGCGCGTCGGCTCGCCCAGGCTGACCGAACTCAAGCGCGAAGAACTGGAACTGGCCTTCAACGTCAAGCTGTTCGGCGCGCTGTTCGCGATCCAGGCCGCCCTGCCATATCTGTCGCCGACGGCGTCGGTGACGCTGACGTCCGGCCTGCTGTCGCGCAAGTTCGGTCCGGGCGGATTGCTCAAGAGCACGCTCAACGCCGCCGTCGAAGCCGCCGCCAAGAACCTCGCCAAGGAACTCGCGCCACGCCGCGTGAACGTCGTCAGTCCGGGCGTGATCGATACCGAGTTGTGGGGCGAAACGGGCGCCGAATCGCGCGTCGCCGCGATGGCGCGCATCGGCCAGACCTTGCCGGTGGGCCGCGTCGGCACGCCGCAGGACGTGGCGCAAGTCTATCTGCTGGCAATCGAAAACGGATTCGTCAACGGCGCCGTTCTCGATGTCGAAGGCGGAGGGCTGCTGTGATGAGCAATACCGCGCCGCTGAAAGATTCCACGCTGTTCTCGCCGCTGCGACTGGGACCGTCCGAGCTGCGCAATCGCATCGTGATGGCGCCGATGACGCGCTCCCGCAGCAGCCAGCCCGGCGACATTCCGAACCAGGCGATGGCCGAGTATTACGCCCAGCGCGCCGGTGCCGGCCTGATCGTGACCGAGGCGACGCAGATTTCGCGCCAGGGCCAGGGTTATTCGTTCACGCCGGGCATCTATACCGAAGCGCAGATCGCCGGCTGGAAGCTGGTGACCGACGCGGTGCATGCCGCCGACGGACGCATCTTCGTACAACTGTGGCACGTCGGCCGCGTATCGCACACGATGTTCCATGACGGCGCGGCGCCGGTGGCGCCATCGGCGATCCAGCCGCACGACACGCAAGTGTGGGTCGTCGGCAAAGACGGCGTCGGCCGCATGGTCGATTGCCCGATGCCGCGCGCGCTGGCAGTGGAAGAAATCAGCGAGATCGTCGAGGACTTCCGCCAGGCTGCCGCCAATGCGATTGAAGCAGGCTTCGACGGCATCGAACTGCACGGCGGCAACGGCTACCTGATCGATCAGTTCCTGCGCACGGTCTCCAACCACCGCACCGACCAGTACGGCGGCAGCGTCGACAACCGCGTACGCTTCCTGCGCGAAGTCGTGACGGCGGTGACCGCGGAGATCGGCGCCGATCGCGTCGGCGTGCGCCTGGCGCCTTACATCACGTTCAAGGATATGGCCGATCCCCAGATCGTCGACACCATCCTTTACGCCGCCGCAGAACTGGACAAGCTGAAAGTCGCCTACATCCATCTGGCGGAAGCCGACTGGGACGATGCGCCGACCATTCCCGAAGACTTCCGCCACAAGCTGCGTTCCGTCTATGCGGGCCGCATCATCGTGGCAGGACGCTACGACAAGGAGCGGGCAGGGAAAATACTTGCCGACGGACTGGCCGATCTGGTGGCCTTCGGCCGTCCCTTCGTCGCCAATCCGGATTTGCCGAAACGCTTGCGGGAAAATCTGGCGCTGGCCGCGCTCGACGGCGCTACCTTGTTCGGCGGCGACCGGCGCGGCTACACGGACTATCCCGCGACGTCTTAAAACGCGATGCCCAGTTCGTCGAGTTCGACGGCCTGGGCGGCGAAACGCTCCTGCAAAAAATCCAGCAGCAGCTTGACGCGCGGCGGCTGATGCTGGTTGCGGTGATACAGCGCATGCAACGGCACCGGCGCCGACAGCTTGTCGGGCAACACGATGCGCAGGCGCTGCGCGCGCACGTCGCCGACAATGTCGAGCGCCGACTTGTACGCATACCCGCGGCCTTGCACCGCCCACTTGCGCAGGATCTCGCCGTCGTTGGTTTCGTGATAACGATCGAGCTGGATGGATTCGACGCGCTTGCCGGTCTGGAATTGCCAGACGTTCATCGGCCCGGCCGAGGTGGTCAGCACCAGCGCCGGGCGTTGCGCCAGTTGCTGCACATCCCGCAGCGGGCCGAAATGCTCGTCGCAGGCCGGCGCCACGCAGATCACGCGACGGTTGGGAGCCAGCTTGCGCGCCACCATGCTGCTGTCGGCCAGCTTGCCGTAGCGGATGGCGACGTCGACATCGTCGAGCACGAGGTTGGCGTGCGAATCGCTCAGCGACAGCACAAAGCGCACATCGGGATACTGCTGCGAAAATTCCAGCAGGTAGTCTTGCAGGCGATTGCGGCCGACGTCGGACGGGGCCGAAATGCGCACCGTGCCTTGCACCAGTTGCTTGCCGGCTTGCAATTGATGTTCGGCTTCGGTGATGGCATCGATCGCCTGCTGGCAGTAATACCGGTACAGGCGCCCTTCCTCGGTCAGCCGCAATTGCCGCGTGGTGCGCTCGAACAGCTTGACGCCGAGCGACTGCTCCAACCTTTGCATGGCGGCGCTGGATGCCGCCGGCGACAGGCCGACCTTGCGTCCGGCGGCGGAAAAGCTGCCGGCGGAGGCGGCGCTCAGGAATAGGCGCATGTCGCTCAGACGATCCATGGCGAAAGAGTAAGAAGTGGTTGAAGCCGGTGATTATTACATCAACCCACATCAACCCGCATCAATCCGCATGATCGCCCTCAACGCTGCTGCTTCAGGAAAATCGGCCAGGCGATCAGCGCACCGACCGCGCCGGCCAGCCATACCGCCGGCCACGATTTCCAGTCGAGCAAAGCCGGCACCGCCTGCGCCGCCATGAAGAACACCAGGAACACGCAGGTGTTGCCCAATCCCAGCGCCGTGCCGACCTGATGCGCGCCGGCCAGTGTCGCCAGCTCGGTGTAGGCGACGCCATGCCATGCCGACGCGCAGACGCCGCCCGCCACCAGCATCAGCACGACCGATCCCAATATCCACTGCGGCCATGCGGCCGGCGCCAGCGCCGTCAATACGCCGAGCGCAACGAACAACGCCGCGCTCAGCGCGCTGCACGTACGCAGATAATTGCGGCGATTGCCGTGACGGTCGGTCCAGCGGCCGCTCCATACGCGCATCACGGCTGCGCCGATCTGGATCGCCGCCATGGTGGCGCTGATCAGCGCCAATCCGGCATGGCCCACGTCATGCAAAAAAATCGTGGCGAAGGTCAGCACCGATACCTGCGGAAAACACAGGATGCCGATCGCCAGCGCGACGCGCCAGACCTTGAGGTCGCGCAAGGCGCCGCGGATTGGCGGCGCGGTTTTCGCCGACGATGCCGCCGGCGGTTCATGCAGCCACAGCCAGGCCATCGCTGCGCTGAGAATACAAAACAGCGCCAGCAAACCATACACGGCGGCAAAGCCGTGCGCCGCCGCCAACGACGGCAACACCAGCGCGCCGATGCCGCCGCCGACCGGCACGGCGGTCTGGCGGATGCTCATCGCCAGGCCCCGTTCGCCTTCGCGGAACCAGCCCATCACCGCGCGCCCGCTGGAACCGTTGACGCTGCCGCCGAGCAGCCCGACTGTCAGCAGCCCCAGCGCCAGCAGCCACTTCGACGGAATACCGTCGGCGCCGGGCGCGGCGAACAAGGCCATTGCCGCCAACGCCAGCGCGGTCGAGATCAGGCCGCGCAGCAACACCCTGCGATCACCCCAGCGGTCGGTCAGCACGCCCCACGGCAATTCGCTGACAGCTACACCGAGCCCGAGTGAACCGAGCGCCAGGCCGAGTTGGGTATTGTCCAGCCGATAATCTGCGCGCATGAAGATGGCCGTGACCGGAATGCCGGCGAAAGCGGCAGAAAAGCTGACGTTGGCCAGCACGCCGATGCCGAGGATTTTCCAGCGATGGCTGTCCTTGCGCACGGCGTTGACGGCAGCCGTCGGTTGCGCTGCTGTGTTCATGATGGGGCTCCGAGGTGATTTGACAGGGAGAGTGTGCCGTGCCACCATCCGTCCAAAATGACATAAAAACCTCGTTTTTAGACAACCCGCATCCCGGACCATTCAGGACATTACGCCATGCGCAAGATCGGATTTTTGCTTTTCCTCGATTGCAGCCTGCTCGACTTCACCGGGCCGCTGACTGCCTTCGACGTCGCCAACCGGCTCAGTACGGAAAAGGGCAAGGCAAGGCCCTATCAATTGCGCGTGATGTCGGAGCAAGGCGGCATGCTGGAAAGCGCGTCCGGCACGGCCGTGATCACCCACCCGCTTGAGCGCTCGGCATTCGACACGCTGATCGTCGCCGGCGGCGCCGGTCCGCGCGAAGGCTTACTGTCGGAGACATTGCTGGAATACACCCGGCACGCCGCCACCAAGGCGCGCCGCGTGGCCAGCGTCTGCACCGGCGCGTTCGTGCTGGCGGCGGCGGGCCTGCTCGACGGCAAGCGTGCCACCACACACTGGCGCATGGCGGCGCGCCTGCAGCGCATGCACCCGGCGGTGCAGGTCGACAGCGACAAGATTTTCATCAAGGACGGCGACGTCTGGACCTCGGCCGGCATCTCGGCGGGCATCGACCTGGCGCTGGCGTTGATCGAAGAAGACCTGGGCGTGGAACTGGCGCGTGCGGTGGCGCGTGAGCTGGTGGTATATCACCGGCGTCCCGGTGGACAATCGCAATTCTCAAACCTGCTGGAAATGGACCCCTCGTCGGGGCGCATCCGCGAGACGCTGAGCTATGCGCGCAACCATCTGCATGAAACGCTGACGGCGGACCGACTAGCGGAAATCGCCTGCCTGAGCCGTCGCCAGTTCGACCGCGCCTTCAGCGCCGAAACCGGCCAGACGCCGGCCAAGGCGATAGAGAAGCTGCGCGCCGAAGCCGCCCGTCCGCGCGTAGAAGCAGGAGAAGAATCGCTGGAAAACATCGCCCGCGCAGTCGGCTTCGACGACCCGGAACGCATGCGCCGCGCCTTCCTGCGCATATTCGGCTATCCGCCGCAAGCGATCAGGCGCGCACAGCGGCGGCAAGAAGCTCTGTATCTTTGAAGTTGAGGCGGGAGCAACGCCATCGAAGAAAGAAAAAACCAAGTTACCTAAAGAAAAAAGTCGGAACAAAACACAAACACAAAGCCATCAAGCCCGCACCAACCTCACCCGAGTAATCTCCGAAGGCGCCAACAACCGCTTAGGCGGCCCCCAATACCCCGTCCCCCGGCTGGTATACACCCACAAATTGCGCAGTTTGTTAAGCCCGGCAACGTAAGGCTGCTGCAACGGCACAAAAAAATTCCACGGAAAGAACTGCCCTCCGTGGGTATGTCCCGACAACTGCAGATCGAACCCTGCATCGGCCGCCGCAGCCGCCGAACGCGGCTGATGCGCCAGCAGTATCCTGGCGCCGCTGACCGGCGCGTTGCGGATCGCCGCATGCGGATCGCTGCGATGGCTTTCGTCGAAATGATGCGCGGTGAAATCGGTCACGCCGGCCAGCACCAGCGCCGCGCCGCCGTGGTCGAGCACGACATGCTCGTTCATCAGCACGGTCAGGCCGAGGCGCCGCACTTCGGCTATCCACGCGTGGGCATTGGAATAATACTCATGGTTGCCGGTAACGAAATAAGCCCCGTGACGCGACCGCAACTGCGCCAGCGGCGCGGTGTGTTCGGACAATTGCTGCACGCTGCCGTCGACCAGATCGCCGGTGATCGCCACCATGTCCGCCTCCAGCCCGTTGACCTTATCGACGACGGCACGCAGGTAACTGCGCTTGATAGTCGGGCCGATGTGGATGTCGCTGATCTGGATGATGGTGAAGCCGTGCAGCGCGTCCGGCAGATTGGCGATCGGCACGTCCACATCGACCACCGCCGCCAGCCGGCGCGCATTGACATAACCAATCGCCGTCAACAGCAAAGCGCAGCCGATCACGGCCCAGGCGGTGCTTTCGACGATCTCCGGCATCGCTGCATGGAAGAGCGGCAACGCCAGCAAGGCGACCTCGCGCACGATAGTCAGCAGCAACAGCGATGAAAACAATCCCATTGTCAACATGCCGATCCACGACAGCCGGTCGGCCCAGCGCTGGTTGCGCATGGCGCGCGACAACAACGCAGCCGGAATCAGGAAATACGACAGCACCAGCAACACGCCGCCGACAATCTGCCAGCCGGTATCGACGTCGAGCGCGGGCAGGATGCGCCAGCCTATCCACGCATGCAAGGCGCCCAGTATGGAGAGCACAAGAACGATGGTGAAGCGTGACGGCATGGGAACTCGCAAAGGAATGTGTTGGCGTGCATGTTGGTATGCATACGGCGTTTTCAATGGCTGTCTTGCATTGCTGACGCTAGCCTGAAGAATTGATGATCGGATTGCCATCTTTTCCCGACCCGCGCACCGATGCGGTGCAAGCTCGCAAAAAAATACTTGCAGGAGCACGCAATATCCGAGGCCGACCTCGGTCGCGCTCAGAACCGATAAAGCGCCGCCGGATTGTCGACCAGTATGCGCCTGCGCAGCTCCGACGACGGCGCCCACGCCGACAGCAGATCGAGCAGGTCGCGATTGGACGGCGGCGGATTGCGCCCCGGATGCGGCCAGTTGCTGGCCCACAAGCAACGCTCGGGAAATTCATGCACGAAGATTTGCGCCAGCGCGCCGACGTCTTCGTAGCCCGGCGCACCGGTTTGCGAAGTCTCGTACGGCGCCGACAGTTTGATCCAGCAGCGCCCGCTCTCCAGCAGGCGCAACAAGCTGCGCATGCCGGCATGATCGCGCGCGACCGGCTTGAGGAATTTGCCGTTGTGGTCGATCACGAGCCGGCACGGCAAGGCGCCGAGCACGTCTTCATATTGCGCAAAATCGCGGCCGTCGATTTGCAGGTTGATGTTCCAGCCCAGCGGCGCGATCTTGGCGGCCAGCGGTTCCAGCATGTCCCAGCGCATCACGCCGCCGCCGTTGGCGATCATCATGAAACGCACGCCGCGCACGCCGGCGGCATCCATGCGCGCCAGTTCGCTTTCATCCGTCTCCAGCGGAATGGCGACGATGCCGCGCGCGCTGCCTTGCGCCTGCTCCAGCGCATCGAGGGTGCAGCGGTTGTCGAAGCCGTAGCCGGTCGGCTGGACCACGACGGCGCGCGTCAGGCCGAGCTGCTCCTGCTCGCGGCGATAGTCCTGCCATAAGGCTTGCGGCGGCGTCGAGATTGCCGTCGGCGCCAGCGCGAAGCGCGTGTAATCGTAAATATGGATGTGGCAGTCGCAAGCGCCGGTCGGCGTCGGCAAGTCGGTGGAAGTCATGGCGAGCCCCCTTGGCTGGAACTGGCTGAAACAAAACGCGCCAAGCGACCGGCCCGGTCGGCATTGACGGCGCCGTCCGGCAGGCGGCCGGCGACAATCGCGGCGACCTGGTTGACGGTGTCCATGGCCTGATGCTCGGCGGCTTGCGGCGTCAATCCGCCGATATGCGGCGTGGCGATCAAGCGCGGATGGCGCGCCAGCAGCGGCGACGGCATCTGGTCGGGCGCCATGCCGACATCGATGGCGCAAGCGGCGATGTCGCCGTTGTCGAGCGCATGCAGCAGCGCCGTTTCATCGACCAGTTCGCCGCGCGAAGCGTTGATGAAGATGGCCGACGCCTGCATCTTCGCAAACGCCGCCGCATTGAACAACTGCATCGTCTCGGCGGTGGCCGGGGCCAGGCAGACCACATAGTCGGCTTGCATCAGCAGATCGTCGAAGCCGGTCGCCACATGCGCCGGCTCGACGATGGCGGCGTAGGGATCGGCCACCAGGATTCTCATGCCGAGCGCCTGCGCGATGCGGCACAGGTATTGTCCGATGGTGCCGTAGCCGGCCACGCCCAGCGTCGCGCCGCGCAGTTCTCGGCCCATTCTGACTGCAGGCACGATGCCGTTGCGATACGCCAGCGCCGACTCGCTGACGTTGCGACTGAGATCGAACATGACGGCCAGCACCCACTCCGCCACCGAGGCGGCAAATCCGGGCGTGGCGCGCGTGACCAGTACGCCGTTGCGGCTGCGGCGACGACGTCGATGTTGCGGATGTCGACGGCGCCTCGGCAATAGGCGACCAGTTGCGGCAACCGGTCGAACACCTCGGCGGTCGCCGCCGGAATGCGCGATGCGACGATGATGTCGCAGCCTGCGGCTTCGCGCACCAGGTCGGCCGGCGTCAGCGGCGTCTCGCTCCGGTTCAGGCGCACCTCGCCCAATGCCTGCAGGCGCGCCAGCGGCTTGTCGCCATAGTAGTTGGCGCGTGTCTCGGGCGAGTACGCGAGATAAATGTCGGCCATGTCTCTGAATGAAGAATGATTTAGCGCAGCTTGATTTCGACGTAGCGATTGCGCGGCTCGGGTGCGCCTTTCTTCGCCGGTACGCGCGGCTCGCGAGAACCCTTGCCGATGACTTCGACGCTGATGAGGTCGACTTTAGCACGTATCAGTTCGCGCTCGACCAACTTGGCGCGCCGCACCGATAAGGCATCGTTGAAGGCTTCGTTGCCGATGTTGTCGGCATGGCCGATCAGGATGAACTCGCCGGCCGGGAACTGCCTGAACTCTCCAATCGCCTGAGTAAGGAATCGACGCGAGGCGGGCGTCAGGCGATCGGTGCCCGGTTCGAACAGCAGCACATAGGTGCGCGATCGCATCGGCAGGTTCTGCATCACCGACGCATAGCGCTGCCCGACTTCGGCGTCTGTGAGTGTGAGCGTCTTGCCGGCCTTGCCGCCTTGCGTCTCGACCGAGGTGTAAGGCGTGGCAAGCGGGGTTTCGCCGCTGGCAGTCCTGACCACGATGCTGCTGGACGAGCCGTCCTGCTGCGGCAACAGGACAAAGTGCTCTTTCTGGCCGGCGCAAACGGCAAGAAATGATTCCCAGTCCCATGATCTGCTTCTTGATCCGTTTCTTGTTGTCGATGCGACAATGAACAGCGCACAACCGTTTTGGCAGGATATTATAGTGTCGATGTTGTCGCAAGGAAGTATTTCCGGCCGTCAAGCCCTCCGCCGGAAACCGCCGTGGAAGTGCCTTTGCAAGGTTCTTGCATGGCTTTCATGGCAAATTTTCCCGGCCCACCCTGTCAATCTTTACCCGAGAAGAGGATAATGCAGGGTCAAGCTGATTTATCAAGGGTTGGCCGTCCGGATCGTTGTTTTCCTCCGGGATCCCCTCGCGCGCGGTCGCCATCATTCATTACGGAAGTACTATTTTGACTACGACAAGAAGCAAACGCTGGAGTGGCAACATTGAATCCCTGAAAGCCGGTTATCTGGGAGGAGTCCTCGAACAGATGACCATTTACGGAGAACGCGTACAGTTCGCGCTGGTGACTTCCGGCAACGGTCCGCATTATCAGTTGACCAATACCGCCGGCAAGAAAATGGCTTTCGACGGCAACCATCACCTGCATCATCCGGAAGACGGTGAATTCGTGCCGGGCAACGCCACCGGGGTGTTTACGCTGGACCAGATCAGGCTGGCCAAGGCAGGCGGCGGAAAAACCACCCGCAGCCTGAGCACCGGCCGCGTCACGCGCTCCAGCGGTGTGCGCGCGCCAAGCGCCGCGACCCGCGCCAAGGAACTGGTCGATAGCGAAAAATACGAATACTTCAAGGCCAACCGTGCAACGCTGCCCGACACCATCGGCGAACATTCGGAAGAAATCACCACGCTGATGCGCGGCGGCATGCCGGCAGAACAAGCCTTCGGCGAAATCATCAAGAAGTACTTCTGAACGAAGACTCGCGGACGCCGTTCGCAGATGAAAAACGGGAGCTCTGCGGCTTAATGCCGTTCAATCAAGTGCAGAAGCTCCCTACCGCATTGTCAGTCCATCGCAACCATCGTCCTGACGAAAGTCAGGACCCGGCGTCGTATCGGGCGTCTTCAATAAATTTCCGGCACCACGATTTCGCTTGACACTTCGCGGCGGAAATAATCGTCGTGGCGCACGCGTTCCGGCAGCGAAATCGGCGCATGCTCGATTTCCGCATACGGCATCAGGTTCAGCAGATGATGGATGCAGTTCAGGCGCGCCTTTTTCTTGTCGACCGCCTGCACCACCCACCACGGCGCTTCCGGGATATGGGTGCGTTCAAGCATGATTTCCTTGGCCTTGGTGTAATCCTCCCAGCGGCGGCGCGATTCGAGGTCCATCGGACTCAGTTTCCACTGCTTGAGCGGATCGTGGATGCGGCTCAGGAAGCGCATGTGCTGTTCTTCGTCGGTGATCGAGAACCAGTATTTGATCAGTTGGATGCCGGAGCGCGCCAGCATGCGTTCGAACTCGGGCGCGGAACGGAAGAACTCCTCGTACTGGTCGTCGGTGCAAAAGCCCATGACGCGCTCGACGCCGGCGCGGTTGTACCAACTGCGGTCGAACAGGACGATTTCACCGGCGGCCGGCAGGTGCGACACGTAGCGCTGGAAATACCATTGCGTGCGTTCGCGGTCGTTCGGCGCCGGCAAGGCGGCCACGCGGCAAACACGCGGATTGAGGCGCTGGGTGATGCGCTTGATGACGCCGCCCTTGCCCGCCGCATCGCGGCCTTCAAACAGGATCACCACCTTGTGGCCGGTGGCGACCACCCAGTCCTGCAGCTTGACCAATTCGGCCTGCAGGCGAAACAGTTCGCGGAAATACAAACGACGATCGGCCTTGTCCTGCTCGGTCTTGGCGTCGACGCCGCCAGCCAGTTCTTCTATGGTGCGGTCTTCGATTTCCAGTTCCAACTCTTCGTCGTAGCTGTCGGCCAGCTCGCGGTGTATACGGCGCACCAGTTCTTCGTCGTTCATTTTTTCTCCATCGGGGGGATGACGGCCCGGATCGGTGTCCGGCCTGTCGGTTGGCACCGTTGGAACATACCTGAGGATTATGACCTTCAGGTGACAGAAGCATCGTTTATTGCTTGCCGGAATTATTTATCGTGTCCTGGCGCGCCTGCCATTCCCGTAAGGCGATGCGATAGCGCTCCAGCGCATTCTGGTAAATATCGAAGATGCAGGGATCGCAACCGCTCTGGCAACAGTCCTCCAACTCGGGCTCTCTTGGTGGAACCGGCTGTGGATCGTCGACGGGAATGAAGTTCGGCATGGCGGACAGCGTGGCAAATATCCGGATTATAAAATTCTTTCCAGGCATCAAGCTCATGCGAGCTTCCAGTGTGTTGCCAACGCGTCGCGATACGCAAATATTTGCCGAGAAAAACATACTACCCGGCAGTCCAAACGTATTTTCCAGTAGCATGGGGGCGTAGGAATCCGTTCAGCTAAAGACGCGAGAATAAACGAACACCCTGTTATGAGCGTACCGCAGCAACCGAAGAAAACCATTTCTGAAAACACCGGCCGCGATTCCGCCCTGGTTTTCAGGGCGAAAATATTTTTCGTCATCGTCTGCATCTCGCTGCTCGCGGTCGACGGCTGGCAAGCCTGGAAAGCGCGCACCGAACGACTCAACGAGACCGAAACCAGCATCGTCAACATGGCGCGGGCGCTGGCCCAGCACGGCGACGATACGCTCAAGGCGGCCGACCTGATCCTCTCCGGCACGGTCGACATGCTGGAATCTGAGGGCATCGGCGACGCGCTGAAACCGCGCATGCACAAGTTGCTGAAGAAACGCGTGAGCGAACTGGCGCAACTGGCGGGGCTGCTCATCCTGGACGCCGAAGGCAATGCCATCGGCGACTCCAACGATACGCCGTTCAGCGGTAATGTCAGCGGCCGTGCCTACTTCCGATACCATCGCGACCACCCTGACCGGAGACCGTATGTCGGGCCGCTGATCAAGAATCCCGCTGGCGCCTGGCGCCTGACCGTGTCGCGCCGCTTCGACTATCCCGACGGACGTTTTCGCGGCGTGGTGCTGGCGGCGATCGACATCGATTACTTCCGCAATTTCTATAACACTTTCAATATCGGCAAGAACGGCCTGATCATCCTCGGGCTGAATGAAGGCACGATGCTGGTGCGCCGCCCCTTCTTCGACAGATATGTCGGCGTTGATCTGAACAACGTGCCGATCTTCCGCGACTACGTCGCCAAAAACCATGACGGCACGCACACCACGCCATCCACCGTCGACGGCAAGGACAGGATCAATGCCTATCGGCATTTCAACCAGTTCCCGCTGTTCGTGGCGATCGCATTGTCCAAGGAAGAAGTGCTGGACGGCTGGGCGGAAGACACCCTGCACCATACCGCCGGCATCCTGATTCTGATCCTGATCCTGGCGCTGCTGGGCAACTGGCTGCTGCGTCAGATCAAGCTGCGCCTGGAAACCGAGGCGGAGTTGATGGTCGCGCGCGACAACCTCGACCAGCTCAACAAACATCTGCAAAACCTGGCGCTGGAAGACAGTCTGACCGGCCTCGCCAACCGCCGCCACTTCGATATCGGGCTCAGCGAAGAATTCGCCCGCGCGCTGCGCAACAATGACTCGCTGGCGTTGATCATGCTCGACGTCGACTGGTTCAAGCAGTACAACGATATTTACGGCCACCGTGCCGGCGACGACTGCCTGCGCCGTATCGCCGATCTGATCAATAAGGTGCCGCATCGGCTCGGCGACATGGCGGCCCGTTATGGCGGGGAAGAAATGGTGGTGCTGCTGCCGCAGACGACGCTGGAATCGGCCGCCGTCATCGCTGAACGCATCCGCGCCGGCATCGTCGCGCTCGACATCCGCCACGCCGCCAGTCCCCTGACCGTCGTCACGGTCAGCGCCGGCGTCGCGGCGATCCGCCCGAAGCGGCAATCGGACCAGCCCGAACAACTGGTGGAGCAAGCCGACCGCGCGCTGTATGTTGCCAAAGCCAAGGGGCGCAATTGCGTGGCGCGCCATGACGACGTCGCTATCGACAGCGCTTATCCCTGACCGGCGTGGCACAATGCAGCACGTTCTATGTCAATGAATCACGCAATCCATCACGCCATGAATCAGGAACACCTTCTCAAACTGGTCAGCATGGAAATGCCCTATGGAAAATACAAGGGCCGGCTGCTGGCCGACCTGCCCGGCCATTATCTCGGCTGGTTCGCGCGCGAAGGGTTTCCGCGCGGAGAACTGGGCAGCTTGCTGGCGCTCATGTACGAGCTGGATCACAACGCCTTGCGCCACTTGCTCGATCCCCTGCGCAAAGATGCCCGCGACCCTTGAACGCCGTCAGGGAACGATGGTGGTGAACAGGTAAACCGCAAAGATCACCAGATGCACCATGCCTTGCATGACCGTGGTACGGCCGGTGCTCAGCGAAAAACCGGCGACGATGAACGACAGCATCAGCAATACCGTCGATTTGATGTCCAGGCCGAGCGACAACGTCCAGCCGGTCGCCAGCGACACCACCGCCACGGCCGGAATGGTCAGCCCGATGCTGGCCAGCGCAGAGCCGATCGCAAGATTGAGGCTGGTCTGCAAACGATTGGCGCGCGCCGCGCGCACCGCCGCGAGGCCTTCGGGCAGCAGCACGATGGCGGCGATGATGATGCCCACCACCGACTTCGGCGCACCCAGATTGTCGAGCGCCGTTTCCAGCGTCGGCGCCAGCGATTTCGCCAGCAACACCACTGCGCCCAGGCAAGCCAGCAGCAATAGCGCGCTGGCAATGGCAACCTTGTCGGACGGCGGTTCAGCGTGGACTTCTTCATCGGCGGCGGCGTTTTCGGGCAGGAAATAGTCACGGTGACGCACTGTCTGCACCAGCACAAAGGTGCCGTACAAGACCAGCGAGATCACCGCAATGAAGGCCAATTGGCTGGCGCTGTAAAACGGCCCGACCTTGGTCAGCGTGTAGTTCGGCAAGACCAGCGTCAGCACCGCGATCGCCGCCAGCGTCGCCAGCGATGCGCTGACGCCGTGTTGGCCGAACGATTGTTCGCGATGGCGGCTGGCGCCCACCAGCAGGCAAATGCCGACGATGCCGTTGAGGATGATCATGATGGCCGCGAACACCGTGTCGCGCGCCAGTCCCGTGGTCGCCTCCCCGCCAGCGAGCATCAGAGAAACGATCAGCGCCACTTCAATCAATGTCACCGCCAGCGCCAGCACCAGCGTGCCGAACGGCTCGCCGACCTTGTGCGCCACTACTTCGGCGTGGTACACCGCCGCCAGCACGCTGGCCATCAGGCCCGCCACCAGAAAGGCGGCGAACCAGCCGCCGGGTTGCAAACCGTTGGCGGCATAGACCAGCCAGCCAATGACGGGTGAAACGATGGACCACAACGGCAGCGACGGGGAAATTTTCATGAGATTTTCTATCGTTGTCAGAACGGTGGATGAAATACCGGTGCCGCAGGCGCGTGTCGGCACGCCATACCTGGCGGAAAAAGATAATAACCGATGTGTGCGGCGGCTTCGTTGCCGCCATCACGGGAAAACGCGACGGTCTGTGTCCAGCCTATGCGGACGGCCAGGGCGTCAGGATTTCGGCACCGTCGGCGGTCACGGCGATCATGTGCTCCCACTGCGCCGACAGCGAGCCGTCGCGCGTGACCACGGTCCAGCCGTCGGCCAATTGCTGCACGCCGCGCGCGCCCATATTGATCATCGGTTCGATGGTGAAGGTCATGCCCTGCCGCAACAGCAACCCTGAGTTGCGCGTGCCGTAATGCAGCACCTGCGGCTCTTCGTGATACACCTTGCCGATGCCGTGTCCGCAATATTCGCGCACCACGGAATAACCGGCCGCTTCGGCCAGCGTCTGGATCGCGTGGCCGACGTCGCCCAGGCGTACGCCCGGCCGCACCGCGGCGATGCCGGCCAGCATGGCGTCGAGCGTGGTCTGCACCAGGCGCGCAGCTTCCGGTTCGGGTGTACCGACGAAGTACATGCGACTGGTGTCGCCATGCCAGCCGTCCTTGATCACGGTGACGTCAATGTTGAGGATGTCGCCGTCCTTGAGCACATCCTTGGTGCTGGGAATGCCATGACACACCACGCTATTGATCGACGTACATAAGGTTTTAGGGAAACCGTGGTAGCCGATATTGGCGGGCGTGGCCTTCTGCACCTTGCGGATGTAATCGTGGCAGCGCCGGTCGAGTTCCTCGGTCGTTACACCGGGCGCCACATATTTGCCGATCATCTCCAGCACTTCCGCCGCAAGGCCGCCCGCCACACGCATCATGGCAATCTGTTTTTCGGTTTTGATGGAGACTGCCACGACGATCCTCGGTTGGGAAAAGGTCTCTATTATCCCCGATCAGGTCCATAGTGCGCACGAGGCGGGCTTTTTTCATTCCCATCTCCCTTCATCTCCCCTTCCTGAAGCCCGCGCCGGCACCGCCGATAGTTGCTTTGCGGCTATCAGGAATCGACTGATACCCCAGTGCAAGTTTCTCCAATAAGCTCCGTCTCACATCGGGCATAGCGGACTGACTTGCGCGGTTCCGGAACAACCCCAGTTCCGGCGCCCCGCCGGCATCCCTGCCTGATGGCCAGAAACATTCGCGATGCCGCTGATATCCCGTGCTCGTTCTGCGGCATCGCTGAGTCGTCCGTCGTCAGTCAGGAGAACACCATGAAATGGTTTTACGATCTCAACATCACAAAAAAACTGATCTCAGTCTTTTTCATCATCATCGCCCTGGAGACGGTGCTGGGAACCTTCGCCATCCGCGAGCTGGGCCACGTCAACGAGGCGTCGACCGAGATCGCCACCAACTGGCTGCCGAGCATCCGCTCCCTGTCGGAAATAAAACTGTCGCTGGCCCGCATCCGCAACATCGAGCTGCAACACATCCTGGCGTCCTCGCCCAAGGAATTCGACGAGATCGAGCGCAACGGCGACCAATTTATCGCCGCGCTGGCCAAACAGCAACAGGAATATCAGACGGAAATCAGCGAGCCGGAAGAAAGAGCCGTCTATCCCGAGGTGGAAAAGGCAATCGTCGTGTTCCTCGCCGAGCACAAGAAAATCCTCGACCTCTCACGCGTGAACAGAAACGAAGAAGCCCGCGTCGTGCTGAAAGGCGAATCCACCGTGACATACCGCACCCTGATCGGACAGCTTGAGCGCCTGGTTAAAGTCAACGAAAAAGGCGCGACTATTTCCAATACGAACGCCGACGCCACTTACAACAGTTCGCGTCTGTGGATCATCTTGATGCTGGCGATCTGCATCGGCCTCGCCATGTCCCTGGCGGTCTGGATTTCGCGCGTGATTTCGCGCCCCCTGAACGAAGCCCTGGAAGTGGCGCAGCGCGTCGCCGGCGGCGACCTCACCGCCACGATCAATCCGGCGGGCAAGGATGAAACCGGCCGGTTGCTCGCTGCCCTCAAGGGCATGAACGACAACCTGCTGAAAATCGTCGGCGAAGTACGTATCGGCACCGACACCATCGCCACGGCATCCAATGAAATAGCCAGCGGCAACATGGACCTGTCCTCGCGCACGGAACAACAAGCCGGTTCGCTGGAAGAGACCGCCTCCGCCATGGAAGAACTGACTTCGGCCGTCAAGCAGAATGCCGATAACGCATGCCAGGCCAACCAGCTTGCCGTGACCGCATCCGAAGTGGCGATCGCCGGCGGCGATGTGGTCGGCAAGGTGGTCGACACCATGGGTTCGATCAATGATTCGTCGAAGAAAATCGTCGACATCATCAGCGTGATCGATGGCATCGCCTTCCAAACCAATATCCTGGCGCTCAACGCTGCGGTGGAAGCTGCGCGCGCCGGTGAACAGGGTCGCGGTTTTGCCGTGGTCGCCAGCGAAGTGCGCAACCTGGCCCAGCGCAGCGCCGCTGCCGCCAAGGAAATCAAGGTCCTCATTGACGATTCGGTCTCCAAGGTCGATACCGGCAGCAAGCTGGTCAAACAGGCCGGCGCCACCATGGACGAAGTCGTCAACAGCGTCCGGCGCGTGACCGACGTCGTCAGCGAAATCACGGCTGCCAGCCAGGAACAAAGCCAGGGCATCGAGCAGATCAACCGGGCCATCACGCAGATGGACGAAGTCACCCAGCAAAACGCAGCATTGGTGGAGCAGGCCGCCGCCGCCGCGCAGTCGATGCAAGAGCAGGCCGGCAGACTGTCGGAAGTGGTCGGCATCTTCAAGCTCGACGAACGCAGCGCAGTGAGTAAATCGAGCGCAGCCATATCCAGGCGCACCATCGACATCACGCCGTCCGACGCAGCGGCCAGATCCGGCAAGCAACCCGCACTGGCGAAAAACACCAGGCCGACGCTGAAACCGCCTGCCACGACCAACGATGACGGGACTTCGTGGGTACAGTTCTGATTGCAGGTGAATCCCTGCTCCGCACAACTTAGAGGTATTTCCGTGGACGCATTCCAAAAAGAAATCGACGAACGCACCAACCTGACCGCCAGCAACAAGTTCGAGCTGTTGCTGTTCCGCCTCGGCAGCGCCGGTGGCGGTGATATCGGAGAGCTGTTCGGCATCAACGTCTTCAAGATCCGCGAGATCGTGCCGATGCTGCCGATCACCACGGCTGCCGGCACCAAGCCGCCATTGCTCGGCATGGTCAATATCCGCGGCCAGGTGATCTCGGTGATCGACTTGCCGGCGGTGACCGGTTGTACGCCGAAGACAGGCCTGAACATCCTGCTGATCACCGAGTATGCGCGCAACACGCAAGCCTTCGCGGTGGAGTCGGTGGAAGAAATCGTGCGCCTCGACTGGAGCCAGGTGCTGTCGGCGGAAGCCAGCGCCGGGGGCGACCTGGTCACCAGCATCGCGCGCCTGGACACCAACGTCGACGGCGGACGCCTGGTGCAGGTGCTGGATGTGGAACAGATACTCGACCTCATCTCGCCGGTCAGGCAATCGCTCGACCATAGCCATGCCGGTGAACTCAAGAGCCTGATCAAACCCGGCGCCGTCGTACTGGCGGCGGATGACTCCAAGGTGGCGCGCGCCTTGATCGAAGAAGGATTGCACGCGCTAGGCGTCCCCTGCATCATGACCAGGAGCGGCAAGGAAGCCTGGGAAAAATTGCAGTCGCTGGGCGCGGAGGCGCAACGCGAGGGCAAACAGATCGCCGACAAGGTGGCGCTGCTGCTGACCGACCTGGAAATGCCGGAGATGGACGGCTTCACGCTCACGCGCAACGTCAAGGCCGATCAGCGCTATAAGAGCATTCCGGTGGTGATCCATTCCTCGCTGTCGGGTTCCGCCAACGAAGACCATGTGCGCAGCGTCGGCGCCGACGGCTACGTCGCCAAGTTCGCCATCGACGAACTTGCAGCCACGCTCAGGAAGACGTTGCTGCGTTGACGCCGCCTATTTGCAAGGGATAAGGAATTCCCCGATACCGGAGCAAGGAGAACTTTCCTATCATTCCTGCATCTCCTCCTGCAACCCAGCAGCAACGCACATTGAAAGTAAGTGACCGCCATGGATTTCATCGCCAGCCTGTTTCAGCAAGACATGTTCTTCGCCGTCGTGTCCTATCTCACCGTAGGCCTGATTTTCCTGGCCTATTTCCGGTATCGGGAGAAAAAATGGGAGCATGACCTGGAACAGTATCGGATCAAGGACGTGAAGCCGGCTGGCAACAGTCCGAAAATGCGCACTGCGGAAATCTACGTGCTCAACCGGAACGCCGGCAAAGCACCGTCGCAAGTATCGACGTCGGAAGAAGAAATGCAAGTCGTCGCCGGCGAAACCATGACCCCTGAATCGCAAGAGCAGACTCACACCATGCCGTCGAAAGCAGCTCAATAAACCTTCGCGCTTCAGACGGCGACGCGATCCCTGCCATCGGCTTTGGCGCGGTACAGCGCCTGATCCGCGACATCGATCAGATCCTTGGCTTCCATCCCTTTTTCCACTGTCTTCAGAGAGCAGATACCCAAGCTGACCGTCACGATGCCGCCGGGGTTGCCCGAATGCGGAATCTCCTGCGCGCGCACTGCCAGCCGTATCTGTTCCGCAATCTCCACCGCTCCCGCCATGTCGCAATCCGGCAGAATGATCGCGAACTCCTCGCCGCCATAGCGCGCGGCCAGATCGCCGCTGCGCCGCTCCCCGGACAGAATCGACTGGCCTATCCTGCGTAAGCACTCGTCGCCGGCCAGGTGGCCATACAAGTCGTTGTAGAACTTGAAGCGGTCGGCATCTATCATGATCAACGACAGGCTGTCGCCGCTGCGTACAGCGCGACTTATTTCCCTGAGCAGTGCAGCATCGAACTGGCGCCGGTTGGCCAGGCCTGTCAGGCCGTCCTGCATGGCCATCCTGGCCAATGTCAGATTCAGCCTTTCCACCTGCGCGCGCGCTTCGTTCGCCTCGTTCTCGACAACGACGCGTTGATCGATCTGCGCCACCACGCGGCGCCCCATGAACGCAAAGCCGATCACCAGCACCAGAACGCCCGCCATGTGTATATAGGCATCAGTACGCCACCCGGATAGAACCTCGTCGTTGGACAGCGCCGCCGCCACGAACATCGGATAGTTCTTCAGGCGACGATAGCCGTTGATGCGCAGCACGCCATCCTGCGAAGATTTGATGAGCGCAATGCCACTGGCCTTCTTTGACGCGTAATCGCTAAAAATCACCGTGCCCACCATGCTTTTACCGATCGAGTCCTCGCGCAGCGGACGCCGGAACACCATGGTGCCGCTGTCGAGCGCCAAGATGATGGCGCCAGACTTGCCGATATCGAAGCTGTCATAGAAGCGTTGGAAATACGCCATGTCGACAGTGGCCAGCACCACCCCGCCGAAACTGCCGTCGGCGCTGGCGATGCGGCGCGTGACGGTGGCCACCCATTTGCCGCTGGAACGGCTCCTGATCGGCGGACCGACATAAGGCCCCGGGTCGGAATGGTCGCGGTGATAAATGAAATACGCACGATCGGCGCTGCTCCGGCGACGATCGATTGCCGGCCGCGAATTGACCACCCAGCGGCCGTCCCGGTCGTAAACGGAGATGCCGTCGAGCTGCGGCAGCTCCAGCGCCTGCAACACCAGCAGGCGATGCAGGCGTTCCAGCGCGGCCGGGCCGACGCCATCCCCCCTGATGCGCTCCAGCACTCCGATCAGCACCGTATCGGCTGCCTTGAACGTATCGTCGGCATGCTGAGCCAGCGCACGCGCCATGTTGGTAACGGCAGTACCCGCCTCGCGCTCCTGGATTACCCGCGCCTGCCAGGTACGCCAGGCATCCAGGCCGATCAGCGAGATACACGCCATCAACACGAAGGCAGAAGCCAGCAACGCGGTGGGAGAGCGCTTGTAGTAATGCATGGGTCTCCGGCTTGTTGTGGCTGCAGTCTCAGACGCTTGCTTGCCGTTTGATGACATTCTTGCGCGTATCCACTTGAATATCGGTGTTTTCATCACTGGGCCAGCTTGAAGACACTGACGTTTTCGACCAGCTTTCCCGTCTCGCGCCGCAGGTTGTCGGTAGCGGCGGCGGCTTGCTCCACCAGCGCGGCGTTCTGTTGGGTCATCTGATCGATCTCGCCGATGGCGCGCGTGACTTCGCCGATGTCTTCGCTCTGGCCGGCACCGGCCGCGGCAATATCGCGCATGATGACGGCCACGCTGCCAATGGCGGTTTCGATGCTGGCCATGGCGCTGCCGGCCCGGGTCACCAGTTGGTCGCCGTGGTTGACGTTGGTCACGGATTCGGCAATCAGCGCCTTGATTTCGCGCGCTGCCTCGGCGGAACGCTGCGCCAGATGCCGCACCTCGGTGGCCACGACGGCGAAGCCGCGTCCCTGCTCGCCGGCGCGAGCCGCCTCCACCGCGGCGTTGAGCGCCAGGATATTGGTCTGGAAGGCGATGCCATCAATCACGCCGATAATGTCGGCCACCTTGTGCGAACTGGCGCGGATCGATCCCATCGTCGCCACCACCGAACCGACCACCTGGCCGCCCTGGCCTGCCTGCGACGATGCGTTGTCGACCAGGCCGCCGGCTTCGCGCGTGTGGCCGGCGTTGTTGCGGATGCTGGCGGTGAAATTGTCCATCGTGGCGCGCACCTGCTCCAGCGCACTTGCCTGCGATTCGGCACGCGCGGACAGGTCGCTGTTGCCGGCGGCGATCTGGTGCGAAGCGATGTTGATGCGTTCGGCGCCGGTGCGCACGTTGCCGACGATGGCCGCGAGCCCCTGCGCGATGCCGTTGATGGCCTGGGTCAGTTGGCCGATTTCATCGCGCCGGCCCACATGGATCATGGTGGTCAGGTCGCCCTTGGCCAGTTGCTGCGCTGCCGCCGTAGCCTCGACCAACGGCCGCGTCACCATGCGCTGCGCGAGCAAATACATGCCGGCGATGCCGGTCGCCAGCAGCGCCAGCGCAATGGCGCCATAGCGTAGCGGCAGCGCTGCAATGTCGACCGGCCTGCCCCCGCCGGGCAGCGCCGCAATCGCTGCCGAACATGCCCATGCATATGCGCCGAGCACGGCACCGGCGATAACGAACGCCAGTATGCTGATGCGTGCGCCAATGCCGATCTGGAACCGCTTGCTGACGTCAATGCCGACATACAGCACCGCCACCACGCGTCCCTGCGCATCGCGCACGGGATCGTAGCGCGTCATGTATTGGCGGCCGAACAGTTGGGCGAAGCCGGTATAGCTGCGCCCGGCCAGCAGGTCGCGATAGCCCGCGTGCGCATGGTCGAGCAGGGTGCCGATGGCGCGCTCGCCGTTTTCTTTTTTGACCGAGGTGGACACGCGCACGAAGTCCTTGCCGCGCTGGACGAAAATGGTGGCGCTGCCGCCGGTGGCGGCGGAGAAATGGTCAATATGGCGGAAATCGAGATTCAGGACATCCGCACCGTTGCGCAAGACCGGCGTCATCTCCGTGCCGACCGCGACCTGTTCTTTATCGTCCAGGACGAAGACACCCGGAAAACTACGCGCCAGTTTGCCGGCCAGTTGGTCGATTTGATAAGCAAGCGGCAGAAAGCTGTTCATTACTGAAACTCCCTTCCCGTAGTTGCGATTCTTGTTCTGATTCTACGATGGCCGATTGTAGACCAACGCGGCGCTTCCGCCGCAACTCCTGCCTAAAAACGAAAAAAATTGTTTGTGCGGATGTCTGCTTGTCCGTGCCTCAGATGTTGGAATGTGCGACGCCGATATCCGCATCGCTCGCGGCTGCGGCAGCCGTCGCCCACTTCGGAAAAACAAACACGATGGCGGCCGAGGGCACGCTGATGATTGCGAGGATGTGCTGCAAACCCTTGAATACATCCGCATAGACATCAACCGACGCGACGCAGTTTTCCATTACGACGAACGCCGGCGTATCGGTTTCGTCGTTGTATGCGATCATTCCGGTCGCGCCGCGTATGCCATCGAAAACGCGCGTGGTGCAGAACCATCTGGTCGCAATATTGCGACCGCAAGGAGCCTGGTCATGAATCATATTGATTGCATCGTCATCGGCGCCGGCGTCGTCGGCCTGTCGATCGCACGCGAGTTTGCGCTGGCGGGACGCGAGGTCGTCATCGTCGAATCAGCCGATAGCATCGGCAACGGCATCAGTTCGCGCAACAGCGAGGTGATCCATGCCGGCATTTATTATCGGCCCGGTTCACTCAAGGCGCGCTTGTGCGTAGAGGGACGCGCACTGCTGTATCGCTATTGCGAAGAACACCATGTCGCCCATCGCCGCTGCGGAAAGCTGCTGGTCGCCACCGGCGCCTCCCAATCGGATCGGCTGCACGCTATCGCGGCGCATGCCGCGCGCAACGGCGTGCACGACTTGCGCCCCATCGACGCGGCACACGCGAAAGAACTGGAACCCGCGCTGCATTGCACGGCCGCACTGCTGTCGCCGTCCACCGGTATCGTCGACAGCCACGCGCTCATGCAGCAACTGCTGGCCGACGCCGAAGCCCACGGCGCCATGCTGGCGCTGCAAAGCGAGGTAGTCGCAGCGCGTCTGACAGCAGCAGGCAATGAGCTGGACATTGCCACTGCCGACGGCGAAAAAATGAGCTTGTCCGCAGCCCTGGTGATCAATGCGGCGGGACTGGCCGCACCGAGACTGGCACGCCGTTTCGAAGGCTTATCGCCAGAACACGTGCCGACTGCTTTTTTCGCCAAGGGGAACTACTTTTCGCTGAGCAGCAAGACGCCGTTTTCTCGATTGATCTATCCGCTGCCCGAAGACGGCGGCCTCGGCGTGCATCTGACTTTGGACCTCGCCGGCCAGGCGCGTTTCGGTCCCGATGTGGAATGGCTGGACATTCGCGACGACCGCGAGATCGATTTCGCCGTGGACGCCCGCCGCGCGCAAAACTTCTATGCGGCGATCCGGCGTTATTGGCCTGCATTGCCGGATGCCGCCTTGCAGCCGAGCTATGCCGGCGTACGCCCCAAATTGACGGACGGAGGCAAGGAAGAGGATTTCCTGATCAGCGGTCCGGCGCAGCACGGCTGCAAGGGATTGATCAATCTGTTCGGGATCGAATCCCCCGGCCTGACGTCGGCGCTGGCCATTGCGCGCCACGTTCTCGTCACCAGCAAAGGCTGATCGAAAGCGTGTGCCGTCGCGGCGTCACACCTTGATTCCGGGCAAGGCAGCCGTTTAACAACACCGCCGACATCCGTCGGCTTGACATTTAAGATGACCGGTCATATTATATCGCCATGTCCAAGCCCAATACCCGCGACCAGATTTTCGATGCCGCCCTGACTCTGCTGTCGGAGCGCGGTTTCAATGCGTGCAGCGTACAAGACATCACGACTGCCGCCGGCGTGCCGAAGGGTTCGTTTTACAACCATTTCGACAGCAAGGAAGCGCTCGGCGCCGAGATCGTCCGCCATTACGCCGGCAGGAGCAAGTTGCGCGAAGTGCTGGCCGACGACAGCATTCCGGCGCTGGAGAGGTTGCGCCGCTACTTTACCGGGCTCAACGACAGGATCGTCGATCGCGGTTTCCAGCACGGCTGCATGATCGGCAACATGAGCGCCGAACTGGCGGAACAGAGCGACATGATTCGCGGCCAGTTGGCCGAGATTTACCAGGCTTGGTCAGACAAGCTGGAATATGCGATAGCGGCCGGGCAGCAGGAAGGCGCCATTCCATCCAGAATGAGCGCCAAGGTACTCGCAGGATTTCTGCTGAACGCCTGGGAGGGCACCGCGTTGCGTGTTCGCGTCGAACGCACGCAGGAGCCGTTCGATCAGTTCATGGAACTGGTGTTCAACGAGGTCCTGAAGTGACAGCATCATCTTGAAATCGGCAGCACGCCGCCTGAATGCAGGCGGCATTTTTTTACACTGAATTAAGACGACCGGTCATTTTAAAAATTCTGTGCAGCACCTGTTTTTCCACATTCAACGACAACTTCGCCAGAGAGAATCTCATGGATACGACAACCTCCTCATCCGCGCCGGCCTCCGGCAACGCGCCGCTGTACTGGATGGCGCTGGGCACCTTCGCCGTCGGCGCTGAAGGTTTCATGATCGCCGGCATTTTGCCGACGGTGGCCGCCGATCTGGGCGTCAGCGTCGCCGTCGCGGGCCAACTGGTGGTGGCTTTCACCGCCGCCTACGCGCTCAGTTCACCGGTCCTGACCGCGCTGACCGGCGCCATCAGCCGCCGCGGCCTGCTGATCGGCGCCATGACGGCGTTCACGCTGGCCAACCTGCTGGCCTGGCAAGCCAGCGGTTACTGGTCGCTCATGACGGCGCGCATTCTGCTGGCCTTCGCTGCCGGTTTATATGTTCCCAACGCCATGGCGCTGGCCGGCGCGCTGGTGGCGCCCGAACGGCGCGGCGGCGCGCTGGCCCTGGTCGGCGGCGGCATTACGGTGGCCGTGGCGCTGGCGGCCCCGCTGGGCACGCTGATCGCGGACAAGCTCAGTTGGCGCATGACCTTCGCCGGTGTTGCACTGTTGGCGGCGCTCGCCACCATCGGGCTGACGCTCGGCCTGCCGCGCGGCATCGGCAGCAAACTGCCGGTCGCCAGCTTGCGCGAACGCATGTTGGCGGCGCGCGATCCGGCCGTGCTGCGCGCCTTGCTGACGACCCTGCTGTGGGCTACCGGCGCCTATGCAATGTATACCTATTTTGCGCTGTATTTGAATCAGGTCACCGGCATTCACGGCGCGCATGTCGGCTACGTCCTGTTCGCTTGGGGCATCGCTGCCGCCATCGGCGTCATGTCCGGCGGCAAGATCGCCGACCGCATCGGCTTCCAGCGCGTGACCGGTCCGGCCCTGATGTTCCTGATCGCAGCGTTCCTCTCGCTGGCCGCCATCGCCTGGCTGCTGCCGCAACACTTGGCGATACTGCCGGTGTTCGTCAGTGTGATTGTGTGGGGCATATCGGGATGGGCATTCTATCCGGCGCAGCAGACCAACCTGATCCACCTTGCCGGCATCAGACTGGCGCCGATCGCGCTGTCGCTTAATGCCTCGTTCATGTACCTGGGCTTCTCGCTCGGCGCCAGCGCCGGTGCGCTGACCGTGGCCGACAGTTCAGTCAGGAACCTGGGATTGGTGGCGGCCGCCTTCGTTTCCAGCGCTCTGCTGCTCAAGCGTAGCGTTGCGCGCAGGACAGCCGCATCGGCGGCCTGAAGGAGCGTTGCTTGTTCTTGCATGAAGTCGCCCGTGCCGGCAAATCGGCGCGGGCGAAGAGGATGCCTTACTGCTGAGGCACTTCTCATATTTGATATTCAAAAACCGATTGCCGCATCCGCCGACAATCGCATATACCTATGGCAACTTGCCCTTCTCCCGCTTTCAGTCGGATGCCGAAAACTCCATCGTCGAGATGCGCTGCATCACTTCTACACATTGCGCGCGCATCCTCAATGCCAAATTCTTTCTCGAACTGTTCTTTGGCCCTAGACCACTGCGCCATTCCTTCAGCCTCGCGCTTCCGCCCCAAGGTCTGACAAATCAATTTCCCGCTCGCAACATCCGTGAAATCGGCCAGCCGGCATCATAAAATCCCGTCAAGTGCCGGGCAGCCTTGCGAACGACTGCGTTGTTACATGGGCCCGGCTGCTCGTTGGACAAAACAATTACCGTAAGTTGGTCTGGTAGTGCAAAGGTACAGAATCAATGCTTCGCAACGTAGTCTCATACGAGACGATATGCAAAATTTTTATTTAATCAGTCGCTTATCTTGGATCTATATGCGTCATCAGATTCAGCACGCGATGACGTTGCAACACGCGCTGCCTGGCGAGGACGGCAATGTCATGGCCCGCCTCCACAGTGATTTTGGCATCGACTTCAATATGGGCATCAGCCACGATCATATCGCCCATCTTTCGGGCCCGTACGTCGTGTACGCCGCTCACGCCAGGCGTCGCCAGCAGCGTGCTGCGAATGGCATCGACTTCCTCTTGGTCAACTGAACGGTCCATCAGGTCATGCAGCGCATCCCAGCCAAACTCCCATCCCATTTTTGCCACCATGAAACCGACGATCAACGCGGCGATAGGGTCCAGGATAGGATAGCCGGCCAGATTGCCGATAATACCGACGCCCACAACCAGCGAGGACGCGGCATCCGAACGCGCATGCCAGGCATTGGCCACCAACATGCTGGACTTGACCTGCTTGGCCACGCGAAGCATGTAGCGAAACAGGAGCTCCTTTGCCAACAGCGCAGCGCATGCCACCCACAATGCAATGACATGCACCTGCTGCACGCTATCGGGATTCTCCAGCTTGATAATCGCTGACCACAACATGCCGATGCCGACTGCGAGGAGCAACATGCCCAACACCATCGAGGCGGCAGTCTCAAACCGATGATGGCCATAGGGATGCCCTTCGTCAGCCTCCTTTTTGCTGTGATGATTCGCAAAGAGAACGACAAAGTCCGCAACCAGATCAGACAATGAATGCACACCATCGGCAATCAGACCTTGCGATTTCGAGAATATCCCCGCGATGATCTGTAATAGCGTCAGCAGAAGATTGACTCCGACGCTTACCCAAGTGCTTCGTGAAGCCGCTTTGGCGCGAGCCAGTTGACTATGTTCCGGGTCTTCCGTATCGTCGGGAAAATCGTTGTAATTCATGAATAGTGATAAATGATGACCGGCGCCATGTGCATGACCCAATGGAATAGCACACGGTTCATCTGAAGACGATCACCGGTATTTTGCTATATACCAATACTTTTTGCGCCTGGCTGCCCAATAGCAATTTATCGAGGCCCGTGCGACCGTGCGATGCCATGAATATACTGTCGCAGCCATAGGTCTGCGCGGCAGTTAAAATCTCGTCCGATGGATTGCCGCTCTCTGTCGTATGTACCTCGCAAGGTACACCTGCTTTCTCGGCAAGGTTCTTGATGATCTCTACATTGTCTCGTGCCTGTTGACGGATGGAGTCGGCCAGCAAGGTAAAATCACCTCCCCCGCTGATCAGAGAAATAGGGAAATACCGCGATATCTCCGCAACCGACAATCCGACGATCGCACTGCCGTTATCTTTGGCAAACTCGATTGCCGCCCTCGCTGCCCTGTTGGATAAATCAGATCCATCTGTCGGTACTAGCATCTTCTTGAACATACACGCTCCTGACTGGGGAATATTTTTCTTATCGTACGCGCAATAAGCAGTCAGTCGCTGATCTGGATCAAGTCAGCCGAATACCATGATGAACAGGAGATATATTTCGGAGGTGTCGTCGCCACGGGACGCCTGAAGAAAGTTGCGAGACTTATAACATCAGTATGTCTGGCGCCATGGCGCGCCAGACATACCTGACCAAGCCGACTTGAAGCAGCTCCGTCGGCAGACAGGTTTAAGCGGTCGTATTGACAATACTGCCAACGTTACCGCTCATTGGACGAGCCTTTTCCACTTCGCCCGGCTTGCTGCCGTCATGATCGCCATCGCTGTCGACGCGCCCTGCATTGGCTGGGGGCGTAGCCGTCGATGGTGGAATGTATGCCCTGCTTGTTGCGCTGCTGATTGCGGAAGTCATGTCCTGCTCCTTAATATTTTCAAAGAAATGGCAAACCTTGTATCTGTCCGCAAAATACTGCCGACCGGGTAAATAGTAGTGGCGCACACTTAGGCCAGACTTAGACGGGCCATATTCCCCATGGAAATCAATGCCATGCAGCTATGTCTTTCCTAAGTTTTGTCAGGCATATTGCAGGTCTCGATTATCCGCGCACCGAGACCGATGCGCTACGGGATGCTGGAAACGAGAGGCGTTTGTGTTTGCGATTTTTTTTGCAGGCCTGGGCCGATTCAATTAACCTCAGGAATGCCACATAAGCAGATGCGGATCTTACTAGTTGAAGACGATGCAATGATCGGAGAAGCGATCTCGCAAGCACTTAAGGACGCCAGCTACGCTGTAGATTGGGTATGTGACGGACAAGCCGCGCTGAGTGCAGTGAGCAGCCAGCGCTATGACGCGATGCTGCTCGACCTGGGATTGCCTCAAAAGGACGGTGTCGAGGTGCTTCGCGTATTACGCGCAAACGAAAATTCGATACCGATCTTAATTGTCAGCGCGAGAGATGCCGTCGAAGACCGTATCCAGGGTCTCGACAGCGGTGCAGACGACTACATATTGAAGCCATTCGAAATGGCGGAATTGCTCGCCAGGATCCGCGCCACCGTTCGCCGCAATGCGGGTGTTGCCGCACCGACGCTGTCAAACGGCATCTTGTCGCTTGATCCGGTCAGTCGCGAAGTGACGATCGACGGCATGACGACACAATTATCAGGTCGCGAATTCTCGTTGCTGCAAGCCTTGTTAATCCGGCCTGGAGCGATTCTTTCGCGTGTTGAACTGGAAGATCGGATTTATGGCTGGAATGAGGAAGTCGAAAGCAATGCTGTTGAATTCCTGATTCATTCGCTACGAAAAAAACTTGGCAGTTCCACAATCAGAAATGTCAGGGGGGTCGGATGGATGGTCGCCAAAGGAAAATGAATCGCTCTTTGCAATTTCGGCTTTCCATCTGGCTGGCGGCGTGCATCATCCTCGTTACGTCGGGTGGCGTGGCGCTGTCTTTCGCACTGGCGTTTCATGAAGCCAATGAATTCCAGGACGACCAGCTCAGACAAGTCGCAGCACTCGTCGAATATCAGCACCTCAGGCAGACTCCACTCAACGCCAAAAGTGTATTGACCGGAGACGATGACACCCGCGTCATCATACAGATGCTGCACCCGGAAAATGCAGGCAAGGAATCCGGCGCAACAGAATCAGGCGAAAGCGCTCTGCCTTTGCCGCCTGGCCTCCCGGATGGCATGCAGACAATCTCGATCGGCAACGTGGATTGGAGGGTATTTATCAAGCCTGCGGCCAACGATGTACGCATCGCTGTTGCCCAACCCACCGCAGTGCGCGACGAGATTGCGAAAGACAGCGCGCTGCGAACGCTGATTCCATTGTTGTTGTTGGTGCCGTTGCTGATTGTCCTGGTCGGCATATTGATAAAGCAAATGTTCAAACCGGTGAAGACACTTGCCATGGATCTGGATGCGCGCCCTGAACAAGAGCTTGGCCTGCTGGACGAGAGAAATCTCCCGCTCGAGATCAAGCCGTTCGTCGCCGCAATCAATCGACTTTTGGCCCGCGTCGAACGGTCGGTTAATGTCCAGAGACGATTCGTCGCCGATGCTGCACATGAATTGCGATCGCCTTTGACCGCCTTATCGTTACAGACTGAGCGCCTGTCAGAGACTGACATGCCAACAGAGGCGAGAGAACGCGTCGCCACCTTGAGGCAGGGCATCGTCCGGACGCAGGCATTGATCAATCAATTGTTGGCGCTGGCACATATCCACGAAAGCAAGACTGATCGGCATAAGTCCGTGTCCTTACAGCGCGTGATACGTCTTGTATTGGAAGACCTGATCCCCCAGGCTGAACAGAAGCAAATCGACTTGGGAATGGCCGATAGCACTGACATCGACATCACCGCAGACGAAATGGAGTTCAGGATGCTGGTCAAGAACCTGATCGACAATGCCATTCGCTATACGCCCGCAAACGGTCGCATCGATCTGGCGATCAGTGTGTCGGAAGATTTAGCGACATTGACAATCATCGACACGGGCCCCGGCATTCATGAAGATGACCGTCAACGCGTGTTTGATGCTTTCTTTCGCGTTCTCGGAAATGAGCATGCCGGCTCCGGACTTGGCCTGTCCATCGTCAAAACCGCCGCAGACCACATTGGCGCTTCGATTGAACTCAGCCATGCCAATCCATCTCCGCCCTACGGCTTGAGCGTTGCCGTGAAATTCAAGCGCTTTGTTGCACATCCATCGACCAAGTCTTAGCATCACTACCACCCAAGAAGGAAAACACCATGAAATCAGACTATCCAGACGAAAAAAATCCAAGCAACCGCTATACGGCTCCCGCGAGACTGCTGCATTGGACACTGGCAATACTGCTCATCGGCATGGTAGGACTCGGTTGGTACATGATGTCCATAGAGGATGCGCCGGGAAGCGACTGGTACTTCAATCTGCACAAGTCAGTAGGGCTTTTAGTCCTTCTTCTGGTGTTGCTACGCGCAGTATGGCGCCTCCTGCATCAACCTGCGCCGCTTCCCCTGGCAACACCTCCGTGGCAAATCATTGCCTCCACCGTCAGCCATTGGGTCCTGTACGCTCTGATGCTGGCATTGCCTCTGATAGGCGCTATTGGCGCAGCATTCAGTAAGTCCGGCCTGATTTTTTTTGGGACGCCGCTGCCTCGTCTTGTTGCCCCCGATCATGACGTCGCCGAATTGTTTTTCTCCATGCACTCTTTCGCAGCCTGGATTCTCGTCATACTCGTCTCCTTGCATGTGCTTGCGGCATTGAAGCATCTGCTGATCGACAGAGATGGCGTGTTTCAGCGCATGTGGTTCTAAGCATCCCTACCAATGTATGGAAGTTTCGAGATAACCACACGAAGAAATGGGAAAGCGATCCGCAATTGGATTTTTTGCTGCAGCGAATCCGCGAATCGCTTCCACCTACACTAGAACGCATCTCAGGCCTATTTATGAAATGAGTTCTAGATGGAACGAATACTGACGCGTTTTGCCAGCTCTTCAGCAGATTCTCGACGCTCACTGTAACGATCCACGAGGAAAGGAGAGACGTCGCGGGTCAGCAAAGTGAATTTGACCAGTTCCTCCATCACATCCACTACACGCTCATAGTAAGATGAGGGCTTCATACGGCCTTCATCGTCAAATTCAAGATATGCCTTGGCGACAGCCGATTGATTTGGAATGGTGATCATCCTCATCCAACGACCGAGGATGCGCATCTGATTGACGGCGTTGAAGGATTGAGAGCCTCCTGAGACCTCCATGACCGCAAGTGTTTTTCCCTGTGTCGGACGAACCGCACCTTGCGTCAAAGGGATCCAATCGATCTGCGCCTTCATGATGCCTGTCATGGCGCCATGGCGTTCTGGCGAGCACCACACCATGCCTTCGGACCAAACGACTAAATCGCGCAGTTCCTGCACCTTGGGATGCGTTTCAGGTTCGCCATCAGGCAGCGGCAAGCCACGCGGATCGAAGATCTTGACTTCGCCACCCATTGCCTCCAACAGGCGAGCCGCTTCCATTGTCAGCAAACGGCTATAGGAGCGCTCGCGCACCGAACCGTACAGCAGCAAGAACCGCGGCGCGTGCGTCGAAGTGGCAACGTTGGCGAAATCTGTCGCCACAGGCGCCTTAAACAGATCGCCGGCGACGTTAGGCAGATCATTTAGTCGGCGTGACACGCTGCCCCTCCGCGTTGATGACAACCTCGCCGTCTTCCTTGGTGAACGGCCCCTTTTGAGGATGAGGCAGAATATCCAGTACCGCTTCGGACGGACGGCACAGAAGCGTACCTTTGGAAGTGACGACAAACGGACGATTGATCAGGACCGGATGCGCCAGCATCGCGTCGAGCAACTGTCCATCTGTCAACGCAGGATTGTCCAGGCCGAGCTCTGCATAAGGCGTACCTTTTTGGCGGATCGCTTCACGCACGGCCAGGCCGGCGTCCTTGATGAGTTGAATCAAGGTTTCGCGCGACGGCGGATGCTGCAGATACTCGATAATGGTCGGCTCCTCGCCGCTATTGCGAATCAAGGCCAGTGTGTTGCGGGATGTGCCGCAGGCGGGGTTGTGATAGATCGTCGTCATGGTTATGTCCTCATGTGAAGTCAGGCAGTCAAACGCAAGGCCAATGCGGATAGCGTCGCCAGCAAAACCGGAATTGTGAGCATGGCGCCCACACGGAAATAATAGCCCCAGGATATCTGAATGTCCTTGGCGGCCAATACATGCAACCACAACAGCGTCGCCAGGCTGCCGATCGGCGTAATCTTCGGTCCCAGGTCGCTGCCGATGACATTGGCGTAAATCATGGCTTCTTTGACGACGCCTTGCGCCGTCGCTGCGTCGATTGATAAGGCTCCGACGAGTACCGTCGGCATGTTGTTCATGATCGACGACAGGAATGCAGTCAACAAGCCGGTACCGATCGCCGCGCCCCACACGCCATGTTGTGCAAATCCGTTTAGCAATCCAGTGAGATAACCAGTCAGCCCCGCGTTTCGGAGACCATAGACCACCAGATACATCCCCAATGAAAAGAAGACGATCTGCCAGGGTGCGCCCTTGATCACTGCACGCGTGGAGATGATATGGCCTTTTGCGGCAACAGCCAGCAAAATGACGGCGCCCATAGCAGCGACGGCGCTAATCGGCACCCCCACGCTTTCAAGCCAGAAGAAGCCAACCAGCAACAACCCAAGCACCCACCAGCCGGCGGTGAATGTGGCGCGGTCACGGATTGCATCCGTTGGTTTCTTGAGTTGTTCAAGGTCGTAGTCGACAGGAACATCGCGACGGAAATACAGGAACAGCACTACGAGCGTCATGATCACCGACACGATATTGACCTGCACCATGACGGCAGCGTACTGTGCGAAACCGATTTTGAAGAAATCGGCAGAGACGATATTGACCAGATTCGAGACGACCAGGGGCAGGCTCGCCGTGTCGGCAATGAAGCCGGCAGCCATCACGAATGCCAGGGTGGCTTGCGGCGAGAAGCGTAACGCCAGCAACATGGCAATAACGATCGGGGTAAGAATCAGAGCTGCACCGTCGTTGGCGAACAAGGCGGAAACGGCGGCGCCAAGCAACACCAGCAAAACGAACAACTTGCGGCCGCTGCCGCCGCCCCAGCGCGCAACGTGCAACGCCGCCCATTCGAAGAAACCGGCTTTATCGAGAAGCAGGCTGATGATGATGATCGCAATGAAGGTGCCGGTCGCGTTCCAGACGATATGCCACACCACCGGGATGTCGGATAGCTGAATGACGCCGAATGCCAGCGCCGCCAGCGCCCCCGCACAAGCACTCCAACCGATGCCGAGCCCGCGCGGCTGCCAGATGACGAAGACGAGGGTCAGCAAGAAGATGATGAATGCGGTGAGCAAGTTGTTTTTATCCTTGAATCTATTATCTATTGGCGGTCCGGAAGCGTCGAACCATTTGATGCGAAAAGAAGCACAGACCCAGAATCGGTCCGCACTCCTTCTGCAACGACTAAACCTGGCTGGCGCCGATGGCATCCATTTCGCGTTTGATGGCGGTCTTCTCCAGCGTGTGGAATGGCAAGCTGTTGAAGATATTCACGCGAGTGGTAATTTGACGAGCGACCTTGGAAAACACGGCGCGCTTCTGTTCCTCAGTACCGGTCGCGGCGGCAGGATCTTCAAAACCCCAGTGCGCAGAGATAGGCTGGCCCGGCCAGATCGGGCAAACTTCGCCGGCGGCGTTATCGCAGACAGTGATGATGAAGTCCATCTTCGGCGCGTCTGGAGCCGCAAATTCATCCCAGCTCTTGCTGCGCAGCTTGTCCAGCGGATAGCCGGTGCTCTTGATTTGCTCGACGGCCAGCGGATTGACCGTGCCGCCAGGGTGACTGCCGGCGCTGTAAGCATTGAAACGACCTTTGCCCATGGTGTTAAGCAGAGCTTCCGCCATGATGCTGCGGGCAGAATTCCCCGTACACAGGAAGAGAACGTTATAGGTTTTTTCGGCTTGAGAGGAACTCATGGAAAATCCTTATTCGAGTAGTGACGGGATAGTTGGAATGATCGAAGCAACAGCTTAAGTCGCCAATCTTTCCGTTGCGTGACATGCGCTGCCAGGGGAGCAAACGTTGCCTCCACAGCAATTTTCAGTGAGAAAGCCAATCAGGCCGTTCATGGTGTCGAAATTGGCCGAGTAGATGACAAATCGACCTTCGTGACGGGAAGTTACAAGCCCGGCATGTGAAAGTTCTTTCATGTGGAAGGACAATGCTGAAGGCGTAACCGCAATTTGCTCGGCTATCTTGCTTGCGGCCAATCCGGCGGGGCCCGCCTGAACCAGCAAACGAAAGACGGCGAGACGGGATTCCTGGGCGAGCGCGGCGAGCGCGGCGAGCGCGGTAATTGTGTCCTTGGTATCCATAGCTTCCCACATTAGCTCAATATTTCAATTATTATTGAAATATTGAGCTAATGCAAGCCTCTTTGCGGTCACTTAGGCTTGCCGCCCGATACGGTCACCGGATTTTGATCACATCGTTCAATACGCCGTCCAATCGACGCATGAGATTGTCTATTTATACTTAAAGCTGCCAGACTGCTAGAGCCCCGTGGTCGGCAACTTTCTATGAAGGTTTCCCCTTCTCTTTTTTAATATCTAATTTTTGTGTGATGCAACTTGATAAATAGATCAGCGTTAAGCGAGATCAAGCTGACTTCATATGATCAATAAAATTCATGCTCAGTCCCTTAAGCTTGAGCCAGTCTTCACCGCCTCGCTCAACGACACTATCCGTGGCTGCCGGACAAAAGAGATCAACCAGTTCGCTGTCAAGCACTTCAAAGGTGTCGGAAATGGTAAAAGCCTTGACGACTGGCTTGGTTAGGTCCTGACAATTTTGCTTGACTACAAGGCCGCGCCGGCCTGATCGAAGCTTGACTATCGATCCGACAGGATAAATACCCAAAGTCCTGACGAAAGCAAGGAACATGGGACGATCAAAATGCCCTTCCCAGGAGGCCATTTGTGCAATCGACTCTGCAGGATCCCAGCCGTCCTTATAGGGGCGATCTGATGTAATTGCATCATAGACGTCACAGATTGCGGCCATGCGTGCATAGACGGAAATCACGTTGCCTTGCTGCTTATCCGGATATCCGCTTCCATCTAGTTTTTCATGATGATGAAGACAGACATTCGCTGCATAGTCCGGGATTTTCGGATCTCCCCGCAGGTATTCATAGCCTAAGCTTGGGTGGCGCTGGATGACGCGGAACTCCTGATCAGTCAATTTTCCCGGTTTGTTAAGCACGTCCAACGGAATAAAAGCCTTCCCGACGTCATGCAGATAACCTGCCAATCCAGCCTCCTTGCAAGAGGTTTCATCCATTCCCAATGTCCGTCCCAAGGAAACCATTAGGGCACACACAGCTACGGAGTGAATATAGCTATATTCATCGGCATGCTTGAGACGGGCAACGCTGATCAACACACTGGAGCTACGCATCACCGATGCCGTAATTTCGTCCACTAACCGAAGGCATGCTGCAGTATCGATTGCTTTTCCCAAGCGAACCTGCTTGAACATGGTTTGCGTGATGACTTTCGCATTTTCATAAAGACGCTGAGCTTCTTCCATTTCCTCCAATAAATCCGAGCTCTCTTCTGAAAGGCGAGGCGCCATGTCGCTCAAAGTCGTATGTTCTTCCTTGGAGAAAGCGTTATCGCGCACATCTTTCCCCTTGGAAGTATCAATCCAGCAATATTTAAGTCCCGCAGACTGCGCCTGCCTGATATCCGCAGGGGTATTCATTCGGAACTTTTTCTTCCAAAAAGGATTGTCGATCCAAGGACCATCGAAGCCACAAAAATACATTCCGGGGATGAGATCGCTGACACTGATTTTTTTTAGATGGCTCATTGTTACGCATGTACTCAAGAAAATGAGGTGAGTCGGCTTTAATTGTTCCTCTGGCGCGATTATCCGGATTGGCGCTCGCTGTTCAGTTAAAAAAAGCAAGCCTGTGGAGATGAAACGTATGGACAACGACGCTTGCGGCGATCAAAAGAGATTACGCCGTGAGAAGTTCTTTCGTTTTTAAAACCGATTGAAGCGTCGCGGCCAGTTCCTCGACGGAGAACTTGGCAACATATCCGTCCGCGCCAACATTTTTCACGTGGTCCTCATTGGCGGAACCCGACAATGAAGAGTGAATGACGACTGGTATATCCTTCAAGCGCTCATCTGCTTTGATGTTACGCGTGAGCGTAAACCCGTCCATTTCAGGCATTTCCAAATCAGTCAAGACCAGAGCCACTTTGTCGCTGACTCGCCCGCCATTGCGTTGCGCCTCGACGCAAAATGTCTGCAACTTTTCCCACGCCTCTTTACCGGTTTTTGTCATGATGAAAGGCAAACCCAGTATGTCCAATCCATTCTCGATCAGCGCACGGGCAACTTTGGAGTCATCCGCAGCCAGCACAATAGTGCCTGGCTTAATCATCAATTGATGTCTATCGACGAGACTCTTCTCAACCGTTTTCTGTAGCGGGGATACCATCTCCAGGATCTGCTCCACATCCAGCACCTGCACTAAATTGCCACCGTCTGTTCCAGAGTCGAGGCGAGCAATGCTGGTGACAATATCGGCGCCGGCTCGCGATTCGGCAGAAAGCACCTGGCTCCAGTCCAGACGCACAATTTCCTCGACAGACTCTACGGCGAACGCTTGCGTATGACGTGCAAATTCAGTGATCAATAGAATATTGTGTCCGCTTCTTGGTACGCAATCCGCTACCGCAGATAAATCAATCACAGGGATAACCTGACCACGCATATTGATCATGCCCATCATCGGCGCTTGCATTCCGGCCGCCCTGGTGATCTGCATCATCGGCACAATCTCGCGAATCTTGAATACGTTGATACCGAACAATTCTGCCGGAGCCGATGCCGCAATGGAGGGACTGCCGAGACGAAACAGCAACAACTCGAATTTGTTGGTGCCAGTGAGATTCGTACGCTCATCTACTTCTTTTTGAAATGGATCCATGATTTTCTTTCAAATCTGTAAATTCGGAGCTGCGTTCTGAGTTGCATTAAGAGAGCGCCAGCACACACCGGTCAGGACTATTCTTGCAATCTGCCGCCGGCATTGGTGTTTTCGCGACGACTGTTGTCTTACGCGAAATGGCCCTTAGGGTATTTCTTGCGCTGCAGTGCAGGCGGACGCGGAGTGATGTCGATCGGTTCCGGACGAGCCGAGGCAATCGACGCGTCGGTTGCACTTAACCTGAAGACGCTCACGGTCTCGCTCAAACGGCTGGACTGCTCCTGCAGGGATTGCGCAGCAGCCGCAGCCTCTTCGACCAACGCGGCATTTTGCTGGGTAGCCTCGTCCATTTGGGTAATCGCCAGATTGATCTGCCCGATGCCTTCGCTTTGCTCACGGCTGGCTGCAGAGATTTCGGCAACCACATCCGTGACGCGCTTGACGCTGGAGACGACTTCACTCATGGTGGCGCCAGCTTGTTCAACCAAACGACTGCCGTTGCCGACGTTGTCTACCGAAGCGTCGATCAATATCTTGATTTCCTTCGCTGCCGCTGCGCTGCGCTGCGCCAAGCTACGCACTTCCGAGGCGACAACGGCGAATCCCCGACCTTGTTCGCCGGCACGCGCTGCTTCAACGGCGGCATTCAATGCGAGAATGTTGGTTTGAAATGCAATGCCGTCAATCACGCTGATGATATCGACGATTTTCTTGGAAGATTCGTTGATGGCGTTCATTGTCTCGACGACTTGCCCAACCACACTGCCACCCTGGATGGCCACGCTCGAAGCGGATTCTGCGAGCGTATTGGCTTGACGCGCATTATCGGCGTTTTGCTTGACCGTGGATGTCAGTTCCTCCATGGCTGAAGCCGTTTCCTCCAAAGAGCTCGCCTGCTGCTCCGTACGGCTGGACAAATCAAGATTTCCTGTAGCTATCTCAGCCGATGCTGTTTCAATGTTGCTGGTACCCGTACGCACTTGCGTGACAATCGAAGCAAGATTTTCGCGCATGGTGCGGATTGCAAACAGCAGACTGGTCTTGTCGCTTTGTTTGGTCTCGACATGAACGGACAGGTCTCCTTGCGCGATCTTGTTGGCAATCTCCGCCGCATAGGTCGGCTCTCCGCCGAGTTGTTGCAACAAGCCTCGGGTGATCATCAATGCCACGCTGATACAAACCACAAAGGCAAACACCGCAAGGCTGATGATGATGACCGATGAACGGCCCGCGACCTCGTCCGCGGCAATACGGGCGTTGTCATTTTCCTGCTTCACGGCGGTGAGGACCACATCGATATCCTTCACGATCTGGCGACGCAGGGGACTGCACTCATTGACCAGAAAGTCGCTGTACTCCTGCATCTTTCCGGCTTCGCGGTACGCTCTTGGACGACGCAACTCATCGGCCATTTTCAGCAAACCATTGCTTACCTTCTCAAAATCCTTGTTTCCTGCAAATACAGACTGCATTTTCTGCAGCGCATCCAGGTAGATTTTCTTTTGCTCGTCAACAATGGCCAGTTCCTTCTGCGCATCTGCGTCGGATTTGAAAACAAACGCATTGCGTGCCGCGAGACCTGTCTGGTCCAATGCTTCCCGAGCGATATAGAGCGGATCCAATTTCTCCAACTGCACGTTATTGCCGTACTGCATCGCGTTGGAAACAGACGACATACTCGATAAAGAAATTGCGGCCAGTATCGACATTAACGCCACTAACGTACCGAAACCCAGGCTCAGTTTGGTACCGATTTTCATATTTTTAAATGCACTCATATATCCGTCCCAGGCGTAGATCGCCATTAAGTTAAATAGACTTCTCGGGAGGAACTCATGTCTCTTATCCCTCGCAACACATACTACTCAGAACCATCAAGTATGTTTATAGGGATTATCCTGATTGGCCGGCGGGGTCTGTGCTCGCTGACGATCCGCTCTGCAGCAGAGTGTTCGCGTTTCGCGGACGGAGTGGCAAAGTCACCAATTTGCGGCCAGGCAGAGACGGCGTACCGGGACCATGGGAAGGCAGATATTTGGCTTGTTTGTTCGACAAGTCGATACAAGCCCCTGGCGGTTTGATCCTGGCAAGAAGCGAAGTGAGGCGCCAAGTCGTCCTGCACTTAAGCTTTGGTTGCTGAAAGCGGAAGCGAAAGTCGGGGTAGTTCAGAGTTAGACGAACAAAGTTCAGAAATGAATGAATTCCGACATTATTTATGGCTGCGGACACATCCCACCCTTGAAAAACCCTCATCCCGCCCCTATACTTAGCACTCGTCAGGGGAGAGTGCTAACAACTCCTCCTGGCCTACCCACTTTTCCGATGTGGCACGGATTTCATGCTGCAGGGCTTAAGTACACTTTGCAGCCGATGCCGCAATTATTTATAACTTATTGAAATTTAAGGAGTTTGTATGAGTCTTCGTCCTTTGCACGATCGCGTTATCGTCAAGCGTCTCGACCAGGAAACCAAGACCGCATCCGGTATCGTTCTGCCTGACGCAGCCGCCGAAAAGCCGGATCAAGGCGAAATCCTGGCTGTCGGCAACGGCAAGATCCTGGACGACGGCAAGGTCCGTCCGCTGGCCGTCAAGGTCGGCGACCGCGTTCTGTTCGGCAAATACTCCGGCCAAGCCGTGAAGATCGACGGCCAGGAACTGCTGGTCATGCGTGAAGAAGACCTGTTCGCCGTCGTCGAAAAATAATCGACGCCCTTGCATCGGCGCAAGATGAAACGTCATGTGCCGGCAGCGAGCAATTCCGATCGAAGCTGATCAAGCCAATTCAAACGAATTTTTGGAGAATCCAACATGGCAGCAAAACAAGTAATTTTCGGCGATGACGCACGTGCAAAAATCGTCAACGGCGTCAACATCCTGGCAAACGCAGTGAAAGTCACCTTGGGTCCCAAGGGCCGCAACGTGGTTCTGGAGCGTAGCTTCGGCGCCCCGACCGTCACCAAGGACGGCGTTTCGGTTGCGAAAGAAATCGAATTGAAAGACAAGCTGGAAAACATGGGCGCGCAACTGGTCAAAGAAGTTGCCTCCAAGACTTCCGACAACGCAGGCGACGGTACGACAACCGCAACCGTGCTGGCTCAAGCGATCGTTCGCGAAGGCTTCAAGTATGTTGCCGCAGGTTTCAACCCAACCGACCTGAAGCGCGGCATCGACAAGGCTGTCACCGCCATCGTCGCTGAAGTCAAGCTGCTGGCCAAGCCAACCACAACCAGCAAGGAAATCGCCCAGGTCGGATCGATCTCCGCTAACTCCGACACCGACATCGGCGACATCATCGCCAAGGCAATGGACAAGGTTGGCAAAGAAGGCGTCATCACCGTGGAAGACGGCAAGTCGCTGGAAAACGAACTGGATATCGTCGAAGGCATGCAATTCGACCGCGGCTACCTGTCGCCTTACTTCATCAACAACCAAGAAAAGCAGGTTGTTGCCCTGGAAAATCCATTCGTCCTGCTGTTCGACAAAAAGGTTTCGAACATCCGCGACCTGCTGCCGATCTTGGAACAAGTCGCCAAGGCCGGCCGTCCGCTGCTGATCATCGCGGAAGACGTCGAAGGCGAAGCGCTGGCAACCCTGGTGGTCAACAACATCCGCGGCATCCTGAAGACTGCAGCCGTCAAGGCCCCTGGCTTCGGCGACCGTCGCAAGGCAATGCTGGAAGACATCGCCATCCTGACCGGCGGCCAAGTGATCGCTGAAGAAGTCGGCCTGACCCTGGAAAAAGCCACTCTGGCTGAACTGGGCCAAGCCAAGCGCATCGAAATCGGCAAGGAAAACACCACCATCATCGACGGCAACGGCGAAGCCATCGCTATCGAAGCACGCGTCAAGCAAATCCGCGCGCAAATCGAAGAAGCGACTTCCGACTATGATCGCGAAAAGCTGCAAGAACGCGTTGCCAAGCTGGCAGGCGGCGTTGCTCTGATCAAGGTCGGCGCTGCCACCGAAGTCGAAATGAAGGAAAAGAAAGCACGCGTGGAAGATGCCCTGCACGCCACTCGCGCTGCCGTTGAAGAAGGCGTTGTGCCAGGCGGCGGCGTTGCCCTGCTGCGCGCTCGCGCCAATGTCAAGGATCTGAAGGGCGATAATCCCGATCAGGAAGCCGGCATCAAGATCGTTCTGCGCGCTATCGAAGAACCGCTGCGCCAGATCGTATTCAACGCAGGCGACGAACCTTCGGTCGTGATCAACGCTGTGCTGGCCGGTACCGGCAACTATGGCTACAACGCTGCCAACGGCACTTACGGCGACCTGGTTGAACTGGGCGTTCTGGATCCAGCCAAGGTCACCCGCTCCGCGCTGCAAAACGCAGCATCGGTTGCCGGCTTGATCCTGACCACCGACGCATTGGTTGCCGAACTGCCGGAAGACAAGGCAGCCGGCGGTATGCCAGGCGGTATGGGTGGCATGGGCGGTATGGGCGGCATGGACGGCATGATGTAATTCGGCTGCGCCCGCTTTTCCTGGATGGCGGGCGCACCGGAAAGCAATTTGTTTTCCACACTGGCTTCACCAAAAGGCCTCGATCATTCGAGGCCTTTTTATCGTCCGCACCCTGCCGACAAAAGCGGTGAGTATCTGCAATTTTCCCCAGGAAAGCGCATGGTTATGCCTTTTTCTCATTAAGGAATATGCAAAATGTAGTTCCGCATGTAACGAAATCCTCATAAAATCACGGCTCTATATAAAAATATAGGCAGCAGGTTGCCCACGAGGCCGGCCTGCTGCCTTTTTCATTGCACCATGATCGAAAGCAATATGATCGAAATCCAAGGGGTGACCCAACGCTTCCAGAGCGGCAGCGGGACGGTCGATGCAGTCCGCGACGTCAATCTGTCCATCCGCAAGGGAGAAATCTTCGGCATCATCGGCCGCAGCGGCGCCGGCAAGAGCACGCTGGTGCGCACCATCAACCTGCTGAACCGTCCGACTTCCGGCCATATTGTCCTCGACGGCAAGGACATGACCATGCTGTCGGCCGACGACCTGCGCGAGGCGCGCCGCCATATCGGCATGATCTTCCAGCACTTCAACCTGCTGTCGTCACGCACGGTGTACGACAACATCGCCCTGCCGCTGGAACTGGCCGGCCTGTCCAAGGCCGAAATCGCCAAAAAAGTCGAACCGCTGCTGGAACTGGTCGGGCTGACGGCCTTGAAGGATCGCTACCCGGCGCAAATCTCCGGCGGCCAGAAGCAGCGCGTCGGCATCGCCCGCGCCCTGGCCAACAATCCGAAAGTGTTGCTGTCGGACGAAGCCACCTCCGCGCTCGATCCGGAAACCACACGCTCGATCCTCGAACTGCTGCGCAAGATCAACAAGGAACTGGGCCTGACGATCGTCCTCATCACACACCAGATGGAAGTCATCAAGGTGATCTGCGACCGCGTTGCCGTGATGGAGGCCGGTCAGGTTATCGAACAGGGCGAAGTACTGGACGTGTTCCGCGAACCCAAGCATGAAGTCACGCGCGCACTCATCGGCGACGTGATCGCGCACGAACTGCCCAAGGGCGTGCTGGAGCGCCTGCGCGTGCGTCTGGCCAATACCGGAACCGAGGGCACCGACCACTTGTTCCGTTTCGCCTTCACCGGCTCGGGCGTGGACCAGCCGCATTTGTCGGAAGCGGTACGCCGCTACAACCTGGATTTCAATATCCTGCACGGCCAGATCGATGAAATCCAGGGCCAGGCGTTCGGCTCGCTGGCGATCCTCGCCAGCGGCACCGCCGATAACATTGCCAATGCCATGAATTACCTGCGCGCCCAAGGCGTCGTGGTCGAGGAGCTGAACCATGTCATCTGAACTGATCGATCTCTTTATCAGCTCTTTCGGCGAAACACTGATGATGGTCGGCATCTCCGGCATCCTCGGCGCCCTGCTCGGCGTGCCGCTCGGCATCGCGCTGCACCTGACCGAGCGCAACGGCATCCTGCCCAACCTCGCGTTCAACCGCATCGCCGGCCTGCTGGTCAATGCGGTGCGTTCAACCCCGTTCATCATCCTGCTGGTGGCGGTGATTCCGTTCACACGCTTTTTTGTCGGCACGTCTATCGGCACTGCCGCAGCCATCGTGCCGCTGACGATCGCCTCGGCGCCCTTCATCGCCCGGCTGGTCGAAACCGCCCTGCGCGAAGTCGATCACGGCCTGGTCGAGGCGGCGCAGGCCATGGGTGCCACTACCTGGCAAATCATCTACAAGGTGTTGGTGCCTGAAGCGTTTGCTGGTATCGTCGCTGGTCTTACGATCACCTTCGTCAGCCTGGTAGGCTACTCCGCCATGGCGGGCGCAATCGGCGGCGGCGGCCTGGGCGACCTCGGCATCCGCTACGGCTACCAGCGCTTCCTCCCGGAAGTCATGCTGGCGGTGGTGCTGATCCTGATCGTATTTGTGCAATTGGTGCAAACGCTGGGGGATGTACTGGTGCGGCGTCTGAGCCACCGCTAGAACCTGTTCGCGATCTTACTGCGAGGCCATGATCCGGCGTCGGGCGGTGCTCGGAATCCTCATGTACTCAAGTACACTCCAAGTGCTCCGGCCGCCAGCGGATCATGGCCTCTCGCGACAGATCGCAAACAGGTTCAAAAATAATTAATGCAGCTATCCGCTGCTATCTTCAAGAATGAAAGGAAAACAATGAATCGTCGTCAATTAATCCAGTTTTTCGCAGGTCTCGGCATTGCCGCCAGCCTGGCATCCGCACCGGCCTTGGCGCAAGACAAGCCGATCAAGATCGGCGCCACCGGCGGCCCGCACGCCGAAATCCTGGAACAAGTGAAGAAGCTGGCCGAGAAAGACGGCCTGAAGCTGCAAATCGTTGAATTCAGCGACTACATCCAGCCGAACGCCGCGTTGGCCGCCGGCGACCTGGACGCCAACAGCTACCAGCACCAGCCGTACCTGGACGCGCAAATCAAGGATCGCGGCTACAAGCTGGTCAGCGTCGGCACCACCATCACTTTCCCGATGGGCGTGTACTCGAAGAAGATCAAATCGTTGAAGGACCTGAAGAACGGCGCCCGCATCGGCGTGCCTAACGATCCGACCAACGGCGGCCGCGCGCTGCTGCTGCTGCAGGCGCAAGGCGTGATCAAGCTCAAGGCCGACGCCGGCCTGAAGGCAACGCCGCTGGACATCATCGACAACCCGAAGAAGGTCAAGATCGTCGAACTGGACGCTGCGCAACTGCCGCGCTCGCTGGATGACTTCGACGCCGCCGCCATCAACGGCAATTTCGCCGAATCCGCCGGCCTGTCGCCGACCAAGGACGGCATCGCCATTGAAGCTGCCAAAGGTCCTTACGTCAACGTGATCGCCGTGCGTGTCGAGGACAAGGACAAGCCTTGGGTCGCCAAACTGATCAAGGCTTACCACAGCCCGGAAATCAAGAAATTCGTGCTCGAAAAGTACAAGAGCTCGGTTGTGACGTCCTGGTAAATCGTCAATCAGCAGTTTTTCCCCTGAAAGGCTTTCTTCGGAAAGCCTTTTTTTATTTCCGTTGTTTCCACAAAGCAAAAAACAAGAGGCAAAAAACCCTTTTAATAAAAGGAAAAACATTACCAAAAAGACAATATATTCCAAGGGATAATTTCCCGGTAACGCTCCAGTGGAGAAACGACCATGAAAAAGATTCATTGCCTCTTTCTTGTCCTCCTCTTTGTCTGCCGGTTTTCTCTTGCGGCCCCAACTGTCGACGAAGTGCAAACCATCTTTATCGGCTACGCCGCGCCATTCAAATGGGCCTTGTCGCTGCATTCCCTCCAGGCCGCTCAACAGGCGATCCTCGACGCCAACATGAAAAACATCTGGATCGGCGGCAAGAAACTGCAGTTCCGTCTGCTCGCCAAAGACGACAATTCCGATCCGCGCACGGCGCAATTCGTTGCGAAATCGCTCGTCAGCGCTGGCGTGACCGCCGTGATCGGCCATTGGAACAGCGACACGACGCTGGCGGCAGCTCCGATTTATGCCGAGGCGGATATAGTTCAGATCACCACATCCGCAACTGCCGAGCGAATCCCGCAACAAGGATATCCGGGCAGCTTCCAGATGATGGGAAGCGATGGCATCAGCGCGCAATGCGTGACGGATTATCTGGTGAAGGTCATGCAGGCCAAACGTATTGCGCTGATCGATGACGGCACGGCTTTCGGCAAGAACCTCGCGCGGGAGTATGTCGACAAGATGAAAGAACTGAACGGCAATATCGTGGTTGTCGAATCGGTCAGCAGCAAGACCTCGGATTTCAACGCGCCTCTCAAGAAAATCAAGAATGCGGGCGCCGACGTCATTCTGTTTTCGGGATCGCTGCTGCATAGCGACGATCTGGCGCGCGCCATGAAACGATTGCAAGTGCCGGGGAAACTTTTCCTTCCCGGCGGCGGCACGAGCAAACCATTCCTGGATACCGCAGGAACCGATCTTGCACATCTTCTGACAATCGAACCAGGCTCGCCCAAGGAAAAATCCGCGACCTGGAAAGCGTTCCAGGCGAGCTATAGGAAAATGCCGACCTGGGACGTATCGCCCTACACTATCCTCGCCTACGACGCCGTCAACCTGATCGTCAAAGGAATGCAGCTTGGGAACTCCACCGATCCCAAAAAACTCGCCGCGACCCTGCACAAGATGAAATTTGAAGGCCTGTCGGGGAAGATCGCATTTGACGACAAGGGCGCCAGGGACGGCCCGCTCTATACGATCTATGCTTATGATGAGGATGGCTGGGTTCCGGTCAAGACTTATGGGAACTAAGCCGCCCCCGGCGTTCAAGGAGACCGGTCGGCATGCGTCAGGACTTTTCGTTCTGACCGGTCAATTACAGGTCGTCGTTTGCCTCCAACTTTCCATGCAGGCCATATTGGCCTGACTCACACCAACCTGCTCCTGAGCAACCGGGGCGATGCGGAACTCTCAGGAGCAGATGAATGGTAAAGCTGAAAGATCGAATTCAGAAACCCAATAACGAAACGCAGAAGAGAAATAGAAGAACCGAAAGATTTCATCAAATCATGTTCAGCAATAGCGGCGGCGGAAATGGCGGCGGCGATCCGGACGAGAACGCGTTGAACGGCAACCTTTCTCAACATAACGCGCGCAGCAGACTGGAGTACGGCCTCCAGTCGTATAAGAAAAAGCGGCTGAGACAACCTATCACGCCGCTTAACGTCCGCTCGCGCCTGCATGCGATTCTGGTGCTCCTTTATTTCCAGCATGGGTTATATGGAAGCGACACGCTGGATAAAGTTCGCGGAAACCGTCGCGCCGCGCGCCAGTCTGGGGGGATGCGACGATATGAAGCAGCCAGCGGCATCCACCAGCACAGAGAAAGAGATCGCGAACGACAGGAACGCAAGCGTTCCCGGCAAGCGCCATTCGAAGAAAAAATGAGGCGACAGGCGCAGGATGAAGCCTTTCGCGCAGGCGCCAGGTCCGTCCAAAAAAAGCAGCAAAAAGAAGCCCACAAGAGCGAACAAGAGGATTTGGATCAGACATATGCACAGGCGATGGAAACCCTATGGGAAAAAGAAAGCCGGCAGGAACAAGCGGCGCTCAAACGGCAAAAAGATCTGGATCGCCAGGCGCTCACCGGCACGATTGTCGAGGTTGAAAACGAGAGTACTTTTTCCCCTTCCCGTGAGCCGGCCGGCGACACGCTCATCGAAGTTGAATCCGACCTGCTGACTTTAGTGAACGAGCCCACGCCATCGACACAAAGCTTGCTTGACATCGCCCATCGTCTGGAAAAAGAAATACTGGATGCAAATTCTTTTCATAGCGACGAAAATTGGAGAGATGGCGAAAACGCGCCCTCCTCTGGCTCGTTCAGTTCCCTTGCATCCGACATCAGCAACTTCGAAGACAATCTTCCTTCCTGGCCGGGGATGACCGGCGAGAGCGCCAGCAGCCGGGAATGGCATCTTCCCGACAACAATACTGTGTCGGCTCCTGTCGCTTCGGATGGATGGCCGTTTGGCGCCGCCGCCGGCTATGATCTATTGCCGCAACAAGAGAACGGACCCAACGTCGGTCAGGGCCTGAGCGGATTGCTCTGGTCCGCCATAAAAAAATTCGGGCCTGCCGTGCCCGGACTGACAACGCTTGCATGGGTATGGTGGCCCTCCTCCGGGAACAATGCCGGTGAACATAGCGAAGACAATGAGATCAATGAAATTGTCCGGCGTCAGGTGCTGCACGCGCATCGCCTGAGTCAATTGCCGCCCGCTACTGAAGAAGAATGGGGAACAATAGAGATCGACGAAGCAACAGAAAATGACAACGAAAGCGAAAGCACGACGGAAAACTGCATGGCGGCATCAACGAGCAAACCGCGACGCCGGCGCTCCGTCGGCTCTGGGCCGGGAGCTTCAACCGCGCAAGAATGGGGACGCCTAGAAGACTGGCCGAATATCATACGACGGGTAAAAGGCAATTATGTCTTGCTGGACTCCCTGAATCAAAAACTGAACATTGACGGCATTCCCAATGTTTCAGTCATTACGGTTGAAGCGGCACTCCTGTTGCTACGAAGGAGTCTGGTTCGACTGACAGATGAACGTTTCGTCAATTTTTACTACCTGTTGGCAAACGGTTACACCTATAAAGTGCTGCCACATTTTTTTTATGACAATGGAGCGCGCAAGGCACAAAGTATCGAATTTTACAAAGACAATGAGCTCAAGCTCACGGTCAACCTGCGAGGTGCCAAGGAAGTCATCGATAAATCGGTCAGAGATCTTCCGGTGATAGAAAAAAATCTCGCTGCCCTGAAAGCGAAGGTGGCGCAAGAACAGAAACCGGATGGCGCAGCCGCCAAGCCGCCTGTCAATGCAGTGCCGCGAACAGGACCTGGCACGATATGGCGGGTGACGGCAAAAAATACAGAGCGGAGCAAAGAGATGACAAAACACGATGACATCGCAATCTTTGACGAGGTTCCCGATTCATCATCGTACTCCCTCAATTTTCCATTCCTGTCTCAGGGCTTGATGACCGATACGCGGGATGCCGATATCAGTCCATTGTTGAACGCCGGCTTCATTGCGTCATACAGCATCGCTACCGCCAATCATATTTCCCGGGCCAAGATCACACTATCCAAGGATGGCGTAGTCAAGTCTGAAATCGATCTCAAAGGTGACGAAAAAACAGTTAAACGCATCATACAAACCAACCAGGTCAGAAGCGCACTCATTGAAAATGACAGCTCCATTGCCCAGCAGAGCAAGTCCATGAATGAGCAATTGTCAGAAGAAAATGTGCTGAAACAGGACAAATCGTCGGATGCCGAAAAAATGATCTTTCATACTTCGCCGCACATCAGGTCAAACATACAACCATTGCCTTACGCAACGCCACCGAAAAAAACAATTTCAATCACTCTCGATAATGCGAACGATAACTTCACCCTTCCCTATGGAGCCAACGGACATTGGGAACTCGTCATACCTGAACTGGAGGACGAATCCGGATCAGAAAAACCGGGCAACGGGATAGTCGATACAGAAAATATTCGTGACGTCAGCGGCATCCAATCGGGCCTGAAGCTTGTCGATGAAGGAATTGACAGACAAGGAGAATCGTTTGTTCTATTCAAATCAAACAACAAGAATTTTTCACTAAAAATGATAAGCAAAAATGGGAATAGAAGATTTAATACCACTGCCAGACACGTCTTGTCGAAAATTGCCGATGCGAATCAGAGATCATATGAATCATTCAAGTCTGATACCGACCTGTTTTCTGATGCGTTTTTCATACCGAATCCGAGCGTCAACGGCACTTATAAAATTGAAAACTCCAATAGGCCGATAAAGATAGTTTCAAGCAATGCGGAAGAACATTTTTTAATCAACAGTTTTAATCATGATGCTGAGATATCGGTCAGTGGAGCGTATCAAAAATCGATGAGGTTGGTGACAGTATCTGACTCATTGTTTATGTCAGAACTGGAATTTATCGAAGACAGCTCCAAACCTTACACAGCGAGATTTAGAAACCACGTCAACGGCAAAATATTGACGATACGTGCCGAAAATAAATTATCGAACGCCACTGCGCGACAACTTGCCCTCAGCCTCAGGTATTCACTGGGAGGGAATGAGAATGAATATGCAAGACAGATGACCAAGCTCTCGACCATCTACGCCACTTCGGCAGCCAATCAGCCCGAGCACAGGGACTGGGCCATTCGGCGCTGGAATAAGATATCCCGGCCTGCACAGGACAGAGCGGTGGATTTCAATAACCGCAGACGCGTGCCGTCGGAATTCTATGTGCGACGACACTACACGCCTAGCAGTATAGTCTCCCCGCCATTCAAAATCCTGCGCGATGCACTTATCATCGAACATGACGGCACTTGCCCGGGAGAGAAAGGAAATATCGCTTGGGAGGGAGTCACCTGGGAGAAAGCTTCCACACGGCCGAGGGATAGTGATTCGTCCTTATATCGCAGCCACTTTAAAGAGTCCGACAAAAAAGCAGCTACGCCGACGGCTTGGAATTGGCAGGCGGCGTCGTTTGTGGACGCAGTCATCAACAATAGCCGCGACTCTTCTATTGAGTTTGCCGTGGAGAATGACATCAATAAAGTGAAAGAATATGATGCTTCCATAAAAAAGAAAGCACGGGATTTCGAGAAACTGGCCGAAGACATTCAATCCGCCTATCCTATGGACGCTGCGGCACTTCTGTTGTTCGTGAAATGGATGACTGGCGAGAATATCGAAGGCCTGGATTTTTTTCCTCCGCCGTATGCAGCACATGATGTCGAGAGGTCGAAGCTGATTTTCGCCGCATTCTCCAAGGTGAATGCGGCCAATCTGAAGACGGACCATTCCGCACGCAGACGCCTGATCGAAAGCTTGGCCTACCTGCTTCCTGACACGGTTAAATTTTCGACGTCGGACACGCCACCGAAGGCGCCGGTGACTAAGGCGCCGGCAACCGAAGCGCCGGTGACAAAGGCACCTGCGACGAAAGCACCAGTGCCGAATACACCCGCGGCCAAAGCTCCTGCAACGAATGCGCCAGCAACTAATGCGCCAGCAGCGAAGGCACCGGCAACGATCCCCAAAGTCATCTACATCACCAATGAAGATTCATCAGAGTCTGATTCGGACTCTGGCGGGGTCGCCGCTGCTGCGCTTGGGATCGCCGGCGGCTTTTTGGTTCTCGTTGGAGCGTTAGCCGCTTGGCTGGTGAAAAATGCCGCGCCGGCAATCATCAGTGCAGTTGGCGAGTTTTTAGGCGCGTTAGGGGAAGGCGCCGTGCTCTTGGTGGTACCGACGTTCCAATCTGCAGCAGGTACGGCAGCGGCCGGCATGAGCAGCGCGTCAGCTATTGCGAATGCAATCAATCAACTTGCGGAATCACATCCGGAAATATTCCCAGAAATTGGGGAAGATGCGATGAGCAAGATTCATATCGTGGAATTGGGAGGCTGCAGCATCATGATTGTCGTTGAAGGCGCCAGAACCAAGGAGTCAATAGACGAAGTGATGAATGATCCCTCCACGAAGAACGCACTGGACGCGCTCGGGAATATCCTCGTTGAAGCTGGAACAGTTGCTGCATGCGCGGGGGTAGGAGCAAATGTCGCCGCAGAAAACCCGAAGATTTATCGCTATGTGTCGGCTAGCACGCTGTTCAAACGATTGAAAGATCAAGCGGATAATATTGGCGTATTAGGTTCCATCCTGACTTTATTTGGCGGATCGATTTCATTGAGATCCAGCTATATGCATGATGATGACCCTGCTGATCCTGATGCTGTTGCTCCTGATGTTCCTGCTGCCGTCAATCCTCATGTTCCTGCGGTCCCTGCTGCTGTCGACCCTGCTGCTGCCAATCCTCCTAGAGTCGAGAAAGAGAATCCCTGGTGGAAAAAGATACTCCTTAACCTGCCGTGGCGAGGTGCGCGATGACGGTCGCCAGATTGGCGGGCATGCCGATCGCTCTCTCCCGAGCCATTCAGCAGCAGTGCGACATTCGCTCTTTCCAGTTCGGGAGCCTGTTTTTTGGGCGGTGCCGCAGCCTATACGCCATCGCCGTCCTCATTGTCCTCGTCCTCCTCAGCCGCTTCCAACACCCGGGCAGCGTCATATTCGGCCAGCAGCGCCGCACGCGATGACGGCGTTTCCAACGTGATGCGACCCAGCGCGCCGGTGCGATAATCCTGCAAGAACGTATGCGCGGCCTTTTCATAGTCGGCGTCGCCGCCCTTCAGGCGGAAACCGCGCTTGGCCGCAACCCCCTCCACCACGGCCACGCCATCCATGCCTTCAGTCTTGAAGCCGTAACGCGCCGTCAGCAGTTGCGGATAACGCTGCAGCAGCAGGTCGGCCAGAAAGGTGGCGACCTCCTCTTCGATCAGCGCATTGCTGCCGACGGCATGGCTGGCGGCCAGCATCAGACCGTCGCTGGGATGCATGATCTTGGGCCACAGCATGCCGGGCGTGTCGATCAGCACCATGTTATTGCCAAGATAAAGGCGCTGCTGCGTCTTGGTCACGGCAGGCTCGTCGCCGACGGCGGCTACGCGCTTCTTGAGCAGCGCATTCATCAGCGTCGACTTGCCGACGTTGGGAATGCCCATGATCATCATGCGCAAGGGCTTGAGCGCGGTGCCGCGATGCGGCGCGAGCGCCAGCGCCAGCTTGGGCACCTTGGCGACGTCGCTGGGCTTCTTGCAGCTCAGGGCGACGGCGTTGACGTTCTTCTGGCTGTTGTAATGGGCGATCCAGGCTTGCGTCGCGGCCGGGTCGGCAAGGTCGCTTTTATTGAGTATCTTCAGGCAAGGGCGCTGCCGAAACAGGCGGATCTGCTCGATCATCGGGTTGCAACTGGCCTGCGGCAGGCGCGCGTCGAGTACTTCGATGACCAGGTCGACCTTTTCCATCGCCTCCGCCGCCTTCTTGCGGGCGGCGTTCATGTGACCTGGGAACCATTGAATAGACATGCGGGATTCTTCTTGTTGGCAAATAAGCCGCTATTTTACGGCCTGCGGCTTATTTACCTTCAAAAGAACCCGCATTCGGCACTTATTCCCCTGCCGGAGCGACGGCTGTGGGACTGGCCGCCGACCTCGCATTGACGTATCGCAACACCAATACCAGCGCCAGTACATAAACGATGGCGATCACGCCGTAAGCCAGCGCGATACGCGTGATCCAGCCGGTAAACGTATGCAGGATCGCCCCCATCAGCGCCACGCCGACCAGTGCGCCGATCTGGCGGTTGGCGTTGAGCGCGGCGGCAGCGCTGTTGGCGTTGCTCTTGCCGGCCACCTGCATCACGGCAGTAGTCATGGCCGGAATCGCGGTGCTGATGCCGAGATTGGCAAGCGCGCCGGCCAGCGCCAGCATCCAGTACGGCGTCGCCGGCGTCATCGCCATCAGCAACGCCGAGAACACCGCGCCGACCGTCAGGCCCAGGCGCAGCGGCAGGCGCGGCCCCCAGTGCGCAGTCATGCGTCCCGACATCAGGTTGCCGATGAAGATCACCGCCATCATCGGCAGCATCTGCAAGCCGGTCTGCAAAGCGTCGGCGCCGCGCGCCTGCTGCAGGAACAGCGCGAGGAAAAAGAACTGGCCGTAGATACCGAAATTGATCAGGAAACCGATGCCGTTGGCGGCGGCGAATTGCGGCGTGGCGAACAAGGCGCGCGGCAGCAGCGGCGCGGAGCCGTTGCGCTCGCGCTGCACCAGCATAGCCAGCGCCAGCAGCGCCACGATCACGGCGCCGATGATAGGGACGGAAGTCCAGCCGTAGACCGGCCCCTGGATCAGCACGAAACTCAGCGCCGCCAGCATCAGCACGCCGAGGACGTGGCTGGCGATGGTCAAGGCGCGCATGTGCCGTTCCACCGCCGGAATCATCTTGACGGCCATGAACAGGCCGAGCAGGCCGACCGGCACGTTGATCAGGAACACGCTGCGCCAGCCGAACGAATGGATCAGGATGCCGCCGACCAGCGGCCCCACCGCCGCCGCGCCACCGACCGTGGCCGACCAGATGCCGAGCATGTGGACACGCACGCGGTCGTCTTCATAGACGTGGGTCAGCAAGCTCAGCGAACTGGGCATGAAGAAAGCCGCGCCCAGACCTTGCAGCAGGCGCGCCGCCACCAGCATGCCGCCGTTGGGCGCGGCGCCGCACAGCAGCGAGGCGACCACGAACAGCACCAGTCCCAGCAAATAGATGTTCTTGGCGCCGTAACGGTCGGCCAGCGCGCCACCGACGAGCAGCATGGCGGCGAAGCTCAGGGTGTAGCCGTCGACGATCCAGACCAGCATGCTGAGCGGTGTCGCCAGGCTTTTTTCTATCGACGACAGGCCGACATTGACCACGGTGACGTCCAGCATTGCCATGACGAAGCCGATCGCCAGCGTCACCAACGGCAGCAAGCCGGTGTGGTCTTGCTTCTTGATGCCGGCCGGCGCGGTCTGCGCAGTTTGCGACGGACATGATGTTGACATGATTGCACTTCTCTTTCTGTTGGAACTGCCGGCCTGGATCGCAGGCGAGGCAAACGGGAATGCGAACGAGGATGTCATTTTAAGCGCCTTGCTCGATGCAATAAATAAGCATAACCTCATGACTATGATGCAAAAATGCATCGCACCGCATCACCCTTTTGCTATCTGAAAGAACCGTCATGGATTGGGACAACGCCCGTATTTTTCTGGCCATCCAGCGCGCCGGCACGCTGCGCGGCGCCGCCGAGCAATTGCAGATCGACCAGGCCACCGTCGGCCGCAGGCTGAACGCGATGGAGAAATCGCTGGGCGCGCGCCTGTTCCTGCGCACCCCGGCAGGTTACGTCGCCACGCCGGCGGGCGACCTGGCGGTGACGGCGATCGAAAAAATGGAGCAAGCCGCAGACCAGTTGCAACGCCAGATGCAGGGCATCGACGAGCGCCTGTGCGGCGTGGTGCGCGTGGCCGCGACCGACACCATGGCCAAACACGTGCTGATACCGGCCATACGACAAGTGGCGGCCGATCATCCGGCCATTCGCGTGGTGCTGACCACCTCCACGCAGGTTTCCAACCTGACCCGACGCGAAGCCGACCTGGCGGTGCGCAGCGTGCGCCCGACCAGCCCCGACCTGATTTCGCGCCATCTAACGCGGCTTGCAGTCGGCCTGTATGCGTCCAAATCCTATCTGAAGAAACGCGGCATGCCGCAACCCGGCTCGGCGCTGGCGGGACATGACGTGGTGGTTTACCAGCGCGCGGTATATGCCTCGCAGTTCGAAGCCATCTGCGGCGAATCGATCGCCAATGCGCGCGTCGCGATGGAAGTCAGTTCGGGATTGATGCTGATCGAAGCCGTGGCCGCCGGGCTGGGCATCGGCGAGTTGCCCACGCACATGGCCGACGCCGAGCCGCAACTGGTGCGCGTCTGGCCGGAACGCCACCAAGCCTACGACATGTGGCTGGTGCTGCATGACGATCTCAACCGCACCGCGCGGGTGCGCGCCGTGGCCGATGCCATCATCGCCGCCTATGCCGATCTCGCGAGCAGTTGAAATACATCAGTCGATATCGGCCAGCACCTTGAGGTGCGCCACCACGCTGCGGCCCAGCGCCGACAGGTTGTAGCCGCCTTCGAGGCAACTGACGATGCGGCCGTGCGCGTGCTGGCGCGCGACATCCATGATCTGCTTCGTGATCCAGGCGTAGTCGGCTTCGACCAGCGCCATCTGACCCATGTCGTCTTCGCGGTGGGCGTCGAAACCGGCCGAGATGAAGATCATCTGCGGCCGGTGCGCATGCAGCGCCGGTAGCCATTTTTCCGTCACCAGCCTGCGCACCACATCTCCCGCCGTATACGCCGGCAGCGGCTCGTTGAGAATGTGCGGCTCAGTCGAATCGGTGCCGCTGAAGGGATAGAACGGATGCTGGAAAAAACTCACCATCATCACGCGCGGGTCATGCCTGAACGCCTCTTCGGTGCCATTGCCGTGATGCACGTCGAAGTCGACGATGGCCACACGTTCCAGTCCGTGTATATCGATGGCATGGCGCGCGGCGATGGCGACGTTGTTGAACAGGCAAAAACCCATGGGCGTGGTTGGCGTGGCATGGTGGCCGGGCGGGCGCACCGAGCAAAAGGCGTTCTCCAGCTCGCCGGCAATCACGGCGTCGGTTGCCGCCACGGCGGCGCCGGCGGCGCGCAAAGCGGCTTTCCAGCTATGCGCGTTGATCGAGGTGTCGGCGTCAAGCGGATAATGTGCCTCCTTGCTGACGGCCAGCGCTTCGGCATGATCGCGGATCAGGGCCACGGCATTGGCGGTATGGACGCGCTCGATATCGGCGACATCGGCCAGCGGCGCGTCGCGGCGCTCGATGAACTGATCGATGCGGCTGGAGATCAACTGGTCCTCGATGGCCTGCAGGCGCAGCGGCGTCTCGGGATGCCAGTCGCCCATCTCATGGCGCTGACAGTCGGAATGCGTATAGAAGGCAGTAGTCATTGTTATTGAACCCGGTCTCGCTCATTTTCTCCCGGCGCGCGTCTCGGTGCCAGAACCCTTTGGACGCCGCACGTCTGGCTAGTGTACTCCCAAGCAGCGGGCGGGCGCCGGACCGCCCGGCTGATCATGTATACTGGCCGACTTGTCTGTCTGCCACCTTACACCTTACGCATAGCCGTTGCGCCTATCCATGTCGATAAAACCCAGCCTTCGTTTGTCTCGCCTGCTCGGCCTGCTCGCTCTTTCCCTCGCCTGCCTGGCGCCGGCAACAGTCTCCGCTGAATCGACTTCCGTCACACATCAGGGCAAAACAGCCGCCAAAGCAGCCAAGGCCAAGCTAAAAAAGAAGGCCGTCGCCGACGACGACGGCGAGTTCGCCAATTTCAGCCAGTGGAAAGAAGTCAACAGCTTCATCGACGAAATGGTCGCCCGCGATGGCTTCGACAAGGCGGCATTGCAAGCCGCCTTCAGCAAGGCGCGCTACCTCGACACCGCAATCCAACTGATCAAGCCGGCTCCGAGCGGCAAGCCGAAGAACTGGCAAGCCTATCGCGCGCGCTTCGTCGAACCCAAGCGCATCAACGCCGGCGTCGACTTCTGGAACGAGCATGAACTGGCGCTGTCGCGCGCCGAAGCGCAGTACGGCGTACCGGCCGAGATCATCGTCGGCATCATCGGCGTGGAAACCGTGTACGGCCGCAACACCGGCAATTTCCGCGTGATGGACGCGATCACCACGCTGGCCTTCGATTATCCCAAGACCGCCAACCGCGACGCCCGCATGGCCTTCTTCCGCGGCGAACTGGAAAGCACGCTGCTGTTCGCGCGCGAATCCGACATTGATCCGTTCTCGCTGATGGGCTCCTACGCCGGCGCCATCGGCTGGCCGCAATTCATGCCGAGCAGCCTGCGTCAATACGCCGTCGATTTCGACGGCAACGGCAAGATCGACCTGCGCAGCTCGCCGGTGGATGCCATCGGCAGCGTCGCCAACTTCCTCAAGATCCACGGCTGGCAGCGCGGCGAACCGACCGTTTTCCCGGCCACCGTCGCCGACGTCGGCAAGATCGGCGACCTGATCAATCAGGGCCTGGAAGCCAAGTTCAGCGCCGACGAACTCAAGGCCGCCGGCGTGGTTCCCGGCAGCGAGCTGCCGGCCGGCATGCGCTTCGGCCTGGTCGACCTGCAAAACGGCGAAGCGCCGACCGACTACTGGCTTGCGACCAATAATTTCTTTGCCATCACGCAGTACAACCGCAGTTATTTCTACGCCATGTCGGTGATCGATCTGGCGCGCGCCGTGCGCACCGCGCGCGGACAGTAACCTGTCCGCGCCGTCTTCCAGAAAGCCCGCCGCAACACCGATGAAACGCTTTTCCCCTCTCGCCATTTCCCTGACGCTGGCCAGCGTCGCTCCGAGCGCCGTCCGCGCGGAAGAAATCGGCGATGCCGGTACGCTGCCGACCATCAACGTCACCGCCGAAGATGCGCGCACCGACGTTTACCGCGCACGCTCGTCCAGCATTGCCGGTTTCGGCGAGATGCCGCTGCTGGACACGCCGGCCTCGGTATCGGTGGTGACCGAAGCGCAACTCAAGGACCAGCAGGCGCGCCTGCTGAGCGACGTCATCAAGAACGACGCCAGCATCGGCGAAAACTACGCGCCGGTCGGGTATTACGAAAATATCAGCGTGCGCGGGTTTCCGCTGGATCTGGCGAGCGGCTACCGCATCGACGGCCTGTCGGTGGTCGGCGAACAAAACATCGCGCTCGAAAACAAGGAGCAGGTCGAAATCATCAAAGGCCTGTCCGGCTTGCAAGGCGGCGTGGTCAATGCCGGCGGCCTGGTCAATTACGTAACCAAGCGTCCGGCCGATGTGCGCTCCGTCACGCTCGGCACCGATTCCAACGGCTCGCGCTATGTGGCGACCGACCTCGGTGTGCTGTTCGGCGAACAGAAACAGTTCGGCTTGCGCGTGAATGCCGCGCATGAAGACATCAACTCCTACGTCGACTACAGCAACGGCTACCGCGACTTTGCCTCGGTGGCCGCCGCATGGGACATCTCGTCGAAGGCGCGCCTGCAGTTCAATATCGAATACCAGAAGAAATCGCAAAAATCCGTCGCCGGCTATCAACTGCTGGGCGGCACGACCGTGCCGTCGAACGTCTCCCCGACCGCCATGCTGACGCCGCAATCCTGGGCCCAGCCGGTGCGCATCGATTCGCTCAATTTCAACACGCGTTTCGACCTGGAATTCAATGCCGACTGGCGCGGCCATGTCGTCGCCGGACGCAGCCGCGCCGTCATCGACGACTATCTTGCGTTCCCCTATGGAAGCAACTTTGCAACTGTTTTTTCACCTACGTTTGCAGCCAACGGCGACTACGACGTGTATGACTATCGCAGTCCGGACGACACGCGCCGTAACGATGAAGCTCAGGCTGTGCTCCAAGGGAAATTCAATACCGGCGCCATCAAACACGATCTGACAGCCGGTCTCAGCATGTCGCGGCGCGTCATCGATAAATCGGACGGCATTTCGAGCTGGGTCGGCAGCGATAATATCTATAATCCGGTCCCGCTTGCATTTCCCGCCTCCGGCGCCGGTATTCCAGCGTCGTATCGCAACCTGGACAGCCGCCAGCAAGCGATCTTCTTCACCGATCGCCTGCAATTCAACGATCGCTGGCAAGTGCTTGCAGGTGGCCGCCAAGTCTGGCTGAAAGAACAGACCTACGACCCGGCCGGCGCCGTCACGCGCGACACGAGCCGTTCGCTGTTCCTGCCGCAGGCGGCGCTGATCTTCAAGCTGCAGCAGAACATGTCGCTGTACGGCAGCTATGCGGAGACGCTGACGATGGGCACTTCCGCCGCATTCTGGCAAAGCAATTACCCGACCATCCTGCCGCCTTCCGTGGCGCGCCAGCTTGAAGCCGGCTTCAAATACGACTGGAACAAGGACCTGGGCTTTACCGCCGCGGTGTTCCGTATGAAGAAGGCTTATGAATATCCGAAGCCCGATGCCGCAGGGACCAGCTTTGCATACATCCAGCAAGGCACGCAAACCCACCGGGGCATCGAACTCGGCGCCAACGGCAACGTCACCCGGCAACTGCGTCTGGCCGCGAGCGTGGCCTTCATCCAGGCGCGCGCCGACGATACCGGCACCCCGGCCTACGACGGCAAGCAGGCCATCAACGTGCCGCGCATGCGCAGCGCGGTGTATGCCGACTATGCGGTGGCCGCGCTGCCGGGCTTCAATCTGCTGGGAAGCTGGCTCTATAGCGGCAGCAAGGTCGCCACGCGCGACGGCAGCGCCGCTGTGCCCGCATACCACATCTTCAACGCCGGCCTGCGCTATCAGACCAGGATGGGTGGGCATCCGACCACCATGCGCCTGACCGTCGACAATGTATTCGACAAGCGCTACTGGAAGGACACCGGCGAATCACTGGGCGACAGCTATCTGCATCTCGGTGCGCCGCGTCTGGCGCGTCTGTCCGTGCAATACGATTTCTGACGCCAGGACTCGCAGACGCTCTCATGGAAGCCGCTTCCCATCACCTGACCCGCGTGCTCAGCCACGGCATGAACGCCGATGCCGTGATTTCCGACTGGCCTGCGCTGACCTCTTCCGAAGTGACGCGCGTGCTGCGGCATTATCCGCAAGCGGGCGCGCCGCAACGCCTGATCTGGCATAGTCCGCGACCGTTCTCGGCGGGCTGCGTGATGACCACGTCGACCATGGATGTATTCGTCAAACGCCACCATCTGTCGGCGCGCGATGTCGCGGGCCTGAGCGAAGAACACGGCTTCATCAATCACTTGCGCAGCCGCGGCATTGCCGTGAGCGAAGTCCTGACGACCGCCGATGGCGCCACCGCGATGACCGACGGCCACTGGACGTATGAAGTGCATGGCGTCGCCCCCGGCGTCGACCTGTATCGCGACGCGATATCGTGGACGCCGTTCAGCAGCCGCGTACATGCGCACGAAGCAGGCAAAGCGCTGGCCAGACTGCACCTGGCCGCGCAGGACTATGCCGCACCGGCGCGCAAGGCGCAGACGCTGGTGTCGAGTTTCACGATTTTTTCACAGCCGGATCCTTTGCCTGCCTTGCAGCGCTACATTGAACGCTATCCGGCCATCGCCGATTATCTGAAGGACCGCGACTGGCGTGGAGAAGCCGCCGATACGCTGTTGCCGCTCCATGCCCGGTTGCTGCCTTACCTCGACGAACTGACGCCGTTGTGGACCCACAACGACTGGCATGCGTCGAACCTGTTGTGGAGCGACCGCAGCGCCGCCGCCGGCGTGGAAACGATCCTCGACTTCGGCTTGAGCGATCGCACCTGTGCATTGCACGATCTGGCGACCGCCATCGAGCGCAACGTCATCGAATGGCTGTCCATACCGGAGGGCGCGCGCAATGTCGTCCATCCCGATCTGCTCGGCGCCATGCTGGACGGTTATCACCTGATCCGGCCGCTGACGGCACGCCAGTGGATGGCGCTGGCGGCCTTGCTGCCGCTGGTGCATGCCGAGTTTGCGCTGGCCGAGCTGGCGTACTTCCACGGCATCACGCGCTCGGCGCAGAATGCCTCGCTAGCCTACGACACCTACTACCTCGGCCATGCAGCCTGGTTCAGCAGCGCAGAGGGGCAGCGCCTGCTCGCGCATATCGAGCAGCGCGCCGACCAAGCTTAGTCTGGAATCACTGCGGTCGCATCCACTTCAACCAGATATTCCGGTCGTGCGAATGCCGTCACCACGATACCGGTCGACACCGGAAAAACGCCCTTGAGCCAGCGGCCGACAACGCGATAGACGTCTTCGCGAAAACGCGGGTCCGAAATATAAATGGTGACCTTGCAGATATGTTCCAGCTTGCCGCCGGCTTCCTTGAGCAACATGTCGATGTTGTACATCGCCTGTTCGGTCTGCCCCTTGACGTCGCCGATACAGACGCTTTCCGAAGTGTCCAGGTTCTGTCCGATCTGCCCGCGCAGGAAGATCGTGGTGCCGCGCGCCACGACAGCCTGGCATAAATCGTTGTCGATGTTTTGTTCGGGATAAGTGTCTTTGGTGTTGAATTTGCGGATACGCGTGTGTGCCATGGCAGCCTCGTTATCAATGGGGTTGGAAATACACAGGTTGGAAATACGTCGTCAGGTTTGCTGCTTACGCCGGCTTCTTCTTGTCGAAGTAGCCGGCGCGTATCGTGGCGCCGATCAGATTGACGATCAGCCTGCCCGCGGTGACGCAGGTCAGTTTGCTGGCGTTGTCCTTGGCCGGCTGGATCTCGACGATGTCCATGCCGACCACGCGTCCCTTCTTCACCAGTCCGTGAATCAGCTTGCGCGCCTGCAGGAACGTCACGCCGCCCGGCGCCGGGCCGTCCACCGCCGGCATGATGGTCGGATCAAGTCCGTCGGCGTCGATGGTCAGGTAGTAATTGCCGCCGTCGGGAATGCGCCCCAACACAGCATCCATGCCGATGTCATGCAACTCGTAAGCGGTGATCAGGTCGGCGCCGTAGGCCTTGGCCGCTTCATAGTCGGCCGGACGGCCGCTGCCCTGCGCGCGCAGGCCGATCTGCACGATATGCTTGATGAACGGCAGTTCCGAAGCGCGGCGGATCACGCTCGACAGGCCGTCGCGCACGCCGTTGACTTCATCGCGCCAATCCAGATGGGCATCGATATGCACCAGCGTCACCGGGCCCACTTCGTCGAAAGCGCGCAAGACCGGATTGGTGATGCCATGGTCGCCGCCCAGCACGATCGGCATGCCGCCGCCGCGCAAAATCTGCCGCACCGCCAGTTCGGCGCGGCGCCGATGATCGCCGGGAACGGCAAGATCGGGCAGCACGTCGCCGCAGTCAACGAAGCGGATATCGTCGCGTCCTTGCAGCAAGGGGCCGTCGATGTCGAAATCGTAGTGTTCCGGCGCGCGCACCATGCGGTCGGTGACATCGCGTATGGCTTGCGGCGCATTGGTCTGGTCGTTGCTGAACTGGCGCGGACCGTAGGCGGAGCCGAACGGCACGCCCAGGACAGCAATGTCCGCCTTGAGGTCGGTCATGTCGGTCACCAGTTCCGAATACAGCAAGGTTTTGTGGCCGGTGCGCGGCGGCACGGTAAGTTGTTCCATGACGTTGGATCCTCTTGGCTAAATGCGGTTTGAAAACGGGGGAAACCCACTGGCCATGCAAGATCTGATCCTGAAACAGCCGAAGTGCTTCCGACTCTAGCAAGCATCGCAGATAATAAAAAATGATTGTTTTGCAGGTATAGTCTTGAAATTCAATACCTTCTCATTTTCCGTTTCGAGGCCCCTCCATGATCCAGCTAGATTTCGACGAACGCGACCTGCGCTCGCTGCGCGTGTTCTGCAATGCCGCCCAGGCCGGCGGATTCGCGGCGGCAGAGAAGCGCCTGCATATGTCCAAGGCTTCCATCAGCCGCCATGTGCGCGAGGTCGAGGAACGCCTGGGCGTGCGCCTGTGCGAACGCGGTCCGGCGGGCTTCAAGCTGACGCCGGAAGGAGAAGTCGCGCTCAAGCTCGCCGCCAGCGCCTTGCGCTCGCTGGAGCGCATCCGTTCCGAAATCGACGCCGTCCACGGCGTGCTGTCTGGCTCGCTGACGATCGGCATCGTCGAGCACACATTGACGCATCCCGACTGCAAGATCCCCGAAGCGCTGGCCATCCTGCGCGCGCGCGCGCCCAACGTGCGGCCGGAGATCAGCGTGATGACCTTTCCCGATCTTAATCAGGCGTTGCGCGAACACCGGGTCGATATCGCCATTCGCGGCAAGTATCCGCGCGAAGGCGAATTCGATTACTTGCCGCTGTTCTCGGAAACGCACCGCGTCTATAGCGCCGCAAAAAAACCGAAGGGCGGCGACGATCTGCCGCTGGTGTATCGCCCCCATCCTTACGTCGACCAGGCGCTGGCGACCGAAGGCTATGCGCGCGGTCCCGATGCCGGCGGGCTGGAAGCCATCGGCTTGCTGGTGGCCACCGGCAGCTATCTCGGCATCCTCCCGGTCCATTACGTGCAGTTGCTCGGCAAGCGCTATGCGCTCAAGGCCAGGGTCGGCAGCCCTTCCTATCATCACCTGATCTGCGCCGTCACCGAACAATCGCGGCCCTCGACGTATCGCGCCGACCTGTTTCTCGATATCCTCAAGGAACTGCACGGCGGCAACTGACGCCCGACCGCGAAAATTTCCGCCCCAAAGCGAAGCGCCGATCCGGAGCCGGCATGTCCATCCTGGCGCATTTTCCGAAAAAGACAACCACATCGCGCCACCGATACGCAATCGGTTTGATTCACGCCGCCATGTATTTTTGAATCGGCGAAATCACACTTCTCCTACGTAGCCATTTTTTTCAGCGCTTTTATCGCATTCAAAAATGATTCATTTGAATCATTTGTAAAAATTTTGGCACATATGTTGCTTGATGACCGGTATCCCGGACATGCGGAGCATCATCGTGAATCAACGGTCTCAACAGTCGCAGCAGTTGCAACAAACCCAGCAATCGCTTGTGCTTCACATCAAGCAATGCTTCGACAGCCTGCCGAGGCAGGTGCGGCTGGCGGCGAGTTTTGTTCTCGACCATCCGCACGAGGTCGCCGTGATGTCCATGCGCGAACAGGCCAGGCTGGCCGGCATCCCGCCATCGACGATGACGCGCCTGGCCAAGTTTCTCGGCCTTGAGGGTTACGACGACATCCGCGAAGTATTCAAGAACAACCTGCGCTCGCGCGGCAACGAATACAGCCAGCGCGCGCACGGCCTGGTCGAGCTCAATCAAAAAATCGGCGAAACCGCGCTGGCGCTGGATGTGGCCAACAATGCCATTGCCCATATCCAGGCGCTGTGCAGCGCCGATACGCTGGCCGCCATCGTGCGCGCCGTGAAGATACTGTCTTCGGCCCGCCATATTTATTGCCTGGGCCTGCGTTCATCGTTTCCGGTCGCATTCCAGTTTTCCCACGTCTCCGAATACTTCGCCAGGAACATCACGCTCATCGACGGCGCCGGCGAAAGCGGCATGATGAAGATCATGCATCAGGTCGGCCCCAAGGATGCCTTGTTCGTCTGCTGCATCGCGCCCTATTCGCGCCGCGCCGTATCCATCGCCGGACATCTCGCCAAGGCCGGCGCCAAGCTGATCGCCATCACCGACAGCGCCAGCTCGCCGATTGCGCGCATGGCGACGGAGACCATCCTGGTCGGCAAGAAGAATGCTTCCTTTTTCGACACGCTGGTGCCGGCTTTCCTTGTCAGCGAAATCCTGGTCGCCCTGATGGCCGCGACCTCGAAGGTCGACGTCAAGACCTCCGTTTCGGAAACGGAGAAGAACCTGTGGAGCATGGGCGAATGGTGGGGCGCGGAAGAAGCGGAACCGCCCAGGCCGCGCATTCCCAGGAAATGAAAACAATCCGCAATTCTCGTCGACATTTTTACCGCAATCCGCTTCAGCAGTTCCCGCATGCAATCTTGCACAACGCCACAACGCATATCATTGAAAGGATATCGAAATGAAACGCCGCTCTCTTCTGCTTAGCCTCATCGCCGCTTCGCTTGCCGCCATCGCCGCCCCCGGCCACGCCATGGCTGAAGACGCCCTCAGCGCCATCCTCGCGCGCAAGGTCATCCGCGTCGCCGTGCCGACCGACTACCCGCCGTATGGTTCGGTCGGCACGGACATGGTGCCGCGCGGCTACGACATCGACATGGCGACGCTGGTGGCCAAGAAGCTCAACGTCAAGCTGGAGCTGATTCCGGTCACCGCGCCGAATCGCATCGCCTACCTGCAGACCAAGAAGTCGGACCTGACCATTTCCTCGCTGGGCAAGACGCCTGAACGCGAAAAGGTCATCGACTACAGCATCGCTTACGCGCCGTTCTTCGATGCCGTGTTCGGCAAGCAGGATATCGTGGCCAAGAATTATGCCGAACTGACCGGCAAGGTCATCTCGGTGACACGCGGCTCCATGCAGGACGAAGAGCTTTCGCGCCTCGCACCCGGCGCCGTGATCAAGCGCTTTGAAGACAACAACGGCACCGTCTCCGCCTTCCTTGCCGGCCAGACCCAGATGTTCGCCACCGGCACTGCCGTCGCCGCGGCCATCAAGGCCAAGGATCCATCGGTCAGCATGGACCTGAAGGTCATCCTTTCCAATGCGCCTTGCTACATCGGCGTGCTCAAGGGAGAACCGCAACTGGTCGCCAAGCTTAACGAGATCATCCGCGAAGCCAAGACCAACGGCGCCATCGACGAGATGTCCAGGAAATGGCTGGGCGCGCCGGCCGGAGCGCTGCCGGAATAAGGCATGCATCCTCAAGCTGCGTCTTCGCCATGAAAACGCAGCCCGTTCTCCGGTCGCGTCCGAACCGGAGAACGGTCCGGACCGACGAAACATGCATCGCATCTGATCAATGAAACCGCTCCGCAACATGACCATCCCTACCGCCATCGATCGCCTGGCCGACTGGGTCTCCACCCTGAAGCATGACCACATCCCCGCCTCCGTCCGCACTATCGCCGCCAACTGCCTGCTCGACACCATCGGCGTAGCCATTGCCGGCTCGGCCACCGAAGTGGCCCGCACCGCCCGCGCCGTCGCCACGGATGCCGGCTCGCAAGGCCATGCCGCCGCTTTCGGCAGCACCCGGCTGTTTTCCGCACCCGCCGCCGCCTTCGTCAACGGCGTTGCGGCGCATGCGCTGGACTTCGACGACAACTGCTATGCCGGCTTCGTGCACGGCTCCGCCGTCATTGCGCCCGCGGCATTGGCGGTCGCGCAACAAACCGATGCTTCGGGCAGCGACTTGCTGACTGCGTTCATTGCCGGCTCCGAATGCGAATACGCGATCGGCGCGGCGACCAACAGCATCCTTTACGATCTGGGCTGGTGGACTACCGGCGTGCTGGGACCGATCGGCGCCTGCGCCGCGACGGCATGGCTGCTCAAACTCGATCGTGCGCAGACCGTATCGGCGCTGGGGTTGGCGGTGGCCGGCGCCGGCGGCATGAAGGCCTGTTTCGGCACCGACGGCAAAGCGCTGATGGCCGGCCGCACGGCCGAAGCCGGCGTGATCGCCGCCTTGCTGGCGGCGCAAGGCGCCAGCGGCCCGCGCAATGCCTTCGAACATTGGAACGGATTCAACGGCTTGTTCAATCAGGGCGAATTCGATGTCGCCGCGCTCGACCGGCTCGGTGCGCGCTGGTTCATGGAATCGCCCGGCGTCGATATCAAACGCATTCCGGTCTGCCTGTCTTCCCACGCCGCGGTCGACGCGGCGATGGCGCTGGTGGCGCAGCACCGCATCGATGTGGCGGAGATCGAGGAAATCATCTGCGACGTGCCGCCCGTGGTGCAGGCCAACCTCATCTACGACCGCCCCTCGACCAGGCAGGAAGCGCAGTTCAGTTTGCAGTTCGCGGTAGCGGTGGCCTTGCTCTATGGCTCGGTCGGATTGGAACATCTGGACAGCGCCATCCTGCACCAGCCGCAACTGGTCGATCTGATGCGGCGGGTGAAAATGACCGTCGGTCCGCGCTGGAATCGGGAAGGAGCATGCGAGGCCGCGCCGGAAGGAGCGAGCGTGTCGATCAAGGCCAGGGGCCGCGACTGGTGCGAAGGATTCCAGGCTTATGCGCGCGGCGCGGCGCAATGCCCGATGGAACAGGAAGAACTGGAACACAAGTTCGTCAAATGCGTCGGCATCGGCGCCGATGCGGAAACCGCTGCGTTGCTTCTGCCGCGCCTCAAGTCGCTCGATGCGCTGGCATCCGTGCGCGCGCTGTTTGCGGGCGGCAGCATTATCGAGACTGCAAAAGCCTAGGGCCGATGCAAACGGTATGAGCGGCGCTTACGACTTGATCACCTGCGGATCGACCTGCACCATGTGTTCATTGCTGCCCAGCCATATCTGGCCGTCCTGAATCGTGCATTGCAGTTGCATCGAGCGCTGGGCCAGTTTTTCCAGCGCCTGGCTGGTTTCCGCCGGGATGTTGACGACCGTCAGGTTCCTGGCGCGTTCGACGCGGCTGCCGATCTGGTTCCACCAGATGTTGCTGACGCTGCTGTAGCTGTAGACGATCACGCGTTCGGCGCGGCCGCAGGCCTTGAGGATGCGCTTGTCGTCGGGCTGGCCGACTTCGATCCAGAGGTCGATGGCGCCGGTCAGGTCTTTTTGCAGGATGTCGGGCTCTTCGACGTCGGACAAGCCTTTGCCGAAGGTCAGCGCTTCGCTGGCATTGAGGGCGAAGGCCAGCACGCGGATCATCATGCGCTCGTCGGTTTCCGACGGATGGCGGGCGATGGTCAGGACGTGATTCTGGTAATAGTGCCGATCCATGTCGGAAATCTGCAGGTCGGCTTTGAAGATGGTTGCTTTGAGCGCCATAAAGGTCTTTTTGTACTTGTGTCGGTACGGTTGCTTGCGAAGGATGTGAAGCATAGCCGATTTCGCCTCCCATGGCGCTTCCGCTGCTCACGACGCGCAAAAAGCCATGAGACAATCCGCCGATGGACACGCCTACTTTCCCCACCGACGATATCGTCATCGACCTCACCCGGGCCTGGGTCAGCGAAGCCGTCATCGGCCTGAACCTTTGCCCATTCGCCAAATCCGTCTACGTCAAAGACCAGATCCGCTATGCCGTCAGCCATGCCGACAACGAAGCCGACCTCGCGCAAGACCTGCTCGACGAATTGCATCGGTTGCACGCCGCCGATCCGCAGCAGCTCGACACCACCCTGCTGATCCATCCGCGTGTGCTGCGGGATTTTCTCGATTACAACAATTTTCTCGACATTGCCGACCGGATACTGCAAGACGCCGGGCTGGATGGAGAAATCCAGATCGCCAGTTTTCATCCTGATTATCAGTTTGCCGACGCCGGCACGGACGATATTGACAACTACACCAATCGCTCTCCGTTTCCTGTTTTGCATCTGTTGCGCGAAAGCAGCATCGACCGCGCGGTCCAGGCCTACCCCGAGGCAAGCGCCATTTTCGAGCGCAATATCACTACCATGCGGGCTCTCGGTTTGAACGGCTGGAATGCGCTGTCTTTTGTCGTATCAAAGAAACAACACCATTTATAGAAAAAATCCTGTTAATATCTGTTACAAATTTGAGGTGATTTCTCGCAACTATTTTGTATTAGACTTTTCTCAACAGATGTACTGCACGTCAATATTGTCTTTTTGACAGTACGGAAGTTTGAAATACGGAAACGAATAGTGAAGGCTGGCAAGTCAGACCGACTGATCTCCCATGGCCTTGGTTCGGGTTGTGCATGTTGCAGTGGGAAAGAATGGCTCCTCTAATAGAAATCAGTTAACCACGTTTTGCAGTTTTACCAAGAACTAATGCACTTGCACAAACAAGGCCTTTATAAACATCTGCATAATGGAACGTCCGATCATGACTACACCTAATGGCACCAACGATACTTCTATTTCGGATCAAATCAACTACGATCCCAATCACCTGCTGGATGCGCTGATCGAGAAGCTGCATCTGAAAAACGACGCCGCGTTGTCGCGTGCATTGGAAGTGGCACCGCCGGTGATCAGCAAGATCCGTCACCGCCGTCTGCCGGTGGGCGCTTCGCTGTTGATTCGCATGCACGAAGTCAGCGAACTGTCGATCCGCGAACTGCGCGAACTGATGGGTGATCGCCGCGAAAAATTCCGCATCAGCGACAAGCAGTTCAAACCGAAACCAGGCTCGGCGCCGTCGTCGGGCACAGAATAAAAAAACGGAGCTTCGGCTCCGTTTTTGTTTGCAGAGAAAGAAACCGCTTCCGGACGATCAGGCAGGGAACACGCCGGTAGACAGATAACGATCGCCGCGATCGCAGACCACGAAAACGATGGTCGCATTTTCCACCTGTTGCGCCACGCGCAACGCCACTTCGCAAGCGCCTGCAGCGGAAATGCCGCAAAACAATCCTTCCACCATCGCCAGCTTGCGCGCCATGTTTTCGGCGGCGGCCTGGCTGACGTACTCGATCTGGTCGACGCGCGGCTTTTCGTAAATCTTGGGCAGGTAGGCTTCCGGCCATTTGCGGATGCCTGGAATCGACGAACCTTCTTCCGGCTGGGCGCCGATGATCTGGATTTCCGGATTCTGTTCCTTGAGATAGCGCGACACGCCCATGATGGTGCCCGTGGTGCCCATGGCACTGACGAAATGGGTAATGCGGCCTTCGGTGTCGCGCCACAGTTCGGGGCCGGTGGTTTCGTAGTGCGCCAGCGGATTGTCGGGATTGGCGAACTGGTCGAGGATCAGGCCCTGGCCTTCCTTCTGCATCTGTTCGGCGAGGTCGCGCGCGTATTCCATGCCGCCGCTCTTGGGCGTCAGGACGATCTTGGCGCCATAGGCGGCCATGCTCTGGCGGCGTTCCTCGCTGAGGTTTTCGGGCATCAGCAAGACCATCTTGTAGCCGCGCATGGCCGCCACCATGGCCAGCGCGATGCCGGTATTGCCGCTGGTGGCCTCGATCAGCGTATCGCCCGGCTTGATCTGGCCGCGTTCTTCGGCGCGGCGGATCATCGACAGCGCCGCGCGGTCCTTGACCGATCCGGCGGGATTGTTGCCCTCCATCTTGCCGAGAATGACGTTATTGCGTCGTGCGAGGTCTTCCCCGCCGATGCGTTGCAATTGGATCAACGGCGTGTTGCCGATGGTATCTTCGATAGTCAGATAAGGCATGGTGGGAGTAATCCTTTCAAGAGTCTCATTTTAATATGAGTCTTTGTCATGTGCTCTGCCGCCTTAGCGACAAGATACTTATATAGTTATAGCAAATTGGCCTCATAACACATTCTTGCACCGCGAATGTCTTACACTGTCCGCGCCGTTGTCTACCCGTCCACCCCACAGGAGCCGCAATGAAAACGCACGAAGTCGCCAATCAGGTCCCCGAGCTGAAAGATGTCAATCTTTACGATGCCGATATTGCCCTGAACCAAGGCGTGCAGCGCGAACAGGCGGGCTGGCATGCCGCCGTGCTGTCCAACTACGGTGCGGAACTGGGTAGCGGCGAGGTGCTGCAACTGGCCGAACTGGCCAATCGCCATGCGCCCGAGCTGCAAACCCACGACCGGTTCGGCAACCGCATCGACAGCATCGAATTCCATCCCGCCTGGCATTCCCTGCTGGCGCTGCTGCGGCGCGAATCGCTGCATGCGTTGCCGTGGCTGCCGGCTTTCGAAGGCACGCCCGGCGCCCATGTGGCGCGCGCCGCCGGCTATTTCCTGCATGCCCAGGTCGAAGCCGGTTCGTTGTGTCCGACCACCATGACGTTCGCGGCCATTCCGGTGCTGCGCAACGAAGATGCGCTGTTCGGCCTGGTGCGCGACAAATTGTTTGCGCGCGAACACGATCCGCGCGACCTGCCGCTGGAGCAAAAGCGCTCGATGCTGATCGGCATGGGCATGACCGAAAAACAGGGCGGCTCCGACGTGCGCAGCAACACCACCGCCGCGCGCCCGCTCAACGGCAGCGGACGCGGCGCCGCTTATACGCTGACCGGACACAAATGGTTTTTCTCGGCGCCGATGTGCGATGCCCACATGGTGCTGGCGCGCGCCGACAACGGCTTGTCCTGCTTTTTCGTACCGCGCTGGCGTCCCGACGGCCAGAAGAACGGCGTGCTGGTGCAACGCCTCAAGGACAAACTCGGCAATCGCTCCAACTCCAGCAGCGAGGTGGAGTTCGATGACGCCTACGGCGTCATGGTCGGCGAAGAAGGCCGCGGCATCCCGACCATCATCGAAATGGCCAATCACACGCGCCTCGATTGCGTCATCGGCAGTGCCGGCCTGATGCGCTATGCATTGATCCAGGCCATCCACCATGCGCGCCACCGCAGCGCCTTCGGCAAGCATCTGGCCGAACAGCCGCTGATGCGCAACGTGCTGGCCGACCTGGCGCTGGAAAGCGAAGCGGCAACCCTGCTGATGTTGCGCCTGGCGCGCGCCTTCGAAGCGCCCAACGATCCGCTGCAACGCGCCTGGCGGCGCATCGTCACGCCCGCCGCCAAGTTCTGGATCTGCAAGCGCGCGCTGGAATTCACGGGCGAGTGCATGGAAATCTGGGGCGGCAACGGTTATGTCGAGACCGCGCCGATGGCGCGCATGTACCGCGAAGCGCCGGTCAATTCGATCTGGGAAGGTTCGGGCAACGTCATGTGCCTCGACGTGTTGCGCGCCATGGAGCGCGAGCCGGACGGCTGCCTGTTGCTGCTTGACGAATTGCAGCAGGTCGCCGACAGCCACGACGCCTTGCAGGCGCCGCTGCACGCGCTCAAACAGATGCTGACGTCGCCGCCGGAACAGCGCGAAATGCAGGCGCGCCGCCTGGTGCAGCAACTGGTGCTGACCGTGCAGGGTGCGCTGATGTTGCAGCATACGCCGCTCGCCATGGCCGAAGCCTTCGTACTCAGCCGTAGCGACGCCGCCAACGGTCGCGTGTACGGCACGCTGCCAACTGAAAGCATGGATGCAGCGCCCCTGCAGCAAAGCATCCTCGACCGCGCCTGGCCGCTATAGCGACCGAGACAACAGTCAGGCCCCGTTCACCAGCCTGTCGAATAAATCCTCGCCGCCCATCTGGCCGCCCTTGAGCATCAGTTCGATACCGTTCTCGCGCGCGCCATCGGCATGTGCGCGGCACAGCGCCACACCCGGCGACAGTTTGCCAAGATAAGACAGGCCCCATATGTCGAGCGCTTTCAAGGCATGGCTAGAGGTGTCGCCGCCGGCCACGCCGATGCGACGCACCGTGGTCAGCGGCAACAGGCGATGCAGGAAATCCCCGCTCGCCTGCGCCAGCCGCAACGCCACGCGCTCGCCGTCAAGATGAGCGCCGTCGGCCGTGCATGCCAGCACATGGCGGCCGTCGTTGAGACGCTGTGCAATGCGCGACAGCATCACGCCGAGATAAGCCTGGTCGTCGTCAATCAATCGTCGCGCATCGAGCGCGATGCGCTCGTACGAACGCGCCGCCGCGACCTGGCGCGCGGTGACCGGCGACAGGCTTCCGGCCAGTACAAAGACCGCACCGTCGGCCGCGGCAACACGCGCGGCGTCCACCGAACGCTGCGGCAGTTCGCCCTGCCCGCGCCAATGCCCGCACAGCGCCTGCACCACGCTGCTGGCGCCGATCGCCAGCAAACGCTGCCGTTGCGCGCGTTGCCAGATTTGCCTGCCGATCAGCGGCAGATGCGCCGCATCGCCGACATCGAACAGCACCGCGTCGTGGTCCCCATGTGCAAGGCGGTCCACTTCCGCATCCAGTTGCTCGACGCCGCCCTCGTATGCCGGCGCATGGATTGCCGCCACTGTCATGCCCTGCTCCGCCAGATGCACGCGCATGTCCGCTTCATGCATCGGCGTCACCGGATGGTTGCGCATGGTCTGGTGGCGGTCGATGCGGAACACTTCACCGCCGCCATTGACCGCGGCATGCAGGTTGCTGAACAGACAATAGCGTTGCAGGTTGGGCTGGCCGCCGACGATGGGTACGAAGTCGTTGTCGACATGACGCCGCCATACCGACAAGGCGGCGCCGATGTTGCCGACATGCGGCGCGCTGTCGAAAGTCGAACAGATCTTGTAATGCGTCACCGGTGCTTGCAAGCCGGCGAAAAAACGCGCGACCGGCTCAAGTTCCTCGCGCATCTCGTCCGGCGCCATCGAGCGCGCGGCGCCGGCGATGCCGAGGCAATCGAGCTCGCCCGCCGCCTCAAGCTGGCGACGATCCGGCACGCACAGGAACAGCAGGCTGCGCAACCCGGCTTCGGTCGCCGTCGCCAACGTGTCGGTAGCGCCGGTGAAATCGTCGCCGTAAAAGCAGATGCGCGGACGATGCTCTTTTGTCATTTCAGACGCGGCCCGAAGAACTCGAGTGCGCGCTGCAGCTCGGGCGCCTTGCGCGCGCGCTCCTGCAGGCCCACGCCGTCGCGCGCCGCTTCCCACGCCTGGCGCAGGCTGGCGACGCCGGCCGAAGCGCCGTCAGGGTGCGCGAGGATGCCGCCGCCCGAGAGGAAGATCACGTCGGTGCTGTTGACCGCCGCGAACGTGGCCGGCACCGTACCAGCCCACTGGCCCGACGAAAACACCGGCATCACTTCGTCGCCGGGAGTCATCGGCGTCAGGCAATCGCGCGCCGACTGCACCACTTCGTCATTGAATTCAGAGAACTTGCCGTCGAGGCCGTGCACGTGCAGATGGTCCACGCCGCTCAGCCGCCACAGGCTCTGATAGGCAGAGAACGACATCCCCAGCAGCGGCTGGCGCGACATCATGCCGAAGCCGTTGCGATGGCCGTGGATCGCCAGCCCGCTGCTGCGACGCAGGCTTTGCAGCGCCGAAAAGCCGCACCAGTTGAGACCCACCATGATGCAGTTGCCGCCTTCTCGTTCGACCAGGTCGGCGTGACGGCGCATGGCGTCGAGTTCGTCGGTGATATTGAAGGCCACCATGACGCGGCGGCCGGACTTGTCCTGATAGGCGCGCACGCGCCGCATGACTTCGCGCACGCGTTGCTCCAGCGGCGCATGGACCGGATTGGCGCAAACTTCGTCATCCTTGATGAAGTCGACGCCGGCTTCGCACAATTGCGTCACGAGCTCGCCCGTCTCCACTGCGCTGAGGCCGACGTTGGGCTTGATGATGGTGCCCAGCAACGGCTCCCGCGGCACTCCCGTCAGCTTGCGCGTGCCGGCGATGCCGTGGCGCGGCATGTCGAACTGGCGGCGGTAGTGTTCCGGCAGCGCCAGCGACAGCAAACGCAAACCGGTCACTTCACCGAGATCGAACAGGTTGCCGGCGACGGAGGCCGCCAGCGTCGGCAGGTTGGCACCGACGTTATCGATCGGAAAGGAAATCCGGACCTTGGCGCGACGCCACGGACCCCGCATGTTCTGGCGTTGCTGCCAGGCGTTGGGCAGACTCGGCGTCGCCACGCTGCCGACATCCGCCACCGACACCACGACGGCGCGCACGCGTTCACGCAACTGCTCGGTCTCGCCCTGCACGCGCACGAAGGTGCCGCAGGATTGTTCGCCCGCCATGACTTCGGCGACTTGCAGCGGATCGAGCGGCGTTTCGATCAGGTAATCGGCATAAAAGCGATTGTTCTCCATCGTTGCCGCCATCACATCTTGCTCAGGTCAGGGAAGGCACGCACCGGATCGCTGCCGTCCCAACCCTCGGAGGATTCGCGGATGATGCGGAACACCGTGCCCTTGGGGCCGGCGATTTCCGACAGTTCGATCACAGTGCCGGGATGGTATTCCGTTTCAAAATACACAAAACGCCCGCGCTCGCCGACTTCGCCGCTCATGCCGATCTTCCAGCCCTTCTCCAGCAGGCGAGCAAGGTCGTTGTCGAAGTCTTCGGTCCAGTAGGCCAGATGCTGCAAGCCGGTGCGGCCGGCCTTGAGGAAGTCGCGGTACATCGACGGTGCATCGTTGCGCTGCTGGATCAACTCCACCTGTACGTTGCCGGAATTGGCCAGCGCCACCGACGAATGGATGTCTTGCGGCTCGCCCTTGTAGCGATAGTTCTTCAGCGGCACGCGCTCCATGTAGTACCACGGGCCAACGCCAAGCACCTCGCTCCAGTATGTCATCGCAGCTTGTATGTCTTCGACGACGTAACCCAGTTGTTTGATCTCACCCAGAAAACGGCTCATTGCTCACCTCTTTGTTTCGTTAAATTCGTTGTAATACCGATGTGCTATTTCAAAAATCCGATGGAAATCCACGGTACGGCAGCCACCACCAACAGCGCGATGAACAGCGCCGCCAGATAGCCCCAGACGCGGCCGAAGACCTTGTCCGGCGATACCTTGCCGATCGCGCAGGCGGCATAGAAGCCGACGCCGAAGGGCGGCGCGAACAGGCCGATGCCCATCGCCAGGATCACCACCATGGCGTAATGCACGTCATGGATGCCGAGCGAGCGCGCCACCGGGAACAGCAGCGGGCCGAACAGCACGATGGCGGGTATGCCTTCCAGGATGCTGCCCAGCACGATGAAGATGACGATGGTGATCAGCAGGAAGCCCATGCCGCCGCCCGGCACGCCTTGCATCAGCGCCACCAGCTTGGCCGAGAAGCCCGACTGCGTCAGCGCCCAAGCCATCGAGGTGGCCATGCCGATGATCAGCAGGATCGCCCCCGACAGCGTCGCCGCTTCCACCAGCATCGGGTAGATGCGCCTGAAGTCGAGGTGCTTCATGAACGCATGCATGATCAGGCCGACCACGATGGTGTAGGCAACGCCGATGGTCGCCACTTCGGTCGCGGTGGCGACGCCTTCGATCACCGCCACCCGGATCAGCATCGGCAGCGCCAGCGCCGGAATCGCCGCAATCAGCGTCTTCAGGATCGTCGACAGGGGGGCGCGCTTCACGTCCGGCATCGGTTCGCGGCGGGCGCGGAACCAGCAGATGATGCCGATGGCGATCGTCGCGATCACCGCAGGCATCAGGCCGCCGATGAACAAGGCGGTGATCGAGACGCTGCACACGGCGCCGATGGTGATCAGCACCAGGCTCGGCGGAATGGTTTCGGTCATCGCGCCGGAGGACGACAGCAAGGCCACCAGTTCTTCCGGCTTGGAGCCGCGCTTCTTCATCTCGGGGAACAGCGCCGGGGCAATCGCCGCCATGTCGGCGGCCTTGGAACCGGAGATGCCCGAGACCAGGAACATCGCGCCTAGCAAGACATATTGCAGACCGCCGCGCACGTGGCCCAGCAGCGCCGCCATGAAGTC
>NZ_CBXX010000005.1 GCF_000577615.1 Herbaspirillum sp. RV1423
CCGACAACGGCTACCTCAAGACCAATACCTACGACAGCCTGGGCCGCGGCAGCAGCACAACGACCACAATCGACACGGCCTACACCAACAGCGCCACCTATGACGCCAACGGCCGCATCAACACCATCACGTACCCGACCGGCCTGACAGTGCAATATGTCTACACAAGCCTGGGCTACCTAAAAGAAGTCAGAAACAACCAGACCAACGCCTTGCTGTGGCGCGCCGACACGCAGAACGCCCTGGGCCAGTTGCTGCAACAGACCTACGGCAACAACGTCGTGACACAGCAAGTGTTTGAAGCGACGACAGGACGGCTGAAGAACATCTACGCCGGCGCCGGCAACAGCGTGCAGAACTTCAGCTACGCCTATGACTACCTGGGCAATCTGGTCAGCCGCAGCGACGGCAACCAGAACCTGACGGAAACCTTCCTGTACGACAGCCTCAACAGATTGACCAATGCGGTAGTGAATTCACCGGCAGCAGGTCTGTCGAGCACCAACTACACCTACGACAGCCTGGGCAACATCACCAACCGCAGCGACATGGGGACGTATGCCTATGGCAATGCGAACGACAGGCCGCATGCCCTGAAGGAGCTGAACTTCATCCATGGCGGCAAGCTGCAATACAGCTACGACGCCAATGGATCATTAATAGCAGAAGTAGCGATCGACAGCGCCGGCCAGGTCATCGCCGACCGGGGAAGAAGCGAGGTGTACACCAGCTTCGGCATGCCGCAGGCGATTGGCGCCCCGGGCATCAGCCTGGCGTTTGCTTACGGTCCTGAACATCAGCGTGTAAAACAGATTGCACCGGCAGCCACCACGATCTACCTGCACCCGGACAATACCGGCGGCTTGTTCTATGAGAAGGACATCAAGACCGACGGGACGATCGAACACAAACAGTTCATTACGGCGGGTGGTCAGGTCATTGCTTTAATTAAGCAAACAGGCACGACACAGACGATCCGTTATATGCATCGCGATCAACTGGGCTCGACGACGACGATCACGGACGAGCAGGGCAATGCAATCGAGAGATTGGCGTATGAGCCGTTTGGTAAGCGTCGTTTCCCGGAAGGCAATACGGACAATGCAGGCACGGTAGTTGGCGTCAATACGGATCGCGGCTTTACGAACCATGAGCATCTGGAGGAACTGGGGCTGATCCACATGAACGGGCGGATTTATGATCCGGCCATTGGGCGGTTCATGAGTGCTGATCCGTATATCCAGGCGGCGGATAACTTGCAGAGCTATAACCGTTACGCCTATGTGTTTAACAATCCGCTGAGCTTAACGGACCCAACAGGCTACTTTAGCTTGGGGGGGATCTTCAGGGGGGTACGTGATGCAGTGAAGGGGGTTTTAAGTAGTACTGTGGGGCGTATTGCTGTCACTGTGGCCGTGGCTTATTTCACTGGCTACTATAACTATGGCACCGCCATGGCACCATCGTATGGAGCTATGGGGACATCATCGTTGGGGTTGAGTAACTCAATCATGGGGGGCGCGGCAGGCGCATTTGCCGGTAGTGGCGGGGATTTTAGAGCAGCAATACAAGGTGGTATTACAGGGGCGGTCTTTTATGGTGCGGGTAGTTTTGCTGATGTGCAGGGCGCGGGATGGGGCGCAGGCAGTCTTGGTCGTACCGCAGTTCATGCATTGGCGGGTTGCGCCACAAGTTCTGCGTTTGGAGGGAATTGTGCATCAGGTGCGGTGGCAGCGGGTTTTGCGCAAGGAGTCGGAGGGAATATACCTGAGCTTCAAGGTAATTTTGCAGCCAATGTTGCCATCCGAGCCGTCATTGGCGGTACAGCATCTATTCTTGGCGGAGGGAAGTTTGAAAATGGCGCTTTGACAGCCGCCTTTGCCTATATGTTTAATGAGTGTGGCCATACAAGAATGTGTGGTTCCGATGCGATGAAAGTAACTGCGTCTGGTAATCGTGTTGCACCTCTATTGGACTTTGCACATACCGAAATACAGATTACAGGTGGTTATGATTTTGCAGTACTTGAAGGTCAACCTGGATATTCAAATGGCAACGGGCGTTTGGAAGGTCGTTCGAATGGTGCAAACAATGGGGATGCATTTTCTATAAATTTGAGTCCTACTGACGGAAGTACCATGGCAGAATTTGCAACTGATTTAAAAACCGCCGCAGCTCAATATAAAGATAACTTGCTGTATTCATTCCCTTCTCTCCGATACGGCGGTAACAATCTGAATGGCGGCTATAACAGTAACAGTTTTGCTGGAGGGGTTGTCGATGCCGCGGCCCCCAATAGTGGGTTTAGATACGTAATACAATTGGAAGCAGCATCGAAAGGATTCCGTGTACCAGGAATGGAAAATCCGATACCGTTAAAGCCCGTACGTTAAATATATGATTCTGCGAAAACTAGCTGTTGTATGTATTTTCTTAGGGATAGTCAGCGTAATAATCTTCGGTAAAGACTTTTTTTTTAGTCAAATCTTAAGTAACGATACATTTGCATTCTTGTTCTTCGCCCCATGGGGATTCAGTTGGTTTCTTAATGTGATCGTTTTAGTCATCGCATTGCGCTGGGTTTTAAATGAGCTCCAATGGCTGACTCCTTCTTTTTTTAAAATGTTCAAATTAGTTTTTTGGGGATTTGCAATACTTCTGTTGGGACATGCAATCTGGGTCGGGTATGTTGTAAGCAGAGGTGGAATTTGATTACCCACTCAAGGTCTAAATGAGATGCATAAATTTATGGTGTTGAAAATTTCCTCTGAACATAAATCTTCAGCGGGAATTGTGGGAGAGAGTGGTTTTACCTTGTTAGAGCTATTGGTCGTAATGGTCATCATTGGATTGCTGGCCGGCTATGTCGCCCCCCGCTACTTCGCCCAAATCGACAAATCCGAAATCAAAGCCGCCCGTGCCCAAATCGACGCCTTCGAAAAAGCCCTCGAAGTCTATCGCCTCGACACGGGCCACTATCCGGCAACTGAGCAAGGCCTCGACGCGCTGATGAAGCAACCAGCGGGTGAGACCAGATGGCAAGGGCCGTATCTGAAAAAGGCGTTGCCACAAGACCCATGGCAGCACGCATATATTTACCGTTTCCCCGGCGAGCACGGCGACTACGACATTTTGTCTTACGGCCGCGACGGCAAAGCCGGCGGCGAAGGGGAGGATGCGGACGTGACCAACTGGTGATGTTTTGCCGTGGCTGTCTCCCTGATGTATGCAATTCCAACTCAATCAGATGTGAATAAGGAAATAATCGGGATTTATCTTTTGGGAGCCTATCCCAAACGCAACCAGGCACAGGAGGTCCCCGCATGATGTATCTATGGATCAAGGCATTCCATGTCGCATCGGTCGTGACCTGGATTGGCGGCATGCTGATCATGGCGCTGGTTTTGCCGACGCTGCCGAAGGCAACGTCCGGCTACGCCGCCGCCGAGATGCGGCTGTTGCTGGCGGTTCGCCGCTGGAACCGGCACGTCACTTCGCCGGCGATCAGTCTGGCGTGGGTGTTGGGCGTGGCGCTGGTTTATTTCGGCGCCTGGCATACGTCCGGCTGGCTGGCGGTGAAACTTGTCTTCGCGCTGCTGCTGTCGGCCTTGCACGGCATCCAGTCGGGCTATCTGCGCCGCCTGGGCGATGCGCCGGGGCAGGGCGCCTCCGCGCTGCTGAAAAATTCCGGCGTGCTGACCATTGCCGCCGTCCTCGTCATTGCAGTGATGGTGGTGCTCAAGCCTTTCTGAGCAAAAACAGTTTGCAGTATTTCAAAATCCCTATATAATCGCGCCTCTTGCGGCTGTAGCTCAGCTGGATAGAGTACTTGGCTACGAACCAAGGGGTCGTGGGTTCGATTCCTGCCAGCCGCACCAAAATGAAAAGGGTCCGTCGAAAGACGGGCCCTTTTGTTTTTTGACCGCAGCTTCAAACAGTGGAGTTCTTCATGAATTCAGCCAGTAAATTTCCCTACAAAGGGCACGCCGTCTTTCCGCAAGTGGCGTTGCAGGGCAACGGGCAATATGCTGCCTGCTTCGTCATCAAGGCCGGTTACGACGGCAGCGGCGAAACCCGTTATGTGCGCGAACTGCCGACGACGGAGTTTGCCAGCGAAGACGATGCCGTCGCCTACATCCTCGATTTTTGCGCCGAATGGATCGATCAGAATCCGCTTTGATGGCCCTCAGGGGTTCAACGCCCGCAATACTTCGTCGTGAAGGCCGCCCGCCGTCGCCACGACGGAGGTGGCGTCTAACGGGCTGTTGCCTTGCCAGTCGGTGATGCGCCCGCCGGCGCCTTCGATGATGGGGACGATGGACATGATGTCCCATATCTTCAGGACCGGATCAAGCATGATGTCGGCGCCGCCGGTGGCCAACTGGAAGTAGCCGTGGCAGTCTCCCCAGCCGCGATACAGGCGCGTGCGGCGCGACAGGCGTTCGAAGGCCGGGCCGTCGTGGTGCTTGAAGATGTCCCAATGGTCGGTTGCCAGCAGCATGGCGTCGCCGATATCCGTGCAGGCGCGCATGCCGACCGGCTTGCCATTGAGCGTGGCGCCGTGGACGGTGCCGATCAGCAGGTGTTCCATCAGCGGACTGTGCAGGGCGCCGACGATCGGCCGTCCCTGATGCATGACGGAAATCAGCGTGCCGAAGATGTAGCAATTGGTGACGAACGCCTTGGTGCCGTCGATGGGATCGAGGACCCAGCAATATTCGGCGTCCTGCTGGTGGGCGCCGAATTCTTCGCCGATGATGCCATGCTGCGGATAGCGGGCCATGATCGCGGCCCTGAGCGCCTGCTCGGTGTCGCGGTCGGCGGCAGTGACCGGCGACTGGTCGGATTTTGATTCGACCGCCGTGCCGCTCAGGTAATGACCGCGGATGATGGCGCCGCTGATCTTGCAGAGTTCGCCGATGAAGGCGTGAAACTCCTGCAATTGCGCAGGCTCGGCGGCCTTGGTGAAAAACGGAGCAGGCGGCAGGAATGCGGTCATGGGAACTCCCCCGACAGACAGGATGGTTCAGTTGTGCGCGCAGCGTTCCAGATAGCGCGAAAAATGCGCATAGTCCGGCGTCGCAAAGTCGGCCTTCTTGGCAAGGTCGTCCCAGCGCCGCAAGCGAACGGCGTCGGCTGCATACGGCAGCGCAATGAAGGCGGTGGCTTGCCGTTCGTCGAAGACGCCGCCTTGCAATTGCAGGCTTCGCACCGAGTCGGCCGAAAGCGTTGAAAAATACGCGGGATCGGTCGCGCACAGGTAGCGCTTGGCGTCGACGTGCAGGCGAATCGGCGCCAGTACGTCGTCATCGAACAAGGAGCGCAGGAAGGGCAGGATGCGGTACTGGTGCAGATCATCGATGCCTGCCATGGTCGGCGTAGCGTGGACGTCATGGGTATCGTGCGCATCGTCGCTCTCTTCCAGCATATGGCCGAGATCGTGCAGCAGGCTGGCCGCAATCAACGCCGGCGCGGCGTTTTCCTGTTCGGCCAGGGCGGCGGTTTGCAGTGCGTGTTCCAACTGCGTGACGGGTTCGCCGGTATATTGGGTGTGGCCGTGCCGGCGAAACAGCCGGTCGATGTCATGCAGGTTCAAGGCCATGGTTTCAGTCCTGAAGAGTAGGGAGCCGTTTCTATGCAAAAGCGCATAAAGCCGACATGATAGAGGGAGCAAGGCTGCGGTATTGTGACAGTTTCATGACCGCAACGCGCTCGCTTCGCACAAGAAGGCTGGTCCATAACCCTTGTCTGCTTATTAGATCATTACGACTTGTTAATATCCGTAACACTTTGTAAGAGGAGTGGGAAGCATTCATAGCGGGGTATATCTTGTGGATTCCCCCCTCTAATTCATCCCCTGAATTAGATTTCAACCCGCGCCGAAAGGTGCGGGTTTTTTATTGGCCGTCATGGTCTCCGCCGGCGTTTTTGGCCGGTTTCTCCCGGTATTTTCACGTCAGGCGGACACGTATTCTCTCAGATGATGCTACAATAATAGTAATCATTATCATCTAATCAGTCGGAGAGAAATCCTATGATCGGTATCAAGAAAATAGCAGTTGCCGCCGCCATGTTCGCAGCGATGTCCGCTGCCGGCGCAGCCGAATATCCCATCGGCAAACCGCAGATTCAAAACGGCATGGAAGTCAGCGCGGTTTACCTGCAACCGATCAAAATGGAACCGGACGGCATGATGCGCAAGGCGGAAGAGTCGGACGTCCACCTGGAAGCCGACATCCGCGCAGTCGCCAAGAATCCCAACGGCTTTGCCGAAGGCGACTGGATGCCGTACCTGGTCATCAAGTTCGAACTGACCAAGGCCGGTTCGACCAAGGTCATCAAGGGCGACATGATGCCGATGGTCGCCAGCGACGGTCCTCACTACGGCGACAACGTCAAGCTCGACGGTCCGGGCAAGTACAAATTGAAGCTGACCATCTCGCCGCCATCAGCCAACGAGCATGCGCATTTCGGCCGCCACGTCGACAAGGAAACCGGTGTGGGCGCATGGTTCAAGCCATTTGAACTGAGCTACGACTTCACCTTCGCCGGCGTCGGCAAAAAGGGCGGCTACTGATCTGCCGTACTGGTGATGAGGGGCATGGGCCTTTTACGGCGCATGCCGAATTGACAAGGCCTTGTTTTCTGCAAGGCCGGGTAGGTAGTCTGGGAGCAATGGATGTCCTTGCGTAAATTGCAATTCACGGCCGGCTTGATCGGCCTGGCCTGCACGCTGTCTGCCGCAACTGCGTTTGCCGCAGATTTGCAGACTTTCAGGCTCGACATGTCGGACGGAAAATTCAACCCGGCGCGCATCGAAGTCCCCGCCGGGCAGCGCATCAAAATTGAAATCCACAACGTCGGCAAGACTGCAGCCGAATTTGAAAGCGTCGAATTGCGCAAGGAAAAAGTCCTGGCGCCGGGCGCGCAATCTTTCGTCGTGATCGCGCCGCTGCGTCCGGGAGAATACAAGTTTTTCGATGACTTCCACCTGAACATGCCGCAAGGCGCGATCGTCGCCAAATAAGCCGGGAAGAGGGCCAGGAAGCAAGTCAGTCATATGCAATTGAAAGGGATGTAATGGGGCAGGTGCTATTTATCGTCTGGCGTGAAAGCGTCGAGGCCTTGCTGGTGGTTGGCATCTTGCATGCCTGGCTGAAGAACGGCGACATCGCCGCGCGTCGCGGTCTGCCTTATCTGTGGGCCGGCGTCGTCGCCGGCGTCATTATTGCCGTGGCGCTGGGCGCGGCCTTGCTTGGATTCAGCGAATTGTTGTCGGGCGACGCGCAGACCTATTTCCAGATCGGCATGGTGCTGATTGCTGCGGCGCTGATTGTGCAAATGGTGTTCTGGATGCGCAAGCACGGCCGCACGCTCAAGAAGGAAATGGAAAGCTCCCTGCAAGCCAATTATGAAACCGGCAACTGGTGGGGCGTTTTCCTGCTGGTGGCGCTGGCGATTGCGCGCGAGGGCAGCGAAACGGCAGTCTTCCTGTACGGCATCGGCATGGGCCAGCAGGATGCCAGCCGCGGCGCGTTGATCTTTGCGGGCGCACTGGGTTTCGGCCTCGCGTTCCTGACCTTTTATCTGCTGCAACTGGGCGGAAAAATCTTTTCCTGGCGCCGTTTTTTCCAGGTCACCGAGATCATCCTGCTGTTGCTGGCGGCCGGACTGCTCCTGACCGGCCTCGAGAAGCTGGTGGACCTGCTGCTGGAAAGTTCGGACTGGTTCTCTTCGCTCGGCTTTGTTTCCAGTCTGACGGTACCGGTATGGGATACCAGTTGGCTGCTCGACGATTCGAGCACTTTCGGCAGCCTGGTGTCGACGCTGACGGGTTATCGCGCCCACCCGGCGCTGATGAGCGTTGCAATTTATGTCATATATTGGCTTGGGGTATCGTCCGCGCTCGGTCGGTCGAAGAAACCGCAAGCCAATAACAAGCAAGCGGCATAGAACGATATGAGCACCTGGACGCTCCCCAACACCCGACTGGCGCGTACGGGAGACTGGATGCGCCGCCACGGCGCATTGATCCGCGGTGTCCAGTGGATCGTCGTATTGTTGTACGCCTTTCTCATCCTCGTTCCCATTTTTCTGCCGCTGCCCGACGAGACCGCGCATATCTGGTCCAACCTGACCCTGATTGCGCAGTTCTGCTTCTGGGGTATCTGGTGGCCGTTCGTGCTGGTCAGCATGGTGCTGATGGGGCGGGTGTGGTGCGGCGTATTGTGTCCTGAAGGCGCATTGACGGAATTCGCCAGCAAGTTCGGCAAGGGCAAGTCAATTCCGCACTGGATGCGTTGGGGCGGCTGGCCCTTCGTGGCGTTTGCGCTGACCACCATCTACGGCCAGATGGTCAGCGTTTACCAATACCCCAAGGCCGTGTTGCTGGTACTCGGCGGCTCCACGATGGGCGCCATGATCGTCGGTTACCTGTACGGCCGAGAAAAGCGCGTCTGGTGCAAATACCTGTGCCCGGTCAACGGCGTGTTCGGCCTGCTGGCCAAGCTTGCGCCGTTCCACTACAAGGTCAACGAAGACGCCTGGCGCGCTTCCTACGACACCCATGGCAAGAAGACCATCGCCGTCAACTGCGCGCCGCTGGTTCCTTTGCGCAACATGAAAGGCGCATCGGACTGCCATATGTGCGGCCGTTGCAGCGGTCATCGCGACGCTATCGCCCTGACATGGCGCGCACCGACCGTCGAGATCGTCAAGGTCGGCCGCACCAACAACAATTTGTGGGAAAGCGCGCTAGTGCTGTATGGCCTGTTCGGCATCGCCATCGGCGCCTTCCACTGGAGCGCCAGCCCCTGGTTCGTCCAGGCCAAGCAATTCGTCGCTGCCTGGCTGATCGATCGCGACATCATGTGGCCGTTCGCCACCAATGCGCCGTGGTGGCTCCTGACCAATTATCCGCAACAAAGCGATGTCTTCAGTTGGCTGGACGGCGCCATGGTGGTGTCCTACATCACGGGCACGGCGCTGGTCCTGGGAACCTCGCTGACCGCGTTGTTCGCCATCAGCAACCTGATGCTCGGCAAATGGAATCGTTCCCGCTTCAATCACCTCGTGCAATCAGCTATTCCCCTGGCCGGCTGCGGCGTCTTCGTCGGCCTCTCGGCCACCACCATCAGCCTGTTGCGGGCCGAGCATTGGCCGGTGGACTGGGCCAATGACGTGCGCGCCGCCTTGCTGACGGTGACGACGTTATGGAGCGTCCTGCTGGCCTGGAAGGTCATCGGCCAGCACACCAAGGCAGTTCCGCAGCGTTTGCTGGCCATGCTGCCGGTGATCGGCGCGCTCGCGCTGGTGAACTATGCCTGGCTCCTGATGTTCTGGATCTGGTGAGGCCGGCTTGGCATCGCCGCGGGTGAGGGCGGCCGGACTGGCGTAAAATAGCCGGCTCGGTCCGAAGCGGATCTTCTTCCAGAACAAGCTGCAATCATCCCTATGACGCGCCCTCGTTTTTTGCCGGACAACCTGACCCTGATGCTATTGGCGGTTGTCATCACCGCAAGCCTGTTCCCCTGTACCGGCCAGACCGCCGTCGCTTTCGACTGGCTCACGACGTTCATGATCGGCCTGCTGTTCTTCATGCATGGCGCCAAGCTGTCGCGCGAGGCGGTGGTTGCGGGCATGGTGCACTGGCGTCTGCATTTGACGGTGCTGCTGTGCACCTTCGCCGTTTTTCCCTTGCTCGGTCTGCTCTTAAAGCCGGCGTTGCTGCTCGTGATCACACCCGACCTGTATCTGGGCATCCTGTTCCTGTGCGTGCTGCCATCGACAGTGCAATCGTCGATCGCCTTTACGGCGGTGGCGCGCGGCAACGTGCCGGCAGCCATTTGCAGCGCGTCCGCCTCCAATTTGCTGGGCATCTTCCTCACGCCGCTGATGGTCAGCCTCATCGTCGTGGCGCACAATGCCCAGCATTCCTCGCTGGATTCCATCCTGAAGATCGTCTATCAGTTGCTCCTGCCCTTCCTGGCAGGCCAGATTGCACGTCCGTGGATCGGCGCCTGGATGGGCAAGAATAAGTCCTGGCTGCGTTGGGTGGACCAAAGCTCGGTCTTGCTGGTGGTGTATGTGGCGTTCAGCGAAGCCGTCAATCAAGGCCTCTGGCGCCAAGTGCCGGCGAGCATGCTGATCGGCCTGATCGTGATCAGCGCCCTGATGCTGGGGATCATCATGACGCTGACGACCTTCGGCAGCCGCCGCCTGGGTTTCAACAAGGAAGATGAAATCACCATCGTCTTTTGCGGTTCCAAGAAAAGCCTCGCCAGCGGCGTGCCGATGGCGAAAGTATTGTTCGCCAGTCAGACCGTCGGCATGGTGCTGCTGCCGCTGATGCTGTTCCACCAGATTCAGTTGATGGTCTGTGCGGTACTGGCGCAGCGTTACGGACGGCGGCCGGAGGAGCGCAAATCCGCAGCATGATTGTCATCGGCCAGCAAGCGCATAGAAGAGCCTACTTTGCCACTTGCGCCAGATAACGTTTGCGCCAGGGTTTCAACACCACCAGCGCCAGCACCGCAGCGATGATATCCAGCGTAATGGCCGTTCCGAACACCGGATGCCAACTGCCGGTCTTCTCATGCATCAGCGCCGCCAGCGGTCCGCCGAGGATCGATCCGATGCCCTGGGAAATATACAGCCAGCCGTAGTTGGCGGTCGCGTTGCGCGTGCCGAAGGTATCGGTCAGCGTTGACGGGAACAATGAAAATATCTCGCCCCAGCCGAAGAACACCACGCCCGACAGCAGCACAAACAGCACCGCATTCTCGCGCGTCATGAGCCACAGCGCCATGGCGATGCCTTCCAGCGCGAAGGCGAAGAACATGGTGTTCTCGCGGCCGAAGTGATCCGACACCCAGCCGAAGAACGGGCGCGTCAAGCCATTGGTCAGACGGTCGATGGTCAGCGCCAGCGGCAGCGCGGCGAGGCCGAACACCATCACGCCGGCGACGCCGAAGTCGCGCGCGAAGCTGGCCATTTGCGACGTCACCATCAGGCCCGAGGTCGACATCATGGTCATCATGCAGAACATCAGCCAGAACAGCGGCGTGCGTAGCATCTGGCGCGGCGCCAGGTCGCGGCCGGTGGCTTGCGCGATGAGCGTCGCCGGCTGCGCCAGCATCGGATCGGGCGAGCGCAGCGCTTGCGAGGCGACGACGCCGATCAGCGCGAAGATCAGGCCGAATTGCCACAGCGTGCTTTCCAGGCCCTGGCCGGCGAGCGCGGACGAAATCGGGAAGGTCGTCAGGATCGCGCCCATGCCGTAGCCGGCAGCCACCATGCCGACCGCGAAGCCGCGGCGATCGGGGAACCAGCGCACCATCTGGCCGACCACGCCCACATACACGATGCCGGTGCCGAGTCCGCCGACCAGGCCGTAGCTGAGGTAGAGCATGCCGATGCTGGAGGCTTGCGAAGCCAGCACCCAGCTCAGGCCGGACATGACGGTGCCGATGGAAATCAGGCGGCGCGCGCCGAAGCGTTCGATCAGCCCGCCCTGGAACGGCGAAAAGAAAGTCTGCAAGACGATCAGCATCGAGAAGGTGATCTGCAGCTCCGACAGCGGCACGCCGAGCTTGGCCGAGAGCGGCTTGGTGAAGAGCGTCCATACGTATTGCGGGCTGGAAATCGCCATCATGCAAATCAGGCTGATCAGCAACTGGAACCAGCGGTTCTGGAGCAGCCCCTGCGCGCTGGAGGGCGCTGAGGTATCGGTCAGAGTGGTCATGCGTTTTCTCCTGGGTGAAGGGGGAACGGGGCGTCTTGTCGATGTTGCAAATTTATGTATGCATAAATTTCGCGAAAACGAAAGCAGAATCCGTGCCATTGGGTAATGCGTTCAGTCCGGGAGTGGAAGGGCGGCGTCGTGCGGCGGCGACCGCACTAAATGCGTGCCGAATGCGCGGCTTTAGCCGAAGCGCTTGCGCCGCGAGGGTGCCGCGGAGGGATGTTGTGCCATCTCGGTGCGGACCAGTTCGAGCCGGTCGATGGTGATTTGCTGGACGACGGCATGGCTGTCCTTGATGTGTCGTTCGGTCAGCGCGCCGGCGCGGGCGGTGTCGCCCGCGGCAATCGCATCGAGGATCGCGACATGCTCGTTGTAGGTGTCGGCGATGCAGTCGCCGTAGGCGAAGTCGAGGCGCCGCATGATGCGGATGTGCTCGGTGACCTGCCGGTAGACGGCGTCGGTCTCGGGATTGCCTGCGGCCGCGACCAGCGCCAGGTGAAAGCCTTCATCCAGCACGGCCACGGCCAGCCCGTCTTTCAGCCGCTGTGCCGGCGCGACCCGCCAGACGGCGGCAGACTGCGCCAGCAGCGCCTCGCGCGCCGGTCCCGCCTGAGGCGACTCGCAGATCCGGCGCACCGCATGCAGCTCGATCATTTCCCGCAAATCGTACAGTGCGGCAAAGCGCGACAAATCGATCGGCACGACTTCCCAACCGTTGCGGAAGTAACCGCGCACCAGTCCTTCGCTCTGCAATCGCATCAGCGCCTCGCGTACTGGCGTGCGCGAGACTTGCAGGCGCTCGGCGACATCGTTCTCGGCAAAGCGGTCGCCCGGCAGCAGGCGGAAAGCGAAAATGTCGTCGCGCAGTTTTTCATAGACGGCTTCGGCCAGTCGGACGGCGGGGCGCCGGACAGGTTCAGCGGCAGGGGGCGGCGATGTTGTCGGTTTCATGCGGTGGCGGCCGGCATATCAGACCCGCACAACGGGCGAGGGCTGCGGCTATGTATGAAATGAGTTTGAATGCCGTCAATGGTATCGCAAGCGATGCGGGTCTGGTGCGCGGATGTTCGCCGCCGTGTTGCCGCAGGGATTTATCCTTCCTGCACCGTCAGTTTGCTGCGCAGGGTGTCGAAGTCGGCGCTCCATTCGAGACGCCAGCGCTGCCGCAGGTCATCCTCGATCCAGGCGCCGTCCAGTCCGTTGAGCATGAAGCCGCGCATGTCGTCGATGCCGAAACCGAACTCCATCATCATCAGCCAGGCGCGCGTGGGCGTAACCAGATGCAAGGTCGGATCGTCGGTGTTCGGATGGACGCGCAGGCCCGCGCGCACCATGGCGCGGATCGGATGATCGAGCGCCCAGCGTTGCGGATCGAGCGTGCGCAGATAGTAGGAGTTGGTAGGCACCACCGTGAATATCTTGTTCATCTTCACGCATTTTTCCAGGAACGCCGGATTGTCGATCACGGTATAGCCGTGGTCGATGCGGTCGACTTTCAATAATTCGATGGCGCTTTCCACGTTCAGCCAGGGCATGCCGAATTCGCCGGCATGCGCGGTCGTTCTGAAACCGGCGGCGCGGGCGTCGCGATAGGCCTTCCAGAACAGTTCCGGCGGCCGGTCGTTCTCGCGGTAGTCCATGCCGATGCCGATCACTTCCGGCTGGCGATGCTCGCGCATCCATCCGACCATGGCGACAGCCTCGTCGGGACTGGCCTCGCGGTCGATGCTGGGAATCAGCCGGCCGATCACGCCGAAGTCGCGTAGCGCATCGCGAATCGCCAGCACGATGGCAGCCTGCGCCGAGGCATAGCCGATGCCGGACACGCGCACCGTGCCGGTCGGATTCCAGAAAAACTCGGTATAGCGCACGCCGTGGTTGTGCACGTCTTCCAGGTATTCGTAGGTGATGCGATGGAGATCCACCGGTCCCTGGATCAGATGGGCGTCCAGCGCGCGCAACACGCGCAGGACGCCGACCGGTTTTTCTCCGCGCGTGTAGAAGGCATCGATCTCTTCATGCGAGATGCGGTTGCCGGCCTTGACCGACAAGTCGACGAAGGTCTGCCGCCGCACCGCGCCGAACAGATGGCAATGCAACTCCATCTTGGGGATGGCGCGGACGAACTGTTCCAGATTCAGGGTGTCCTCCGCAACGATATTGTGGTCAGGCATGATCATGCTCCGGACGGGAAATAACGGTCGCGCGCAAGGCCGCGACAGAAGCATTCTTTGTTCTCATAAAGCTTGAATTCCATCTGTATGCAAAGGGACGGCCGCCGCCATGTCCATGGCAAAGCCGGCCCGTCAATCGGTATTCGTCGGGTTGCCCGCGTTCAGCTACAGGGTGCCGAGCAGCTCCTGCATCATGCACGCCATCGCGCTGGGGCCGTCGACCGTCATGGCGACCTCGGCATTGGCCGCAGCGCGGCGCGGCACGCGAAACTCGCACACGGTCATGCCACGCGTCAGTTTTCCCTGCAATTCGATATCCACGCGCGCCGGCTTGAAGCTGAAGAGTTCGGGACGGCGCAGGTAGATCGCCACCGCCGGGTCGTACATCGGCATCGGCACCGAAGCGTCCGGACTGCGGATGCGCAGGTAGGCGTCGAAATAGCCCGCCAGCCATTTGGCGCGCATGGTGCCCAGCGCGCGCACCTGCCGTACTTCCGCGGAGGTCACCAGCAATTGCCGGCACAGGTTGAGGCCGAACATGCGCAGCGGCACGCCGGCATTGAAGACCGCATCGGCGGCTTCGGGATCAGCGTAGATGTTGAATTCCGCCGCCGCCGTGTGATTGCCCTGATCGGCGGAACCGCCCATGAGGATGATCTCCCTGATCTGCGCAGCGATATCGGGCGCGCGCTGCAGGGCGGTGGCGATGTTGGTCAGCGGTGCGATGCACATCAGCGTGAGTTCGCCGGGATGGCGGCGCACCGCTTCGATCAGGGCATCGACCGCGTGCGGCAGCGGACTGCGCTTTTGCTGCTGCTCCTGCTCCGTTTCGGACTGGCGGATGTCGACCACCGGCAAGGGATCTCCGGTAGTCGACATACCGCTGTCGCCCAGGATGCACTGCGCGGTTTCCATCGCGCCGTTGAGCGGCGCTTCGCAACCGGCGTAGACCGGCACGTCGAGGTGATAGTGCTTCTTGATGCGCAAGGCGTTGTCGTAAGTCGTCGCCAGCGGCGCATTGCCCGCCACGACCGACACGCCCAGCCATTCGACGTCGAGATTGGCCGACAGCAGCAGCATGGCGAGCCAGTCGTCAAAGCCAGGGTCGGTATCGAGCCATATTTTTTGCATGGTGTGTTCTTGCCTGCTATTGAATCGGATGTTTTTTGTCGTCAGGCCTGCAAGAGCAGGGCCTGGTCCGCCGGCAGGGCAAAGTCGACGCTATCGCCCTCGCGCCATTGCGCGGCCCCGGCGCTGGCGCTGCCCTTGACGGGACCGACCGGCGTTTGCAACAGATATTCCACCGAATCGCCGAGGAAGCCGCGCGACAATACGCTGCCGCTATACGGACCGGCGCCGACGGCGACGCGTTCCGGACGCCAGCCGACGCAGACCGTGCCGGCCGGCGGCGCCATCGCGAACGGCAGGCGTCCGCCTTCCCCGTGCAGGAAGCCGTCGCGGTAGTCGAACAGGTTTTCAAAACCCATGAAATTGGCGACGAAGCGGGTGCGCGGAGCATTGAATATGTTTTCCGGGACATCCATCTGCTCGATCTTGCCGGCGTTCATCACCACGATGCGGTCCGACAGCGCGAGCGCCTCTTCCTGATCGTGCGTGACGTACAGCATGGTGATGCCGAGTTCGCGCTGGATGCGCCGCAGTTCGGCGCGCATCTGCACGCGCAGTTTGGCGTCGAGGTTCGATAATGGTTCGTCGAGCAGCAGCAACTTGGGTTCGATCACGATCGCGCGCGCCAGCGCCACGCGCTGTTGCTGGCCGCCCGACATCTGCGCCGGCAGGCGCGCCTCGAAGCCGCTCAGGCCGACCGCCGCGATGACGCGCTCAACCTTGTCGCGCAAGCTCGCGCCATCCACCTTGCGCAGGCGCAGGCCGAAGGCGACGTTGTCGAACACGTTCAGATGCGGGAACAGCGCATACGACTGGAACACCATGCCGATGTTGCGCTTGTTGGGCGGCAGGCGGCCGATGTCGCGCCCATCCAGCATGATGCTGCCGGCGCGCAGGTCGATCAGGCCGGCGATGGCGCGCATGGTGGTGGTCTTGCCGCAGCCGCTCGGGCCCAGCAGCGAAATCAGTTCGCCTTGCTCGACCGCCAAGTCCAGCCGGTCCACGGCGGTTTTGTTCTTGCCGTAGCCGAGCGCCAGTTGGTGTAGTTCCAGATAACTCATCGTGTCTCACATATATTTTGAAATGCCCAGCACCTTTTCGGTCACCAGCACAAAGGCCATGGTGAACAGGACCAGCAAGGTCGACAATGCCGCGATCGACGGATCGAAACTGTTTTCCATATGGCCCAGCATCTCGATCGGCAGGGTGCTGATGCCGGGGCCGGTCAGGAACAGCGACACCGGCACCTGGTTGAACGAAGTGACGAAGGCCAGGAAAAAGGCGGCGATCACGGCGCTGCGGATGTTCGGCAGCACGATCAGGAAGAAGGTCTGCAGGCGCGACGCGCCCAGCGTGATGGCGGCTTCCTCGATGTCGACGCGCAGGTTGATCAGGCTGGCGTAGACCACGCGCACCGCATAGGGCGTGAGCAATCCGATATGGCCGACCAGCAATCCGAGGAACACCGGCGCATCCGCCACCAGCACGAAATGGCGCAGCAAGCCCAGTCCCACCAGCATGGCCGGAATGATCAGCGGCGACGTCAGTATCTGTTTGATGACGCCCATGCCCGGCGGCGGCATGCGCGACATGGCGTAGGCCACCGGCACGCCGAGCAGCAGCGCGACGACGGTCGCCAGCAGGCCGATTTCGAGGCTGGTTCGGAAAGCGCGCCGGAATTCCTCCGACGCCAGCACGTCGACAATCCAGCGCAATGAATATGACGTCGGCGGAAACGCCAGCGTGTCGCCGGCGCTGAAGCCGGCCAGGAACACGATGACGAACGGTCCCAGCAGGAACAGGAACACCAGCCACAGCATGGCGCGCGAGAACAGGCCTTGTTTCATACGGTGCTCCGGCTGGAAGAGAGGCGTTTCAATCCGGCATTGACGGCGATGGTCATGGCGACCAGCACCACGGCGATGACATTGGCGGTGCCGAAGTCGCTTTCCACGCTCACCTTCTGGTACAGCAGCGTCTCCAGCATCAGCACCTTGGGGCCGCCCAGCAGCGCCGGCGTGACATAAGCGGTCACGCAGCCGGTGAATACCAGCGTGCCGCCGACGATCAGGCCTTCCTGCGTCAACGGCAAGGTCACGCGCGTGAAGACTTGCCAGGCGTTGGCGCCGAGCGTGGAGGCGGCCAGGGCGATGTCGCGCGACAGGTTTTCCATCGAACTGACCAGCGACATCAGCATCAGCGGCAGCAACAGTTGCAGCAGGCCGACGAACACCGCCATTTCGCTGAACAACAGGCGCTGCGGCTCATCGGCCAGGCCCAGCGCCAGCAGGGCGGAATTGATCGCGCCGTTGCGGCCGAACAGGACGATCCAGGCATAGGTGCGGGCGATCGGCGACACCATCAGCGGCAGGATCATCATGCCCAGCACCATGCCGCGATAGCGCGGCGCGACGCGCACGATGGCCTGCGCCGCCGGATACGACAGCAGCGCCGAGAACAAGGTCACCAGCGCGGCGATGCGCAGGGTGCGCAGGAATACCTGGCGATTGAGCGGTTCGGCAAAGAAACCGATGAAACGCTCGAATCCCCAATGCGCGGCCGGCGCATCCACCCGGAAGGCCTCCAGCAGCAAGGCCAGCACCGGCAGCAGGAAACACACTACCGTAAAGATCAACGCCGGCATGACGAGCATGACGCCGTTCCATTTTTGTTGACGCACCGACATCGGCCTGAACTCCCTTTACTGCTTTTTCAATAACGCATTTCAATGCACAAGCCCGGGCTGAGGCGGACTCAGTCCCGGGCGCTTCCTGGCTGGCAGGAACTTACTGGCTGATGCCCTTGTTCCACTGCTCGATCCATGAGGAGCGATGTTTGAGCAGGACTTCCGGTTTGACGAATTTCAGCGAGGCGATATGGTCGGCGCCGTAGGTGTTGAATTCGGCCTTATCCTTGGGCAGCGTCACCTGCATGTTGACCGGCGAATCCACCAGATCCATCGCCAGCGCGGTCTGGACTTCCTTGGACAGCCAGAAGTCGATGAGCTGGTAGGCGAGGTCGGCGTTCTTCGATTTGCTGACGATGCCCATCACGTTCATGCCCGCAGCCTGGCCCTCGGCTGGAATGCTCCATTTGAGCGGCATGCCGGTCTTCATCAGTTGCGCCCAGGTGAAGCGCGCCACCGGCGCGGCCCAGATTTCATCCTGGGCGAACAGCGACGACAACTGCGCGCTGTTCTTGGAGAAGGTCACGACGCTGTTCTTCATGTCGAGGATCTTCTTCATCCCGGTCGCAAAATCGTTGCCCTTGCCACCCCAGGCGATATCCGCCATTTGCAGCGTAAGGGGCCCCTGGGTCGTGCTGACATCAGGCAGGGAGAGGTGGCCTTTCATGTCAGTACGCCAGAGGTCTTTCCACGAGCTGAGCGATTTGATCTTGTCGGTGCGATACACCAGACCGACCGAATAGATGGTGTACCCGACCGCAAAGTTGCCGCCGATCGGATTCTTTGCAAAATTGTAAATCTGGCCGTAATTCTTCAGCTTGCCATAGTCGAGCGGCTGGATCAGGCCCTTGCGCGCCGCCTCCAGCATGCCGAAGTCCGACAGCAGCACCAGGTCGACCACCGGATTGTCGCGACGCGCATCGAGTTTGGCGATGCGGTCGGCGTTGTTGCCGGTTTCGACCACGATTTCGCAGCCGCATTTTTCCTTGAACGGCGTGTAGACGTATTTGTTGAATAGCGGCTGCGCGATCGGATAGGCCGACAGGACCAGCGTGCGTTTCTCGGCATGGGCATGCGAGGCGGTCAGGCTGAGCAGGCTGGCGCCGAGGGTCAAACCTGCCAATAATGCTTTCTTCAAGATGAAATTCCTTTAGACATTGATGCGATGCCCATTCTAGCTGTTTGCGGTTGCGCGGCTATGCGGCTCGCGGCAGGACCTGTTTGCGATCGGTATCATGATCTCGCCATAAGATCGCAAACAGGTTCTCAGAACACATGGCGCATGCCCACCATCAGCACGGCCTGCTTCTTGTCGCTGGAAGCCGGATAACCGAAGATGTTGGCGGTCTTGGCGTCGCCTGCCGCCATCTGGTAGCTGTAGGTGATGGCGACGTCGGTGCGCTTGGAGAGGAAATAATCGGCCTGGAAGTTGACCTGATGCCACTTCGGATTGGTGTTGATGGTGTCGTACTTGCCGGTGGTATAGAAATACGATGCGCCCAGGTTCAGCGCCGGCGTCAGGTGATGCACCAGGTTGAGGTCAAGGTTTTGCAGCGTCAGCTTGGTGTTGTCCAGATAGTCGTATTTGACATTGCTGTACATGGCGCCGAAATCGGTGTTGCCGACCGTATAGAAACCGCCGGTGCCGAGGATGCGCTGCTTGCGCACGCCGAAGGCGCTGTTGACGGCGCTCTTGTTGAAGATCAGCAGCGAGCTGGCGTAGTCGTTCGACATCGCGCCGTCCGGGCTCTTGGTGCTGTTGGGTGTATCCATCTGGGTATAGGCGACGGCCCATTTGAAGCGTTCGCTCTTGTAGCCGGAACCCAGGCTCATGACGCGGTTGGTGCTGGTGTCGCCGGCAGCTTCGCCGAAGCCATACAGCGCCGTGACGTTGAAGTCGTTGAAATAGGGGCTGATGTATTTGACCGAGTTCTGCACCCGCAGATTGTTGTAGCCGTTGTCGTTGTCGCCGATATGCACGCCGTTGCTGGCGATCACCACCGGGCCGAGGTAATCCTTGACCGCTTCGTACTGGCGGCCCAGGGTCAGCGTGCCCATGCGGGTGTTGCTCAGGCCGACGTAAGACAGGCGGCCGAACAGGCGGCCGTTCTGCGAAGCGGCGCCGGTCATCATGTTGAAGCCGTTTTCCAGATTGAAGATCGCCTTGGAGCCGCCGCCCAGGTCTTCCTGGCCGCGAAAGCCGATGCGCGGATTCTGGTTGGTGCCGCTCAATGCTTCCAGGTTATGCGGTCCGCCCTGGTTGGTCAGATAGCCGACACCGCCGGAAATCAAACCATAAATTTCCACCTTGCTTTGGGCGTATGCCTGGGCGCCCGCCAGCATCGCCGGTATTGCGACCGTTCCGATCATCCACTGCTTCATTACCATCCCCCCGGAGTAAAGGCCTTCCGGCCTGAGTAAAAAGTAAAAAATCCGACCTTCGTAAAAATCCAACATACGGGTCCGATTGCTGTCGAGATGCAGAATATGCCAAGTGGATAAATAATATAATTTGTTTATATTTATAATTTAATAAATTTGTCTTATAACCAATGTGGCGCCATCCCTGAGAATATCGGCCATCATGATCAAACTCACCAATAAGGTCACACTGCGTCACTTGCAGGCTTTCGCCACGCTCGCGGGCACCAACAGCTTCAGCAAGGCGGCGGAAGAGCTTTCGGTGACGCAGCCAGCGCTCAGCGCATCCATCAAGCAACTGGAAAACCAGTTGGGCACCAAGCTGTTCGACCGCACGACCCACCAGATCGGACTGACGGCGCAAGGGGCGCTGGTGCTGGAATACGCGACGCACCTGCTCAATACGGCGTCCAACACCTTCAACGACATCCGGCACGTCATCGGCACGGGGCGCCACCGCATCCGCATCGGCGCCATCCCCTCGGCGGTGACGCTGACGGCCGCAGTCATCGCGCGGTACAACGAAGCGCACGACGAACATGTGGAAATTTTGCTGTCGGACATGCCCAACGACGCCTTGCTGTCGTCCCTGCATACCGGCAAACTGGATTTCTGCGTGGGCATCAAGCCGCCCGACTCCCTGTCGCTGGACACCGTCACCCTGTTCGAGGACGAACTGGTCTTGATCGTGTCCAGAAAACACCCCTTATCCGAGTCGAAGGAAGTCCACTGGCGGCAGATGGCGGGGGAGGAGATCGTCATGTTCGCCCAGGGCAGTGTCTGGGAGTTCGCCTCCGCCGCGCTGTTGCAGCACGGCCTGGCGGCGTCCCGGCGATATCAGGTGGTGCACAGCGAATCGCTGTACGGGGTGGTGCGCGCAGGCATCGCCATCGGCATCATGCCCAGCCTCTACACCAGCTATCTGCGCGACGACAGCCTGCACGTCGCTCCGCTGCGCTTCCCCACGCTCAAACGCAAGATCGTGCTGATGCGGCGCAACGAGGTCAGCCGAAGCGAATGGACCGATCACTGCTTCCAGGAATTGCGCAACGATCTGAAACAGGCCAATCACTGGTTCTGAAAAACCTTCTTGCCATTTGTTCTAGAATGGATGCCTTTCCAAGGCAATTTCCCCTCATTTCCCCTTTTATGCCAGTCAAACCACCTCTGCTCAGCGTCGCCGAAGCGTTGAAATTCCTGCTCAAGTCCGCCGTCCCGCTCAGCGAAATAGAGACCGTTCCGACGCTGGAGGCCAACGGCCGCGTGCTGGCAACCGCGCAAGTGTCGCGGATCAACGTGCCCGGCATGGACAATTCGCAGATGGACGGCTACGCCGTGCGCGCGGCGGACTGCGCCGGCGGCGAAACCCGCCTGCGCGTGTCGCAACGCATTCCCGCCGGCCACGTCGGCGCGGCGCTGGAATCGGGCACGGCAGCGCGCATCTTCACCGGCGCCATGGTGCCGGCCGGCGCCGACGCCATCGTCATGCAGGAAGCCTGCGAAGTCGACAAGGACGGCAGCGGCGACCACGTCATCGTCCGCCACACGCCGCAACCGGGAGAATGGATACGCTGCACCGGCGAAGACATCAAGGCCGCCAGCACCATCCTGTCCGCCGGAATCCGCCTGCGTCCGCAAGAGCTGGGCCTGGCCGCCTCGGTCGGGCTGGCCGAACTGCCGGTGTTGCGCAAGCTGCGCGTGGCGGTGTTTTTCACCGGCGACGAACTGGCGATGCCGGGCGAAGCGCTCAAGCCCGGCGCGATCTACAACTCCAATCGCTTCCTGCTGCGCGGTCTGCTGGAAAACCTCGGCTGCGACGTCCAGGATTTCGGCATCGTGCCGGACCGGCTGCAAGCCACGCGCGAGACTTTGCGCGCCGCGGCAGCCGGCCGCGACCTGATCATCACCAGTGGCGGCGTGTCGGTCGGCGAGGAAGACCACGTCAAGCCGGCGGTGGAAGCAGAAGGCCGCCTCAACATGTGGCAGATCGCCATGAAGCCGGGCAAGCCGCTGGCGTTCGGCGAAGTCCATCGCGCCGGCGGCGGCAAGGCGTTCTTCCTCGGCCTGCCCGGCAATCCAGTGTCGACCTTCGTCACCTTTCTGATCTTCGTGCGGCCGTTCCTGTTGCGCCTGCAGGGCGTCGAACAGGTCGCGCCGCGCGTGCTGAGCATGCGCGCCGATTTCAACTGGCTCAAGGCAGACCGCCGCCAGGAATTCCTGCGCGCGCGCTTCAACGACAAGGGCGGGCTCGACCTGTTCCCGCACCAGGGCTCGGGCGTGCTGACCTCGACCGTCTGGGGCGACGGCCTGATCGACAATCCGCCCGGCAAGACGATTGCCGAAGGCGACCAGGTGCGTTTCATTCCATTCGACAATCTGCTCAATTGAGCTGGTTGCGGACGTATTACAAGGATCATCACCACATGAAAATAGAACTCCGTTTTTTTGCCAGCGTGCGCGAAGCACTGGGCGCCTCGCAGGAAGTCGTCGATTTGCCTGACCACGTGAAGACGGTCGGCGACGTGCGCGCCTTCCTGATGGGACGCGGCGGCCTCTGGATGGAAGTATTGGCGCCGGACAAGGCCTTGCGCATGGCTTACGACCATGTGATGACCGAGCCGGATACGCTGCTCGAAGAGGGCGGCGAAGTCGCTTTTTTTCCGCCGGTGACCGGCGGTTGATCATCAACGCTGGAGACCTCGGAGACGCCATGCCATTGCCCAAGGAAGACCTCGACAGCATCGCCGGCGGCACCCTGGCGCATTACGAAGGGCGCGCCGCCGACTTCCGCGAAGGCACGCGCGACCACGACGTCAGCCAGAACATCAACGCCTTGCTCGATGCGATCGCCCGACCGGCGCCGCTGGCCATCCTCGACTTCGGTTGCGGGCCAGGGCGCGACCTGAAGACGTTCAGCAAGCTCGGCCACCGTGCCATCGGCCTCGACGGCACGGCCAGCTTTGTCGAGATGGCGCGCGCCGATTCCGGTTGCGAAGTCTGGTATCAGAATTTCTTTGAACTGGATTTGCCGCCCTCATTTTTTGACGGCGTATTTGCCAACGCGTCCTTGTTCCATGTGCCGGTCGCCGAATTGCCGCGCGTGCTGGGCCAGTTGTACGCCAGCCTGAAAGCCGACGGCGTACTGTTCTGTTCCAACCCGCGCGGCAGCAACAGCGAAGGCTGGAGCGGTGGACGCTACGGCGCTTATCACGATCTGGAAGCCTGGCGCGGTTTCATGGCGGCAGCGGGTTTTGCCGAAATCCGTCATTATTATCGGCCCGACGGCTTGCTGCGCGCCGAGCAGGCCTGGCTTGCGACTGTGTGGCGCAAGCCTTCGAATGAGCGCTAAGAGCCGCTGACAAAAACAAGAGCGAAAAGGTGAGGAGACAATGGAAACATACATTGAACACAAGGAGATATCTTGCACCTGACCACTGAAATCGCCGCCTGGGCGGCACAGGACACGCGCCTGTTGCTATCCGTCCTGATTGCGCTGATCGCCATTGTGGTGTTGATCAGCTTTCTTAAAATCGCGCCGTTCCTGTCCATTTTGCTAGGCACCTTCATCGCCGGCATGGGTGCCGGCTTGCCGCTGGAAGAAATCGCCTCGGCCTTCAGCAAGGGCGCCGGCAGCATCCTCGGCGAGACCGGCCTGATCATCGCGCTCGGCGCCATGCTCGGCGCGCTCATGGCGGATTCCGGCGCCGCCGACAAGATCGTCACGACCTTGTTGCGCTATGCGAAAGGCAGGGCGATTCCCTGGATGATGGCGCTGGTGGCGCTGGTGGTCGGTCTGCCGCTGTTCTTTGAAGTGGGGCTGGTGATGATGGCGCCGATCATCTTCGTGATGGCGCGCCGTTCGCAGCAGCCCATCCTGCGCGTGGCGATTCCCGCGCTGGCCGGCATGACCACCTTGCACGCTCTGCTGCCGCCGCATCCGGGTCCGCTGATCGCCGTCAGCGCCTTGCATGCCGATCTCGGTACGACCATGCTGCTCGGGTTTGTGGTGGCGATTCCGGCGGTGATCCTGGCCGGCCCGTTGTACGGCATCTGGCTGGCGCCGCGCATGCCCATCGGCGAGCCGGAACAAATCGGCGCCTTGTTCAAGGGGCAGCAGGCGGCAGAGTTGCAGCCGGGCTTTGTGCCGTCGCTGGTGACGATCCTGCTGCCGGTAGTGCTGATGCTGGGTCGCACCGTCGCCAGGATCTGGGTCACGCCTAAAACGACGCTGTTCGAGATGCTTAATTTTTTCGGCGAACCGATCATCGCGCTGACCGTGACCGTGTTGTTTGCCGTGATCGTACTTGGCTGGAGCCGCGGCGTCAGCCGCACCGACGTCGGCGCCATCCTGCGCAAGGCCTTGCCGCCGATTGCCGGGTTGTTGCTAACGATCGGCGCCGGCGGCGGGTTGAAGCAGGCTCTGGTGACCGCTGGCATCAGCGACACAATCATCAAAGTGGCGAGCAGCACGCACGTGTCGCTGATCCTGCTGGCCTGGCTGATTGCGGTGGCGCTGCGCCAGGCTACCGGTTCGGCAACGGTGGCGACCACCGCCACCGCCGGCATCGTGGCGCCGCTGGCGGCGGGCCTGTCCGGTACGCACAATTCGCTGATGGCGCTGTCGATCGGCGCCGGTTCGGTGTTCTTCTGCCACGTCAATGACGCCGGTTTCTGGATGGTGAAGGAATACTTCGGCCTTGACCTCAAGCAGACCTTTGCAACGTGGTCGGTGATCCAGACCATCGTCTCGGTGGTGGGGCTGGGTATGACGTTGCTGTTGTGGGGCGTGCTCACCTGAGAACCTGTTCGCGCTCTTCTCTTATTGAAAATCTTGTGCGCTGTCGTCCTGACGCATGTCAGGACCCAGCGTCGTACCGACCGTCACCGTCTTCACGACGCTGGGTCCAGGCGTTCGCCGGGACGACGGTGGCAGACTGGAGATGCCTGGCTGAACGGCATTGCCGCTAAATCCGGGGCCGGGACTGGTTGTTTCTGCGGCCCGGATACATTGGGTACAATGGGCGCGATTCCATTTTTTTCCTTCATCATGCCGATTCGCGTCCAGACCGCCGATTTTGACCTCAGCGCAGAGATCGCCGCGCTGCGTTTATCCAATCCCAAGGTCGGCGCCGTGGTGAGTTTCGTCGGCACGGTGCGCGACCTCAATGACGGCGCCAGCGTGCAGGAAATGGAACTGGAACATTATCCCGGCATGACCGAAAAGGCGCTCGAGCAGATCGTCGTCGATGCCAGGGCGCGTTGGGATATCTTCGACGCGTTGGTGATTCACCGCGTCGGACCGCTGAAGCCGCTCGAGCAGATTGTGCTGGTGGCGGTGACGTCAAAGCATCGCGGCGAAGCCTTCGCCGCCTGCGAGTTCATCATGGATTTTCTCAAGACGCAGGCGCCGTTCTGGAAAAAGGAACAGACGCCTGAAGGCGCACGCTGGGTGGATGCGCGCGAAAGTGACGATCATGCTTTGTCGAAGTGGGCGCCTGAAACGGATAAGTCTTCCGCTAAAAGAAAGTAGAATCCGCGTCAATCCGCTCGAGCCAGTCACGGCGCATAAACACACATGGCGCATCAGACGCCGGCACATTGTGATGATCATTGGGCCGGCGCCGTCGCAGCATGATTTCAGTTCCGACCCGGAATCTGAAACAGGATGTTGTAGAAAGTTTTAACGAGGATTTCCAGCATGGCGGGCTTTTCCAGAACGGAAACTTTATAGAGTTCGACCATGCGCGCAATGTCTGAACCAATGGTCTCCTGCGTACGTAACTCTCCCGTCAGAATCGTGATCGGTACATTCGACTTCTGGAATTCACGGATATAGGCGATAGCGGGTTCCGAAGTCACGTCGGTGTCGATGCTCCAGTCCAGAATGTAAGCCTCGAATGGCTGCACCCGCACGACTTCCAGCAGCGACTCAACGTCATTGAAAGCCGACACCTGTATGCCTTGTCTGGCGAACAAGGCTGCAATGCCGTCCGGGATATCAGAACGGTCATCCAAGGCCGCAATACGCGGAGCAGGCAAGGGCGTCATATGGATGACCTGACAGGCTGTTTTTCCTTCAGGTGCCTTTGAGCCAGGAAGAACGACCCAACCTTCGGATTCTTCGATCGCGACCAGGGTTTCTTCTGCCGGCTTTGACAAAGGAGCTCCTGCCTGGAGGATGCACCGTTGCGGGATATTGCTCAGTTTAAGAATCGCATTCCATTGGGAGGCGTTGCCATCTGTCTTGTGCGAGTCATTGCTTGCCTGAGGCACAGGCGAACCCGGTCGACCAAAATGTTGTTCCAGCAGAGAAAGCTGGCTGCGTGTCCATCCGCGGAGCCCCGAGAATTTTTGCTGGACGGAGACCAATTCCAACCCGACGATATCGGCGACGATTCTGGCTTGTTTATGACGCAGTACGCCGCGCTGGGCAAGAACCTCTCGAATATAGGCAGTATAGGGATCGTGTGTAACGACGTAGGTTTGCTTTTTCGGGATCATGTATTTCAGCATCGAAAATAATTAACATATGCAAATGATATAGGGCATGGCAATCGATGTATCAAGCGAATAAAAATGTAGTAAATACATCGAAAAATTTCTATATGAATTCGCTTCACGCTCTATATCTGTTCGATTGGAACGCGAACCGTTATGCGGGTTCCTGAACCGATTTCGCTTTGTACATCAATGGATCCTTGCAACAACATCACGATGCGCTTGACGATAGCCAGGCCCAAGCCTGTTCCCAGTTTCTTCTTGGGCGAATTCAATTGCGAAAATGCTTTAAAAAGTCGTGGTAGATCATCCTGTGCGATGCCAGGTCCGGTATCGCTGACGGAAAGATTGAGATGCGATATTCCGGACGGACCTTGTTCGATCCATTCCGAGACGGTAATACTTCCCTGATCGGTAAATTTCACGGCATTCGATACCAGATTGTTCAGTATCTGGCGCAATCGATCGTGATCTGCCGTCAACGTCAACGTACTATTGGGATTGCGCAGAGTCAGCACCACTTGCTTATCGACGGCTTGTTGTATGAAATCGTCGATCACGCCATCCAGCAATTCCCCCAGGACAAAACTGGTTTTGCGCGCCGACAGCACGCCGGCTTCCAGGCGCGAGTAATCGGCAATGTCCTGCATCTGCGCGGTAATTTGCGCGGCCGCACGTTCCGCCTGTCCAATGAATTTCTCCACTTCCGGCGATTTGTCCAGAACGTTCAGCACTGACACTGCCACGCTCAGGGATTGCAACGGATTACGCAATTCATGACTGACAGCGGCAATGAAGACAGTTTTCTCCTTGACGGCTTCTTTTTCTTTTTCATAGGCGGCTTCCAGTTCTCTGACAAACCGTATCGATTGTTCCTTGCTTTCGGCTTCGGTCAGCTTGATCCGGTAGGCGAGCGCGAAGGCAAAAATCACCGTCTCCCAAGCCGAGGATAATTGGATGGCGTAATTCGTCACAAAATTGGCAGGCAACAGACCGATGAATTTGAAACCGATCAGTGCCAGCGAGATCGCAAACGCCACCCAGCCCAGGCAATACAAACCGGCAGGCGCGTACCTCTGATGCCAGCGTATGACGCCGGCGGCAATCAACAGCGGCACCAGCGGGAAGATCAGATAATTCAGGATGTGGTATGGATTGATCTGTTGCAAGATAAAAATTGCCAGCATGCTGGCCACGACAAGCCATTGGTAGATTTTGAGTGTCTTGTCCAGGCGAGGCGTGGCATCTTTTAACAGCAAAAAGTGGCGGGCAAACAGAATCACGCCATGCATGGCTGCATAGCCCGCTAGAGCAAACAAGCGTTCCTGCCACCAGCCCATTTTCATGAACAGCGGCGGAAATCCGTTCATATAGGCGAAGGTGAAGATGAAACCGCCCAGATAATAGATGTAATAAAAATAGGCGCGGTCACGCAAATACAGAAGCAGCATCAAGTTATAGAACCACATGATGATCATGCCGCCAAAAAACAGGCCAAGCCACAATTCGGCATCATGGATATGCTCGACCAAACCTTTCATGCCAGCCCACGTCAGGCTGATATTGAGGGTATGTCCATTCGGTTCGTAACGCATGTAATACGTGGTGGGGCCGCTTGAATTCGGCACTTTGAACAGGTACTGATGCACGTTGAAGGGACGCGCGCTGGCCGGCACTTCTTCCGTCAAGGATTGGGCCTGATATCTGCCGTCCGAAGGATGAAACAGCGTCAGCTTGCCCACGTGCTCCCAGCGTTCCAGCAGAAACCAGTAGGGATCAGGATAGTTTTGCGTATCGACTACGAACCTGATCCAAAGGGCTTTATGAGGATAGCGATAGCCCAGATTTCCTGTCGGCATAGGTTTAAATGCACCCATTCGTCCTTGCACCACGTCATCAATGCGATAGCTGCCGGCGGCATCGTCCAGAGAAGACATTTGCACATTGAGTTGCTGGGCCTCTTGACCGGCGGGGATAAACACCGCGGGATGAGCGGTATCGGCATGCAGCCAGTTAAACAGACGTATCGCAGCGACCAGCGACAAAATAATCAATAAAACGGTGAGCCAAGTGAAGCTTCGGGAGTGTTTGCCCCTGTAAATACCGCGTAAGGAAATATCAACCACGCTCTTGCTCCGATCTTAATAACTTGATGCGCGTCTGCCCATCAGGGGTGAAATGGGTGCCAAAACGCACCAGCCCGGCTTGACGCAAACGACAGCTCATCGTAAAGCTGAGCAGCATGCCGGGTTCGGTGGCGTCGATGGCGAGATCGATCGACGATAAACGCGGCTCATAGGCAAGCAAAGTGGTCTCGATTTCGCGCTTCAAGGTGTGCGCCGACGCGGGCAGATGGCGATAAATGGTCGACAGATCGCCCAGGCCATAGTCGGGCATATGTGCCAGCGCCCCGCGCCGGCTGTTCAGGATGCGCTGGATATTGTCTTGCACCGACAAGAACGTTTGCGTCGCGCTGTCGACTTCATCAATAGCCATTCCATTCGCAAAATGTCCGGTCAGCATGTCGAATAACCCCGGCCCGCCGCGCGTCACGATGCTTCCTCCGGCACATTCACGCCAGCGGCATCGAACATCACCTCAATGCCGGCATCTTCCGAATAGGACAACCGGATTGCGGAAGGTTTGCCTTGCTGCCTCATGCGCAGCAGCAATTGACGCGACAAGACCGGCAGAATTTGTTGATCGAGCAAGCTGTCGATATTGCGAGCACCCGAATCCGGCAACTGACAGGCGCGGGCCAGTTCGGCGATCAAGCCTTCGTCGCAGTGCAGGGGCAGAGAAAACTTGCGGCTGATGCGCTCTGCGACCTTGTCCAACTTCATCTGCACGATGCGCATCATCGCGGCGGCCGATAGGGGACGGTAAACGATGGTCTGGAAGCGCGCCAGCAAAGCAGGCTGAAAGTGTTCCACCAATAGCGGACGGATTGCTTCCATGAGGCTGGCGTTGGGGACCTCGTCGGCGGGATTCCCGTTGCTGCTGTCTTCTCCGGACTCAGCCGCCTGTTGCGCAAACTGATCGTTGACCGCCATGATCTGATCGCTGCCCAGGTTGGAAGTCATCAGGATCACCGTATTGCGGAAATCGATGACCCGTCCTTCGCCGTCGCGCATGTAACCGCGATCGAATACCTGATAAAACAGGTTCACCACATCGCGATGCGCCTTTTCCACCTCATCAAGCAGGATCACGCTATACGGCCGCTGACGCACCGCCTCGGTCAGCATGCCGCCCTGGCCGTAGCCGACATAGCCAGGCGGAGAACCCTTTAATTGCGACACCGTGTGCGCTTCTTGATATTCGGACAAATTGATCGTGATCAATGACCGTTCGCCGCCAAACATCACATCCGCCAGGGTGCACGCCGTCTCCGTCTTGCCAACGCCGCTAGGGCCGACCAGCAAAAACACGCCCAGCGGCGCCTCCTCCGAGGTCAGACCGGTTTTTGCCGCGCGCAGTCGCTTGCCCAGCGCCTCCAGCGCCTCATCCTGTCCGACCACCATACGGCCCAGTTGCGTCTCCAGATCCAGCAGCGTCGTCAATTCGTCCGACAGCAGGTTACCCACCGGCACACCGGTCCAGTCGGCAATCACGCGGGCGACGGCGGCCTCATCCACCTCGGCATGGACCAAGGCGGTATCGTCCTTGGGTAAGGCTGCATGCGCTGTCTTGATGGCAGCATGCAGATCGTTGCGGACAGATGCTTCTTCAGCGGCTCGCCATTGTTCACGCAATGTCGCCAAGTGGGCGGCGGCTTCTTTTTGTACGGCAAAGGCATGCCCCAACGCTGTCAGTTCCACCGCCAACGCGACGAGGCGCGCATCGATACGCGCCAAGGATTCCGCGACATCGAGCGAAGTCGCGCCATGGTCGGCAAGCAAGGCTGCGCGTTCCACCTCCAATGCTGCACGTTCGGCGCTCAAGGCCGCGATCGCTATCGGAGTGGCTTCACCGCTAATCCTGACCCGTGCGGCCGCCGTATCGAGCAAATCGACCGCCTTGTCCGGCAACTGGCGTCCGGTCAGATACCGGCGCGACAGACGCACCGCCGCGCTCACGGCGGCATCGGTAATATGCACACGGTGATGCGCCGCATAGCGTTCTTTCAGGCCGCGCAGCATCAGGCAAGCCGCTTCATCGTCCGGCTCATCCACCTTCACCATCTGGAAACGACGCTCCAGTGCAGCATCGCGCTCAAAGTACTGCTTGTATTCCGACCACGTCGTTGCCGCAATGGTGCGCAACTCGCCGCGCGCCAATGCCGGTTTCAATAAATTGGCCGCGTCCGCGCCTCCGGCGGTATTGCCGGCGCCGATCAATGTGTGCGCTTCATCGATAAACAGCAAGATCGGCCGGGGCGATTGCTGCACGGCTTCAATCACATTTTTAAGGCGCTGCTCGAACTCCCCCTTGACCCCGGCGCCGGCCTGCAAGAGACCCAGGTCCAAGGTCAGCAAACAGACATTGCGAATTACCTCCGGCACATCGCCTTCAGCGATCTTCAAGGCCAGTCCTTCCACCAGCGCGGTTTTCCCCACACCCGGTTCACCGACAAGAATCGGGTTGTTCTTCCGACGCCGGGCCAGGATATCGACCATTTGACGAATTTCCACATCACGGCCGAATACCGGATCGATCTTGCCGTCGCGCGCCTTTTGCGTGATATCGATGGTAAAGCGTTGCAAGGCCGAGGTATCGGCTTGTCCCGGCAGAGCAGGGCGCGATATTGGCGCCGTTGCCGATACATCGTCGTCGGTCTGGACCGTCGCTGTTGCCGCCGGCGTCGCACCGGTAGCGCCACCGCCTGACGCCTCCACCGACACCCGATCCAGTTCCGGCAACAAGCGCTCGATCTGCGCCGCCGACACCGACAGCAGCGGCCATGCATCAGGCGCGTGCAACAGATGCGGCGTCTGCACCAAGGCTGCCAGCAAATGTGAGGAGCGGATGATGCAGGACGATTCTTCCAGCGAGGCGCGCACCCACGCCGCCTGCAATAGCTGCCCCAGTCGCGGCGACAGCCCCGGCCTGCCGCGCAGGGTATGCGGCAAGCGGTCGATGGCCGACAGCAGTCCGTTCCAGATCGTGTCCATATCCAGTTCATAACGGCGCACAATTGCCACCAGATCGCCGTCGCCCAACTCCAGCAGTTTGATCAGCCAATGTTCGATGTCGATATCGCGGTGCGCCCGCGTCTCGCACAGGCTGGCGGCGTCGGACAAGGCTTGTGCGCAATGGTTGTTGAGACGGCGCAGGAAGGGGGAGAGGTCGCGTTGGGTCATGATTAAGCTAGAAAAGTGAATAAAAGCGGAGTAATTCCAGCGGTTGCCGAGTCACAGCCGGACGTTCTCCGGGATGCGGATATCCATGATTGATCGAAAAACGTGACAGCGTTTCTCAACGCGCTTCATGATTTGAGCAATTCCGGCAGATTGGCTAGTACTTTCTTTTCGCATTCGGCCAGCATCGAATCCAGTTGCGTTTTGACCAGCCGATAATCGTCCTTTGCCCACTGATCCCGGGACAGTGGCTCCGGCGAGGCATCCTGGCAATCGACTTTGACGTAAGGATTCGGGGAGAAATAACTCTTCTTTTCCTTCGATTTATAGATGAACAAGTCTGTCTTCAGACGAAATTTCTCTTCGTCATTGCCGAGCGTTTCGTAGACCAGGGCGGCTCGTCCTCCTGTCACGAGGATGGGTTGGTGAAATGCAGTGTTTTTGTAAGAGACGTTTTCTTGAACAAGCCGATTGATCTTGTTTTGCAAATCGACGACGAATTTGCCGGACAACTGCGCAGCGATCAACTCGATCAACAGGCCGGCCGTTTTGCGCTGGACGGTCATCAGTCCCTTAAAAGTTACCTGATGCTGGCGGAGCCGCAACGCAGCGACACGGCCTTCCTGACCCCGCAACTGATACGCCGCTGGCAACTCGACACCAGACTCCCGCCAGGGGAGCAGAGCGATCTGGCCGAACGCCTGTTGTCCTTCTATGGCAGTCATCTGGCCGCGCACCCCGACTGGCGCATCATCCCCAGCGCCGGTCTGGTGCAAGCCGCCCGCCAGACCTTGCTGGCCGCCATCGGCGTGGAACATGCCGACAGCACGCTCTATCGCAACATCGTCGCCGCTGCTGCCGACAAATACCCCGACCAGACGCTGGCCTCGCTGACCGTCGGTACCGACCCGCGCGGCTTGATTCGCAACAATGCGATTGTGTCCGGCGTCTTCACCCGCCAGGCCTATGAAGGCGCCATCGCCCCGGCCATTGCCGAGGCCGCCAAACGCAATACCATCGCCAGCGACTGGGTGTTGACCGGACAGGTGCAGCAGACCGCAACGCAATCGTCGGCGCAGTCGCCCGCGCAGTCAGCAGAATCATTGCAGGCCGCCTTGACCGCTCAGTACTTTGCCGAGTACGCCGAGCAATGGCAGATCTTCATGAACAACGTGCAATGGGAAGCGGCGCCGACCATGCCGGCGGCCATTGAACAATTGAAATTGATGGCCGACGCGCGCCAGTCGCCGGTCGTCGCCCTGATGAAATCCTTGCAATACCAGGGCTCTGCCGGTGTGCGGCAAGCCTCCCTGTCCGACACGCTGGTCGCCAAAGCGCAAAACCTTCTCACCTCAACCAAGGCGACTCTCCCGCCAGCCCAACAGAGCGACCCGGCCGGCCCGCTCGGCAGCGCCTTTGGACCCGTCTTGCGCCTGATCGGCAACGTCGACGGCAGTACCGGCGCCGGCAGCACCAACGCCGCCGCGCAAAACGGCAACGACCTGAGCATGCAACGCTACCTGGACCGCATCAGCGCCTTGCGTCTGCGATTGCAGCAGATCAACGGCAGTCCGGACGCCGAAGCGCAAGCCAGACAACTGGCTTTGTCGCTGTTCCAGGGCAAAGGCTCCGAACTGGCCGACACGCAAGCCTACTCGCAACTGGTCGCCGCCAGCCTCGGCGAACAATGGGCGAACATGGGCGATGCGCTGTTCGTGCGACCGGTCGCGCAAGCCGCGCAGACGGTATTGCAACCGGCGCAAGCCGGCCTGAACGAGGCCTGGAGCAACCATATTGCCGCCGCCTGGAGCAAAGCTTTCAGCGGCCGTTATCCCTTTGCCCAGACCGACAACGATGCTTCCCTGCCGGAACTGGCCCGATTCCTGAGACCGCAAAACGGTTTGATTGCAGCCTTCTTGCAATCGCAACTGGCCGGCGTGCTGGAGTTGCAAGGCGATCAATGGGTGCCGCATGCCGGCAGCCGGCTCAACTTCGATCCGGCTTTCCTGACGGCGGTCAATACGCTGCAACGCATCGGTGCACGTGTGTTGGTGCAAGGCGAGCCGCAATATCGCTTTGAACTCAAACCGATACCCGCTCCGGGCATTGAGGACAGCACGCTGACCATCGATGCCCAGAAGCTGCGCTACCGCAATGGGCATGAAACCTGGCAAAGCATGGTCTGGCCGGTGAACCAGACGCAGGACGTCGGCACGCGCCTGCAATGGCAGACCGACCAGGCCGGGACCAACAAGCATTATGAATTCAGCGGCCGCTGGGCCTTGCTGCGCATGCTGGAGCGTGCCCATGTCGAACCCATCGACAGTGCCACTTATCAACTGACCTGGCAGGCAATACCGGACGTCGGCGCACCGGCAACCAGCATCGCCCCCCAACCCGATCCGGACAACCTGATGCCGCGCGCAGCCATGGCGCCGGCCTCTCCTGAGCTGGTGTATCCCTTGTCGTATGTGATGCGCACCGAAGCAGGGCGGGGACCGCTGGAAATGCTGGGCTTGCGCGGCTTTGTATTGCCGGCGCGGATTTTTGTTGCGGCGTCGCGCGGCGCGATCGTTAAAAGGCAACCATCATGATGACCAAATTGCTCAATGCCTTGTTCGGCAGTCGTACCCCGACCGATCTGGCGCGCTCCACGCAGGCGCGCTGGGACGACTGGTTGCAGCCGATCAGCGCGGACTCGCCTGCGGGCGGTGATCTGGCCTATGACGACGATTTTTTAGCCATCAAGGACGAAGTCGCCAAACTCTCCGACATCGACGACGTCCTGATCGTCAACGGCGCCGAGCGCCTGTTAAAGCACAGCGCCAAGGATGTGCGTCCCGCCGTGTACTACGTCTACGGTCGGCTGCGTCAGGAGGGCGCGGAAGGATTGGCCTCAGGGTTGGAACTGCTCTCGGCGCTGATAGATCGCTTCGGCGAGCAACTGCTGCCGCAACGCGCCGAAAGCCGCAAAGTGGCACTGGAGTGGCTGACCGGCGCCACCTTCGCCAATCGTCTCGAACGCGTGCAGGGCCTGGAAGGCGTGCTGCTGGAGCGCAGCCTGTCGGCACTGGCCTTGATCACCGAACGCACCGCATCATGGCCGGAAGCGGCGCGACCGGAACTCGACGGCCTGTACCGTCGCTTTGAATCCTGTATTGAACACGCACAGGTCATCGAATCCACGCTGTCTGCCGTATCGGCGCCGAGCGCTCCCGGCGTCAATGCCGCGATCTTGCCCGCGACCGGCGAGGTCAGTTCCAGCCGCGATCTCCTGGAGCGCGCCCGGCAGATGGCCTTGTTCCTGCGCGAGCAGCCGCACGGCTATCTGGCAGCTTATCGCCTCCTGCGCTGCGTGCGCTGGGACACCCTGATCGATGTGCCGCCGCATGACATCAGCGGCAAGAGCCGGTTAGTGGCGCCGCGCACCGAACTGCGCGCCCAGTTGAAACGCCTGCTGCTGCAAAAGCAATGGCCGGAGTTGCTCGACCGCGTGGAGCAAGCCTTTGCTGAAGGTGCGAATCACTTCTGGCTGGATTTGCAGTACTACGCCCATACCGCGCAAGAACACGGCGGCGGAGATTACGCACAGGCGCGCGACCTGGCCGCCACCGATTGCGCGCTGATGCTGGAGCGGCTGCCCGGCGTGGAACGTTTGTCCTTCACCGACGGCACACCTTTTGCGGAAGACGTCACGCTGGAATGGATTACCCGCTACGCCACCGTCCGCGATATCGAACGCGGCGATACCGTCGCCCCCGTCGTCATCGCCGCCAGCCATACCGACTGGGCCGAGACGGAAGCGCAAGCCTTCGATGTGCTGCAACGGCAAGGGCTGGAAGCGGCCTTGGCCTGGCTGCAAGGTTTGCCCGCGCAAAAGGGCGAGCGCGATAGTTTCATCCGGCAACTGGTGATGGCGCGTGTGGCCGAACGCGCCGAGCGGCAAGACACGGCGTTGCATCTGCTGACCGTGGCCGACGACAGCGCCCGGCGTTACACCTTGGGCGCCTGGGAGCCGGGTCTGGCCTTTGAGGTCAAGCAGCACTTGCTGCGCCTGCTCACCCTGCGGATGAACCGCAAAGATGCCGACAAAGTCGCCGTCGCGCGACGTATGGACAGCTTGTTGGGCGAATTGACCGCGCTGGACCCGGCGCGCGCTGTAGGTCTTGCATGACTTGAAGGATATTTTGATGACCACACCCACCAAAGACCACGACATCCTGCGCTATTACGAAGCAGAGATGCGCTACCTGCGCGAAGCCGGCAAGGAGTTTGCACAGGCTCACCCCGACCGGGCGCGCATGCTCAATATCGACCGCGTCGGCGAGCGCGACCCGCATGTTGAACGCCTGTTTGAAGGTTTTGCCTTTTTAATGGGCCGCCTGCGCCACAAGCTCGACGATGAGTTGCCGGAACTGACTGAGGGACTGGTCAGCATGCTGTGGCCGCATTACCTGCGCATGATTCCCTCCCTGTCGATTCTGGAGATCTCGCCGGAATACAAGGTCCTGCAACGGCATGAAACGCTGCAGGCCGGTTTGGAAGCGGTCTCCGATCCCATTGGCGAGGACGGCGTGGAGTGCATCTATCGCACCACCCAGGAGGTCGATCTATATCCCTTGAAGCTGATCGAGGCGGCGCCGCTCACGCGGGAAGACGGTCGTTCGGTGATACGCCTGCGCCTGGCGGTGCAGGGGCAAGCGCAGCGCGAGTTGCTGACCGTGCCGCGCCTGCGGCTGTATCTGAACGCCGATCGTCCGGTGGCGCTGGCGCTGTATAAGGCATTGACGGCGCCGCCGCTGGCTATGCAAGTGCGCGTGCCGGGGCATCCCGCGCATGCGCCCGGGATGCCGCAAGCCATGCCGGGCCTGCGTCTGGAAGCGGCCGGCTTTGCCGCCGACCAGCGGCTATGGCCGAAGGCGGACAATGCGTTTGGCGGCTATCAGCTTTTGCTGGAATATTTCACCTTCCCCGAAAAATTCATGTTCGTCGATCTGCTCGGACTGGATATGCGCGCCATCGCGCTGAATGCGCCGTACTTCGATGTGGAAGTCGTGCTGGAGAAATCGTATCCGGACGATATGCGGTTCAGCGCAGAGAACGTACGCTTGTATTGCACGCCGATTGTGAATCTGTTTGAACTGGAGGCCGATCCGATCAACGCCACGCATCTGGAATCGGAGTATCGCGTGCATGCCATGGCGCATCACGGCGAGCACGTCGAGGTCTATGCGGTGGAATCGGTACGCGGCTTTGAGGTGGCATCGGGCGAGCGTTTCGAATATGCACCGTTTGCCGCGTTCCGGCATCGCGGCGGCATGCTGCGCCACGATATGCCGGAGCGCTATTTCCATACCCGCATGCGGCGCGGTCCGTCAGGAAACATGGATGCCTGGTTGGTGTTGGGCGGACATATCTGGGAACAACAGGATCGCCTGGCGCAGGAAATTCTGTCGCTGTCGGTGACCGGCACCAATGGCATGCTTCCCCGAAAAGGATTACGGGAAGCGGGCATTCGCCGCATGCGCAGCGGCTTCGCCAATGTGAGCGCGGTGCGCAACCTGACCGCACCGACCTTGCCGGTGTATCCGCCTACCGGCGACCGGTTTCACTGGCGCGTGCTGTCGCATCTGGCGCCCAATTATCTGTCTTTGCTCGATGCCGAAATATTGCGCGGCAGTCTGGCGCTGTATGACTGGACGGACGGGGAGATGAATAAACGCCGCATCGATGCCATTACCGATGTGCGGCACCGTCCCCTGCAAAAGCTGGTCAAAGGCGGTTTGCTGCGTGGCGTGGAAATTGAAATCACCCTGGACGGCAACCAGTTTGCGGGCGAGGGAGATATTGAATTGTTCGGCGAGATGTTGAACCGCTTCCTGTCGCTGTACGCCACGCTGAATTTGTACACCCGCTTGGTGATTGTCGCGCAACCTGGCGGACGACGCATCGCCTGGGGCGATACCAAGGGCGAAGGAGCACCGTTTTGAATGCTCCCTATCCGACGTCGACACAAACCGTTCTCGGCAAGACCGACCGGCCTTTGCTGCCGGCTTTGCTGGAGCATGCGCCGCAGATGAGTTTTTTCCGGTTCTGCGAATTGCTCGAACTGGCTGCGCCGGGCCTGTCGGCCTTGGGCAGCCGCGATTCGCCGTCCTATGAGCCGGTGCGTTTTTGTTCACGTAGACGGTTGGGATTTCCGAACCGGGAGATTGATGCGATCGAGTTGGATCCCGATGATCCGGTAGCGCCTCCTGTGGTGCGCACCACCTTTTTAGGTTTGTATGGGGTGGATGCGCGCATGCCCTCGTACTTCATCGATGAGATTGCCCAGAACCGCGACGGCGCCGAGCCGCTGGCGGCGTTTCTGGATCTGTTTCACCATCGTATCGTCACGCAGTTTTATCGGGTATGGCGCAAGTATCGGTATCCGGCCGGATTCAGGTCCAATGGGCAAGACGACGTCTCGCGCTATTTGCTCAGTTTTGCCGGGCTGGGGATTGGCGACGCCGCCGGCACGCGACAACACGTCGGCACACGAAAGCTGCTGTCGATGCTGGGCCTGGCCGGACAAAAAACGCGCACTGCCGAAGGTTTGACGGGGGTCTTGCAGCATGCGGTGCCGGATGCCCAGATTGAGGTGCGGGAGTTTCATCCGGTATGGATAGCATTGACCGACTTTGAGCGCATGCCGCTGGGAAAAAACTGCGTCCTGGGGCGCGGCTTTCACGATCGCGCCAATGCCATCCGGGTGGTGCTGCGGCCGCAGTCGCGGGAGTCGGTGCTTGGCTTGATGCCGGGCCAGGCGCAGCACAAGGAAGTGATGGCCTTGCTGCAGTTTTACCTCGGTTATGAGGCGCAGGCGCATCTGCACATGGAGGTCAGGCCGGAACTGATGCCCGCGCCGGTCTTGAATTCGGCCGAAGTGCGGCTGGGGTATTCGAGCAGATTGCCTGCCGTTTCGCTCGCCGGGAAAAAAGACAGTGTCGTGCGCGTTCAGCTCGGCATCTATGACGGATCAGGGACGGTACATTGAATGCAATCGACAAATGGTGAAAGGAATCAACTCATGAAGAATCAATTTCGACTCGGTGCGGCGATGTGCGTGCTCCTGGGCATTGCCGGCTGCGGCGTCGTTCAGGCGACCAAAGACGGCGCAGTGGATGCGGCGAAATGGGCGTTCACGACGCAAATCAAGACGATGAATATCGATCTGCTTGCGCGTTCGTCGTTGAACCCGAACAGCGGCGGACGTTCATTGTCGACGGTGGTGCGGGTCTATCAATTGAAGACCGCAAAGAATTTCGAAAAACTGGACTATGCGCAACTACAACGCAATGACATCGAAGCCTTGAAGCCGGATTTGCTGGCAACCAAAGACATTGTGCTGCGCCCGGACTCGCATGCCAGCATTAGCGAACCCATGAACAGCGAGGCGGAATACGTGGGCGTCGTGGCCTTCTTTCGCGATACGAATGGAACCTCGCAATGGAAGCTGGTGCTGCCGAAGAAGCAGTGGAAGAAAATCGACCCTGTGAAGATTGAGGTGCGAGAAAGTTCGCTGGAGTTGCGGGAGGGATAGTCGTTTCCGTATCGGAGAATCATTTCACGAGGCAAGCAGGGAATTAGAACTCATCTCATGCCTGCTTATGAAATGAGTTCTATATAAAATCGCTGACCTTCCTCAGGAATTCGCTACACTGCACGGTAGAATCCGTTTGCAAAACCGGTTTGGCATCGCATTTTGCATCAAATTCGATCGTCATCCCGGCGACGCCAGGGGGCGTGCCTTGCATTGTGCCGATCCAGACACCACCGATTAAAAAATAAAACATGTTTCACCTGCCGACTACCGCCACAGCTCCCTTTTGTCCCTCCGAAGTCTCCGGCAGCGTCGCGGTGCCGCCGCATGCCACCGTCTGGCAAAAGCTCAAGGTCTATGTCGGGCCCGGTCTGTTGATTTCCATCGGCTACATGGATCCCGGCAATTGGGCGACGTCGGTCCAGGCCGGGTCGCAGTTCGGCTACCGGTTGCTGTTCGTCGTGATGCTGTCGAGCCTGGCGGCGATCGTGCTGCAATGCCTGTGCGCGCGCCTGGGCATCGTCACCGGCAAGGACCTTGCGATCCATTCACGCGAGAATTATCCGCCGTTGGTCGGCAAGGGCATGTGGGCATTCGCGGAACTCTCCATCATTGCCTGCGACCTGGCGGAGGTGCTGGGTTGCGCGTTGGCGTTCAAATTGCTGCTGGGGGTGTCGCTGCCGGTCGGCGTACTGCTCACGGCGCTCGACACCGTGATTGTGCTGGGCCTGCAAGGCCGGGGATTCCGGCAGGTCGAGGCGATCATCCTCGGATTGGTGGTGACGATTGCGGCGTGCCTGTTTGCGCAACTGGCTTTCGTCAAGGCCGACTGGCATGCCGTGCTGCAGGGTTTCGTGCCGTCGCTGGCGGCGCTGTCCAGCCGTGAGCCGCTGTACCTCGCCATCGGCGTATTGGGTGCGACCGTGATGCCGCATAACCTGTACCTGCATTCGTCCATCGTGCAGACGCGCGCGGTCGGGCGCGACCGCGCCAGCTTGCTGGAGGCGATTCGTTATACGCGCATCGACACCACGGTTTCGCTGTTGATTGCGATGGCGATCAACGCGTCGATTCTGATCCTTGCCGCTTCGGCGTTCCATCGCAGCGGCCGCACCGATGTGGTTGACCTCGACGTTGCCTATCACTTGCTCGATCCGATCACCGGCACGTCGCTGGCGGCGATCCTGTTCGGCATCGGCCTGTTCGCGGCGGGGCAGAGTTCGACCTTCACCGGCACGATTGCCGGCCAGGTCATCATGGAAGGTTTCCTGAAACTGAAAATCCCGTGCTGGCAGCGTCGCCTGATCACGCGCGGACTGGCGCTGATCCCGGCGCTGATCGGCGTGCTGACGCTGGGGGAGCATTCGGTCGGACGCTTGCTGGTGCTCAGTCAGGTGGTGCTGAGCCTGCAATTGCCGTTTGCGATGTATCCGCTGATCAGGCTGACCAGCCGGCGCGACTTGATGGGCGACTTCGTCAACCAGATGTGGACGGCCGCGCTGGTGTGGATCTTGTTCCTCGGCATCAGCGCGGCGAATGTGTGGCTGGTGATTCAATTGTTCATCTGATTTATTTCTGCCGCTTGGCAGGCTCGAGCGTTACGGTGCAGGTCAGTCCCGCCGCCAGCAACACGTCTTTCGGCACTTCGTCGATCTGGATCCGCACGGGGATGCGTTGCGCCAGGCGCACCCAGTTGAAGGTCGGATTGACGTCGGCCAGCAGTTCGCGGCTTTGCGGATTGTCGCGATCGTAGATGCCGCGCGAGATGCTGTCGACATGGCCGCTCAGCGTGGCGCCGTTGATCAACTGGATTTTTGCCTTGTCGCCGACGCTGACGTAGGGCAGTTTGGTCTCTTCAAAATACCCGTATACCCAGAACGAATGACTGTCGATGATGGCGATCTTGGCCGCGCCTGCGCTGGCGTAGTCGCCGCGGCGCACGTTCAGGTTGGTGATGTAGCCGTCCACCGGCGCATAAATCCTGGTGCGGTCGAGGTTGAGCCTGGCGGCATTGCGCTGCGCGATGGCGACCTGATACTGTGCATCGGCGGCGGCGACCACGCTGCCGGCGTCTTCGCGGGTTTCCCGCGAGACGACCAGATCGTCCATGTCGGCGCGACGGCGCGCCTGGGCGCGGCGCATGTCGAGATCGGCCTTGCGCGCCAGTACGGCGGCGTCGGCTTGCTGCAAGGCGAGCTGGTAACGCGACGGGTCGATCTGCATCAGCAGGTCGCCCTTGTGCACCAACTGGTTGTCGCGCACCGGTAGGTCGACCACCTGGCCGGCCACGTCCGGCGCGAGGTTGACGACGTCGGCGCGTACGCGGCCGTCGCGCGTCCAGGGCGACACCATGTAGTGCTGCCACAGGCTCCACGCGAGGAAGATCGCGGCGAGGAAAATCAGCGCCGTGATGATGAAACGAAAAATCGATTTGACCGACATGATGGATGACTCCCGATGATTTCTGTAGGTGTTAGCTGTAGATCGCCAGGCCCAGCAGCGCCGCGATGCAGGTGAAGAGGCTGACGCGGAACAGCGCCGGATGCCAGACCAGGTCGTACAGGTTGAGCCGCACCAGGATGCGGTCGGCGACCAGCGCAATGGCGCCGGCAATCAGCACGGCCAGCAGCAGCGTCGGCACGTAGGCGTCGAAGAATGAAATTTCACGCGGCATGAGAAGTTCCCGAGGACAGGTTGGCGTCGCCTTTCCGAGGCGCAGGTTGCAATGGTTGCAGCGGCGATTGCGGGTCCAGCAGCGCCGTGCGGATGAAATGCAGGTAGCTCAGCGTGCGTTGCAAACGGTGGCGTTCATTGCGTTCGCGGTAATGCGGGCCGATAGCTTGTTGCACCTCGGCGATGGTGCGGTCGTTGGCTTCCAGCACTGCCGCCAGCGTGGCCGGGGTGGGGCGCTCGAATAGCGCTGGCAGCGTTGCGCGCAAACGGTCCAGGGCGGCATAGGCGCCCGGCGGCAACAGCTCGGCTTTGCTGCTGCGGATGCCGTGCAGCTCGGTGCGCAGCTCGATGACGGCATGACCGATTTCCAGCGTGGCGAACATCCAGCCGAAGGCGTTCTTGCGCAATGCCGGGCGGCTGCCGGTGAGCATGGTGATCTGGTGCATCAGGTCGCGTGTGCCGCTTTCAAATTGCAGCGCCAGATGCGCGAGCTTGCCGAAGCAGGCTTGTACGACTTGCTTGCGCAATTGTTTTTCCAGATGCCGCACGGTCCAGTCGGTGGTCGGCGGCAGGAGCACCATGAAGGCGGCCGTGGTCACGATCAGCGAGAGCATCAGCGCGACCGCTTCGTTCAGATAGCCGGCGGCGTTGAAGTGGGCGAGGTTGTCCGGCACCGCCAGGAACGGGAAGAAGATGCAGATGCCCATCCCGTAGCCGGCCAGCGCCGGTTTGGTGGTCAGCAGCACGGCCATCATCAGCACCGGCGCCAGCGCTGCGGCCAGCATCCAGAATCCGTCCAGCCGCGGCACCACCTGGAAGGTATAGAAATAGCCCAGGACCACGGCCACCGCCACGCCCATCGTCACTGTGCGGGTGGCCTTGGCGGGGTCGGGCGCGGCCGAGGTGATGGCGCAGAAGGCTGCCGCATTGAGCGCGGCGACGTCGCCGCTGGGCCAGCCGCTCAGGAGCCAGAAGGTCGACAGGCCGATCAGTGTGATGGCGGCGCGGGCGCCCGCAATGCCGGCGGTGACAACGCTGGTCTTGGGTGCATAGACGTGTTCCCATTGTTCGCGCTCGTGGCGGCGCTGCACCAGCGAGGCATAGGTCAGCGTATAGGCGTGCAACTCGTCGATCACGCGATACAGCAATTCGGCGGCGGTGTCGAAATCCAGCAGGGCGCCGTCATTGAGCGCAGGGGCATGTTCGGTGCGGGTGGCGCGTATGCGGCGCGGCAATTCCTGCTTGTAGCTTTCCAGCTTGAGCGCGGAGTCGGCTGCATCCACGGCGGTCATTACGGGTTCGCCTCCGCTGCGGGTGAGCAGCGGCTGCACTTCGCGGAAGTAGGGTGAAATCGCATCGATTGCCAGTTGCGCAGAGGGGTTGCGGCTGTCGTGCAGCCGGTTCATCAGTTGATGCAAGGCATGCACGCGGGTCGACAAGGCCATGAACTCGCTGTTCATGCGCGTCAGGCGGCCGCTGCGCAGGCGTACCTCGGGGTCTTCGAAGATGGCGGAACTGCGCAGGGCTTCCAGGCCGATGATGTCGCCGACGAAGCGGGCGTTGGCGGCCTCCAGTTTCTTGCGGTCGGCGGTGCCGCCCAAGGTGCCGCCGATCAGGTCGACGAAGGCGGTGAAGCGACTGCGGATGATGCGCACCAGGCCGGGCGCGCTGGCTTGCGGGAACACCAGCGCGCTGACCACGCCGGCGCATACGATGCCGACCGTGATCTCGGTCACGCGCGTCATCACCGAATCGAAGGTCAGCGCCGGATTGAGCGCGGCCGGGATGCCGATCAGCGCGACCGTATAGCCGGACAGCACGAAGCCGTAGGAGCGGAAGTTGCGGTTGTAGGCCGAGCCCATCGTGCACAGGCCGATCCACACGGCAGTGGCGAGCAGGAACAGTTCCGGCGTTTGCGCGAACAGGCCGACGAAGACGACGATGGCGACCGAACCGATCAGCGTGCCGATCACGCGGTAGAAGCTCTTGGCCAGGATCATGCCGCTTTGTGGCTGCATCACGATGAATACGGTGATCAGGCCGGAGCGCGGCGATTCCAGATCCAGCGCGTAGCCGATGCCCAGCGCCAGCAAGCCGGCCAGCACCATCTTGAAGACGTAAATCCAGTTGGGAAAATCGGTCTGCCGCCATTCCGCGGCGGCGTCGCGCAATTGCCGGCCGAGCGATGGTGCAGGGGACGACGGTTGCGCCGGAGCGGCGGGCGTATTCACGGGGCGGCTCCTGCCGCGGTCATGGTCGCGGCCACGGCATTTTCTGCGTCATTGTTCACGACGTCGGATGTTTCCAGGCCGCCTCCCAGCGCCACCGTCAGGCTGGCGTAGGCGCTGAGTTTTTGCGCCAGCAGTTGCTGCACCGTTTGCTGCTGGTGCAGCCATTGCGTTTGCGCGGTCAGCACGTTCAGGTAATTGGCGAGGCCGCGCCGGTAGGCGCGCGTGGCGATATCGATATTCTTTTGCGCCGCCGCCACGGACAGGTCGGCTTGCCGTTGCTGGCGCTCGAGGGCCTGCAGCGTCACGATCTGGTCGGCGATGCTTTTGAGCGCCTGGCTCAGCAGCAGGTTGTAGTGCTCGACTTCCTGGTCGTAGCCGGCGGTGGTGGCGCCGAGCTGGCCGCGCAGGCGGCCGCCTTCGAAGATCGGCAGCGAAATCGCCGGGCCGTAGGTGGTCGCGATGTTCGGCGCGCTGAGGAAGCTCAGCAGCCCGCCGCCGGCAGCCGTGGGGCCGATGCCGGCCAGCAGGTTGATGTTCGGATAGAAGGCGGCCTTGGCGACCGCGATGCCTTTGGCGGCGGCTTCCACGCGCCAGCGCGCGGCGCTGATGTCGGGACGGCGGCCGATCAGTTCGGCCGGCAGGGCGCTGGGCAAGCCGATGCCGGCCTGCAGCTTCATGCCGGGGCGAGTGATGCTGTCGCCGGCGCCCGGGCCTTGGCCGAGCAGCGCGGCCAACTGGTTGCGCGTGAGCGCGATGTCTTCGTTCAGGGCTTCGATCTGGCGGCGGGTTTCCGGCAGCGGCACTTCGGCCTGGGTGATTTCCATCTGGGTGCCGATGCCGCCTTTGAAGCGGCGGTTCGCCAGGTCGAGCACTTGCTGTTCCTGCCTGAGCGTTTCCAGGGTGTTGTCCAGCAGGCCATATTGCAGCGACAACTGCACATAGGTGCGCACCACGTTGCTTTCCAGATCGAGCTGGGCGGCGCGGGCGTCGGCGGCGACGGCGTGGATTTCATCCTGGGCGCGTTCGGTGGCGTTGCGGTTGCGGTCCCACAGGTCGACGTTATAGGACAGGCTGAGCGTGGCGGTGTTGTTCCAGGTCAGCTTGTCGCGGAAGCTGGCGCCGTAATAAACATTGTCGGACCAGTCCTTGCGGCCGACGGCGGCATCCAGTTGCGCTTGCGGCAATTCGCCGGCGTGCGCGACGACGGCCATGGCCTGCGCCTGGCGCACGCGGGCGGCGGCGATCGCCATGTTGGGATTGCCGGCGACGGCGGCGACCACCAGCCGATTGAGTTGCGGATCGGCATAAGACTCCCACCATGCGCGCTTGGGCCAGCCGGCTTCGGCGCCGACCTGGCGGATGGCGTTGCCGACGTCGAACGCATCGGATTGCCGTAAAGTCGCCTGCGGCTTGATGCCGCCATTATCGGCGCATCCCGCAATAATCAGACATAGCATCAGGCATAGCGCCGGGAGCGGCGCGGCAGGCAGGCGTTTGTCGGGAAGGGTGTTCATTGGATTATCCAAAAAAATGCAAATATCTAGCCTTTGTCATTCTATTGGGTAAGTATTTCGAGAAAAACCACAGGCAACACAAAGGGTCTTTTCAGAAACTGCAACAATAATCGTACCGATTTAGGTAACAATGCGCTATCCGGAAGACCACCGCAGGGCAATTTATCGCATTGCTTGGTGGCAACAGCCGGATTCAGACAGGAAACAGATGGATACCTTGCAAAACATGCGCATTTTCATGCGCGTTGTCGACGCCGGCAGTTTTACGCTGGCCGCGCAACAAATGGACCTGACCACCGCCCACGTGTCGCGCGCGGTGGCGGATCTGGAGCGTCATTTGCGCACGCGCCTGCTCAATCGCACCACGCGCCGTATCGCGCTGACCGAGGCCGGCGAACGCTACTTGCTGCGCTGCGAGCAGATCGTGGCTTATGTGCAAGAGGCCGAAGCCGAGGCCGGCGACGCCTACGTGAGGCCGTCCGGTCGCTTGCGCATCCACACCATGACCAGCTTCGGCCAGCGGTACGTGATTCCGGCAATTTCCAATTACCAGAAGCGTTATCCCGACGTCGCCATTGAGCTGACGCTGGCGCAGCGCGTGCCCGACCTGCTGGAAGAGGGATTCGACGTGTCGCTGGTGCTGGCGCGCGAGTTGCCGGATTCCGGCCTGATCTTCCGTCAGCTCGGCAGCATCTACAGCATCCCGTGCGCCTCGCCGTTCTACCTGGAAAAGCACGGCGTGCCGCACAAGCCCGCCGACCTGCTCAACCATCGCTGCCTGCAACTGGTGAGTTCGGTGTCGCCGCTGGACCAATGGGACCTGGAGGGGCCGGATGGCAAGGAAAACGTCGCCGTCAAGTCCAGCTTCCAGGTCAACGTCGCCGAAGCCATGCTGCTGAGCCTGAAGGAGGGCATGGGCATCGGCGTGCTGCCGATCTATTCGGCGGTGGACGCCTTGCGCGCGGGCACCATCGTGCGGGTGCTGCCGCAATACCGTCTGCAGCAGATGGGCGTGTACGCGCTGTATCCGTCGCGCCAGTACCTCGATGCCAAGATCAGCACCTGGGTCGATTGGATGCACGAAAGCGTCAATAAGGCCTTGCAGGACGATCATCAGGCGCTTGACCGGATTGCGGTTCTTTCGCCATGATCGTGCATTGACAAAAAACAGGGACCAAAACGATGAAATGGCTTGCGGTAGGAATGGGGGCGGCGCTGGGCGCCTGGTTGCGCTGGGGGCTGAGCTTGTGGTTGAACATCGCGGGAAACGCGTTGCCCCTGGGGACGCTGGCGGCCAACTGGGGCGGCGGCTTCGTGATCGGCTTCCTGGTAGCGTTCTTTGAAAGCTATCCAGCGCTGCCGCCGGAATGGAGACTGTTCCTGATCACCGGTTTTCTCGGCGGGTTGACCACATTTTCCACATTTTCCGCCGAAGCCATGATGCTGCTGCAGCGTGGCGACTACGTCTGGGCGATCGCCCATTCCGGTTTGCATCTGCTCGGTTCGATCGCTTTGTGCGTGGCCGGCTTTGCGGTGTACCGGGCGCTGTTTGGCTAACTACACGTTTATCGATGAAATGGGTTCCAAGGCCTGTCGGCACGCGAAGATTTCGTGTGAACAGGCTCCAGCTTGATCTGTATCAAATTCGGAAGGGATTTGCCCCGTTACGCTCTTGCCGCGTCGGATGTTTCCTTGAAATATGTCCGTCAGGCCCAATGTCATCATTATTCAAAATTTGGAGCGAAACATGCGTCTCGACAAACTCACCACGAAATTGCAGGAAGCTCTGGCGGATGCCCAGAGTCAGGCTGTCGGCAACGACAACCAGTACATCGACCCGGTCCACCTGTTGCTGGCCTTGCTGGCGCAGGACGACGGCGGCACCCGCTCGCTGTTGCAACGCGCCGGCGTCAACGTCGCCGGACTGACATCGGCATTGCATCACGCCATGACGCGCCTGCCCAAGGTGTCGGGCACCGGCGGCGAGGTGCAGATCGGCCGCGAGCTGGTGGCCTTGCTGAATCTGGCCGACAAGGAATCGCAAAAGCATGGCGACCAGTTCATCGCCAGCGAAATGGTGCTGCTCGGCCTGGTTGACGACAAGTCCGACGCCGGCCGCGCCGCGCGTGAAAACGGCCTCTCGCGCAAATCGCTGGAAGCCGCCATCAATACCGTGCGCGGCGGCGCCAGCGTGTCTTCCCAGCAGGGCGAAGGCCAGCGCGAGTCGCTGAAGAAATACACCCTGGACCTGACCGAGCGCGCCCGCAACGGCAAGCTTGATCCGGTGATCGGCCGCGACGATGAAATCCGCCGCGCGATCCAGGTGCTGCAACGTCGCAGCAAGAACAACCCGGTGCTGATCGGCGAACCCGGCGTCGGCAAGACTGCCATCGTCGAAGGCCTGGCGCAGCGCATCGTCAGCGGCGAAGTGCCGGACAGCCTCAAGTCCAAGCGCGTGCTGTCGCTCGACATGGCTGCCTTGCTGGCCGGCGCCAAGTATCGCGGCGAGTTTGAGGAGCGCCTGAAAGCTGTCCTCAAGGAGATCGCCCAGGATGAAGGCCAGACTATCGTCTTCATCGATGAGTTGCACACCATGGTCGGCGCCGGCAAGGCCGAAGGCGCGATGGATGCGGGCAATATGCTGAAGCCTGCGCTGGCGCGCGGCGAGCTGCATTGCGTCGGCGCCACCACGCTGGACGAATACCGCAAGTACATCGAAAAGGATGCCGCGCTGGAGCGCCGCTTCCAGAAGATCATCGTCGACGAGCCGAGCGTGGAAGCGACCATCGCCATCCTGCGCGGCTTGCAGGAAAAGTACGAGGTGCATCACGGCGTCGACATCACCGACCCGGCCATCGTCGCTGCGGCTGAACTGTCGCATCGCTATATCACGGACCGTTTCCTGCCGGACAAGGCGATCGACCTGATCGACGAAGCGGCGGCCAAGATCAAGATCGAAATCGACTCCAAACCGGAAGTCATGGACAAGCTCGACCGTCGCCTGATCCAGTTGAAGATCGAGCGCGAAGCCGTCAGGCGCGAAAAGGATGAAGCCTCGCAAAAGCGTATGACGCTGATCGAGGAAGAAATTGCCAAGCTCGAACGCGAATACGCCGACCTCGAAGAAGTCTGGAAGGCCGAAAAGTCCAGCGTGCAGGGCAGCCAGCACCTGAAGGAAGAGATCGAGCGCATTCGCTTGCAAATGGATGAAGCCACGCGCAAGAGCGATTGGCAGAAAGTGTCCGAGCTCAAGTACGGCAAGCTGGCCGAACTGGAAAAGGCGCTGGAAGTGCAGAACAAGCAGGACGCCGCCGGTGCAAGCGCCGGCAGCAAGCCCAGGCTGGTGCGCACCCAGGTCGGTGCCGAAGAAATCGCCGAAATCGTGGCGCGCGCCACCGGTATCCCGGTGTCGCGCATGATGCAGGGCGAACGCGAGAAGCTGTTGCACATGGAAGAAGTGTTGCATCAGCGCGTGGTCGGCCAGGACGAGGCGATTGTTGCGGTATCTGATGCAATCCGCCGTTCGCGCGCCGGGTTGGGCGATCCGAGCAAGCCTTACGGTTCGTTCATGTTCCTCGGCCCTACCGGCGTCGGCAAGACCGAGCTGTGCAAGGCGCTGGCGTCTTACCTGTTCGACACCGAAGAGGCGATGATCCGCATCGACATGAGCGAATTCATGGAGAAGCATTCGGTTGCCCGCCTGATCGGCGCGCCGCCGGGTTACGTCGGATATGAAGAGGGCGGTTACCTGACCGAAGCGGTGCGGCGCAAGCCTTACAGCGTGATCTTGCTGGACGAAATCGAGAAGGCGCATCCGGACGTGTTCAACGTCTTGCTGCAAGTGCTCGACGACGGCCGCATGACCGACGGGCAAGGGCGTACGGTGGACTTCAAAAACACCGTGATCGTGATGACCTCGAACCTGGGTTCGCACAAGATTCAGGCGATGGAAGAGAGCGACACGGCGCTGGTGAAGATGGCGGTCATGGCGGAAGTCAAACTGCACTTCCGTCCGGAGTTCATCAACCGCGTCGACGAGATCGTGGTGTTCCATGCCCTCGACGAAAAGAATATCGGCGCGATCGCCAAGATCCAGTTGCATATCCTCGAGGATCGTCTGGCCAAGATGGATATCGGGCTGGTGATTACCGACGCCGGATTGCAGAAGATCGCCGAAGCCGGGTTCGATCCGGTGTATGGCGCGCGGCCGCTGAAGCGGGCGATCCAGCAGCAAATCGAGAACCCGTTGTCGAAGCTGATCCTCCAAGGCAAGTTTGGCCCCAAGGATGTGGTCCATGTGCACGTCAAGGACGGCGCATTGTCGTTTGAGGCAAACTGAAATGTCTTGATTAACTCGTTGTAACTATGCTATCTAGTTCCCTGTTGGCTTGGAGAAATATTTGGAGAAAACAAGTATTTTTTCAGGTCGCAGGGAATTTTTTTATGTAAACGATTAAACTCATCAAATGCGTGCGGAAAGCACGAAATTGATGCTAAATCGTAGATAAAAAACAATAAAGCACGTGAAATATCCGTAGTGGATGATCGTGGTGTGGCATAGGCAAGGGGTGAAATTCTGAATCAATCTTCATTACAACGGTTGTTTATCCTGCCGTTTGTATTTCTGATGTTATGCCTGGCGGTGACGATAGGTTGGTTTTTATATCGCGCCGGCGATGATGCAACCGAGGTGCTGGCGCGCAATGCACTGATGGACACCATGAACCGGGTGGGGCAGGCGACCGACCGCCAGTTGCTCGGCGCGCGGGAGACGCTGCGCGTGGTGGCGCCGGATCCGATCCCACCGGCCGAAAAGGGCGGCCAGCCTGTTTATATTCCTTTTCCCAAAGAAAAAGCAGCGCTGGAAGAACGTCTGTGGCTTGCCAACAGTCTCTTCGATGAACCCAGCTATGTCTATTTCGGCGGCGCCGACGGCAGTTTCCTGGGTGTGAAGCAGGAAGAGAGGAGCCTCTTCATGTACAGCACCCGCGATCCGCAAGGCAAGAACTACGTCTATCACCTGCGCGGCCCAGGCACCGAGCCGACCCTGATTGCGACCCAGGACTACGAACCGCGCAACCGTCCGTGGTATCGCCAGGCGATCGAACGCAAGCAGGAAACCTGGTCACCGGTGTTCACCGACTTCCGTCTTAAATTCCTTGGCATCAGCTTGTCCAAGCCGGTCTATACCCCCGACCATGTCTTGCTGGGCGTGGCCACCAGCAGCATCGGCCTGCTCCAGCTAAGCGAGTTTCTCCAGACGTTGCCGCTGACCCGCAACGGCGTTGCCTTCATCATCGACATGTCGGGCGATCTCGTTGCGACTTCGGTGCATGAGCCTATCCACAAGGTCAATGGGGAAAATCTTGTGCGGCTGAACGCGGCACAAAGCAGTTCCCCTGTGGTACGCCAGGCCTACGCCGATCTCGTGGAGTACATGAAGAAGCAAAAGCTGGCGCCGGAAAAACTGATAATCCAGTCCCTGCAGACAGACGGCCCCAAGACTGAACTGGCATTCCGTCTGCACCACGACGTCGCCGGACTGGATTGGGTGGCGGTCAGCGCCGTGAGCCGTTCGGACTTCCTCGGCTCGGTGACGGGGGGCGTGTACCAGACGCTGTTGCTCGGTTTGGTCGCGGTATGCATGACCTTCGTGCTGGGCTTTGCCATCCTGCGCTGGGTATTGCGCGACATCCGCAAGCTGACGCTGGCGGCCAAGAGCATCGGCAACGGCGAGCCTTTCCCTTCGCTCAATATCGAGCGCCGCGACGAGATCGGCCAGTTGGCGCAAAGCTTCCAGGAGATGGAACGCAACCTGCGCACCGATCGCCTGACCAACGTGCTCAATCGCGATTCCTTTATTGCGCAGATCGACTTCCGCCGCCGTAAAGGCAATGAAGCCGTGGTGCTGCAGTTTGCCTTGCTGTTCATCGACCTCGACAGGTTCAAATCGATCAATGACCAGTATGGCCACGACGAGGGCGACAAGGTGTTGATCTCGGCGGCGTCGCAGTTGCAGAATGCCTTGCGCAAGGAAGATTCTGTGGCGCGCTTTGGCGGCGACGAGTTCGTGGTCTATTTGCATGGCGTATCGGACGAGAATGTCGCCAAGTCGATTGCTGAAAAGATTCGTACTTGCCTCAACCAGCCTATCGAAGGACGCGACGGCAACAAGTACCACGTCGATGCGTCGATCGGCATGGCGCTGTTTCCGCAAGACGGCCTGGATATCGAGACGCTGCTGCGCGTCGCCGACGAGCGCATGTTCGAGCAAAAGCGCATGCACCGCATGTTGTCGTATGATGTGCCGCACAAACAATAAACGGTAATGAATGGCAATGAACGGAGATCAACCCATGACGTTTTCCACCTGCGACCTGTGCGACAACAATGAAGACAAACTGGCTGACGGCAGCCTGGCGGTGCTGCCGCCGATCTTCGCGTCCTTCGGCAAGCGTGCGCTGTTTGCCGGTCCGGCCAAAACGCTGAAGGTTTTTGAAGACAACGTGCTGGTCCGCAAGACGCTGGAAACTCCCGGCAACGGCCAGGTCCTGGTGGTCGACGGCGGCGGCAGCCTGCGCTGCGCGCTGGTGGGCGGCAAGCTCGGCGAACTGGCGGAGAAAAACGGCTGGGCCGGCATCGTCGTCAACGGCTGCGTGCGCGACACACTGGAACTGAACGCCTGCGACGTCGGCATCCGCGCGCTGGCGACGCATCCGCAGCGCAGCGTGCGCAAGGGTTTGGGCGATGCCGATCTGACAGTGTCGATCGCCGGCGTGGCGGTGCATCCGGGCGACTGGATCTATGCCGATGTCGATGGCGTGGCCGTGTCGCGCACGGAGCTGATTTAATCGCTTCACGCATTGGCAATCAGAAAGCCGTGCAAGTTCGCACGGCTTTTTTTCGCCTATTGCCCTATTTGCCTATCGTTTCCGTCGACTAAAGCAACTCCACATTCGGTAAATTCAGGTAGCTGGTTTCGCGGGTGGACGCGACGAAATCGCTCAGGTAGGACTTGCCCGACAACTCCGGCAGGCAGGCCGCATACAGTCGCCCGGTCAGGCCGTCCGGCGTGATGCGTTTGGCCAGCACGTAATCGCGGTTGAGGTAGTTTTGCGCGGCCCATAGCGGCAGCGTGGCGATGCCGCGCCGGCTGGCGACCAGTTGCAGCATGGCGACGGTCAGTTCGGTGGTGCGCCGCTGCGTCTGGACGCCGGCGGGTTTCAGCACCTGGCGCACGACGTCGAGCATGTCGTCGGGCACCGGATAGGTAATCAGCGTGTCGCTGCCGAAGTCTTGCGCCGTCAGGTAATCCTTGCCGGCGAGCGGATGATCGTGTGCCAGCAGCGCCACGATCTCGAAACGGAACAGCGCGTGGTAGTCGACCGGCTCATCGGGATCGATTTCCGCCACGATGGCGACGTCGGCGCGATGTTCGTACAGCAGGCCGATCGGGTCCGCCTGGAAGCCGGAGACGATATCCATGTCGACTTCCGGCCAGCGTCTGCGGAACACGTCCATCGACGGCATCAGCCAGTCGAAGCAGGTGTGGCATTCCACCGCAATCCTGAGTTGTCCTGCTTCTCCCTGCTGCAGGCGCGCCAGGTCGCGTTCGGCGTCGGCAATGCGCGGCAATACCTCGTCGGCCAGCCTGAGCAGGCGGTCGCCCGCGGGCGTGAAGCGCACCGGCACCGATTTGCGCTCGAACAGCGGCATGCCGTGATGGTCTTCCAATTGCTTGATCTGATGCGACAGGGCCGACTGCGTAACGTTGAGCAGGGTGGCGGCGCGCAGCAGGTTGCCTGCTTCCTTGAGCGCTTGCAGGGTCTTGAGGTGCCGGAGTTCGAGGATGGAGTGCATTGCCGTAGTAACTATGAGTAAAATTCAAGATGATTCTTAAAATATATCGTTTGAATCATAGTCTATGTTCGCGCAAGATGCCAGCTCTCGGGATAGCGCGGCTTGCGGCTGTGCTGTCCCCGTCATTTTCAGGGGAGTTGGTCATGTCACAAATTGCACAGACAGCACAGGCAGAGCGCGTATCGGCGCACGTGTTGGGTTTTCCGCGTATCGGCGCGCAACGCGAATTGAAATTCGCCATGGAATCGTTCTGGAAAGGCCAGACTGACGAGGCGGCCCTGCGTGCGACCGGCAGGCAATTGCGCGCCCGTCACTGGCAGGCGCAGGCCGCCGCCGGCATGGACTACCTCACGGTCGGCGACTTCGCCTGGTACGACCAGGTGCTGGGCACGCTGGCGCTGCTGGGCGCCTTGCCGGCGCGTTTCGGGCTCGATGCCGGCAAACTGGACCTGGCAGGCTACTACACCATGGCGCGCGGCAACAAAGAGCACTTCGCCATGGAAATGACTAAATGGTTCGATACCAATTATCACTACCTGGTGCCGGAATGGACGCCGGAGTTGTCTTTCGACGGCGGCGTCGACTGGCTGTTCGATGAAATCGCCGAGGCGCAATCGCAGACGCAATCGCATCAGGTCAAAGTCGTCCTGCTGGGACCGCTGAGCCTGCTGTATCTGGGCAAGGTCAAATCGGGGCCGCAGCACAAGTCCGATCTGCACAAGCTAGACCTGCTGCCGAAGGTCGTCGCCGGTTACCAAAAGCTGCTGGCGCGCCTGCGCGACCAAGGCGTAGCGCTGGTGCAGATCGACGAACCGATCCTGGCGCTGGAGCTGGGCAAGGAATGGCTGGATGCTTTCCCGCCGGTCTACACGACGCTGGTGAGCGCCGCGCCTCCCTTGCTGCTGACGACTTATTTCGACACGGTCAGCGAACATGCCGATCTGCTGCGCAGCCTGCCGGTGGCGGGCGTGCATCTGGACGGCGTGCGCGGCGCGTCGCAATTGCAGGGGTTCGCCGACACATGGCCGCAGGACAAGGTGCTGTCGGTCGGCATCGTCGACGGCCGCAATATCTGGCGCTGCGATCTCGATGCCGCGCTGGCGATGCTGCAACCTTTGCACGACAAGCTCGGCGGGCGGTTGTGGGTGGCGTCGAGCTGCTCGCTGTTGCACGTGCCGGTCGATCTCGCCGATGAAAGCAAGCTTGATGTCGAAATCAAGGGCTGGCTGGCATTCGCCATGCAAAAGCTGGAGGAAATCGTAGTCCTCAAGCACGCGCTGGGCGGCAACGCCGACGCCGTGGCCGGCCGGTTTGCCGCCGCGCGCGCCGCGTTGGGCAGCCGGCGCAGCTCGCCGCGCATCCACAATGCGCTGGTGCAGAAGCGCCTGAAGGCGGTGACCGAAGCCGATGCCGAGCGCACCTCGGGGTTCCCGGCGCGTATCGCCGTGCAACAGCAACGCTGGAACCTGCCGGCATTTCCGACCACGACCATCGGTTCTTTCCCGCAGACGCCGCAGATCCGCCAGGTGCGCGCCGCCTACAAGCGCGGCGAGATCGGGCATCTGGATTATATGAACAAGATGCGCGATGAAATTCGCCTGGTGGTGGAAAAGCAGGAGGAACTTGGCTTGGATGTGCTGGTGCATGGCGAGCCGGAACGCAACGACATGGTCGAATACTTCGGCGAACAGTTGTGGGGGTACGCCTTCACCGCCAACGGCTGGGTGCAAAGCTACGGTTCGCGCTGCGTCAAGCCGCCGTTCATCTACGGCGACGTGTATCGTCCGGAAGCCATGACGGTGGGTTGGAGCAGGTTCGCACAAAGCCTGACGCAAAAACCGATGAAGGGCATGCTGACCGGGCCGGTGACGATGCTGCAATGGTCGTTCGTACGCGACGACCAGCCGCGCTCGACCACGGCGCTGCAAATTGCGCTGGCGCTACGCGACGAAGTCTGCGACCTGGAAAAGTCCGGCATCGGCATGATCCAGATCGATGAACCTGCGTTCCGTGAAGGCTTGCCGCTCAAGGCGCGCGACTGGAAGGAGTATCTCGACTGGGCGGTGCGCGTGTTCAAGATCAGCGCGGCAGGCGTACAGGACGAAACGCAGATCCATACCCACATGTGCTATTCGGAATTCAACGACATCCTGCCGTGGATCGCCGCAATGGACGCCGACGTCATCACGATCGAGACGTCGCGTTCGGACATGGAGCTGCTCGACGGTTTCGGCCACTACAAGTACCCCAACGACATCGGTCCCGGCGTGTACGACATCCATTCGCCGCGCATTCCGAACGTTAATGAGATGGTGCGTTTGATGGAGAAGGCGCGCGGCGTGATTCCGGATCAGCGTTTGTGGATCAATCCCGATTGCGGGCTGAAGACGCGCAACTGGCCCGAGACGTATGAGGCGTTGGCGCACATGGTGCAGGCGGCGCGCAAGCTGCGTGAGACGACAGCAATAGCAGCAACGGCAGTGAACGCCGCCTGAGCAGCGCCGTAGAGACAAGACGGCGGGAGTGAGTAGCTTCCGCCGTTTTTTATGCGTGTTCGGCCTGGCGCAGGATGTTTTCGATGGCGCCGGTTTGCGCCACGATTTCCTGCAAGTCGCTGTCAAGCAGCGTCGAGCGGCGCTGGAAGGTATGCCAGCCGGACCATCCGGTGACTTCGGCCGGCTGCGTTGCGAGAGCGGTATCGTCTGCGGCCGCAGTTTCAGCCAACGGATTGATCGGCGTGACTTCATCGGCCTGGACGGACGATGCTGCAATTGTTTCGGTGAGCATGCTTTGCGCCTTGAGCAGATGCGCGGTCGCGTTCTGGTATGTCTGCTCGATCAGCTTGTTGACTGGTTCGCGCGGCAGGCCTTCGGCATGGCGGCGCAGCAGGATGCGCAATGCGGCGATGTGGGCGGCGACCAGGTAGTTCTGCACCACGAAGCGGTTGATTTCGAGTACGGCGCGCTGTTTGCTGATCGGCTCGTCCATCATGCGCACTTGCGCCGAAATCAGCGCCGACAGGCTGTCCATGAAGCCTTTGCGACACACGCGGTAAAAAAAGTCGTCGCCGACCTTGCCTTCCATCATGTCGCGGCTGGCCTTGATGTAGCGATGGCTGGCGTGCAGGACATTCCTGATCAGGCGCGGCAGGTCGCGGTATTCCCAGCTTGGCAGCACGTAACTGAAAATGGTGGCGATGGCCACGCCGATGATGGTGTCGATCAGGCGTTCGCCGACCGCGCCCTGGTGGCCGGCCGGCACCAGCAGGTTGAGCAGCAGCAGGATTTGCACCGAAGCAGCGATGGCGGTGTAGCGGTACTTGACGTAAGTGAATGCCGGCGCCGCGACGCTGGCGACGAACAGCGCCGCCAGCAAGCCCATCGGATCATGCACGAAGCGCAGGATCAGCGCGGTCAGCAGGCAGCCGATGATGGTGCCGATCAGGCGGTCGCTCATGCGCTGCTTGGTCGAGCTGAAATTGGGTTTGAGGATGATGACAATGGTCAGCACGATCCAGTAGCCGTGCGACATGTAAGGCAGGTTGCCGGCGATCCACAGTCCGGTCGAGACCGCCAGCGCCACGCGGATGGCGAAGCGGAAGATCGGCGACTGCCAGCGCAGGTTGGCCACCAGCAGCCCGACCTTGTATTTCTGCTGGGTCAGGAAGGGCGTCATGTCCGAGCCCGGCAGGATGGGAATCGGATCGACCGGCTTTTGCGTGGCCAGGTGCAACTGCGAGATCAGTTCGATGATGTCGAGGATCTTGTTGTAGGTCACGCGCAGCACGGTGATGGCGTCGTCGGGAATCTTGCCTGCCAGGCTGTCTTGCTGCAACTGCTGCAATTCGTACTGCACGGCGCGCAGTTCCGCCTTGTAGTTGACGGTCGGCGTCGAGGCGCGCTTGCGCGTGACGGCGTAGGCGATGGATTCGATGTCCTCGGCGGTTTTGTTGGCCAGGTCGCGCAGGAAGATCATCACGTCGCTATCGCCGAAGTGGCTGCGCAGCAGGGCGTAGTCGGCGTGGGTCGACAGCACCTGCTCGTACAGTTCGAGCATGCTCAGGTGCACCTGCACCAGCAGGCCGTCCTGCTTGGTGTGCATGTCGCGCAGCACCAGGTCGCGCGAGGCTTGCAGCTTGTCGGCCAGCACGATCTGCTGGCGTACCAGTGTCGTGAACTGTGCTTGCAGGTCGCTGCGCACGTCGTAGAAATCGGCCTTGATGCGCAGATAACGGGCCAGTTCGAACAGTGCTTCGGCCAGCACCTGCTGTTTGACGCGCCGCCGCAAGAAGTACGACACGATCATTGAATAGGTCAGGTAACCGAGTCCCCCGGCCAGGAAGAACGCCGCATGCACGAAGGCCGCCTCGACCGGCACATTGTTTTCCATCGACAGCGTCATGACCATCAGCGCGGCGAATTGCAGCGGCAGGGTCTTCTTGCCGTAGACCACCATCATGCTGGCGAGGAAGCTGACCAGCACCATCGCCACGCTGACCAGCCAGGGAATCGGCGCGCACAGGCTGATGACCAGCAAGACCACGGTGCATAGCAGCACGCCGGCCAGCATTTCGTTGAATTTGTGGCGCAGCGGACTGGGCAGGTCCATCAGGCTGGTGCAGAGCGCGCCGAGGAAGACCGTCATGGTGGTCTGCATGTCGACCACGTTGAAGGCCAGCATCGTCAGGCCGATGACGCCGGTGGCGATGCGTACGCCGGTATAGAAATAGTGGCTGAAGAGGAAGGTGCGTATATCCAGGGCGTAATGCATGTAGGTGTAGGCAGTCGGCTAAATTTCTGTAAGCGACATTCTGGCCCTTCTTCCTGCAATAGACAACCGATACGGCGCAGGGCATCCGATGAAAATTTTTCCGGACGTCAGCGCATATCCGGCTGACTGGGGGACATACCGAAACATCAAGGCAGCGGGAACACCAGGCAGGTCGTGGTCGCATGCGCATAAATCTTGCCGTCGACATCGACGATGCGGCCTTCGGCGATGCCGACGCGGTTGCCGACCTGGATCACCTTGCCTTCGGCTCGCACCGGGCCGGTCTGTGCGGTCAAGGCGCGGATCAGGTTGACCTTCAGTTCCAGCGTGGTGTAGCCCATGCCTTGCGGTAGCATCGAATGCACGGCGCAGCCGACCGCGGAATCGAGCAGGGTGCAGAAGTAGCCGCCATGCACGCTGCCCAGCGGATTGTAGTGCTGTTTGCCGGGCGTGCCCTGGAATACGATGCGGCCCGGCTCGCCTTCGATGGGAATGAAATCCATGGTTTCACCGATCGGCACTGATGGCAACTCGCCGTCCCAGATGCGCTGCAGGAAATCCATGCCGCTGCCGGCCTTCAGATCGTCCATCGAGGCGACGCCTGGGGCGGCCAGTTTGGCGCGAACTTCCGCTTCACGGGTTTGCCATTGCCGGAGTGTCTCTTCTCTGCTGCTCATGCGTTTTCCTTGCGTATGGAGTGAATGGAGTCGAATCGTTACTTTTATGATGAAAGAATGGCTGCATTATGCCTCGGCTGCTTACGCTTGCGTTGGTTCAACCCGGGGAAATGAAGCAAAGCAAGGTGCAATTTTCATGATGCAAAAATGTCATTTCACATCGTGGGAAATGCGATTGCGCAGCATCATAGATTTATTTCATTTTTAGAAATTTCATTTCGTATCGCAAAAATTTATATTTAAGTAATTGAATAATAAGATAAAAAATTTATTTATATGTCTTATATAAGACATTGTTGCTCCGCACCGAAAAGCCTATTATGAAGTCATGGAATTCACTTTTTGACCTCCATTTTTTGATCACTTTTAAGGAGTTTGACCATGACGACACGCGCACAACAGATTCAGGCATTGGCGAAGGACTGGGCGGAAAATCCGCGCTGGAAGGGCATCAAGCGTAACTATTCGGCGGACGATGTGGTGCGCCTGCGCGGTTCGGTGCAGATTGAGCACACGCTGGCCAAGCGTGGCGCGGAAAAGCTGTGGAACCTGGTCAATAATGAACCTTTCGTCAATGCATTGGGTGCGCTGACCGGCAACCAGGCCATGCAGCAGGTCAAGGCCGGCCTGAAGGCGATTTACCTGTCCGGCTGGCAAGTCGCCGGCGACGCCAACCTGGCCGGCGAAATGTATCCCGACCAGTCGCTGTACCCGGCCAATTCGGTGCCGATGGTCGTCAAGCGCATCAACAATACCTTTCAGCGCGCCGACCAGATCCAATGGTCGGAAGGCAAGAACGACATCGACTTCTTCGCGCCCATCGTGGCTGACGCGGAAGCCGGTTTCGGCGGTGTGCTCAATGCCTATGAACTGATGAAGTCGATGATCGACGCGGGCGCCGCAGGCGTCCACTTCGAAGATCAGTTGGCGTCGGTGAAGAAGTGCGGCCACATGGGCGGCAAGGTGCTGGTGCCGACGCGCGAAGCGGTCGAAAAGTTGAACGCCGCACGTCTGGCGGCCGACGTTTCCGGCACGACGACGCTGGTGATTGCGCGTACCGACGCTGAAGCGGCCGATTTGCTGACCTCCGACGTGGACGACAACGACAAGCCTTTCCTGACCGGCGAGCGCACTGTCGAAGGTTTCTTCAAGACCCGTCCGGGTATCGATCAGGCCATCTCGCGCGGCCTGGCGTATGCCGAATATGCCGATCTGGTCTGGTGTGAAACCGGCAAGCCGGACCTGGCTTTCGCGAAGAAATTCGCCGAAGCCATCCACGCCAAATTCCCGGGCAAGATGCTGTCGTACAACTGCTCGCCGTCGTTCAACTGGAAGAAGAACCTGGACGACGCCACCATCGCCAAGTTCCAGAAGGAGCTCGGCGCCATGGGCTACAAGTTCCAGTTCATCACGCTGGCCGGCTTCCACGCGCTGAACTACTCGATGTTCAATCTGGCGCACGGCTATGCGCGCAACCAGATGTCGGCCTTCGTCGAACTGCAGGAAGCCGAATTCGCGGCAGCGGAAAAGGGCTTTACCGCCGTCAAGCATCAACGCGAAGTGGGCACCGGCTATTTCGATGCAGTGACCCAGGCGATCCAGCAAGGTCAGTCGTCGACCACGGCTTTGCACGGTTCGACCGAAGATGAACAATTCTTTGACAGTGCGGCAAAGAAGGTCGCCTGATCGGAAAAGCAGGAGAAGCCTGAGTCCAGGAGGTACCCACCTCCGCCCATGCGGGAGCCGCACTTCACAAGAGTGCGGCTTTTTTATTGGCTGAAGGATTTTTGTTGCGTGATCATGCCGTCGCGCACTTCAAACACCGCATCGCCGAGCACATCGACGTCGGCCGGGTCGTGCGTGATGATCAGCATCGGCACATGCAACTGTTGCTGCAGTTCGCTCAGTTCGCGCCGCATGCGTTCGCGCAAGGAAAGATCGAGCGCGGAGAAGGGTTCATCCAGCAACAGGATATCGGGTTGCGCCACCAGTGCGCGCGCCAGGGCGACGCGCTGGCGCTGGCCGCCGGAAATCTGCGAAGGATAGCTGCTGGCGGTCGTTTCCAGGCCGAAGGCTTGCAGCCATTTTGCAACCGCGGGATGCGACGCCGGTTTGCGCAAATTGAAGCAACCGCGTTGCAATCCGAATGCGATGTTCTGCGCCACAGTCAGATGCGGAAACAGGGCATAGTCCTGAAATAGATAGGCAACGTTGCGCTGCTGCGGGCGGACATTGATATCGTGCTCCGCGTCGAACAGCGCGCGCCGGTTCAGGCTGATCTTGCCGGCGTCGGGTGTCATGAGGCCGGCAATCGCCTTGAGCGTCAGGCTCTTGCCGGCGCCGGACGGGCCGTACAGCACGATGCGGTCGCTGTCGGAGGCGAATCCGATGTCGAGCTGGAATACGCGGTCGCCGGCGCGCAACTCTTTGCGGATGTGGACGGAGACGCTCATGCGAGATCTCCGCGGCGCGCGTGGCTCGGCACCAGCCGGCCGGCGATCAGCAACACCGCCACGCAGGTGATCGAGGTAATCACCACCAGCAGCGTCGCAGTGGAGTCGTCGCCGGCCTGCACGGCTTCATAGATGGCAACCGACAGCGTCTGCGTGCGCCCGGGCAGATTGCCGGCGATCATCAGCGTGGCGCCGAACTCACCTAGCGCGCGGGCGAACGCCAGCAGCACGCCGGCGGCGATGCCGCGCGCCGCCAGCGGCAGGCTGACGCGGAAGAACACGCCGGCTTCGGTGACGCCGAGGACGCGTGCGGCGTTTTCGAGCTGCTTGTCGACGTTTTCAAATGCGGCGCGCGCCGATTTCAGCACCAGCGGAAACGCCACGACGGTCGAGGCGATCACCGCGCCTTGCCAGGTAAACACCAGTTCGATGCCAAGCCCGGACAGCCACGCGCCGAAGGTGCCGCGCTTGCCGAACAGCACCAGCAGGTAATAGCCGAGCACCGTCGGCGGCAGCACCAGCGGCAGCGTGAGGATGGAGTCGATCAGGTCGCGCAGCGGCGAACGCCAGCGCGACAGCCCGTAGGCTGCCGCGACGCCGAGAAAGAGATTGAGCACCGTTGCCCAGCCCGCAACTTTCAGCGAGAGCAGCAACGGGGTCCAGACTGAACCCATAAATTAGACGCCAATCAAGCGAGAAATAACCAGCCCGCAGCGTATCAGGGTTTCAGGAAACCGTAACGCGCCAGCACAGCCTGGCCTGCGGGCGATTGCACATAGGCCAGGTATTTGTTGGCCAGTTCGGTCTGGGTGGTGCTTGCCGTGACGGCGATCGGATAGGTGGCCGGCGTATCGGAAGGGATGCGGATGACGACCTTGACCTTGTCCGGCATGACAGCGGCGTCGGTAGCGAAGACGAAGCCGGCTTCAACTTCACCGCGCGCGACGTAATCCAGACTTTGGCGCACGTTTTGCGCCATGACGCCCTTGGCAAGCACGGCGTCCCACAGTCCGGCATTTTCCAGTGCGGTCTTGGTGTAGCGGCCGAACGGCACCGAGGCCGGGTTGCCGAGCGCCACTTTCTTGACGCTGGCCTGCATCAGGTCTTTCAGGCTGCTCAGCGATAAGCTGCTGTCGTTCGGCACGATCAGCACGATCTGGTTGGCGGCGAAATTCTTGCGCGTGGCCGGTTGCACGGCTTTCTCGGCAACCGCCTTGTCCATGGCGGTCTGGTCGGCCGAAGCGAACACGTCGGCCGGCGCGCCGCGCACGATTTGCTGCATCAGGATGTCGGATGCGCCGAAGTTGTTGATGACCTTGACGCCAGGGTTTTGCTGCTCGAAAGCTGTGCCCAGATCCTTGAATGCATTGGTCAGGCTGGCTGCGGCGGAAACCACCAGATCGGCGGCGTGCGCAGGCATGGCGGCAAAAGGCAGCGTCAGCAGGGCGAGCGAGGCGGACGCAGCAAAACGACGCAGTTTTTGTGCGGCAAGAGAGGTGGGCATGAAGGTTCCTGTGTTCTTGATAGGGGAGTGCGTAGCTGTTCGGAATATACGTAAGGATATAACGATAGTCAATCCGCCGTAGGGAAACCATGCAATTTGCTGCATGGGCTTGCTACAATCGCGTCCATGACACATTCCAAGACCGTAAGACTGCGCGTAATGCAAGGCGACACGATTGCCTTCGGGCCCGGCAAAGCTGCATTGCTGCTGGCCATCGAACGTACCGGCTCGATTTCCGCGGCAGCGCGGGAAATGGAGATGTCCTACCGGCGCGCCTGGCTGCTGGTCGAAGAAATGAACCGTTGCTTCAACCGGCCGTTGGTGGAAACCGCAACCGGTGGCGCCAAGGGCGGCGGGGCCAGCATTACCGACCTGGCGCGCGATGTGGTCGCGTGCTATCAGCGCATGCAAAAGAAAGCCGACAGCGCGGTCGAAAAAGACATGCTTTACCTGCGTTCCCTGATCGTCGACAAGGACTGACCGGTCGATGCGCAACTTTTACCTCAAGTGCCGTTTCCGTCTGCAGAACACCCTGCGCATGTCCGAAAGCCATGCAATGCTGCTGTGGGCTGCCGTCATCGGTTTCGTCGGCGCGCTGGCGACGATTGCCTTTCGCGAATGCATCAGCGGGGTGCAGTATCTGCTGACCGGGCATAGCGGCAGCTTCGTCGAGATCGCCAAAGGCCTGTCCTGGCAAATGCGCGTGCTGCTGCCTGCCGGCGGCGGCATCGTGGCTGGCCTGATCCTGGTGTGGGCCAAACGCATGCCGGCCGGCGCCGCTTCCGATTACATGGAGGCCGTGGCGATCGGCGACGGCCATATTCCCGTGCGGCATACCTTGCTGCGCAGCCTGTCGTCGCTGGCCACCGTCGGTTCCGGCGGCTCGATCGGGCGGGAAGGGCCGATGGTGCAACTGGCGGCGCTGTGCGCGTCGCTAGTGGGGCGCTTCGCCCATTTCCCGGCGTCGCGTATGCGCCTGTTGGTCGCCTGCGGCGCGGCGGCAGGCATCACCTCCGCCTACAATGCACCGATCGCCGGCGCGTTCTTCGTGACTGAAATCGTGCTCGGCGCGCTGGTCATGGAGAGTTTCGGCCCGGTGGTGGTGGCCTCCGTGGTGGCCAACATCACCATGCGCGAGCTGCCGGGCTACAAGCCAGCCTACGAGATGCCGTACTTCCCGGAAATCAGCGGTGTCGAGATCATGCTGTTTGTCGTGCTGGGAATACTCGCCGGCCTGCTGGCGCCGCAATTCCTGCGTTTGCTCGATCTCGGCAAGAAGCTGTTCCAGAAGACGCGCCTGCCGTTGCCGCTCCGGCTGGGCGTAGGCGGTTTGCTGGTGGGCTTGTTGTCGGTACGGGTGCCAGAGGTTTGGGGTAACGGCTACAGTGTCGTCAATTCGTTGTTGCATACCGACTGGCTGTGGTCGACGGTGCTGGTCGTGCTGATTTACAAGATCGTCGCCACCGTGCTGACGGCCGGTTCGGGCGCGGTCGGCGGGATTTTCACGCCGACCTTGTTCGTGGGCGCCGCCATCGGTTTCCTGTTCGGCGATATGGCGCACGCGCTATGGCCGCATGCGGTTTCCCAACCGTTCGCCTATGCGATGGTGGGAATGGGCGCGTTCCTGGCGGCGACCACCAATGCGCCGTTGATGGCGATCCTGATGATCTTCGAAATGACGCTGAGCTACCAGGTGGTGCTGCCGCTGATGCTGTCTTGCGTGGTCGCTTATTTCATCGCCCGCAGCCTAGACGCCAATTCGATGTACGAAATCACGCTGAAGCGCCATCGCGACGCAGCCGAGCGTGTCCGCCTGCGCGGCACCCACATGAGCGAGCTGATCAAGCCGGCCGAGACGGTGTTGCACATGGATGCGCCGTTTTCCGAAGTGACCCGGATTTTTTTGCAGTACCCGGTCAAATATATCTATATCACCGATTCGGATAATCGCTACCTTGGCGTGGTCGCCTTGCAGGACGTGACTTCGCTGCTGCTCGACAAGGACGACACTGCCACCAAGCGGGCGGGAGATTTCATGCGAACGCATTTTCTGCACGAAGTGACGCCGGACATGTCGCTGGGCGAAGCACTACAGTTGTTTCTCGATCATCAGGGAGAACGCTTGCCGGTCATCGCCAGCGTCGAGAATCCGCAATTGCTGGGCGTGGTTTTCAAGACATCTTTGCTGGACGCCTATTTTCGTCTGGACCGTTCTGGCGAATAGGTCGCAAAATGCTTGTCGGCCGCTTTGTAACATTCCTGAGGCGGGCTGACAATTCTCCAGGCAACCTTGTTAGAATGCGAAGCTAAATGTGAAAAACTATCAAGACGCGCAAGACGATGTGCGATCTTGAAGCAAACGCAGATGCAGCCGACGTTGGCAATTAACATATCAAGGATTCAAAGGATTTATGCTGAGTTACCGCCATGCCTTTCATGCTGGCAATCATGCTGATGTGCTCAAGCACATGGTGACGATCCAACTGTTGCGCTACCTCGGCCAAAAAGAAACTCCTTACATGGTGATCGATACCCATGCCGGCGCAGGCGTCTACGCGCTGGATGGGAATTACGCCAGCAAGAACGCAGAATATGAGACCGGCATCGCCCCCCTGTGGGAGCGTACCGATCTGCCGGAAGCCGTTGCCGACTACGTGCAACTGGTGAAGGGCCTCAATCCCAGCGGCAAGATGCGTTATTACCCGGGTTCGCCTTATTGCGCCAACCAGGTGATGCGCGAGCAGGACCGGCTGCGCCTGTTCGAGTTGCATCCAACCGAAAGCAAGGTGCTGGCCGATAATTTCCGCAAGCTCGAAGCGCATGCCGCCGAGCAGGGTAAACGTCCGGCCGGGCGCGGTAAGCGCGTCATGATCGAGCGCGGCGACGGTTTTCTGGCGTTGAAAGCCTTGTTGCCGCCGCCGTCGCGGCGCGCGCTGGTCCTGATCGATCCGCCTTACGAGGACAAGCGCGACTACCAGCGCGTCAAGGAGACCCTGCAGGATGCGTTGGTGCGGTTTCCTACCGGCACATATGCGGTCTGGTATCCTGTGCTGCATAGAATCGAGTCGAAGCAGTTTTCGGACCGGCTCAAGCGTCTCGGTGCCAAGAGCTGGCTCAATGTCACGTTATCGATCAGTTCGCCTTCCCCGGATGGCTTTGGCCTGCACACCAGCGGCATGTTCGTGCTGAATCCGCCGTGGACGCTGGAAGCCACGCTCAAAGACGTCATGCCGTATCTGGTCAAGGTGCTGGGGCGCGACAGTGGTGCGGGTTTCGTTCTGGAATCGGGAGAAACCTGACATGGATTGCATCGACGGGGCATTCGCCGGCGCGGTTGGATGTCGTTTTATCCGTGCAATGTTTTCTGGTGCCGCATCAGGGCATGCAGCAGCAAGTCGTGCCGGGAATGCATTGTTTGCCAAAGTACTGCGGTAATCTAAAACAAGAAATCATGACTGAATCGTCTCCTGATCACGCTGCTCCGGCGCACCATGCCCATGATTTTTTCCTGGCCCGACAACCGATCCTCAATCGCGAGCAGGAGCTGATCGGTTACGAACTGCTGTTCCGCAATGCCGCCTTCGGCCCGGCCAACGTCAATGATGACGTGTCGGCAACGGCGTCCGTGATCGCCCACGCTTCCGAACTGGGCCTCAACAACGTCATCGGCAACCTGCACGGCTTCATCAACGTCGATGCGACGGTGCTGATGAGCGACTTCATCAACTTCCTGCCGACCGACAAGGTCGTGCTGGAAATCCTAGAGACGGTCAAGGTCACGCCCGAACTGGTCAAGCGCGTCAGCGAACTGGTGCGCGCTGGTTATGTGTTTGCGCTCGACGACGTGATCGCCGAATCGGAAGACATTGCTCATTGGTCAAGATCATCAAGATCGATGTCATGGAGCTGGATTCCAGCAAGTTGCTCAAGCTGAGCATGCATTTCAAACGCGCGCAAAAGATGCTGCTGGCCGAAAAAGTCGAGACGGTGGGACAGTTCCGCGACTGCGTGACCTTCGGTTTCGATTACTTTCAGGGATATTACTTCGCCAAGCCGGTGATCCTGCAGGGCAAGAAGCTGGAGGCGTCCAAGATCGTCATCATGCACATCCTGACGCTGCTGGTGCGCAATGTCGACAACGGCGAAGTAGTGCGTTATATCAAGCGCGACGTAGCCTTGAGCCTGACCCTGCTGCGGCTGGTGAATACGCCGGTATACGGCTTCATGAAGCACATCGATTCGCTTGGCCAGGCGTTGATCGTGCTAGGCCGCCGCCAATTGAAGCGCTGGCTGCAGATCCTGCTGTTCGCCAACACCGAGAAGGACAAGGCGCACTCGCTGTCACCCTTGCTGATCCTGGCGGCGACGCGCGGCAAGATGCTGGAGCTGATCGCCGAGAAGTTGCGTCCGGGGCGCCGCAAGATGTCCGAGATCGCTTTCACGGTCGGCATTATGTCGCTCGTCGACGCCTTGTTCGGTATGAACATGGAAGCCATCCTGGTCCAGATCACCGTCAGTGCCGAAATCCGCGATGCCTTGCTGTTTCGTACCGGGTTTTACGGCGAGATCCTGCAACTGGCCGAATTTACCGAACAGGCTGACAAGAGCAGCCAGCAGATGATTGAATTGCTGTCCTCGCTGCAACTGACGGCTGAGGACTTCTATGAGTTGGAAACCCAGGCGTTTGAATGGGGCAACAACATTTCTTCCAACATGGGCCATGCGCCGGCCAAAAAAACTGAAGACCCCGGCAGCGCGACCGACATCACGGAGCCGGAATAAGCACCACTGGCAAGAGGGACACGGTGCAGGGGCCGCAGGATCGATGCCGGGATGTCAGTTGCGGTCGCGCCGTCTTGCAGCATATTTCCTGATCATGCGCGCCAGGCGGTTGCCTTGGCCATTCCCATTTTGCCAGCGCTGTCTGAGCGCCTCCCACCATTGTCGCCGCATGGCGGCGAACGCGGCAACGCCGGCTTCGATCTGTTGCCAGGCTTGCGTGGCGCGCAGTTGCCCGATCATCCTGTCCTTGAAACGAAGCACGGCGTTGCGGCAGCGCACAAACCAAGGCAGGGACAGCAGGGCTTTTTGGGTCAGCGCGTAAAGGCGAGCCACCAGCGCCGTGCCCAACACCTTGGCGGCAATGACGACAGCCAGTCCCAGCGTGGGATGGCCGTGCGCAATCGACAGCAGGGCAAGAATCTTGACCGGCAGCAGCAACAGGCTGGGCAGGAGGAATACAGCCAGCGCGGCGTAGGGTGAAAAATTGCTGATCCAGGACTCCAGGCGGGCCACGAAAGGGATCAGCGGCAGGCGCGCCAGCACGCGTTTGCTTGCGTTCCACAGCCACTCCTCGAACAGCAGGAGGATGGCTGCGGTGTAGATCAATGGCGCAAGCAGGTATTTTCTGGTCTTGTGCGGCAAGGAGCGGTCCTTATGGATGCGGGAGCGACTTCAGCATATGTTGGGCAAGCACCCGAAAAACAAGCCGGTCCCGCAGCGGGACGTTTCTGATGGTTTTGAACCTTAACGCACCTGGCGCTGCTTGATCAGGCTCAGCCAGCGGTCGCCCCATTTTTCATCGCTCATGCACGACGCATATTCGGTCACTGTGCGCGCCGCGCGTTCCAGCAACTGGATGTCGGCTTCATGCTGGCGCGCCACATGTGGATCTTCCAGGAACAGCACGCGACGGCATTCGTGTTCGAGTATCAGTTCGGCGATCTGCGCATCGCCGCCCAGCGGGCCGCTCAGGAAAGGTTTGACCCAGTTGCGGCCGGCTTCGCCCTTGATCTTGACCGCGAGTTCATTGAGCAGACCGCCGGTGGTGCCGGTCGCGCAACGGAAGGCAAAGCTGTCGAGCACCTCGAAGTGGCGTTCGGCCAAGGCCAGCATGCGCGCTTTCATTGAATCATGGGCGATCAGCGCAATGCCTTCGTTGGCGAGGTTGAAAGAAGCGTCGAGTGTGCGATCCGGTTCCGCGCCAACGGCAATCGCTTCCAGCTCGAACCACTCCTGCGCCCCGGCCAGGGTCGACAGGAAAGGTTTGCCGTGGATTACGCACTGACGCTTCAGCGCCACCGCCTCGGGAAAGGTCGAGGACGGATCGACCGGATCGATCAGGTAAATGATGGCATCCAGTTTGCGTGCCGGATCGCTGTCGACCACGCGCGACACCAGTTTCATCAGCCCGCCCTGGCGGCCATAGGGAAAGCGTTCGAGATGCGGATAGCCCGGCAGCAGGCCGAGCTGGCCGATGGCATCGAGCGTGCGGCCGACGACGACCAGTTCCGGCTGCAGGGCTTCGATGCGCGCGCGCGAGCCCTGGAGCAATTGCACCAGCGCCGAGTTGGGGGCGTCCTGATGGGCTCGGTTGGCGGCCAGGCCGATGCGATAGCGAGTGGAAGATGAAGACATGGAAATGGCTGAAGGGTGCAGTGAAATGAACGTTGTTCCCGATTGCGAACGCAGCCGCATCAATTGGAGTTATCGGCAAAATGCGTTCTCGGGAACTTTAACATACCGCTACAATGATAAACAGGCCGCATGGCCTGTATTGACCGGAATATGCAAGCGAAAACATGAATAAAGCATTCGTAAAAGAATCCGACGGCGACGATGACGACGAACTGGCGTTGCCGGCGATACCTGCCGGCGCCAAGAACTATATGACGCCGCTGGGCCACAAGCGCATCAAGGATGAGCTGCTGCACCTGATTGACGTCGATCGTCCGGAAGTGGTGCGTATCGTGCATTGGGCCGCCTCCAACGGCGACCGCTCGGAAAATGGCGACTACATCTACGGCAAGCGCCGCCTGCGCGAAATCGACCGGCGCATCCGCTTTCTGACCAAGCGCCTCGACATCGCCGAGGTGGTGGATCCGACTGTCCATCACGGCAACGACCAGATATTTTTCGGCGCCACCGTGACCTATGAAAACCAGGACGGCGTCGCGCATACCGTGACCATCGTCGGCATCGATGAACTCGATCCGCTCAATGGCAAGATCAGTTGGATCTCGCCGGTGGCGCGCACCCTCACCAAGGCACGCGAAGGCGACGAAGTGACGCTGCAGACACCGGCGGGCGTAGAACAGTTGACCATCCTTGAGGTCAGCTATCCGGCGCCGCAAGACTGAGGTCCGACTGAACGCACCCGAACACCGCATTGCCGTAGGACCTTGGAACGGATTCTGCTTCCTCCGTCCTTGCCGTGCAGCGCCACGCCCCGATTTCCTGATTGAAACAAAGGTAAGTCCATGTCCATCGTCTATGCCAGCCTGAATCACCCGCAACGCGTCGCATTGGCGGCGGAAGTTCACTCGCGGCCGTTCCTGCATCTGAAAGCGCCGGAGAGCCTGACTCATCTCGCGGTGTATCTGCGCGATCAGGCCGGCGCCAGCCAGCATGTATTGCTGACCGACTTGTGCGTGCATTTTGGCGTCACAGCGCCGGGCATCGACGCCAAGCATTTCTTCCACGATTTCGGTCGCTTTCGCCTTAAATGGGAATGTCATACCGAATTCGCCAGTTACACCTTCGCCCAGAGCCACGATACGGAATTGACGACGGATGAGGCGTTCTCCGACGTGCCGCTCAGGCATGTGCCGCAGCAATGGCTGCTGGCGTTGCAAGGCAAGATCATGGTCGCCGCGCATGTGGTTCTGGAACGTGCGTCGAAGGCGGATATCGCGAGCAATGTGGCGCGTCTGTTCGAAGGCAAGCTGCTATCGTCCAGCAAAGTGCTGCAGGGCGGTGAAATCTGGACCGACTTCGTGATCCAGGCCGACGGCTTCAGCCGCTTCGTGGTGCGCGACATCGACCTGCGCGACATGCAGGGCGGCCGTTTGGTGCAACGCATCCTGGAGATCGAAACCTATCGCATGATGGCCTTGCTCGGTTTGCCGCATGCCCAGCAGGCGGGTCCTGTATTGAACGACATTGAGAGCGACCTGGCCACGCTGACCGCGGCGATGGTCGATTCCGATCACGGCGCGGCCAACGCCGGCGACGGACATGCCGAAGATGAATTGATCCTGCGCAAGATCACCGGCCTGGCGGCGCGCATTGAAAAAATGTCGCTGGAAAACAGCTATCGCTTTTCCGCTTCGCAGGCCTATTTCCGCCTCGTCAAGGCGCGTATCGAAGAACTGCGCGAGACGCGCGTGGAGGGCGTGCCGACCATCGGTGAATTCATGGATCGCCGGCTGGCGCCGGCCATGGACACTTGCGCTTCGGTGGCGCGCCGGCAGGAAGCGCTAGCCGAACGCATCGCCCACACCAACGACTTGCTGCGCACGCGCATCGGTATCGTGCAGGAGCAACAGAACCGCCAGATACTGGAATCGATGAACGCCCGCGCCGCCCAACAGTTGCGCCTGCAACAGGCGGTGGAGGGCTTGTCGGTAGCGGCGATCTCCTACTACATGGTCGGCCTGTTCGGCTATGCCGGCAAGGCGCTCAAGGCGGCTGGCGTGCCGGTCAATCCCGACATCGCCACCGGCATCATGGTGCCGGTGTTTGCGGCAGGCGTCTGGCTAGGCTTGCGGCGTCTGCACAAGAGCGTGCACGCTTCCTGACGGGAGTCTGTTGTACGCAAAAAAGCCGGATCTTGCGGATCCGGCTTTTGCTTTTCAGGAATCTGATCAGACGTTGGCGCTGATTTTTTCCTGTGCCTGCGCGATAGCTTGCTTGGCTTTTTCTTCACCCATGGCCACGCCTTCGGCGATGACCAGCTCGACGTCGGTGATGCCGATGAAACCCAGCACGCTGCGGATGTAGGTACCCTGGAAATCCAGCGCTTGTGCAGGACCTTCCGAGTACACGCCGCCGCGCGACAGGATGACGATGGCGCGTTTGCCGGTCGCCAGGCCGACCGGACCCTTGTCGCCATAACTGAATGTGCGGCCGACGCGGCAGATATGGTCGATCCATGCCTTGAAGGCCGACGGCGGTGCGAAGTTGTACATCGGGATGCCGATCACCAGCGTATCGGCGGCCAGCACTTCGTTGACCAGTTTGTCGGACAGCGCAATGATTGCTTGCTGCTCGGCGCTGCGTTTGTCGGCCGGCGTGTAATAGGCGCCGATCAGCGCTTCGGTGACGTGGGGAATGTTGGACGAGGCCAAATCGCGATGGACGACTTTGCCGCCAGGGTTCTTGGCTTGCCATTGTTCGACGTAGGCGGCGCTCAGTTGACGGCTGATCGAGCCGGAGAGGCGGGCGCTGGAGTCGATGTGCAGAAGGGTGCTCATGTTTGTTCCTTGGGAAGTTGCCTTTGGTTAATCAAAGTCGCGGGTAATTGCGATGAATGCAGCATAAAGGCTTTCCAATAACACTAATAGATGGGAGAATTTGATTTCACTAATCCATTTTTGTGGTGAATTATGCTGGATCTCAATGACATTTCCGTTTTTGTCCAGGTCGTGCGCGCCGGCAGCTTCGCTGCCGCCGGCCGCCGTCTCGGCATGCCTTCCAATACCGTCAGCCGGCGTTTGCAGCTATTGGAGGAGAGTCTGGGCGTGCGCCTGTTGCAGCGTTCCACGCGGCAGCTCAACGTGACTGCGGCGGGACGCGAGTTTTTCGACCGTTGTGCGCCCGGCATAGAAGATATCCAACTGGCCGGCGCCGATCTGTTCACCAACAGTCGCGAACCGGGCGGGATATTGAGGGTGGCTGCGCCAGCGGACTTTCTGGATAATTTTTCCATGGAATGGATTGGCGAGTTCATGCGCCAATATCCCAAGGTGCAACTGGAGTTCCAGTTGAGCGATGAGCATGTCGACCTGATCGCGGAAGGCATCGACGTCGCTTTCCGCGGCGGGCTATTGCCGGATTCCAGCCTGGTGGCGCGCAAGCTGGGAGAAAGCCATCGCGGCTTGCTGGCCAGTCCTGGCTATCTCGAACGCCACGGCACGCCGACTTCGCTGGAACAACTGGCGCAGGATCATTCCTGCCTGTCCAATTCCAGCGCCATGCAGCACGCATTGTGGCGATTGGAAGGTCCGCGGGGCGTCGAGACGGTGCGCGTGACGCCGCGCCTGTGCGTCAACACGGCGCAAGGCCTGTTGCGGGCGACGCGTGCCGGATTGGGGATTGCCTTGCTGCCGACGATGATCGCTGCGGAGGATTTGCGCCGCGGAACGCTGGTCAGCGTCTTGCCGCACTACCAGCGCGATCTGAGCGGTTTCTATGCGGTCTACCCCAATCGCAGGCAATTGTCGCTGGCGGTGAGTGCGCTGATCGAGTTCGTGGCGAAGAAGGTGGCGGGCGGCGCCTGCGAAGGCAGCTATGGCGCGCAGGATCTCGACATGGATAAAGCCGAAGCCGCCTGAGACGACGTTCAGTTGCGGGCGGTCAGTTGCGCTCGCGCAGGATGCGGGTCACGCTGTCGATGCTGCGGATGCCGCGCATGGTGCGCGCAAGGTGGACGCGGTCTTCGACCTGGATGGTGAAACGCAGGTGCTTCATGGACGGATCGCCATCGTCGTCCATGCTGACCGACACGATATGCGCGTCAGCTTCGCCGATTTCGGCGGCGATGCGCGCCAGCGTGCCTTTCTGGTTGTGCGCCAGGATGGTGATGCGGCATTCGAAGCGACGGTTCAGTTCGCTGGCCCAGTTGACTTCGATCCAGCGATCCGGTTCTTTTTCGCGATGCCGCTTGGCGGTTTCGCAATCTTCGACGTGGACGATCAGCGCCTGATCGTGCTTCAGATGGCCGATCAGTTTGTCGCCCGGGATCGGCAGGCAACAGGCCGCCAATTGCACGGTCGAACCTTCATTGCCGGTGATGACGACCGGGTCCGGCTTGCTCGGCAGCATTTGTCCTTCGACGTCAAGTTGCGGGATCGCGCCGCCGCCTTCGGTCATGCCCATGATGTGGCGCGCCACCAGCGGCGCCATGCGCGTGCCGATGCCGATGTCGGCGTATAGCTCTTCCATGGTCTTGGCGCTGGATTCGTTGAGCAGGCGCTCGATCAGCGCGCCCGGCAGGTCCGGCTCCAGTCCGAGCGTGTTGAGCGCATTGGTCAGCAGGCGTTTGCCCAATGCCTGCGATTCGACCAGGTTGACCGTGCGCAGGCGATGGCGGATGGCCGAGCGCGCCTTGCCGGTGCGCACATAGCCGAGCCAGTTCGGGCTCGGTCGCGACGACGGAGAAGTGATGATTTCGACGATGTCGCCGTTGTGCAGTTCGGTGCGCAGCGGCGCCGGTTCGTGGTTGATCACGACCGAGGTGGTCTGGTCGCCGATGTCGGTGTGGATACTGTAGGCGAAATCGAGCGCGGTGGCGCCGCGCGGCAGGGCGATGATCTTCGACTTCGGCGTGAAGACGTAGACCGAATCCGGGAACAGGTCGACCTTGATGTGTTCGAGGAACTCGGCCGAGTCGCCTGTTTGTTTTTGGATGTCGAGCAGCGATTGCAGCCAGGCATGGGTGCGTTGCTGCAGGTCGGTCAGGCTGCCTTCGTCGTCCTTGTACAGCCAGTGCGCGGCGACGCCGGATTCGGCCACGCGGTGCATGTCCTGCGTACGGATCTGGAATTCGACCGGTGTGCCGTAGGGGCCGATCAGCGTGGTATGCAGCGACTGGTAGCCGTTGAGCTTGGGAATCGCGATGTAGTCCTTGAACTTGCCCGGCATCGGCTTGAACAGCGAATGCAGCGTGCCCAGCGCGACGTAGCAATTGGCAAAGCTGTCGACCACCACGCGGAAACCGTAGACGTCCAGCACCTGCGAGAACGACAGGTGCTTGTTGCGCATCTTGCGGTAAATGCCGTACAGCGTCTTTTCGCGGCCGTCGACCTGGGCCGGGATGCCGGCGGCGATCAGCGTGCTGGTGACGGATTCGAGAATCTTGGTAACCACTTCGCGGCGGTTGCCGCGGGCCGCCTTGACCGCTTTCGACAGCGTCTTGTGGCGCAGCGGATAGAGGTGCGAGAATGACAGTTCCTGCAGCTCGCGGTAAATATTGTTGAGGCCGAGACGGTGCGCGATCGGCACATACACTTCCATGGTCTCGCGGGCGATGCGGCGCCTCTTGTCGGGCGGCATCGAGCCCAGCGTGCGCATGTTGTGCAGGCGGTCGGCCAGCTTGACGAGGATCACGCGCACGTCGCGCGCCATTGCCAGCAACATCTTGCGGAAGTTTTCCGCCTGCGCTTCGATCTGGCTCTGGAATTCGATCTTGTCGAGTTTGGACAAGCCGTCGACCAGCGACGCCACCTGCGCGCCGAAGCGTTCGATCAACTCTTCCTTGCGCACGCCCTGGTCTTCCATCACGTCGTGCAGCAGCGCCGCCATCATGGCTTGTGCGTCGAGCTTCCAGTCGGCGCAGATTTCGGCAACCGCGAGCGGATGGGAAATATAGGGTTCGCCCGACTTACGCATCTGGCCCAGGTGCATCTCGTCCGAGAAGCGGTAGGCTTCCTTGACCTTCTTCAGTTCGGAAGGCGTGAGGTATTCCTCGAGCTTGTGCGTCAGATGGGTAAACGTCGCGACACCGCTATGCAAAGCGGGGGCAGGGTCTGCAGCAGGGGAGCTTTGTTTCGACGCCGAGCGCCTGGAAGACGCTCGGGGAGTGCTAGGCGATGCTGATAACGGAGAACCGAGGGTTGAATCTGTTGGTGTCAGGCTCATACGTTGGCGTTATCAGCAGCATCGACGTGGGTGAAACTCAGGCAGGCACTTTTTTCAGCATTTCGATACCGACCTTGCCTGCTGCGATTTCACGCAGGGCTGTCACGGTAGGCTTGTCCTTGGCGTCCACTTTCGGTGTGTGGCCTTGCAGCAATTGGCGTGCGCGATAAGTGGCAGCCAGGGTTAGCTGGAAGCGGTTAGGGATTTGCTTGAGGCAATCTTCAATGGTGATACGGGCCATAAGAACTCCTGATTTCGTGTTTCCGGTTCAACTTGGATCTTGATCCGATCCTGCCTGCGTCAGGCGACGATGCTGGATTGTCGCCCGGTTCAGGGGCTGGCATGAATGCCAAGCTGGGTGAATAAGAAAGTGTTGCGCGCAGCCTGTTGCGGGAAGCGGCAACGAGCCGCTTTGACAATCGCCGTCAATTCCGACAAAGCCACTGCAAACTCTTGATTAATAATAACATATTCGAACTCCGGAGAGTGAGCGATTTCGCCGCCGGCAGCGAGGATGCGGCGCGTGATGACGTGGGGTTCATCCTGGCCGCGCTTTTTCAATCGCTCTTCCAGCGCCGCAATCGACGGCGGCAAAATGAAAATGCCGATCGCATTGGGAAACTGCTTTTTCACCTGCTGCGCGCCTTGCCAGTCGATTTCCAGCAGCACGTCGGTGCCGCTGGAGATCTGGTCGGCAATCATCAGGCGCGAAGTGCCGTAATAATTGCCGTGTACTTCGGCCCATTCCAGGAATTCGCCTTCGGCCTGGCGCTTGAGGAAATCGTCGGCCGTCGTGAAGTAATATTCGCGGCCATGTTGCTCGCCGGGGCGCGGCGGGCGCGTGGTGTAGGAGATCGACAGCCTGATTTCGGGCTCTTGCTTGAGCAGGGCGTTGACCAGGGTCGATTTGCCGGCGCCGGAGGGCGCCACCACCATGAACAGGCTGCCGGAGGTCGGTTTTTTGGTAGGCATGGAAGGCTCTCTCGGTATCAATAGGGAATAGGGGTTATTCTAGGTTCTGGACCTGTTCGCGCATCTGGTCGATCAGCAACTTTAATTCCATCGACGCGTCCGCGAGCTCTTTCATTGCGGCTTTCGAGCCGACCGTGTTGGCTTCGCGGTTCAGCTCCTGCATCATGAAATCCAGGCGCTTGCCGACCTGGCCGCCTTTCTTGAGGATGTGGCGAGTCTCGGCCAGATGGGCCGACAGGCGCGCCAGCTCTTCGGCAATGTCGATGCGGATGCCGTACAGCGTCACTTCCTGGCGGATGCGTTCCAGCACCTCTTCGCGCGGCAGCGACGGCGTCGCACCTTCCTTTGTGGCCAGGCCGAGTGCTTCCTGCATGCGCTCGGTGGCCTTTTGCTGGAATTGCGCCACCAGTTGCGGCACCAGCGGCGTGATGCGCGCGACGATGGCTTCCATGGCGTCGATACGGGCTTCCAGCACGGACTGCAAGGCGGCGCCTTCGCGCGCGCGGCTGTCGAGGAACGCGGTCAGCGTTTGCTGCAAGGTCGCCAGCACGTCGGCTTGCAGCGTGTCCTGGCCGATTTCGGCCTCTTCGATGACGCCCGGCCAGCGCAGCAATTCGTTGACGGTCAGTGGCGCCGCATCGGCGAACTGGCTGCGCACTTGCGTCTGCAGGCCGATCAGCGTGGCCAGCAGCGTCTGGTTGAGCGCCTGGCTGGCGCCTTCGGTCGTCTTGCGGCCGAAACTCAGCCGGCACTCGACCTTGCCGCGCACCAGCTTGCTGATGATGGCTTCGCGCATCGCGGGTTCGACGGCGCGCAGGTCGTCGTTGACGCGGAACTGGAGGTCCAGGAAGCGCGAATTGACGCTTTTCAGTTCAACGGTGATCGCGCCGGCGGCGGTTTCGCGTTTGGCGACGGCATAGCCGGTCATGCTATAAATGGTCAATCGATTCTCCGGATGTCTGGCCGCCCATGTTTGTGCGGACGGCCGGGATGATGATTTGCGTGGAGCGCCGCGGCGCTTCCTTTACAAACCGGCAATTTATCAAGACAATGCCGGTAAAAAATATTACGTCGCGTCTGTGAGGCGTGATTGTATTTGGGTTTGAATAGCGCATTGTAAAAAGTTTGTTTGCCGCGCGCCATCAAAACCTGTTCACCCGGTTCTGCCCGAGCGACAAAACGCAGGGCGACCGCCACCGATTTCCAGAGGAAGACCCATGACCCAGTTTCAACGTCCCAGCGGACGCGCCACCGCCGATTTGCGTACCGTCCGCCTGACGCGCCATTACACCAGGCATGCCGAAGGTTCCGTGCTGGTGGAATTCGGCGACACCCGCGTGCTGTGTACCGCCAGCATCGAAGAGAAGGTGCCCGGCTTCCTCAAGGGCAAAGGGCAGGGCTGGCTGACCGCCGAATACGGCATGCTGCCGCGCTCGACGCATACGCGCATGGACCGCGAAGCCGCCAAGGGCAAGCAGTCCGGCCGTACGCAGGAAATCCAGCGCCTGATCGGCCGCGCCCTGCGCGCCGCCTTCGACCTGGAAGCTTTCGGCGAACGCACGCTGCATCTCGATTGCGATGTCCTACAAGCCGACGGCGGTACGCGTACGGCGGCCATTACCGGCGCCATGGTGGCGGCTTACGATGCATTCTCGGTACTGCTGGGTCGTGGATTGATTACAGCGATTCCGCTCAAGCATTTCGTTGCCGCGATCTCGGTCGGCGTCTACCGCGGCGTGCCGGTGCTGGATCTCGATTACCTGGAAGATTCCGACTGCGACACCGACATGAACGTCGTCATGACCGATGCCGGCCATTTCGTCGAGGTGCAGGGCACCGCCGAAGGCGCCGCATTCGACCGCGCCACGCTGAACAGCCTGCTCGACATCGCCCAGAAGGGTATCGGCGAACTGCTTGCCTTGCAGAAAGAAACGCTCGGCCTGCCGAAGTAAGGTCGCGCTGAAATACCCTGCACGAAAGGAGCGGCGGCCAGCAGCCTCGGCCGAATCCTTTTACAATCCCGGCATGCCATGTCCGTCGTTGCGGACATGGCGTTTTTACTTTGGCCATTCAACCGTTGTTATCAGTCATGACACAAAAAATCGTTCTCGCTTCCAATAATCAAGGCAAGCTCAAGGAATTCGGCGCCTTGCTCGGGGAAATCGGTCTGGACGTGCGTCAGCAAGGCGAATTCGATGTTCCGGAAGCGGAAGAACCGTTTGCCACCTTCGTCGAAAATGCCTTGGCAAAAGCGCGCCACGCTTCCCGCCTGACCGGCTTGCCCGCTTTGGCCGATGATTCCGGCGTATGCGTCAACGCCCTGGGCGGCGCACCCGGCGTCTGGTCGGCGCGCTACGCCGGCGAGCCCAAATCGGACGCCGCCAACAACGCCAAACTGATTGCCGACCTCGTCGGCCATGACGACAAATCCGCCTATTACTATTGCGTGCTGGTCTACGTGCGCCATGCCGACGACCCGCAGCCGGTCATTGCCGACGGTTCCTGGCACGGCGAAATCGTTGCGCAGGCGCGCGGCGCAGGCGGCTTCGGTTACGACCCTCACTTCTGGCTGCCGGCGCTGAACAAGACCGCAGCCGAATTGACCCCGGCGGAAAAGAATGCCTGCTCGCACCGCGGACAGGCGCTGCGCGCGCTGGTTGAGAAGCTGCGATGATCATCCCGATCAAACCGGTCGGCGTCGATCCGTCCTCGATGCCGGAACAGCCGGCCCGGTCCGAACCGGCGCAAGCCGCGCTGGCTTTCCTCAAGCCGGGCAGCCTGCAACTGACGGCCTTGCCGCCGCTGTCGCTGTACGTGCATTTTCCGTGGTGCGTGAAGAAGTGTCCCTATTGCGATTTCAACTCGCATGAAGTGAAGGGCAGCTTTCCCGAAGACGCCTACCTCGACGCTCTGCGCGCCGACCTGGAATCGGCGTTGCCGCTGATCTGGGGTCGCAAGATCTATTCCGTCTTCATCGGCGGCGGTACGCCCAGCCTGCTGTCGGCAGCCGGGTTGGACCGTCTGCTGTCGGACATTCGCACCTTGGTGCCGCTGGACATCGACATCGAAATTACCATGGAGGCCAACCCCGGCACCTTCGAAGCCGATAAATTCAAGTCTTACCGCGCCAGCGGCGTCAACCGCCTGTCGATCGGCATCCAGAGCTTCAACTCGGTGCATCTGGCGGCGCTCGGGCGCATCCACGACGGCGACCAGGCGCGCAAGGCGGTCGAGATCGCCCACGCCAATTTCGACAATTTCAATCTCGACCTGATGTACGCCTTGCCGTCGCAAAGCGTGGAAGAGGCGCAACGCGACATCGAAACCGCCATCGCCTGTGCGCCGCCGCACCTGTCGCTGTATCACTTGACGCTGGAGCCGAACACGCTGTTCGCCAAATACCCGCCGCCGGTGCCGGACGAAGACGCCAGCGCCGACATGCAGGACATGATCGCCGCGCTGACGTCTGCGGCCGGCTACCAGCACTATGAAGTATCGGCCTACGCCAGGCCGAAGCGCCAGGCGCGCCATAATCTCAACTATTGGCAATTCGGCGACTACCTCGGCATCGGCGCCGGAGCGCATTCCAAACTGTCGTTTCCGCATCGTATCGTGCGGCAGATGCGCCACAAGCATCCGCAAACCTATCTGGAGAAGATGCGCGCCGGTAATGCGATCCAGGAAGAGGGCGAAATCGGCCGCGCTGCGCTGGGCTTCGAGTTCATGCTCAACGCCTTGCGTTTGCAGGAAGGTTTCCAGGTCAACTTGTTTGCTGAGCGTACCGGCATGAGCATCAACAATATCGATGCGGCGTTGAACGAAGCCGAAAAAAAGGGTTTGCTGTACCGCGACCACAAGACCATTCGCCCGACCGAGCTGGGGCAGCGCTTTCTCAACGATTTGCAGGAAATGTTTTTAGTTGAATGAACATGAACAATGAGGCAAGTCTGGTTTTCTCAGGTATATTAAGAAAAATTTTTAACTCGCATAAGAATTTTCTTTTGAAATTCACCGATTTATTGTTAATGACTAATTAAAAATGTTGCGGCTGCTCACCGCAATGTCTATATAAAATGGCTGTCCAGGATAAAAGCATTCCTTCTTTTCCTCTCGTTTTTCTACAGCCCGTTGCAGACGTCCATTACCTATGGACGGCTCTGTCGCTTCATGTTTCGCCGCTCGACGAAAACGGCAGCGATCTGTTTTCCCGGCTTTTCAACGAATTCGGCCTTGGCGAAGCCATGGGGCGGCTTTCCTGCATCCTGACGGTGCCAAATCCGGATAAATTCGTCGGCGAGTTCGGCGCGCCGCCGCAGGACACCAAGCTGATCTTGCGCGTGCCGGTGGAGTATTGTGCCGATCCGGCCAGGCAGCCTTTGCTGGAACGCCTGACCAAGCTCGGTTATAGACTGATCGCCGACGGTCTGCCGCCGCGCAATGCCTTGTTCCCGGATTTCATCGAATCGCTGTCGCTCGATTGCAGCGCCGGCATCTTGCCGGAAGCCGGTATCTGGCTGACCCGCCTGCGCGGTCCGCATCTTGCGGAAAACGTGCCTGATCCGGTGCGGTTCGACGCTTGCCGCGCCGAAGGTTTCCGCTGGTTCAGCGGCGAATATCCGTTGCTGCCGTCGTCGACCATTGTGCAGAAGGATGCAATCTCGCGCGGGCGTTTGGTCAAGCTGCTGGAACTGGTGTCGCACGACGCCGATGCACCGGCCCTGGAGGGCTTGCTCAAGCAGGATCCGGCCTTGTCCTACCAGTTGTTCAAGCTGGTCAGTTCGGCTGCTTTCGGCTTTTCAGCCCACATCACCAATTTCACCCAGGCCATTAACCTGCTGGGCCGGCGGCAGCTCCAGCGTTGGCTGCAATTGCTGCTGTATGCACGCTTTCCGGGCGACGAGTCGGCCAATCCTCTGCTGCCGCGCGCCGCTGCGCGCGCCGCCATGATGGAGGCATTGTGCCAGCAGCTCGATGGCGACCGCGACGAGCAGGACCGTGCATTCATCGTCGGCATGTTTTCGCTGCTGGATATTTTGCTGACAATGCCTTTAAGACTCATCATCGAGCCGCTCAGACTGCCGCAGGACATCGTCGATGCCCTGATGCAGAGACGCGGCCGTCTGGGCCGGTTGCTGGATATTGTGGAGCGTTCCGAATATGGCCGTATTCCCTTGCGCCACACCGACCTCGAGTCGGGCGGCGTCACTGCTGAAGGTTATTGCCGCGCCTTGATACAAGCCTATCGCTGGGCATCCAAAGTCAGTCACGAGGCCTGACATCATGATCGCCACTCTCGGCAGCAATGATTTCGCCTGCTGCACGGCACTGCTCGAGGCAGTGTTGGGCCTTGACGGCGCGGCGCTGCATGAGGCATTGGGCAGCGCTGTTTCGACGTTCCTGGGTCGCGTCGGCGGCCGCTATCTGCCGGGCCCGCCGGTCGATGCGCTGCAATGGACGAAGGTCGTGGAGCACCAGGGCCAGTCATACGGCCTTTATGTTTTTCCTGACTCTGCAGACAGTTACACGGAAGCCGAAGCCGCTCGCCTTGCATCGTTTGCAGCGTTGACCGGCCGTCTGCTGCACAATCGCGCCGACACCGAAAAGCGCAGCCGCGCGTTGGACCAGATCGAATCAAAGCTGGAGCAACAGGCCCAGATTCTCAACCAGATGCACGAGTCGGTCATCACGATGGACCAGGCCGGCTTCATCATCAGTTGGAACCGCGGCGCCGAGCAATTGTTCGGCTACACGGCGATCGAGGCGATCGGCCGCAATGTGCTGTTCCTGTATGAGAACGAAGATGAGGACGACACTGCGCTCAACGACGTCTTCCTGTCGCAAGGCGGACGCGAGATGGAAGTGCGCCGCCGCAAGAAGTCGGGTGAAACCTTCTGGGCCAGCCTGTCGCTGTCCATCATGCGCGACCAGTACGGCCAGCCGATCGGCATGATCGGCTACATCAACGACATCACCGAACGCAAGAACGCCGAAAAGCTGATTCATCATCTGGCCTATTACGATTCGCTGACCGGCTTGCCCAATCGCACGCTGCTCACGCGCACGGTCGATCAGGCGCTGGTGGCGGCGCAGCAGGACAATATCTACGGCTGCATCATGTTCATCGACCTGAACCGCTTCAAGCCGATCAACGACACCCTCGGCCATGTCGCCGGCGACATGCTGCTGGTCGAAGTGGCGATCCGCCTGCGCCGCGCGCTACGCGAAGAAGATGTGGTGGCGCGACTGGGCGCGGATGAATTTGCAATCGCACTGTTCGATATCGACAAGGATTATCATGCCGGCTTCGTCGCGCAAAAGTTGATCGCGCTATTCGACGAACCGTTCTTCATCGACGGTCATGAACTGCGTGTCGGCGCCAGCATCGGCATCAGCATGTATCCGCAAGACGCGGTCGACACCGAAACCCTGCTGCGCCTGGCCGACATCGCCATGTACCGCGCCAAGCAGGGCGGTGAGAATAACGAAGGCGGCTACGCGTATTACAGCGAAGAGATGAACCGCAACACGCTGGACCTGCTGCGCATCGAAACCGGCCTGCTGCACGCCTTCGAATACAACGAACTGTTGCTCTACTACCAGCCCAAGATCGATTTCGCCGGCGGACACATCACCGGTGCCGAAGCGCTGGTGCGGTGGCAGCATCCCGAGCGCGGCTTGCTGGGGCCGGGGGATTTCATCCCGATTGCCGAAGAGACCGGCCTGATCGTGCAGTTGAGCGAGTGGGTACTGGAGGCGGCCTGCGCGCAAGCGCGCCAGTGGAAAGACGCCGGCATGGAACCGATTCGCATCGCCATCAACGTGACGGCGCGCGAATTCACGCGTTCCTTGCCGGACCGGGTGAGGGCGGCGCTGAGCCGGCATCAGTTGACCGGCGACTGGCTCGAACTGGAAATCACCGAAAGCATGCTGATGAACAGCACCGATCGCGTCATCTCCATCATGGAAAAGATTTGCCTGCTGGGTGTGACTATCTCGTTAGACGATTTCGGCACCGGCTATTCGAGTCTGTCTTACCTGAAGCGTTTCCCCATCAACACCCTGAAGATCGACCGTTCGTTCACCACCGGCATTCCCGACGACACCAACGATTGCGCCATCGCCAGCGCCATCATTGGCATTGCCAAGCAGCTCAGGCACAAGGTTATCGCCGAAGGCGTCGAGAGTATGGAGCAGTTCAGTTTCCTCAAGGAAGCCGGATGCAATGAATTGCAGGGTTATCTGTTCTCCCGCCCCGTGCCTGCTGCAGACTTCCATCTCATGCTGACCGAAGGCCGCAAGTTCTCCGCCTCGATCTGAATCTCCCCGGTTTCATCCTGCACCGCATCGCGGGCAAAGGTCGCTTGCGGTCCGGCATCAAATTTTTTGTTGCCGTATGGGAAAATTGCGTTATTCTTTACGATGATTTTCACAAAGCATCGGTATTGTCAAAAAAGCAGCATGCAGGGTAGGGAAGGGGTTGCATTGCCGCCGGCAACAATGGGCGCCATAGCCTGAACCATGCGTCGATAGCGTTATAAAAAAAACATCAACCGTTCTGTTAAGCGACATTCTCTTATGTGCACCACACCGAGCGATCAAGCCAGGCGTGACGTTCCTACCGGGTACAAACCGGTTTTGCTTTTGTTTGCGCCCTGCATTCCTCATTTTTCATTTTTTCTTCTTCCATTTCGCTCTGTTCGCGGGGGCGCCTGCCGCCGACGGTCCGAACATGCCATCCGTCCGTTTTGATTTCAGTGCCATGAAAACTTACGAGCCTCCGGTTGAGATTTTGGACGCCGCCTCATTGTCGCGTACGCTGATTGTCTTGTGCATGATCGCGCTGTTTGGGCTGGGCGCGCTATGGCGCGTCACCTCCGGATTCCGCGCGATATCGAGCGAACAGGCGCGACGCATCTCCATCAGCCAGCAACCGACAAGCGTGCCGAACACGCGGCTGGCGCTTGCCTCAGGCGGCAATACGCCATTGCAGCAGGCATTGGCTGCCGATGGCCGCGTGGCGATCATCGCCTTTACCTACGCGGGTTGCAACGGCATATGCGCCGCGCTTGGCGACGAATTCCAGCGCCTTCAGCAGACTATCCGGGAGCGCGGCCTGGAGCGCGATATCCGGCTCATCAGCATCAGTTTCGATCCCGCCGACTCGCCCGCGCATCTGAGAAAATATGCGCGCTCGCTCAAGGCGGACAATGCGCTCTGGCAGTTTGCCAGCGTTCCCGACAGCATGCAGCGGCGCCTGTTGCTCGCGACTTTCGGCGTGGTCGTCCTGCCGGCACCGTTGGGCCAGTTCCAGCACAACGCAGCGTTGCATATCGTCACGCCGGAAGGCAAGCTGGTGGACATTGTCGATGCCAGCGACCCGAATGCGGCATTGGCCGAGGCGGAGAATCTGGCGCTCGGCAAGCGCAGGTTGTCGTTGGCGGCATCATGAAATCGCTGGAAATTCTCAGGCAAAACACCACCGCCGTGTTGGTCTCGGGCATCCTCTTTTTCATCGCCATCATGGCCCGGCGGATGCTGGAATCCACCATGTTCAGCCACGTGCTGCTGCAGATGCCGTTGCTGATCCTGAGCGGGGTATTGCTGGCGAACTTGCGTCCCCCGGCGTTTCCCCCGCGCCGACCGGCACTGCACCGCCTGTGGCGGAAATGCGATGCGCACGGTCTGGCGAGCATGCTGGCGTTGCTGTTTTCCTGTGCTTACTGGATGGTGCCGAATGCGATCGAGCGCGCTGTGATCAACCCGTTCGACGACTTCGCCAAGTTCCTTAGCCTGACTCTCGCCGGCGCCTTATTGCCCGGGGCTTTGCGCAAGAGCCATATTGTGGTGCAGATATTTTTCATCGGCGGCATTGTCTGGATGATGGCGATGGCCGGGATGATGTATCAGAATGCGACGCAACGCCTTTGCAACAGCTATCTGCTGGACGATCAGGTCCGTACCGGCATCGGTCTGGTGGCGCTGGCGGTCATTTTGCCCATGTGGTGGTGCGTCTCCAACTCGCGTGCGGTCGCTCCGAAGAACGGTCTTCGGCAGGGCGGCATCCTCGACGACAATAGCGGCATAGGCCGCGCCGCCTGCAAGGAATAGCATTTAATCGCATTCATCCCGCTGGCATCGGCTTTCCTTGCTGTTCGCATGGTACTTTGCGATGGCCGTTTCAATCCTTGAGGTAATGCGGGAAACGCGCCCGGATATCGTCCAGGTGCGAGAGCGTGCCTGACAGGTGCGCACGCAAGGCGTCTTGCGCCGCGGCCGGATCGCCGGCCGCGATTGCCTTGACGATGGCAATGTGGTCGCGCAGCACCGCGTGCGCCTTGCCGGGAATCGGCACATGCAGCGCGCGCAGGCGATCCAGGTGGCCGCTATGGCGTCGCACCATGGCCCACAAATCGGGAATCTCGGCTGCTTCATACATGTGCCGGTGGAAGTCCTGGTCGGCTTCGACAAATTCGCTGTAGTCCTCGCTGTCGGCCAGCACGCGCTGCTTTTCGATGCTGGCTTCCAGCCGTGCGATCAGTGCCGGATTGGGCGTCGACGCCAGCACATGGACGATTTCCAGTTCGATGGAGCGGCGCAGGAAATGCGCCTGGCGCGCCATCGCGATGTCCACGGCGCGCACCACCGTCGCATGCTGCGGGAAAATATCCACCAACCCTTCTTCGCCCAGCTTCATCAGCGCATCGCGGATCGGCGTCTGGCTCAGGCCGAATTGCAGCGCCAGTTCCGCGCGCGAGAGGACCGTGCCAGGCGTCAGTTGCATCGTGATGATGGCCTCGCGCAGTCGCTCGAACACTTGCGGCGCGGCGTGGCGCGAGCGATCGAGTTGATGTCGGGGCTGGAGCAAGCGGTTGTTCATGGGCGAGGCACAATAAAAAGAAAGCGATAAAACAGCAGTCCGGACGACAAGCGACAGGTGGAGAACAACAGGTGAAGAAACGAGCCTGCCTGAGATAAAGCGCAATGCCTGCCTGATCTGCAATGTTATCTGCATGATAAAGCAGTTTTTGTGCATTGACACACTAATATATTAGTGTTTTAATGCCGCAAAGGTGACGCATTGGCGCCGCCAAAGCCTTCTTCGGAAGCAAAAAAACGCAGGAGACAAGCAGTGGGCACAGCGCAGGCAGCAAGTATCGCGGGCAAGATCCCGTCGCCGTTGGACAGTGCAATAGCAAAGATCAAGCAGCGCATCTTGCCGCTGTTCGTCATCATGTTCATCGTCAATTACATCGACCGCGTCAATATCGGCTTCGTGCGCACGCACCTGGCCGCCGACATCGGCATCGGCACTGCGGCGTACGGATTGGGAGCGGGCCTGTTCTTCGTCGGCTACGCCATCTTCGAAGTGCCGTCGAACATGCTGCTGCAAAAATTCGGCGCCAAAGCCTGGCTGACGCGCATCATGCTGACCTGGGGCATCGCCGCGACCGCGATGGCTTTCGTGCAGGGCGAGACGTCGTTTTATGTGCTGCGCTTCGTGCTCGGCGTGGCGGAAGCTGGATTCTTCCCGGGCGTGATCTACTACTTCACGCAATGGCTGCCCGCCGGCGAGCGCGGCAAGGCCATGGCGATTTTCCTGAGCGGTTCGGCGCTGGCGTCGATCTTGTCCGGCCCGGTGTCGGGCGCGCTGTTGCAGATCGAAGGCGGCGGCCTGCACGGCTGGCAATGGATGTTCATCATCGAAGGCATGGCCTCGGTAGTGCTGTGCGGCGTGGTCTGGTTCTGGCTCGATTCGAGGCCGGCCGATGCGACCTGGCTGAGCCAGCGCGAACGCGATCTCGTCGCCGACGCCATCGCCGCCGAGCAGGAGGAGCGGCAAAAGAACAAGCCGGCGCATGTCTCGGCATGGTCGCTGCTGCGCGACGGCCAGATCGCCATCTTCTGCTTCATCTATTTCTCGATTTCGCTGACGATTTACGGCGCGACGTTCTGGCTGCCCAGCATCATCCGCAAGATGGGCGCCTATTCGGATTTCCAGGTCGGGCTGTTCAACTCGATCCCGTGGATCATCTCCATCATCGCCATGTACCTGTTCGCCAGCCTGGCGGCGCGCTTCAGGTTCCAGCAAGCCTGGGCGGCCGCCGCGCTGATCATTGCGGCCATCGGCATGTATGTCTCGACCTTCGGCGGTCCGGTGTTCGCCTTCGTATCGATCTGCTTTGCCGCCGTCGGCTTCAAGGCGGCGTCCTCGCTGTTCTGGCCGATTCCGCAAGCCTATCTCGACGCCCGCATCGCAGCGGCGGTGATTGCGCTGATCAATTCGCTGGGCAACCTGGGAGGCTTCGTCGCGCCGACCACGTTCGGCTTCCTCGAACAGAAGACCGGCTCCATCCAGGGCGGCCTGTATGCGCTGGCGGCGACCTCGGTGGCGGCGGCGATCGTGGTGTTTTTCGCCCGCACCGGCAGCAAGAAATAATCCATTCCTGAAACACAGACAGAAGACCTGCCATGAAGATTTCACGCGTCACCGTCACTCCGATCGCATTCAAGGATGCGCCCCTGCTCAACGCCAGCGGCATCCATGAGCCGTACGCCTTGCGCTCCATCATTGAAATCGAAACCGACAACGGCCATTTAGGTCTTGGCGAAAGCTACGGCGACGCGCCGGCGCTGGCGGTCCTTGACAAGGTCAAGACGCAACTGATCGGCCTCGACCCGTTCAACTTCAACGGCCTGCGCGCCATCGTCAAGGCCATGGTCGCAGGCATGTCGCCGGCCGGCAATGGCGGCGCCGAGCTGGCGCCGGGCTCGCAAGCAAGCAAGGCAGTCAGCAATGCCTATTCCGCTTTTGAAGTAGCCTTGCTCGACGTCCAGGCGCGCCACCTGAATGTGCCGCTGGTCGACTTGCTGGGCGGCGCCGTGCGTACCGAGATACCGTTCAGCGCCTACCTGTTCTTCAAGTATGCACAACACATCGACAGCCCTTACGCGCCGGACGCCTGGGGCGAAGCCTTGAGCGAAGAACAGATCGTCGCCCAGGCGCGCAAGATGATCGACGAGAACGGCTTCCAGAGCATCAAGCTCAAGGCCGGCGCGCTCGAACCGGAACATGAGGTTGCCTGCATCAAGGCATTGAAGAAGGCTTTTCCGAACGCGCCGCTGCGCATCGACCCCAACGGCAACTGGTCGCTGGAAACTGCGGTGCGCATGGCCGAACTGCTCGGCGATGACCTGCAATACTACGAGGATCCGACACCGGGGCTGGAAGGCATGGCCGAACTGCATCGCCGCACCGGTTTACCGCTGGCGACCAACATGGTGGTGACCGACTTCGACGAGTTCCGCCGCAGCGTCGCCTTGAACAGCGTGCAGATCGTGCTGGCCGACCATCATTACTGGGGCGGCCTGCGCGACACGCAGTTGCTCGCGCTGATGTGCGACACCTTCGGGCTGGGCGTATCGATGCATTCCAATTCCCACCTCGGCATCAGCCTGATGGCGATGTCGCATGTGGCGGCGGCGGTGCCGAACCTGTCCTACGCCTGCGACACGCATTATCCCTGGCAGGAAGCCGACGAAGAAGTCATCAAGGGCGGCAAGCTGGCGATCCGCAACGGTTGTGTCAGCATCACGCGCGCGCCCGGCCTTGGCGTGGAACTAGACCGCGACCAATTGGCCAAGCTGCACGAGTTGTATCTGGGCTGCGGCATCCGGTCGCGCGACGACGTGCGCCAGATGCGCAAGTACAAACCGGATTGGAAAACTGTCAAACCGCGCTTCTAGGCCGGCGGTCGTTCGTCCGTTCAATTGGATGGCGGAACGGGGCTGTTGACCCGCGGAAGCGGCTGATAGGGTTTGCCGGCAATCCCCAGGTTGGACGGTTCCGCAGGTTTGACGGCAGGGGCAAGGTATCCGACGACATCCAGTACGCCCCACCAGGCGGGGTCTGCGGTTTTGAACTGAAGCGGCGCAGAGGCGTTCGGCGTTGGTACAACAACATTTGGCGTGCCAAGATCGCGCCAGGACGCGCGGTCGCCCCATTTGCCGCTGCTGCGGACGATCTCATCGGGCAGCGGCTTCGCTAGCGGCGTGCCAACCTCGGGCTGTTGCGCGCTTGCCGGATGGAGCCAACCCGCGCAGCAGGCGGCCAATACAAGCGACTTCAATAACGGGACGACCTTGTCGGTGGTGAATGTAGCGATCATGTCCAGACTCTCCATGAAATTGTCTGGACAATCAGACGAAGAATCCGCGCCAGGGTTCGCTGGGGGACATTGATTGCAACTAATGCCGGCAAATGTTCGCAAAACTTCTAATTAATCATCGATGGTTTTGCTGGTCTCGCCGCTGGCGCCAGGCTTCCAGAAAAGCCAGCGTCACGCTCGCCTCATTGCTTTCAGCCAGCCCGCTGCTGAAAAAAGCGCCGACATCCGTGAAATCGTTGCCGCCCGCCAGGTCGGACAAGCTGCGAAACGCGATGAAAGGCACGCGGTTGGCATAAGCAACTTGGGCGAAGGCGGCCGTTTCCATATCGACAAGCTGCGCCTGGATGGTTTCATGCAGATAAGCGCGGTAACCCGGATTGGCCAGAAAAGCCGTTCCGGAAACGCCGCGTCCGCCGACGGTCAGCATCGGCTGCGTGCTGACGCACAACGCCGGATTTTTCGGACCGCATTTGGCCAGCGCCGGTCGCAAGGTGCGCGCCAATGCCAGCATCTCCGCATCGGCCTCGAAATCGAAACGGAATTCGCCCTGCGGCGCGTTGCCGCCATTCATGACAAAACTGTCGCGCATGAACAGGCCGCTGCTGACCGGACCGGCGGCCGTTTCGAACCTGAAGTCCGGCCGGGCCTTGCCGTCATGCGTTGCCAGTCTGAGTCCCAGGCAACCGACATCCGCCGCCGCACCGCACGGCCCCGGCACGCTGCCGTCGCCGTTCCAATAGACTTCCATCGGCATGGCCCAGCGCTCCGGCACGATCACATCGCCGACATGGTGATCCGGATCGACGCCGCCGGCGATACCGCTCATCAGCAGGCGCTCCACATGGAAGTGATCCAGCATCAATTGCGTGACCATGGTGGCATTGACCATGCTGACGCCGCTCAGCACGATGACCACCGGATTGCCGCGCAAGATGCCGGTGGTGAAGCGATTGCCGTTGATGCGCCAATCGCGTTTTTTCTGCGTCTGTTCAAGCAGTATGTCCGCTTCGGCGCCGAATGCGGAAACGATGCCGATGCGCGGCCGGCATTCGCTGAGGCAGCGTTTCTTTTCAGCCTGGGCCGCGCCGGTTGCGGTCAGCAGCAGAGCACCGGCCAGCAGCGTGCAGGCCAATTTCTTCAGGTGGGAAATGAGGGCAGGCAAGGGCGATCCTTTCGCAGCAGGAGCAAGAAGCGCAAAGGATGCCGAATAATGAAGAATTTCGCCAGCGTTTATTCGCGCGGATACGTCAGGCGGTTTCCGCCGCATGCGTCTCCACCAACAGCTTCTTGATCTCCGGCACGCAGGAGCCGCAATTGCCGCCGGCTTTGAGGCAGCCAGTGACTTCGGCGACCGTCTTCAAGCCTTTTTCACGCACCGTATTGCAGATGGTGTTGCGGCCCACGCCGAAGCAGGAGCAGACGGTCGGACCGGTGTCGGCGCCTTTTTCGATGGGTTGGCCAATCAGCAGGCCGACGCGGTCGGCTTCCTCCAGTTGCTCCTTGTCGAACAGGCCCGCCAGCCAGGCGCGCGAGGGTAGGTCGGGGCGTGTCGACATGAAGAGGCACATGTCGATGCGGTCATTGTCGATATGCACGGCGCGGTAGACGCCTGCGGTGCGGTCTTCATATTCGAGCCAGTCGGCGTCGATGTCGTGCACGCCGAGCAGCGTGCGTGCCCAGGCGCTGTGGTCATTGACGACGTTGCGGCCGGCCAGTTCGTAGCGGGCGAAGTCGCGGCCCTGGATGCGCGTCCAGTGCGTGATGGCGTCGAGCGTCAACGCTTTGCGGCTGAGGATGAAGCCGTGCCAGGACACGCCGAATTCTTCGATGTTGACCGGCGTGTGCTTGAACTCCGGTTCGCCCGAAACGGGATCGACCACCGGATTCACCAATGCGCCGACGCGCGCGTCCGAGGCGGTCTGGTTGTTCCAGTGGATCGGCACGAACACGCTGCCGCGCGCGATGCCGCCGCTGTGCTGCACGCGCGCCACCATCGCGCCCCAGCGCGAGCTGATGCGCGCCAGGCTGCCTTCGCGCACGCCGTAGCGTAGCGCATCTTGCGGGTGCATGTCGACGAAGGATTCCGGAACGTGGTCGGCCAGCCGCGCCGATTTGCCGGTGCGCGTCATGGTGTGCCACTGGTCGCGCACGCGGCCGGTGTTGAGCACCAGCGGAAACTCTTCATCGGGCAGATGCGCAGGACCGCGCGGCGGTGTAGGCACGAAGCGCGCCTTGCCGTCGGGATGCGCGTAGCAGCGGTCGCCGAACAGGCGAGCTGTACCGGCGATCTGCGCGTCGGTTGTGCGCGTTGCCGGCCACTGGATCGGTTGCAGTGCATCGAATTGCCGTTTGTCCATGCCGGTCAGGCCGTCCAGATTGAACATGCGCATGCTGTTGCCGGCGATCTGCGGCGGGCCGTTGCGATAAGCGCTCAGGCGCGCGTGTTCGTCGAAAATTTCATGTACGCCGGCAAAATCGAAACCGCGGTAGCCCATGCGTTTGGCGACGTCGCAGATCACTTGCCAGTCGCCACGCGCTTCGCCGGGGGCGGACAGAAAGGGCCGCTGGCGCGAGATGCGGCGCTCCGAATTGGTGACCGTGCCATCCTTTTCGCCCCAGCCCAGCGCCGGCAGCAGGATATGCGCGAAGGCATTGGTGTCGGTGTTTTCGATGATGTCGGAAGAAACCACCAGTTCGCATTGGGACAGCGCGCGCCGGACCACATTGGCATCCGGCAGGCTGACCATGGGATTGGTCGCCATGATCCAGACCGCCTTGATCCGGCCGGCTTCAATGGCGTTGAACAGGTCGACCGCTTTCAGGCCGGGACGGTCGGCAATGCGCGGCGAATCCCAGAAGGTTTGCACGGTGTCGCGGTGCAGGGCATTGTCGAGATCCATGTGCGCGGCCAGCATGTTGGCCAGGCCGCCGACTTCGCGTCCGCCCATGGCGTTGGGCTGGCCGGTGATCGAAAACGGTCCCATGCCGGGCTTGCCGATGCGGCCGCTGATCAGGTGGCAGTTGATGATGCTGTTGACCTTGTCGGTGCCGGCGCTGGACTGGTTGACGCCCATCGAGAACGCCGTGATGACTTTTTCGGTATCGGCGAACAGTTGGTAAAAGGCCAGCAGATCGTCGATATCGATCTTGCAGATGCGCGCGACTTCCTGCGGGTCGGCGCAATCGGCGTCGGCAACCGCCAGCGCCTCACCGAGGCCGGCAGTGTGCGCATCGACGAACGCGTTGTCGCGCGCGCCGCGATGCGCCAGGAAGCTCATCAGGCCGTTGAACAGCCAGACGTCGGTGCCGGCCTTGACCGGCAAATGCAGGTCGGCCAGTTCGCAGGTGGCGGTGCGGCGCGGATCGATGACGATCAGTTTCATCCCGGGCCGGTTTTCCCTGGCCTTGGCAATCCGTTGAAAAAGAATGGGATGGCACCATGCCGTATTGGAGCCGACCAGGACCACCATGTCGGCCTGTTCCAGGTCGTCGTAGCAGATCGGCACCAGGTCTTCGCCGAAGGCGCGCTTGTGGCCGGCCACGGCCGACGACATGCACAGGCGCGAGTTGGTGTCGATGTTGGCGCTGCCGATGTAGCCTTTCATCAGCTTGTTGGCGATGTAATAATCCTCGGTCAGCAACTGGCCGGAGACATACAGCGCCACCGCATCGGGGCCATGCCGGTCGATGATGCCGCGCAAGCCGCCCGCCACCTTGTCGAGCGCGGCGTCCCAGCTCACGCGCTGCAGGTTGCCGCCGGCGTCGCGCATCTTGGGATGCAGCAGGCGGCCGTCGAGATCGACGGTTTCGCCGAGCGCCGATCCCTTCACGCACAGGCGGCCCTTGTTGGCCGGATGCAGTTCGTCGCCGGCAATGGCAATCGCGCCGTCGGCCTGCAAGGAAGCGCGCACGCCGCAACCGACGCCGCAATACGGGCAGGTGGTCTTGGTGCCGGGGACGGAGAGCGGAGCTTGGGATAGATTCACGATGGTTTCCTGATCAGGCTGCCTTGGTGGGATTGCACAGCGCCTGGCCGAACAGCAATTGATGACGGATGGCGGAGATGTCGCCGCCTTTCTGGATCAGGTCGAAATACCACGGGCCGTCCTTGACGTCGCCGTACAGCACAGCCCCGATCAGCCGGCTGCCCTTGAGCACCAGCCGTTTGTAGATGCCGCGGCGCGGATCGCGCAGCACCAGGTCTTCGGTGTCTTCGGCGCCGATGAAATCGCCGGCGGAATACAGGTCGACGCCGGTGACCTTGAGTTTGGTCGCGGTCGCCTGCTGTATGTAGCGGCGATGTCCGGCGCCGGCCAGATGGGCGCCGCACACGCGCGCCTGATCCCAGATCGGTGCGACCAGGCCGAAGGTGGCCTGGCGATGCTGCACGCATTCGCCGACGGCATAGATGCGCGGGTCGTAGGTTTGCAGCGTGTCGTCGACCACGATGGCGCGATCGCAATGCAGGCCGGCGTCTTTGGCCAGGCCGATATTGGGACGCACGCCGGCGGTCATGACAACCAGATCGGCGGGGATTTCAGCGCCGTCTTTGAAACGCACGGCCGTGACGCGGTCGGCGCCGACGATTTCTTCCGTCTGTGCATTGAGCAGGAAGCGCAAGCCTTTCATTTCCAGCGCTTTTTTGAGCAAGGCCGCGGCGGGCTTGTCCAGTTGCTGGTTCATGAGGCTGTCGGTGACATGCACCACGGTCACGTCCATGCCCTGGCGCAGCAGGCCGTTGGCGGCTTCCAGGCCGAGCAGGCCGCCGCCGATCACCACCGCGTGGCGGTGGTTGCGTGCGGCGTCGAGCATGGCGTTGACATCCTGGATATCGCGGAAGGCGATCACGCCCGGCAACGCATGCCCCGGCACCGGGATGATGAAAGGCTTGGAGCCGGTCGCCAGCAGCAGGCGGTCGTAGCGGATTTCGACGCCGGCCTGCGATCGCACGATGCGGCGGCGACGGTCGATTTTTTCGATCGGATCGCCGGCGTGCAGCGTGATGTTGTTTTGCGCGTACCACTCATGCGTGTTGAGCATGATGTCGGCGATGCTCTTGTCGCCTGCCAGCACCGGCGACAGCAGGATGCGGTTGTAGTTGCCGTGCGGTTCGGCGCCGAACACGGTGATGTCGTACAGATCCGGCGCCAGCTTCAGCAATTCTTCCACCGTGCGCATGCCGGCCATGCCGTTGCCGATCACGACCAGCGACGGTTTTGTTGAAGAATCGACAGGAGCCGGAACGATTGTCATGCGGCCACCCACACCTTGCCGCCGTCGACGCGCGCCGGATAGGCGCTGACCGAGTGTTCCGGGGCTTCCAGGCATTCGCCGGTCTGCAGGTCAAAATGCTGTTTGTAAATCGGCGAGGCGACCACGACGCGTTCGCCGATGCTGCCGACCAGGCCGCGCGACAGCACCGAGGCTTCCGCGTTGGGATCGTAGTTGCCGATGGCGAACACGCGCGTTTCATTCCGGCTGCCGTCGATGACGTGGAATACCGCCACCTGTTCGCCGTTGATCAGCGCGCAGACGCCGGTATTGGGCACGATGTCGGCGATGTCGCAGACTTCGATCCAGTGTTCAATTTGTCGGTCGCTGTGCATGTGTTTCTCCTTCATCTATCCATCCCCGTCGTCCTGACGAAAGTCAGGACCCAGTGCCGTGTCTTCGATCAACCTGCATTGCGTGTATTCAACGCCGCTGGGTTCTGACTTTCGTCAGAACGACAGGCAATTTTTATACTGCCTCTACAACCACCGGAATATCGATCAGCTTGCGCTCGGCCACCGTCGCCGGACGAATCTGCCCGCGCTCGTCGACGAACCTGACGTTCTTGTCGGCTTCCTTGCTGTTGACGAAGTGGCGGAAGCGCTTGCGCGTTTCAGGATCGCTCACGGCTTTCTTCCATTCGCATTCATAGGTGTCGACCACATGCTGCATGTCGGCTTCCAGTTCGGCGGCGATGCCGAGCTTGTCGTCGATGACTACGCTCTTGAGATAGTCGAGTCCGCCTTCAAGGCTGTCGCGCCAGGTGCTGGTGCGTTGCAGGCGATCGGCGGTCCGCACGTAGAACATCAGGAAGCGGTCGATGTAGCGGATCATGCTCGCCTTGTCGAGATCGGAGGCGATCAGCTCGGCGTGGCGCGGCTTCATGCCGCCGTTGCCGCAGACGTACAGATTCCAGCCTTTTTCGGTGGCGATGATACCGACGTCCTTGCCTTGCGCTTCCGCGCATTCGCGCGTGCAGCCGGACACGCCGAACTTGATCTTGTGCGGCGAGCGCAGGCCCTTGTAGCGATTTTCCAGTTCGATCGCCAGGCCGACGCTGTCGTCCACGCCGTAACGGCACCAGGTCGAGCCGACGCAGGATTTGACCGTGCGCAGCGATTTGCCGTAGGCGTGGCCGGTTTCAAAGCCGGCGGCGATCAGTTCTTCCCAGATGTCCGGCAACTGTTCGACGCGGGCGCCGAACAGGTCGACGCGCTGGCCGCCGGTGATCTTGGTGTAAAGGCCGTATTTCTTGGCAATCTGTCCGACCGCGATCAGGCCGTCCGGCGTGACTTCGCCGCCGGCCATGCGCGGCACCACCGAATAGGTGCCGTCCTTCTGGATGTTGCCGAGGAAATAATCGTTCGAGTCCTGCAGGCTGGCATGTTCCTTCTTGAGCACGAAATCATTCCAGCACGACGCCAGGATATTGGCGGCGACCGGCTTGCAGATATCGCAGCCGAGGCCCTTGCCGTGTTGCGCCAGCAGTTCGCCGAAGGTCTTGATCTTGTTCACGCGCACCAGATGGTGCAATTCCTGGCGCGAGTAGGCGAAGTGTTCGCAGACGTGGTTGTTGACGGCCAGGCCTTGCTTCTTCATCTCGGCCTTCATCACCTGCGTCACCAGCGGCACGCAGCCGCCGCACGACGTGCCTGCCTTGGTGCAGGCTTTGAGGTCGCCGATGTTGGTCGCACCGGACGCCACCGCCATGCACAAGTCACCCTTGGAGACGTTGTTGCATGAACAGATTTGCGCGGAGTCGGGCAGGGCGTCGACGCCCAGGCCGACCCTGGCCTTGCCGTCGGCTTGCGGCAGGATCAGGAACTCGGGCGATTCCGGCAATTCGATGCGGTTGAGCATCATTTGCAGCAGCGTGCCGTATTCGGCGGCGTCGCCGACCATGACCGCGCCCAGCAGATGCTTGCCCGATTCGGAGACCACGATCTTCTTGTAGATCTGCTTGCGCTCGTCGGTGAACTGGTACGACCGCGCGCCCGCTTCCTTGCCGTGCGGATCGCCGATGCTGGCGACGTCCACGCCCATGAGCTTCAACTTGGTGCTCATGTCGGCGCCGTTGAATTGCGGCAAGCCGCTGGTATCGTCGTTCAGGTGCGCCAGCAAGTGTCCGGCGGCGATGCGCGCCATGTCGTAGCCGGGCGCGACCAGGCCGAAGATGCGGCCGTTCCACAAGGCGCATTCGCCGATGGCGTAGATGTCGGTGTCCGAGGTCAGGCAACTGTTGTCGATCACGATGCCGCCGCGGTCGCCGACTTTCAGGCCGGACTCGCGCGCCAGTTCGTCGCGCGGGCGGATGCCTGCCGAGAACACAATCATGTCGGTGTCGAGGTGGGTGCCGTCCTCGAAGTTCATGCGGTGCGTGCCAGTCTTGCCATCGACGATTTCGAGCGTGTTCTTTTGCGTATGCGCGGTGACGCCCAGGTCCTGGATCTTCTGGCGCAGGATGCGGCCGCCGCTGTCGTCGACCTGCACCGCCATGAGACGCGGCGCGAATTCGACCACATGGGTTTCCAGGTTCATGTCGCGCAACGCCTTGGCGCATTCCAGGCCGAGCAGGCCGCCGCCGATCACGACGCCGGACCTGGAGCGCTTGCCGCATTCCAGCATGGCTTCGAGGTCTTCGATGGTGCGATAGACGAAGCAGTCCTTGCGCTGGTTACCCGCGACAGTCGGGACGAACGGATAGGAGCCTGTCGCCATCACGAGCTTGTCGTAAGACAGCGTTTCGACGGCGCCGCCGACGTTGACGGTCACGGTCTTGGCGGCCACGTCGATATACTGTGCCTTGGCGTTGAGTTTGAGGTCGAAGCTGACCGTGCTCTTGCCGGCATCGAAAAAGCCGGGCGCGACCAGGGAAAGATCGTCGGCTGTCTTGCCGGCGAAAAATTCCGACAGATGCACGCGGTCGTAGGCCGGGCGCGGTTCTTCGCACAGCACGGTGACGTTGAGGTCGGCTGCGCCGCTGTCGGCGAGGCATTGCAGGAATTTGTGACCGACCATGCCGTGGCCAATGACGATAATGTTCATGATCCGGTTCTCCTCAGGCGGTGATGTTGCCGGCGGCAAGGACTGCCTCGCCGGTCTTGTCCGTCGTGCTGAAACGCACGGCGACGGCGCACAGTGCGGAAATCGTCACCAGTACGCCCAGCACGCTCAGCGTTTGCTGGGTGTTGCCGAGTTCCTTCATCAGGAAACCCGCCAGTACCGCGCCGACGTTGCCGCCTGCGCCGATGATGCCGGCCACGCCGCCCAGCGCCTTGCGGTCGATGAACGGCACCAGTGCATACGTGGCGCCGCAGGCCATGTGCGTAAACAAGCCGAAGCACAGCATGGCGACCACCGCCAGCGCGGCGTTGCCGGCATGCGCAAACCACAGCAGGCCGAGGCCTTCGCCCAGCATCATGACAAACAGCAGCAGGGCGCGGCGATTGAGGCCACCGACCCGCGCCATCCTGTCGGAGACGATGCCGCCCAGCGCGCGGGCAAACAAGGCCAGCAGGCCGAAGCTGGCGGCCGCGATGCCGGCGCTTTTCAGCGACAGGCCGAAGTGGTCGACGTAGTAAATGGCGGCGATGTTGTGGATGAAGATTTCCACGCCGAAGCAGGCGCCGTAGGTGATGAACAGCATCCACACGCGGTAGTTGGCGCTGGCGGCGCGAAAGCTTTCCCAACCGCCTTTTTTCCCGCCTTCGACGGCGATGCCGGCGGCACGCAGTTCATCGAAATTGCCCTGCGGACAATCTTGCGTGAAGTGCCAGTACGCCGCGGCCATGAAGAGCATCAGCAGGCCCGGCACCAGCAGCGCGACGCGCCAGCCGAGGTTGTCGCCCACGCCCAGCATCAGCGCAGCGGCCAGCAACAACGGCATCAGGCCTTGCGCGACGCCGCCGCCGGCATTGCCCCAGCCGGCGGTCGCGGCGTTGGCGGTGCCCACCACGTTCGGCGCGAACATCACCGAGGTGTGATACTGCGTGATCACGAAGCTGGCGCCGACGGCGCCGATGCACAGGCGGAAGAACAGGAAGCTCTCATAGGTTTGCGAAAAGCCGACGCCGATCACCGGGATCGCGCCGAGCAGCAGCAGGCCGGTGTAGGTCTTGCGCGGACCGTAGCGGTCGCACAGAGGGCCGACGATCAGGCGCACCAGGATGGTCACGGCGACCGCGGCGATGTTGATGTTGGCGATCTGGTCCAACGTCAGGCCGAGCTGGCCCTTGATCACCGGCATCAGCGGCGCGCAGGCGAACCAGGCAAAGAAGCACACGAAGAAAGCCATCCAGGTCAGATGGAAAACGCGCATCTGCGGCGACGCGATGGAAAAGAGTTGAATCCTGTTTGCCTTGCTGAATTGCGTGGTAGCAGCGGTATCGGCCATTTTTATCCCGTTAAAAACAAAAAGGCGCCCGCTCAGCCAGGCAACAATGCCAAGCTAAGCGGACGCCGTTGTCCTGCAGATCCGTCTTTAGATCGGCATTAAAAATAGTGGAAAGGGGTGGATCGTCGTTGATCCATGCCTGCTCTTATGCAAAGCTTGTGCCAGAAAGGCGGATTCCCTGATGCAGCATGGTTTTGGGGCGCGAAGAGGTGCGCCCGCAACAGGGGCGATGACAAAAATATATGTCATGTTGTGATGTGTTGCGGTGCAGGCCGCCCGCAAATGGTGCGCTGCACTGAGCGTTTTTGGTCAGAAAGGGAATGGCCTGGACTTGCCGCCTTGCAAGCCGGATGCCGGAAAATCCGGCGTCTTGCAGGATCAGGCAATCCTCCGGCAGCATTGGTCTACCGCATCGCATGGCCCGGCTCGTACCATGTCCGGCATGTTCACTCAAGCGGGAACCGACATGCAACACATCAACGACATCTATATCAACGGCCAGTTCGTCCAGCCGCACGGCACGGAAACCATGGAACTGATCAACCCGACCGACAAGACCGTCATTGCCGTCGTCCGGCTGGCCGACGAAGAAGACGCGCGCCACGCCATCGCGGCGGCAAAGGCGGCTTACAAGACCTTTTCCCGCAGCAGCAAGGAAGCACGCACTGGTTATTTGCAACGCCTGCATGACGCCGTCCAGCGCCGTGCGCCCGAACTGATCGAAGCCATGATTCGCGAATACGGCGGCACGCGCCGCATGTGCACCGCGACGGTGGCGCGTTCGGCCGCCAGTTTCCTGCAATCGATCGAACTGTTGCAGACATTCGACTTCGTGCGCCAGGCCGGCAGCGCGCGCGTCACCATGGAGCCGCTCGGCGTGGTCGGCCTGATCACGCCGTGGAACGCCAACTACGGCTTCATCTGCAGCAAGCTGGCAACCACACTGGTGGCCGGCAGCACGGCGGTGATCAAGCCCAGTGAACTGAGCGCCATGCAGACGCAACTGCTTACGCAATGCCTGCACGAAGCCGGTCTGCCGCCGGGCGTCTTCAACGTCGTCACCGGCCGCGGCGACACCGTCGGCGCAGAAATCACGCGCCATCCCGACATCGCCAAAATATCTTTCACCGGCTCGACCGCCGTCGGTAAACAGATCGCGCGCGGCGCCGTCGACACCATGAAGCGCGTCACGCTGGAACTCGGCGGAAAATCGCCCAACGTTCTGCTCGACGACGCCGATCTGGCAACGGCCGTCCCGCAGGCGGTCATGGCCGCCTCGTTTAACAACGGCCAGGCGTGCCTGGCGGGAACGCGGCTGATCGTGCCCGAACATCGCCTCGACGAAGTCAAACAACTGGTGAGGCAGGCTGTGGCGGCCATGAAGGTCGGCAATCCGGGCGATGAAGACACCGTCGTCGGCCCGCTGGTCACGCAAAAGCAATATGAGCGCGTGCAGGGCTATATCCGCCTCGGCATCGAAGAAGGCGCCGAATTGCTGGTCGGCGGCGAAGGGCATCCGGAAGGGCTGGAGCAGGGGTACTTCGTCAAGCCGACGGTGTTCGTCAACGTCCGCAACGACATGCGCATCGCGCGCGAAGAGATCTTCGGACCGGTGTTGTCGATCCTGACCTATCGCACCGAAGAGGAAGCCGTCGAGATCGCCAACGACACCGTCTACGGCTTGCACGGCTACGTCAGCGGACGCGACCTGGAGCGCGCCAACCGCGTGGCGTCGCAGATCGTGGCCGGTCGCATCTTCATCAACGGTCTGTACGACGAACCGCGCGCGCCGTTCGGCGGCTTCAAGCAATCCGGCATCGGCCGCGAATTCGGCCCCTACGGCCTGGAAGCGTATGTTGAACCGAAAGCCATCATTGGTTACGATGTTCCCGTCCATGAAAACGCCAGCCGCTAATCCCGCCGAACCTGCTGCTTCCGACCCGCTGGCGCAACTGCGGGCGCAAGTCGCCACGCACTTCGATGGCGTGCCGCCTGGGCAGCGCGACGTGCATACCGCGATTCCTTATCTGTCCTTCATCCGGCTGAGCCAGCCCACGGCGCTCAATCGCGGCATGCTGGAGCCGTCGATGTGCCTGGTCGTGCAGGGCCGCAAGAAGATATTGATCGGCAATAGCGTGAGTCACTACGGCGTCGGCGCCTATGTGCTGTCGGCAATCGATCTGCCGGTGTCGGGACAGATCGTCGAAGCGAGCGCGGAGCTGCCGTACTATGGCGTGCGCATCGAGCTCGACCCGAGGGAGATTGCGGCGCTCATCATCGAGCTCGATATCGCCGCCCCGCCCAAGCGCACTTCGCGCGTCGGCGCCTATGTGGATGAATCGGATAGCGAGTTGCAGCAGGCTTTCCTGCGGCTGGTGGCGCTGCTGAAAACCCCCCGGGACATCCCGGCCATGTCGCGCATCCTCAAGCAGGAAATCATGTACCGCCTGATTGCGGCGAAGAACGGCGACGTGCTGTACCACACCGTGCTGGCGCATTACCAGGAAAAGGGCGTCAACGACGCCATCCGCTGGATCAAGGAAAATTACGCCCAGCCAATGTCGATCGAACAACTGGCAAAGCAGGTGCGCATGAGCGTGTCGACGCTGCATCATCGCTTCAAGGCCGCTACCGTCATGAGCCCGCTGCAATACCAGAAGCAGACGAGGTTGCTGGAAGCGCGCCGCATGCTGATGACCGGCAGCATGGAGGCGGCCACGGTGGGCTACCGGGTCGGCTATGAAAGCCCGTCGCAATTCAGCCGCGAATACCGCCGCCTGTTCGGCGCGTCGCCGTTGCAGGATGTCGAGTTTCTGAAGCAGCACATCGTCGAGACATAAGCGCCGCGTTGCATTACCGCGTGCGCGCCATGCGCATCGACTGCTTCTGGAATTGCTCGAAACGATGCAACTCCTGCTCGACGGCCGTCTTCAGCGGCTTCGATTTTTTCGCGATCCAGGTCCATTTCTGCACCAGCAGCTTACCGGCCTGCCGGTCCATCTTGAGATCAAGCGCGGCAACGATCTCGTCGCCCGCCAATACCGGCAACGCGAAATAGCCGAGCACACGCTTTTCGGCGGGCACATAAGCTTCAAAACGATGCGCGTAGCCGAAAAACAGTTCCAGCCGCTTGCGCTGGATCACCAGCGGATCGAATGGCGAGAGGATATGCACGCGCTGTGCAGAGGCGGGTTCGGTGACCTCTTCCAGCAACGCCGGTTCGATCCAGTGCTGGCTCCTGGGGGCGCCGTCGATGTGCACGGCCAGCAGTTGCCTGCGCCTGACCGCCGCATCGATCAGTTCCCTGACCAGCGACTTCGCATGGACGCTGCCGTAGCAGATCGACTCCAGGCTGACCATGCCTTGCGCTTGCAGTGCACGGCGCAGCAGATATTGTGCGAACTGTTTTTCTTTCACCGGCTGCGGACGCCGCTGCCAGCCGAAATGGCGTCCCGCCAGTTCGTAGGTCTTGAGCATGCCGGTACGCTTGCTGATCACCAGGTCGCCGATGAAGAATCCCCATCTCAGCGCGCTCCGGGATGGTTTGCGGCTGCCCCAGGGGTGGGTCTTTTCGACCAGCACCTCATCTTCGATATCGCGAATGGACAAGCCGCCTTCCTTGCGGATGCGCTTGAGCAGCGCGGCATAGTCGGCCTCGTCCACACCGGCGAAAGAGGAATGCGGATTAAGCCGGCGCTGTTCCATCGCAGGCAGGAAATGGCGGAAATCCGTCGTCGGTACATAAGCCAGCGCATGCGTCCAGTATTCGAACACCGACTTGTCCACCGACTGGGCCTGTTCGAGGTCGGTCGGCTTGTATGCGGGAATGCGCGTGTAGAGGATGTGATGGTGGCTGCGCTCGATGACGTTGATGGTGTCGATCTGCACGTAACCGAGATGCTCGGCGGCCAGCCGCACGGCGTCGGGACCCTTGCCGAAGGGAGCCAATTCGTCGAGCCGCTGGGCGCGCAACCAGATGGCGCGCGCCTGGGCGGGATGAAGGGCAAGCGAAGCGATGCTCATTGTCGGTCGGTCCAAGGATATCTGTTCAAGAAGGAGGATGGCGAAATTGTAGAGAGTTTCGCCGAAGCGCGTGAGAGAGGGCAGCGCGAGGATGGAGAAAGAATGGAAAAGTAAAGTCGATGATATATATCCCGTCGTGCACACCCAATTCGTACCGACTGTACCGCTAGATGAAAGCAAAGAGGCTTTGCGTAGGCAACAGGAGGCTTCAAGGTTGGAGGCGAGAGTCATCGAGTCGGCCAAGGTAATTTCCGAAGCTGATGAGAGACATTTCAGACTGGCGAAAGAGTATATCAAGAATATATTCCCCGACATGGCGAAGAGCTACCGCGATTTCAAGTGGCAAATTGAGTTTGCTAGAGTATTAGAGGAAATTGCAAAGCTTCAGGATCGGGATTTTTATTCAGCCATTAACAAGGAGGGAATTCATCAGGCGACGACTGTATTATTGAAAGACAAAGAATACAAAGGATACCAACCGCCTTCGGTACAGGACTTCCTTGAACTTGCGCTAAATAAAACATTAGTTCATGCGTTCGATGGGATTTATAAAAAAGGTAAGCCGTATTGGTCCAAAACGCCGGATGGCACAGAGATTGATCCGACCGGGACTGTCAAAAAAGTGCCGATCGATATCACGCCCAGCATCAGAACGGATTATTCCGGCTATGACGTCAAAGAATTCTTATATCAACTTCAAAAGGCGCTTGAAAATCCACCTGGGGATACGGCTGCACAACTCATGCGTGTCCACGGAAAATGGACGGAGGACGATATAGTGATGGCAAAACAGATAGGCGCCTTTGTCGTCAGGGCTTTTGAATCCCTGGGATACATACCGATTATCGGCACGCCGGCGGCCGTGGCCATGGTTGCGCGGCCAATCGCCTCAGGGATGGTTAACTTCATTCAGCGAAGAGTGAATGAGGGGGGGACTTTTGGGAAGGAGGACGTCAAGGATTTGGCTGGCGTTGCCTGGACAGCCGTTGGGCTAAGAATACCGGCCAAACCGGCGAAGAAGGCTATCCCTTTTATAGTGGGCCATGTTGCCGTAGGTGAAGGAATAGCAAGAATTTAGTGAAATGCCGATCGGCATGCGACGACATTCGGCAGGCCCTGCTCACTTCGGACGAATCGCGTGCACAGCGCTGCTTGCGCTGGAGGGCGATAACCTTGGGCAGGTCGTTCGCTGGCAGCGGCGGCATGCATCTGACCTGCCAGGGTATTTTCGGACCAACTGAAATTTGAGAAGATAGTTCCCAGACAAGGATCCGTCTGTGCTTAGCTTAGCTGTAGCGGCGTTCTCGCGCGTTCCGAGATCAGGCTTTGGCTGCTGCGGCGATACATTCCGACCTGGCGACGTAGGACCGAAGGGCGGCCTTATACGGGCATGTCCCATGAATACTAAACTAAACGCCGTAGGGGAGCTTGGATGCCATCATCTTCCTCCGGTCGATCTTGCGCCCGTCGACAATGAACGTTCCGTCGCCGACAGCGTGAATCGTGCGTTTCTCCTTGCGTGTGGTATCCACGTATGCGGCAACCGCCTCCAACACCACGATGTTGTGCTTCTTGACGATATCGATGACCTTGCATTCGATGTTGGCAAGGCATTCCTTGATCAAAGGCGATTTGACGACCTTTCCCTGTACCGGCGTGAGCCTGAACCTGGAAAACTTGTCCGTGTCTGCCCCGGAGCAGGTTCCTATGCCGACCACCTTATCCAGCATGTCAACGGTAGGAATGGCAATGACGCATTCCTTATTTTTGCGCAACGCCGCGTAAGAGTAATTCCATTCACCCGTGGTGATGGCAAATACCGGAGTGAAGTCCATGACCATCGTCCAGGAAATGGTCATGACATTGTCCTTCTGCCCGTCATGGGTCGTCACGAGGACAACAGGTCCGGATTCCATCAGGGTGAAAGCCTTGTTCAGTTTCAACTGACGCATGAGAGCACCTTGTGATATTCGTTGATCGATGAGTCTGCCGGAAAACATCCGGCGTTGTTTGACCTATCTCAAAATGTGAACAAAAGCTGCTCTTCGAGCAGCGGGCCTTCAATAAACTGCACGCCTGCATGTAAGGAAGCTGCCGCAGCCTGCTCGGATCAAACATGATTGTCGTGTGATTCGATGATATTCCCCGATATCTGCGGATTAAATAGAATATTTAACGGAACTTATACAAACGAAATCCCGCAGGATATTCGCAGTTGGTCTTCCTCAGCGATTGCGATTCCGGCTAAGCCGCTCAACATATTTGTCCTTTATAAAGACAATAAAGAAAAAACCCACCATTGTGAGGTGGGTTCGGTCGCGACAATACACCCCATTCCGGGATTTTATTTATTGGGTAATAGCGTATTTCTTTTTGAGTTTTTCGCTGACTTGTCCATCAGGGCCTTTAAGCCAGGAAGGGATTCGGCCACGGCCGGCCCAGGTCAGATTCTCTTCATTTCGATAGAGCGGCTCAAGGGCTCCTTTAGTTTTCTTTGTTTTGGATTTCTTTGTGGTCAACCCCAATTCCTTGGCGGTGAAGCCATATTCGGAAATCATCGATTTAATACTATCAATGATCGGTTGCCGTTCCTTCTGTTTCACATCTTCGATTTTCTTTGCGATTTCAGCCTGTTGGGCCAGCAACTTATCTAATTCACTAACAGCCATGTTTCTCTCCTAAAAAACATAATTTGAGCAGAAATTACACTATTCAATATCAGTTTTCAATTATTTTTTTGTAATTGCTGTTTTTCTCAATATTTTCTTTTACCGTTTTTTACTGTTTTTCTTCGGGATGACGAAATTTATCGACAACAGTAAATGTTCAATCAGTTTTATTTCGGCTTGGAAGAAAGGGAAATGACGTCGGAGAGACCGGACGCATTGGGAGCGTTGGACCGTTGGGCGGCATCGGTTTTTTCGCCGTATGTCGATGAGCCGGCAACCGGAGAAAAAGGATGCTGTCCCGGATGCAGCGGCTGCGATTGATCTCCCTATGGTGGGATTCCAGGCGGCTGGATGCCGTTCCAACAGCCGGTCAAGCCGACTATTGGAGTGGAGGCCGATGTATGAGTGCGGCCGGTTAATCCTGCAGGTATTTATTCAGTCGTTTGGCCGCATTGCGCAGATGTGTCTCTGCAGCGAGTGCGGCGGCGGCGGGGTCTCGGCTTTCAATGGCTTTGACGATTGCCTTGTGCTCATCTTGTACTGCCTGCACCAGATTGTGATAATTGGCAGCCGTATTTGTGCGTGCCTGCCGGATGAGGCGCCGCACGTGGCGTTCCAGATACTCGTTCAACATGCGAAAATGGGGATTCTTGGTCGAGTCCACGATCGCCTGATGAAAGGCGTAATCCTCTTCGTCGCCCAGGCGGTCGTTGACGATCGCGTACTCCATGCCCACGAGCGCCTGTTTGATTCTTTTGAGGTCGTCGGGCGTGTGCCTGACCGCTGCGTAGCGCGCTGCGGCGGCCTCAAGCGTGACCAATAGCTCAATGACGTGTTCGAGTCCCTCGGCGTCATCCAGGGCCGTGGCGTCAAGGCGAAAGGCCTGGCGCGAACCTCGTTCGTTGACGAAGACGCCCCGGCCTTGCTGGGAGTTCACGATGCCTTCCGATTTCAGTTGGGACAATGCTTCGCGCACGACCGAGCGGCTGACGCAAAACTGTTCGCCAAGCTGTTTTTCGCTGGGCAGTTTGTCGCCTGGTTTCAGGCGCTGGGAGCGAATCTCGTCATTGAGCCATTCGACGATGTCTTCTGTAAGCGATTGGGTGGACGCTGACGCTGTGTCGTTTTTCATGACTTCGAATTAATTGATGTACAAACCGCCGTTGACCTGCAAGGTTTCCGCAGTAATAAATCCCGCCAGTGGAGAGCACAGGAAGGCAATGCCGCCGGCGACTTCTTCCGCCGTGCCGAGGCGCTTGAGTGGTGTATTTTGCAACAACGTTTGTTCGTTCTTGGCCAGCAGGTCTTTGGTCATCGGTGTGGCAATGATACCCGGAGACAAGGCGTTGACTCGTGTTTTCGGGGCCAGCTCCAGCGCCAGGCTACGCGAAAAGCTGATCACGGCTCCCTTGGAGGCCGAATAGTGCGCGTGGGCATAGCTGCCGCGTTGCGCGGCGACGGAGGAGAGCGTAACGATGGAGCTGCCTTCGGTCAAGAAAGGGATGACCGCACGGCAAATGTAGAAGGTGCCGTCCAGATTGATCTGCATGAGCTTGCGCCATTCGTCGTCGGTCATGTCCGCCACCAGCTTTTCGGGATAGATGCCGGCGGAGTGGACCAGATGGTCTATCCCGCCAAAGCGTGCCGCAACCTCCTGGGCGACGTTGCGGCAAGCCTGCGCGTCGGAGACGTCGGTGACATGGATGCTGACCTGGGCGTCGGGGACTTGTGCTCGCAATTCATTTTGCAAGGTTTCCAGAGCGGACGGATTGACGTCGCTCAGCGCAACGCTGGCGCCATGTCTTGCCACCAGGAGGGCTGTCGCCCGGGCAATGCCGCCGGCAGCGCCGGTAATCAAAAAGGTCTTGTTGCTAAACGAAATCACTGCGTCTCCTTTGAATGGGGCGAGCAAGCATCGATCTGTATGCGGGTCGATTCCTTGCACATTTTCATCTGTCGAATATGTCAGCGGCGATCTGTTGACACCGTCCAAACTGCTCGGTAGAATCGCCCCTCAACTTGTCTGACATGTTTAATATCTTATCAGACATCTTGGTGAAATCCTACTCCGTCGAGGCAAAACAGTGACGGTAGACGAACGATAAAAAGACTGGTCGCGCACGATGGCCGGCGTTAGCGAGGAGACACTATGCTCAGCAGTACAGGCCGGCAAATCACCGGCAACACCAGGGTGGTGGCCATCGTTGCCGACCCCATCGGTCATGTCCGCACTCCGCCGGCATTTAACGCGCTGATGGCGCAACGGGACGTCGATGCGGTGATGGTGCCCTTCAATGTGCGTCCCGACGATTTTCCTCGGTTCATCGCGGCAGCTCCCCTGATCCAAAGTCTGGTGGGGCTGGTCGTCACCATTCCCTACAAAGAAGTCATCATCGAACATTGCACGGCATTGACCGAATCCGCCCGGCGCATGGGCGCAGTCAACGTCGTGCGTTTTGACGATCTGCCAGAGGGCGGCCGCGGCCTGGTCGGCAGCAACTTCGACGGCATCGGTTTCGTCGGCGGCTTGCTGGCGCAAGGCCATGCGCTCAAGGGGCGCCGCGTCTATCTGGCCGGCGCCGGCGGTGCGGCAAAGGCGATTGTGCATGCGCTGGCGGAAGAGGGCGTCGCTGCCATCGGCATCTATAACCGCAGTCCGGCCCGCGCCGGGCAACTCGTCGGCGAGTTGCGTCAATGTTATCCGGCGCTGGATGCGCATGTGGCCGATGCCGCGCCGCAGGGGTACACCCTGGCAATCAATTCAACGTCGCTTGGACTGCATGCGTCCGACCCGCTGCCGTTTGCGCCGGACGCCTTGCCGCCCGGCGCCGTCGTCGCGGAAGTCGTCATGAAAACAGATATCACGCCGCTCCTGGCGAAAGCCGGCGCATGCGGCTTCGCCGTGCACCTGGGGCGTCACATGATGGAAGTGCAGATTGAACGCATAGGGGAATTCCTCGGCCTGATCTGATTGCCAGAAATTTTGCAGTTGGTTTTTCGCGGTACCGGATGTCATTTCAAAATCATAATGGAGATGTGTGAATGAACAAGAAACAAATCGGTTTGTCGTTCTGCGCTTTGGTTGCAGTGGGAACGGCCCAGGCAGGTGCGCCGCTGAAGGTGGCGCTGGTGGAGACGCTCTCAGGTCCGCAAGCCTCCACAGGCTTGCTGTATCGCGCGGCAGTCAAATATGAACTCGATCGCCTGAACGCTGCCGGCGGCTGGAACGGCGCGCCGATCCAGGTCACCGAATACGACAATCAGGGTGGTCCGGCAGGCGCGTCCGACAAGGTGAAGGCCGCAATCGCAGGCGGTGCGCAAATCATCATCCAGGGCTCCTCTTCAGCGGTATCGGGCCAGATCACGGAAGATGTCCGCAAGTACAACCTGCGTAACGCAGGCAAGGAAGTCCTGTTCCTGAACATGGGCGGCGAGGCGTTGGAACTGACCGGCGACAAGTGCCACTTCTATCACTTCCGCTTCACCACCAATGCGGTGATGCGCGTCAAAACACTCGTGCCGGCGATGAAGGAAGCCAAAGAACTGGGCACCAAGGTCTATGCCATGAACCAGAACTATTCCTGGGGCGTCGACATGGACAAGGCCATCAAGGAATACGCCTCCGCCGGCGGCTACACCGTAGTGGAAAGCACGCTGCACGACGTCAACAAGATCCAGGATTTCTCGCCGTATGTCGCCAAAATCAAGGCCAGCGGCGCCGAGACGGTGTTGACGGGGAACTGGTCCAACGACCTGTTGTTGCTGATGAAGGCAACGCGCGCGGCCGGTCTGAAGCTCCGTTTCGGCACCGTCTTCCTCGATCAGCCGGGCAACATCGGCAATGCCGGCGACACCGCGCTGGGCCACTACATTTCACATGCCTTCAACATCGAAACCAACAAGCAGACCGAGCAGTTCGGCAACGACTACAAGGCCAAGACCGGACACTATCCGACCTTCATCGAGCCGCAGACCGTGTTCGGCATGCAGATGCTGGGCGAGGCGCTCAAGCAGACCAAAGCCAGCGGCGACAGGATCAACGTGACCGAACTGGCCAAGGCGCTGGAGAAGGTCAAGATCGAAACGCCGATGGGGGAAACCTCGATTCGCGCGGCCGACCATCAGGTGCTGTTGCCGGTGGTGGTGTCGCGTGTCGAGAAGAATGTCAAATACAAGGTGGACGACACCGACATGGGCTTCAAGGTGATCAGGAAGTTCAGTGCGGAAGAGGCTGCCAATCCGGTGCAGAGCTCCTGCAAGATGCAACGCCCGGTCTGATTCTTCATTGCATTGAAGCCGCAGCCGTCCTCGCCGCAAGGCGAGGCGGCAGCGGCCCGCACTTCAGGCTGCCCAGTTTTCTGCGCAGCGTGGGCCCGCTTTTACCTGCTCACTCTGGAAAGTATTTATGGAATTCATCATCGTCTCGCTCATCAACGGCACTATTTACGGCCTCCTGCTGTTCATGGTGTCGGCCGGACTGACGCTTATCTTCGGCATGATGGGCGTGCTCAATTTCGCGCATACCTCGTTTTACATGGTCGGCGCCTATCTGGCGTACAGCCTGCAGAAAGTCATCGGCTTCTGGCCGGCGATCATCGTCTCGCCCGTCATCGTCGGCTTCCTCGGAGTGATCGTCGAACGCTATTTCCTGCGCCGCGTGCACAAGCATGGACATGCCCACGAACTGCTGCTGACGTTCGGCCTGTCCTTCATCATCGCTGAAGTGATCAAGCTCTTCTTCGGCAACTACCCGGTCAACTACCAGGTGCCGGCGGCCTTGAGTTTCTCCGCGTTTCGCCTGTTCGGCACGGACTATCCGTTTTATCGCCTGATGATGGGCCTGATTTCCTTGCTGATGTTCGGCGTGATCTATTTGCTGCTGTCGCGTACCCGCATCGGCATCGTGGTGCGATCGGCCATCTATCGTCCCGCCATGGCGGAGACGCTGGGACACAACGTTCCTCTGGTGTTCATGGGCGTGTTCGGCGTGGGCGCCGCGTTGGCGGGCCTGGCAGGGGCGATCGCGGGCGCCTTTTATACGACGAACCCCAACATGGCGCTGGAACTTGGCGTGCTGGTGTTCGTGGTGGTGGTCATCGGCGGGCTGGGTTCGCTCGAAGGCGCAATGCTTTCGTCGATCCTGATCGGCCTGATTTCCTCCTTTGCGGTCGGGATCGATCTGAGCGCGGCCGATCTGCTGGGCTATCTCGGCGCCGGCGAGTGGGCGCAGCAAGTCGGCGGCCTCCTGACATTGAAGGTCTCGTCGCTGGCGGCAACGATTCCGTTTGCCTTGATGCTGGTCGTGCTGCTGGTGCGTCCGTCGGGACTGATGGGCGAGAAGGAATAAACAAATGAATAAACCATTGAATCAATCCCTGCAGGCATCCTTGCCCCCGGGTCAAGCCGTCGGGCGCAGCCGCGCCGGCGTCGAACGGCTTTACCTGCGTCTTCTCCTTGCGGCGGTCTTGCTGTTGCTGCTGGCCTTGCCGGGCCTGTTATCGCAAGCGCTGGTCAACGCCGCCATTCAGATGCTGATCGGCGCGCTCTTTGCGAGCGCATTCAATGTGCTCGCAGGCCAGGGCGGCATGCTGTCGTTCGGGCACGCCGCGTATTTCGGCATCGGCGCCTTTGCGACCTTGCATGCCATGAATGCCCTGTCCGGCGAGGGGCTGCTGCCGACGCCGTTGATGCCGGTCTTCGGCGCCTTGGGCGGCGCCGCACTGGGCTTGGTTGCCGGTTGGTTTTCGACCCAGCGCAGCGGCGTCTATTTTTCCATGATCACCCTGGCGCTGGCCGAGTTGCTGCATGCGCTGGCGCCGCATCTCAAAAGCACCTTCGGCGGCGAAGGCGGCGTGTCGTCCATGCGCATGCCGGCCTGGGGAATCTCGTTCGGCAATCCATCCGAAGTGTATTACCTGACGCTGGCCTGGGTAGTCGCTTCGCTGGCGCTGCTGTACTTCTTCAGCCGCACGCCGCTGGGCCGATTGGCATTGGGGCTGCGCGAGAATGCCCATCGCCTGAAATTCCTCGGCTACAACGTGCATGTGCTGCGGGTACTGGTGTTCATGATCTCAGCCATGTTTGCCGGTATCGCCGGCGGTTTGCTGGCCATGAACAACGAAGCGGCGAACTATGTGCTGTTCGATGTCCGCCTGTCTTCCGAGGTGGTGCTGAACGCCTATATCGGCGGCGTCGGCGTGTTTTTCGGACCGGCGCTGGGTGCTGCCGTCATGACTTTCTTCGGCTACGCCGTGTCCGACCTGACGCGCTCCTGGCTGCTCTATCAAGGCATCATTTTTGTGGTGGTGATGATGTTCATGCCATCCGGGCTGTCGGGGATTTTTGCATGGTGGAGGAACAGCAAGCATGCCGGCACCGTCTTGCTGCGCTTTGTCCTGGGCTGGAGCGTCGGCGCCTTGTTGTGCGCCGCGGCGACGGTGTTGACGGTCGAGTTGCTGCAACGGGTGCTGGGCGCGGATTATCAGTCGCTGTTGGTGGCCGGTCAGGCCTGGCCTGCCATCGATCTGTTCGGTCGTTCCTGGCAGCCAGGCGCCGTGTCGACCTGGCTGCTGCCGGCGGTGTTGCTGGTCGCGGGATGCCTGGTGCTGCGCAAGACAAGCGATGCGTGGGCGAAGCTTAACGATCAGGAGGCAGTATGAACGCAATCGTCAATACAAGCGCCCTGAGTTTGCGCGACGTCCACAAGTCGTTCGGTGAAGCGCACATTATTCGCGGCGTGAATCTGGAACTGTTCGAGGGCGAGCGTCATGCCTTCATCGGCCCCAACGGCGCAGGCAAGTCGACCTTGTTCCATCTTATCTCGGGTCAGTTCAAACCAAGCTCCGGCGACATTTTTCTGGGACGGCAGCCGATCGGCGGTCTGGCGCCGGAACGCATCAATCGCCTGGGCCTGGCGCGCTCGTTCCAGATCACCAACATCTTTCCGAAATTGTCCGTCTACGAAAATCTGCGGCTGGGCGTCATGCAGCGCTTTGGCCTGCAATACACCCTGTGGCGTCCGATTTCCGGTTACGCCAGGGTGCGCGAGCTGACCGATCAATTGCTGGAACAGGTTCGCCTGACGCGGCATCGCGACACCTTGGGCGGGGAGCTTTCCTATTCGGAACAGCGCTCACTGGAAATCGGCATGACGCTGGCGTCCGATCCGAAAGTCCTGTTGCTGGACGAACCGATGGCCGGCATGTCGCGCGAAGAAACCGACTACACCGTCGATTTGCTGCGTGAACTGTCGGCCGGCCGCACGCTGATGATCGTCGAGCACGACATGGACGTGGTGTTCTCGCTGTGCGATCGCATCAGCGTGCTGGTCTACGGGCAAGTCGTGGCCACCGGCACGCCGGAGGAAGTGCGCAGCAATGCGCAAGTACAAGAAGCCTATCTGGGCACCGAGGTGAGCGCATGAGCCTGAACAGTCAATCCATACCTTCGTCGTCCCGGCATGCGCAGGGCGCGCCCTTGCTGCAGGTTCGCGACCTGCATGCGCATTACGGAAAGAGTCACATTCTCCAGGGCGTCAGTTTCGATGTCGGGCACGGCGAAGTCATCAGCCTGCTGGGCCGCAACGGTTCGGGCCGCTCGACCACGGCGCGCGCCATCATGGGCCTGGTGCCGCCGACGGGCGGGCAAGTCCTGCTCAACGGCAAGGATCTGGCCGGCTGCCGTCCCTATGCGGTCTGCCGCGCGGGAGTCGCCTTTGTGCCGGAAGAGCGCGAGGTGTTCGGCAATCTGAGCGTCGACGAGAACCTGCAAATGGGTATCCAGCCGGGCCACGCGGATGCGCCGAAATGGAATGTGGAGCAGATGTTCGATTTCTTTCCGCGTCTCAAGGAACGCCGCAATACCCGCGCCGGCAATCTGTCCGGCGGCGAGCAGCAGATGCTGACGATCTGCCGCTCGCTGCTGGGCAACCCCAGGGTCATTCTGATCGATGAGCCGACCGAAGGCCTGGCGCCGAAGATCGTCACCGTCGTGGGTGAAGCGATCCAGGAAATTCATCGGCGCGGCGTGTCGGTGGTTCTGGTCGAACAAAAACTCACCATCGCTTTGAAGATTTCCACCGGCGTTTGCTTGCTGGGCCATGGACACATCGTGTTTCGCGGCACACCGGGCGAATTGACCGGCAACCCTCAACTTTTGAAAGATTGGCTGGCAGTATGACGAACGCCGTAACCACCGTTACCACCGCAACCGCAGAACAGCGGGACCTCGACGCGCATGCCTTGCATGCCGTCGCCCGGTACAAGAATTTCTCCGATCTGGCCGGCAAGGTCGTCTTCATCACCGGCGCCGGCAGCGGCATCGGCCGCGCGATGGCCGACGCATTCGCGGTCAATGGCGCCCACCTGGCCTTGCTGGACATCAACGCGGAATTGCTGGCGCAGGCGCGTGCGGAACTGCACACCGTGTTTCCGCAAATCGAGGTAGAGACGTTCGTCGCGTCGATCACCGACGATGTCGCGGTCGAACAGGCCGTCAATGCCGCCCAGGCGCGCTTCGGCCGTATCGATGTCTTGCTCAACAACGCCGGCATTTCGGCCAATCGTCCCACGCTGGAACTGGCCCCTGCCGACTGGCGGCGCGCCATCGACATCAACCTCAACGGCGTGTTCTATTGCGGCCAGTCGGTCGCCCGCCACATGATGAAGCAGGGCAGCGGCGTGATTCTGAACACCGCCTCCATGTACGGCACCGTCGCCGCGCCGGAGCGCGCGGCGTATTGCGCCAGTAAAGCTGCGGTGGTGATGCTCACCAAAGTCATGGCGGTCGAGTGGGCGCCTTCAGGTCTGCGGGTCAACGCCCTGGCGCCCGGTTACGTGCAAACCGCGCTGGTCGATGAGTTGGTCCGCACCGGCCGCATGGACCTGGACGCCCTGGTCAGGCGCACGCCGGCGCGGCGGCTGGGCCAGCCGCATGAAATTGCGACGCTGTCGCTGTTCCTGGCGTCCGACAGCGCCTCTTATATCAACGGGCAAGCCATTGTCGCCGACGGCGGCTGGTCTTCCTACAGCTACATCTAATACGAACTTACCTATTCCTCTATCTGGAGATTGACACCATGTCAGACCACATTGCACTCGTCCCGGCATCGAACTGGGTCGAATTGCGCACGACCGATGCCGACTGGGCTGCCGCCGATCCGGCTGTGCTCGGCACTTTGCTGACGCATTCGCACATGATTCGCGCCTTTGAGGAGACCGTCCTCGAACTGGCGATGGATGGCCTCGTACACGGCCCGGCGCACTCCAGCATCGGGCAGGAAGGCGGCGCTGCGGGCTCCATCGTGCCGCTGCTGGCGGCCGATCAGGTCAACGGTTCGCATCGCGGACATCATCAGTTTCTCTCGAAGGCGTTGGCGTATCTGACGCCGAACGGCATCGATCCCAAGGCGGCCCTGACACCGGAAATCGACACCCTGCTGCAACGCACGCTGGCTGAAATCCTGGGATTGGCGCAGGGCTTTTGCCGCGGCCGCGGCGGTTCCATGCACCTGCGCTGGCAGGAGGCCGGCGTGCTGGGCACCAATGCGATCGTGGGCGGAGGCGTGCCGCTGGCCGCCGGTGCGGCGTGGGCGCATCGTCATGCGGGAACCGAGAACGTCGCCGTGACCTACTTCGGCGACGGCGCCGTCAACATCGGTTCGGTGCTGGAAACCATGAACATTGCCGCGGCATGGAAGCTGCCGCTGTGTTTCTTCATCGAAAACAATGGTTATGCGGTGTCCACGACCGTCGACGAAGCCACCGCAGAACCGCGTCTGTCGGCGCGCGGGCTGGCATTCAACATCCCGAGCTGGAAGGTCAACGGCATGGATCCGCTGGCCGTGTATCTGGCCATGAACGAAGCGCTGGCGCACATGCGCGCGGGCAAAGGCCCGACCATCATCGAGGCCGATGTCTATCGTTTCTTCCACCAGAACGGTGGCTTCCCGGGCAGCGCTTTCGGCTACCGCACACGCGAGGAAGAGCAGTCCTGGCGCCAGCGCGACCCGCTGGATCTGCTGGGCAGCAAGATGCAGGCGCGCGGCCTGATCGATGAAGCCGGCATTCTGGCGCTGCGCGAGCGCATCAAGGCTTCGATGGCCAAGGCCGTGGCCGAGCTGACCGAAGCCGATCCGAACGGCAAGGCCGGCAAGAAGCGTATTCGTCCGGAACTGTGGCCAAGCCCGGACTTCCGCAACGTCGGCGTGCGCGGCGATCTGAGCGAGCTGCAAGGCGCGCGCACCGAAGAGCAGGAGAGCTTCGGCGGCAAGCTGGATACGCGCAAGTTCATCGATGTCGTGGCCGATGTCATGGATCGCCGCATGAGTACGGATGACTCCGTGGTCGTCATGGGCGAGGATGTGCACCGCCTGAAGGGCGGCACCAACGGCGCCACGCGCGGGCTCAAGGAAAAATTCCCGGACCGCACTTTGGGCACGCCGATCAGCGAGAACGCGTTTTGCGGCCTTGGCGGCGGATTGGCCATGGACGGGCGTTTCAAGCCGGTGGTGGAGTTCATGTATCCCGATTTCATGTGGGTGGCGGCGGACCAGGTGTTCAACCAGATCGGCAAGGCCCGCCATATGTTCGGCGGCGATATCGATGTGCCGTTCGTCTTGCGCACCAAGGTGGCGATGGGCACCGGCTACGGTTCGCAGCACTCGATGGACCCCGCGGGCATTTTTGCGACCAGCCCGGGATGGCGCATCGTCGCGCCGTCGACGCCATTCGACTATGTCGGCTTGATGAACGCCGCGTTGGCGCTGAAGGATCCGGTGCTGGTGATCGAACACGTCGATCTCTACAATTCATCGGGCATCGCGCCGGTGGACGATTTCGACTACCAGATTCCGTTCGGCAAAGCGGCCATCCGCCGCGCCGGCAGCGAAGTGACGGTACTGACGTATCTGTCCATGGTGGCGCATAGCCTGGAAGCGGCGGAACAGACCGGCATCGATGCCGAAGTGGTGGACTTGCGCTGGCTGGATCGCGCCAGTATCGACTGGGACACGATTGAAGCAAGTATCCGCAAAACCAATAATGTACTGATCGTCGAGCAGGGCGCTGTCGGCACCTCTTACGGCGGATGGCTGGCCGACGAGATCCAGCGACGTTATTTCGACTGGCTGGATCAGCCCGTGCAACGCGTCTCGGGCAGCGAAGCATCGCCAAGCATCTCCAAAGTGCTGGAGCGCGCCGCAGCCGCACGCACCGAGGAAGTCGTCGCGGGCCTGCGCTTGGTCATGCGCGACAAGGGCGCGGCATAAGGAGAACCTGACATGACTATCAACATGATCGTGCCGCTCGAAGTGGGCATCGCATGCCGTGACTTGCCGAAGTTGCGTGCATTTTATGAGGACGTGATGGGCTTCCGTTTCGTCAGCGAAATCGTGGTGCCGGCGGCAAAGGCCGGGCCATCCGCATTGTCGGCCGACGGCTATACCGTCGTGCGCCTGCAGACGCCTTACGGCGAACGCGTCAAGCTGCTGGCGCCGAATACGCCGGCCGTTGCCGCCACCGCAACGCCGACGGCCTACATCCTGGATAAGCCGAATGCCGGTTATCTGACATTCATCGTTGACGACATTGACGCAGCGATTGCGACCTTGCTGAAAGCCGGCGTCAGATTCCTGACCGGCAACGCGCGCGTCGAGGCGCGCCCCGGCGTCTACCTGGCGTTCTGCGAAGACCCGGAAGGCAATGTGCTGGAGCTGGTCGAATACACCGACATCGAGGCTTACCGTCCCGATTTGAAAAAAGGAAGCAACTGAGATGGCTACATTGATTCGCATGCCCGAGATCGCCGCCAATGCCACATCGGCCGTCATCAAGGAATGGTCCAAGAAAGAGGGCGACAGCATTCGCGTCGGCGAGACTCTGGCGGAGATTGAAACCGACAAGGCATTGATTGAATTCGATGCGGACCAGGCCGGCGTCTTGGGGAAAATCCTGGCGCCCACCGGCAAGGATATCGAAGTCGGCGCGCCCATTGCGGTGCTGTTTGCGGAAGGCGAGACTAACGTCGACATCGCGGCGGTTCTGGCGGCGGCCGGCGTCGGGGCGCCGACCGCCCAGCCCGCTGCGCAGCTTGCCGCGTCGGCGGCTGCAGCTCTCGCTCCCGCTCCGGCGGCAACGCATGCGGTTCCGGGCGAAGGCCGGCTCTTTGTCAGTCCGCTGGCGCGCCGTCTGGCGAAGGATCGCGGCATCGATCTGCAAGGCGTCAAGGGAAGCGGTCCGCACGGTCGTATCGTCAAGCGCGATGTTGATGCCCTGGCTGCTCCGAATGCGGGAGTCGCCGGCAGCAGCGTCGTGATGACTGCGGCAGCGCCGTCGGCGGCCAAAGAAGCCGGCGCCGCCTACGTCGAAGTCGCGCATTCCGGGATGCGCCGCACGATTGCCCGTCGTCTGAGCGAGAGCAAGGCAAGCATCCCACATTTTTACCTGAGCGCCGCGTGCAGGATGGACAAGCTGATGGCGTTGCGTGCGGAAATCAATGCAAGCAGCGCCCGCAAGATTTCCATCAACGATTTCATCGTCAAGGCTGTTGCCGCGGCGTTGAAGGCGTCTCCACAGATGAACGTGAGCTGGACGGACAGTGCATTGCGCCAGTACGCGCAAGCAGACATTTCGGTGGCGGTATCAACGGACGGCGGCCTGATTACCCCGGTGGTGCGCGCCGCCGACAGCAAATCCCTCTCCGCCATCAGCGCGGAAGTCGCCGATCTGGCGGCCCGCGCACGCAGCGGCCAGTTGGCACCGGACGAATATCAGGGCGGCAGCTTCACCATCAGCAATCTGGGGATGTTCGGCGTGCAAGAGTTCTCGGCCATCATCAATCCGCCGCAAGCGGCGATCCTGGCGGTGGGGGCGACATCGCAGCAAGCGGTTGTCGTCGACGGCGCGATTGCCGTTGCCTCCGTGATGAACGTGACCTTGTCGGTCGATCATCGCGCCATTGACGGCGCGACGGCCGCGCAATGGCTGGCGCTGTTCCAGCGCCATATCGAGCATCCGCTGAGCACCCTGATCTGAGGCAACCATGACACAAGCAAACTACGATCTCGTGGTCGTCGGCGGCGGCCCCGGCGGCTATGTGGCCGCCATCCGCGCAGCGCAACTGGGACTGAAAACTGCGTTGGTGGAGAAGGCGCAACTCGGCGGCATTTGCCTGAACTGGGGCTGTATCCCGACCAAGGCGCTGCTGCGCTCGGCGGATGTGTTGCGTCTGGTCAGAGACGCCGGCCGCTTCGGCGTCCAGGTGGCCGCCCCGCAGATCGACCTCGCCGCGATGGTCAAGCGTTCGCGCGAGGTTGCTGCGCAATTGCAAAGCGGCGTGACCTATTTGATGAAGAAAAACAAAGTCACGGTCATTGCCGGGCACGCCAGGCTGGCAGGCGCAGGCAAGCTGAACGTCGCCACCGCCGAGGGCGTCTCTCTGCTTTCGGCAAAACACATCATCCTGGCAACCGGTGCGCGCGCGCGTCCCTTGCCCGGCCTGACGCCGGATGGCGAGAGTGTCTGGTCGTATCGCGAGGCGCTGATGCCCACGCGTGTGCCCAGGCATCTGGTCGTGATCGGCGCCGGTGCGATTGGCATTGAATTCGCCAGTTTCTATCATGCGCTGGGCGCCAGGGTCAGTGTGGTCGAAATGGCGGACCGCGTCCTGCCGGTGGAAGACGAGGATATCTCCAGGCATGTGGGCGATGCCTTGCGCAAGCAGGGCATGCAGCTCTACACGGGGTCACGTCTGACGAGCAGCAGCAAGCGGCGGGTCGGCAACGACGATGAATGGACGCTGCAACTGGATGGCAGGCATAAAGAAAGTCTGACGGCCGATGTCGTGCTGACGGCCGCAGGCATCGTCGGCAATGTGGAAGAACTGGGCCTGGAAGGCACCACCGTCCAGGTCGAGCGCAGCCATATCGTCACCGATGCATATGGCGCGACAGGCGAGCCCGGCGTCTACGCCATCGGCGACGTCGCCGGCGCGCCGTGGCTGGCACACAAGGCAAGCCACGAAGCAGTCATTTGCGTCGAGAAGATCGCCGGCCTGGAACCGCATGCCCTGGACATCACCAGGATTCCCGCGTGCACCTACAGCCATCCGCAGGTGGCCAGCGTCGGCTTGACCGAAGCGCAAGCCGGGGCCGGCGGCCGCAAGATCCGTGTCGGGAAGTTCCCTCTGGCCGTCAATGGCAAAGCCATCGCGTTGGGAGCGACGGGCGGCTTTGCGAAAGTGGTCTTTGATGAAGCCAGCGGTGAGTTGCTCGGCGCCCACATGGTGGGCGAAGAGGTAACGGAAATGATCCAGGGTTACACGATCGCCCGCCAGCTCGAAAGTACGGAAGCCGAATTGATGGAAACGATTTTCCCTCATCCGACCGTCTCCGAAACCATGCACGAAGCCGTATTGGCGGCATATGACCGTGCCTTGCACATTTAACGGTCGGCCCCACGGCCATTTCTTCTTTTGAAAGAGACCCCCATGCTTACACTGAACAGGCCTGACTTATTCCGTCAGCAATGCTATATCGACGGCCATTGGCTCGATGCCGACGAAGGCGGCGTGCTCTCCGTCAACAACCCGGCCACGGGCGAGATCATCGGAACGATTCCAAAAATGGGCGGAGCGGAAACGCACCGCGCGATCGATGCCGCCAATGCCAGTTGGCGCGGCTGGCGCAACAAGTCCGCCAAGGCACGCGCAACGATTCTGCGCCGCTGGTTTGACCTGATGATGGCCAACGCGGACGACCTCGCAAAAATCATGACGGTGGAGCAGGGCAAGCCACTGGCTGAATCGAAGGGCGAGATCGCCTACGCGGCTTCCTATCTGGAATGGTTCGGCGAAGAAGGCAAGCGCGCTTACGGAGACACCATTCCCGGCCCCTCGTCCGACCGCCGTATCGTTGTGGTCAAAGAACCTATCGGCGTGTGCGCAGCGATTACGCCGTGGAATTTTCCGGCGGCCATGATCACCCGCAAGGTCGGCGCTGCATTGGCGGCGGGCTGTCCGATTGTCGTGAAGCCGGCCACCCAGACGCCCTATTCGGCATTGGCGCTGGCGGTGCTGGCCGAAGAGGCGGGAGTGCCGCCCGGCGTATTCTCCGTCATTACCGGTTCGGCAGCCGCCATCGGCGCCGAGATGACGAGCAACCCCATCGTGCGCAAACTCAGCTTCACCGGATCGACCGAAGTCGGGCGGATGCTGATGGCGCAGAGCGCGGCGACGATCAAGAAGGTATCGATGGAACTGGGCGGCAACGCGCCATTCATTGTTTTTGACGATGCGGATCTGGATGCCGCGGTAGAAGGCGCACTGGCAAGCAAATTCCGCAATACCGGCCAAACCTGCGTCTGTGCGAACCGCCTGTACGTGCAAGACGGCGTCTACGATGCCTTTGCTGAAAAGCTGGTGGCCGCCGTCAACAAAATGCAGGTCGGCAATGGCCTGACGGCGGGTGTCAGCCAAGGTCCGCTGATCGATGAAAATGCGGTCGCGAAAATGGAAGAGCATATTGCAGACGCGCTGGGCAAGGGCGGCAAAGTCATCGCAGGCGGCAAGCGCCATGCGCTCGGGCAGACCTTCTTTGAACCCACCGTGGTGCGCGACGCGAACCCGCAGATGCTGGTGGCGAAAGAAGAGACTTTCGGCCCTCTGGCGCCGCTATTCCGTTTTCATTTGGACGACGAAGTCATCGGTCTGGCGAACGACACGGAGTTCGGCCTCGCCAGCTATTTCTATACGCGGGATATCGGCCGGGTATGGCGGGTTGCCGAAGGCCTTGAATACGGCATGGTGGGAATCAACACCGGCCTGATCTCGAACGAGATGGCGCCATTTGGCGGCGTCAAACAATCGGGTATCGGCCGCGAGGGTTCCAGGTACGGATTGGACGATTATCACGTGACGAAGTATTTGTGCATGGGAGGCATCTGAGTCCGAGGTGCGCCCTTGCGGGCGCAATTTAACAACGTGAAGTTGACGCGAATGATAGAAAACCATTGAGATCAATGATTTTGTTTCTATGGGTCAATGAATAAATTTCGGCAAGGAAAGAATTCATATTTTTTTTGAATGTTATCGTTTTCAATTGGATTTTTTCTTTAATTTTTGTTGCACTGCAAGGGATTTCTTTGTTTTAATGACAACTTGTTGACTCCGGGTGAAATTTGAATTTTTTCAAATATTTTTATTGTTAAATATTCAAAAAATAACTAAGCGGTTTCCCGCCGACAACAAAAAAAGAAGTGGTTTTGCGCAGGTAAAGGGAGGGATGCGGTTGGTATTGCCCCGATGCGTGAAATGAAAAGCTGCTCGTCATACAAACCGGGGAAATATGAACATAGCAAGCGATATCTCCAACCTGCTCGGCAGATTCGGAGCAAATGCAAACGGGTACCTGGAAGTAGAAAACACGATCGAATACAAGGAGTTGCCGAAAACGGCAGTAGTGATTCCTGTAGGGCCCGTCAATTCTCCGGCAGGCGTGAACGAGACTGAAGATTCGCCCCCGGCTGCGGAGAAGGAAACGGTTTCGGCTCCGCCGTCCGTTGCTGCGGCGAACTCGCCGCATTCGGCGGGCGAGCGCGTAGAGCCGGTCATCGTCGATTTGCCTGCGGATACCGATGGCGCCGCGCCGTCGGCAACCGCAACTGCAACCGCTCCTGATCCAGTCCCGCCCCCTGTCTTTTCATCTTCGCTGCGATCCTTGCTGGCCGAAGTCGCTCTCAAGCGTGAGAGCCAGGCACGCGCCCAAAACGAGGAGACGGCGCTTCACACTTCCCTGAACGTCGCCCAACCCCTTACGCCCGCGCAGGTCATCGCCATCGTCTCGCCCAAAGGCGGCGTGGGGAAGACGACGATATGCGCCGCCCTGGCTGGCGCCTTGCATGGCAAGGGACGCGTCATTGCGATCGATCTGGATCCGCAAAATGCCCTGCAATACCACCTGGGCGCCGGTTCGGATGCTGCCCCTGCAGGCGCAGCACTGACGGAAGAACGTTGGAGTTCGTTGCTGCGCAGCGGCGCTGCGGGAACTTGCGTGTTGTCCTATGAAGCCATTTCCGAAGAAGGGCCGCGCGCGCTTGAACAGCGCATCCAGAAGGATCGTCATTGGCTGTCCAGGCAACTGGGGCGAATGAATCTGGGCGCTGACGATGTCGTGATTCTCGATACGCCGGCAGGTCGGACGCCTTATCTTGAGCAGGCCCTGGATGTCGCCGACCAAGTGGTGGTGGTGGTCACTCCGGATGCCGCCTCCTTCCTGGCGCTGGATCATATCGGCGACCTGTTCGATCAGCATGGCGACTGCAGTTATGTCGTCAACCAGTTTGATGCCTCTCGCACCTTCTGCCAGGACATGCTGGAAGTGCTCAAGCGGCGGTTCGGAAGCAAACTGATCGGTGTCGTCCCCCTAGATCACGCTATCAGCGAAGGGCTTGCCTACGGCGTCAACACCTTGATGGAGAACAGGAAGTCGCCCGCGTGGCATGAAATCCAGGCCATCGGAGACGTGCTGAAATCGGAGTCCGAGTCGCATGCATTGGCAGGTATTCGCGCATGATAAACAAGTCGCTGCAACAACCGGCGTCCAATCGCCTGCAGTCCTGGATACAAACAATCACCGACAAATTTGAAAGGCTCTCGCCCGGTATGCGGCGCAGGCTGCAGATCGGCATTCTGCTGTTTGCTGCGCTGCTGGCGGTATGCGTCGTTTCCGTGCCGTTTGAGTTCTATTCGCAGTGCGTCTTTGCCATTGGTTGCTTTGTTGTCGCACTGGTACTGCGCAAGCAGACCGGGCGCTTTCCGGTCGTACTGCTGATCGTTTTATCCCTGACCGTTTCGCTGCGTTATATCTTCTGGCGCGTGACCTCGACCCTGGCTTTCGAAAGCTGGATCGATTTCGTGTTCGGTTACGCTCTACTGGCGGCGGAAATATATTCGCTTGTCGTGCTGTGCCTGGGCTACCTGCAAACTTCCTGGCCGCTGCGCCGCGAACCGCAGATGATGACTGCGCCGCCGTCCGAATGGCCGACGGTGGATGTATTCATCCCGACGTACAACGAAGCGCTGGATATCGTCTCGCTCACCATTCTTGCGGCACAGGCCATCGACTGGCCAAAGGACAAGCTGCGCGTTCACGTGCTCGATGACGGTCGTCGTGAAGAATTCCGCCAGTTCTGCGATAGCTGCGGCGTGAACTATCTGGTTCGGGATAACAATCGCCATGCCAAGGCCGGCAATCTGAACGAGGCGCTGAAAGTCACCGACGGGGAATTCGTCGCGATTTTCGATGCCGACCACGTGCCGACGCGTTCATTCCTGCAGATCTGCGTTGGCTGGTTCCGCAAGGATCCGAAGTTGGCGATGCTGCAGACGCCCCATTTTTTCTTCTCGCCGGATCCCTTCGAAAAGAATCTCAATACCTTCCGCTCCGTCCCTAACGAGGGCGAGTTGTTCTACGGCCTGGTGCAGGACGGCAACGATTTGTGGAACGCCACATTCTTTTGCGGCTCTTGCGCAGTGATGCGGCGCACCGCGCTGATGGACGTCGGCGGCATCGCGGTGGAAACACTGACCGAGGATGCGCACACCGCGCTGAAGATGAGCCGCGCGGGCTACAACACAGCCTACCTCGCTATTCCGCAGGCGGCCGGTCTGGCGACCGAAAGCCTTGCGCGCCATATCCGGCAGCGTATTCGCTGGGCGCGCGGCATGGCCCAGATCTTCCGCACCGACAACCCGCTGGCCGGCAAGGGCCTCACGTTCGGGCAGCGCCTGTGCTACCTCAACGCCATGCTGCATTTCTTCTACGGCTTGCCGCGCCTGATATTCCTGACGGCGCCGCTGACCTACCTGTTTTTCGACGCGCATATCTTCCAGGCGCCGGCCCTGATGATCAGCGCCTATGTGTTGCCCCACGTTCTGCATGCCAGTTTGACCAACTCGCGAATCCAGGGACGTTTCCGCCATTCGTTCTGGAACGAGGTGTACGAGACGGTGCTGGCCTGGTACATCATGGGACCGGTGCTGCTCGCTCTGGTGAACCCGAAACTGGGAGGGTTCAACGTGACCGACAAGGGCGGGGTCATCACCGACAATCATTTCGACTGGAAGCTCGCCCGTCCTTACATCATCCTCCTGACCCTCAACGTCGTGGGCATGCTGTTCGGATTCTGGCAACTGGCGACGGGCGACAGGGGCGCGGTGACCACCATCCTCATCAACATGGCCTGGACGCTCTACAACATCGTCATCAGCAGTGCGGCGATGGCCGTGGCCAGCGAGACGCGCCAGGTGCGCAGCGAGCCTCGTGTCGCCGCCGAGCTGCCGGCCCGCGTCCTGTTGCCGGATGGCCGCGTCATCGACGGCACCACCATGGATTTCTCGCAAAAGGGCATCGGCCTGCGCTTGCCGGAAGGCGTCACGGTCCAGCAGGGCACGCACATCAACGTCAGCTTGTTCCTCAATCAGCAGGAAAAGGTATTCCCCGCGATCGTGGTGTTCAATCGCGGCGGCGTGTTCGGGGCCCAGTTCAATTCGCTGAGCCTGCGCCAGCAGAGCGAACTGGTGCGCCTGACGTTCTCCCGCGCCGACATCTGGGCCACGAACTGGGGCAGCGGCCGGCCCGATACGCCGCTGGCCGCGCTGCGCGAAGTCTCCCTCATCGGCGTCCATGGCGCGAAAGAGCTTATCAAGGCAACGCTGTTTCAACTGCGGGGGCGGTTGACAGCGCGTCGCCGGCCTTCGCCGGTATTCGACAACAATATGGAAAAGCAATGAAATCGAAGCTCTCTGAAAAAGCAGGCCCGCGCAATAACAAGCGTTTTCTATCGGTACTGATTTCAACATTGCTGGTGTCGAGCGGCGTACCGGTTCAGGCAGACACGCCGCAGGCGGGGACCGGCAATGGCTACAGCCTGACGCTCAAACAGTTGGGGCGCAATTATCCGATAAGCCTGCATGGCGTCGAATCGACCGACAGCGTCAATTTCGACGTGCCGGCCAGCCAGGTGGCGACAGGGGCGCAGGTAACGCTGCAATACAGTTATTCGCCTGCTTTGCTGCCCGACGTGTCCCAGATCAATGTGATGGTCAACGACGTGGTTGCGGCGAGCATCCCGCTGCTGAAAAAGGACGCGGGCTCGCTGCAGACGCAGAAAGTCGACATCCCGGCAAAGCTGATCACGGAATTCAACCGTCTGAGCATGCAGTTCATCGGCCACTACACGATGGGTTGCGAAGACCCCACGCATACGAGTCTGTGGGCCAAAATCGGCAACGATTCCGTGCTGGACATCCAGACCTCGCCGCTGGCATTGAAAAACGATCTGGCGATCATGCCGTTGCCGTTCTTCGATCGTCGGGATATTCACTTGCTGAACCTGCCGTTCATTTTCGCCTCGACGCCGAACAACGGCACGCTTGAAGCGGCAGGCACGCTGTCTTCCTGGTTCGGTGCGTTGGCAAGCTATCGCGGCGCGACATTCCCGATCCAACTCAATGCGCTGCCCGTCAAGGGCAACGGCGTCATCCTGGTCAGCGGCGACGCGGCGTCGCAAATCGGTGGATTGTCGATCCCTGCACCCAAGGGGCCGACGCTGACAATCGTGACCAATCCGAACGATCCCAACGGCAAGCTGCTGGTGGTGGCCGGACGCGACGTCGCCGAACTCAAGCGTGCCGCTATCGCGGTCTCGATCGGCGGCAAGGCATTGGCCGGCAGCAGCGCGGTCATCGACAAGCTCGACACGATCAAGCCGCGCAAGCCTTATGACGCACCGAACTGGTTGCCGACCGATCACGTCGTCAAGCTGGGCGACCTGATCGATGCAAAGCGGCTCAATGTCTCCGGTTACAATCCCGGCGACATCACCATCCCGCTGAATTTCCCGCCGGATTTGTCCAGTTGGCGCCAGGACGGCGCGCTGCTGAACCTGACGTATCGCTACACGCCGCAGCCGAAATCGACCAACTCGTCATTCATCGTCAGCTTCAACGACGGCTTGATCAAGTCGGATACCCTGCCGTCGAAAGAGCGTCTGGACAAAGGGCTGCTGAGCACGATCAAGGGCGACACCCTGGTGCGTGAAATGAGCGTGCGCCTGCCGCTCAACGCCGTCGCGCTGCAATCCCGACTTCAGCTCCGCTACATGTACGACTACATCAAGCAGGGCGAGTGCGGCGACATCATTATCGACAACGTGCGCGGCAGTATCGATCCTGAATCGACACTGGACCTGACCGGCTACGATCATTTCATGGCCATGCCCAACCTGGGCGTGTTCAAGGATGCGGGCTTCCCGTTCACGCGAATGGCCGACCTGTCCGAGACCGCTGTCGTGTTGCCGGACAATCCCAGCACCGGCGACCTGAGCGCCTACCTGACGATCCTGGGCCGTTTCGGCAATTCGACCGGCTATCCCGCCACCGGCGTGACCGTGACCCAAGCTGACCAGGTCGCCAAGTTTGCCGGCAAGGATTTCCTGGTGATGGCGTCCGGCGCCAACCAGCCGCTGCTGAAACAATGGGCTGATCGCCTGCCGACGGCCGTCACCGGCGAGAAGCAGCGCTTCGAACTGTCCGACCTGGCCGTGCGGGCGCGCACCTGGTTCAATGCCGATTCAGAGGAAACCCAGCGCAAGGCGCGGCTGTCGATGGCCTTCGCCGGCGGCGAGGCCACCTCGTACCTGACCGGTTTCGAATCGCCGCTCGCTAGCGGTCGCAGCGTGGTGGTCGTGGCCGGCGGCGATGCGCAGGGACTCACCCAGGTGGCCGAAGCCTTGAGCAGCAGCGACGTGGACGCAGGCGCCATCCAGGGCAGCCTGGTGGCGGTGCGGGGCAAGACGGTGGAAGCCTTGCTGGCTGACGAGCAGTACTTCGTCGGCAGCATGTCGCCAATCAGGTATGCACGGTGGTGGCTGTCGCGCCACGTCGGCTGGATGTTCCTGATCACCGCAGTCGGCGTTGCCTTGCTGGCTGGATTGGCCTACCTGGGCTTGCGCGCCAAGGCCCGGAAGAGGCTGAAGGTTTGAGCCCGAACCTGAATCTGCGGATATCCATACGATGAGCTTGCATCGCATTCTATGCTGGCGGCTGCGCGGTGCGGCTTGCGCACTGCTTGCCGCGGCAGGCTCGCTGGCCTGCCTGCCTTCGTCGGCGGCAGGCCAAAAATGCACGGCCGGAAACTGGCCTCTGTGGGAGTCCTGGGCGTCTCGTTACGTCCAGGATGACGGCCGGGTGCTGGAATCCAGCATGAAGCAGAACCACAGCACATCGGAAGGCCAGGCCTACGGCATGCTATTCGCGCTGATCGGCAATGATCCGGCGCGCTTCGAACATCTGTGGACGTGGACCGTGGCGAACATGCTCGGTTCCGACCCGGCGACCCGCCTGCCGGGTTGGCTGTGGGGGCAGGGCAAGGATGGGCAATGGCAGTTGCAGGATGCGAATTCCGCATCCGACGCCGACCTGTGGATTGCCTACGCGCTGCTGGAAGCGTCGCGTCTGTGGCAACGCCCCGACTACCGCAAGGATGCACTGCGCCTGCTTGCCACCATCAAGGCCAAGCTGGTGGTCGACCTGCCCGGCCTCGGAATGATGGTTCTGCCGGGCGCCGAGGGTTTCGTCCAACGTAACGTCCTGTGGACGCTCAATCCCAGCTATCTGCCGTTGCCCTTGCTCAGGCGCCTGGCGAAAGAGGAGCCGGCAGGACCGTGGAAACAGGTCGCCGACAACACCGTCAGGATGATCCAGGACTCCAGCCCCAAAGGGTATGCGGCCGACTGGGTCGGCTATCGGATGACCGGCTCCCAGACCGGCCAGTTCGTGGTCGCCCCGGGCAAGGGAGAGATCGGCAGCTACGACGCCATTCGGGTTTACCTGTGGGCCGGCATGACGCCCGCCAGGGATCCGGGATTTGCTCCGTTGCTGGCGGCGCTGGACGGCATGGGCCAGGCGACGGCTTCAACCGGTGTTCCTCCGGAAAAGGTCCAGGTGAGTTCCGGCGTGCTGGAGGGCAGTGCGCCGTTCGGTTTTTCGGCGGCGCTCGTTCCGTATTTCGTGGCCAAAGGCGACTTGCGCCTGGCTGAACAACTGCAGCGCCGCGCCCGGGAAAACATCGACGCGGCATTCGCGCCGGGCAGCCAGCGCGCCGAAGCGCTTTATTACAACGTGATGCTGAGCCTGTTCGGATTGGGATGGACGGAAAAGCGATACCAGTTCCGCGATGACGGAACGCTTAAATTGTCTTGGGAGAGATCATGCGCGCGCACCGTTCCACGCTAGCGATTGGGATTTTTACTGCGTTGATCGGTTCTGCCGCCCATGCGGAAGGGCCGGATGTACAGGCGCAGTTGGTTGAGCAGGGCCAGTATTGGCAGGCGCGCGGCAATGCCCAGCGCGCGGCCGAAGTCTGGCAGAAGGTGCTGATGCTGGATAAGAGCCAGGTCAATGCCTTGTACGGGATGGGCCTGATCGGCGTCAAGCAGAACAAGCCGCAGCAGGCCAACGACTATCTCGCGCGCTTGCAGGCGCTGTCTCCGGTTCCCTGGCAGGCGCATCAGTTGATGCAGGACATGGCGCTGGCCAGGTCGGAAAACCAGGCGCTGCTCGATGAGGCCCGGCGCCTGGCGGACGCCGGAGAACGGGACAAGGCGACCGATACCTTCCGGCGCATGTTCAATGGCCTGACGCCCGAGGGATCCATCGGACGCGAGTATTACAACAACCTGGCGTTCAATGCCGCAGGATGGCCGGAGGCGCGCAAGGGGATGGAACGCTTGCTGCGAGAAACCCCCGATGATTCGATCCTTGCGCTGTTCTACGGCAAGCAACTGGCCCGCCATGAGGAAAGCCGGGCCGAGGGCGCCCGCGTCCTGTCCAGGTTGACCCGGCACGTGGACATTGCCGGCGATGCCGATGAAAGCTGGCGCCTGGCGCTGGTCTGGATGGGGCCGCCGAATGCCGCGCAGATTCCCTTGTTCGAGGAGTTCCTGAAGGCTCATCCGGATGACCAGGGAATCCGGGAACAGATGAACAAAGGTCGGCAGAAGCTGAGCGCCGGGCAACAGGCCACTGTGGTCGGCCGCGGCATGCAGGCCCTGGAGAAGGGCGATCTGGCCGAGGCTGAAAAGGCGTTTCAGGAGCGTCTGGCATCGCATCCCGACGACCTTGACGCGATGGGTGGCCTGGGCGTCATCCGCCAGCAGCAGAACCGGTTTGCCGATGCTGAGCAATTGCTGGGCAAAGCGGTAGGCAAGGGCGCAAATCAATGGAAGGCCGCACTGGACAGCGTGCGCTACTGGTTGTTGATCGGGCGCGGACGCGACCTGCAAGCCAAGGGACAGACCGCCCAGGCGCAGGATGCCTTTGCCCAAGCGGTGCGCCTGGATCCGAAGAATATCGACGGCCGCCTGGCCATGGCCGATGCGCAGTCCGGCGCTGGCCAGTTCGATGCCGCCGTGTCCGGCTATCGCCAGGTCCTGGCGATGCAGCCGGGCAATCCGTCCGCCATACGCGGAATGGTCAGCGTGCTGTCGCAGACCGGCCATGCCGATGAAGCCCTGCGCCTGCTCGACGGCCTGTCGCCCGCGGAACAGGCCAAGCTCGGCGACCAAGGGCGCCTGCGCGCCCTGCGCGCTACGCAACAGGCGGGCCTGGCCGAGCAGCGTGGCGATTTGGCGGGCGCGCAGAACGCAATGCGCGAGGCCGTCAGGAACGACCCCGACAACGTATGGACCTCTTTCAGCCTGGCGCGCTTGTACATCAAGGCCGGCGACCGGAACAAAACCCGCGAGACCATCGATGCTTTCATCAAGGCGCATCCCGGCAATGCCGACGCCCTGTATGCGAGCGCCTTGCTGTCGGTGGAAATGGAACAGTGGTCGGACGCGCAGGCCACGGTTGACCGTATCCCTGCCGACCGCCGCACCGCCGCCATGAACGATCTCGCGGAGCAGATCGCCCTGACCACGCAAGTCAACCAGGCCGTCGCCCTGGTCAAGAGAGGACAGCGCCAGGACGCGCTGGTATTGCTCGACCGCCTGCAACCGATGGCGAACGGGAACGCCGAACGTGTCGCGACGCTGGCCTCCGTCTACGTCGATGCAGGCGATTCGCCACGCGCGCTGGCCATGATGCAGCCGTTGGTGGCCCCCGGCAGCGCGCCCTCGGCCAACCTGATGCTGCAATATGCATCGATCTTGCTGAGGGCGGGCGAGGATGCGCAGGTTTACTCTGTCCTGATCGGGCTGCAGAACCAGCCTCTGAGCGCGGCCACCAGCAAACGTTTCGATGAGCTGCGCTATCTGTATCGCATTCGCCAGGCCGACCGCTTGCGTGAGGCGGGCGATCTGGCGTCTGCCTACGACACGCTGGCGCCGGCGCTGATGCAACGTCCGGGCGACTCGGCAGCGGTTTCCGCGCTGGCGCGCATGTATGTCGCCGACGGCGACAGCGCCAAGGCCCTGGAACTGTACAAGCCGCTGGTGCAGCGCAATCCGCAGGACGCGGGTGTGTTGCTCAATGCCGCCGATGCCGCCGTGCTGTCCCGGGATAATGCCTACGCCGACAATGTCCTGGCCCAGTTCGTCAAATTGCACAGCACCGATCCGACTTCTTTGACCGAAGCGGCACGCATCTACCGTGCAATCGGCAAAGTCGGCGAAGCCACCGCGCTGCTGCGCCAGGCAGTGGCGATCGAAGCCGGCGAGAAGCAACGCCTGGCCTCGCGATCCGGCGCGGTGAACCTGGCGGTCAATCCCTTCAGGAAGCAGCGCGGACAACCGGCATCCGACGCGATATCGGCGATTCCTCCGCCGGCGGAAAACATCCTCGGCAGGAACGCACAAGCCGCCGCCGGCGACGGCTTGCCCGCGCCGTCCGACGCACTGCGCAGAATCCCGGCCACGGCGCCAGCTTATGCGCCTGCTTATGCCGCAGCGCCAAACGCGCCGGCGTACGTGACTGCTTTTGCTCCGGCTTATCCGGCAACAACGAACGCGCCGGCCTATGCGCAGGCTTATGGCACGGCACCCAGTGCGACGAACATGCCTGCCGCCAGGGCTGCAAGCGCCAGCGCCGCGCAGAGGGCGTTGCTGGCATTGCAATCCGAACCGCAAGCGACAAGGTCGGCCGAGGATTCCATCAGTCCGGCCCAGCGCGCGCTCAACGATATCGTTCAGTCGCGCAGTCCTTACATCACGCAGGGCGTCGTCATCCGCGGCAACTCCAGCGAGGCGGGATTGAGCCAACTGACCGACGTCGAAGCGCCTCTGGAGATCAACGTGCCGGTGGGCGGTAACCGCCTGGCGTTGCGTGTCACGCCGGTCTCGCTCCGCGCAGGCGACATGAGCGACGAAGCTTCCAGCCGCTTCGGCGGCGGGGGCGGCAGCGCTGCCGGCGTCGGCTCGCAAAACGCGAACGGCGTTGGCATCGGCGTCGCGTATGAGCGTTCCGATGCGGGCCTCAAGGCCGACATCGGCACGACGCCGATCGGCTTCAAATATGCCAATGTCGTCGGCGGCGTGAAGCTTGAAAAACCATTGGAAGGCAGCACCGATGTCCGTTATGGCGCCACCTTGTCCCGCCGTGCGGTGACGGACAGCGTGACCTCGTTCGCCGGCGCCACCGATCGCCGCGACAACAGGTCGTGGGGCGGCGTCACCGCCAATGGCGGCCGCGTCGAGCTGAGTTACGACGATTCGCAAGCAGGCGTCTACAGCTACGGCGCCTTGCACGCCCTGCAGGGCCGCAACGTCGCGTCCAATACCCGTGTCGAACTGGGAGCGGGCGCCTACCGGTATCTGGACAACGCGCCGGACAACAAGCTCACCGCCGGTGTCAGCGCCTCGGTGCTGAGCTACGCCAATAACCAGAACTTCTTCACGTATGGCAACGGCGGCTATTTCAGCCCGCAGGCCTACGTCTCCGTCGGCGTGCCGGTGACCTGGGCGCGGCGCTCCGACAATTTCAGCTTCCAGGTCAAGGGGGCGATGGGGCTGCAGTACTTCCAGCAAGACAGCGCCGAATACTTCCCGACCGACAGCAGCCTGCAGGCCGCCAACAACCAGCGTTACGCAAAGCAAAGCAAGACCGGCCTCGGCTACAGCGTGGAAGGCGCCGGCGAATACCGGTTCGGTCCGAGGCTGTTCGTCGGCGGCGCGCTGCGCCTGAACAACTCGAGCGACTACAAGGAAATCAACGTCGGCATGTACCTGCGTTACACATTCGAGGACATGAAGGGCCGCTTCATGACGCTTCCCGTCAACCCCTACCGTTCACCTTATTCAAACTGACTTTTTACATTTTTTTTACATTTATTCCTATGCCTACAGCTTCCGTACTTGCCGGTCTGACTATCCTGGTGCTTGGCGAGAGCCATATGAGCCTGGCGGACCATCTCACCGAGCCGCTGACCGCCAATCTTACCCAGCAGGGCGCGATCGTTCATTCGATCGGCGCCTGCGGCGCAAGCGCTGGCGACTGGCTGCTCACCAAAAAAGTGGATTGCGGCGCCGAGCAACGCAGCGCCGGCAAGATCCAGATCAAGGGGCGTGACGCAACGACGACGCCGATCGGCGAACTGATCGCCAAGGACAAGCCGGACCTGGTGGTGATGGTCATCGGCGACACCATGGCGTCTTACGACAAGTCAGCCTTCCCCAAGGCCTGGGCCTGGCAAAGCGTGACCAGCCTGACCAAGGCGATCGCCGCCACCGGGACCAAGTGCGCCTGGGTTGGCCCGGCCTGGGGCAAGGCCGGCGGCATGTACCAGAAGAACGATGCGCGCACCCAGCTCATGTCGCAATTCCTGGCCGCGAACGTTGCACCATGCACCTACATCGATTCGCTGACGATGTCCAAGCCGGGGCAGTGGGTGACCACAGACGGTCAGCACTTCACGGTAGCCGGCTACAAATCCTGGGGTAACGCAATTGGCGAGGCGCTGGCCAAATTGCCGCCTGAGGCATTGAGCAGCAAGGGAGCGAAGAAATGAAAATCGCCCAAGGTCTGATTGTCGCCGCGCTGCTGTCGAGCCTGCATGCGGTGGCTGCGGATATCCCACTGTATCCCACGGGGCCGGCGGAAGACGCGGCATTCATCCGCTTCGTCAATGGCGGCACCGACACCTTGCAGGTCGTGGCTCAGAAAAGCCAGCCGCCGCTGAAGCTGGAATCGGCCAAGCCCGTTTCAGTCTTCTTCCCGGTGACGGCAAAGAAAACCATCAAAGGGACGCTGACCAGCGGATCGAAGCACCTGGAACTGGAAGTGCAAGCCAAGCCGGGCGAGTTCGCCACGGTGGCGGTGCTCCCGGACGGCAAGGGCATCAAGCAGGTCACCGTGCATGACATTCCGGACGACTTCAACGGTCTGAAAGCCTCGCTGGGCTTTTTCAACCTTGACGGCGGTTGCGTGAATGCGGCGCTGCGTCCGGCGGGCCGTACGGCGGATCTCTTCAAAGGTGTCGCGCAAGGCGGCCTGCAACGGCGTTCGATCAATCCGGTCAAGCTGTCGGTGCAGTTGGTCTGTGCGAATGCCAACGTCGGTCCCGCGCTGGACCTGGGAGAGTTGAAGGCCGGCGAGCGTTACAGCGTATTGCTATTGCCCACGGCCGCCGGGCCGCGGCTGGTGCCTGCGACCGACAACCTGGCCAACTGACGGGACTGCGCCGCCGACATGGTTTTTGCTTCGCTCGAATTCCTGACGCTATTCCTGCCCGCGTTCCTGCTGATTTACGCGCTGGCGCCGCAACGCTGGCGCAACGTGGTATTGCTGCTGGGCAGTTGGGCGTTCTACGGCTGGCTGAGCCCGCTGTTCCTGCTGCTGCACATCGCCCTGGCTATCGTCGCCTGGTTGGGCGGCCTGCTGGTTGAGCACGCCCGGGAGGATTCGCGGGGAAGGATACACCTGCTGGTCGGCTTGATCGTGTTCAACACCGCCGTGCTGGTCTGGTACAAGTACGCCAACATCGCCGCCGCAAGCCTCAGCGACCTGATGACGTACTACGGCGCCATGCCCCTGGAGTGGCAGAAGGTGGCGCTGCCGGCAGGGCTGTCGTTCATCGTGTTGCAGGCGATTTCCTATCTGGTGGACGTGCATCGGCGCACGGTGCCTGCCGAGCGCAGCTTCATCAACTACGCCACTTACATCTCCATGTTCGGCCACTCGATTGCCGGTCCGATCATCCGGTATGACTGGGTGCGGCGGGAACTGGAGCAACGCTGGTTCAACTGGGCGAATTTTTCGCTCGGCGCGCGGCGCTTCATGGTCGGCATGGGCATGAAGGTATTGGTGGCGGACACGATGTCGCCGCTGGTGGATGCGGCGTTTCATCTTGGCAATCCGTCTTTCATCGACGCCTGGATCGGTTGCCTGGCGTATTCGCTGCAACTGTTCTTCGACTTCTCGGGTTACAGCGCAATGGCCATCGGCCTTGGCCTCATGCTGGGCTTTCACTTTCCCGAGAACTTCAACCGGCCCTATCTGGCCGGCAGCATCCAGGATTTCTGGCGACGCTGGCATATTTCGCTGTCGAGCTGGCTGCGCGATTATCTGTATATCGGCCTGGGCGGCAACCGCCACAGCGTCTGGAAAACCTACCGCAACCTGTTCCTGACGATGGCCATCGCCGGCCTTTGGCATGGCGGCGATAGCTGGAACTACCTGCTGTGGGGTTCGGCCCATGGCGTAGCCTTGTGCATCGATCGCGCCTGGTCCCGATCGCATCTGCCGGATGTGCCGCGGTGGCTTGCGCATGCGCTCACGCTACTGTTTGTCTGCCTGGCCTGGACGCTGTTCCGCGCGCCGGACTTCCATGCCGCGCTCACCATGTATGCCGGCCAGTTCGGGCTGCACCAATTTGCCTTGAGCGATGCGCTGGCCGTCACGCTGCGGCCGCTCCAAGGCCTGGCGGCGCTATTGGGCGTGATCTGCGTGATCGCACCGGTCTGGCTCGAACGTTGCGAAGTTCGCCTGGCCGGTAATGCGCTGTTCGCAGCGTTCTGCGCGCTTTGGCCTGTCGCCGGTTTCTTGCTGTCGTTCGCGCTGATCGCCAGCCGCGAAACCGTGCCTTTCCTGTACTTCCAGTTTTGATGAGGACGCCATCCATGCCTCCGTCCGTTGCGCCGGTACAGCCCGGCGGATTTACAGCGCGCGCCAGTAAAACAGCCGGCTACGCGCTGGCGGCGCTGCTTGGCGGCGGCCTGATTTCCTGCTGCTGGCTGTTCTACCTCGGCAAGGTCAACTTGCTGCCGCCGGTCCTGACCCGCGATGCGGCGATGCATGGTGAAGTTACGCACAAGATCGCCAAGCAACTGTCAGGCGCATGGCTCCCGCAACAGGCTGCCAATCTGGAGCGCGGCGCCAGTTGGTTATTGTTCCATGACACCGGGCCGCGCGTACGCAGCGGTTGCCCGGGATGGTTGTTCCTGAATCAGGAGTTCCAGATCGACCGGCAAGCCCAGGTCAACGCGGATACCAAGGCGAGGGCGGTGATGGACATCCAGCAGCGCCTGAGCAGGCAGGGCATTGCGTTGCTGGTGGCCCTGGTGCCGGACAAGAGCCGGATTGCCGCCGACCAGTTGTGCGGTCTGAATCGTCCGTCCGAACTGGGGCCGAGGGCGGCCCAATGGATCCAGGCCTTGCGCAAAGCAGGCGTGTCGGCAATGGATCTGACGCCCACCCTGCAGCCTCTGGCCGCGACGGCGTACCTGCGTACAGACACCCACTGGAATGAAACCGGCGCCCGGGCCGCGGCACGCGCCATTGCGCAACAGATCCAGATGATCGGTGTGCATCCGGAGCCGCAGAAAGCCTTCGATGTCCATATAAGCAAAGAGAAATTGCGTCCCGGCGACCTTGTCCGTCTGGCCGGGATCGACTGGTTGCCGCTACGCTGGCAACCTGCGCCTGAGCTCGTCGCTGCGACCGAAATCACCGAGCGGCAGGATTCTGCACAGGGAAACGGCGATAACCTGGACGACCTGCTTGGCGACGACCAATTGCCGAACATTGCGTTGATCGGCACGTCATTCTCGCGCAACTCCAATTTCGTCGGCTTCCTGCAACTGGCACTGAGCGCCAGGATCGGCAGCTTCGCCAAGGATGGCGGCGAATTTTCCGGAAGCGCCAGGGAGTACTTCAGCAATCCCGCCTTCAGGCAGACTCCGCCGAAACTGGTGATCTGGGAAATTCCCGAACGCGATCTCCAGACACCGTACGAACCGATCAGTTGGCGCTAGCGACGTTCCGAGTTATCGCACCAGCCAGACAGCCAAGAGGTGACGTATGGGAAAACTGGAACTCATTTCATCAATGAGCGCGAGATCGCCAGGCGTTTAAGCATCTCACGCAACACCGTCAGGCGATACATTCGCGCGGAAATCATTGAGCCAACCACACAGACAGGCGTCCGCGGAGCTCCCTGGACAAGTACACACTTAAACTCTCGACTTGGTTAAAGACCGCGGCGGCAAAATCCCGCAACCAACGTCGGACGTTAAAACAGCTCCATTGGGAACTGCGAGCGTTGGGTTATGAGGGGGGCGTACGATCGGGGCGCAGCCTTCGCTAGACGCCGGGAGGTGGATCAATTGGAGAAGGGCGCCCATTAGCCGCGCTCTGTAAAGGTGAGAATTTACTACTCGCGATATTCCGCGATATCTCGATTCCATCGCTGTCAATTCTGCGAGCAAATCAACACGTATACTTTAAAATTTAAAAATGCGAGCTAGTTATTTTCGTTTCTTCGTCCATGTCTTTTTTGCAATCATTTTTAGTGGTGTTTTTGATTGATACATACTGGTTGGTATATTGTTTTTGTTGATATAAATGCATTAATCTGATTTTTATTTCAATTGATTATCGAAAGGTAATGAATAAATAATATTAAAAATAATGCGAGCTGTTGTATTTTTAGTGTTTCTTAACAAAAACCAACATTCCCGCAAATCAAGAATGTGATCTGCGGATAGAATCCCGCCCGGCAACAAATTCGAAGAATAAATCAGAATTTCCGGGGTGTGGTTTTGTATTATCAGAATAAGAAGTTTTCTTGCGGCAAGTGTTTCGCGAGCTTTCTACTGATCGGCACAGTGCACTTCAGTGCTGTCGCCCAGACTGTTCAGACATCCGAGAGTGAAGAGCAACGTCGACGTGCCCGTGCCGAAGCAGCCGAGCGCGAACGCTTGGCGAACGCGCCTAAAGTTGAACTGCAAGTAACCGGGGCTGCTCCGGATTCGTTGGTGCTTCCAACGGAATCTCCCTGTTTTGCCATCGACCATTTCTCTTTACATGTCCCTGAACAGTTGCCGGCGTCGATGCGCGCATTGGGAGCGAGTGCGTTATCGCAGGATCCTTTTCGATTCGCACAGGAATACCTGGAAAAGTACACGGGCGCCTGTGTCGGAAAAGAAGGCTTCAATCTCATCGTCAAGCGCCTGACGGCGCTGATTCTCTCCAAAGGCTATAGCACGACCCGCCTGGGCATCCCTGCGCAGGACCTGTCCAGCGGCACGCTGACATTGACGCTGGTGCCGGGTGTCATCCGTGCCATCCGTTTTGCTGATCCATCGTTGTCGGGAACCTGGAAGAACGCCTTCCCAACCGGCCCCGGCCAACTGCTCAATCTGCGCGACATTGAACAAGGCCTTGAGCAGATGAAGCGGGTGCCGAGCCAGGAGGTCGACATGGAGATCGTTCCCGGGACCTTGCCGGGAGAAAGCGACGTGGTGATTACGGTCAAACGCGTCAAGCCATGGAAGGTCACTGTTTCTCTTGACGACAGCGGAGCCAAAGGCACGGGGAAATTGCAGGCTGGCCTGAATGCCGCTCTGGACAATGCGCTCGGCGCCAACGACCTCTTCAATTTCGGCGTCAATACCGATGCCGACCGCAAGGGCGAGCAACGCGGCACCACCGGCGGCAATCTCTACTACGCCATTCCCTACGGCTACTGGACGTTCTCGGTCTATGCCAGCAGTTATGACTATCACCAGCAAATCGCCGGTCTCTTTCAAACTTTCGTTTCGAGCGGCAAGTCGCGCAACCTCGAATTCACGACGCAGCAGTTGTTCTATCGCGACCAATATCAAAAGCACAGTTGGCAGTTCAAATTAGGCAAGCGCTGGAGCCATTCCTACGTCGACGACACTGAACTTGAAGTGCAACGCCGCAATACGACTTTCGCAGAACTGGCCTGGATACACACGCGCTATATCGGCGACGCGCAACTCAATCTGACGCTGGCAAATCGCTGGGGCGTGTCGTGGTTCAACGGCCAGCCGGATCTGGAGCCGCGCACGCCCGATGCGCCGACCTACCGATACACCTTGCAGACGATCGACGCCAGCCTCTATGCGCCGTTCAAATTGTTCGGCCAGTCCTTCAACTATATCGGTGCGTTGCGCGCTCAAGCGACACGTTCAGCGTTGTTCCAGTCCGAGCAATTCTCGATCGGCAATCGCTACACCGTAAGGGGTTTCGACGGTGAGCAGACGCTGGCGGCTGAGCGCGGTTTCTATGTAAGAAATGAACTTGAGATGCCCCTGGCACAGAGCAAGCAGACCTTGTATGTGGGACTTGATGCCGGACGCGTATTCGGACCCAGCGCCCAGTACCTGTTGGGCAACAAGATGGTCGGTGCTGCCGCCGGTGTGCGCGGCGGCGTTGCAGGTTTGCGCTATGACGCCTTCGTCAGTTGGGCGCTGGTGAAACCGGACGGGCTCAAGACCGCCACGCCCGCAGCCGGCTTCAGCGTGAGTTACCAGTACTGATTAATCAAACAAGACAAAGAATGAAATGAACAAGCAAGCTTACCGCGTCATCTTCAATGTGCGTCGCGGCGCACTCATGGCAGTCGCGGAGAACGTCTCCAGCCAAGGCAAGAGCACATCGGAGAGCAGTGGCGCAAGCACACCGGCAGCCTCGACAAGATCCGGCTGGATGCGACTGGGTCAATTGGGTGTGATGATTGCCGTCTTGTTCGGCGGCGTGACGGTTGTGCAGGCGCAGATCGTCGCCGATCGCAATGCCGCCAGTCGTCCGGTCGTCGATCAATCGGCCAACGGCAAGCCCGTGGTGCAAATTGTGACGCCCAACGCCGCCGGCGTTTCGCACAATCGCTACGATCAGTTCAACGTCGGCCAAGGCGGCGCCATCCTCAATAATTCAAACGCGGTGACGCAGACCCAGCAGGCCGGCTATATCTCCGGCAATGCGGCATTGGCCAACGGCAGTGCCCGGATGATTCTCAATGAAGTCACCGGCGCGTCGCGCAGCCAGCTCAACGGTTATATCGAAGTGGCCGGCCAGCGTGCCGACGTGATCGTTGCCAATCCCAACGGCATTTCTTGCAGCGGTTGCGGCTTCATCAATACCAGTCGCGGCGTGCTGACTACCGGCACGCCGGAATTTGCCGCCGACGGCAGCCTGTCCAATCTGCGCGTGACGCGCGGCGATATCAGCATCGACGGCAACGGCATGAATGCCGCCGGCATCGACCGGGTCGACCTGATTGCGCGCAGCGTGCAGGTCAACGGCGAGTTATGGGCGAATCAGCTCAATGTCGTGACCGGCGCCAATCTGGTGAACTACGCCAATCTGGGCGTGCAGGTGATCCAGGGAGACGGCGCGCCGCCGACCGTCGGCATCGATCTGGCGCAAATGGGCGGCATGTACGCCAACAAGATCAGACTGATCGGCACGGAAGCCGGCGTCGGCGTGCGCAGCATGGGAAATATCGCGGCGCAAGCCGGCGACATCAGCATCGACAACAGCGGCAAGGTCACATTGAACGGTAACACCACGGCGACAGGTAATCTGACGATTCACGGCGGCGACGGTATTGCCAATGGCGGCAGCCTGTACGGCCAGCAAAACGTCGCACTCGCAAGCGAGGGCTTGATCGGTAATAGCGGCACCGTCGCCGCGCAAGGTAACCTGAGCCTCAACGCTGCCAGCGTCAACTCCACCGGCTCACTCGGCGCCGGCATCGACGGCAGCGGTAATGTTACTCAGGCCGGCAACCTGAGCCTCGACGCCGGGGGGACAATTGCGGCCACCGGCCAGAATACCGCGGGCGGCAATATCGCCATGAACGCCGCCAGCATCAATCTGGCCGGTGCGCGCACCAACGCCGCCGGCAACGCGACGCTGAGCGCCAGTGCCGGAGACATCGACCACACCGGCGGCAACTTGCAGGCCGCCGGCATGGCCACATTGATCGCAGCAGGCGCCATCAACAATAACCAAGGCGCGCTTAACGCCGGTCAGTTGTCCCTTGCCGCGGTCAATCTGAGCAACCAGCACGGCCAGATCATCCAGTCCGGCACCGGCATCACGCGGATTGCCGTGGCCAATACGCTGGACAACAGCAATGGCGGCCTGCTGAAGACCAATAGCAGCGACCTGAGTCTGACACCGCAGACCTTGATCAACGATGGCGGTACGATTGCCCTTGCCGGCAGCGGCCAGTTGACGCTCAATATCGGCAATGGCGCCGGCAGCTTGTCGAGTGCGGGCGGCAGTATCGGCGGCAACGGACTTGTCACGCTCACGGCAGGCAGCATCGTCAATCGGGGCGGATCGATTTTTAGCCAGCAGCAACTTAGCGTCGCAGCCACACAGGGCACTATCGACAACAGCGCCGGCGGCGTGATGCGCAGCGCTGCCGGTGTGGACGTGAACGCTTCAGGCGCCATCAACAACAACGGCGGCTTGATCGAAGCCGATGGGCCCACCGACGCCTTGACCGTGTCCGGCAGCAGCATCGACAACAGTGCAGGGCGGATCGCCAATGTCGGCAGCGGCCTGACCCAGATCAACGGCGGCAGCCAGATCGTCAATCGTCAAGGTACGCTCGGCGGCAATGGCGATATACAGATCCGGACGGTCCGGCTGGACAACAGCCAGCAAGGGCAAGTCATTGCCACCGGCAACCTGACGCTGAATATCAGCGGCGCACTGAGCAACGACAGTGGCCGCTTATATGCCGGCAACAACCTGACCGTCAATGGCGCGAATGCAGACGTCAGCAATGTGGGCGGCAATGTCAGTGCGGCCGGCGACATCACATTGGCCGCGCTCAGTCTCGACAACAGCTCCGGCTTCATCGGCAGTACCGTCGGCAGCAACAGCAACATCGGACTGTCCACTCTTCGCAGTCTGGCCAACACTGCCGGGACTGTTTCCAGTAGCCGCAATCTCAACGTTACCGCCAATACCATTGTCGGCAACGGCAATATTGTCGCGGCGCAGGATCTGACGCTCAATCTGCAGGGCGACTATCTCAATGCGGCGGGCAATGTCCTGACCGCCAATCATGATCTGACGTTGACGACGACCGGCAATTTCAGTAACACCGGCGAGCTCACTGCCGTCAATGCGCTGACATTGACGGCGGTCAATGTCGACAATCAGGCCACCGGGCTTATCAACGCCAGCGCCACCACGATCCGGGCCGGCAATGCCATCACCAACACCGGCCGCATTTACGGCGACGACATCGCCCTCGGCGCGCAGTCGCTGACCAACGATGTCGATCTCGGCAGCGGGCAGGCCGGTGCGATTGCCTCCCGCAACAGCATCAATATCGGCGCTGTCAACGTCGTCAACCGCGAGCACGCTCTGATCCAGAGTCTGGGTGATATGAGTTTCGGGCGTACGTTGGATAGCAATCGTCTGGCGAGCGGTACCGCCGACAGCATCATCAACGGATCTGCCACCATCGATGCGGGCGGTATCTTGCGTCTGCAAACGGCGTCGCTCTTGAACAGCAACAATCACTTCAGCACGACGGTGCAGGACGATCCATCGCTGACCCGTCACGTTACCGAGTATGCAAATTGGGCAGATCCGACCAATTGGTTTGCTGCAGATCGTGTGTCATGGAGCGACAGCGGCGGTGGCGGCATCGTGCTGGTGATGCCCAATGGCGACCGCTTTGAAAAATTCTACAAGCGCGACTACACCGAAGTGGTCCAAAAAACGGTGGTCTTGAGCAGCGACCCGGGCAAGATCAGTTCCGGCGGCAACATGATCCTGTCGGGCAACGTGACCAACGACAAGAGCGTGATGGTCGCAGGCGGCACGCTCAGCGGCATGGTGGGGGCGATCAATAATATCGGCGCCACCGGCACCGATACCACCGTCGACCATATGACCGCTGGAGAAAATTACTACCATTGGGTCGACGGCCATCCTCATCAAAACCACTATACCTACAACCAGGGCGGCGCCGCTTACGACAACGTGCTGGCATCCACAACAGCAGATTTGCCGGTATGGAGCGTACAACAGAACACCAGCCCCGGCAGCGGCGCGAATCCCGCGGTAGCCCAGACGGTAAATGGTCGCGCAGTGCCGTCCGCCAACGGCGCTGGAGGCATCACGGCCAGCAATGGCAACAACCAGACCATTGGCAACGCGGCGAATCCCCTGCCTGATTTCAGCATACCTAACAATCGCTTGTTTATTCGGCATCTCCAGCCGTTCGCTATACCGAATGCTGAGGTATTGCGACCCTCTGTCCGAATGGTGGATCAGCGGTCCATTATTGCCCGGCTGACGGGCGTACAGCGCCTGTTCAAGCGCATCCAGAACGAAGTCTGTGGACATTGACGAACTGACGCGCCAACCAACAATACGGCGAGCGAACACATCGATCACGAACGCCACGTATAGCCAGCCCTGCCATGTTGAAACATAGGTGAAGTCCGACACCCAAAGCTGATTCGGCTGGTCTGCCTGGAACCGCCGATTGACCCGATCTAGCGGACGCGGTGCAGCCATATCAGGGTCTAAATTCCTCCGCAACGGCAGAGGACTTTGCAATTTATTGGATGCACAATTGCGTGGTGCCATGACCGCGGCAGACATGCGGGTAGAAAACAGAAACGGGCCTGAAAGGCCCGTTTTTCTTCGTACTTTGGCGGAAGGTGTGAGATTCGAACTCACGAAGGGCTTACGCCCTCGCCAGTTTTCAAGACTGGTGCATTCAACCGCTCTGCCAACCTTCCTGCGCAAGCCGGGCATTATACATGAGCTGCCCGGCTGCTGTCGTTTTTTGCCGCTTAGAAAATCCCCGGATAGGCGCCGCCGTCCATCAGCACATTCTGGCCGTTGATGTAGCCCGCGTGCTTGCTGCACAGGAAGGCGCAGGTGGCGCCGAATTCGTCGGGGTCGCCGAAGCGGCCGGCCGGGGTTTCGGCCATGCGTTGCAGACGGACTTCTTCGGGCGTTTCGCCGGTCAGTTTGGCAGAGCCGACAAAGCTGCTGCGCAGGCGGTCGGTTTCGAAGCTGCCGGGCAAGAGGTTGTTGATGGTCACGCCGCTCTTGGCGATGTGGCGCGAGACGCCGGCGACGAAGCCGGTCAGGCCGGCGCGGGCGCCGTTGGACAGGCCGAGGTCGTAGCGCGGCGCCTTGACCGAGCTGCTGGTGATGTTGACGATGCGGCCCCAGCCGCGCGCGATCATCTGGTCGACGGTGGCCTTGATCAGTTCGACCGGCGTGAGCATGTTGGCGTCGATGGCTTTCAACCAGATGTCGCGGTCCCAGTCGCGGAAATCGCCCAGCGGCGGGCCGCCGGCGTTGTTGACGAGGATGTCGGGACCGTGGTTTTTTTCACCGGCGATTTCATCGACGGCAGCCAGCGCCTTGGCGCGTCCTTCGACGCTGGCGATGTCGGCGGCGACGGCGATGACTTTAATCGGGCCGAGCGCGCGCAGCCTGGCGGCTGCCTGGTCCAGCGTATCCTGGTTGCGGGCGACGATCACGACGTGGGCGCCTTCGCGCGCCAGGTGTTCGGCGCAGGCATAGCCCAATCCTTTGCTGGCGCCGCAGACCAGCGCGATTTTTCCTTGTAGTCCTAAATCCATGGTGTCTCTTTCCTTTGTGGCTGGCGCATCGCATCGGCGATGCATTAAAAATTTTCATCCGGAGCGCTTGCTTGTGAGCGCGGACATGGGCTGATAAACTGCTTGCGGCCTGGAGCCGATTATTTCTTCCTGATCAGGTAGATCGCCAGTGCGATGATCACGACGACGCCGGCTTCTAGCACGACAACCAGAACTCCACTACTCACGCCATTCTCCTTTTGGATTCGCCAGGTCGTACAAGCTGTCTCGTCGATGTTGCGGGACGTCTTGCGCGGCCAAGTGCGTACTTTACACCTATGATGCAATCTTTGTTTTTCGCCTCCTGTGTCAATTTTTTATTGGGCGGGGTGTTGGGCGCGCTCGGCGGTTTGTTCGGCATCGGCGGCGGGCTGATCGCGATTCCGGTGCTGGGATTTTTGTATGGCATGGACCAGCAACTGGCGCAGGGGACTGCCTTGGTGATGATCGTGCCGAATGTGCTGATCGGGTTCTGGCGCTACAAGCAGCGCAACAAGATCGAGTTGCGCTCGGCCATGCTGATGGCGGTGCCGGCGGTGTTCGCCACGTATTTTGCAGCGCGTTTTGCGACGGCCATCGACGCCCGGTCCCTGCACTTTTCCTTTGCGGTGTTCATGGCGGTGCTGGCGTTGTACTACCTGTGGACGCTGATGCGCAGGCAGAAGGAAGTCACGCCGCGCGTGTTATTGCCGCAGCGTTATATTTTTTTCGTGGGTATTTTCGCGGGGGCGACGGCGGGATTTTTCAGCGTCGGCGGCGCGATTGTGGCGGTGCCGGGGCTGGTGGCTTTTTTCGGCGCGACGCAGACGGCGGCGCAGGGGCTGGGACTGGCGATGGTCACGCCCGGCACGCTGGTGGCGCTATGGGCATACGCCAGCGCCGGGCATGTCGACTGGACCGTCGGGATTCCGCTGGCGTTGGGCGGCGTGCTGAGCATTTCCTGGGGCGTGGCGCTGGCCCATCATTTGCCGGAACGGCGTTTGCGCATGCTGTTTTGCGGCGCGCTGATTGCGATTGCCTTGTGGATGATGATCCACGGCTGACGCCGGTCAGGCGGCTTCTTTTTGCACGGGAACGATTTGCGCCGTCTGCTGGCGGATGAAGTCCACCAGGTCGCGCGCATACAAGGGCAGGGCGTCCAGGCTTTGCACCACCATGCTGCGTTCGCGCACGCTCCACGGATCGCTCAGTTCGACCAGGCTCAGTTGCATCGTCTGTTTGTGGCGCAGCGCGGCCGATTGCGGCACGATGCCGATGCCGACGTTGGTTTCCACCATGCGGCACATGGCTTCGAAGCTGCGCACCTGAATCCGCAGTTTGAGACGCTGGCCGCTTTCCGAGACGATGCGGTTGAGGAAGTGATGCAGCGTGCTGCCTTCGTGCAGGCCGACGTGTTCATATCCCAGCGTTTCGGCGAAAGCCACTTTGCCGGCGTCGGCCAGCGGATGTTCCAGCGCAGTTGCCAGCATCAGGCGGTCGGTGGAAAAGTTCAGGATTTCCAGGCCTTCTCCCTGTACCGGTCCGGCCACGATGCCGATGTCGGCCGTGCCTTCCTGGATGCCGCGCATGATGTCATGGTTCAGCCTTTCTTCCAGCGCGACATTGACCTGCGGATACTGGGTGAGGAATTTGCCGAGGATCTCCGGCATGAATTCGGTTACCGCGGTGGTGTTGGCGAAGATGCGGATATAGCCCTTGAGGCCGTTATTGTATTGCTGCATGTCGCTCTTGAGGCGCTCGACCTGTTGCATGAATTGCTGCGCATGCGTGAGGAAGGTCTGGCCGGCCGGCGTCAGTTGCACGCCTTTGCTTTCACGATAGAGCAGGCGCATGCCGAAGCGGGTTTCCAGTTCCTTGATGCGGTTGCTGGTGGCCGCCAGCGAAAGATTCATGCGCTCGGCGCTGCGCGTGAGACTGTTGAATTCGGCGATCAGGATGAACAGGCGCAGGTCGGTCAGGTCGAATAGCATGATGTCGGTGTCTCTCTGGAAGAGGCGCCGGCGTTCTTGTGCGCCGGTGCGAATGGCGTCTATCTTACGCCTGAACGGGGCCGGCATGCAGACCTCACGTCTATTTCATGCAACGGCAATCCGGCGGCGGTCGCTCCGGGCCGCGATGCTGCATGCGCACATTATTTTCTTCGCCTGACTTCACCAATCCGGAAGCCCCCCTTCAGAAAATACCGATTGTCTTGCCGGCGCAGGCGACGCAGACTCTGTCGTATTCTTTAACCGGCGACACGACAAATGAGCAAGCCTGACATCGACCTGATGCTGCTGCGCCAATGGGTAGGCAAGACCGAAACCCGCAGCGATGTAATCAATCCCGCTTGCGCCGATGCACTGGCTGCGACGCTGGACCATCCGCAGGCCCCGGCACTCGGAGAAGCCTTGCCGCCGCTGTGGCACTGGATTTATTTCTGGACCGTCTGCCGCCAGTCCGAAGTCGGCGACGACGGTCATCCGCGCCGCGGCGGTTTCCTGCCGCCGGTGCCGTTGCCGCGCCGCATGTGGGCGGGGGGGCGTCTCCGGTTTGCGGCGCCGTTGCCGGTCGGCGCCACAGCAACGAAGCTGTCGCGCATCGCCAGTGTCGACGTTAAGAAAGGCAAGACGGGCGAACTGGCTTTCGTCACGGTGGCGCATGAGATTGCATATGACGGCCTGGTCGCGATCCATGAAGAACACGACATCGTCTATCGCGACCTGCCTCAGCCGGGCGCAGCGCCGGTCGCGCCGAAACAGGCGCCGACCGACGCCGATTGGCGCCGCCGCATCGAGCCGGATCCGGTGCTGCTGTTTCGCTATTCGGCGCTGACCTTCAACGGTCATCGCATCCATTACGACCGCAGCTATGTCACAGGCGTCGAGGGCTATCCCGGCCTGATCGTGCACGGTCCGCTGATCGCCACCTTACTGGTCGATCTGCTCGGACGCCACTTGCCGCTGGCGCGGTTGGCGGCGTTCAGCTTTCGCGCCGTCGGCAGCCTGTTCGACACGGAAGCCTTTGAGGTGTGCGGCAAGCTGTCCGCGGACGGCAAGAGCGCTGAATTGTGGGCGCAGAACCTGCGCGGCGAGCTGGCGATGCAGGCGCAGGCGACTCTGACTTAACTTTACCCATCAGCAGGAGAATCATCCATGTCCCATCAAGCGGACGCTTACCAGGATTTGCGCGATGCCGTGCGCGATCTGTGCAACACTTTTCCGGCGGAATACTGGCGCAAGGTCGATGAGGCGCGCGGCTATCCGGAGCAATTCGTCGACGCGCTGACCAAAGCCGGATGGCTTGCGGCGCTGATCCCGGCGGAGTACGGTGGTTCCGGCCTCGGCCTGACCGAGGCGTCGGTGATCATGGAGGAGATCAACCGCACCGGCGGCAATTCCGGCGCGTGTCACGGCCAGATGTACAACATGGGCACCTTGCTGCGCCACGGCTCCGAACAGCAGAAACAACTTTATCTGCCCAAGATCGCCAGCGGCGAACTGCGTCTGCAATCGATGGGCGTGACCGAGCCGACCACCGGCACCGACACCACCAAAATCAAGACCGTGGCCGTGAAGAAGGGCGATCGCTACGTCGTCAACGGGCAGAAGGTATGGATCTCGCGCATCCAGCATTCCGACCTGATGATCCTGCTGGCGCGCACCACGCCGCTGGACCAGGTCAAGAAGAAGTCGGAAGGCATGTCGATCTTCCTGGTCGATCTCAAGCACGCCATCGGGAACGGCATGGCGGTGCGGCCTATCCTCAACATGGTCAATCACGAAACCAATGAGCTGTTCTTCGACAATCTGGAAATTCCGGCGGAGAACCTGATCGGCGAAGAGGGCAAGGGCTTCAAATATATCCTCGACGGCCTCAATGCCGAACGCACGCTGATTGCCGCCGAATGCATCGGCGACGGCTACTGGTTCATCGACAAGGCCACGCAATACGCCAAGGAGCGCGTCGTGTTCGACCGGCCGATCGGCATGAACCAGGGCGTCCAGTTTCCGATCGCCGACAGCTATATCGAACTGGAAGCCGCCAACCTGATGCGCTTCAAGGCCTGCGAATTGTTCGATGCGCATCAGCCCTGCGGCGCGCAAGCCAACATGGCCAAGTTCCTCGCCGCCAAGGCCTCGTGGGAAGCCGCCAACGTCTGCCTGCAAACGCACGGCGGCTTCGGCTTCGCCTGCGAATACGACGTCGAGCGCAAGTTCCGTGAGACGCGCTTGTATCAGGTCGCGCCAATATCGACCAACCTGATTTATTCCTACGTGGCCGAGCATATTCTCGGCTTGCCGCGCTCGTTCTGATTCTCCGGCACGCGCAATGAAAATTCATTCGGAAACCAAACCATGACCCAATCAACACGTCCTCTCGACGGCATTACCGTGGTCAGCCTGGAGCATGCCATCGCCGCGCCGTTCTGCACGCGCCAACTGGCCGACATGGGCGCCCGCGTGATCAAGGTCGAGCGTCCCGGCGTCGGCGATTTCGCACGCGGCTACGACGAGCGCGTCAACGGTCTGTCATCGCATTTCGTCTGGACCAACCGTTCCAAGGAAAGCCTGACGCTCAATCTCAAGGACGAAGAGGGCAAGGCCGTCATCGACAAACTGCTGGCCGACGCCGATGTGCTGGTGCAAAATCTCGCTCCTGGCGCGGCGGCCGGGCTCGGTTTGTCCGCTGCGGTTCTGCATCAAAAATATCCGCGTCTGATCGTCTGCGACATTTCCGGCTATGGCGAGGACGGTCCTTACCGCGACAAGAAGGCCTACGATCTGTTGATCCAGAGCGAGGCCGGTTTCCTGTCGGTGACCGGCACCGCAGATGAACCGGCCAAGGCAGGTTGTTCGATCGCCGATATTGCCGCCGGCATGTATGCGTATTCACACATCCTGGCGGCGCTGATCAAGCGCGGCCGCGATGGCGTGGGCAGCCACATCGACTTGTCGATGCTGGAGTCGCTGACGGAGTGGATGAGTTTCCCGATGTATTACGCTTACCAGGGCGCATCGGCGCCGGTGCGTTCCGGCGCCGAGCATGCGACGATTTATCCGTATGGGCCGTTCAAGGCAGGCGACGGCAAGGTCGTCATGCTGGGCTTGCAAAATGAGCGCGAGTGGAAGGTCTTCTGCGAAATGGTATTGCAGGATGCGGCACTGGCGCAGGATGCGCGCTTTTCTTCCAATTCGCGCCGGCATGAACACCGCGCCGAACTGCGCACGCTGATCCTCGACATGTTTGCGCCGCTGACAGCCGAGGAAGTCGTCGTGCGGCTCGACCGGGCGCAGATCGCCAACGCGCGCGTCAACACCATGCAGGACCTGTGGCAGCACCCGCAACTAGCGGCGCGCCGACGCTGGACCGAGGTCGGGTCGGCGGCGGGCTTCTTGCCGGCGTTGCTGCCGCCCGGCGTCAACGATACCTACGACTTCCGCATGGATCCCATTCCCGCGCTGGGCCAGCATACCGACGCCATTCTCGGCAAGCTGGGATATACCCCGGCGCAGGTCGACGAGATGCGCAAGCGCGGAGCCGTCTGATGCCATCCATGCCGCCGGCCAGATCCTATCTGTTCGTTCCCGCCAACCGCCCCGACCGTTACGGCAAGGCGCTGGCCAGCGGCGCGGACGCGGTCATCGTGGATCTGGAAGACGCCGTCGCGCCCGCCGCCAAAACGCAGGCGCGCGACATGTTGTCGGACTGGCTGTCGCGGCAGTCGCAGCCGTCAAATAATGTGTGGGTGCGCGTCAACGCCGCCGACACCGAATGGCATGCGGAGGATGTCAGGTGTGTCGCCGCCGCGCCGATTGCCGGCATCGTATTGCCCAAGGCCGACAGCCGCGACGCCGTGCGCAACGTCACACGGCACTTCAACGGAGCGCGCAGCCGGTTGCGCCTGCTGCCGCTGATAGAGAGCGCTGCCGGTATCGCCCGGATGCGCGAGATTGCGAAAGCCGGTCATGTGGAACGGCTGGCCTTCGGTTCCATCGATCTGCAAGTCGACCTCGGCATGCAGTGCGAGCCGCAGGAAAGCGAACTGATGCACTTGCGCGTGGAGATGGTCCTGGCTGCGCGGCTGGCCGGGATCGCGCCGCCGGTGGATGGCGTGACGACGAACTTCGACGACGCCGCGTTCCTTGAGCAAGCCGTCGGCCGCGCCCGCCGCCTCGGTTTCGGCGCCAAGCTATGCATCCATCCGCGCCAGGTGGACGTCGTCAACCGAGGATTCCTGCCGAGCGACGAAGAAATCGCCTGGGCGCGCGCCGTCATGGCTGCAGTCGGGCAAGGCGACGGCGGGGCGATTTCATTGAACGGCAAGATGATCGACAAACCGGTGATCATGCAGGCGCAGGGATTTTTGCGTCGGGCAGGAGAGTGCGAATAAGAAGGCAGCAGAAAAATCAGGGAAAACACGGCGAAAAAAGCCGATGCTCAAACATCAAGGAGACAAAACATGTACAAGAAGTTGTTCACCTCTGCAGCAACCGCGGCAAGTCTGGCATTCGCGCTGCATGCCGCACCGGCGCTGGCGCAACAAACCATCGTCATCAAGTTCAGCCACGTGGTTGCTTCCAACACGCCCAAAGGCAAGGGAGCGGAACGTTTCAAGCAACTGGCCGAGGAACGCACCAAGGGGCGCGTGAAGGTCGATCTCTATCCCAATAGCCAGCTCTACAAGGACAAGGAAGAAATGGAAGCGCTGCAGCTTGGCGCGGTGCAGATGCTGGCGCCGTCGCTGGCCAAGTTCGGCCCGCTGGGCGTGAAGGAATTCGAAGTGTTCGACCTGCCGTACATTTTTCCCAACCGGGCCGTGCTGGCGCGCATCACCGAGGGACCGATCGGCCAGGGCCTGTTCAAGAAACTCGAAGCCAAGGGCATCAAGGGCCTGGCTTATTGGGACAACGGCATGAAGGTCATGACCGCCAACAAGCCGCTGCACAAGGTCGACGATTTCCGCGGACTGAAGATGCGCATCCAGTCGTCCAAGGTGCTCGACGAACAATTCCGCGCATTGAAGGCGAATCCGCAGGTGCTGGCGTTCTCCGAGGTGTACCAGGCGATGCAGACCGGCGTGGTCGACGGCAGCGAGAATACGCCGTCGAATATCTACACGCAAAAGGTGCAGGAAGTGCAGTCGAACCTGACCGTCTCGGACCACGGTTATATCGGCTATGCCGTCATCGTCAACAAGAAATTCTGGGATAGCCTGCCGCCCGATGTGCGCACCCAACTGGAGTCGGCGATGAAGGATGCGACGCGTTATGCCAACGCCATCGCCCAGCAGGAAAATGAAGATGCGCTGGCGGCTATCAAGGCATCCGGCAAGACCAAGGTCTATTACCTGACCGACGCCGAAAAGGCCGAATGGCGCAAGGCCCTCCTGCCGGTCCACAAGTCGATGGAGTCGCGCGTCGGCAAGGATCTGATTCAGGAAATCTACAAGGAAACCGCAAGCATGGGCGTGAAGTAAAGAATCCAAGTCTTCTCCGATCTGCCGACGCCGAGCGGCGGATCGCTTATCAATTGACGCTGACGGCGGTCTCGCATCATTCTGTTGATATCGCCGAATCAGTTACTGATATCAATAAAATCAAAGGAAATATTTCATAAAAATTCTATTTTTTTTTGACTTTGTTTTAATGGAATTCTTTTTGCACTTCCTTTCTATTCACATTTAAATCAAACCTCTTTAGCATGGCGAGCACGCCCTTTCGTGAAGGACATGCGCCATGCCCGACCTGTCGAATCCGAACTATCTCACAACACGGTTTCTCAAGCGCCCCACCGGCCAACAGCAGTACGACGTCACGGTTCCTGGCGTGGCCAGCGCCGCGTTGTTGTTCGACGTCATCGGGGCTCTGGGCGAACCCTACCGTATTACTGTCCGGCTGATCCATCAGCAAGAACTCAATCGCGCCAACTACCTTGGCAAAGAAGCCAGCTTCAACATCGCCTCCGGCCTGCGTGCTGCCTGTTTCCTGTACACCTTGATTGCACAATTCAGAGAAAAATATCCTGATGCGTTCGCCATGCTGTCAACAGAAAAACGCTATGCATTTTTTGCGAGTCAATATCAAAAGGTGCAAGAACACTGCGTGGGAGAGGGGCTGCGCTGGAAGCGTTTTGCAGCCATGCACTGCGATATGGAGAAGCATTTGATCCGCATCTGCGCCAGGTTTTGGGGAAAATGAAATACGGCACTCTCTGCAGCGAAGCCATACAAAAAATCACCGAACATCAATGGTGGGATATTCAAGCGGCAAGTTACGTTTTATTTTTAAAAGGATACAAACATGGACAAAAAAATAGTTACGGGACTTTTTCTGATGCTACGACATGCGCTTAGTCTATTGCCGCTCTCCGTTTTCTGCATACAAGCAGCTATCGCAGACGATATGGAAGCACTGGATGGTCATGACAATCAAAAAGGCAAGCAAGCGTATGTATAGAAAAATAGCAGTGGGAATCCTGCTGGCAAGCACCCTTGCCATTGGGGGATGCAGCAATCTGGGCGGATGTGATTCGCTGGCGCTGTGTGACGACTTCAGCAAGGTGAATGATCCAAATTTTAAGATTATTACGGCCGGGGTGGTGAATTACACGACGCATTCTGTTGGTCGCGTACATCTATTACCGCTGAATAAAAATGACATAGATGATGGCGCAATAATCGGTGTAGCAGCAAGAACTCCAATGAATGCCAATGAATGGTCCACTGGTGGTGGTGGAATGCCCGCACTAGCTTGGGACTTTAGATGGAAGTTGCCTAAAAAATTTAAAGTCTGGTGGACCGTTATTCATGATGACAAGTTGTATGACGCGAGTAAAACTTATATGAAAGATGGTAAGCCATTTGACCCTTACGATCCTTATATCACCAAAGAAACACGTCCTGGGCTAGTGTGGTGTGAAGCTGAGGTGGAAATAAAACATCCGGTTATCAAAGATCGCAGTTCTAAATTAGCTTTGTATTTTTATCCAGATGGACATGTAGAAGGTGACATTGGCGGTATTCCGATGAGTAAATTGGACATCCAAAAGCGCAGCGAACTTCCTGTCAGCGACAAGCCTTGCGCTAAAGAAATTTCCAATCCCTATTACGGTAAAAAGAAACCCGTGCATTTCACTTATTAAAGAGCGGAGATAAAAATGGGCACACCAAAATTCATGCGCATCACAGATGTTCCTAACAGCCATGACTTTACGCGCAGTAAAAACCGTTACGACTTAAGTCCCTATCCTGATTGTAAAAGTTGTACGTCGCCGATCTGGTTTACTGCTTTCTTTGATGGGACAAATAATAATTTTTATCAGGATGGTGGTACAGGCGATGAGCCTTTAGTAGATCCCGATTTAACCAAATACACTAATATCGCCAAGCTGTGGCAGTTCGCGCATAAAAATCCTAATGGTGAAGACACTTCATATGCCTCATCACAGACCAAAGCCGCCTACATCCAAGGCGTCGGTACGCCTTGCAAGGAAGTCGGCGATCCCGGCGGCGGATTCGGCGCAGCGACGGCAGCTTATGGCGAAGCCCGTATCAACTGGATGCTGGACCAGCTTGCAGAACACGTCCGCAACCGAAAACTCAGCTATGGCGACGGCCACCTGTACATCAGTCAAATCAACCTGGCCGTTTTCGGTTTTTCCCGTGGCGCAACGCAGGCACGCGCTTTTGTCCGCAAGTTGGCCGATGGCAAGCTGGCCTCGGTGGTTGACGGCGAATTGCGTTGGCACCAGCCCAATCGTGATGGTATACGTCCCAAGATCCATCTTTACTTCATGGGTCTGATCGATACCGTGGCCGGCGTCGGTTATGGTGGCGGCGCATTGGAGGAACGGCTTTCGCCCGGACTGGCCGTAGGCGGTCCTGTGCTGGGACAAGTATTGGGTTCCAGCGTCTTTGGCCCGGTGGGTGCGGTGCTGGGTGGTTTGCTGTGGCTGTTGAATAAAGACGGACACGATAGCTGGGCTGATGACTTGCGCATTCCGGCCTATGTGCAACGTTGCGTGCATTTGGTCGCCAGCCACGAGGTGCGCGAGCGGTTTCCGCTGGACTCGGTGCGTGAAGACGATATCTTGCCCGGCAACTGTGTCGAGGATTTTTATCCCGGCGTGCATTCGGATGTGGGCGGCGGGTATGAGCGCAATTATCAGGAAAACCGCAGCAATGAACTCGCCAATATTGCACTGGCGCGCTTGTATGTCGAGGCGTGGCAGGCAGGCGTACCTTTGAAATCGCCCGATGAGATCATGGCATCGCCTGCCGCAGAGTTGTTTGCGATTTCGCCGGAACTGGAACAATTATGGATGAATTATATGGCGCAAGATACACCGGGCGAAAAAATGGAAATCCAGCTTATTTCGCACATGAATCGCTATTATCGCTGGCGTGCTGGACGGACTAGTCGTTTGGGACGCTGTGATGCGAATATCGATTGGCGCAATGTTGATGCGTTTATGAAAATCACCGACAAGGAGTGGGCGGACGATATCGTCACATTTGCAAAAAAACGGCGTGAAGTCGAGGAACAAAATAAAGAGTATTTAAAAACACACAACAACTTGCTCGATTTCCGACGCGAGCGCGGCATCGATACTGCCTTGACTTATGACGCGTATCAAGCGCCGTCCCCGCTAGAGCAGCATCAAGCCTATCTACTCGATGCGTATTTCAAACAGCAGGACCGCGATCCGTGGGAGGGTGAGGCGCGACGTCAGCTCGATCAATTTTTTGACCGGTATGTGCATGATTCCATCGCAGGATTCAAGCAGGTTTTAGCGAACAGTAAAAAATCGTATGTAGAAAGCAGTCGCTGGTCGGTGAACCGACGTATCTTTGTCGGTAAGCGAGACAGTAGCTATTTGTACTGGCGCTACGAGGGCAAGACGCCCGAAATCGAGGAAGCGAGAGTTGCAGCGATACAGCAGGAAAGAGAGAAAGTGTTGGCGCAGGAGAATGCTCGACCGAATATTGCTAGGACGGGATAGAAGCGCGTGGGCGTCCGAGTGTGTTGGGAATGGTCAATATTTGTCCTGTATCAATATCAAAAATTCATACTTGTGCGCTTTTTTCCACCCATAAAATATCTGGCCCGCCAACACCAATTAGCGGGCCTTGTTATTTCTCTGAAGAGACAATGAATCAGGGCGCCGGATTCGGCTGCGTCTTGTGGATCGCTTCGATCTGCTCGACGATCTCCGGCGACAGTTGTACCGACAGGCTGTCGATGTTGCTGCGCAATTGCTCCATGGTGGTGGCGCCGATGATGTTGGAGGTGACGAAAGGGCGGCTGTTGACATAGGCCAGCGCCAGTTGCGCCGGATCGATGCCGTGCTTGCGCGCCAATGCCACGTAGGCCTTGGCGGCGGCTACCGTCTGCGGGCTGTTGTAGCGCGTGAAGCGATCGAACAGCGTCAGGCGGGCGCCGGCCGGACGCGCGCCGTTTTCGTATTTGCCCGACAGCACGCCGAAGGCCAGCGGCGAATACGCCAGCAGCCCGACCTGTTCGCGATGGGCGAATTCGGCGAGGTTGATTTCAAAGCTGCGATTCAACAAGTTGTAAGGATTCTGGATGGCGACCACGCGCTCCAGGTCGAATTTTTCGGCGGCGCGCAGGAACTGCGCCACGCCCCAGGCGGTTTCATTCGACAGGCCGATGTGGCGGATCTTGCCGGCCTTGACGAACTCGGACAGGATGGTCAGCGTTTCGTCGATGGCGACGGTCTGTTCGTCGGCGATATGGCTGTAGTTGAGCTGGCCGAAGCTGTTGACGCTGCGGTCGGGCCAGTGCAACTGGTACAGGTCGACGTGATCGAGCTGGAGGCGTTCAAGACTGCCGTGGAGCGCTTCGGTCAGGCCCTTGCGGTCGAAATTGTTGACGCCGCCGCGCACGTGGCGCGGATTGTGCGGTTTGCGCGCCGGGCCGGTGGCCTTGGTGGCGATCAGCAGTTGGCCGCGCTTGCCCGATTTCTTCAGCCAGGTACCGAGATAGCGTTCGCTCAGGCCCTGCGTTTCGGCCTTGGGCGGTACCGGATACATTTCGGCGACGTCGATCAGGTTGATGCCGCGCTCGGTCGCAAAGTCGAGTTGCGAGTGGGCTTCGGCTTCGGTGTTTTGTTCTCCCCAGGTCATGGTGCCGAGCGTGATCAGGCTGACGTTGACGTTAGTGCGGCCAAGAGGGCGGTATTGCATGGGTGAGTCCTTTCGGAAAACGTATGGGCGCGACGGAAATGAAGTAGTATATCCGCGCGCCGCGTTCCGCGCAGAGCCCCTTCCAGCACAAGAAAATTCCTCGCCAATGACTTCCGCCATCGCATCAGAACAGTTGTTGCACCATCGCTCCTTCCGCTTGTTCTGGCTCGCCAGCGTGGCCTCGACGATTGCGCTGCAAATGCAGATCGTTGCGGTCGGATGGCAGGTTTATCAGTTGACGCATAGTGCGTTCGATCTCGGCATCGTGGGGCTGGTACAGTTCATTCCTTCACTGTTTCTGGTCTTCGTCGTCGGCCATGTGGCCGATCGCCACGACCGCCGCCAAGTGGCGCGCATCAGCATCCTGGTCGAGGCGATCGCCGCCGGTCTGCTGGCGGCGGGCAGTATCGGCGGCTGGCTGAACAAGGAGGCGATTTTTGCGATCGTGTTCGTGATCGGGGCCGGCCGCGCGTTCAGCAAACCGACCATGTCGGCGCTGCTGCCGACGCTGATGCCGCCGTCCTTGTTGCCGCGCGCCGTGGCCGGTTCCGCTTCCGCGACGCAAGTGGCGATCATCATCGGCCCGGCTATCGGCGGTTTTTTGTATGTCGCGGGGCCGTCGGTGGTGTATCTCTCCAGTTGCGCCATGTTCTTGCTTTGCAGCGTGCTGGTGTCGCTGATCAAGGTTGAGACGCCGCCCGTCAAACGCGAGAACACGACGCTCAAATCGGTGTTCGCCGGCCTCGCTTATATCCGCAGCAAGCCGGCCATCTTCGGCGCGATTTCGCTCGATCTGTTTGCCGTGTTGCTGGGCGGCGCCACGGCATTGTTGCCGATCTATGCGCATGACATCCTCAACACCAATTCGGTCGGGCTCGGTTTGCTGCGCTCGGCGCCTGCGGTGGGCGCGTTGTCGGTGGCCTTGTTCCTCGCACATCATCCGCTGAAAGGGCGCATCGGACGCACCATGTTCATCGCCGTGGCGATCTTCGGCTGCGCTACGATCGTGTTCGGCCTGTCGCAGTCGTTTGTGTTGTCGCTGGCGGCGTTGGTGGTGCTGGGTGCATCGGACATGATCAGCGTGGTGGTGCGTTCGAGTTTCGTGCAACTGGAAACGCCGGATGAAATGCGCGGCCGCGTGAGCGCGGTGAATTCGGTATTCATCGGCACGTCCAACCAGCTCGGCGAGTTCGAGTCGGGCCTGACCGCCGCCTGGTTCGGCGCCGTGCCGGCGGTGTTGATCGGCGGCATCGGCACGCTGCTGGTGGCGGTCTTGTGGATCAGGCTGTTTCCCCAGCTATTCCATGTCGATCGTCTGGTCGCGAATGCGGGCAAGAAATAACGGGAAGCAGCGAGAGATCGCGTGGCCGATGCCGTCAGGGTTCCGGATCCTGATTGGCGAGATGGATCTTCACATGCGGCAGCGGGCCATCCGCTGCCGAGAACACCACCGGGCAGTTGACCACGATATCGGTCTTTTCGATACTGACCTGGCCGGCTTCTTCCGCGGCCAGCACTTCCTCTTCCGACTTCAACACATGCGGTTGCTTGCCGGGCAGCCAGGTCACCTTGTGCACCTGCCACAGCGGCGAATAATTCAGGTTGGCATTGGCCGCGCCGATGGGGGCGGGCAACGACGGCAACACGCCGCCTTGTTTGACATTCACGAATGAATAGATGCGCTCGACGGCCCCCGGCTGTCCGGGTTGGCGCTGCCGGCTGATCGCATTGACCAGGCGCGGCACATAATTGGCGCCCATATCCTGCGCTGCCTTTCTGTCGGAAACGTCGGTGGTGACATAACGTACGATCTGGCCGTTGTACCAGCCCGAGATCAGCGGCAACGCGACGATGTCGCCGGTTTGCTGGCCATGCGCTTGCGCGGACAGGCAAGCCGCGATAACGAATGGAATCAGGTCCAGGATGTTTTTCTTCATGTTGTCGAATGCTCTCATGTGGTCGTGGCGGATGTGCCGAACGTGAGTCGTTGGCGACGTTGCAAATCTTACAGCGAAGAATACAGCGAAGAAAAAGGCCTGCGGGAGAAACCGGCAGGCCTTGGAAACGGAACGGACTCAGCTTATTGCGGATGGAACTGATGCGCGAAGGTGAATTCGTCGATGCGCGGCGTGTACTTCAGGCCCTTGCGCACCGCCCAGGTGGCGTACTGATGGTGCAGCGGGATCACCGCGTAGTCGTTCAGCGCCACGGTAGCCGCCTGTTGGGCGAATTCCTGACGCTGCTTTTCGTCGACCGAGGCCAGCGAGGACTGCACCAGCTTGTCGACTTGCGGATTGCTGTAGTGGCCCCAGTTCCACGAACCCCAGCCGGTGGCGGCATCGGTGGTGCCGACCAGCGTGCGCAGGCCGAAGTCGCCGGCCAGCGTGCCCCAGCCCAGCAGCGCGACGCTGAAGTCGCCGTTGCGCGCCTTGCCGAAATAGACCGACAGCGGGAAGGTCTCCACCTTGGTCTGGATGCCGACGCGGCTCAGGAATTGCGCCACGGTCTGCACCACGCGCTCGTCGTTGATGTAGCGATTGTTCGGACCGTGCAGCGTCAGCGCGAAGCCGTTTGGATAGCCGGCGGCGGCCAGCAGTTTCTTGGCGCCTTCAGGATCGTATTTCTCGACCTTCAGGTTATCGGCATAGCCGAGGATGCCGGGCGCGACGATGTTCGATGCCGGCGTGCCGAGGCCTTCCAGCGTACGCTCGGTCAGGGCCTGGCGGTTGATCGCCTTGGAAATGGCCTGACGCACGCGGATATCCTTCAGCGGATTCTTGTCCAGCGGCTTGCCCGACTTGTCGGTGATATCAGGCGTCTTGTCGCGCGACTGGTCCAGCGTCCAGAAAATCGTGCGCCACGAGGTGCGTTGCACCAGTTCGAATTTCGGATTGGACTTCAGCTTGGGCACGTCGGCCGGCGGCACGCTGTCGATGGCGTCGACTTCGCCGGCCAGCAACGCAGCCAGGCGCGCGCCGTCGGAGGTCAGGATGCGGAAGGTGACCTTATCCCAGTCGGCCTTGCCGCCCCAGTAGCTGTCGTTGCGCACCAGTTCGATGCTGTCGCCGCGCTTGAAGCTGCCGAACTTGAACGGGCCGGTGCCGATCAGCGCCTTGCCGCTGTTGAAGTCTTCGGTGGTGGCGTTTTGCGCCGCCTTCTTCGATACGATGAAGATGGTGCTCACGTCCAGCGCCAGCGGACCATAAGGCGTCGCGGTCTTGAGGCGCACGGTGTAGGGATCGACGATCTGTTTCTCGATGATCTGCTTGGTGTAGCTGGTGAACGGGCCGGGGCTGTTGGTCAGCGTGGCCGGACGGTCCAGCGAGAACACCACGTCTTCGGCGGTGAAGTCGGAACCGTCATGGAACTTGACGCCGCGGCGCAGCTTGAATTCCCAGGTGGTCGGATCGATGGCTTTCCACGAGGTCGCCAGGCCGGGAATCAGCTTGCCGGTCGGATCGACGTTGACCAACGCGTCGAACAGGTGCGACGACAGCGAAATGTTCGGGGCGATGTTGTTGAAGTGGGGATCCAGCGTGGACACGTCGGCGAACAGACCCAGCTTGAGTTCGGCCGCCAGCGAGGATTGCGCGGTCAGCGGCAGCGCCACGGCGGCGGCGATACCGCTGAAGGCCAGACTGAGTAATTTTTTCTTGAAAGAGAATGCCATCACGACTCCCGTTAATGATTGATTTGAAGCAGGCTTATTTTATGAGGACTTGTTGATTCAGGGGCAACAATGTTCCTATTTGCTTATTCGAAAAATGCATGGCATCCGTCAATGTACATGCAATGAGGATTTTTTGCCGAAGCGAGGCGGTCGCCGTTCAGGCCGCGTCCTGCTTTTGCAGCATTTCCACGAACTGCGCATGCGGAATCGGCCGGCTGAAGAAATAGCCCTGGTATTCGTCGGAACCGAAAACTTGCAATGCTTGCAACTGTACCTCAGTTTCCACGCCTTCGGTCACCACCTTGAGGTTGAGCGCGTGCGCCATTGCGATGATGGCCTGCACGATGGCGCTGCCGTTGGCGTCATGCGGGACGTCGGTGATGAAGGAGCGGTCGATCTTGACGTTGTCGACCGGAAAACGTTTGAGATACGCCAGCGACGAATAGCCGGTGCCGAAATCGTCGATGGAAATGGTGAAGCCCAACGCGCGGATGCCGTCCATGATGGCGATGGCTTGTTCGCGGTTGTGCATCACCATGCTTTCGGTGATTTCGAATTCCAGGCTGGAGGACGATACGCCGCGCGCCTGCACCACACGCTGGATGTCGGCCAGCAGGTTGTCATCGTTGAACTGGCTGCCGGCCAGGTTGATGGCGATGCGGCCGAACGCAAGGCCGAGCTTGTTGAGCGCGACAATGTCGTTGCAGGCGCTGTCGAGGACCAGCAGGCCGATCTGGTCGATCAGTCCGGCTTCCTCGGCCAGACCGATGAACTCGCCTGGCGGCAGCAGGCCGCGCACCGGATGTTGCCAGCGCACCAGCGCTTCGGCGCCGACGATGCGCGAACTGGCGAGGTTGACCTTGGGCTGGTAGTGGACGACGAATTCCTGACGTTCGATGGCGCGGCGCAATTCGGTTTCCAGCGCAATGCGTTCGACGGTATGCGTGTTGACTTCGTCGGAATAGAAGCGGTAGTCGTCCTTACCATTGTGCTTGGCGCGATACATGGCAATGTCGGCGTTCTTGATCAGGGTCTGGGCATTGCCGCCGTCGCTCGGATAGGTGGCAATGCCGATGCTGGTGCTGAGCTGGCATTCCTGGCCGCCGATATCGAACGGCTTGCGCGCCTCGGCCAGCAACTTTTGCGCGATCTCGCCGAGTTGCAGCGGATCGTCGTAGTCGTCGACCAGCACGATGAATTCGTCGCCGCCGACGCGCGCGAGGATGTCCAGTTCGCGCAGGCAGTTGCGGAAGCGCAGCGCGATTTCGCGCAGCAGGGCTTCACCGGTTTCGTGGCCGAAGGTGTCGTTGATGTTCTTGAAGCGGTCCAGGTCCATCAGGAACACCGCGACCTGGCCACCGCGGTGTTCGGCGTGGGCGATGGCGTTGCTGATGTGCTGGGTGCACAGGAAGCGGTTCGGCAGCCCGGTCAGTTCGTCATAGTGCGCCAGGTGGCGGATGCGTTCCTCGGCCTTGCGGCTTTCGATGGCGACGCTGGCCAGGTCGGCCGCGACGCCGGCCAGATGGAGGTATTCGCTGCTGGGCATGCCGTGCTCCTTGAGCAGGGCGGAGAACACGCCGAGCACCTGGCCTTCCTTGCCGATGATGGGCCAGGCGCCGCAGGAGGGAAACTCTTCCAGATGGATGAACTGGCGTGTATTTTCCATCACCGGATCGCCGGGGATATCACTGACGACATAGGGCATGCGCGTGATGACGGCTTCGCTGCTGGCGCCGTTGCCGTGGGCCACCGGCATGCCGAGATAGCCGCGCCGCATGCGTTCGGACAGGCGCGCGCTGATGATGATGGAAAAATGCGAGTTGTCTTCGTTGATCATCAGGATGGAGCAAACGCTGTGCGGGATCTGAGAATCGGCGAACAGCACGATTTCTTTGAGGATGTCTTCCAGGTCGGCATCGGTCATGACCATGTGCAGGATGCGGTTCTGGGTTGTCTGCAGCAACTCGGCGCGTTTGCGCGCGCTGATGTCGCGCAGGATGGCGAATATCGCAAAGCCTTTGTCGAGCTCGGTGCGGTTGATGGTGACGTCGGTATAGATGATCTTGTGGCGGCGGATTGTGATCCATTCGAATTGCTGGGGCTCGCCGGCGATGGCTTTTTCGATCAGTGCGGCGATGTCGGGCTGCTGAAGCTGCAGCGCGCTCTGGCGCGAAAACAGGCCGACCTTCCTGCCGATGATGCGCTGTTTGTCGGACACGCCGAAGAACCTGACCGCGGCGGCGTTGCAGTCGATGTAGAGCATGTCCGGGCTGAGCAGGACGATGGGGTCGTTGCCTTCCTCATACAGCTTGCGATAACGATGCTCGCTTTCGGTCAGGGCGTCGTCGCGCTTTTGCTTGTAGTTGTAATAGATCAGGAAGGCGATCAGCGCCAGCACGATGAAGCCGCTGATGCCGATCGACAGCAGGATGCGGTTGAGCGTGCGGCTCTTCCACGGCGCCAGCACGTCGTCCATGCGGCGCGCATACACCGCCACCATGCCGGAATCCGGGATTTTCTTGTAGGTAAACAGGAGGTATTCGCCGGTCAGTATGGAGTACTCTTCAAAGGCTCCTTCATCCGGGCCGTTGCGGATGTTGACCATGCTCCTGGCGTCGCGCAGGCTCTTGTCCAGCCACGCCGCTTCGAAAGGCGAACGTATCATCAGCGAACCGTCGGCTTTGCGCAGCGAGACGATGGCCTGGTAATTGGTGATGCGTTTGTAAAAGTCGAAGAAGTAGGACACCTTGAGTTCGGCCACGACCATGCCGACATGCTGGCCGCGAATGTATAGATTGCGGGCGACGGGCAGGATCAGCTCCTGGTTGTAACGGCTTCTGCCGAGCATGCCGACGAAATAATGCGGCAAGGCCGGGTTGGCGTCGACCTGGCGCAATTGCAGGTCGTTGAGTTCGATTTCGGTGGCGCCGACGCGCATCGAACTGGCGCGGCTGACGCCGGTCAGGTCGACGAAGCGCAGCGACTGTACCGGCGTCAGTTGCTGTTTTTCATGGACCAGCAGTTGATAGAGGCCGACATCGTCGTCAAGGATGTGCTGGTCCGCCGTCTGGATGGCCAGCGCCGTCGAGGCCAGCATGCGATCGATATCGGAGAGGATGCGTTCGGCATGTTCTTCGACGCTGCGCACGGCAACCATGGAACTGTTCTTTTCGGAAGCGATCGTCAATTGCCGGTCCTGCTCGACTTCCCACCATGTCTGAGCGCTGATGACGGCGATGACGAACGCCACGAAAAAAAGCAAAGTCCGTAAAGTACTGGTTGTCCTTCCTAGCGTCTTTTTCCCTTTTCCCATGTGGCCAGTATCGAGTGATGTTGCGGTAAAACACTTAACGCTTATTGTTTTTTTTGCTGCCTGGTGAGATCGCCCCGGATTTTGTTTCTTCTGTGAATCGGCTCTGTAGGGAGAGAACATACCGTAAGCAGAAGTCTTTGTCATCCTTCCCGCAAAACAAATCGCCTGTCCGGCTAATAATGTCCGGTCGCCGATTTCTCCCATGGCGAACCAATTCCCGCCGGCAATGCGATAATACCGGCCTTCGTCGGTAATGCCGTTCAGTTAAGCGTAAAAAGCGTCTTGCCGCATTGTCAGTCCATCCAACCGTCGTCCTGACGAAAGTCAGGACCCAGCGTTCGCTGGGACGACGGCTGGGAAAATAGGCTTAACTGAACGGCATTAGGCCTTCGTCGAAGCCATTTTCCAGAAACAGATCAGAGGATAACCATGAAGACCAAAGCAGCAGTCGCCTGGCAGGCGGGCAAGCCATTGACCATCGAGGAAGTCGAACTGGGCGGTCCCAAGGCCGGGGAAGTCCTGGTCGAAATCAAGGCGACCGGGATTTGCCATACCGATTACTACACGCTCTCAGGCGCCGACCCGGAAGGCATCTTCCCGGCCATCCTGGGCCACGAAGGCGCAGGCGTGGTGGTCGACGTTGGTCCCGGCGTCAAGAGTCTCAGGAAAGACGACCACGTCATTCCCCTGTACACGCCGGAATGCCGCGAGTGTAAATTTTGTCTGTCGCAGAAGACCAACCTGTGCCAGGCGATCCGCTCGACCCAGGGCCGTGGCCTGATGCCGGACGCCACCAGCCGTTTTTCGCTGGACGGCAAGCCTTTGTTCCATTACATGGGCACCTCGACATTTTCCAATTACATCGTGGTGCCGGAAATCGCGCTGGCCAAGATCCGTGAAGACGCGCCGTTCGACAAGGTCTGCTACATCGGCTGCGGCGTCACCACCGGCGTCGGCGCGGTGCTGTTCACCGCCAAGGTGGAGGCGGGCGCCAACGTTGTGGTGTTCGGCCTGGGCGGGATCGGCCTGAACGTGATCCAGGCGGCGCGCATGGTGGGCGCGGACAAGATCATCGGCGTCGATCTGAACCCGGCGCGCGAAGCCATGGCGCGCAAGTTCGGCATGACCCACTTCATCAATCCGAAGGAGGTCGGCAATGTGGTCGACGCCATCGTCGGCCTGACCGACGGCGGCGCCGACTACAGCTTCGAGTGCATCGGCAACACCACCACCATGCGCCAGGCGCTGGAGTGCTGCCACAAGGGCTGGGGGCAGTCGATCATCATCGGCGTGGCGGCGGCAGGCCAGGAAATCAGCACGCGTCCGTTCCAGTTGGTGACCGGCCGCGTCTGGAAGGGTTCTGCTTTTGGCGGCGCGCGCGGCCGCACCGACGTGCCGAAGATCGTCGACTGGTACATGGACGGCAAGCTCAACATCGACGACCTGATCACGCACAAGCTGCCGCTGGAGCGTATCAACGAAGGCTTCGACCTGATGAAGAGTGGCGAATCGATCCGCTCCGTCGTCGAGTTCTGAGATGGCTGCCGAGGTCTTGAGCGAGCACGGCTGCTTCGGCGGCGTGCAGGGCTTTTACAGGCACGACTCGAAAGAGATCGGCTTGCCGATGCGCTTTTCGGTGTTTGCGCCGCCGCAGGCCAGGCAAGGACCGGTGCCGGTGCTGTTTTATCTCGCCGGACTGACCTGTACCGAAGAAACCTTCATGATCAAAGGCGGCGCCCAGCGCGTCGCCGCCGAACTTGGGATCATGCTGGTGGCGCCGGATACGAGTCCGCGCGGCGCCGGTATTCCCGGTGAAAGCGATTCCTGGGATGTCGGTGTGGGCGCAGGTTTTTATCTCGACGCTACGCAGGCGCCGTGGAGCAGGTACTACCGCATGGAGTCCTATGTGGCGGAGGAATTGCGTCGGCTGATCCTGGCGGAGTTTCCCGCGGATGCGGGACGGGTCGGCATCTTCGGCCATTCGATGGGCGGCCATGGCGCGTTGACGCTGGCCTTGCGCCATCGCGAGGCCTATCGATCGGTGTCGGCGTTCGCGCCGATCGCCGCACCGTCCAAGTGCCCGTGGGGCGAGAAGGCGTTCGGCAGTTATCTCGGCAATGACCGCGAGGCCTGGCTTGCGCACGACGCCAGCGCGCTGATGCTGAAGGCGCAGACGCCGTTCCCGCAGGGCATCCTGGTCGATCAGGGACTGAGCGATAAATTCCTGGCGCAGCAGTTGTTGCCGCAGGAGTTTGAAGCCGCCTGCGTGCAGGCGCGGCAGCCGTTGGAATTGCGGCGGCACGAGGGGTATGACCACGGCTATTACTTCATCTCGACGTTCATGGAAGATCACCTGCGTTTCCATCATCGCATCTTGTCGGCCTGAAACCTGCGGTCATGAAAAAAGCGCTCGTCCCGTGAGGGAGCGAGCGCTTTTTCTTTGCGCGGAAGTTCAGTGCGCGGCTGCTGCTTCGGTGCTGCCTGCACCGCCCTTGACCGGTTTGATGATCCAGATCAATGGAATGATCACGATGAAAATCACCGCCGACAGCCAGAAGATATCGTTGATGCCGATCATCGCCGCCTGCGCGTTCAGGTTGCGTTCGATCAGGCCGGTGGCCTGGTCCTGGCTCATCCCGAAGGTGCTGCCGAGCGTATTGAACATCTCCTGCAGCCAGGGGCTGTAGGGCGTGGCGTGCTCGGTCAGTTGCGCGTGGTGGACGATGGTACGGTTGTTCCATGCCGTGGTTGCAATCGACGTGCCGATCGCGCCGCAGAATACGCGCACGAAACTCGACAGGCCGGCTGCCGCGGGAATGCGTTCCGGCGGCAGGCCGGACAGCAGCAGTACCGTCAGCGGTACGAAGAACATCGCCGTCGGGATGCCTTGCAGCAGCGTCGGCAGAATCACCGTCCACTGGTCGACTTCCAGGTTGTAGCGCGAGCGCATCCAGAACACGAAGGCGAAACCGACGAAGGACGCCGTGGCGACCTTGCGCGCATCCATGCGCGGCAGGAATTTGCCGATCAGCGGCATCAGGATCACCGCAAAGATCCCGATCGGCGCCGTCGACAGGCCGGAGTCGATCGAACGGTAGCCGAGATACTGTTGCAGCCATTGCGGCAGCAGCACCAGGTTGCCGAAGAACACGCCGTAGCCGATGGAAATCGCGACCGTGCCGCCGAAGAAATTGCGTCTTCCGAACAGTCGCAGATCCACCACCGGATGGTCGTTGTTCAATTCCCAGATCACGAAGTAGGCAAAAGCGACCGCAGCCACGATGCCCAGCGTCAGGATCAGCGGCGAAGCGAACCAGTCCAGATCCTTGCCCTTGTCCAGCATGATCTGGAAGGCCGCCACCCAGGTCACCAGCAACAGCAGGCCGACGGTGTCGATGGGCAGCTTGCGCGTGGGACTTTCGCGCGTGCGATAGATCGCCATCGTGATGCCGGCGGCGATCAGGCCGACCGGGATGTTGATGTAGAAAATCCACGGCCATTTGTAGGCATCGGTAATCCACCCGCCCAGCGCCGGTCCGGCCACCGGCGCGACCACCGCCGTCATGCCCCAGAGCGCCAGCGCAAAGGACGCCTTGGACTTGGGGTAGGCCCCCAGCAGCAGCGATTGCGACAGCGGCACCATTGGTCCCGCCACCAGACCTTGCAGCACGCGCGCAGCCAGCAGGATCGGCAGCGTTGGCGCCAGCCCGCACAACCAGGATGCGATCACGAACAGCAGCACCGAAGTGACGAACAGACGCACCGCGCCGATGCGCTGCGTGAGCCAGCCGGTCAGCGGGATGGAAATCGCATTCGCAGCGGCGAACGAGGTGATGACCCAGGTGCCTTCATCGATCGAGACGCCGAGATTGCCCGAGATGGTCGGAATCGCCACGTTCGCGATCGACGAGTCGAGCACGTTCATGAATACCGCCAGCGACACCGACAAGGTGCCCAGCACCAGGTTGGCGCCGGTCAGCGGCGGCGGCGGGGTGTAGTTTTGAGGACTGCTCGCCATGGGGGATGTCTGTCCGGTCAGGTGTGGGGAACGACGATGCCAGCCTTCTTCTTCGTCGCGGCCGGCGAGGACAGGCCGCCGGCGTTGTCGCTGATGATGCGCTCGACGATGTCATCGGCTTGCTTGCCGAGGTCGCTGTAGACGTTGGTCTGGTAATCGGTGGTCGCCGCTTCCATCGCCTTGCCGTCGCCGCGGATGTTCACGGTGGCGGTGGTCGACAGGCCGATGCGCAGCGGATGCGCCTGCACTTCCTGCGGGTCGAGGGCGATGCGCACCGGCACGCGCTGAACCACCTTGATCCAGTTGCCGGTGGCGTTCTGCGCAGGCAGCAACGAGAAGGCGCCGCCGGTGCCGGCGGAAAAGCCGATCACGGTGCCTTTGTACTTGACGTCGGAACCGTAGACGTCGGCGATCACTTCAACCGGCTGGCCGATGCGGATGTGCTTCAACTGGCCTTCCTTGAAGTTGGCGTCGATCCAGATCTGTTCCAGCGGCACGATCGCCATCAGCGGACTGCCGGCGGCGATGCGCTGGCCAAGCTGGACCGAACGCTTGGAGACGAAACCCGACACCGGCGCCACGATGTTGACGCGGGCATAGTTCAGATAGGCGTTGCGCACCTGCGTGGCGGCCTGCAGCACGTTCGGATGTTCGGTCACGCTGGTGCGATCGGTCAGGGCGCGGTTGGCGGCCAGGCTGGCGCGCGCTTGGTCGAGCGCGGCGACGGCGTTCTTGACGGCGTCCTGGGCATGGGCCAGGTCTTCCTGCGACACGGCGCCGGAAGCGATGCCGGCCTGGCGGCGTTGTAGGTCGTCGCGCGCGCGCACCAGGTTGGTTTCCGCCGCGGCCACGTTGGCCGACAGCGTGTCATTGTTCAGGAAGGTCTGGCGCGTCTGGCGCACGGCTTGCGCCAGCGCGGCCTCGGCCTGGGCCAGTGCGATCCTGCTGTCGGCTGCGTCGAGCGACACCAGTTGCTGGCCGGCCTTGACGATTTGCGTATCGTCGGCCTTGATCGAGGTCACGGTGCCGCCGACCTGGGCGGAAATCTGCACGACGTTGCCGCCGACGTAAGCGTCGTCGGTTTCTTCGTAGAAGCGGGCATACAGGAACCAGTACAGGCTGAAAGCAATGGCGACGACGATCAGAACCGCAGTCAGCAGCAGCAACTGGCGTTTGCGTTTGCCATTGCCGTTGCCGTTTTGTGGAAGGGCTTCACTCATGAATTACTCCGTGTATTACTTTGTTTTTGTCAGGGGCGCGCAGCCGATCATGGTCAGTTGCGCCACGCTTGGAACAATTGCTTTAAAAATTATTGTGGTTTGGCGGCGCTGGCGTCCGGGGCCGCGATCGCCAGTCCGGTCTGCCGGGCATCGAAACCGCCGCCGAGCGCCTTGAACAAGCCGATCTGCTGGTTGCGGCGGCTGGCTTCCAGATTGATCAGCGCCTGTTGCTGGGCGAGCAGGGCGGTTTCCGCGTTCAGCACCACCAGTTGCGAGGTCAGGCCGATGCGATAACGTTCCTTCGCCAGGTTGTAGGCGCGTTGGGTGGCGGCAAGCGCTTCGCGCCGGATCGGCAATTGCCGGTCGATCGAGCGGATGCCGGTGATCTGCTTGGCGACATCGCCGTAGGCGTCGTTGAGCGTCTGGTTATAGGATGCCACGGCCATGTCGTACGACGCATACGAACCCTTCAGATTGGCGCGCAAGGCGCCGCCTTCGAAGACCGGCAGGCTGATCGCGGGACCGAAGGCGATGCTCTTGCTGGCGGCCGTGAACGGATTGGCATTGAGCAGGCTGTCGAAGCCGACCATGGCCGACAGGTTGATGTCGGGGTAGAAGCGGGCCTTGGCGACCTCGATGTCCTTGCCGGCAGCTTCCACCTGCCAGCGCGCGGCGACGATGTCGGGACGGCGGCCCAGCAGGTTGAGCGGCAATTGCGCCGGCAGTTCAGGCGTGGTCAGCGTGGCCATGCGCGGCGCGGCGATTTGCAAGCCGCGGTCCGGCCCCTTGCCGAGCAGCACGCCGAGTTGCTGACGCGTGATGGTGATCTGGCCTTCGCTTTGCACCAATTGCGCGCGCGCTTCGGCACTGCTGCCTTGCGACTGGTTGCGTTCGATTTGCGTATCGAGGCCGGTCCTGACCCGATCGGCAGTGATTTTTTGGAGGGACTCGCGTTGTTCGAGGGTGCGCTGCAAGATCGCGTGCAGCGCATATTCCGTCGCCAGTTCGTTATAGGTCGAGGCGATCGAACTGACCAGCACCAGACGTGTTTCCTGGGCGCCGGCCTCAGCCGCTTTCTGCTGCGATACGGCTTGCTCGAGGGCGGCATGGTTCTTGCCCCACACATCGAGTTCATAGCTCAGGTTAAGGAAGGCCTTTTTTTCATTGAACCAGTTGCCGCCATAAGGCGGCGGGTAGATCGTGGTTTCCGGGAACAGGTTGCGGGTGACCGCCGCATCGGCGCTCACCGACGGCAGCAACGGCGCTCCTTTGCTTTCGGCCAGGGCGCTGGCCGAAGCGATGCGTGCTTGCGCCTGTTGCAGGCTGGGGCTGTTTTCCATGGCTTCAGCGATCAGGGCCGTCAATTGCGGGTCGCCGAATTGTTCCACCCAATTGGCGGCGGGCCATTGTCCGCTTTCCTGACCGGCGAGGCTGCTCCCGACGGCGTAATCGCCTGGTTGCGCCATATGTTTATCGCTGCTGATGCCGCTGAAACTGGCGCAGCCGGACAGGCCGAGTATGCCGATCGTCAGCATGCAAAAAGTGATCACTCGCAAACGCAGTGCGGGCGACGAGGCGCATTTCATGTCATTCTCCAAGGCGGGTTCTTATTGCTTGCTATGTCTGGATGCGTATCTGAATGAGTCGACGAGATTGCTGCCACCGTTTGAACTTCCGGACCGATGGCGACTTGCTGAGGGCGTTTACACGCTAGCGAGTAAAAACTCATCTTTCTGTATTATACTCGCATATACGAACATTAGCTCATGTTACAAAACTGGAACAAAAAATGAAATTGCAGCCTCGTAAAGAACCTCGCCAAGCCCGCTCTAAAGCCATGGTCGATACGATCCTCGACGCCATGGCGAGGGTGCTGGTCGAGCGCGGTTACGCCAAGACCAACACCAACCTCGTGGCGGAGGCTGCGGGCATCAGCGTCGGTTCTCTGTACCAGTATTTTCCGAACAAGGACGCCCTGATTTTTGCGCTGCGCGAACGCCATGTGGCGCGCATGCTGCAACTGTTTGAAGAGGTGGTGGCCAGGATGGATGCGTCCGGCAGCCTGGCGGGCGATTTCGAGGCGCTCATCGAAGCGTTGGTGGCGGCCCATCTGGTCGAGCCGGAGTTGAACCGCATCCTGGAAGAAGAGTTTCCCTCCTTCCATTTGCCGGTTTCCAATCATGTGCGCCAGCGCTTTTTCGAAGCCATCAAAGGCGTCCTGAGCAAACATCGCAAGAGCATCAGCGCGCCCGACATCGATGTGGCGGCCTTCGTCGTGCAGCGCATGCTCAAGGCGCTGGTCAACGCGGTGGTGCTGATTGCACCGCCGGGCCTGAATGCGGCTAGTGTCAGGTCGGAAATTGTTCCCGCCGTTGTTGGTTATTTAACAGCGCAAAGATCGAATTGATTGCATAATGAGCCTCGCTCGCCGAATCGTACAAAATAAAATTTCGGGGTAAGCAGGCTGGCAGGTTGTCTTGCCGATTTTTCGATCCGTTTTCGATTCTGACCAATCATGCGTCTATCGTTTGTTTACCGGCATGCCCCATGCATGCTGGCAGGGGCTGTTATTTTGACGGCATTCGCGGCAGCTCCCCACGCCGGCGCCGCGACCGTGACGGTGCAGGTGCTGGACGCGGCCGGCGCACCGGTGCCGAATGCGGTGGTGTATGCCGAACCGACCGGCGGCCAGGCTGTGCCGAAGTCGATCAGGCAGGCCGAGGTCGAACAAAAGGACATCAGATTTTTTCCGCTGGTAAGTGTGGTGCAAGTCGGTACGCCTATTCTCTTCCCCAATCATGACAAGGTCCGCCATCACGTTTACTCATTTTCGCCGGCCAAGACGTTCGAGCTGAAGCTGTATTCCGGCGTTCCGACCAGTCCCGTGCTGTTCGACAAGGCTGGAACGGTGGTGTTGGGCTGTAATATCCACGATCAGATGGTGGCCTACGTGCAGGTGGTCAACACGCCATACTTCGGCAAGACCGGCATGGACGGGCGAGTCAGGCTGGACGGTCTGGTCGGCGGTAAGTATGCGCTGAAAGCCTGGTATTTCAAGATGGCGCCCAATGAAGCCGCGGTGGAGCAGCCGCTGAATTATCAGGGGGCGGACATGACTGCTTCCGTGACGCTGAGCGTCAAAGCCGTTCCGGTGGAATAAACGGCAACAAGCAACGGTATAACAGGGGAGCAACTACAAAGTGCGCTGGCATCGTCTGGAAAACCGCATCGTCGCGCTGTTCATCGTCCTGATCCTGCTGGTTCAACTGGCCGGTTTCGTGGCCATTCGCAAGGCCATCGATGAAAACGCGCGCGCTTCGATTCGCGAGGAACTGGTCATCGGCGAGCGCGTGTTCCTGCGCCTGCTGGAGCAGAACGCCGACAAGCTGACCCAGGGCGCGCGCCTGCTGGCTTCGGATTTCGGTTTCCGCGAGGCGATCGGCACCGACGATCGCGAAACCATCCGGTCGGTGCTGGAAAACCATGGCGCGCGCATCGGTTCGACGCTGTCGATGTACATCGGTGCCGATCAGCAGATCAAGGCGTCCACCCAGACCTATCCCAGCGCCGATTTACAGCGCAACAGCCTGGAGCTGGTTGCCAGGGCGGCCGATACCAACGGCGCATCGGAGACTGTGATCGTCGATGACAACCTGTTCCAGATCGTCGCGGTGCCGGTCAAGGCGCCGCTCGCCATCGGTTGGGTGGTGATGGGTTTCCCGGTCGACCAGAAGCTCATCTCCGACATGCGCGCCTTGTCGTCGCTACAGGTCAGCGTGCTGGTGAGCACGCGCGGCGCACAGTGGCAGCAGGACGTATCGACCTTGCCGCAGGAAGAATCCGGCATGCTGATGGCGCAGCTACCGCAATCGCCTGCCAGCAGCAGCTTCATTCCTGAATTGAAGATTGCCGACAACGATTACAGCGCGCGCCTGCTGGTGCTGGCCAAGGGCGTCGCCGGCCAGAGCGCGGTGGCGGTGCTGCAGCGATCGATCAGCGAAGCGGTGGCGCCTTACCGGCGCCTGCAACTGATCCTCCTGAGCATCAGCGTGATTGGCGTTGTCATGGCGATTTTCGCCAGCGCCTTCGTCGCGCGCCGCATCACGCGCCCGTTGCGGGCGCTGGCCGACACTGCCAAGCGCCTGGGCGCCGGCGACTATCGCGCCCGGATCGACATCAAGGGCGGCGACGAGATCGGCAAGCTGGCCGACGCGTTCGAAAGCATGCGCACCGGCATCGCCAACCGCGAACTGGAAATCCGCCGGCTGGCGTATTGGGATTCGCTGACCGACCTGCCCAACCGCGTGCAGTTCGCCACGCTGTTGAAGTCGGCGATCGAACGCGCCAAAACCAGCGGCGGCCAGTGCCATATCCTGATGATGGACCTCGACCGCTTCCAGCACGTCAACGACGTGCTCGGACACAGCTTCGGCGACAACCTGTTGCGCCAGGTCGGCCGCCGGCTGGAGCAGCAACTGGAGCGCGAAAACGACAAGGTCGCCCGGCTGGGCGGCGACGAATATGCCATCCTGCTGCCCGCCACCGACCAGACCGAGGCGGTGCGCCAGGCCAAGCGTGTGCTCAATTTGCTGGAAGTGCCGATCTCCATTGACGACCAGACCGTCGATCTCGGCGCCGGCATCGGCATTGCCGGCTATCCGGAAAACGGCGAGGACAGCGATACCCTGCTCAGCAATGCCGAGGTCGCGATGTACGTCGCCAAGCGGCGCGGCAGCGGTTTCACCGTCTATGATCCCTCGATCGACAAGAGCAGCCAGGAAAGCCTCAGCTTGTTGAGCGAATTGCGCCGCGCACTCGACCGCAATGAGTTCCTGCTGTATGCCCAGCCCAAGGTCGACCTGGCATCCGGCCGGGTGGTCGGCGCCGAAGCGCTGGTGCGCTGGGTGCACCCGGAAAAGGGCTTCATCGGTCCGGATCATTTCATTCCGTTTGCCGAGACCACCGGTTTCATCCGCATGCTGACATCCTGGATGCTGGGCAAGGCGGCCATCCTGTGCCGCGAGCTGCAAGAGAAGGGCCTGGAAATCAAGATTTCCGTCAACCTGTCGACCCGTGATTTGCTGGATCAGGATTTACCGACGCATTTTGCCGACATCCTGGCGCGCAACAAGCTGGCGCCGTCCTCGATGTGCCTGGAAATCACCGAGAGCGCGATCATGGACGACCCGGTGCGCGCCCAGATGACGCTGGAGCGACTGCACGGCATGGGCGTCGAATTGGCAATCGACGATTTCGGCACCGGCTATTCTTCGCTGGCTTACCTCAAGCGTTTGCCGGTGGATGAACTGAAAATCGACAAATCCTTCGTGATGAACATGGAGCACGACGCCGACGACGCCAAGATCGTCAAGTCGACCATCGACCTCGGACACAACCTCGGCTTGCGCGTGGTCGCCGAAGGACTGGAGACCATCGCGGTATGGAATCTGCTGCGGCAGATGGGCTGCGACCAGGCGCAAGGCTATTTCATGAGCAAGCCGATGCCGGGCGACCGTTTCCTCGAATGGCTGGAGCAATGGCAGCCGCCCGAGATGCCGAGCCAGTCGGAAAACATGGCGATCTGACCGGTGCGCGACGGTATGTCCGGCAAAGGCGGAAAAAATATTTTGGCGGCGGCGGAATAAAGGCCTCTGTATCGCGTATACGTAGGCATGGGTAAGGCAAACCGCGCAACCCAGCCATGAAAGGAATATCGAAATGAAACTGCTTCCTCTTTCCCTGCTGACATTTTCCCTCCTGTCTTCCGTAGCTACTGCCGCTTTTGCCGACGACGTTTTGGTCAACAGTAAGGGCATGACCGTCTACACTTTCGACAACGATCCCGCCGGCAAGAGCGTCTGCAACGGCGGCTGCGCAGCCAACTGGCCGCCCGTGGCGCCGACCGGTACCCCAGGCGCGCCGTTCTCGGTGATCCAACGCGACGACGGCAGTCCGCAACTTGCCTTCAACGGCAAGCCGCTCTATCTGTATGCCGCCGACAAGAACCCGGGCGACCGCAACGGCGACAATTTCAAGAATATCTGGCACGTCGTCAAGAAATGATCGCCGCTGAGCCGGCGTAATAGAAGTCATGTCCGACGAAAGTCACCTGTTAGCCTGCATCCCGCGCCTGCGCCGCTATGCGCGGGCGTTGGCGGGGGATCGCGCCGGCGCTGACGACTTGGTGCAGGACACGATGGAGCGCGCCTGGCAAAAAATGTCGAGTTGGCGCAAGGGAACCGACATGCGGCCCTGGCTGTTCAGCATCATGCACAACCTGCACGTCGACCAACGCCGCAAGCCGGTCATCCCGACGGTGACGCTGGACGACGAGGACGCGCTGGCGGTGCCGGCCCATGCGCCCGACCGGCTGGCCGGCTACGACCTGGAGTCCGCTTTGCGTCTGCTGGCCGCAGAGCAGCGCGAGATTCTGTTGCTGGTCGTACTGGAAGAAATGACCTATGAAGAAGTCGCCGCGACACTGAGCATCCCGATCGGGACGGTCATGTCGCGCTTGTCGCGTGCACGGGAACGGTTGCGCGGCTTGGTGGAAGGGCGGCCCCAGCATTCGCCGTTGAAGGTGGTCAAATGAAACCGTTGCCGATTACCGAAGCAGACCTGCAAGGCTATGTCGACGGTTTGCTGCCGGAAGAGCGGTTGGAAGAGGTCGCCGTTTATCTCGAAAGCAATCCGGAAGAGGCCGAGCGCCTGCGCACCTATCGCCACCAGAACCAGGCCTTGCACCTGCTGTTCGACCCGGTCCTCGACGAGCCAGTGCCGGCGCGGCTCTCGGCGCGTCCGAGCAGCCGCCGGGAACTGCTGCGGCGTTATGCCGCCATGTTCATCGTGGCGATCTTTGCCGGCGCCGGCGGCTGGTATCTGCACGGCGCGGCGCAGTCGTCGTCGGTGAACTGGATCGCCAGCGCCGCCGGTTCCATGACGCGTGCGGATGCTCCGCTGATGATGGCGCGTCGCGCCGCCGTGGCGCATGCCGTCTACACCCCGGACCCGCGCCGTCCGGTCGAGATCGGCGCTGATCAGGAAGATGTCCTGGTGCGCTGGTTGTCCAAGCGCATCGGCGCCGACGTCCGCGCGCCTAAACTGGCGCCGCTGGGATATGAACTGATCGGCGGCCGCCTGCTGCCGGGACAGAGCGGCCCGGTGGCACAGTTCATGTATCACGACGGCGCCGGTCAGCGCCTGACCTTGTACGTGTCGACCGACCAGGTGCAGAACAAGGACACCGGTTTCCGTTTCGCCCAGGAGGGGACGGTCAACGTGTTCTACTGGATCGACGGCAAGTTCGGCTATGCCTTGTCGGGAAGCATCCCGAGGGGCGACTTGGCGCGCATCGCCAATACCGTCTACGAGCAACTGGACAAACCCGCCAACTAACCGGATGGCGCAAGCGCGAGACTCCCGATGAGGCAAAATCTTAACCTGTGTAAAACAGGGATAAGGAGATGTGATTTTCGTAAAGAAGTGTCAGATTGTGTCGCTAACGGGAGGTTGCATTTGAGTCACAAGGAGGCATCATGGAGATCGCATCTCTGGCAACAGGTGTCGCAACCGCTTGGCTGGCGAAAAAAGCCGTGGAAGGCATCGCTCTGGATTTGACCAAGGTTGCCAGTCACGTCGTGGATGACGTGGTTGGTCTTGTCAGCCCGTCCTTGCCAGCCAACCCGAATATCGGCCGCATCGTCAATACCAAGGCCTGAGGGGGGAACCGGTCAGCACGGGTTCTCATTGAAATCGCATCTTCGTGATGCGATTTTTTTTGCCTCGGGCTTTTTCCTGCGGGAGGGAGGGCACCTAACACATTGTTTTATTGGTAATAATCCTGAAAACAGAATTGTAAAATTCCTTGATTGTCGTAAAGAAATACGAAACGATGACGTTAAGTAAGGACACCATCAAAGGAGTGAATATGGACCTAGGAAATATCCCAGCCGTCGCTTCGGCGCTTGCGTCACAGCAGACCAGCGATTCAGTCAACATCGCGATGTTGAAAAAAGCCCTTGATAGTCAGACTGCAGCCGCCGTCGGTATCCTGCAAGCTTTGCCTCAGCCAGCAAATCCGAACGTCGGCCGCAACGTCAATACCGTTGCCTGATGTTCTGATTGCCAGCATTGTGTTTTGAAATCGCCCCTCTGGGCGATTTTTTTATGCCGTGTTGTACTCCTTGCGATATTTTGCCTAATAAAATAGGCGTTTATTAATTTTGGCAATTATATTGGTCAATCGCTTGTATTTTTAAAAATGCATAATAAAATGGTCTTTAAGATCATTGGCACACTTTATTATGCACTCCCTTCAAGCTCTCGGCGCGCAAATCCGCCATGTCCGCAAAGCGCAGAAACTGAGTTCGGCCAGTCTGGCCGAGCGCAGCGGCATTCATCGCAACACCTTGCAGGCGCTGGAAACCGGCAAGGGTAATATCGAGCTTAGCAAGCTGCTGTCGATTTGCACCGAGCTTGGCCTTGAATTGTTGCTGGTGCCGCAAGAAGTCTCGGCGCAACGCGCGGCCGAGGGTGAAGGCGCCCGCACCGAATTGTCCGAACGCCTGCACGCACTGATGAGGAACGGGTCATGAGCATGCTGAGATCCCTGCGGATTCGCCTCGGCGTGACCGACGTCGGTTCGCTGTTCGCGCTGGACGACGGTCGCGTCTATTTTCGTTTTGACGACGCCTATGCAACCGACCCGGGTCGGCCTGTGCTGTCGCAGTTGTATCGCGGCTCGACCGAAGATCGCACGGTGGCGCAATTGCTCAATCCGGCGCTGGAGGCCAATCGCGGCGACGGCAAAGGAGGCTTGCCGCCGTTCTTCCAGAACCTGCTGCCGGAAGGCCAGTTGCGCAAGCACCTGATCGAGCGCGCAGGGCTGGCGCCGGACGACGAGTTCGGCCTGCTGGCATATTGCGGCAAGGATTTGCCTGGCGATGTATCGGCCTTGTCCGAGACGCTGGACGACCGCCATCTGGGCCGCCTGATAGGCCAGGGCCGCGACAGTTACGAAATGAGCGCCGGCCAGTTGCCCACGCCGGACGGCGAATCCATCTCGGGCGTGCAACCCAAGGTCGGCCTGGTGCGCGCGGCGGGCGGCCGCTACGTGATGCGCTCGAAGGATGCACAAGGCGCGCATTTCATCGGCAAGCTGCCGGCATCCGATTATCCCAACATGCCGGAAGTGGAGTTCTCTTCGCTGGCGCTGGCGCGCGCTGCCGGCGTGCAGGTCTGCGACCATGAACTGGCGCCGCTGACGGCGATTGCCGATCGCTTGCCGTTCGGATTGCGCAGCGATGCCGAGAGTTTCCTGCTGATCCATCGTTTCGACCGCGACGCCGGCACGCCGACCGGACGGCTGCACATGGAAGACTTCGCCCAGATTACCGGCACGCCCGCCGCCGCCAAATATGCCGGCACGTACGCCGCGCTGGGCGTGGTGCTGCTGGAGCGCAGCATCAAGGCCGAAGACGACTTGTTCGAGCTGTTGCGCCGGATCAAGGTGAATGAACTGCTCGGCAATTTCGACGCCCACCTGAAAAACTTCAGCATGCTGTATCGCACGCCGCAGGCGGCGGAGTTGTCGCCTGCTTACGATATCGTGGCGTATTCGGCTTATCTCGCCGGGCACGGCCATGCATTGGCGTTTGCTCCCGGAGAAAAGGCGCGGCAGTTGCTGACGCCGGCGGTGCTGCGCGAACTGGCCAATATCTGGCGCATCCCTGAGCCGAAGCTGCAAATGGTGCTGGTCGATACCGTCGAGCGGGCCATGCTGAGCTGGCCGGCATTGTTGCTCACCTTGCCCTTGAACGATACCCAGCGCGACCGCATCAAGGCGCATCTGGACACCAATCCCAGCGTTATCGCCTGGCAGCGCCGCGCCGCGCGCAAAGTCGGCGGCAAGGCATGAAACTCCAAGCGCCTTTGCCGCTCAGGGACGGCGTCGCGCCCAGCTACCTGTGGCTGCCGCAGGGGCAGTGGAATGGCATGCTGGATTTTTTGTGCGCGCGTTTTCCGGCGGTATCGGAAGACGCCTGGCGGCAACGCATGGCGCGCGGCGAAGTGGTCAACAAGGAGGGGGTGGCGATTGCGCCGGATTCGCCTTACCGGCGCGGCGATTGCATTTTCTATTACCGCGACCTCGAGGGCAGCGAAGAAGTCATCCCGTTTCAAGAGGAAATCCTGCATCAGGACGCACACCTGCTGGTGGTCGACAAACCGCATTTCGTGCCGGTGATCCCAACCGGCCGGTTCCTGCACGAGAGCCTGCTGGTGCGCCTCAAGAAAAAAACCGGCATGGCCGACCTGACGCCGATCCACCGGCTCGACCGCGAGACAGCCGGCGTGATCATCTTTTCGCACAATCCGGCCAGCCGCGGCGCTTATCAGTCGATGTTCCAGCAGCGCGCCATGGACAAAACCTATGAAGCGCTGGCCGGCATGCTGGAGGGGCGCGATTTTCCTTTCACCCACCGCAGCCGCATGGTCGACTCGGACAAGTTCTTCCTGATGCGGGAAGAACCGGGCACGCCCAATTCTGAAACCCACATCGACCTGATCGAGCGGCGCGGCGAGCTGGGTTTGTACCGGCTCAATCCGGTGACGGGCAGGAAGCACCAGTTGCGCGTCCACATGGCGGCGCTCGGCGTTCCCATCGTCAACGACATGTTCTATCCGCAAGCGGCGCCGGCTGGGGTCTCGGACAACTACGACGCGCCGTTGAAATTGCTGGCGCGCTCGATCGCCTTTACCGATCCGCTGAGCGGCGACGTGCGCTACTTTGAAAGTCTCAGGAAGCTGTAGTTTCAGGTAGGCGCCAGCATCAGCTCCAGGTTCTGCAACGCTGCGCCGGACGCTCCCTTGCCCAGATTGTCGAACACCGCCGACAGCAGCACATGGCCGTGTTCTTCGTTGATGAAGACACCCAGGCGCATGTCGTTGGTGCCGTTCAATTCTTGCGGGTTCAGATGCGTCAATGCCTGCGTGTCTTCCAGCGCAATCACCTGCACATGCGCCGTTCCCGCATAGTGCCGGGCCAGGCATGCATGCAATTGTTTGCCGTCCGTGCCGGGCGCGAGCAAACGCAATTCCAGCGGCACCGTCAGCACAATGCCCTGGCGGAAGGCGCCGTAAGCCGGCACGAAAACCGGCCGATGGTCCAGGCCGGCATAGCGTTGCATCTCGGGCGGATGCTTGTGCGCCAGTGCCGTTCCATAAACCTGGAAGGCCGGCGCTTGCGCCGCGGACGGTCCCTCGTATTGTTCCACCGCCGGCCGGCCGCCGCCGGAATAGCCGGATACCGCGTGCATGGCGATCGGATAATCGCGCGGCAGCAAACCGGCCTGCACCAAGGGGCGCAGCAAGCCGATTGCGCCGGTCGGGTAGCAGCCGGGATTGGTCACCCGGTGTGCGGCGGCGATGCGTTGCGGCTGTTCCGCATCCATTTCGGGAAAACCGTAGACCCAGCCCGGCGCGGTGCGATGCGCCGAACTGGCGTCGATCACACGCACGGCGGGATTCTCGATGGCGGCCACGGCTTCGCGCGCGGCGGCGTCCGGCAGGCAGAGGATCGCGATGTCGCTGGCGTTGATCGCCTCCGCCCGACGGCGCGGATCTTTGCGTTCGGCGGCCGGCAGCGTGAGCAGTTGCAGGTCGTTGCGTTCGCGTAGCCGCTCGTGGATGTGCAAACCGGTGGTGCCCTGGTCGCCGTCGATGAAAACAAGAGGAGAAGCCATAATTGCATTCCTTGCGATGAGTGTTCAAAGGAAAAAGTAACCGAGCGCCTATCTTCCGCTCATTGGTAGAATAGGAAAAGTTGAATTTAATAACGATAACATTCAGTTTTTCTGATCAATGAGGGTGCCATGCGGGAAATCAATCTGGATCGCTTGCGGACACTGGTGGCGATCGCCGACCACGGCTCCTTCGCCGAGGCCGCGCGCGTCCTGCATCTGGCGCCACCTACCATCAGCCTGCATATCGCCGACCTGGAGGAGCGCATCGGCGCGGCATTGCTGTCGCGTAAGCGCGGACAGATACGGCCGACGAGCATCGGCGAGACATTGATAGCGCGTGCGCGCCGGCTGTTGGCCGACGCCGAACAGGCGCTGGAAGACGTACAGCGGCAAGTCCAGGGGCTGGCCGGCCGCGTGCGGCTGGGGGCCTCGACCGGTGCGATTGCGCACCTGCTGCCGCAGGCGCTGGAAGTGCTGGGGCGGGATCATCCGGGCATCGACGTGCAGGTCGAGGTGCTGACTTCGCAAGACACATTGTCGCGCTTGAGCGAGGGCACGCTGGACGTGGGATTGGTCGCCTTGCCGCAATCGCCGATGGCGCGCCTGGTGGTGCGGCCGTGGCGGCGCGATCCGGTGATGGCGTTCTTGCCGGCCAACTGGCGCAGTCCGAGGCGCATCGCACCGGAATGGCTGGCGGCGCAGCCCTTGATCCTGAACGATTCCGGCACGCGGCTTTCGCATCTGACGCTGGAATGGTTCGCCGCCGGCGGACAACGTCCTGTGCCGCGTATCCAGCTCAATTACAACGATGCGATCAAGAGCCTGGTGGCGGCGGGATACGGGGCGACGCTGCTGCCGCACGAGGAGGGCGCGCCGCCGCCGGATGCGCGCATACAAATGCGTCCTTTGCAGCCGGCATTGTGGCGGCAGTTGGGCATCGCACACCGCGCGGAAAATATCGAGCGGCCGACGCAGCACGTGCTGGAGGTACTAGGGCGTTTCAGTCTGGATTAAGGAAAAGTCTTTCCTCGCACATCAGGCCAACGCATCGCTGAGCGTTTGCTTCTCGTTGTTCGGCGCAATCTTCAACTGATGCAGCGACGCCACCAGATCGGCGAAGCGTTGTCCCTGGATCATGACGTGCTGGCGCAGCAGCTCGCATGTACGTTCACTGTCGCCGGCGATGATGGCGTTGACCACGCCTTCGTGCTCATCGTAGGACCGCTTCAGGCGGTCGCGCACGCGTAGCTGCAGGCGGCGATACGGGCGCAGGCGGCGTTGCAGGACGCGCGCCTGTTCTTCCAGGAAGGCATTGTGGCTGCCAGCGTAAATCCGGCCGTGGAAGTCTTCGTTCTTGTAGAAATACGTATCCGGGTCGACGGCGTCGCACGCCTCTTTGCACGCCTGGTGCGCCGCCATCAGCGAGGCGTGTTCGTCCGCCGACATGCGTCGCGCCGCCAGCCGGCCGCACATCGCTTCCAGCTCCGCCATCACTTCAAACATCTCGATCAATTGCTGCGGGCCGATCTCGGCCACGATGGCGCCGCGTCGCGGCCGCATCACGATGATGCCCATCGACGCCAACTGGATCAGCGCTTCGCGGATCGGCGTGCGCGATACGCCGAATTCCTCGGCCAATACGGTTTCGTCCAGATGCTGGCCGGGCGTCAGCTTGCCGATGGCGATCAGTTCTTCAATCGATTCGCGCAGTGTCTCGGAACGCTTCTTGTGGGTATCCATGATTGATGTCAAGTATGCAATAGACCAATTCTAAATCATCTTTGATGCTTGACAATGTATTTGTTTTGTAAGAACGTGTATACAAGAAAGATACATAAAAAAGCAAAAACAATAAGCAAGTGCAGAGACCAAGCCGCCGGACACGAATAGAAAAAGCGGTGGAAACGGCAAGAATAGTTGGCGATCAGTCAGCAGCAAGCCAGCACAAAAGTAGAAAACAATATTTCTTTCACTCAAGGAGGAGCAACATGACTTCGCAAACCCGCAGAAGCATCATCGGAGCGCTGGCCACAGCGCCGTTGTGGACGGTCGGTACGTCGGCCTGGGCGCAAACCACATCGCTGAAGATTTCCCATCAGTTTCCCGGCGGCACCATCAATGAAGGCGATTTCCGCGATCGCCTGACGCGCATGTTTGCGGAAGAAGTGACCAAGCGCACCAAGGGTAGCCTCAAGTTTGAGATCTATCCCGGCTCCTCCCTGATGAAAACCAACGCACAATTCTCGGCCATGCGCAAAGGCGCGCTCGACCTGTCGCTGGTGCCGCTCAACTATGCCGGCGGCGAAGTCCCTGAAACCAACATCGGCCTGATGCCCGGCCTCGTCACCTCGTACCAGCAAGGCTCGGCCTGGAAGAACGCCGAAGTCGGCAAGGAACTGGCGCGCATCCTGGCGGAGAAGGGCATCCTCATCGTCAGTTGGATCTGGCAAGCCGGCGGCGTCGCTTCGCGCGGCAAAGCCATTGTCGATCCGGCCGACGCCAAAGGCATGAAAGTGCGCGGCGGTTCGCGCGAGATGGATCTGATCCTGAAAGAAGCCGGCGCCGCCGTCGTGACGCTGCCGTCCAATGAAATCTACGCCGCCATGCAGACCGGCGCGATGGATGCGGCGATGACGTCGTCGACTTCCTTCATGTCCTTCCGCCTGGAAGAAGTGGCCAAGGCGCTGACTACCGGCCGCGACAAGGCTTACTGGTACATGTTCGAACCGCTGATGATTTCCAAGACCGTGTTCGAGCGCCTGAGCAAGGACCAGCAAGCCGCCGTCATGGCCGTCGGCGCCGAGATGGAGCAGTTCGCGCTCAAGGCCGCGCAGACCGACGATGTCGCCGTCGCCGCGGTCTATCAGAAAGCAGGCGCCAAGGTGGTCGATCTCGACGCTGCCACCGTCAAGAAATGGCAGGACATAGCCCGCGCCACCGCCTGGAAGGATTTCGCCGCCCGCAACGCCAACTGCGCCAACCTGCTCAAACTGGCGGAGAAACTCCTATGAGCCACGGCTTCGAGATGCAGCCGCAGGCCAGGCCGGCGGTGCCGGACAACGCTGTGCTCGCCGTACTGCACCATGTGCTTGAAAAATTCAACAAGCTCGCGGTGTTCCTGTCGATGATTGCGCTAATGACGACGTCCATCATCCTGACGTATTCGGTGGTGGTGCGGTATTTCCTGCATCATCCGACCGACTGGCAGGACGAAGCATCGGTGTTCATGCTGGTGGGCGTGATTTTCCTGTGTTCGGCTTACGTCCAGTCGCTGCGCGGCCATATCGGCATCGAAGCGCTGGCCGGCTTCCTCTCGCCGACGGCCAACAAGGTGCGCATGTTCATTGTCGATCTGGCGTCCTTCGTGTTTTGCCTGTTCTTTGCGTGGAAATCGTGGACGCTGTTCCACGAAGCCTGGGTTGATGGACAAACCACGTCGTCGACGTTCGCGCCGCCGCTGTGGATTCCGTATTCCATGATGGCATTGGGCATGAGCATGCTGACGCTGCAATTGCTGGTGCAGGTGCTGACCCGCATCACAGGTACGAAGGAGGCCGCATGACGCCGTTGGTCCTTGGTTCCCTGTATGGGATAGTCACCATTGTCGTGATGTGCTCCGGCATGCCGATCGCATTTGCGCTCGGCGTGGTGGCGACATCCTTCATGTATTTTTTCATGCCGGCGTCATCGCTCGATACCGTGACGCAAAACGTCTATGAAGAAATCGCTTCCATCACCTTGCTGTCGATTCCGCTGTTCATCCTGAAAGGCGCGGCCATCGGCAAGTCGCCCGCCGGCAAGGACTTGTACTCGGCCATCCACGCCTGGTTGAATCGCGTACCCGGCGGCCTCGGCATCGCCAATGTGTTCGCCTGCGCCCTGTTCGCCGCGATGGCGGGTTCGTCGCCGGCGACGTGCTCGGCTATCGGCTCGGCCGGCATTCCGGAAATGCGCCGGCGCGGTTATTCGCCAGGGTTTGCGGCGGGCATCATCGCCGCGGGCGGCACGCTGGGCATCCTGCTGCCGCCGTCGATCACCATGATCCTGTATGCGGTGGCGGCCGAGCAATCGCTGGGGCGTTTGTTCCTCGCGGGCATCGGCCCCGGCTTGCTGTTGGTGGTCCTGTTTGCCGGCTATGCCGTGTATCGTGCGCGCAAGGAATACAAGATAGCGCATGCGATCTACATCGGCGGCGGCGCCAAGTCGGCTTATCTCGACGACGAGCATTTCACGCTGGCGCAAAAGGTGGAAATGCTGCCGCGCGTGCTGCCTTTCCTGATCCTGCTGATCGGCGTGATGGTGGCGCTGTACGGCGGTTTCGCCACGCCGTCGGAAACCGCCGGCCTGGGCGCCTTGCTGGCCATCGTGCTGATCGCCGTCGTCTATCGCATCTACAAGCCGCGCGAGCTGGTGCCTTTCCTCAATTCGACCATCAAGGAGTCCGGCATGCTGCTGCTGATCATCGGCATGTCGCTGCTGTATTCCTATGTGATGAGCTACCTGCACATCAGCCAGTCGGCGGCGCAGTGGGTGGTCGACATGCACCTGTCGAAATGGCTGCTGCTGGCGGTGATCCTGCTGATGGTGATCGTGCTCGGCTTCTTCCTGCCGCCGGTATCGATTATCCTGATGACGGCGCCGATCATCCTGCCGCCGTTGCGGGAAGCCGGGTTTGACCTGATCTGGTTCGGCATCGTCATGACCGTGGTCATGGAAATGGGCCTGATCCATCCGCCTGTCGGATTGAATTTATTCGTGATCAAGAACATCGCTCCCGACATTGCCCTGTCGGAAGTCATCAAGGGAACCATTCCGTTCCTGGCGCTGATGTTCCTGGCCGTGATCTTGTTGTGTATTTTTCCGGGTATTGCCACCGGCTTGCCTAATATCATCATGGGAGTGAAGTAGATGTCTGCCACCGGCCACGTCTGGAATCGTCGGCAAACCAATCGCAATGAACGCCTGGCGCGCGCAAGCGGCGTGCTGGGCAATTCGCTCGAAGGCAAGCTGTTGCCGTCGGCGCGCATTGCCGATTTGCTGTACGCCGTCATCGAATCGGGCGATCGCGTTTGCCTCGAAGGCAACAACCAGAAGCAGGCCGACTTCCTGTCGAAGGCGCTGGCCGGACTCGACCCGGCGCGCGTGCATGACCTGCACATGCTGTTCTCGGTGCTGGCCTTGCCGGAGCATCTGGATGTGTTCGACAAAGGCATTGCCTCCAAACTGGATTTTTCTTTCTCCGGTCCGCAGGCGGGGCGGCTGGCCAAGCTGGCCTCGGCCGGGAAGCTCAACATTGGCGCCATTCATACCTATCTGGAATTGTTCGGCCGCTATTTCGTCGACCTGACGCCGCGTGTCGCCCTGGTGGCGGCGCAGGCGGCGGATCGCTACGGCAATCTGTATACCGGCCCCAACACCGAAGACACGCCGGCGATTGTCGAAGCCACCGCCTTCAGCAGCGGCATCGTCATCGCCCAGGTCAATGAAATCGTCGATGTGTTGCCGCGCATCGACATTCCGTCTGACTGGGTCAGCTTCGTGACCAAGGCGCCGACGCCGCATTACATCGAACCGCTGTTCACGCGCGACCCCGCGCAGATCTCGGAAATCCAGGTGCTCATGGCGATGATGGCCATCAAGGGCATCTATGCCGAATACGGCGTGCAGCGCCTGAATCACGGCATCGGCTTCGACACCGCCGCCATCGAGCTGATCCTGCCGACCTATGCCGAATCGCTCGGCCTGCGCGGCAAGATCTGCAAGCATTGGGCGCTCAATCCGCATCCCGCATTGATCCCCGCCATCGAAGCCGGCTTCGTCGAGTCGATCCATTCCTTCGGTTCGGAACTGGGCATGGAGGACTATATCCGCGCGCGTCCCGACGTCTTCTTCGTCGGCCCGGACGGCTCCATGCGCAGCAACCGGGCCTTTTCGCAGACCGCAGGCCATTACGCCTGCGACATGTTCATCGGTTCGACCTTGCAGATCGACCTGCAGGGCAATTCGTCGACCGCGACATTGGGACGCATCGCCGGTTTCGGCGGCGCACCCAACATGGGCGCCGACGCGCGCGGCCGCCGTCACGCCAGTCCGGCCTGGCTCAAGGCCGGCCAGCAGGCAAGGGTCGGCAAGAACACCATTCCGCGCGGCCAGAAGCTGGTGGTGCAGACGGTGGAAACCTTCCGCGAACACATGCAGCCGGCCTTCGTCGAGCGGCTCGACGCCTGGCAACTGGCCGAACAGGCCAGGATGCCGATTCCGCCGGTCATGATCTACGGCGACGACGTTACCCATATCCTGACCGAAGAAGGCATCGCCAACCTGCTGCTGTGCCGCACCGACGAAGAGCGTGAACAGGCGATTCGCGGCGTCGCCGGCTACACGCCGGTCGGCCTGGCGCGCGACAAACGCATGGTGGAAAATCTGCGCGACCGCGGCATCATCCGCCGCGCCGAAGACATGGGCATCGACAAGCGCCTCGCCACGCGCGACCTGCTGGCGGCCAAGAACATGAAGGATCTGGTGCGCGCTTCCGGCGGCCTGTACAACCCGCCCAAACGTTTCAGGAACTGGTGATATGGAAACCTTGAATTATCGTTTTGAAAACGGCACCCGCAAGCTGTCCGCCAAAGCGGAACTGGTCGGCGTGGTCAGCTCGGGCAACCTTGAAGTGCTGATCGAACCGGCCGATTTGCAGGGCGCCTGCAGCGTCGAGATCAAGACCGCCGCACGCGGCTTCGGTGCGATCTGGGAAGCCGTCATCGGCGACTTCCACAAGCGCTGGCAACTGGCCGACACGCGCATCTCGATCAACGACATGGGCGCCACCCCGGCCGTGGTCAGCCTGCGCCTGGATCAGGCGGTGGAATCGATGGTGGAGGCCGCATGACATCAACCCGGAGTTCCAGTTACCTCGAAGCCAATGCCCGCGAACGCATCGCGCAAGTGTTCGACGCCGGCAGTTTTGAAGAATTCCTGCCGCCGGCCAAACGCATCGTCAGTCCGCATCTGGGGCAACTCGACGCGCCGGTGTCGTTCGACGACGGCGTCGTGGTCGGCCGCGCCAGCCTCAATGGCGCCAAGGTATTTGCGGCGGCGCAAGAGGGCGGTTTCATGGGCGGCGCGGTCGGCGAGGTGCACGGCGCCAAGCTGGTCGGTTTGCTCAAGCGCGCCGTGCAGGAAAAGGCCGAAGGCGTCATCCTGCTGCTCGAAACCGGCGGCGTGCGCCTGCATGAAGCCAATGCCGGCCTGATCGCCGTGTCGGAAGTGATGCGCGCCGTGCTCGACACGCGCGCCGCCGGCATTCCGGTCATTGTGCTGGTGGGCGGCTCCAACGGCTGTTTCGGCGGCATGGGCATCGTTGCGCGCTGCGCCAACGCCATCATCATGTCGGAAGAAGGCCGCCTGGCGATGTCCGGGCCGGAAGTCATCGAGACCGCCAACGGCGTCGAGGAATTCGACTCGCGCGACCGTGCGCTGGTATGGCGCACCACCGGCGGCAAGCATCGCTATCTGCTGGGCGATTGCCAGGGCATAGTCGCCGACGACACCGCGGCCTTCCGTGCTGCGGCGTCGCAGACCTTGCAAGGATTCAAAGGTAATCCGACCGCGCTGACGCTGCAAGCGCTGGAAGCCGAACAGGCCATGCTCGAACAACGCATTGCGCGCTTCGGCGACGCCGGCGATCCGCAGGAGATCTGGGAGCGCCTGGGCGTCGGCAACGCAAAGGATATCCCGATGCTGGAGGCCGGACCTTTCGTCGATCTGGTCGCAAGCCATCGCGTGAAGGGAACACCATGAACTGGCAAACACTGGCGGACGATTTGTTTCCGCAAGGTCACAGCATCACCGAGAAGGCGGACTTCCTCTCCGGCACCGCGCAGGTCGACGGCGACATCGTCGCCGTGGTCGGCACCACCGGCCACACGCCGATCGGCATCGAGATCGCCTTGGCGCAGGCGCAGGCCATCCTGCAGACCGTGCGCGAACATCCGGGCCGCCCCATCGTCATTCTGGTCGACACGCAAGGCCAGCGCCTGCGCCATCGCGACGAGATGCTGGGCATCAACAGCTACATGGCGCATCTCGGCAAATGCATCGACCTGGCGCGCCGCGAAGGCCACAAGATCATCGGACTGGTCTACGATCAGGCGCTGTCGGGCGGCTTCATCACCAGCGGACTCATGGCCGACGCCTCCTACGCCTTGCCGAACGCCACCATCCGCGTAATGGGCTTGCCCGCCATGGCGCGCATCACCAAGGTGCCGGAAGAACGTCTGGTCGAGCTGGCCGGGAGCAACCCGGTGTTTGCGCCCGGTCCGGAAAACTACCGCCGCATGGGCGGCGTCGCCGACATCTGGAACGGCGACGTGGCCGAACAATTGAAACAGGCGCTGGCTAAGGCAGACAACAAGGACCAGCGCGCCGCCCTCGGCCTGCAACGCGGCGGCCGCAACTGGTCGCAGCGCGTGGTCGACGCCATCGTCAGCGGCAGCGATGTCCAGCCTCTATAAACGGCATGGCCTGGTCTGGCTGAACGCGGACGGCTGGCGCGAGGCGCTTGGGCGCGCCGCCGAGCCGCATTGCGTCGCCGTGCGGCGCTGGCAACAGAACGACTGGCCGGCAGTGATTCGTCGCAACGACGCGGATTGCGCGGCGGGCGACATCTGCCTCGGCATCGCATTGCCGCCCGACCGGGACGGCGTCAAGCTGCGCGTGCCTTTGTGCGTCGGCTTGGCTGGCGTGCGTGAGATGCGCCCCCCGCTGGCTATTCCTGAAGTCGTCATGCATGCAGCCTTGCCGTGGCGAACGGCCTTGTGCGATTTGCACGATGCTGCCGCCGCGCAAGGCTTGTCGCTGCGCGTGTACGGATCGCTCGCCTTGCAGGCGATCACCGGCCAGCCTTACCTGCGGCTGGCGTCGGATATCGATGTCCTGTTTTGCCCAGACAACGCCGATCAGTTGTCGCGAGGGATGCGGTTGCTCACGTCCTATGCGGCGAAGTTGCCGCTCGACGGCGAAGTGGAGTTTCCCGACGGCGCCGCCGTGTCATGGAAAGAGTGGGTACAGGCGAGCGATAGTGTTGCCGGCGTGGACAACAACCGCGTCCTGGCCAAACGCAGCAGCGACGTGGCATTGTTGCGCGTCGGCGATCTGCTTGCCGCGCTGGAGGCGAACGCGTGTCCGACCTGACCCACGCAGACTGCATGCCGGCCATGCTGTTGCCGGCGGCGGTGCATTACACCGAACGGCGCCGCCGGCTCCGGCAGCAGCAGGCATTTTGCCGCTATCTTGCACGCGCGGCCGTGCGCAGCCTGCATCAGGAACTGACGCTATATCCCAAGCCGGGTCTGGTATCGCTGGTCGATAACGGCAGCCATGACGACATGGATGCGTCGACTTTCATGCGCAGCCTGTTTTCGCTTCGGCATTATTTCGCCGCCATCGCCGAAGCCGGCATGGCAGGCGCTTCCTTCACCGAACTCAAATGCCTCGGCATCAAGGCGGAGCAGCGCATGCTGCAGGCCACCGATGGCGTCAATACGCATCGCGGCGCCATTTTTTGCCTCGGCATGCTGTGCGCTGCGATGGCCTGTTGCCGTGGCCAGGACATGCCGCTGTCGCCGCAGGCGATACGCGCGACCTTGCTGATTCGCTGGGGTGATGCGCTCACGGCGCACACCGGCGCGACAGGTGCCGGCGAGACCGGCAGCAACGGTTTGCGCGTCGCCGCCAGCCATGCCGTCGGCGGCGCGCGCGAAGAGGGCGCGCTGGGCTTTCCGTCGGTCTTTGAAATCGCCTTGCCGCAATTGCAGGCGACGATCGCCGCCGGGCGCGACTGGCAATGCGCGAAGGTGGATGCCTTGTTTGCGCTGATGGCGCATATCAGCGACACCAATGTCTATCATCGCGGCGGCAGCGCCGGCGCCGCGATCGTGCAGGAACACAGCCGCGCTTTCCAGGCTTGCGGCGGCACCGCCGACATCGCCTGGTTGGCGCGCGCCGAAGCATCCCACCGCGCATTCGTCCGTCATCGCCTGTCGCCGGGCGGCGCCGCCGATTTGCTGGCGGCGGCTTGCCTGATACATGCCGTTTGCCGCGGCGACGCCAAAGCATGAACCAGCGCTTTGCCGTTCTTTGTCCCGGCCAGGGCGGACAGCATCCCGCCATGTTCGACCTGCTGCGCAACGATGCGCGCGGCAATGCGATATTGCAGCGTTACGCGTTGGACCGGCGGCTCGGCCATCCGCTCGACGCTGTCTTGCAAGACGACCGCCTACTGTTCGCCAATCGTCATGCGCAGGCGCTGGTGGCGGCTGCGGGATTGGCTGCATGGGAAGCGTTGCGTGAGGCGCTCCCGGCGCCGGCGCTGGTTGCCGGTTACAGCATCGGCGAACTGACCGCCTATGGCGTCGCCGACGCGCTTGCGCCGACGGATGTCCTCGATCTTGCGATTGCACGCGCCGGCTATATGGATGCCTGTCTGGCGCATGCGCCGCAACAACAGGGCCTGATGTCGGTCGGCGGTATGCGGACTGACGAGGCGCAGGAAGTGCTGCGGCGGCATGGCGCCTTCATGGCGATCGAAACCGGATTCGACACGCTGATCGCGGGCGGCCGCAGCGAAACCTTGCTGGCCGCGCAGCGGCAGTTCGAGGCTGCCGGCGCCAGAACCGGCATGTTGCCGGTAGGTATCGCTTCGCATACGCCCTTGATGGAAACGGCGCTGGCGCCGTTTGCCGAAGCGCTGCATGCGGCATCATTCAACGACCCCGCCGTCGCGGTGCTTGCTGGTATTTCAGGGCAGGAAATCCATGACAAGGAGGCAGCGCGAAGCGCACTCGCGCAACAGCTCACGCATGCCATACGCTGGTCGTCATGCATGGATGCCTGCGCCGAACGCGGCATTGGCATGGCGCTCGAACTGGGACCTGGATCGGCCCTGTCGCGCATGCTGCGCGAGCGTCATCCACATATCGAATGCCGCTCGCTCTCCGATTTCCGCAGTCTGGCCGGAGCGCAAAAGTGGCTGCAAAGCAGGCTCGCCTGAGGCCGCGAGAAGGGCGGTTTTTTCTTACTCATCCAACCTACCGGGCAGACCTTACTTGACTAAACGTCAAGTTTTGCACATCTCTCGTGAAAACGCGAATGTACGCTTGAAATGTAACTATCAATTGGGTACATTGGACCCGTCATTAAGCATCTGCAACAATCATAAAAATTCGCAACAGCATAGCTACCGGGAACAGTAGGTCCACATCCGGCGTTCACGACGCAAATAACAGAAACGAAGAAGCTCATGTGAGACATTGTTGACGGGAGCAAAAAAGCGCGCGACCAACTTACGGATCCGACGTACGGGCATAAGCTATGACTTCACAAGTCTCTGGAACGGAGATTGCAGATTTTCAACTGTTATTTGAATCGGTACCGGGACTGTTCCTGGTTCTGTTGCCGGACCTCACCATCATTGCCGCCAGCGATGCCTACGTACAGGCGACCCTGACCATACGAGAGCAGATCGTCGGCCGCCATCTGTTTGACGTATTCCCCGACAACCCAGACGATCCGGCAGCGGACGGCGTCGCCAATTTGCGCCGTTCGCTGGAGCGTGTGCTGGCGAACAAGACCCCCGACGCCATGGCGATGCAGAAGTACGACGTACCGAGGCCGGACGGCAAGGGCTTCGAGGAGCGTTACTGGAGCCCGTCCAATTTCCCCGTTTTCGGCGATGACGGCAACGTCCGCTACATCATGCACCGCGCCGAGGACATCACTTCGTATGTGCAACTGAAAAAGGACCGGCAGGAGCTGGGTCGCCTGCACGACCAGCTACAGGCACAGACCAGCGCGGAAGAACTGGAATTGCCGGCGCTGGCGGACGACATCAACGCCAGCACCAAACACCTGCATGCGTTGAACCGCGCATTGAAACTGGAACTGCTGGCGCGCAACAAGCTGGAAGACGCCAACCGGGAACTGACGCGGGAACTGAAAAGCAATATTGAGAAACTGGAATCCAGCAACAAGGAGCTGGAAAGTTTCAGCTATTCGGTTTCGCATGATCTGCGCGCCCCCCTGCGCGCCGTCGATGGCTTCGCGCGCATGCTGGAAGAAGATATCGCGGCCCAGCTCGATGATGAGGGAAGGCGCAAGCTTCAGGTCATCCGCGACAACACCCGCAACATGGGACGGTTGATCGATGAGTTGCTGGAGTTTTCGCGTCTCGGCAGGAAAGAACTCAACTATGGCCATATCGATATGGGCGCGCTGGCGAAGGCCGCCTTCAATGAAGCCGACAATGCGGCCACGGACAAGATGGCGATGAACGGGGCGACGCTGACGATGGGTGAGTTGCCCGCGGCGACAGGCGATCTCGTGCTGATCAAGCAGGTCTGGTCCAATCTGCTGTCCAATGCGCTCAAGTTCAGCGCAAAGCGCGAGCAGCCGCATATCGATATCAGCGGCGCAGCCAAAGACGGCGAGCTGACTTATACGGTGCGCGACAATGGCGCCGGGTTCGACATGCGCTATTACGACAAGCTGTTCGGCGTTTTCCAGCGCCTGCATCGCATCAGCGAGTTTGAAGGCACGGGCGTCGGACTGGCCATCGTATATCGCATCGTGAGCCGCCACGGCGGTCGCGTCTGGGCTGAAGGCACGGTCGGTGAAGGCGCTGCGTTCCACTTCACGTTGCCAACAACAAGGGAGCCGGCGCATGAACAATTTTGAAAAGATCGACATCCTTCTGGTGGAGGACAATCCCTACGATGCCGAGCTGTCGATGCGCGCATTGAAAAAGAAAAAGCTCGCCAACAAGGTCGAGTGGGTGCAGGATGGCGCCGACGCGCTCGATTTCATTTTTTGTACCGGCATTTATGCCGGACGTCCCAAGGGCGAGTTGCCCAGGTTGATCCTGCTCGACATCAAGCTGCCCAAGGTCAGCGGCATCGACGTGCTGCGCCGGATCAAGGCGGATCCCGTCACCAGATCGATACCGGTGGTCATGCTGACATCGTCGGCGGAAGGCCAGGACCTCGCCGAGTGCTACCAGCTCGGCGTCAACAGTTACATCGTCAAACCGGTCAATTTTGAGAGCTTTCAGGAAGAGGTCGAAAAGGCCGGTTTCTACTGGATGCTCGTCAACAAGGTGCCGGCATCTTGAAGCGGGCGGCAACGGCAGCAGCAACAGCAACAGCGACAGCAGCAACAAACGGGGCAAGGGGATGAGAAGAAGCGTTCTGAAAGTCCTGATGGTGGAGGATGATCCCGCGGATGTCGAACTATCGCGTTATGAACTGGTGCGCGCCGGCATTGCCTGCGAAGTGAAGCAGGTCGACACCGAGGATACGTTCGTCGACGCCTTGAGCAGCTATCAGCCCGATATCATTCTCGGCGATTTTTCCTTGCCCGGCTTCGATGGCATGTCGGCGCTGCAGATCGTCCAGCAGATGACGCCGAACACGCCTTTCCTGTTCGTTTCCGGCACCATGGGCGAAGAGCGCGCGATCAAGGCGCTCAAGCAGGGCGCCTATGACTATGTGCTCAAATCCAACCTCGCGCGCCTGCCGTCGGCAGTGGAGCGGGCCTTGCAGGAAGCGCATCAGAAGCAGATCCGCAACAAGATGGAACAGGCCTTGCAGGCCGAGCGCAATCTGCTGTCAGCCATCTTCGACACCACCGGCGCGTTGGGGCTGATGCTGGACAAGGACGGCTGCATCGTGCGCTTCAACCAGGCAGCGGAACGAACGACCGGTTATGCGCTGTCGGACGTGCAGGGCAGGCATTTTTGGGATGTTTTCTTTCCGCCGGAAGAAATCGAACAGGTGCACACGCATTTCCTGCACTGGCATTTGCAGGCCCAGCCTTTGCAATACCAGAGCCGCTGGCTGACCGCCGGCGGCGAACGGCGCGAGATATTATGGTTGACGACTTCCCTGCAGGAAGACAACGGCGCGGCGCTCAATTTCATTTGCAGCGGCATCGACATCACCCAATGGCGCCAGGCGGAAGATCGCGTGCATCGCCTGAGCAACTACGATGTGTTGACCGGCCTGCCCAATCGCAGCCTGTTGCGCGACCGGCTTGAGCAAGGCATCACGCGCGTGGAGCGCGAACATCGGCCCGGCTTGCTTGCCGTGGTACTGATCGGCATACGCGGCGCCATCGCCGTGCGCGAAAGCCTCGGCCTGCAACTGAGCGAACTCGTACTGGTCGAGTCCGGTCGCAGGCTGACCGGACTGATGCAGCACGACGCCACGCTGGCGCGCTTCGGCGACACCAGCTTCGCCATGGTGCTGCATGTGCCGGACCAGGACCAGATCGCCATGGCGGTGCAGGAAGTCATCGACGTATTGGACCAGCCTTACCACGTCGACGAGCACGAGGGCGTCTATCTGGAGTCCAACATCGGCGTCACCATCTATCCGAACGACGGCGACAACGGCGACGCCTTGCTGCAAGCCGCTGAAGTGGCCATGCATCGAGCCATGGACAATGTGCTGGAGCGTTTCCAGTTTTATACGCCGGCGCTCAACAGCCAGGTCAGCCATCGCTTGCAAATGGCCTCGCAATTGCGTCAGGCGGTGCAAAAGAAGGAACTGCTGCTGCATTACCAGCCGCAGGTGTCGCTGCAAAGCGGCGAGATCGTCGGCGTCGAAGCGCTGTTGCGCTGGCAGCATCCGGAAAAGGGCATGATTTCGCCGATGGAATTCATCCCTCTGGCGGAAGAAACCGGGTTGATCGTGCCGATCGGCGAATGGGTGCTGCGCACGGCTTGCGCGCAGGGCAAGCGCTGGCACGACATGGGGGCGCATGGCCTGACGATGGCGGTCAATCTGTCTGCCAAGCAGTTCGCGCAAAAAAACCTCGAGAGCATGGTGCGTAATGCACTGGATGAAAGCGGCCTGGATTCGCACTGCCTGGAGCTCGAATTGACCGAAAGCGCGTCGATGGAATCGCCCGAAAAAAGCATCGAGGTCATGCGGCTCCTCAAGGCCATGGGGCTGCGACTGTCGATCGACGATTTCGGCACCGGCTATTCCAATCTCAATTACCTGAAGCGCTTTCCGGTGGATCAGTTGAAGATCGATCGCTCCTTCGTGCGCGACGTCACCAGCGACGCCGACGACCTGGCGATCTCGCGAGCGGTCATCGCGCTGGCGCGCAGCCTGCATCTGGAAGTGCTGGCCGAAGGCGTGGAAGAGCTGGGGCAGTTCGACATCATGAAAGAGAACGGCTGCGACAAGGTGCAGGGATATTACTTCAGCAAGCCGCTGGCCGTGGAGGACTGCACCAGATTCTTGCAGCAGCATGGAAAGATCCGCTGAACCGCAGCGCGCGAAAGATGTTTTGGTGGATAATCTGCTTCCATGACTGCCACAACATCTTTCGTCCAAACGCCATTCCGCGGCCTGCTGCTGGCGGCCGGCAGAGGCACGCGCTTCGATCCCGCCGGCACCGGCAATAAGTTGCTGGCGCGTTTGCCCGATAGCGGAGAGATCGTCGCGGTCGCCGCCGCGCGCAGTATGCTGCAAGTTTTGCCGGTGCTGGCAGTGGTCAACGCCATCGACAGCGAAGTCGCGCGATGCCTGGCGGCGGCAGGTTGCGATGTGGTGGAATGCGCCGATGCCGCCGCCGGCATGAGCGCATCGCTGATGTGCGGGATCCGGCACGCGCAGGAAGCTGCGGGCTGGATCATTGCACTGTGCGACATGCCTTATGTGCAGCCGTCAACGCACGCCGGTTTGCTGGCGGCATTGAAAGACGGTGTGCATATCGCCGTGCCGACTTGTGAGGGAAAGCGCGGCAATCCGGTCGGGTTCGGCCGAAGCCATCTGGAAGGATTGCTAGGCCTGAGCGGCGATCGCGGCGCACGCGGATTGCTGCAGGATTTTCCGGTCAACGAAGTTCCCGTCAACGATCCCGGCATCCACCGGGATATCGACACGCGCGCCGACCTCGCCGCGCGCTGAAATCACGCCGATCTATTTGGTGAATTCGCCCACTGCGCAGCCGTCGCTGCCCGCCGTCGGCAGAGGATCGGTGCGTGCCGCATGGGTCTGCGAGATCGTCACGCCGTTGCGGATCGCTGTCATTTCGGCCAGGATGGCGATGGCGATCTCAGGTGGTGTCCGCGCGCCGAGGAACAGGCCGACCGGGCCGTGCAGCTTGTCGATCTCGGCTGCACTGATGTCGAACAGCGCCAGCCGTTCGCGCCGCTTGATGTTGTTGGTGCGCGAGCCGATGGCGCCGATATAGAAGGCCGGCGACTTCAGCGCCTCGATCAGCGCCATGTCGTCGAGTTTGGGATCGTGCGTGAGCGTCACCACGGCGCTGTTGGCGTCGAGCTGCAGGCGCAGCAGCAGGTCGTCGGGCATGTCGCCGGACAGTTCGACGCCGGAGATGTCCCATTCCTGCAGATATTCTTCGCGCGGGTCGCACACGATGACCTGATAGTCGAGCGCCAGTGCAAATTGCGCTACGTAACGCGACATTTGCGCGGCGCCGATAATGACCAGGCGATAGCGCGGACCATATGGCGCGATCAGCTTGCGTTCCTGCACCACCGTCTGGTGCGCATGGCTGTCGGTGGCGAGGCTGGCGGCGCCGGTGTCGAGATCGAGCGTACGCGTCACGCGCAGGCCCTGGCGCACGGCAGCCAGCAATTCGGCGATGCGCGATTGGGATGACACCGGTTCCATCATGATTTCCAGCGTGCCGCCGCAGGGCAGGCCGAAGCGGTGCGCCTCGTCGGCGGTGAGGCCGTATGTCAGTCCGAACGGCAGCGCCTTGTTCAACTCGCCGGCCTGGACGCGCCGGATCAGGTCGTCTTCCACGCAGCCGCCGGACACCGAACCGCGCACATGGCCGTCGCCGCGAATCGCCATCATCGACCCGACCGGGCGCGGCGCCGATCCCCAGGTATGGGTGACGGTGCCGAGCAGGACGCGGTGTCCCTGCTGGTGCCAGGCGAGGGCGGTATTGAGGACGTCGAAGTCGATGGATTCCATGTGCGGTTCTTTCTTCTCTCCAAATCTTCTCTTATGCTTTCTTCAACTGCTCGCGAATCGGCAACTGGCGGATGCGTTTGCCGGTGGCGGCGAAGATCGCATTGCACAGCGCCGGCGCAATCGTCGGCGTGGCCGGTTCGCCGACACCACCCAGAGGCACGTCCAGCGTATGCGGCACGATATGCACCTGGATCTGGCCGGGAGCGGCGAACGAACGCAAGACTTCGTAGTCGTGGAAATTGCTTTGCTCCACGGCGCCGTTCTTGAACGAGATTTCGCCGCTCATGGCCAGGCTGATGCCCATGATGCACGCGCCTTCGACCTGTGAACGGATACGGTCCGGGTTGATCGACGGGCCGCAGTCGACCGCGATGTCGACGCGCGGAACCGTCACCTCGCCCGCATCGTTCACTTCGACTTCCACCACCGCAGCGATGTAGGTCACGAAGCTGTAGCACACCGCCAGCCCGAGGCCGCGGCCCTTGGGCAACTTGCGGCCCCAGCCTGCCTTGGACGTCGCCAGTTCGATCACGCCGCGCATGCGGCCGGTGTCGAGCGGATAGCGTTGCGGCGACTCGCCGTAATTCCAGCCGTCGGACATCTCCGAGGGATTGATCTTGCGCGCGGGGCCGATCAATTCCAGCAGGTAGTCGCGATGGTCGCGCTTGGCCGCCGCCGCCAGTTCGGCGCTGAACGATTGGACCGCGAACGCATGCGGGATATTCGATACCGAACGGAACCAGCCGATACGGGTATGCGCTTCGACCTCCGGCGCTTCCACGCGGAAGTTGGGAATGGCGTACGGAATATTGATCGCCGACATCGCCAGCTCGAACGGCGCTTCGCCCTTGGCGCCGGCCGAGAAGATCGATGCGATGGTCGGCGCGGCGGTGCGGTGCAGCCAGGAGGTGACTTTGCCGTTGGCGTCGAGGCCGGCTTCCAGATGTTCCACCGAGACCGTGTGCAGATAGTCGTGGTGGATGTCGTCTTCGCGCGTCCAAGTGACCTTGACCGGTGCACCGTCCATGGCCTTGGACAGCAGCGCGGCTTCGGCGGCGAAGTCCGGCTTGGATTTGCGGCCGAAACCGCCGCCCAGCAGCGTGACGTTGACGGTGACTTCTTCCGGTTTCAGGCCGAGATGGCCGGCGACCGTTTCGCGGGTGGCTTGCGGCGCCTGTACGCAGGCCCAGACTTCGCATTTGCCGCCGACGATGCGGGCGACCGCCGCCGGCGGCTCCATCGTCGCGTGAGCGAGGTGCGGCAGGTAGTATTCCGCCTCGACGCGGCGCGGCGCCCTGGACAGCGCCGACATGGCGTCGCCGGTATTGCGCACGGCCTTGGCCGGCTTGCGCGCGGCGGCTTCCATGGTCTTGCGGTATTCGACCGAATCGTAGGACGCGTTGGGACCGTTGTCCCAGGTCAGTTTGAGCGCTTCCCGGCCTTTGATGGCGGCCCAGGTATTGCGCGCGATGACGGCCACGCCGCCGAGTGGATTGAACAGCGCCGGCGGCGGGCTGCCCTTGAGTTCGATTATGCGGATCACACCCGGCACCTTGAGAGCTTCGCTGCTGTCGACACTCGCCAGTTTGCCGCCATAGACCGGCGGACGTGCGATGACCGCGTACACCATGCCATCCAGGCGGGTGTCGATGCCATACTGGGTGTTGCCGGTGACGATATCGTGGATATCGATGGCGCGGGTGCTTTCCTTGCCGATGTAGCGGAACTGCTGCGGCGTTTTCAGTTGCACCGCTTCACGCGCCGGCAACGGCAGCTTGGCGGCATCGGCGGCGACTTCGCCGAAACCGAACTTGCGGCCGCTGGGCTTGTGGATCAGCTCATGATTCTTCGCTTCGACTTCGCCGACCGGCACATTCCAGCGTTTGGCGGCGGCGGTTTCCAGCATCAGGCGGGCGGTGGCGCCGACCTGGCGCATCGGTCCGAAAGAATGGCGCATGCTGCGTGAACCGTCGGTGTTCTGGTTGCCGTATTTTTCCTGGTCGCCCTGGGCCTGGATGACGCGCACGCGGCTCCAGTCGGCTTCGAGTTCGTCGGCCACCACCATCGGCAGGCTGGTGCGCACGCCCTGGCCCATTTCGGAGCGGTGGGCGACGATGGAGACGACGCCGTCGGCGCCGATCGAGACGAACAGCAGAGCGCTGTCCTTGAGGCCGCCGGGCATGCCGTCGCCGCCGTATTTGGGCGCGTCGGCGGCCATGACGATGCCATTGACGCCGACCGTCAAGGCCAGGCCGGTGAGGGCGCCGATGCCTTTGAGCAGGCTGCGGCGGCTTAATTGAATGTTATCGACAACCGTGCTCACGTCGGTGCTCATTTTGCGCCTCCATTCTGTGCGGCGGCTTGCTTGATCGCGGCCTTGATGCGGGTATAGGTGCCGCAGCGGCAGATGTTGCCGCTCATGGCGTTGTCGATGTCCTTGTCGGTCGGGTTCGGCGTCGCGCGCAGCAGCGCGGTCGCCGACATGATCTGGCCAGCCTGGCAATAGCCGCATTGCGGCACGCCCAGCGCCATCCAGGCATCCTGCACCGACTTGCCGACCTTGTCTTCGGCAATCGCTTCGATGGTGGTGATCTTCTTGCCGACTGCCGCCGAGATCGGCGTGATGCACGAGCGGATCGGTTCGCCGTCGAGATGCACGGTGCAGGCGCCGCACAGCGCCATGCCGCAGCCGAATTTGGTGCCGGTCATGCCGAGCTGGTCACGCAGGGTCCAGAGAATGGGCGTGTCTTCGGGCAAATCGACATTGTGTTGTTTGCCGTTGATGGTGAGCGTGGGCATTGTTGTTATACCTTTCCGACTTGGGGATGCCTAATGAAGGAATATGGCGCTGCCGAAAAACAATGTAGCAGCAAATCCATGGAGATGTTGGAGTATCGCAATGATTGCGCGATGTTGAAATGGCTTGCTTGGGAATTCTTGATTCCTGTTTTGGGAATAATTGTTCTGTTCCTGTCTACGTCATTGCATCCGGCTGCATCGGAAAGTCGCCCGCCGATGACAAGGCGTCCAGCAAAGCGTCAAATACCAGACGCACGCGCGCCGGCACCGGTCCGCGCTGCGGGCGGTAAACATAGAGATCCCAGGGCGAGGGCGCCAGGTCTTGCAACACCGCGACCAGCGCGCCGCTACGGATATGCGGCATTGCCAGGAAGGCCGGCAACTGGCCGAAGGCAACGCCATCGAGCACGGCGCGACGTTCGGTGTCGGGATCGTCGGTGATGAAGGCCGGCAGGCGTGGCGCGACTTGCTGGCCGTCGGCGAAATACCAGGGCCAGATACGGCCGGTGTTGCGATCGACCACCGCGCTCATCGGGCACTGCACCAGTTCCTCCAGCGTCGCCGGCGTGCCGCAGCGTGCAATAAGTTGCGGGCTGGCGCAGACGAAAAATGCCACTTTCGCCACCGCGCGGGCGACATAGCGACTGTCGCGCAGAAAGCCGATGCGGATGCCGATGTCGATTTTGTCATCGACGGCGTCGGTGATGATTTCAGACAGGCGGAGATCGAGCGTGATGTGGGGATGATCGAGCGCGATGCGATTGAGCACCGGCAGCAGGTAAGTGCGCGTCAGCGTGCCGGGCGCCGTGATGCGGACGATGCCGCGCAGGGCGTCGTCGTTGCGATGGTTGTTGTCGAGAAATAAATCGTCGAGCGCATTGATCGATTCGCGCGCCCGGTGCATCAGGCGTTCGCCGAATGTGGTGATGCGTACCTGACGCGTGTTACGATGAAACAGCAGTTCGCCGAAGGAGGCTTCCAGTTCCTTGACGGCGCGCGTGACCACCTGCGGCGAGATGCCCATGCGCACGGCGGCTTCGCGGAAATTGGCGCTTTCCGCCGCCATGCAGAAAATCCGTAATTGCTCGATGCGGTTCAGCTTGTTCTCCCTGTTCGACCATCGGTTCATTATTCCACAAACAGGAATATCGGTTGTGCAGCAGGCAATCCGGCACAGATGGCATATGGTGAACGAAAGGCCATGAACTGAATTCCAGCCATGCAGAAGTGCTTCGGAATGGGGATGAACTAATGATTTTTCCCCTAGTCCCACAGGAACGCCGGGCTGAAAAGCTTGCGTTTTTCCGATTGTGTTTGGCAAACTGGCAAGGGAGAAATGATGAAAGTGGATGTGTACAAGAGGGCCGAAGACAACAATCTCTGTTCTTACCTGGTGGTGCCGCATCAAAAACCGCTACCGGAAGAAGTCGTCAATACCGATTGGTTGGTACATGAGCTGGACGTCGATTTCGAGCGTGACGGCGGCATGCATTTCACGCTCGATCCGGAGGATGCTTTTCATCAGATCGGCGAAAAGGGTTATGCAATCAGTCATCTAGGCGACCGCACCATAGATGGCGACGTACACTGAGCCGGACAGACCAGACAGATTGCGGATACGAGGAGACCACCATGCCGGTTGAACAGTTGGGCGACTATGAAATCGAGTATTCGGGAATCAGGCTGGCGGCTGACAGCAACGACTGGGCGGCCAACGTGGCGATTTTCGGGCCGTCGACCAATCCCATGCATCGCAATCCCATCTTTCCTTCCCAGCGCGTCTTGCTGGACACAGTTTTTCACGACGAAAAATCGGCTGAACAGGAAGCCAGAAAGGCGGCAGTGGCGATGCTGGAGCATCGCTGATTCCGTCCCCGTTGTTACCAGGTCTTAGGCGACCGGTCCGCAAGCCGGGGGAATTTCGTCACCGCTGCTGCAGACCTGGTTGCGGCCGCGCGCCTTGGCGGTATAGAGCGCCTTGTCCGCGGCGCTGACGAGGTCCAGCAGGTTGCAGGCCGCGGTCGGCACCGTCGCCTGCACGCCGACGCTGATGGTGACGATGCCGGTCGGATTCTTGCCGTGCGGGATATTCAGGCTACGCACGTCCGCGCAAATTTTTTCCGCCACGCTGATTGCGCCCTTGAGATCGGTATTGGGCAGCAGAATGGCGAATTCCTCGCCGCCGTAGCGCGCCGACAGGTCGCCGGGACGGTTCATCTTGATCACCTTGCCGATTTTTTGAAGGCAGACGTCGCCGGCCGGATGGCCGTAGGTGTCATTGTATTTCTTGAAATGATCGACATCGATCATCAACAGGGCCAGCGACTGGCTTTCGCGTTTGGCGCGGTTGAATTCGTTGGCCAGGGTCACATCGAACTGGCGGCGGTTGGCGACGCCGGTAAGGCTGTCTTCCAGCGCCATCTTTTGCAGCGTCTTGTTCATTTCCACCAGTTTTTCACGCGCCGAGAGCAGTTTCTGCTGGGCCTGCGTGCGCAACTTGATCTGATCGACCAGGCGTTTCCCCAGCCACGCCAGCATGGCCACCAGAATCAGCACGCCGACCGACTGCATCAGCGTTTCGGTGCGCCAACTGGACAGCACTTCATCGTAGGACTGGGCCGCAGTGACGAACAGCGGGTATTTGTCGAGGCGTTTGTAGCTGTACAGGCGTTGCAGACCGTCGCCGGGCGACGTGATGAGAGCGACGCCGTTCTTGTTGCGGGCGGCATGCTCGCTGGCGATGTTGCTGCTGACATTCTTGCCGACGTCGCCGTCCACGGGAGGCCATTGTGCGAGCAGGACGCCGGCTTGCGTCGCCAGCAGGATTTCGCCGTGTTTGCCGATATCGAAGCTGCGATAGAACTTGAGGAAGTATTCGATTTCCACCGACGCCAGCACCACGCCGGCAAACGTGCCGTCGGGATGATTGATGCGGCGCGACAGCGGGATGATCCAGGCGCCGGTAGAGCGGCTCTTCACGGGCACGCCGACGTGGGCTTCGCGATTTTCATGGGTCATGTGAAAGATGAAATATTCGCGGTCCGCATTGTTCAGCATCCACGGCGAATCGTCCATGGAGTTCACCATCCACTTGCCGGTCTGGTCGTAGACGAACAATCCCTGGATTTGCGGCAACTCCTTGACATAGGACGCCAGCAGCGGATAGATGCGCGCCAGCGAATCGCGGTCCATGCCCTCGACTTCCAGTCGTTGCACCAGGCCGAACAGCACTGCGTCGGCCGAGGTCAGCGTGGCTTCGGCGTGCTCCGCCAGCGCGCGTGAGAGATTGGCGGTGGAGGTCTGTGCGTCCTCAAGGTCCTTGATGCGGACATTCCATGCAAACAAAATATGTAGGGCCAGAATGGAAATGCAAACCAGGCCGACGAAGACGGTGGCGAAAATACGGATATTGATGCGCCTGGCACGGGATGAAGCAGACGTCTGGGGCGCTTCGTCTGGGGAAGTCATCTAGGTCGATTCCATTATTGTTTCGTGAACGGATATCGCTGAAATATAACTACGGGGAGTCAGTTTCCGATTTCTGAGTAATTATTTTTTATCGTTGCGAGTCTTCCCACGATAGCAGCAATGCCAAACGGTGTGCGCACAGAGAAGACGAATTTCTTCGGCTCATTTGTGCGTTTCACCGGTGGATCGATACAGGCAGCGACGGACGGATTCTTTGTCGCCGTCTGCCACCGGGTTCATGAGCGCGGCGCCGGCACGCTTTCCCAACGCACGCTACGTACGCTGTTCTCCAGCCCAAGCCGGCTGACCAGACGTACCAAAGCTGCGCGTTCCGCCGTGGAACAGGCCAGCGACACGGTGAAATCGATCAATGGCTGACGGTCGCGCGGTGCGATCTCGAGTTCGTAACCCTGTTCAAAACCCTCCTGCAATTGCAACAGGATCAATTCTTCGATCTGCGACGCCTGGTCGCGACGGCAGGTGGCGATTACCCGATAGGGCAGGCGTTCCGATACGGCATTCCGATTGAGAAAATAGTTGCCGTTGAAAAATGTGTCGAATTTGATTTCCAGTTTGGTGATGCGCATGGCTCGCTCCTTTCTCCGGCTTCCGCGTTGCAGCGGAACGGCGGCTGCTTGTTGCTGATGTCCGATTTCTAAACTTCGACGACGTTGAGCACGGCCCAGCGCGCCGCGCTGACGCCTTTTTCCAGGCTGACCCGGCTGATGATCTGTTCCAGTTGAAGATGGTTGCTGGGCGAAGTGATCAGGTCGGCGCGGACTTCAAGCTGGTTGCCGGACGGCAGGTCTTCGCTGTGCAGCGACTGCACCACCAGATGCGGCATGCCGTTGAGCATATGCAGCATCAGCGTGCGCACCTGAACCTCGTCGTCAGGACGGCAGACCACGGAAAGGCGGTAGACCTGCTCGATTTCGGTGGCGCGTTGCAAATCCTGCTTGTTGATCAGATGGGAGACGCTGCGCAGCAACACGTTGGCCCCGAGGATGGCTCCTGCGCCGATGGCCGCTTCCAGCGGATGGCCGAGTCCCGACAGCACGCCGACGGCGGCCGAGCACCACAGCGTGGCGGCGGTGTTGAGGCCGCGCACGTTGATGCCTTCGCGCATGATCACGCCGGCGCCCAGAAAGCCGATGCCGGAAACGACATAGGACGCGATGCGCGTGGCGCCTTGCGGGTCGGTTTCGAACGCCGAGACCATCACGAACAGGGAGGCTCCGGTTGCCACCAGCGCGTTGGTGCGCAGGCCGGCCATGCGTTGCCGCATCTGCCGTTCGGCGCCGATGATGGAGCCGAGAACCAGCGCCAGCAAAACGCGCAGTGCAAAAACGTGTGCATCCATGGGTAAATCCTTTCACATCCAGTCGCACGCCGTGGCGCGGCGAACAATCGCTGCGTGCATAAAAAAGCATCGCGTGCGCGAACACCGGAACGCCTGCGCAAGCATCGAAAAATGAAAGACGGGAGAGAGCGAGAAAGCAAGAAAAGGAAGGGTGAGGATTCACCGCGACACTGCAACCGGAACCACTTCGGCTGCAGCAAATGAAGGGCGCTGCTAAGGGAAGCGTGTCCGGGCTATCGGCCCGTCTGCGTTAAATGACAAGAGCTACTGTCCACTTCGTGTCGACACCAAAAAATTGAGATGGGCGCAATATAAAGGAAGAGAAATATTGCGTCAAGCGCTTTGCCGTGCGTCCTCCTATTTGCGTGCGCACTTCGGCGCAGTTTCGCGTTTCACAATAAAATCGCACAGGTACAGGTTATTCCTTCCTCCGTCCACTCAATCCGACAATGAAACCTCAACTCCTGGTCCTTATCCATCTTTCGGAAGAAAGCAAAGCAACCATTCGTAGCGCCTTCGACATCATTTACGCCCCTACCCGGGAAATGCGCGCGGCTGCGATCGCCGGCGAGGCCAGGGACGTCCGGGTGGTGCTGACCAACGGTTCGACCGGCCTGACGGCGGCGGAGATGGATACGCTGGGCAAGCTCGAACTTGCCTGCGCGCTGGGAGCGGGTTTCGAGAATATCGACAGCGCGCATGCTGCAATGCGGGGCATCAAGATCGCCACCGGAGCAGGCACCAATGACGACTGCGTGGCCGACCATGCGATGGGGCTGGTGCTGGCGGTGGTGCGCAATATCCCGCAACTCGACATCGCCTGCCGCGGCGGTATCTGGCGCGAAGCCCTGGCGTTGCCGCCGCAATTGGCCGGCAAGCGCCTGGGCGTGGCGGGCCTGGGCATCATCGGCAAGAAAATCGCACGGCGCGCGGCGGCGTTCGACATGGAGATCGGCTACTTCAACCGTTCGCGCCGCGACGATGTCGACTACGCGTATTTTGGCGGCGTACAGCAACTGGCCGAATGGTGCGACGTGCTGGTAATGGCGACGCCCGGCGGCCCGGCCACGCGCCATCTGGTCGGTGCACGCGAGTTGCAGGCGCTGGGGCCGAAAGGGTTCCTGGTCAATATCTCGCGCGGCAGCGTGGTCGATACAGCGGCGCTGGCGGCGGCGCTCAGCAAGGGCGAGATCGGCGGCGCCGGGCTGGATGTTTACGAAAGCGAGCCGAAACCGCCGCTCGAGCTGCTGGAATTCAAGAACGTCGTGCTTACGCCGCATATGGCGGGCTGGTCGCCGGAAGCCATCACCGCCTCGGTGGCCAAGTTCCTGCGCAATGCCGCGGATCATTTCGCCGCGGCCGGCTGACGGTTTGCTGAAAGGCGAGGGCAAGAAACTTGCTTGGCAGGGTTATTCCAGATAGTCTTGCCGCGTTGTTGCGTCTGCGCATCGTTTTTCGCCACTCGCAGATCAATTACTCCTAGCATAGAACCTGAATTTACCAATAAAGAGAAAGCCGCTCACCATGGACATGCCATCTCACCAACTCACCATGACCGTCCTGATGACGCCCGACATGGCCAATTTCGCCGGCAACGTGCATGGCGGCACCATTCTCAAATTCCTCGACCAGGTCGCTTATGCCTGCGCCAGCCGCTATGCCGGCCAGTACGTGGTGACGTTGAGCGTGGATCAGGTGATGTTCCGGCAACCGATCCATGTCGGCGAACTGGTGAGTTTCCTGGCCAGCGTCAACCACACCGGCACCTCGTCGATGGAAGTCGGCATCAAGGTGGTCGCCGAGAACATTCGCACCCAGGAAGTGCGCCACGTCAATAGCTGTTTCTTCACCATGGTGGCGGTCGACGGTGAGCGCAAGCCGGTTGCGGTGCCGTCGCTGCGTCCGTTCACGGCGGAAGAAAAGCGCCGTTTCGAAGCCGCCAAATTGCGCAAGAAGCTGCGTGCCGAGCTGTCGCAGCGTTTTGAAGAAGCCAAATTGTCTTGATTGAATCCACTACCCGAGGGGAGTGAAATGCTGGCCAGTTTCGCGACCCTGCTGATGTTCCAATGCCTGGGCGAGGGCATCACCTTCGCCTTGAGACTGCCGATTCCCGGCCCCGTCGTCGGCATGTTGCTGCTGTTTTTCAGCCTGGTTGCCTATCCCCCTTTGCTGGACAACATCGAGGCCGCCGCCAATGAACTGCTGCGCCATCTGTCGCTGCTGTTCGTGCCGGCGGGCGTGGGCATCGTCGCCGCTGCAGGACAGGTGCGCGGCCACTGGCTGACCGTCATCCTTGCGGTGGCCGTCAGCACCTTGTTGACGCTGGCGGTGACGGCTGCCGTGACGCACGCCGTCATGCAGTGGCAAAGCCGCCGGAGTGCCGGCAAGGACGTGCAAGATGGCGGAGGCGACCATGCGTGAGCTGCCGCAATTCGGCCTGATCTGGGTCTACCTGTCGGCCTCGCCGTTGCTGGGATTGACGCTGACCTTGTGCGCGTATGTCGCAGCGTACTGGATCTACGGGCGCTGCAAATTTTCACCGCTGGCCAATCCGGTAGCGATCGCGATTGCGCTGGTCAGCGCCGTGCTGTTGCTGAGCGGCATGCCCTACAGCGAATATTTTTCCGGCGCGCAGTTCGTCCATTTCCTGCTCGGACCAGCGACGGTGGCGCTGGCCATCCCGCTGGCGCGCCAGTTGCCGCGTTTGCGGAAATCCTTTTTGCCTTTGGCGTGCGGTTTGCTGGCCGGTTCGGCCACCGCGATCGTATCCGCCGTCGCGTTGACGGTGTTGCTCGGCGGATCGCCGCAACTGGCGATCTCGATCGGCCCCAAATCGGCCACCACGCCGATCGCCATGGGCGTGGCCGAAAAGCTGGGCGGCTTGCCGGCGCTGACTGCGGTGCTGGTGATCGGCACCGGCATCTTCGGTGCGGTGGCGGCGCGCTTCCTGTTCAATCGCATGCGCATCGATTCGCATGAGGTGCGCGGTTTCGCGCTCGGCGTGACCTCGCACGGCATCGGCACCGCGCGGGCCTTCCAGGTCAGCCAGGAAATGGGTGCGTTCGCGGGGCTCGGGATGGGCCTGAACGGCGTGCTGACGGCCTTTCTTGCGCCGTGGCTGATACCTGTTTTCGTCGGTTTGCTGGCGCGCTAGACCAACAGCGTTCGCGCATCGGCAACATCTGGCGGGTAGCGATGCCGCTGCAAAGATCCGCTATCTCATTCCTGTCTTATTCCCTTGTCCGGCCGGAGCAATCAACGCCAGACCTTGGCCAGCGTTTTGACCGCGGCGGCGATCTCCGCTTCATTCGTCCCGCCGAAACCCATCACCAATCCGGCGGCGTCGCGGCCTGCCGTGCCCGGCAACCAGAAGCGCGTCAGGCCGTCGATCTCGATGCCGGCCTCGGCGGCGCGCGCGATCATGTCGTTTTGCCGTTTCTCGGAGGGCAGCCGCACTGTGCAATGCAGCCCGGCATGCATGTCCGGCAAGTCGATGCCGCCGGGCCGCAAGCGTTGCCAGCTCTCGACCATGGCATCGCGGCGCGCGCGGCTGGCGCGTCGCATGCGCCGTACGTGGCGCTGGAAGTGGCCTTGCGCAATGAATTCCGCCATCACGGCCTGGTCCGGCACCGACGAATGCCGGTCGTATTGCATGCGCAGGTTGACCAGCGCTGTTGCCAGCGCCGGCGGCGCGACGAGATAGCCGAGGCGCAGGCCGGGGAAGGCGATCTTGGAAAATGTGCCCATGTAGAGTACGCGGCCGCTGCGGTCCAGCGACGCCAGCAATGCCAGTGGCGTGCCGCTGTAGCGGTATTCGCCGTCGTAGTCGTCCTCCAGGATGTAGCCCTGGTTGGTCTCGGCCCAGGCCAGCAATTCCAGCCGGCGCGCCAGCGACAGGGTGACGCCGCTGGGATATTGATGCGACGGCGTGACGTAGGCCAGGCGGACCTCGCGGTGGGCGCGCAGCTCTTGCGTGACGATGCCCTCGGCATCGACGCCGACGCCGACCACCTTGCCGCCGCCGAGCATCAGCGCCGATGCCGCGCGCGGGTAACCGGGATTTTCCATGGCCGCCGTGTCGCCCGGATTGAGCAGCAACTGGGCGCACATGAACAGCGCCTGCTGGGTACCAGCGGTGATGATGATCTGGTCCGGATCGCAGACCAGGCCGCGCGCGTTGCGCAGGTAGCCGGCCAGCATGGCGCGCAGTTGCGGATCGCCGGCGGGGTCGCTGTAGCTGATGCGGCTTTCCGTGCCGCGCCGCCAGAAATCGGCTTGCAGGCGCGCCCAGACGTCACCGGGGAACAAGTCCAGCGCCGGCACGCCGAGCCGGAACGTGCGCGGCTTGCCGGCCTGCGGCATGACCTTGGAGGACCTCGCCATGTGCTGTCCGAGCTCGGACAGGCGCGACGCGATGTCGACCTTGCCCGGCACAGGCGTCCTGGCGATATCGGTGGCGGGCGCCGATACGTAGGTGCCGTCGCCGACGCGCGCGCTGATGTAACCCTCGGCATACAACTGGTCGTAGGCGCGGACCACGGTGGTGCGCGAAATGTTGAGCGCCTGCGCCAGTTCGCGCGTGGTCGGCAGCTTGACCTGGCGGTCGATATGACCCTTGAGGATGCGATCGCGCAGGCTCTGGTACAACTGCACGGCGAGGCCTTTTCCCGGCGCCAGATGCAATCCGGTCAGGTCGAAGGGAAACGGAGACGTATTCATGTTGACTGAATTGGTTTGCTTAAAATAGTGATTATTGGCTCTTTTTAAGGACCAAATTTATCATTAATCTGTGCCGTATGCTCAACAATTCTTCAACAAAGTTTCGGACCGATCTACCATGACGACTTCCACAATGTGTTTTACGGAGAATCAATTCGGACAGCCGGTCGGCGTTCCCTTGCCTGACTGGACGCCGCGCCGCTTGCCGCCGCCGACCGCCATGTACGGCCGCTATTGCGGCGTCGAACCGATCACGCCGGCGCATGCGGATCAACTGTTCGACGCCAACAACGACGACGTCGAAGGCCGTAACTTCACCTATCTGTTCGTCGACAAGCCGGCCAGCCTGGAGGAGTACCGCGAATGGGTGACGAAGATGAGCGTCAGCAAGGATCCGATGATGCACGCCATCGTCAACCTCGACACCGGCGCGGCCGTCGGCGTGGCGTCGTTCATGCGCATCGATCCCAACTTCGGCGTGATCGAGGTCGGCAACATTAATTTCTCGCCGCGCCTGCAGCGCACGCGGGCCGCGACCGAAGCGATGTTCCTGATGATGCGCCGCGCCTTCGACGAACTCGGCTACCGCCGCTACGAGTGGAAATGCGACAGCCTCAACGCACCGTCACGCGCGGCGGCGCAACGCTACGGTTTCACGTTCGAAGGCATCTTCCGCAAGGCCGTGGTGTACAAGAACCGCAGCCGCGACACGGCCTGGTTTTCGATCGTCGACAGCGAGTGGCCGCAGGTCAAGAGTGCATTCGAGCATTGGCTCGATCCCGAAAACTTCGATGCGCAAGGCCGCCAGCGCGAGAGTCTCGCTACCTTGATGGCGCGTCATCGCACGGCTGGAAAAACTGCCGGATAATGACGCTCCCGATTTATCCATAACAAGCGAAAACATGCGCGAATCCAGTTTGTCGTCCCGCCAGGCTGTTGTTCTGCTTGGCATCGTCGTCCTGATATGGGGCACGACCTGGCCGGTCAACAAAGCCATCCTGCAGTACATGACGCCGATCTGGTCGACGGCGATACGCTCGTGCATCGGAACGCTGGTGCTACTGGTCTTGTGCCTGGCGCGCGGTCGCCTGATATTGCCGCAGCGCGGCGATCTGCCCGTGGTGTTCAGCGTCGGTCTGCTGCACATGACGGCATATTCCATACTCGGCAATGTCGGCATGCAGCATGTCGCCGCCGGCCGTTCCGTCGTGCTGGCGTACACCACGCCGATGTGGGTGGCGCCGTGCGCTCGTCTGTTCCTCGGCGAGGCATTTACGCTGCGGCGCGCCATCGGCACCGTGTTCGGTTTGCTGGGATTGGTGCTGATCTTCAATCCTTTGGCGTTCGATTGGAGCAACCATGCTTCGGTCCTCGGCAACGGCCTGATCTTGTTGGGAGCGATGTTCTGGGCCGCGAGTATTTTGTATGTGCGCGGTCATCGCTGGATCGGTCAGCCCTTCGATCTGCTGGTGTGGCAGGCCTTGACGGCAAGTTGCGTGCTGGTGCCGTGCGCCTGGCTGTTCGAAGGTCCGCCGCATGTCGATCTGGGCCGCGAAGTGATTGTTTTGCAGTTGTACAGCGCCACGTTCGGCATCGCCATCGCTTATTGGGCCATCAACAAGGTCAACCACGCCTTGCCGGCGATGACCACTTCGCTCGGTTTGCTGGGCGTGCCGGTGTTCGGCATCGTGTGTTCATCGCTGGCCCTGGGTGAACCGCTGGAGTTCAGCCTGGTGGCTTCCATGGCGCTGATCATCATCGGCATCGCCATCGGCGCGCTGCCGGAGCGGCGTGCCGTACGGGCTTAGGCGGTATCGGCCGACGGTATATCGGCAGGCCAATGCCGCAGGACGCGGCGACGATTGACGCCGGCGCTCAGCCATTGCAGGGTTTCCGGCCATAGCGTCTGGCGGAAGCGGTCATGGAAGAAGGCGAAATGGCCGATTTCCTTGAGATGAAGATCGTCCGGCGCGAGACCGACCAGCGTGCGTTCGCTGCCGCTGTAGTAGCGCAGCAGGCGCGTGACCGCAGCCGGCGTGCCGAAAGGATCGTCGCTGATCGTATAGGCCAGCGTCGGGCAGCCGAGATGGCCGAAATACTGCACGCGAGCGGCGTCGGGATGTTCCAGTGCGGGGCGGCGAAATGCCCATTCGTGGGCGACGCCGGCCGGCAAATCTTCCAGCCAGCCCAGCCGGCGACCGGGAAAATAGCCGACGGCAGCGGTCAGCAGCGGCATCAGGACATGCCACTTCAGCAACATCCGGCTGCGCGAGGCGGGTGCGTAGTCGCGCCAATAGGCGTATTGCGCGCCCACAATCAGCAGCCGGTCGATGCGCCAGTTGGAGGCGCTGTAGCCGGGCATGACGCCGCCGATGCTGTGGCCGACGACGTGGATTTCGCTGTCGGGAAAGTTGACGGAGGCCCATTGCATGACCCCTTCGAAGTCCTTGCTGCCCCAGTCGAATTTGCCGGTGCGCAAGCGGCGCAGCGATGCCGGACGCGATGCGCCGATGCCGCGATAGTCCCAGGTGATGGCCAGATAGCCGTGCTCGGCCAGGTAGCGGGCGTAGCGCGCGTAGTACGCGGCCTTGACGCCGGTGGCGCAGTTGACGATGGCGAGCCGCTGCGGATGCGGCGAATCGTCCGTATAAAACAGGGTTGCGCCGAGCAGGTAGCCGTCGGTCGCTTCGATCTGGATAGGGGATTCGATGCGCATGGGAAATGGAATCGTAAAAATAAAACAGCGGAATTGGTGCTCTGTCTGCATTGTAGGGAGCGTTCCGTCCTTGCATAAGCTATGCTGTCTTCATCAATTTGTTGAACTGATCTCACCAATATGAACCTTGACGCCAATTCCCTGATCATCTTCTTCCACGTCGCCAAGGCCGGCAGCCTGAGCAAGGCCGCCAAGGCCTTGAGTTTGTCGCGCTCGGCGCTGAGCCACCGGATCAAGGCGATCGAAGGGCGGCTGGGTTGTCAGTTGCTGATGCGCACCACGCGCCGGGTCGGGTTGACCGAAGCCGGCTACCGGCTGGCCGAGCATGCCGACCGCATGGCCGACATCCTCAAGGACGCCAACATGCTGGCGCACGGACTCAACGAAGACGCTGCCGGCTTGGTACGCATTTCCGCGCCGCTGACGCTTGGCGCGGTGTGGCTCAAGCCGCTGCTGATGTCGTACATGCAGGCCAATCCGCGCGTGCAGGTGGATTTGCGGTTCAGCGAGCAAGCGGTGGACATTACCAGCGATCCGGTCGACCTCGCCATCCGCGTGGCATCGCGATTGCCGGACAACGTGGTGGCGAAAAAATTGTTCGGCATTTCCTGGCGACTGTGCGCCAGTCCTGACCTGGCCGGGCGCTATGCGGCCGAACTGGCCTCGGGCAATCTGGCGGCATTGCCGCTGGCCGGATTCTCGCGCAGCAGGCAGTTCGCATCGCCGCTGATATCGCGCGACGGTCAGCCTTTGCCGCTAGCCAGCGAGACGGTGCTGTTGTCGAACGATCTGGACGTGGTGCGCGAAGCGGTGCGGCGTTCGCTGTGCGTGGCCGTGATGCCCGATTACTTCATCAACGAAGACCTGGTGGCGGGGCGGTTGGTCCATCTGTATCCGGACGCGCGGGTCGACGTCGGCTACGGCGATCATGTTTATGCGCTGCATTTGCCGGGACGTCTGCTGCCGGCGCGGGTGCGCAGCCTGATCGCTTTCCTGGGGCAGGAGGGTGTGAAGCCATGAGAGTATCGGAGCGGGAATTGTTGAGATTTACTGGACACTGAAGAGCGCAGGATTTTTTTGCGGAAAGCCTCTTCCCAAGCACAAAACAATTGACGTAAAATCATCAGCGGACCTTTCTGGTCCAACGTCGCTCGGACGGTTCCGGGCGCTCACGTGAAAGTACAACATGACTCAATCCCGCAGTCCGCGCAGCTTTGCGCGCATCGATCGTCTTCCTCCCTACGTTTTCAACATCACCGCCGAACTGAAGATGGCTGCCCGCCGTCGCGGCGAGGACATCGTCGACATGTCGATGGGCAATCCCGACGGCCCGACGCCCAAGCATATCGTCGACAAGCTGGTCGAAGTGGCGCAGCGCCCCGACACGCACGGCTATTCGACCTCAAAAGGCATCCCGCGCCTGCGCCGTGCGATCGCGCACTGGTACAAGAGCCGCTACGACGTCGAGTTCGATCCCGACAGCGAAGCCATCGTCACCATCGGTTCCAAGGAAGGGCTGGCGCATCTGATGCTGGCGACGCTGGACAAGGGCGACACCGTGCTGGTGCCGAATCCGAGCTATCCGATCCACATCTATGGTGCGGTGATCGCCGGTGCCGATATCCGTTCGGTGCGCATGAGCCCGGACATCGACTTTTTCTCCGAGCTGGAACGCGCCATCCGCGAGAGCTATCCGAAGCCCAAGATGATGGTGCTCGGTTTCCCGTCGAACCCTACGGCGCAATGCGTGGAACTCGAATTTTTCGAGCGCGTGGTCAAGCTGGCGCGCGAACACAACATCCTGGTGGTGCACGATCTGGCCTATGCCGACATCACCTTCGACGGCTGGAAAGCGCCGTCCATCATGCAGGTCGAAGGCGCGCGCGAGGTCGCCGTCGAATTCTTCACGCTGTCCAAGAGCTACAACATGGCCGGCTGGCGCATCGGTTTCATGGTCGGCAACAAGGAACTGGTGGCGGCGCTGGCGCGCATCAAGAGCTACCACGATTACGGCAGTTTCACGCCGGTGCAGGTGGCTGCGATCGCTGCGCTGGAAGGCGACCAGTCGTGCGTGGAAGAGATCCGCGCCACTTACGAAAGCCGCCGCAACGTGCTGGTCAAGGGCTTGCACGAAGCGGGATGGATGGTCGATGTGCCGAAGGCGTCGATGTACATCTGGGCGCGCATTCCCGAGGCGTACCGCCATCTCGGCTCGCTGGAATTTGCACGCCAGTTGCTGGAGAAGGCCAAGGTCTGCGTTTCGCCCGGCATCGGTTTCGGCGAATACGGCGATGATTACGTGCGCTTCGCGCTGATCGAAAACGAATCGCGCATCCGTCAGGCCGTTCGCGGCATCAAGACCATGCTGCGCGGCGAGAAGGAAGCCGCGCCCAAGGCCAAGGCAGCGCGTCCTTAGCCGATCAAGGGACCGAGCGCGCCGATGGTGACGACGATCAGGCCGAGGATCAGGTTGATGCCGACCAGGCGTCGGATCTGGCCGAGCGCCGCACCGCCGGCGCTCCAGTCTTCCGCGGCGACAGCGCGTTGGAGGCGTCGGTAGGGCGCGAAAAAGACGTGGGCGAAAATCAGCATCATCAGGATGCCGAGGCCGGCCATGCCGGACACATATCCGGGCGGCTTGCCGATCTGCGCCATCATGAGCAGGCCGCTGGCCAGGATCAGCGCAATCGCCAGCCACACCCAGGGGAAGAATTTGCCAAACACGCCGGCCCACAAGGCCAGCCGTGCCGGCGGCTGCAAGGCGGTGGCCGCCACCGGGCGCAGACAGAGATAGGCGAAAAACATGCCGCCGACCCAGACAGTGAAACCGAGGATATGCAAGTACTTGGCGAAGAGGATCATGGCGATAGACTTGTAAGAAGAGGGCGAAACCGGATTGTCGCACGGCCGGGCGTCGGCCGATGCGCTAACATTTGCGCTGCCCCGTTTGCGGCACATCAGAACAAACAAAAAATGAAAGACCGTATCCGATGATTACTCTAAGCGCCTTGCATAGTTATCCCATCAAATCCTGTGGCGGCATCAGCTTGCGCGAGGCCGACATAAGCGAGTCGGGCCTGTCGCTGGACCGTAGTTGGATGCTGGTGGATCGCGACGGACGTTTCCTGTCGCAACGCGAGCATCCGCTGATGGCGACGATTGCGACATCCATCGGACAGGATGCCCTGATCGTGCGTGCGCCCGACATGCAGGCGCTGAGCGTGCCCTTGCAATACGATGCTTGCGTCGGCAAGGTGCCGGTCGCCATCTGGAAAGACAATGTGGAAGCACTGGATTGCGGCGCCGAAATGCATGAATGGTTTTCTTCCTGTCTCGGTACGGACGCGCGGTTGGTGCGTTTCGATCCTGCCGTGCGGCGCATCTGCAGTCGGCGCTGGACCGGCGAGGCCACGGCGACGACGCAGTTTTCCGATGGTTTCCCGATCCTGGTGGTCGGCGAGGCGTCGTTGCAGGATCTGAACCAGCGGCTGCAAAAGAAAGGCGCGCCGACGCTACCGATGGACCGTTTCCGTCCCAACGTCGTGCTGGCCGGGCTGGAGGCCTATGAAGAGGATTACCTCGATACGCTGACCATCGGCGAGCCGGGCACGGAGGTGATCATCAAACTGGTCAAGCCGTGCGCGCGTTGCCCGATTCCCGGCATCGACCAGCAGACCGGGTTGCGCGACCCGCGCTGGCCCAATGAACCGCTCGACACCATGGCGACTTATCGCGCCAATGACCGGGTCGACGGCGGCCTGACTTTCGGCCAGAACGCGATTGTCGTGCAAGGTGCGGGACGCCGCTTGCGGTTGGGGCAGGAAGTGCAATGCGAGCTGGCTTTCTGACGGATTTCGGAATCGAGTCGCAAGCTGATGTTCCCGGACCGGCACAGAATTGCTGCAGCCACGCGTCAGGTGAGGCACAATGGCGTCACGGGACGGAGATCATTCGACGAGGAGGTCAAACCGACCCATTCGATCTCCACCATTTACCATGCCAAGAACCAGAAGCGGACGCCGCTGAAAACCATCGGCGACAAAAAATAAATCCAAGACAAGACCATGCCGATCATCCGTGTCATCACCGCCGTCAGTTATAACAAGCAAGGCCATGTGCAATACGTGCGATGGGGACTGGCCGACACCGACAGCAATCGCTGGAAGGTGGCGCCCAGCGAGAGCCACATCATCCATGTGCTGGAAGCGCTCAGGTACGGCGAGGATGTCTGGACGGTATTTCCGGAAGGCGACCGGATCGTGCCGGGGCCGCGCGTGCACGCGGTGAAAGTCAGGCCGGGATTGAAAACCATCGCCATCGCGCATGAAGACGGCAGTGAAGAACCTGCTTATACGCTGGAAGGGCTACCGGTATTTTCGCGAGACGCCATATAAGCGGAGAGAACGGGCGGAGAGAGCGAATGGGGAAAATCGACTGACGGGATTGCAGCCTCATCCAGAGATGTCATCGACATTTTCGGATGAGGCATGCAAGGCGCTGCTTCATTACTTCATTACTTCTTCGGACGCCCCACCTTCAATGGCGTCAGGCCAGCCAGCAGCGTTTTGAGCTTGCCGGTTTCCAGATTCTTGATCAGCGACACGCCGATGCGCAGCAGGTCGCTTTTCTTGATTTCAAAACCGGCCTTGAGGCAAGCTTTCTTGACCTGGCTCAGCACTTCGTATTCGGTTTCCGGCATGGTGAAGCTGTCGCGGATCTGTTTGACTTTCTTGATCTTCAGTTCGGCTTTTTTCTCCGTCTTGGCGACAGCCTTGGCTGCCGGCTTGGTGATCGGCTTGACGGAGGCGGGCTTGACTACCGGACCCAGCGGTTTCTTCAGTGCGGGGGCAATCGTTTTGGCCGGGGCTTTCGCTGCCGGTTTTCTGACCGGCTTGGCCGGCGCTTTGGCCGCCGGTTTCTTGACGGCGGTTTTCACGACCGGCTTGACCGCTTTTGCGGCTGCAGCAGAGGTTGCGCGCACAGCCGTTTTTGCTTGAGATTTTTGTGTTGCCATGGTTGCTCCATAAAAAATAATATAAACAATATATATTTTTTTGCGATACAAGGCAATCGTAAAAAACGTTACCCGTATGATTTATAAGCTTTTTTTGTTTTTCCTTTCAAATGAAAGCAATGTAATCGTTATTATTACCATATGAAGGCGTTTGCGGGGTCGAATGCGCGTTCATTCCTCCAGCCAGTCGCGAACCTGCCGCGCCACCCATTCGGGTTCATCCAGCGTCAGGTCGTGTCCGGCGGTATCGTGCGAGCGCAGTGGCGCCTGCCATTGCCGCGCCAGCGTCGCGGAGCAGCGCGGGTTGACCAGGCGGTCGCCTTTGCCCGACAAGATCAGCAGGGATGCCGCAGGCGCCTTTTGCGGCGCTTCGTAGCGCATCGCCGCCAGGAGCTGGCGCAAGGCATTGGCGCGGGCGACAGGATATTCGCGCGCATAGCGCATCCATTCGCTGAGCAGCCGCGCCGGCGGATGGCGATTGCTGGTGAGCCTGAGTATTGCGCGCTCGCTCGCTGCTGCATCCGGATTGCCGAGCGCGAACCGCAGCAGCGTCGGGTAATTGCGCGGCCGCAGGCGTTGGTAAAAGGGATTGAACGGGCGCAGGCTGGTGTTGATCAATACCGCCTTTTCGATTTCCTGCGGATGGCGCGCGGCCCAGTCGCTGGCCGCCATGGCGCCGAGGGAAAGGGCCAGCAGATTGTAGGGCGGCGCGATGCCGCGTTGCTGCAACTGGCGGCGGCAGGCTTCGCTCATCTCCTGCATATGCGACGGGCTGCGCTGGAGATGCAGGCTGCCGTTGCCGGGCAGGTCAAGCATGACGATTTCGGCGGCGGGCAAATAGGCCGACAGCACTTGCGGAAATTCGCCCCAATGGCGCGTCTCGCGCATGAGGCCGCGCAGCAATATCCACGGCCTCATGCGTGCGCCATCCTTATCGGCGGGCTGCCGTCTTCGCCGGGCAGCCAGTGCTGGTGCGCGCATGCGGCGCGCGTGAGGAAATCGAACCAGACCAGATGGCTGCGCTGCACGCGTTGCAGGCGATGCGGCGCATTCGGGTTGAACATGCCGGCGCGTGAAAACAACTGACGGGGATTCTTCTTGACCCAGCGCCAGGATCCCATTTCCAGCGTCAGCGGCAGGAATACGTTGTCGGTCTCGGCCGCCGTTTGCAAATACAGGTAATCCCACAAGTCGCCATGCGTCAGGTACTGCATGCTTTGCGGTTCGAACAGATAGTTGTGGTCGGCATAAGTCTGGCTGAACAGATCCTGGAGCGCCTGGATCTGCGGCATGTGCCGGATCGGCTGCGAACTGTGCGCGAACGGGAACCAGATGCGGTCCTGCAGGCCGAAGCCGGAATGGCAATCCAGCGCCACGCTGAATGTGCGGCTGCTCAGCTCCTGCCGTACGACATCGCACAGCGCCTGTGCTTCCGGCTCCATGGCGGCGTCGGCAGGCCCGCGATACCAGGGCAGGCGATGGCTGAAACGCTGGCCGCCCAGCATGAAGGGGACTTTTTCAAGCGAGTCGACCGGCGCGTTGCGCATCAGGTCGACGCCGCTCGGATTGCAGCGGGTGTTGTTCCACATCCCGGCCGGATTCACCAGCGGCATGAAGATCAGCCGCACCGATTCCAACTGATGATGCAGCACTTTGTCCCACTTGAGGCGACCCAGCAGGCTGCGCAGGAAGGCCAGCAGGATACGGGTGCCGATGCGTTCGAGTCCATGCACGCCGCCGAAGAAACCGACCGCAGGCACCGCCGGATCGGCGCTGCCGATGCTCAATACATATACCGGGAAGTGATGGCCCTTGAATTCGACATTGCAGGCGGACCGCGCTTCAAGAAGAGGCGCGCCGGCCTGGATGATGCGTTCCAATTCAATCAGCTCGGGTAACTTCAGATCCATGCGGCGATCGGCTCCATAGGGCCTGTCATCAATTGGTTTTCGAGATGCGTTCCCGCCAGGGGACGGCAGGCCAGAGCTCGGTGGAATTCTCCGACCTATTCTTGCACATAATCGCTGCGGCAAAATGACAAGCGTGTTTCACGCAGTCACAAGCAGGCCGGCGCCGGCGGAAGGGGGAGTCGCGACGATAGACAAAAAGAGGCCTGTCGCCGCCATCATTGCAATGACGGGAGACAGGCCAAGAGGGGGAGGGGCAATGAAAAAACTGCTGTCACGGATTCCGAGGGAGCTGCAAGATCAGGACGTTCAGGCGATCTTCGCCAGCCGCACCGGCATTTGCACGGCGTCGTCTTCCTCTACTGCGTGGACTTCGCGCAGATAGGCGGCAAAGTCCTTGCCCACTTCGGCGTGCTTGACGCCCATGGCCATCGTGGCCTTGAGATAGCCCAGCTTGGAGCCGCAGTCGTAGCGCTGGCCGCGGTAACGGTAGGCCAGGACCTGTTCGCTTTTCATCAGTTCGGCAATGCCGTCGGTCAGTTGGATTTCGCCGCCTGCGCCTTGGCCGATGTTTTCGAAATGGTCTTCGATGGCGCGCTTGTTGCGGCCGGTGATGAAGATCATTTCGGTAATGCCTGCCTCGACAGCTTCTTCGACGGCGTACTGGATCGGCGGCTTGTCGACGATCGGAAGCATTTCCTTCGGCTGCGCTTTGGTGGCGGGCAAAAAGCGGCTGCCAAGTCCCGCGACAGGGAAGACGGCTTTCGTGATTTTTTTCATGTTGATCCTCGGTCGATGAAGACGCGACAGACAGGGCGCGAATGCGCTACTGTTGTCCGCGATCTGCATTCGTACTTTGTCCAGCCGATGCGTTGCATTCACGTTATTGAATTAATTTCAATTTCAGATTAAAAATCCATTCGGCGTTTGGCTATAGGAAACACTCCTTTTGACCTGTAGGAATTCGAGAGATGCGGCATAAACCGCAGCGGGCGGAACAACACTATTTTCCGCTTGTCCTACAAGGGAATTGGCCGCTGTCCGATATGGCGCCTGCGAGGCGCCAAATAAGATCCTTCTATCCTTGCATTCGGACGGCATTTGAAAAAAATAATCTTGAAAGGAACATCTCATGTCTCATGGAATCATTGCCTGGCTGGTGATCGGCGCTGTTGCAGGTTGGCTGGCCGGCGTGCTGGTCAAGGGCGGCGGCTTCGGGCTTCTGGTCGACATCCTGGTCGGTATTGTCGGCGCCTTCATCGGCGGCTGGCTGGCGGGCCTGCTCGGCATTGGCGTAGGCGGCGGGATTGCCGCTTCCATTGTGACGGCTACCATCGGCGCGGTAGTGCTGCTGTTGCTTCTGCGGCTCATCCGACGCGCATGACGATGCATTAATGATGCGGAAAGTTGATCCAGGGAAAAAGAAGTGCAGAGACTGCAAACGTTATGATCATACGTTGTCACTCATATATCGTGCGCAGTCGACATCTCGTGTAAATTGAATCTATGCAGAAGATTCCTTCATTGCGGGAGTGAAGATCATGCAGACCACCGAAAACAACGACAGGCTCAACTCCGTTCATGCTTCCAGCTTCCCGGTCAGGCAAGCGCACACGCCATCCAGCGTGTCGCATCCTTACCAGCCGGGGCAGCCGCAGGTATTGACGGACGATCTCAAGGCGCAACTGGCGGAAGCCAACCAGCGGCGCCGCGAGAATCTCTATCCTCGGCTGGCGCAGACGCTGGCCACCATGGAGCAGGGCAGCGTGACGCGCAGCTACTCGGAAGAGCGCGCCATGTCTTTGCAGCAACTGGCTGCGGCCAACAAGGCCAGACGCAGCCGACTACGCGAAGCCGGTTACGGTTCGCACATGCCTGGCCTGGCGTAGTTTACCGGCGTCCGCGCTACAATAGCGGGCTTGGTGGATACGCATTCAAGCGGCAGCGCCTATCGCGGCGCTGCCGGTTCATCATTTTCATCCAAAGAAACGACAAACCATACATGAGCAGCATCAGTCCTCTGGCGGGGCAACGCGCCGCTACTTCCTCCCTGGTCGATTTGCCGGTGCTGGTGACCAGTTACTACAGCCTGCGCCCGGATGCTGGCATGACGTCGCATCAGGTCGCCTTCGGCACATCCGGCCATCGCGGCAGTTCTCTTGTCTACAGCTTCAACGAATGGCATGTATTGGCGATCACCCAGGCGATCTGCGATTACCGCATGGAGAACGGCATCAGCGGTCCGCTGTTCCTCGGCATCGACACACATGCCTTGTCGGCGCCGGCCTTCGCCAGCGCGCTTGAGGTGCTGGCCGCCAACGGCGTGCAGACCATGATCTCGCGCGGCACGCCTTATACGCCCACGCCGGCGATATCGCACGCAATCCTGATGCACAACCGCAGGCATCCCTCCGCCCCGGCCGACGGCATCGTCATTACGCCATCGCATAATCCTCCCGACAACGGCGGATTCAAGTACAACACACCCAATGGCGGTCCCGCCGACACCAACGTCACCAACTGGATCGAAAAACGCGCCAACGCCTATCTCAAGGACGCCGTGCGCACGGTCAAGCGCATACCCTACGATCGCGCCATGCGCGCGCCGAGCACGCATCGGTACGATTATCTGGAAACCTATGTCGACGACCTGACCAACATCATCGATCTGGCGGCAATCCGCGATGCGGGCATCCACATCGGCGTCGATCCGCTGGGCGGCGCCGGCGTCCATTATTGGGGAATGATCGCCGATCGCTACAACCTCAAGCTGGAAGTGGTCAATCGCGAAGTCGACCCGACCTTCCGTTTCGTGCCGCTGGACTGGGACGCGCAGATTCGCATGGATCCTTCGTCGCCCTATGCGATGCGCGAACTGATTTCTCTGAAGGATAAATTCGACATCGCCTTTGCCTGCGACACCGACCATGACCGCCACGGCATCGTCACCAGGAGCGTCGGCCTGATGCCGTCCAATCATTATCTGTCGGCGGCCGTATCCTATCTGTTCCAGCATCGTCCCGAATGGCGCTCCGACACCGGCGTCGGCAAGACATTGGTCAGCAGCCAGATGATCGACCGCGTTGCGGCGCAATTGCAGCGTCCATTGCAGGAAATGCCGATCGGTTTCAAATGGTTCGTCGAGGGCCTGCAGGACGGCAGTCTCGGTTTCGGCTGCGAAGAGAGCGCCGGCGCGTCTTTCCTGCGCTTCGACGGCACGCCGTGGAGCACCGACAAGGACGGCATCACCGCAGCCTTGCTGGCGGCGGAAATGACCGCGCGCACCGGCCGCGATCCCGGTGAAATCTACCTGGAACTGACGCAGCAACTCGGCCTGCCGTGCAATGGTCGCATCGAAGCGGCCGCCACGCCGGAACAAAAGAAACTGCTGTCGCGCCTGTCTTCCGACAACGTTCATTCGACCGAGTTGGCCGGCGAAGAAATACGCCAGATCCTGACCACCGCGCCGGCGAACCACAAGGCCTTCGGCGGCGTCAAGATCATCAGCGACAATGGCTGGTTCGCCGCGCGCCCCTCCGGCACCGAAAACATCTACAAGATTTACGCCGAAAGTTTCCGCGACGAGACCCATCTCAACCACATCTTCGCCGAGGCGCAGGAGATCGTTACCGAGGCGCTCACGGCCGGCGCCGCCTGACTTTCAAGCTTCGCTCCGGCATGAGGCTGTCCGGCTTCATGCCGTTCTTCCTACAGGGGAATAGGTGCCTGTCCTGTTGGCAGGCCGTCCCGTCTTGCCTACGATGACCTTGCCTCTTATTTTTTCAGACAGGAGTCCATCATGCCCAGGGGCGACAAATCTTCTTACACCGGCAAGCAAAAACGTCAGGCCGCGCATATCGAAGAAAGCTATGAAAAGCACGGCGTCAATCACAAGGAAGCCGAGCGGCGCACTTGGGCGACGGAAAACAAGATTTCCGGCGGCGTCCGCAAGAGCGGCTCCGGACGCAAACATTAGGGCACTCGTTTCGCCATGTTTGCCGACAGCATGATTTTGCACGCGACGGCTGAAGCGCAGAGCAGGCATCGTGTATCGGCCCCGTCAACCAGCGCAGGCAAGGAGAACAGCATGGCCACTGCAACAGACAAACAGCCGGTGAAATCCGAGGTCGCGCCGCAAAATCAAGAACAAGCTTCATCTTCCGGCCAGCGGCAGTCGCCACACCTCGATCCGCTGGGGCGACCGCTGCACCAGGGCAGTCCGCGCTTCACCGACCAGCAGGCCGGCGGCGACCTGACGGGCGACGAATCGGATGCGCGCGACGACAACTTTATTGAAGCCGGTTCTGGGCAGACGGCGCGCGACGTCACCGGGCATGCTGACGAATTGCCGGCGGCTTCGGCAGAGTTGCTGCGTTGTGTTGCCGTCGTCAAATCGGAAGTGCCCATGAAGGCGCCCGCTATCGGGCAACGCGAGGCAGAGCCGGAGCCCGACGGCACCGAAGATCCGGGTTCCAGCGCCGACGACGGATTGGCGCCGCGCAAGACAGACGGAAGCGCATCCGAACAGCACTGAGCCTTCGCATCATCCTCCCGGCAGTTGACATCGACGCATGTCAACTGCCGTTTTGCATTGCATCGCCGGAGAGCGCATATCGACATCCCCACCGTCTACTTTCTGGTCGCCGGCATCCTGCTGATGTTCATGGTGTTCCTCGAGTCCGTGCTGGAACGCCTGCCGTTCAACGCCGCCATGCTGTACCTGCCGATCGGCTGGCTGCTCGGGCCTTCCGGCAGCGGCCTGATCCGTATCGATCTGCAAGCCCATGCCGAGGTCCTGACGGTTGTCACGCGCGTGGCTTTGCTGTTGTCGTTGTTCACGGTCGGGCTCAAGCTGCGCGTGGCGTTTCGCGGCGAAGGCAGCAAGCTGTGGCGGTTGCCGCTGCGGTTGGGCGTGGTGTCCATGCTGATTACCGTGCCGCTGCTGGCGCTGTGCATCAGCGTCCTCTTTGGATTGCCGTTCGCCGTCGCCATGCTGCTCAGCGCCATTCTCGCACCGACCGATCCGGTGCTGGCCTCCGACGTGCAGATTCAGAATGTGGACGACCCCGACCAACTGCGTTTCAGCCTGAGCGGCGAGGGCGGGCTCAACGACGGCAGCGCCTATCCCTTCGTGATCCTGGCGCTGATCCTGCTCGGCGTGACCGATGAGATCGCCCAGGTGGATCATTTCGGCTTGTTTGTCGCTTGGGGTGTCGCCGCCGGCATCGGCTGCGGCGCGCTGTGCGGCTGGGCCATGTCGCGCACAGTGCTGTTCGCGCGCCAGCGCTTCGGCCTGGCGCTCGGCATGGAAGAGTTCATGGCGATCGGCATCATCATGCTGTCGTATGGCGTGGCGGAACTGGTGCATGGCATTGGCTTCCTGTCGGTATTCGCCGCCGGCCTGGCGATGCGCCAGGTGGAATCCGCCAACAGCGGCAACAAGCCCGCCGGCGAGCTGATCGCTGCCGCGCAAGGCAGCGGCAAGACCGCGGCGGCGGTACATCCCGAGCAGGCGCCGGCGTATCTGACCGAGACCGTGCTCGGCTTCAACCAGCAACTGGAACATTTCGCCGAGTTTTTCATGGTCTTGCTGATGGGGATTCTGCTGTCCGAATCAGGTTTGTCGGGCGAGGGTGTGCTGCTGGCCGGGTTGCTGTTCTTCGTGGTCCGGCCGATTGCCGTGGCGCTGGGGCTGGCCGGGTCAGGCATCGAAAGCTCGCACCGCTGGCTGATTGCCTGGTTCGGCATCCGCGGCGTCGGTTCGCTGTATTACCTTTGCTTCGCCTTGCAGTTCTGGCACAACAAACTCAATGCGCGCGTGGCGCGGGACGTATTGACCGTGCTGGCGCTGTCGATCGTCGCGCACGGCATTTCTTCGGCGCCGTTGATGCATATCTATTGGCGCAAACGCATGCAATCGGAGAGGCGTCTGCGCCAGGAAAAGTAATAAAACTACATTTACTACATCGACATTTTTTACTTTGTTGATGACTGCTTCGTCAATAAAAATAAAGAGTTATCCGTGAAATGGCTGGAAATATGGCCCGTGCTGTGCCAGAATAATCAAAAAATATAGTAAAACTACATAAAATAAAGCCTCAAAGATTGTGCTCGACTCAATCTTGGCCATGCACGGAACAGGAGACCGCATGAAATTTTCCAGTCTTAGGATCGGCCATCGCCTGTCGCTTTGCTTCGGCGTCATCCTGGTATTGATGGCGGCCGTCACGGCCTTGGCGGGCTTGTCCGCGCATCGCGCCCAGCAACGACTGGCGGCGGCCCTCAGTCATACCAACGGCAAATCCGAAATCGCAGCGCTGATGCGCCAGAGCCTGTTCCGCCAGGGGCAGGCCGCGCGCAACGTCGGCACGCTGACCGACCTCAACGCCATGCAAAAGGAAATGGCGCGCATCGGCAGCGAACGCAAGAACTACCGCGTCAATCAGGCGGCCTTGCTCAAGGCCGGCGTCAGCGTCGAAGAGCAGGCCATTGTCAATGAGATGGAAGGCTACGACCGTCGCAGCGAGCCGTTCATCAGGCAAGCCGAGGAGTTCGCCGCCGGCTTCAACGCCGGGCAGGCGACCAAGCTGCTCAACACCGAAGTCGCTCCCTTGCAGAGCCAGTGGCTCGAAGCCATCGACAAACTAGTCAAGCTGGAGCAAAGCCAGATCCAGAGCGACCTTGACGATTTCGCCGCGAGCAGCCGGCAGACCACGCTGGCGACGATCGCGATTTGCGCCGTCGCGATGCTGCTGGCGGCCCTGGTGGCATCGCGTCTCAATCGCAGCATCACACGGCCGCTCAATGAGGCCGTCAGCCTTGCCAGCCGCGTTGCCGCGGGCGACCTGACGGCGCATATCGCCGGCGGCGGCAAGGATGAAACGGGTCAGTTGCTGGCGGCGCTGGGCAGCATGAATCAAAGCCTGCTGCAAACCGTCAGCGAAGTGCGCAACGGCACCCAAAGCATCTTCCGCGTGTCGCAGCAGAATGCCGCCGGCAACACCGACCTCGCGGCGCGCACCGAAGCCCAGGCCGGTTCCTTGCAGCAGACCGCCGGCGCCATGGCGGAACTGACCGATATCGTCGGCCGCAATGCGCGGCAGATCGGCGAAGCCAACCGGCTGGCCCAGTCTGCCGCCGGCGTCGCCTCGCGCGGCGGCGAAATCGTGTCGTCGGTGGTTGGCACCATGAGTGCCATCAAGGACAGTTCGCGCAAGGTGGTCGACATCATCGCCGTGATCGACGGCATCGCCTTCCAGACCAATATCCTGGCGCTCAATGCCGCCGTGGAAGCGGCGCGGGCCGGCGAGTTGGGGCGCGGTTTTGCGGTAGTGGCGACCGAAGTGCGCCAGTTGGCCATGCGCAGCGCTGCCGCGGCCAAGGAAATCAAGGTCCTGATCGGCGACTCGGTCGAGCGCATCGATGCCGGCAGTCGCCAGGTGGACGACGCCGGGCAGACCATGCGCGAAATCGTCGGCTCGGTCGAACATGTGGTCGGCATCATGGATGAAATCGCCGCCGCCAGCGATGCGCAAAACCACGGCATCGCCGACCTCAATCAGTCGATTGCCGAAATCGATGCCGTCACGCGCACCAACGCCATGCTGGTGGCGCAAGCTGCTACGGCCACCGCCGACATGCAGGAACAGGCGCGCAAATTATGGAGCGCGGTCAGTGCGTTCCGCGTCGGCGAACAGCATGACGGGCTCGCGGACCTGCACGACATCCGGTCATTGCCGCCGACAGGGAAGGCGGGGCTGCCGCAGCGCGAAACGCCGATGATTTCCATCGTTCCGGCTTGATCCGATGCAACTCTTGCGCCGTGTCGGGACTCGTCGACGGCGGCGTCAGAGTCGCTGACGCCAGAAATAGTGTTTGTCCTATACGCAGCTCCGGCCTGAGAGAGTAGCCTGAGTAGTCGCCAGCCGGCGTCGTCGTTGCTGCGCCGTCGTCGGTTACGCGCACGTCATCCTGCAGAAAGGACATCATGCATAGACCCCAAGACATACCCCCGGTGGAAGTGCCGCCGCTCGATCCGAACCCTGACCGGGAACCGGTTCCGGATCAAAATCCGGAATGAGGCGCCATACGCATGCACACGCCGCAAGAAATCCCTCCGACCGCGCCACCGCCGCCCAGGGATATTCCACCGGACGAGTACAACCCGATCGAAGACCCGCCTGTCAATCCTGAGCAGCCGGGCATCCCCGAGCCTCCCGAAATACCGGTCAAGATGGCATAGACAGGTGTAGCGGAATGGTCTGAAACCGATTCCTATGAGGAGTACAGCAACATGGCAACCAGCACTCTTGATCCCGACGTTTTGCCGACGTCGGATCGCCAGTTGAACAAAGGCCACGACAATCACGCGCTCGGCCCGGGCGACAGTTCGGACAGCGGCAGCGACATGACCGATCTCGCCACCGAAGCCGACAGCGACTCCAACGGTACCGGAGAGCGCGGTTCGGTTGAACGTGGCGACCGGGTCCGCCTCCGGGAAATGCCGGAGGCGATGGAGCAGGTTGCCGGCGACAATGAAAGCGGCGAAGACATCGTTGCCGACGACGACATCGTCGCTGTCGACGAACAGGACCTGGTGCAGCAAGGACATAGCGCCAGGCAGGAAAAGCAGACCAGGCGCGACCACGACCTCGACGAGGCGCTGGAGGATACCTTTCCGGCCAGCGACCCCGTCAATCTGACGTCCGAACTGCCCCAAAAGGTCGCAAAAGTCCCGAGCTCCCGATAAATCCCGGGTTTAACCGAGCGATCCGGAAGCCTTGCTCCAGCTCGTTTCCGGTTGCCAGAATCCTGTCCGGCACCTATACTGCCGGGGTAGCATTGCCTTGGGTATCCTGCGAATGACCATTCGCCGGATTTAATCGGGAAGCCGGTGCGTTCGTCCTTCAGGACAAACCATTCCGGCGCTGCCCCCGCAACGGTAAGCGAAGCAGGGAATTTGCATCACGCCACTGTGTTTTCAAAACATGGGAAGGCGCAGATTCCGGCGCCGGTCTTTTGACCATCGCCCTTCGCGAGCCCGGAGACCGGCCCTCGGCGAACGACTTGTTTGTATCGCGGAGGGCGATCGACGGACTGCTTCCCGGAATGTTGCCATTTCCCCCGCACCCGCGTTGTGTCCTTGTTTTTCCTCCGTGATCGTTGCACGCGCTGTTTCAGCGCGTGAATATGGCTTATCCGAAGGAAACCAGATGGCACTTCTCACCGGCGCATCCGTACACGACACCAGCGCAATCGATTCCACCAGCGGCACGCAACTCTGGCGCGACCGCATCCTGCCGGGCCTGCTGGCGCTGGCGTTCGGCGCAGCCCTGATCTATGCCGCCGGCTTCGCTTCCAGGGTGGAGTTGCATAACGCCGCCCACGACGGCCGCCACTCGGCCGGCTTTCCCTGCCACTAAGACATCGAGCGGAATAGCGTCATGATCAATCTCGCGGTATTGCGGCGGATCGCCTCCGTCGTCCTGTTGGCGGGCGCGCTTGCCGGCCTGTTGCTGAGCGGCGTGCAGCAGTTGCAAGTCTCCAGGATCATCCTGCAGGCGGAAGTCTATGAAGAAGCGGCCGCCGCCGAGGCGCACCGGCAGGCGCATGCGGCCGCAGCTCCTGCCGTTCCTGCCGCAGCCCACGAGCAAGAACATGCGCATGAAGGCGGCGAATGGGAGCCGGCCAACGGCTTCGAGCGCAGCGCCTACACCGTGCTGGCCAACGTCAGCATGGCGATCGGTTTTGCCCTGTTCCTCGCCGCCGCCATCGTCATCAGCGGCAGGCAGGTGACATGGCGTTCCGGCTTGTTGTGGGGCGTGGCCGGTTATCTGGTGTTCTTCGTCGCGCCGTCGCTGGGCCTGCCGCCGGAAGTGCCCGGCACGGTCGCCGCGCCGCTGCATGCGCGCCAGTTGTGGTGGGTCATGACGGCCGGGCTGACCGCCGCCGGCCTCGGTCTGGGCGTGTATGCGCGCCACTGGGCGCTGAAGCTGCTGGGACTGGCCTTGCTGGTCGTGCCGCACGCGATCGGCGCGCCGCATCCGGCCGTGCACGGCGGCGCCGCGCCCGAAGAGTTGGCGCAAGCCTTCATCCATGCCACTGCGCTGGCCAACGGCGTGTTCTGGCTGACGCTGGGCGGACTGACCGGTTACTTCTACAAGAAATTCGCCTGAATCGGGCAAGGAAATCCCAGATGCCGATCCGGCCCGTGGTGGCCGGATCGGCATTTTAGCCAAAGAAAGCCTATGAGAACCCATCACCGGCACGTGCTGATGTGCACCGGCCCGCGTTGCACGGAAGACGGCGTACTGGCCGAAGCCATGTTCGCCGTGCTCGGCGAGCAGATCGACGCGCGTCCCGAATTGCGCGTCAAGCGCACGCGCACCCACTGCATGGTGGCGTGCAAGGCGCAGGCGCCGGTCGTGGTGGTGTATCCCGAAGGCGTCTGGTACCGCTGCGAAGACGCCGCCGCGGTCGAGCGCGTGGTGGTCGAGCATCTCGAAGGCGGGCGGGAAGTCGCCGACCTGATTTTCCACCGTCTCGGCAGCGGCGACGTCCATCCCGAGGAGCCGGACAATGTCTGAGCGCGCAGCGCAAACGACGACTGCCGCACCTGCGCGCATCGCCGTGCTGACGCATGCGTCCACCGATCTCGCCATCCTGCACCATGCACTGACGCAATTGCCGGCGGATTTTCCGGCGACGGTCGGCATCAATCTGCAGGGCGTGGAAAGCGAAGCGCGCATGAGCGAGTTGCTGCAGGCCGAACTGGCCGATGCCGACATCATCGTGCTGCGCATCCTCGGCCGTCTCGGCAGCATCGCCGGTTTTGCCGGGTTGTTGCGTCACGCACAGCACCGGGGACGCCATCTGATTGCGCTCAGCGGCGCCGGAGAGCCGGACGCCGAACTGGCGGCGGTATCGACGGTACCGACCGATGTGCTGCGCGAGGCGCTGGCGTATTTCCACGGCGGCGGCAGCGTCAACCTGGCGCAATTCTTACGCTTTGTGTCGGACCGTTTGCTGCTGACCGGTTTCGCTTACGAGCCTGCAGTGGCTTTGCCCGACCACGGCATCTATCATCCCGATCTGGAACAGGACGCGGGCATTGCGGACTGGTTGCGGCTGCGCATGGATGTCACCGGTCGCCGCAAGCCCGCGGCCGGCATCATCTTCTATCGCGCGCATTGGATGAGCGGCAACACGCGCTTCATCGACGCCCTGATCACGGCGCTGGAACAACGCGGCATGGACGTGCTGCCGATCTTCACGGCGTCGCTGCGCACCTCGGCGGCGGATTCCGATCTGCCGGCGGCGCTCAGTTATTTCTCAGGCGAGCAGGGCACCCACGTTGACGTGCTGATCAACACCACGTCCTTCGCCATGGGCGAGATCACGCCGGGCGGACCGACGCCGGCAGGCTGGTCGGTTTCGGTGCTGGAAAAACTCAATGTTCCGGTATTGCAAGCCATGACCAGCGGCATGACCCAGGAACAATGGGAAGTCTCCACGCGCGGCATGAACCCGCTCGATGCAGCCATGAACGTGGTCCTGCCCGAATTCGACGGCCGCATCATCAGCGTGCCGCTGTCGTTCAAGGCGCAGGCGGCGGGCGTGTCGGGCGATGTGGTGGAATTCCGGCCGGTGGCCGACCGCGTCGAACGCATCGCCGGCCTGGCCGCGCGCTTCGCTCGCCTGCGCGCGCTCGACAACGCCGACAAGCGCATCGCCTTCATCTTCACCAATTCCAACAGCAAGGCTGCGCAGATCGGCAACGCCGTCGGCCTCGATGCGCCGGCCTCGCTGATGCGCATCCTCGAGGCCATGCGCGACGCCGGCTACGCCATCGGCGACTTGCCCGAGAGCGGCAGCGCGCTGATCCACACGCTGGTCGACCGTTGCTCCTACGACAATACCTATCTCACCAGCGAGCAATTGCAGCACGCCGTCGACCACGTGCCGGCGCAGCGCTACGCGCAATGGTTCGCCGAGCTGCCGCAAGCGCTGCAACAAAAAATGGAAGCGCAATGGGGCGCGGCGCCCGGCGAAGCCTACGTCCACGACAACCAACTGGCGTTTGCCGGCGTCGAACTCGGCAATGCCTTCGTCGCCTTGCAGCCGCCACGCGGCTACGGCATGGACCCGGATGCCATCTATCACCAGCCCGACCTGCCGCCGACGCATCATTACTACGGCCTGTACCGCTGGCTCAGCGACGAGTGGGGCGCGGACGCCATCGTCCACGTCGGCAAGCACGGCACGCTGGAATGGTTGCCCGGCAAGGGCGTCGGCCTGTCGGAAAATTGCTTTCCCGACGCGCTGCTGGGCGACATGCCGCTGTTCTACCCCTTCATCATCAACGACCCCGGCGAAGGCTCGCAAGCCAAGCGGCGCGGCCATGCCGTCGTGGTCGATCACCTGACGCCGCCGATGACCACCGCCGACAGCTACGGCGCGCTGGCGCAACTGACGCAACTGGTCGACGAGTATTACCAGGTCGAAGTGCTGGACCCGTCCAAGCTGCCGTTGTTGCAGCAGCAGATATGGGAACTGGTCAAGCAGACCAATCTCGACAGCGACTTGCAGATGAAGCTGCTGCATCACGACCATGACCACGGTCATGAGCACGGTCATCACCATCACGGACACGATCACCCGCATGATCACCCGCACGACCACGGCCACGAGGGCGAACTGCCGGAAGCCTTGAGCGCCATGGGCGGCTCCGACGTCGCCCACCTGATCGAAGACCTCGACGGCTACCTGTGCGAACTCGGCGCAGCGCAGATCCGCGACGGTTTGCACATCCTCGGCCGCGCGCCCGATGCGGCACAGATGCCCGACATGCTGGTGTCGCTGACGCGTCTGCCGAACCAGGATATCCCCGGCCTGCCGGAGGAAATGGCGCGCCTGTTCGGGTTCAAGCTCGACATGCTGCTGGAAAACAAAGGCCAGCGTCTCAACGCCGACAGCGCGCTGGCGCGCATCGCCGGGCGCGCCGTGGTCACGCGCGCCGACGCCATCGAAGCCATTGACGCTTTGTGCGTGCGCCTGATGCAGACGCTGCAGGACAACGGTTACCGGGCAGACGCCATCGACGGCATCCTGCAATCCATGTTCGGCGACCTCAGCATCGACAAGCCGCGCCTGCAAACCGCCACCGTGCGCCAGCCCGGCAGCATGCTCGGCCAGATGAAAATGCAGGCGCGCAGCAAACCTTCAGTCGCGGTGCAATCGATTGCGAAAGCGCCGCAACCGGCCGCGGACAAATTCGCCGCCTTGCGCCGCATCCTCGATTTCACCTGTCGCCAGTTGTTGCCCAACCTGCATCGCGCCGGCGACGAGATCGGCAATCTGTTGCTGGGCTTGTCGGGCGGCTACGTGCCGGCCGGTCCGAGCGGTTCGCCCACGCGCGGCATGGCGCATATCCTGCCGACCGGACGCAATTTCTATTCGATCGATCCGCGCAGCGTGCCGTCGCAATCGGCCTGGCGCGTCGGCCAGCAACTGGCGCGCGAAGTGCTGGAAAGGCATGTGCGCGAAACCGGCGACTATCCCGAAAGCGTCGCCATCAGCATCTGGGGCACCAGCGCCATGCGCACGCACGGCGACGACGTGGCGCAGATACTGTGCCTGCTCGGCGTGTGTCCGCTATGGCGCTCCGGCAATCGCCAGGTGTCCGGCATCGAAGTGGTGCCGTTGCAGGAGTTGCAACGGCCGCGCATCGATGTCACCACGCGCATCAGTGGCTTCTTCCGCGACGCCTTCCCGCAATTGATCGAGCTGATCGACGACGCCGTCAATGCCGTCATCGCGCTGGACGAGCCGCTCGATCAGAACTACGTACGCAAGCATTACCTGCAGGAACTGGGCGAGTGGATCGGCAAGGGCCTCGGCAAGGAGGAGGCTGAGGAGCGCGCCGCCTATCGCATCTTCGGGGCCAAGCCCGGCAGCTACGGCGCCGGCATCCTGCCGCTGATCCAGGAAAAAAACTGGCAGGCCGATGCCGATTTCGCCGAAGCCTACATCAACTGGGGCGGCTACGCCTATGCGCGAAAGACGCAAGGCAGCGACCAGCGCGAAGCCTTCCGCACGCGCCTGTCGGGCGTGCAGGTGGCCTTGCACAATCAGGACAACCGCGAGCACGACATCTTCGACAGCGACGATTACCTGCAATACCACGGCGGCATGATCGCCACCATCCGCGCCCTGACCGGCCGGCAGCCGCGCCATTATTTCGGCGACAGCCACGACCCGGCGCGCGCGCAGGTGCGTGACCTCAAGCAGGAGACGTTGCGCGTGTTCCGCTCGCGCGTGGTCAATCCGAAGTGGCTGGACAGCATCCAGCGCCACGGCTACAAGGGCGGCCTGGAATTGACCGCGACGGTCGATTATCTGTTCGGCTACGACGCCACCGCGCAAGTGATGGACGACTGGATGTACGAACAACTGGCGCAGACTTACGCCTTCGATCCCGGCATGCAGCGCTTCCTCGAAGAAGCCAATCCCTGGGCGCAGAACGCCATCGCCGAACGCCTGCTGGAAGCCGCCAGCCGCGGCATGTGGGCCGAGCCGCAGGCGCAGACGCTGGAAGAGCTGCGCCGGCTTTACCTGAAAAGCGAAACCCTGCTGGAGGCGCGCGGCGAAACTCCGCGCGGAGTCTGATATGAGTCTGTCCAACTTGCCGCCTTCGTTTCCCTTTACGGCCATCGTCGGCCAGCAGCAACTGAAGAACGCCTTGCTGTTGTGCGCGGTCGACGCCACGTTGGGCGGCGTGCTGATCCGCGGCGACAAAGGCACGGCCAAGAGTACCGCCGCACGCGCCCTGACGGCGGTGCTGCCGCCGGTCGAGCGCGTCGCCGGTTGCGCCTTCAATTGCCTGCCGGGCCAGCCTGTCGAACACTGCGCCGTGTGCCGCGGCGATGCGGCGACGATCTCGGCCCCGGTTCCGTTCGTGACTTTGCCGCTGGGTGCCACCGAAGACCGCGTGCTCGGCACGCTCGATCTGCAACGCGCCTTGCAAGGCGAGCCGAACGCCTTGCAGCCGGGCCTGCTGGCCGCCGCGCATCGCGGCATCCTCTACATCGACGAAGTCAACCTGCTGCCCGACCATCTGGTCGACGTGCTGCTCGACGTCGCCGCGATGGGCGTCAATTCGGTCCAGCGCGAAGGCTTGTCGGTGTCGCATCCGGCGCGCTTCACGCTGATCGGCACGATGAACCTGGAAGAAGGCGACCTGCGCCCGCAACTGCTCGACCGTTTCGGCCTCATGGTGGAAGTCGTCGCGCCGCGCGACAAGACGCTGCGCGCCGACGTGGTGCGCCGCCGCCTGGCCTATGAATCAGATCCGGCCGCTTACGCCGCGCAATGGCATGTTGAACAGGATGCCTTGCGCGCCCGCATCGCCGCCGCGCAAACGCTGTTGCCGCAAGTCGTCCTGAGCGACGCCTTGCTCGATCTGATCAGCCATTTGTGCTGCGAATTCGATGTCGCCAGCCTGCGCGCCGACATCGTCATGCACAAGACCGCGCGCGCATTTGCGGCGCTCGACGGTCGTCAACGCGTCACGCCCGACGACGTGCGCGCGGCGGCCGAACTGGTGCTGCCGCATCGGCGTCGCCGCAAGCCGTTCGAGCAGCCGGGGCTGGATCAGGACAAGCTCGACGACCTGATGCAGCAGGCAGGGCAAGCGCAGGAACCGCAAGGAAACGATGGCCAGGATCAATCGGATTCCACATCCGATAGCGAAGACCAATCGGACGGCGACGACAGCCTGCAGGTGTTCGCCGCCGCCGTCGTCGGCGAGGCGCGTCAGCTCAAAGTCGATGCGCCCGTGAATAAGGTCGCCACGCTCGCTGGCCGCCGCAGCGACTCTGGCGAAGCAAATGCCATGCGCGGCCGCATGATCCGCGCCGTGCCGGACAGTAATCCGGCCAGCCTGGCGGTCGGCGCAACATTGCGCAGCGCGGTGTTGCGCAGCGCCGCCGAAGGCCTGGAAGAGGGTGCCGCCGTGCAATTGCAGGCGGGCGATCTGCACGGCAAGGTCAAGGCCGGCAAGCACGCCAACCTGATCCTGTTCGTGGTCGACGCCTCCGGTTCGATGGCCGCGCAACGCCGCATGGAAGCGGTCAAGGGCGCAGTGCTGGCCTTGCTGACCGATGTCTACCAGCGCCGCGACCAGGTGGCGGTGATCGGCTTCCGCGGCGACAAGGCATCCATGCTGCTGGCGCCGACGCGCAGCGTCGATCTGGCCGAACAGGGCTTGCGCGAACTGCCGACCGGCGGCCGCACGCCGTTGCCGCATGCCCTGCAACTGGCTTTGCAGACGCTGGATCAAGCCATCGGTACGGCGCCGCCGTTGCTGGTTCTCCTCAGCGACGGCAAGGGCAATGTCGCTTTGGAAAACGGCGGCGATCCCTGGCGCGAGACGCTGGCGCTGGCCGAACAATTGGCGGCACGCGGCACGCCCGCGCTGGTGCTCGACACCGAAACCGGTTACGTGCGCCTCGGCCGCGCCGCGCAACTGGCGCAGGCGCTCGGCGCGGAGTGCATGACGCTGGAAGAATTGACCGCCGACAACCTGGCGCTGACGATTCGCGCTCGCATGGCCCAATAAAAATTGATGAAGGAATAACACATGATCATCTGCATCGGCGCAGGTCCCGGCGACATCGGCTACCTCACCCAACGCGGCGCGGAACTGATTCGCAACGCCGACGTGGTGGCGGGCTTCGATGCCGTCGTCAATGTCGTCCAAAGCATCATCCCGCCGACGGCGCAAGTCATCCTCATGGGTTACCGCGACCAGGTCGCCAAGCTCGATCTGGTTGCTGCCGCGCATCATGCCGGCAAGCGCTGCGTGGTGGTGTTCATGGGCGACATCCATTTCAGCGGCTTCCAGTACCTGGAACGCGTGGAGCGCGCCTGCGGCCATCCGGTCGAGACCTTGCCCGGCATTTCCTCGGCGCAAATCCTCGCTTCCCGCGCCAAGGTTTGCTTCGATGAAACCACCTTCATCACCTTCCATCGCCGCGGCGACCTGACGCCGTTCAAGCGCCATCTTGTGCATGTGCTCAATGACGGCCGCAATGCGATTGTGATACCGTGTCCCTGGGATGCGGCGCGCTCCTTCATGCCGCGCCATATCGCGGCCTACCTGCTGGAAAACGGCGTGCGGCCCGACCATCCGACCGAAGTCTGGGAAAACCTCACGCGTGGCGACGCCGAGTGGCATGGCTCACTGGCCGACTGCGTGGACAAGGAGTTCACCGACATGAGCATCATGCTGATTCGCACCCATACGCCCATGGACAGCCAGATCGAGCCGCCGCCGGCACAATCTGCGGAGGCCGCATGAGCGCAGTGCCTTACGCAACGACTGTTGACGATCCGGCAAGCTACGGCATCGTGATCGCCGGTCACGGCAGCCGCGACGCCGATGCCGTGCGCGAATTCGAAGCGCTGGTCGAGATCGTGCGCGCCCGTGCGCCCGGTCGCGTGGTGACGCACGGCTATCTCGAATTCTCCAGTCCGACCATCGGCGAAGCGGTCGACGCCAATCTGGCCGCCGGCAGCAAGCAGGTCGCCGTGGTGCCGGGCGTCTTGCTCGCCGCGCGCCACGCCAAGAACGACATGCCGGCCGAAGTGCTGGAACTGGCGCGCAGGCATCCCGACGTCGATTTCCATTTCGGCGCGGCCATGAACCTGCATCCGCAACTGCTGCAACTGGCGCAGGAACGCATCCTTGCCGCCGAAGCGCAATCCCCGCAAACCATCCGCCGCGACGACACCTGCCTGGTGCTGGTCGGACGCGGCACGACGGACCCCGACGCCAACGGCGACGTGTCGAAACTCGCGCGCATGCTGGAAGAAGGCATGGGCTTCGGCGGCGTCTACGTTTGCTATTCAGGCACCGCCAGACCGCTCGTCGCCGACGGCCTGCGCGCCGCCGCCTTGCTCGGTTTTGCGCGCATCGTCGTGCTGCCGTTCTTTCTGTTCGACGGCGTATTGGTCAAGCGCATCTATGCCGCCGCCGACGATTTGCAGCAGCGCGAGCCGGGGCTGGAAGTGTTGAAGGCGGGCTATCTCGGCGTGCATCCGAATGTCGCCGACGTCATGCTAGAACGCGCGCGCGAAGCGGTCGAAGGCCGCGCCGCGATGAATTGCTCGCTGTGCAAATATCGCGTGCAGATCATCGGTTTTGAAGAACAGATCGGCGAGCCGCAGCGCGCGCATCATTTGCAGGTGCGCGGCTTGCTGAATCGCGAAGCTCCCGCCGTCGGGTTGACAGCGGATTTTCCCTCGTATGTGCCGCATCCGATCGAGAAGGAAAGTTTTGACATCATCGCCGCCGGTCGCGACTGGTCGATGTTTCCGCCGGCGCACCTGACCGCGCTGCAACGGCTGGTGCACACCAGCGGCGACTTCAACGCGGTCGACGATATCTATTTTTCAGCCGGTGCGATCGACGCCGGCATCCGCGCCATCCTGCGCTGCAAACGCGTGGTGACCGACGTGACGATGGTGCAAACCGGATTGAAGCGCGCGCTGGTCGAACAGCTCGGCATCGAAACCTGGTGCGGCGTGCACGACCGCGAGACGCACCTGCTGGCGCAGGCGCAAGGCATCACGCGTTCGGCGGCAGGCGTGCGCCGCGCATGGGAAAAATTCGGCAACGACATCATCCTCGCCATCGGCGATGCGCCGACCGCGATTGCCGAAACCACGCGCCTGATCCGCGAGCACGGCTGGCGGCCGCAACTGGTGATCGGCCTGCCGGTCGGTTTTGTCGGTACGCGCGAAAGCAAGGACGACCTGCGCCGCTGCCTGCAAGTGCCGCGCATCACCAACAGCGGCACGCGCGGCGGTTCGCCGTGGGCGGCGACGGTGGTCAATGCGCTGATGATCGACGCCATCGCGCAGGTGATCGCAAGGCCGCAGGCGGAACAGGAAGCAGCGCAAGAAAATGCACGAACTTGAACGCGCCGAATTCGACCTCGCCGTGCCGGCCCCGAACGGCCTGCGGCGCGGCCGGACGACCGGCAGTTGCGCCACCGCTGCCGTGAAGGCGGCATTGACCATGCTGTTGCGCGGGGCAAGGATCGACAAGGCCGAAGTGAGCCTGCCGGACGGCAGGCATTACTTGGTGGTGCCGATACAGGACGTGCAGTGGCTCGATGCGGGCGACGACAAGCGCGTGCGCGCGGAAGTATTGAAGGACGGCGGCGACGATCCCGACAACACGCATGGCGCGACGATTTTCGCCGAGGTGGCGCGCAACGATGCCGGAGAGATCCGCTTCCTGGCGGCGTCCGGCGTCGGTACCGCGACCCGGCCGGGCTTGCGCGTGGCGGTCGGCGAACCGGCGATCAACCCGGTGCCGCGCCGGATGATGCGGCTGGCGGTGGCGGAGGTGCTGGAAGAATTGCATATGCAGGGCGAAACCGGTTTCGATCTCGCCATCGGTTGCGAAGACGGCCAACAGATCGCGCGGAAGACCTTCAATCCGCGCCTCGGGATTGTCGGCGGCATTTCGATTCTGGGCACCTCGGGCATCGTCGAGCCGATGTCGCTGGCGTCGTGGATTGCGTCGATCGAGGTGTATATCCGCGTCGCCCTGGCCGATGAGAGTCGGCCAAACGGCATTGCCGCCAGCGTGGCCTATTTGCCCGGCAAGATCGGTCGGACTTTCGCGCGCGATGAATTGGGCTTGCCGGAAGCACGCTCGGTGCAGATCGCCAATTTCCTCGGCGACGCGCTCGACTTCACGCAAGCGGCGTTGGCCGAGCAGGGCGGCGAACTGGAGGTGTTATGGCTGGCAGGACATCCCGGCAAGCTGGCCAAGGTGCTGGACGGCGTATGGGATACGCATTCCGGCAAGAGCAATATGGCGATGGGCGGCGTGGCCCGCGTGGCGGCGGAACTGGCGACCGAACTGGGATTCTCCGGCGCGCTGATCGCCGGGATAGAAAGTGCAAACACCGTGGAGGCAGCAATCGAACATCTCAGGAACGAACCGGGCGCGGCCGCTGCCGTCGCCGCGCTATGGCGCGCCATCGAAGCGCGCATCGCCGCGCTGGCGCAGGCGCGCGTGCCTTCGGTCAGGCGCGTCGAGGTGCGTTTGTTCGACCTCGACGGCAACCTGCTGGGAGGTCGGGTATGAAGCCGGGCATATTCTGGGGCATCGGCGTCGGTCCCGGCCCGGCGGGCTATCTGCCGCTGGCGGCCATGCAGGCTTTGCAGCAGGCCGACCTGATTTACGTGCCGCGCGCCAGGAGCGCCGATACTTCGGTCGCGCTGCAATGTCTCGAAGGTGTCGCCATCGCGACCGACCGCCTGCGCGAAATCGAGTTCAACATGGACCCCGACCGCAACGTCCTGCGCGAACATTACGCGCAACTGGCGCAAGGCATCGCCGCCGAATTGCAGGCCGGACGCAGCGTCGCTTACCTGACCATCGGCGACACGCTGACGTATTCGACTTACGGTTATGTGCTGGCGGCGCTGCGCGATTTGTTGCCGGAGTTTCCGCACCGGACTTTTCCCGGCATCACCAGCTATGCCTCGGCGGCAGCCGCGCTGGACTGGCCGCTGGGCGTGGGCAAGGAGCGCACGTTGATCCTGCCGTGCCCGGACGATCCGGCCGGCTTGCAGCGCGAGATCGAGACCCACGACATCGTGGTGCTGATGAAGATCGGCGCGCGCCTGCCGTGGGTGCTGGCCTTGCTCAAGGAAATGGGCATCGCCGGACATTGCGCCTTCGCCCGGCGCATCGGATTGGATGGCGAAGTATTGGCGAACGATTTAAGCGAACTCGAAGCAGGCGAGCGGGACCATGCCGTGAGCGGCTACCTGGCCACCATGCTGATTCGCAAGACCGCATTGGAAAAGAGGCATCGGACATGAAGGTATATTTCGTAGGCGCCGGTCCCGGCGCTCCCGACCTGATCACGCTGCGCGGCGCCAGGCTGCTCGGCGACGTGCGGATGGTGTTGTATGCCGGTTCGCTGGTGCCGACGGAGATGCTCCGGCACTGCCGCCACGACGCCGAGATGATCGACACCGCGCAACTCGACCTGGAACAGCAGCAGGCTTGCTACGAACGCGCCCAAGCGCAAGATATCGACGTCGTGCGCCTGCATTCGGGCGATCCGGCGATTTACGGCGCGACGGCCGAGCAGATGCGTCGCCTCGACGCGCTCGGGATCGCCTATGAAGTGGTGCCCGGCGTATCGTCGTTCACCGCCGCCGCCTCGGCGGTCACGGCCGAACTGACCAAGCCGGAAGTGTCGCAGACCGTGATCCTGACGCGTGTTTCCGGCCGCGCCTCGGCGGTGCCGGAGCTGGAATCGATTGCGCGCCTGGCGGCACATCAAGCGACCATGTGCATCTTCCTGTCGGGGCCACACCTGAAGAAGATCGTCGCCGACCTGCGCCTGCATTATCCCGACAGCACGCCGGTCACGCTGGTCTATCGCGCCACCTGGCCCGATCAGCGCGTCTACCAGGGCACGCTGGCCACTGTGCTCGAAGAGACCAGGCGCGGCGCCTGGAACCTGACCACGATGATGTTGGTGGGCGCGGCGCTGGACAAGGGCGCGCAGGTCGAGTCGAGTTTGTATTCCAAGGATTTCACGCATCTGTTCCGCGTGGTGAAGAAGAACAAAGACAAGCCAGAGCCCGCGGAAATTTCCGCTACCGTACATGAGGTCCGATCATGAGCAATCCAGTGCAAAACACGCAGGCAAACAACCTTGGCATCTGGCTGGTGCGGTCCGAGTGCGAGGCCTTGGCGGCGCGTTTGCAAGGACAACTGGGCGGTACGCTGTACCGGCCCTGGCTTAATGCCGGCATTCCGCAGAAGCAGCAATTCCGCGCCTCTTACCGCCATCAGGGCCAATGGGTCATGCTGGCGGCCAGCGGCGTGGCGGTGCGCTTCCTCGAAGGTTTGCCGCAGGACAAGCAGACCGATCCGGCGGTGGTGCTGCTCGATGAGGCCGGGCGCTTTGCGGTGTCGTTGTTGGGCGGTCATGAAGGCGGCGGCAACCGGCTGGCGTATCGCGTCGCCAATGTCGTCGGCGCGGTGCCGGTGGTGACGACCGCGACCGAGGCGTTGAAGCCGCTGGTGCTCGGCATCGGTTGCCGCAAGAACACGCCGGCGGAAAAAATCGCCGCCGCCGTGACGCATGCGCTGGCCTTGTTGGGGCGGCAGATCGGCGATGTGCGCGAAGTGGCGACCATCGATCTGAAGGCGGAAGAACCCGGCTTGCTGACCTTTTGCGCCACCAACGAATTGCCACTGCGGGTGATCGCGGCGTCCGATGTCGCGGCGCGCGGCTGGGTCACGGCGCCATCGGAATGGGTGCAAAAGAATGTCGGCGTCGATGGCGTGTGCGAACCCTGCGCCCTGATCGCCAGTTCGCGCGGCGTACTGGCCTTGCCGAAGACGGCGCTCGAAGGCGTGACGGTGGCGGTGGTGGAAGATATCGGCCTGCCTGACAAGGATATGCGGGCGGGCGAACAATGAAAAAGAAAGCGATGCAATGAGTGGCGTATTGAACCTGGTCTCGGTCGGCCCCGGCTTTGAAGACCTGATCGTGCCGCGCGCCGTGGCCGCGGTGCGCGACAGCGACGTGATCGTGGCTTACGAGTTGTACCTGCGCTGGATCGCGCCGCACATCGAAGGCAAGCAGATCCATACGCCGCCGCTGACGCAGGAGCGCGAACGCGCCCTGCTGGCGATCGAGAAGGCGCGCGACGGCGCGAAGGTGGCGCTGATTTCGAGCGGCGACATCGGCATCTACGCGATGGCGGCGCTGGCCTTCGACGAAATGCGCGAGGATGACGACTATGAAGTCAACGTCATCCCCGGCGTGACATCGGCCAACGCCTGCGCATCGCTGCTGGGTTCGCCGCTGTCGCACGACTTCGCCACGCTGAGCCTGTCGAACCTGCTGTGTCCGTGGGAGTGGATAGAGAACCGCGCGCGCCACATCGCGCAAGCCGATCTCGCCTGCGTGCTGTACAACGTGCAAAGCGCCGGTCGCCAGGAAGGCGTCTATCGCATCCTCAAGCTGATGCTGGAATCGAAGGCGCCGCATACCCTGTGCGGCGTGGTCAGGAATGCTTATCGCCCCGGCCAGCAAGTCAGCATCCATCGCCTCGACGAATTGCCGTCATTGCAGTTCGACATGCTGACCAGCATCGTCATCGGCAACCGTTTTACCCGGCGCAAGCGCGGCTACATCTTCACGCCGCGCGGCTATAACGACTGGCGCGACGAATCGAAAGCCGCAACGGAAGAACCCGCCTTGCCGTCGCAGGCGGTATGGGTGTTCGCCGGCACCGGCGACGGCAACGCGCTGGCGCGGCAACTTGCGCAGCAAGGCCATCGGGTGGTGGTGTCGACCGCGACCGAATACGGCGGCGAGCTGGCCTTGCAGGATTGTCCCGACGTCGCGGTCTGGGCCGGGCGCCAGGGCGTCGAAGCGCGCAAGCAGGCCTTGCTGCGGCACGAGGCGCGCGTGCTGGTCGACGCCACGCATCCTTACGCCACGCTGATGTCGCAGCAACTGATGGGCCTGTCGCACAGCCTCGGCATTCCATATCTGCGCTATGAGCGCCCGAGCGGCATCGCCGACAGCGACGCGCAGGTGTGCGAGTCGATGGAACAGGCCGCGGAACGGGCAATCGCCAGCAGCGAACGCATCTTCCTCGCCACCGGTTCCAAGGACATCGCCGCCTTTTTGCAGGCGCCGGGCGCGGACAGGAAGCAATGGTTCGTGCGCGTGACCGCCGAGCCGGAATTCATCCAGCGCGCCATCGATCTCGGTATTCCGCGCAGCCGCATCTGCGCGATGCAGGGACCGTTTTCGCAGGCGTTCAACCAGGCCTTGTGGAGCGACTGGAACATCGATTGCGTCGTCACCAAGGATTCCGGCGACGCCGGCGGTTATCGCGCCAAGGCGGAGGCGGCCAGGGCGCTGGGCATTGCGCTGCTGACGGTGCGCCGTCCGGCGCTGGCTTATCCGGTGCAGACGGATAATCTGGACGATGCTTGCGCGCAGGTGCAGCGCTGGCTGCCGCAAAGCAAGCAGGCATGATGCAGTCGCAGCGCATTCCCGTCACGGTTGTCACCGGCTTCCTCGGCGCCGGCAAGACGACCTTGCTGCGCAGCCTGGTGCAGCGCCGCCAGACGCGCCGGCTCGCCCTGCTGATCAATGAGTTCGGCGAGGCGACGATCGACGGCGACCTGATGCGCGCCAGCGCGGACGACCTGGAACAGGTGCGCATCCACGACTTTTCTTACGGCCTGATCGCCTACGGTGGAGACGAGCGGTTTGTGCCGACCATGCTGGCGCTGGCGGCGCGTCGTGCGCAGATCGATCATGTACTGATCGAAACCTCGGGACTGGCTTTGCCGACGGCCGTCATGGAAAGCTTGCAAACGCCGGAACTGGCCGCGCATTTCATCCTCGATGCCACGCTGGCGGTGGTCGATACGCCCTTGCTGCTGGACAACCGTTTTACACAAGGCAACGCGGAGCGCGGAGCCGATATGGCAGTCGCGGACATCTTCGGGCGCCAGCTTGAATATGCCGACGTCGTCGTGCTCAACAAGATCGACGCGCTGGATGAAGCGCAATTGCTGGATGCAGAGCAGCGCGTGCGCGCGTGTGCGCCGAATGTGCGTTTCCTGGAACTGGCCGGCAAGGCGCAACTCGACATCCGGCTGGCGCTCGGCCTGCGGCTGCATCAGCCGACCTTGCAGGCGCACCAGCACACGGGGCAAAACACCTACACGCATGTGCGCATGCCCGGCGCGGATGCCAGCGTGCTGACCGACCAGGGACGTCTCAACGGCCATTCGCATTCGGGTCTCGGCGCGCACAGCCACGGGCTGGCGACGCACAAGCATTTCCACGAACAAGACCCGGGCTGGCTGTCGTTCACGCTGCGCAGTCACTCGCCGCAACCGGCGGAAAAATTGAAGCAGGCCATCGCCGAGGCGGCAAGGAGCGAGCCTATCCTGCGCACCAAGGGCTTCGTGCGCACGCTGGACGGCAAGCGCGCGCAACTGGTGCAGGGCGTGCGCACGCGCGTGACGATTAATGCAGATGCGGCCGACTCTGCCAGTGAGAACAGGGAAACCGACAAGTCGGAACTGGTCTTCATCGGCTATCACCCGAGCCGCAGCAAGGTGGCAGCCTTGCTTTCCGCGCTGACTGGTACACACTGGAAGTAGAGACAGAAAGAACAGCCATGAAAACCGACCCCGAATCGCACAAGCGCATGACCCAGCGCCACAAGGAAGGCTTCGAAAAAAAGAAAGCCGCCGCGCAAAAGGAAAAAGGCTTGCTGATCGTCAACACCGGCACCGGCAAGGGCAAGTCCAGCGCCGCTTTCGGCATGGGCATGCGCATCCTCGGCCACGGCATGAAGCTGGGCGTGGTGCAGTTCATCAAGGGCGCCTTGTACAGCGCCGAGCGCGATTTCCTCGGCGGCCATGCTAATTGCGATTTCCATGTGGTTGGCGCCGGCTACACCTGGGACACGCAAGACCGCGATGCCGACATGCAGACCGCCGCTCGCGGCTGGACCGAAGCGGTGCGCATGATCCGCGATCCGTCCTACGACATGGTGATCCTCGACGAGATGAACATCGTCCTCAAATACCAGTACCTCGATTTGCAGGAGGTGCTGGACGTCTTTGCCGCGCGCCGCGAGATGCTGCATATCGTCGTCACCGGCCGTCACGCGCCCGATGCGCTGATCGACCAGGCCGACCTGGTCAGCGAAATGCGCCCGCTCAAGCATCCTTACAAGGAGCAGGGCATCAAGGCGCAAAAGGGCGTGGAGTTCTGATCATGCAGACCGCATCGTCCGGCCCGTCGGCGCATTGCCCGGCGCTGTTCATTACCGCGCCCGGCTCCCATCACGGCAAAACCACCGTGACGGCGGCGCTCGCGCGCTGGCATCGCTCGCAGGGCAGCAAGGTGAGGGTGTTCAAGACCGGGCCGGATTTCCTCGATCCGACTGTCCTCGAGCGCGCCAGCGGCAATCCGGTGTATCAGCTCGATCTGTGGATGATGGGCGTGGCGGAATGCCGTCGCCTGTTGCACGAAGCCGCGCAACAGGCCGACCTGATCCTGGTGGAAGGCGTGATGGGCCTGTTCGACGGCGAGCCGTGCAGCGCCGATCTGGCCGAATTGCTGAAGCTGCCGGCCGCCGCCGTGGTCAATGTTGCGGGCGTCGCGCAGACGCTGGGAGCGATCGGCTACGGGCTGGCGCATTACCGTCCTGGCTTTCCTCTGATCGGCGTGCTGGCCAACGGTGTCGCCAGCACGCGCCACGAAGAGATGCTGCGCCAGGGCATGCCGCACGGCGTCGACTACCTGGGCGGGATACCACGCGACCTGCAGTTCGCGTTGCCGGAGCGCCATCTCGGATTGGTGCCGGCGGCGGAAGTCGCCGACCTCGACCAGCGCATCAATGCGGCCGCGGCGGCCATCGGCGTCACCGAACTGGCGCGCATGCCGGCGCCGGTGGCGTTTGCCGCGCCGGGACAGGATGCGACGCCGTTGGCGGCGCTGCTGCAAGGCCGGCGCATTGCCGTTGCGCGTGACCGGGCGTTTTCCTTCATCTATCCAGGCAATCTCGATTTGCTGCGGCGGCTCGGCGCGGAACTGGCATTTTTTTCACCGTTGCACGATGCGGCGCTGCCGCCGGCCGATAGCGTGTATTTGCCGGGCGGCTATCCCGAATTGCATCTGCAGGAACTGGAGGGCAATGTTGCCATGGGGCAATCGTTGCGCGACCATTGCGCCGCCGGCAAGCCGCTGTATGCGGAGTGCGGCGGCTTGCTGTACCTGCTCGACAGCCTGACCGACAAGGACGGCAAACGCGCGCGCCTGCTCGGCATTCTGTCCGGGCAGGCAGTCATGCAGCGGCGCCTGCAGGGGCTGGGTTACCAGACCGTCGCCATGCCGCAGGGCAAGCTGCGCTGCCATACCTTCCATTATTCGACGACGGTCACGGCGATGGCGGCGGCCTTTATCGGCGAGCGCCTCTACGATACGTCCGACGGCGAACGCGTGTATCGTGCGCAAGGCGTCACGGCGACCTATCTGCATGCCTATTTCGCATCGTCGCCGCAAGCGGCGGCGGCCCTGTTCCTGCCGCAGACGGAGGCGGTATGAGTCATCGTTACAGCCAGCCGGACATCGACGCCGTCTACCGCGTCATCGCGGAGCGGCGCGACATCCGTCATTTCCTCCCGGACACGATTGATCCCGCGTTGCTGCGCCGCCTGCTGCAGGCGGCGCACCTCGGTCCCAGCGTCGGCTTCATGCAGCCCTGGCGTTTCATCCGCATTGCGGAGAGGGACAGGCGCAACGCCATTCATGCGCTGGTGGAACAGGAACGCATCCTGACCGCGCAGGCATTGAACGAGCGCGAAGACGAATTCATGCGACTCAAGGTCGAAGGCATCCGCGAATGCGGCGAAGTACTGGTGGCTGCGCTGATGGATGGCCGCGAGCGTCATGTGTTCGGCCGCCGCACCTTGCCGGAGATGGATCTGGCCTCGGTCGCCTGCGCGATCCAGAACATGTGGCTGGCGGCGCGCGCCGAAGGCATCGGCATGGGCTGGGTGTCGCTGTTCGACGCGGACAAGCTGGCGGCCTTGCTGGCGATGCCGGCGGGCGCGCGGCCGGTGGCGGTGATCTGCCTGGGCCATGTCAGGGAATTTTATGCGCGTCCCATGCTGGAGCAGGAAGGCTGGGCGGCGCGGCAATCGCTGGACGATCTGGTGTACAGCGACCTATGGGGCAACAAGGAAAACAAGGAATGAGCGAGGGTATTTTGAATCAGCGCACTTTGATATTCGGCGGCGCGCGTTCGGGCAAGAGCGCCCAGGCGGAACGATTGGCCGCCGCCGCCGGCAAGCCGGTGACGTATATCGCCACGGCCGCAATCGGCGACGACGAGATGGCGGCGCGCATTGCCGCGCACCGGCGGCAGCGCGGCGCGCACCATGCCGATTGGGAAACCGTGGAAGAGCAGCTCGCGCTGGGCGACGCCATCGCCCGCTGCAGCACGTCCGGCAATGTGGTGCTGGTTGATTGCCTGACGGTGTGGCTGTCGAACCTGCTGTTTTCGGAAAACCGGGACTACCCCGAGGTCGGCGAGGTAGAGCCGCCGCCGCGCTTTGCCGTGGAGCGCGCGCGCCTGCTGCAAGTCCTGGCGCAAGTCGAAGGCGAGGTAGTGCTGGTGTCCAATGAAGTCGGCATGGGCATCGTGCCGCAAGGCGCGGTCTCGCGCTGGTTCGTCGATGAGGCCGGACGCCTCAACCAGGCGGTCGCGGCGATCTGCGAACGCGTGCAGTTCGTCGCCGCCGGTTTGCCGCTGGAGCTGAAAGGACGCGCATGCTGAGCGGCATCGATCTGGCGCTGCTGGCCTTGCTGATGACGGCGGGGGTGGCAATCGACCGGCTGCTCGGCGAAACGCCGCGCTGGCATCCGCTGGTCGGTTTCGGCCGTTATGCGAATCTGCTTGAGCGTATTTTCAACCGTTCCCGGGGCAGCTACGGGCGCGGCGCGCTGGCATGGACATTGGCGGTGCTGCCGCCGGCAGCGCTGTCGTGCTGGATCACGCTGCTGCTGGCGCAGCGATCGCTCTGGCTGGCGGCTGCCTGGCATGTGTTGCTGCTGTATTTCTGCCTCGGCCTGCGCAGTTTGCATGACCACGCGATGCCGATTGCGCGCGCCCTGCAATCGGGCGACCTGGCGGCTGCGCGTCGACTGACGGGACGCATCGTCAGCCGCGACACCGGCGCCTCGCAGGAAACCGATCTGGCCAAGGCCGCCGTCGAATCACTGCTGGAAAACGGCAACGACGCCGTGTTCGGCACCTTGTTCTGGTTCGCTGTGGCGGGCGGCCCGGGCGCACTGCTGTTTCGCCTGTCCAACACGCTGGATGCCATGTGGGGTTACCGCACGCCGCGTTTCCTGGCGTTCGGCTGCGCGGCGGCGCGCATCGACGACGCGCTCAACTGGATGCCTGCGCGCCTGACGGCCTGGTCTTACGCCTTGCTCGGCGACTGGCGCCAGGCGCGCGCTTGCTGGCGAACGCAGGCGCCGGCATGGAGCAGTCCCAACGCCGGTCCGGTGATGTCGGCGGGCGCCGGAGCGCTCGGCCTGACCTTGGGCGGCGCGGCGATCTACGACGGCGCGGTTGAACAACGCCCGTCGCTCGGCATCGGCCGCGACGCCGTCGCCGGCGACATCGCACGCGCCTGGAAACTGGTGTCGCGCAGCGTCATGCTGTGGCTGACCGTGATGCTGCTGGCGTCCTGCATTGCCGCGTTCGGAGGCTTGTATGCTTGAACACGGCGGCAACCTCAACGACGCCGTGATCCGTTACGGCATTGCGCGCGCCGACTGGCTGGACTTGTCGACCGGCATCAATCCGCATCCTTATCCCGCGCCGGTCCTGCGCGCCGATGCCTGGCACCGGCTGCCGGAACCGAGCGCGGAACTGGTCGCCGCCGCTTGCGACTACTACGGCGCGTCCACCATGCTGCCGGTATCCGGCACGCAGGCGGCGATCCAGGCCTTGCCGCAATTGCGCCTGGGCGACGCCGGCGTGTCGCGCGTGGCCGTCGCAGCGCCCGCCTATGCCGAACACGCGCATCGCTGGACGCGGGCAGGGCATGCCGTGCGCGAGATTGCCTATGCGGATTTGCCGGCGGCGGTGGGGGCTTGCGACGTCATGGTGATCTGCAATCCCAACAACCCGACCGGCGCCAGCGTCGAACCCGATACCTTGCTCGCCTGGGCGCGGCATCTGGCGGAACGCGGCGGCTGGCTGGTGGTCGATGAGGCGTTCGGCGACACCGTGCCGGCGCTAAGCGTCGCCGCCCATGCCGGCAAACATCCCGGCCTGATCGTGCTGCGCTCGGTCGGCAAGTTCTTCGGTCTGGCAGGCCTGCGGCTGGGATTTGTCGCCGCCCACGAGACCATCCTGCACGCTTTGCGCGACTGGCTCGGTCCCTGGTCGGTCAGCGGCCCTGCGCAACAGATCGGCATGGCGGCGCTGACCGACATTACCTGGCAGCGGGCCATGCGCGCGCGGTTGCTGGACGAAGGCGAGCGGCTGCAATCCCTGCTGGCCGAATGCGGCATCCGCTCCAGCGGCAGCGCGCTCTATCAATGGTGGCCGCAGCCGGCGGCGGCGGCCTTTCATAGCTGGATGGCGCAGCAGGGCATCTGGGTGCGGCTGTTCATGCGCGGCGCCGGCGGCATCCGCATCGGTCTGCCGCCGAACGAGCAAGGCTGGCGCGACCTGCGCGCAGCCTTGCTCGGCTGGTTCGAGATGTCGGGCATGGCGAGGGAAAAGGTGTCGCGTGGCTGATCGCGAGTTTCCGTTCCACACATTGATGGTGCAGGGCACGACCTCCGACGCCGGTAAAAGCACCGTGGTCGCCGCGCTGTGCCGCCTGCTGCACCGGCAAGGGATCAAGGTGGCGCCGTTCAAGCCGCAGAACATGGCCCTGAACAGCGCGGTCACCGGCGACGGCGGCGAAATCGGCCGCGCGCAAGCCTTGCAGGCGCAGGCCGCCGGCATCGCCCCGCACACCGACATGAACCCGGTGCTGCTGAAACCGTCCAGCGACACCGGCGCGCAGGTGATCGTGCACGGCAAGGTGCGCGCCGACATGAACGCGCGCGATTACCACCGCTACAAGACCAGCGCCATGGAAGCGGTGCTGGCGTCTTACCATCGCCTGCGCGCGCAATACGGCGTGGTGCTGGTGGAAGGCGCCGGCAGCCCGGCCGAGATCAACCTGCGCGCGCGCGACATTGCCAACATGGGCTTCGCCGAAGCGGTCGATTGTCCGGTGGTCTTGGTGGCGGACATCGACCGCGGCGGCGTGTTCGCGCATCTGATCGGTACGCTGGACTGCCTCTCCGCGAGCGAGCGGAAACGCGTGATCGGCTTCGTGATCAATCGCTTTCGCGGCGACATCAGCCTGTTGCAACCGGGACTGGACTGGCTGGAAGAGCGCACCGGCAAACCGGTGCTGGCGGTGCTGCCGTATCTGCACGGCCTGCACCTGGACGCCGAAGACGCCGTCGCGTCGAGCCAGAGCGCCAAGGGCAGGTTTCGCGTGATCGTGCCGGTGTTGCCGCGCATCAGCAACCATACCGATTTCGACGCGTTGCGCGCACATCCGGATGTCGACTTGCGCTTCGTCGGCCCGGGCCAGCCGATTCCGGCGGCCGACCTGATTGTTTTGCCGGGCAGTAAAAACACCCGCAACGACCTTGCCTGGCTCAAGCAGCAAGGCTGGCCCGAGGCCATCCGCAGGCATTTGCGCTATGGCGGCAAGCTCATCGGCATTTGCGGCGGCTTCCAGATGCTGGGCGCCAGCGTCGACGATCCGCACGGCGTGGAAGGCGCGCCTGGCGGCATGGCGGGACTCGGCCTGCTGGACATGAGCACGGAACTGACACAACGCAAGCAATTGCTGCAAGTCGCGGGGCATTGCGCTTTCGGCGACGGCGCAGCGGCGGTCAGCGGCTATGAGATCCATATGGGCGTGTCCGACGGCGCGGCGTTGCAGCGTCCCGCATTCGTGATCGGCGGCAGCCCGGAAGGCGCGCGATCGGCGGACGATCAGATCCTCGGCAGTTATCTGCATGGCATGTTCGACACGCCGCAGGCGTTTGCCGCATTGTTGAAATGGGCGGGACTGGACGGCGTCGATGCCGTCGATCTCAACCAATTGCGCGAACAAAGCCTGGAGCGGATCGCGGATGCCGTCTCGCCGTTGTTCGAGGCATTGTGCGAAAAAAAGCCTGTCTCTTGAACGAGACAGGCTGAAGGGACTACCGGGAGGTCAAAGAAATTTACAGGTACTGCACTTCAATGGTTGCCAGACCGTCGAGGTCGATGCTCTGGGTCAGCGGCAGGTTGGCGCTCTTGTCGATGACAGCCTGGACGCCGATGGAGCCGGTGATGGTCTTGTAACCGACAGGTGTCGAAGTGCCGGCTGTCGTGAACGACTGGCGGGCAGTACCGTCGGCATTGAAACGTCCGGCAGCGGACTTGATCCAGGCGTTGCTGTTGGTGGCGTCAGCCAGCACGTCAGGAGTGGAAGCCGTACCGCTGGCGGCGGTGGCGTTGACGGAGCCGGGAATCAGACGCAAGGCATAGGCGCCGATCCTGGTGCCTGCGACCGTACCCAGGCCGAAAGCCTGGGCATCGGTCACACCGGCGCCGATGTTCGCGGCGATGCCGGCGACGACCGAGGTTGCGCGGTTATCGATTGCATGCACGGCAACTTTGGTATCGGCATCGCAAGTGATGGTCAGGGGAACGGTCTTCTCGCTCAGGACGGTGGCGCTCGACGGGTTGAGGTCTTTGGCGGCGGAGATGGTGCCGTAATCGACGACGTTGGTGCCGGTGAAGCTTGGGGTGCAGGCCGAAGGACGGATGACGCCCTTGACCTTGAGTTCGGCGGTGTCGGCGGCGTGGGCGGCGAAAGACACCAGCAGGGAAGCAGCCAGGGCGGAGAGCTGGGCGACTTGTTTGTTCATGATCGTTTCCTCGAAAAGTTAAGAATGGATAAGAAGTCTTGTGCCTCAGCGCTCTGTGTTTGTGCTTAAGCAGTGATGCCATTCTGACGATTCTTAACTCTCATTTATATGAGAAAACTCTCAAAAAACGAGTTGTTGCGAGGGGGTGTCGCGCAAAACCGGTTTCCTTCGGCGAGGTGTCGGAAGGGAGGGAAAGGGCGATGAAGAGGGGAAATAGGGGCTACCGCTGTAGTGCCATTTCCACGGCCGCCGTCCTGGCGAACGCTGGCGCCCGGTGTTTTGCAGACGTCCAATGCGACGCTGGGTCCTGACTTTCGTCAGGACGACGGTGGTGGTGGACTGATAATTCAGCAAGGAGCTTTTTAAACTTGACTGAACGGCATTCGGGCTACGGCTGGGAAATGATATGAACCGGAGTCAGTTCAGCGCTTCCTTGGCGGCTTCTTCCGGCGTCAGGCCGTCATAGAACAGATCGGTAAACCATTCCACCTCTTCTTCGATATGTTCCTGCGCCTGGGCCAGCGTTGCGCCGCCTTTGACGAGGAACTTTTCGACCTCGGTGCACCATTTGATCAGTGCTTCGGTTTCCGGATCCAGTTTCTCTTCTTTTTTGGGCATGATGATTTCCTTGTTTCTTGACTACGGTGAGGTGTTAACCGGATGGTCCGGCAAGGATAAGGCAAAGCGAGGAATTGCGCCCGATGTTGTGGATCCGCCGGTCAATAGGTCAGTGGTCAATACGCCGCCGCCCACAGCAGGGACAAACCCGACACCAGCAGGAGCAGATTGAGCAGGTGCTGGAAATTGGCTTCGCTCATCTTCATGACGAAGACCTTGCCGACGAAGGTGCCGGCCATCAGGGAGCCGCCCACCAGCAGCCCTTGCAGGAACACCGACAGCGGCATCGCGCCGAGTTCGCGGAAGGTCAGCACCTTGCTCACGTACAGCACCAGCGAACTGGCCGCTTCGGTGGAGAGGAAGGCGCCTCTGCTGAGGCCGTAAGCGCTGAATACCGGTACGCTCAGCGGCCCGGTCGACAGCACGATGCCGGTCAGGAAGCCGATGACGGCGCCGGCCAGCGACAACTGCCACAGCCGGACGGTGAAATTGCGCTTTTTGAGCCAATACCGGAACGGGATCATGGCGAGGAAGAATAATCCCAGGCTGATGTCGATGAAATGCGCCGGCAACTGGAGCAGGGTGCGCGCGCCCAGTGCCGCGGCAGGCACGCCGGTGATCGCATAGGCCAGGAAGGCGCGCCAGTCGACCACGCGCCACCAGGCCAGCACGCGCGCCAGGTTGGCCATCACGGCAGCCACCGCCATGATGGGCACCGCCTGTTTCGGGCCGAAGTTGAAGACCAGCACCGGCAGCAGCATGATGGAGGAGCCGGTGCCGATGACGCCGCTGACCATGCCGGCGACGAGTCCGACGAGCAAGACGAAAATGTAAGCTGCCACTGGGTGTTCTGGTTATGTTTTTATCGGATCAAGCGGCGTTATTGTACGCCGCTCCCAGTGGCTACGCCCACCGGCGTCAGGGACGTTCGCCGGCTTTGAGGCGGCCGGCGATTTTTTCAGCCACCGCCGGCAAGTCGGCGACCGAATCGATGACGTAATGTGCGCCGGCTTCGCGCAGGCGCATTTCCGCCAGCGCCTTGAGCGCCTTGACCTGTTCCGGCGTCAGTTGCGCCAGTTCGGCGCCGGTGCAGCCGACCTCGTTGCCGGACAGCGATACGCCGACGGTCCACATGCCGGCATGGATGCCTTCCTCGATGCCGGGGATGGTGTCGTCCACCTTGATGCAGGCGGCAACGTCGCCGATCTTCAGCGCCAGCATGTTGGCCAGCGCCATGTAAGGGCCGGGGCGGCCGCCTGTGGCCAGTTCGTCGCCGGCGACGACGTGGTCGGGCGCGATGCCTTCGGCGGCGGCCAGCGGCAGCAGCACGTCCAGCACCTGGCGCGGATAGCCGGAGCAGGAGCCGATCTTCAGGCCCTTGGCGCGCAGCCAGGCGAGCGTCTCGGCCGCGCCGGCGATGGCTTGCGAGTATGCGCCGACCTTGGCGATCTGCATCGGCATGAAGCGGGCATAGATGGCGTCGACGTCGGCATCGGCCGGCGCATGGCCGTGGCGTTCCTGCCACTGGCGCGCGACGTCGGGATTATCGAGCAGGGTGCGGATGTGCTGCCACTTGGACAGTCCCATGGGGCCGCGCGCCTGCTTGAGCGTGATGTGCATGTCGAAACTCTTGAAGGCGTCGACGAAGATCTGGGTCGGCGCCAGCGAGCCGAAATCGACCAGCGTGCCGGCCCAGTCGAAGATCACGGCTTCCAGGTCGATGGGGGCATGAAGTGGGCGTGTCATGGAGATTCCTTTACGGGTCAGAAAGTCAGGAGTGGATTGCGGCAATGAAATTGCGCCCGCGCGGCCCTTGCAGGGCGCGCTGCACCAGCGTGTCCCAGGCCTCGGCGATGCCGTAGTGCGCGGGATCGGTGCTGACGCCGAGGCGTTCGAGGAAGCCGGACAGGTTGTCGATGGCTTCCTGTTCGTCGACGGCGCCGAAGATGTCCAGCAGCAGGGCGTCGACGGCGGCGTCGCTGCCGAACGCCAGCGCCATGACATGCGGCAGCGAGAACGAGCAGGCGATGCCGTGCGCCACGCCGTGATGCAGCGTGATGTCGTAGGACAGCGAATGCGCCAGCGCGGTCTTGGTGTTGGAAAACGCCAGCCCGGCCTGCAGCGCGGCGCTGGCCATGCGTTCGCGCAAGGCCAGGTCGCCCGGACGCCGCAGCAGTTCCGGCAGCGTCTCGACGACGCTGCGCGCCGCGGCTGCGGCGAGACTGGCCGAGACCGGATTGCGGTTGACATTCCAGATCGATTCCAGCGCATGCGAGAGCGCGTCGAGGCCGCTGGCCAGTGTGATGTCGTGCGGCAGGCTCAGCATCAGTTGCGCGTCGACGACGGCGGCATGCGGCCAGGTCCAGGTCTGGTGCAGCGAATACTTGCTGCCGGCGGCGGCGTCCCAGATGGTGGCCCAGGGCGTGACTTCGCTGCCGGTGCCGGCGGTGGTCGGGATGGCGATCAGCGTCTTCGCGTCCCGTCCGGACAAGGGCGCGCCGTCGCGCAGATGCGCCAGCAATGCGTCGAAGTTGCCGGAAGGCGTTCGCGTCAGCATGGCCTTGGCGCAGTCGATCACGCTGCCGCCGCCGAAGGCGACGATGCATTCGATGTCGGCATGTCGGCGCCAGACGCGTTCATACATGGGCGCCAGCCAACTGACGTCGGGGTTCGGCTGCACGGCGTTTTCGATGCCGGCCAGTTGCGGGCCGAGCAGTTGCGCGATGCGCGCTTCCAGCCCGAGCGCGGCGGCCTGGGGGAAGGTGATCAGCAGGGCGCGCCTGCCGTCGAGCAGCGTCGGCAATTGCGCCAGGCTGCCGCTGCCGGCCTGGATGGCGACCGGGTTGTGATAATTCCACATGGATTTCTTTGCTAAAAATGTTAGTTGCTGCGGCCGTCCTGGATCATCCGGCGCAAGCGGCTGGAGAGCGTGTCGGCGGCTACCACCATCAGCGTGACGACGACGATGCAGGTGGCGGTGTCCTGGTACTTGAACAGCTTGAGGCTGTTGACCAGTTCGAAACCGAGGCCGCCGGCGCCGACCATGCCGAGCACGGTGGCCTGGCGCAGGTTGACTTCAAAACGGTACAGCACGGTGGCGATCCAGGCCGTAACGACTTGCGGCAAGACGCCGAAGACGATCACCTGCAGCGGACGGGCGCCGGTGGCGCGCAGCGCTTCGAGCGGGCCGTCGTCGATTTCCTCGATGCTTTCGGCGAAAAATTTTCCGACCATGCCGACGCCATGCAACGCCAGCGCCAGCACGCCGGGAAAAGGACCGAGGCCGACTGCGGAGACAAACACCAGCGCCAGGATCAGCTCATTGATGCTGCGCGTGACATTGAGCAACTGACGCACCGACTGATACACCACGCGGTTGCGGTTGAGGTTGCGCGCCGCCAGGAACGACACGGGAATTGCGCCGATCACGCCCAGCAGCGTGCCCCAGATGGCGATCTGGATGGTTTCGATGGCGGGACCGAGCAGGTTGCCGAGGATGCTCCAGTTGGGCGGGAAGGAACGGCTCAGGAAATCGGCGATCTGCGGCAGGCCGTCGGCCAGCTCGCTCCAGCTCAGTTGCGTGCCTTGCGCGCTCCAGGCCAGTACGAAGGCGGCTGCGGCGACCGCGGCGATGCACAGCAGCCAGGCGCGCAGGGTCAGCGGACGGGCACCGGTCCAGACATAGTCGTGATAGCTGGCGCGGTCCGCGCCGGGCTGCATCGGGACGTTCATGACAAGGCTCCTTCCAGCGCCATGTCGGCGGCGGGTTGCCGCGACATCCGGGAATCATCGTCCTGCGCCCTGACCTGATCCAGGCCGGCATAGATCAGGTTGAGATGCGAATCGCGCAATTCATCGCCGCGGCCGTCGAACACCAGCTTGCCGCCCGACAGGCCGACGATGCGGTCGCCGAACTCGCGCGCATAGTCGACCTGGTGCAGGTTGCAGACCACGGTGATGCCGAGTTCGCGGCAGGCTGCGCGCAGGTATTGCAGCACCAGGCGGGAAGTCTTGGGATCGAGGCTGGCGACCGGTTCGTCGGCCAGGATCACCTGCGGACGCTGCGCCAGGGCGCGGGCGATGCCGACGCGCTGGCGCTGGCCGCCGGAGAGCGCATCGGTGCGTTGCCCGGCCTTGTGCTCGAGCTCGACGCGGCGCAGGCAATCCATCGCCAGCGCGATGTCCTGGCGGCTGAACAACTGCAATATGGAACTCAGCGTCGAGGTTTGGCCGAGCCGGCCGGTCAGCACGTTCTTCAATACCGACAGGCGCGGCACGACATTGTGATGCTGGAAGACGCCACTTGTCGGCGCAGCTTGCGCACGTTGCGCATGTCCGTGGCGTCGAATCCGGCCGCCACCAGTTCACCGGAGGTCGGCGTCGCCAGTCCGTTGATACAGCGCAGCAAGGTCGACTTGCCGGCGCCGGACGGTCCCAGCACGACCAGGAATTCCCCGGGAGCGACATCGAGGTCGATGCCGCGCAGCACGGCATTGCTGCCGTATTGCTTGGTGAGCGAACGGATGCGGATCATTTCATGGCCTTGAGGTCGAGATTGAGGATCTTGGCGGTATCGCGCACGACGTTGTAGGCGGCGTCATTGGTCGGCACGAAGCCGTTGAGCACGCCCTGATCGCCCCATTCGACGTTCTTGATGCTGCCGAAGGCGGCGGCGATCTTCTTCTTCAGTTCAGGATCGAGGTCCTTGCGCCACACCATCGGCGACTCCGGGATGTCCGGCGAGGTCCAGACGATATTGAAGTCGCTTTGCTTGACCACGCCCTTGGCGATGGCGGCGGCGAGGATGCGGTCGGCCACGGCGGCGGCGTCGACCTTTTTGTTGGCGACGGCGAGGATGCTGGCGTCATGCGACCCGGAGAAGATCACGCGCGAGAAATACTTGTTCGGCTCGATGCCTTGCTTTTGCAGGCCGGCGGTCGGGAACAGGTGGCCGGATGCCGACGACGGGTCGACGAAGGCCATGGTGCGGCCCTTCAACTGCGCGACGGTATCGATGCCGCTGTCCTTGCGCACGATGATCAGGCTCTTGTAGGAACTCTTGCCGGTCTTCTTGGTTTCGGCCACGGAGAAGGCTTCGACGTTGGCGATCGAGGTCGCCAGCACATAGGAGAACGGGCCGAGGTAGGCGACGTCGAGCTTCTTCGAGCGCAGCGCTTCGATGATGCCGTTGTAGTCGGTGGCGATGAAAGGCTTGACCGGCATGCCAAGCTGTTCTTGCAGGCTGTCGATGACTTTCTTGCTGTTTTCCAGCATGGCTTGCGAATCCTCGGCCGGGATCAGGCCGACGGTGAGTTGCGGGGGCTGGGCGGCGAAGGACGCGGCGGCGGCGAGCAGGCCCAGGCTCAGGGCAAGAGGGCGGAAAAGGGCGGCAAGACGTTTCATGATGCTCCTATCGGTTGAGGTCGGACGGGCTGTTGTTCATGACCGTAAGGATAGGAAGCTATTGTGACCGGCTTGTTATCGATATAATCGAGAGATTGACGATTACCTATTGATGGAATCTATAGATGACGCCTTCGCAACTGCGCGCCTTCCTGGCCGTCGCCCGCAATCGCGGCTTTAGCGCCGCCGCGCGTACGCTCGGCGTGAGCCAGCCGACGCTGACCTCGCAGGTGCAGGCGCTGGAGCGCCAGCACAACGTCGAACTGTTCTACCGGCGCGGGCGCCGTCTCGACCTGACCGACACCGGCCAGCGCCTGTTGCCGATCGCGCAAAAGATCGCCGAACTCGAACTGGACGCCTACAACCTGCTGTACAACTCGGGCGTGCTCAACATCGGCCACCTCAAGATCGGCGCGGTCGGGCCTTTCCATGTGATCGAAATGGTCGACGCCTATCGCCGCAAGTTTCCCAATGTCGAACTGTCGATCCGCATGGGTAATTCGGCCGAAACCATGGCCGATCTCGAAAATTACGTCACCGACGTGGCCGTGCTGGCCAGCTTCAACGACGATCCGCGTTTTGTCGCGGTGCCGTATGCTGACCACGCCGTGGTGGTGTTCGCCCATATCGACCATCCGTTCGCGAAACGCGATTCGGTCAGCCTGCAGGATTTGCACGGCCAGCCGATGGTGATGCGCGAGCAGGGATCGACCACCCGGCTGGCGCTGGAGAAGGTGCTCAAGCAAGCCGACGTCATGCCGCGCGTGGTGATGGAGATCGGCAGCCGCGAAGCCTTGCGCGAGGCGGTGGCGCGCGGCATCGGGCTGGGTACGGTGTCGGAGGCCGAGTTCGTGCCCGATCCGCGCCTCAAGCTGTTGCGCATCGACGGCGATCCGGTCAGTACGCACACGTATCTCTACTGCCTGGCCGACCGCAAGGACAGCCGGCTGGTGGCATCTTTCCTGCAGCAAGTTGCCGCACTGTAAATAATGTTGCAGGGCACCAGAAAGAAAGCCGCCGGCATTGCTGGCACAGCGGTTTAAATCTGCTATCTTTAACCCCGGTAGTGAGCTGAATTCCCACCAACTGAACACCACGAGGAGATGTATATGGATTTGGTTGAAAAATTCGACGCCAAAGGCAAGACAGGAGGCGCCTATCACGTCGAGGTATACCAGACGCCGATCGAAGAAGCCGACAAGGCAGCGCCGCCGGGGCTGAAGACTTACAAGCTGGCCGACGGACGCGCTCTCGATCCCTTGTCGGACGCCAAATTCAAGATTGTCCAGACCGGAGAAAAGATTTACCGGGTCTGATCGGACAGACAATAAAAAATCGAACGGCAGACATCGCGTCTGCCGTTTTTATTGGTGCAAAAGATTGGATCAGGTCGGCTTGCGATAGCCGCTTTCCACCCAGCGCGCGGCGCTCTCGGCGCTCAGCTTGAAATTGGGCGCAACCTGCGCCTTTGCCAGCAGTTCTCCGGCATCGTCCCAGGCTTTCAGGTCGGCATAGGGAAAATCGTCGTCAGGCACGATGTCCAGCGTCACCTTGATGCCGCCGTCCGCGCCGTCGACCATGACATGCTTGTGCAATTGCGCGTGCAGTTGCTGTTCGCTGCGGCGGCGGAATTCCGATGCCGTTTTCACCAGCGTGTTGAAGGCCGCTTTGTCCATCGGTTTGGGATTCTTCTTGTCGCGCCCCATGGTCCACGGTCCGATCAGCGTTGGCTCGCGCTCGCCGTCGCGCGTCATTTCCACCGCCCAGCCGTCATCGTCGTCGTTCTTGATGATGCGCGCGGTCCAGCCTTCGTCGCGCCACAGGCGCGGTTCCCGGATGGCGGACGCCGCATCGGTATTTTCATCGGTATTTTCATCATGGATGTCGGCAATGTCGGGAACGGTATCTGGCATAAGAAGCAGTCGGTGCGGGCAGGAAATTGAAGAGGTCCGACATGATAGAGGAATAATGCCCGCCGCGCCCGTATTCGCAGAGGATGCGCGGCAGGAGTAGACTGGCGCGATGGAAATCGAACTCAAACTGCTTATTGCGCCGGAAGATGTCGGCGCGTTCCGCCGCCATCGCCTGCTGAAGGAATTTTCCTGCGGCAAACCGGTGTCGCAACAGCTCGTCAGCACCTATTTCGATACGCCCGACCTGTACCTGAAGCAGCATCAGGCGGCCTTGCGCGTGCGCAAGCTCGGACGTTCCTGGATCCAGACGCTCAAGGGCGGCGGACGCGTTGATGCGGGTCTGCATCAGCGCCATGAATGGGAGTGCGCGGTCAAAGGCCGGCAAGTCGAACTGGCGTCGTTGCTGCCGCTGGTCGACGAACCGGCGGCGCGGCTGCTGCTGGAAGCGCCCGGTCTGGCGGCGCGGCTGCAAGAGGTGTTCACGACCAGTTTCAGGCGCACCGCATGGATGCTGCGCCTGCCGCGCGGCGCGGAAGTGGAGCTCGCGCTCGACCAGGGTTTCGTCGACAGCGGCGAGCGCCAGACGGTCATCAGCGAAATCGAGCTTGAACTGAAATCGGGCGAGCCCGGCGAACTGTTCGATTTCGCGCTGGCCTTGCAAGAGGACATTCCCGTCATTGGCTGCAACGCCAGCAAGGCCGAGTGCGGCTTCGCGCTGCGCCAACCGGCCGGCGACATGGTGCCGGCAGAAATATGGAAGAGCGAGCCGCTCGTTTTCGACCCGCATGTCTCCCTCATCGAAGGCGTGCAGGCCATCGTCCGCAACTGCATGACCCACGTGCAGCGTAATGAAGCCGGCGTTGTCGCGGAAGGCGCCAGGGGATATCACCCCGGCAGCGTGGAATGCCTGCATCAGATGCGCGTCGGGCTGCGCAGGCTGCAATCCTGCATCGCCATGTTCCGGCGGCAGGTGGCTTGTCCCGAACCGTTGCGGCGGCAACTGGCGGGCGTCAACAAGGCGCTTGGCGCCGCGCGCGACTGGGACGTGCTGGCGCATGAAACGATTCACGCCATTGCCCATGCGTTTCCGGAAGAGTCGCAACTGGAGCAACTGCGCCAGCGCGCAGTGGTGCACGCCCGGCTGCAACATCGGCATGCGGCCGCCATGATCGGCTCGGTAGCCTATTCGCGCCTGATGCTGATGCTGGCGTCATGGTTGCAGACCTTGCAAACGGTGGCGGCGGACGGCGCCGCGGTGCAACCGGGATCGCTCAGGCGATTCGGCGAAGAAAAGATACGCTCCCGGCAGCGCAAGCTGCTGCAGCGCGATCCAGGCCGGAGCAAGGATAACCGGATATCCCCGGCGGCGCTCCACCGCTTGCGCATCGCTGTGAAGAAAGCGCGTTATCCGGCGGAATTTTTCGTTTCCTGTTTTCCAGGCAAGCGCATGCAGCGCTACCTGCAGGGGCTGACGTCCCTGCAGGACAGCCTAGGCCGGATCACCGATGCCGCCAGCAGCACGCCCATGCTGCTGGAACTGGCGCAACGGCACGGCGAGCTGGAACAGGCGGCAGGTTTCATCCGCGGCTATATGGCGGCGCAGATGCCGTGCAAGGAAAAACAGGCGGCCGCCGTGTGGAAGGCGTTTGCGTCGCTGAAACTGCCGACGGCCTAATCAGGTGGCGGCGGCGCCAGCACGTCGCGGCTGCCGCTCTTGGACATCGACGACAGGATACCCGACGCTTCCATCTGTTCCACCAGCCGTGCGGCGCGGTTGTAGCCGATGCGGAACTGGCGCTGCACCGACGAGATCGATGCGCGCCGGCTGCGGGTGACGTAAGCCACAGCCTCGTCGTACAGCGGATCGGCTTCGTCGCCGGCATCGCCGAACATATCGCCTTGTTGTGGATCTTCCGAGGCCGGCCCGGCCAGGATCGCTTCTTCGTATTGCGGTTCGCCGTGCGCCTTCAGGTGTTCCACCACGCGATGCACTTCCTCGTCCGATACAAACGCGCCATGCACGCGCTGCGGATAACCCGAACCCGGCGGCAGGAACAGCATGTCGCCGTGGCCGAGCAGGGTTTCCGCACCCATCTGGTCGAGCACGGTGCGCGAGTCGATCTTGGACGACACCTGGAACGCCACGCGCGTCGGGATGTTGGCCTTGATCAGGCCGGTGATCACGTCGACCGACGGCCGCTGCGTCGCCAGGATCAGATGGATGCCGGCGGCGCGGGCCTTTTGCGCCAGGCGGGCGATCAGTTCTTCGATCTTCTTGCCGGCCACCATCATCAGGTCGGCCAGCTCATCGATCACCACCACGATCATCGGCAGCGGATCGAGCGGCTCGGGCGCATCCGGCGTCAGCGAGAACGGATTCTTGACGCGCCTCTCGGCGGCGATGCCGTCGGCGATCTTCTGGTTGTAGCCGGCCAGGTTGCGCACGCCCAGCGCCGACATCAGGCGATAGCGCTTGTCCATCTCGGCGACGCACCACGACAAGGCATGCGCGGCCAGCTTCATGTCGGTCACGACCGGCGCCAGCAGGTGCGGGATGCCGTCGTAGACCGACAATTCCAGCATCTTGGGATCGATCATGATCAGGCGCACGTCGTCCGGCGTGGCCTTGTACAGCAGCGACAGGATCATGGCGTTGATCGCCACCGATTTGCCGGAACCGGTGGTGCCGGCCACCAGCATGTGCGGCGCGCGCGCCAGGTCGGTCGCCACCGGCACGCCGGTGATGTCCTTGCCCATCGCCAGCGTCAGGTGCGAGGCCGAGCGCGCATAGGCTTCGGAACGGATGATTTCGGCCAGGCGGATCATTTGCCGCTTGGGATTGGGCAGTTCCAGCCCCATGCAGGTTTTGCCGGGAATCGTTTCGACCACGCGGATCGAGGTCAGGCCGAGCGCGCGGGCCAGGTCTTTCATCAGGTTGACGATCTGCGCGCCGCGCACGCCCAGCGCCGGTTCGATCTCGAAACGCGTGATCACCGGGCCGGCATAGGCGCCCAGCACGGTCACCGGGACTTTGAATTCCTTCAGGCGCTGTTCGATCAATTGGCCGATTTCGGCCAATTGGGTCGCATCCATTTCCACCGGTGCGTCGCTGCCCTGATCGAGCAGGTCGATGCCTGGCAAGGGAATGGCGGTGGGGCGGTAGGGCGTTGCCGGCGTAGGTGCAGGAGCGCCTGGCTGCGTCGTCGGCGCCTGCGTCCAGGTGCGGATTTGCATGGGTGCGGCGGGGGCCGCGGGAGGTTCTTCAGGCGCGGCAAACAAGGATGGGACTATCGGCGCTTCCGCCACCGGCTCGACAGTCGACTCAATGAAAGTCGGCTCAACCCGCGTTTCGATGATGCGGAAAGGCTCGGGCGCAATCACAGCCTCCGGTTCTTGCAGGTCGAGCGATGCCGGAGATGCCGCGAATTGGGGTGTCATGGCGGGAACAGTTTCCGGCGCAACGGGCATAGTGGGCATAACCGGTGCAACCGGCGCGGCAGCGACAGGCGCCGCCTGCGCCTGCAATGTTGCGCTCAGCGAGGTGGGAATGGCCTGGCTGCGATCGCTGGCGGTACTGATGCGGACCTTGGTGCTGCTGCCGGCGATCGGCGTGATGCGCGGCTTGCTGATGATGCTGGTGGCCAGCGAGGGCTTGGGCGTCGCGGTGTGCACAGGCGTGGCGGCCGGTTCCGCGGCGGTCGGCGGCGCCGATGAGGCCGAGCGCGCCAGCATGGCCTGGGTCGGGCGCAGCGCTTCAAACGCGGCCCATTCGGAAGCCGGACGCGCCGGACGTTGGGGTTGTTCCCGGGTTTTCGGCGGCGCCGGCCATTTGCCGGCGGGCGTGCGCGATGGATCGGCGGCGCGCGGCAGTTCGCCGGGCAGCGGCCAGGGATCGCGTTTGCGGGTCAGGTTGCCGAAGGGCGGGGAAGCCGGTTGCGGTTTGACCGCCTGGCTGGCCGGCATATTGCGCACGACCGGCGGAATATGCGCTTGCGTGCGGCGCGGCACCGACGCCTGCGCAGGCAGGCCGGCGATGGCTTCGTCGGCAACGCCGGATTTGCGGCTGCGGCCGAACAGCCAGAACAGTCCGATCAGCCCGGTTGCCATCAAGCCAATCACGGCGATCAGCTTGCCGAAGGCGAGCGTGACGTTGCGCGCCAGCGCCTGGCCGACGAAATCGCTTTCGAGGACGGCGTCGCCTTGCGTCCTCAGCATGGCTTCGATCGCACTGCTGGCGCACAGGATCGCCAGCGTGCCCAGCCAGATGCGAATGGAGCCGCGTCCGCCGACGCCGCGGCCTGCAATGAGGGACAGCAAGACCCTGCCGGCCAGCGGCAGAATCCACAAGAACGACCAGCCGAACCAGTCAAATAAAAATATACGCATCCCGGAAGTTTACAGGAAGCCGGGGCCTAATCTGAAATTTCCGTCGCGCGCGTGAGAAAGATCCGGCCCGAATGCGGATTCCTTATGCCGCCGGCATCTTGCGGAAGCCGATGGCAAAGCGGTTCCAGCTATTGATGGTGTTGATGGCCAGGGTCAGGTTGACCAGTTCGGCGTCGCTGAACTGCGCGCGCACCAGCGCGTAGTCTTCGTCGGGGGCGCCGGTCTGCGCAATCAGCGTGAGCGATTCGGTCCAGGCCAGGGCGGCGCGTTCGCGTTCGGTGAAGAACGGCGTTTCGCGCCAGACCGGCACGGCGTACAGGCGGCGTTCGGTCTCGCCGGCCTTGCGGGCGTCGGCGGTGTGCATGTCGACGCAGAAGGCGCAGCCGTTGATCAGCGAGGCGCGCAGGCGGACCAGTTCCAGCAGGGAGGTTTCCAGCCCCAGTTTGCCGACGGTGTTTTCGAGTCCGATCATGGCTTTGAGAACTTCCGGGGATGCTTTGTAGAAATCGACGCGTTGTTCCATGGTAGTGCTCCTTTAAGATAAGTCAGTCAATGAAAGTCGTTGCGAATCGGGCTTGCATGCGCTTGATCGCCGAGCCGATGACGTCATCTTAAGGAGGCCAATGCTCGCCGCGGATAACCAATTTTTATAAAAATGAGGAGGCCACTCCTATCTGCTCCGCTAGAATCTCTCCGGTCAATACAAACAAGACGAACCTCGGGAAGCGGACACGGGCATGGAGCTGCACATCGTCATTGAAGGCAACAAGGACCTGGCCGGGCAGGTATACCGCCAGTTGCGCGAGGCCATCCGGACCGGCCGCCTGGCGCCGGGCGAGCAGGTGCCGCCGTCGCGCCTGCTGGCCACGCAACTGGGCCTGTCGCGCAAGACCGTGTCCGAAGCCTATAGCCGCCTGACGCTGGAAAAGCTGCTGGTCGGCCGGACCGGCAGCGGCACTTTCGTCAACACGCCGGCCGACGCCAGGCCCAAACCGAAGCGCTTTGAAAGCAGGGACCTCGCCGCAGGGAACATCCTTGCGCACTGGTTGAAGCAATCTTTTCCCTTGTCGATGCGGCATGTCGGTCCCGAAACACGCTCGCAATACGATTTTCTCGGCGGCATTCCGACGCGCCGGCAGTTCCCGCAGGCAGCGTGGCGCCAGTGCGTCCTGCACGGCTTGCGCCAGAGCGGCGAGTCGCGCGGCGTCTATGCGGAAACGGAAGGGCTGCCGGCGCTGCGGGAGGCGATTGCGCGCCATGTGTCGTTTTCGCGCGGAGTGCAATGCACGGCCGCCGACGTGCTCGTCACCAATGGCGCGCAACAGGCGCTGGACCTGATCGCGCGCGTGCTGGTGGAGCCCGGCAGCGTGGTGGCGGTGGAAGATCCTGGCTATCCGCCGGCGCGCGTGCTGTTTGCCGCTCAGGGCGCGGAGGTGGCGGCCGTTCCGGTCGACAACGAAGGCATTCGGGTCGACCTGATTCCGGATGGCGCGCGCCTGATCTACGTGACGCCGGCGCATCAGTTCCCGCTCGGCATGCCGATGAGCCCGGCGCGGCGTGAAGCCTTGCTGGTGCGTGCGCGTGAACTGCGGGCGATTGTCGTCGAAGACGATTACGACAGCGAGTTCCGCTACGAGGGACGGCCGATGGATTCCCTGCAAAGCATGGATCAGGACGGCCTGGTGGCCTTCGTCGGCACGTTCTCCAAGGTCATGCACCCCGATCTGCGCGTGGGCTATGTGATCGCGCCGCCGGCGATCCGGCGCGCCATGACGATCGCCAAGGGGCTGTCGGACTGGCATACGCCGACCATGACGCAATGGGCGCTGGCCAGGTTCATTGATGACGGCCATCTGCAAAAGCACATTCGCCGTTGCCATGACATCTATGTCGCGCGGCGCGAAAAACTGCATGCCGCGCTCAACGGCGACCTCAAACCGTGGATGCGCGCGGTGCCGACGGTTGCCGGCTTCCATCTGGCGGCGACGATGACGGCCGAGGTCGATATGGCGCAGTTGGTCCGGCTGGCGCGCCGCGTCGATGTCGCGCTGTACACGCTGGACGAGTTTTATTACAGGCTCAAACCGCAGCCGGCGCTGTTTTTCGGTTACGGCGCCATCGAATCGCTCGATATCGAAGTGGCGCTGGGGCGGGTGAAGACGATTTTGACGGAACTGAGTGCATAGCCCGGTCCCGGTCCGTTATTGGCGGACGTCACTGGGTTCCGGCTTTCGCCGGAACGACCAGGATGGTGTTGACGACAGCGGTTTTCACTTCCCCGTCGCTCCGGCGGTGCAATCCGCGGCGGATCAGTCGAGCGACGAAGCCGGGCCGAAAAACTCGTAGCGGCTTTGCGCAGCCGGCACGCCCAGCGCTTGCAAATGGCGCTTGACGGCCTTCATGAAGGCTTTGGGACCGACGAAATACGCATCCACATCCCGCGATGCCGGCAGCCAGCCGGCCAGCTTGTCGCGGTCGATGTAGCCGACGGCGTGCGGCGCCGGATCCTGTTCGCGCTGCTGCTCGTAGCAGAAGAAACGTTGCAGTTGCGGATGCCTTTGCGCCAGCTCGTCGATTTTCTCGCGGAAGGCATGTACGCCGCCGTGGCGCGCGGCGTGGATGAAGATCACCGGCCGATTGCCCGGCAGCGCCGCATCCAGCATCGCCAGCATCGGCGTAATGCCGACGCCGCCGCTGATCAGCACCAGCGGCTTGTCGCCGGCCGCCAGCGTGAATTCGCCCGACGGCGGCATGAGGTCGATGGTCTGGCCGACCGTCATGTGGTCGTGCAGGTAATTCGACACCTTGCCGCCCGGCTCGCGCTTGACGCTGATGCGATACATCTGTTTGTCCGGCGCGGCCGACAGCGAATACTGGCGGCGCATTTCCTCGCCGTCGACATCGACGCGCACGCCGATGTACTGGCCGGGCCGGTAACCCAGGATGGGCTTGCCGTCTTCGGGGGCGAAATAGAACGAGGTGATCTCATCGCTCTCGTCGACGCGCCGCGCCACCACGAACTTGCGCAGGCCGCGCCAGCCGCCTTCAGCTTTTTCCGTGTTGGCGTACATGCCTTCTTCGGCGCCGATCAGGATCTCGGCCAGTTGCTGGTAGGCCGCGCCCCAGGCTTCGATGACCTGGTCGGTGGCGATCTCGGCGCCCAGCACTTCGCGGATCGCGCGCAGCAGGCAATCGCCGACCATCGGATAATGCTCGGGCAGGATTTGCAGCGCGACGTGTTTGTTGACGATGGTGGCGACCAGGTCGCCGAGCTGTTCCAGTCGATCGATATGGCGCGCATACATCAACACGCCGTTGGCCAGCGCGCGCTGCTGGTCGCCGCTGCCCTGGTGGGCCTTGTTGAACAGCGGGATGACTTGCGGATAGTCGCGCATCAGCATTTTGTAGAAATGGGTGGTCAGTGCTTCGCCGCCGCTTTCCAGCAGGGGAACGGTGGACTTGACGATGGCGCGGTGGGCATCGGATAGCATGTGGATTGCCTTTCAGTGGTGGAGGACTCGAATCTTGGTTTTTTCTTTTCTAATCAAACTCCATGCCAGAGTAAAAATCTTTTATAATCAGTCGCTTATAAAATGACCGAGTCAAATCGACCTGAGTCATATCGACTCTATAAGGGTAAAAATGACTCCCAAGCTTTTACTGGACGCGTTGATTCCCCTGATGGCCGATCTGTCGCGCGAGCTGCATGACAGCGAGCGTTACCGGCGTCTGCTGGATAGCTTGCGCATGCTGTTTCCCTGCGACGCCGCGGCCTTGTTGCGGCTCGACGGCGAGGTGCTGGTGCCGCTGGCGATCAACGGTCTCTCCAGCGACACGCTCGGCCGGCGTTTTCGCGTGAGCGAGCATCCGCGTTTTCGGGTGCTGCTTTCCAATCTTCCGCCGACCCGTTTCCCCGCCAATTCTTCCTTGCCCGATCCTTATGACGGGCTGGTCGAGGCGCATTCCGGCGAGCTGCACGTGCATGACTGCATGGGCTGCCAGATCACCATGAACGGCCGGCCCTGGGGTTTGCTGACGCTCGATGCGTTGGCGCCGGGGCGCTTCGATGCGGTCGATCCGGCCTCGTTGCAGGCCTTTGCCAGCCTGGCGGCAGTCACGGTCAACGTCGCCGAGCGCATTCACGATCTCGCCGAAACCAGCGAACAGGAACGCCAGCGCGCCGAAGCTTACCGGCTGGCCGCCAACCAGAGCCGGCGCGAGCTGATCGGCCAGAGTCCGGCACACAAGCGCATGATGAAAGAAGTCCGGCTGGCCGGGCCGAGCAACATGACCGTGCTGATCGCCGGCGAGACCGGCACCGGCAAGGAACTGATCGCCAACGCCATCCACGCCGCGTCGCCGCGCGCGCGCAAACCCATCATCAGCATCAATTGCGCGGCCTTGCCGGAAACCCTGGTCGAGAGCGAACTGTTCGGCCATGTGCGCGGCGCGTTTTCAGGCGCGGTCGGCGACCGGCGCGGCAAGTTCGAACTGGCCGACGGCGGTACGCTGTTCCTGGACGAAGTCGGGGAGTTGTCGCTGGCGGTGCAGGCCAAGCTGTTGCGCGCATTGCAAAGCGGCCAGATCCAGCGTGTCGGGTCGGATGAGGAACACAAGGTCGACGTGCGCGTGATCGCCGCCACCAACCGCGACCTGGAAGAAGAAGTGCGGTTGGGCCGCTACCGCGCCGACTTCTATCATCGCCTGAGCGTCTATCCGCTGGCGGCGCCGCCGCTGCGCGAACGCGGCCACGACATCCTGCTGATCAGCGGTTTTTTCCTCGAAGAGAACCGTTTCCGGCTCGGCTTGCTGAGCCTGCGCCTGGCGACCGATGCGCAGGAAGTCCTGCTGAGCTACCGCTGGCCCGGCAACGTGCGCGAGCTCGAACACGTGATCGCGCGCACGGCGCTCAAGGCGCTCGGCAAGCATCCCGAACGGCCGCGCATCCTGACGCTGACGGCGGAGGATTTCGATCTTGCCAATGAAAAAACGCCGTTGCAGGCGGCGCAGCATGAAGAGCAGATCCAGTCCGAACTCGACCTGCAAAACGGCAGCAGCCTGCGCGACGCCGTGAGCGCCTACGAACGGCGCCTGATCAGCGCCAGCCTGGCGCGCAACGGCGGCAACGTGGCTTCCTCCGCGCGTGAACTGGGCGTGGATCGCGCCAATCTCAATCGCATGGCCAGACGACTCGGATTGAAGTGAAAGACGGGGATTATCGATTGCCTGCGGCAGGTTCTGGCACGTCGATTGCTTGAACGCGCAGGGAGCGTTTCACCGTATCGGGAGAGGACCATGCACGACCATTCAACGCTTTATCCGGCCCAGGGCCTGACGCCGACGGCCGACCAGATCCGCCGCCACCTGCATCGTTCGAACGAAGTCGCCAGGCGCGCCGTCAGCATCGGCCATCACCCGTTCGGCGCTATCCTGGTCGGCCCCGACCAGGAAACGGTGCTGATGGAGCAATGCAACGTCGATACCGTCAACCACGCCGAAGCGGTGCTGGCGCGTACGGCTGCGTTGAATTATTCGCCGGAGTTCCTGTGGAGCTGCACGCTGTACACCTCGGTCGAGCCGTGCTGCATGTGCGCCGGCACCGCCTATTGGGCCAACATCGGTCGCGTGGTGTACGGCATGACCGAGCGCCGGTTGCTGGACGTCACCGGCGCGCACAAGGAAAACCCGACCATGAGCGTCGACTCGCGCTACGTCTTCGACCATTGCCAGAAGCCGGTCGAACTGATCGGACCGATGCCGGATGAGATGGTGGAAGACATCGTCGCCTTGCAGCAAAGCTTCTGGGCCGCGCGCTGAGGCTGGCGCGGCAAGCGGCAAGCGGAAATCAGGCGAAGGTGATGTCGATGCCCTGGGCCTGATACGGCGCGATCAGTCCGGGCGCGGTATCGCGATTGACGACGATGCGGCCGACTTCGGCCAGCGGGACGATCTCGAAAGGCGAAGTGGTTTCCAGCTTGTCCGGCGAAGCCAGCACGACGGTCTCGGCGGCGGCGCGGCTGAAGGCGCGCTTGATGCAGGCTTCCTCAAAATCCAGCGAGGTGATGCCGGTGCGCGGATGCAGGCTGCACACGCCCATGAAATACTGATCGGCGCGCACGCGGGCGATTTCATCGACGGTGCCGCTGCCCATCGCCACGACGGAATGCTTGAACAGTTTGCCGCCGATGATGATGACCTCGATATGCGCATGGCCGGCCAGCTCGACCGCAATCGACGGGCTGTGCGTGACGACCGTAGCCTTCAGGTCCGGCGCCAGATGGCGCGCCAGTTGTACGCAGGTCGTGCCGCCGTCGATGAACACCACCTGGCCCGGCAGCACCAATGCCGCCGCCGCGCGGCCGATGTCGGCCTTGGCGCCCGGTTCGATGTGCTGGCGATTGGCGAACATCACCATCGGCGGCGTCATCGGCAGGGCGCCGCCATGCACGCGGCGCAGCAATCCTTCCTTGGCGAGTTCGCGCAAATCCCTTCTGATCGTGTCTTCCGAGACTTCCAGTTGCTCGCTCACGGGCTTGGCGATGATGCGGCCGTCCCGGCTCAGCAGGTCGAGGAGATGCTTTTTTCTTTGGCTGGTCAGCATGCGGATATCCAATCGAAGAAGGCGGCCTAGTGTACAAGAAGACGTGCAGATTCGTGCATGTTCGTGAAGAATTTTAATAATTATTGCACGATTATTCTTGATGTTTCACGATATTGCATGATAATTTATAAAAAACAGGCAAAAGCCGACAAGCTTGGCGCCCGCAATCATGTCCTCACCGCACAGGAGCAAACCGATGGAAAACGAGCGCGTCCGCATCCGCAACGTTGAAGTACTGTCCGACGACTGGTACCTGCTGAAGAAAACCACCTTCGACTACCGCCGCGCCGACGGCGTCTGGCAGACGCTCAACCGGGAAACCTACGACCGCGGCAACGGCGCCACCATCCTGCTGTACAACCTGCAAAAGCGCACGGTGATCCTGATCCGGCAATTCCGGTTCCCGACGTATCGCGACGGGCACGATGGCTTCCTGGTCGAAACGCCGGCCGGGCTGCTCGACAACGCCAGCCCCGAACAGCGCATCCGCGAAGAAGTGGAAGAAGAAACCGGCTATCGCGTCGGCGCGGTGCGCAAGGTGTTCGAGGTGTTCATGAGTCCCGGCTCGGTCACCGAGAAGCTGCATTTCTTCGTCGGCGAATATGCTTCGGACGAGCGTGCGGGCGAGGGCGGCGGCAATATCGCCGAAGGGGAGGACATCGAAGTGATGGAAGTACCGATCCAGCAGGCCCTGATGATGATCGCCGAGGGCGAAATCGCCGACGGTAAGACCATCATGCTGCTGCAGTATGCGCAGTTGCACTTGTTCGGCGCGGGGCCGAATTAAGCGAGGATAGCGGCATGCAAGATTGCATCATGCGCTTCCGGTTGCAGCCTCGTTTGTCTGCGATTTGATTTTTAAATCAAATATTTCCCTTTTGCCTGCTTAATAAATTCTGTTTTGCTTTTTTTATTGGGCTTGCATCGGCTTTCCCAAACGCCGTGTTGTTACCATTGAGCGTTATGCAATTGTTTGAAAGGGAAGTGATGCTCCGCAAAACGATGAAGACGACAACGCTGCTATCGATCCTGGCATGCCTGGCGGCCGCAGGACCGGCAACCGCCGGCAACGCCGCCGGAACGGACATCGGGCCTGTCGTCGATGAGGCGATCCGGCCGCTGATGCAGCAATACGCCATACCGGGCATGGCGGTCGCGGTAACCGTCGACCGCCGGCAGTACTTTTACAACTACAGCGTGGCCTCGAAGGAAACCCGCAAGCCGGTGACCAGCCAGACATTGTTTGAAATCGGCTCCCTGAGCAAGACCTTCACCGCGACGCTGGCTGCCTATGCGCAAGCTGACGGCGCGCTCGCCTTGTCCGATAGCGCCGACAAGTATCTGCCGTCCTTGCAGGGCAGCAGTTTCGACAAGATCACCCTGATCAACCTCGGCACCCATACCGCCGGCGGTTTGCCCTTGCAGATCCCGGAAAACATCAAGGACACCCGCCAACTGATGGCGTACTACAAAAGCTGGCGACCCAGGCATGCGGCTGGCACTTACCGCACATACTCGAACGCCAGCGTCGGCATGCTCGGCGTGATCGCCGCCAAAAGCCTGAACATGTCCTTCGACGACGCCCTGGAAAAGAAACTGTTCCCCGCGCTCGGCATGATGCACAGCTACCTCCATGTACCGGCCGCGCAAATGGCCGGCTACGCCCAGGGATACAACAAGAACGATGCGCCGGTCCGGCTCAATCCGGGGATGCTTTCCTCCGAAGCTTACGGCGTCAAATCCAATACTGCCGACATGATCCGCTTCATCGAAGCCAACATGGACACGACCGGACTTGACGACAAACTGGGCCGCGCACTGATGAATACCCACACCGGCTATTTCAAGGCCGGCGAAATGACGCAAGACCTGATCTGGGAGCAATATCCGTATCCGACGGAACTCAAGCAGGTCCTGGCCGGCAATTCCGATGCCTTTATTTATCAGGACGTGAAGGCGGAGGCCTTGAATCCTCCCTTGCCGCCGCAGGCCAACGTGCTGATCAACAAAACCGGCTCAACCAACGGCTTCGCAGTGTACGCGGCCTTCGTGCCGGCCAGGAAAATCGGCGTGGTCATCTTCGCCAACAAGTCGTATCCTATCGCCCCGCGCGTGACCGCAGCGTATCGGATATTGACGGTGCTGGATGCACAGGCGGCATCCTTGAAATAGCGGCGAAGGCGGGGATTCTTGTCCCGCCTGCTCGGCGCCGGGCCGTGGCGGACAGCCTTGTTTCCAATCAATAAATTACCCTGAAAGCCGCGCCGAAAGCGGCGCTCGACCTGTCTCTTTACAATGCGGGGGATTGTAGTGGGGATTGATCTTGAATTATAATGAGAATTATTTCTATTTAATTCTAGATCGCCCGTGGCCGAATCCTCCTTTTGCCAGCCAGACCTGCATGCGTTCTACAGCAGCCATCATGGCTGGCTGTACGGCTGGCTGCGAAAAAGGCTGGGGTGTTCGCACAATGCCGCCGATGTCGCGCAGGATACTTTCCTGCGCATCATCGCCTCGCGCGATGCCTTGCTCGGCATGCGCGAGCCGCGCGCCTACCTGACCGTCACCGCCAAACGACTGATTTTCGATCGCGCGCGGCGGCAACTGATCGAACAATCCTATCTGGCCGAACTGGCATTGCTGGCCGAGAACGCCGAAGGGCATCCCGGCCCGGAAGACATCCTGCTTGCGGTCGAGGCGCTGGAGCAGATCTGCGCGGCTTTGCTGGCGGTTTCCGACAAGGCGCGCAAGGCCTTCCTGCTGCATTACCTCGATGGCAGGCCGCATGCCGAGGTGGCGATGGAACTCGGTGTGTCCACGCGCATGGTGCAAAAATACCTGGTCCAGGCGCTGGTCAAATGCCGCCTGGCGCAGCCATGAATCCACGATCATGAGCATAGGATCATGAAGCGCGATATCGGAGCGGACACCGCGACGGCCGCCGACACGGCGTCGACGGAAGAGGCCGTTGCCGAGCAGGCGGCGCAATGGATCGTGCAACTGAGCGCCGACGACGAAGCCGTTCGCGCCGCTGCCCGTAGCGGTTTCGATGCGTGGAAGAAGGTCGATCCGCGTCATGCCGACATGGCCGCGCGGCTGCAAGGCTTCATCGGCTGCGTCCAGGGCGTGCGCGGCGCCGACGGCGGCCAGGCCCGGCCGGCGCACGCCGCGCTCGACGCTGCTTTCGACCTCGGGCGCAAACGCACAAGGCGCGCGGGCATCGCAATTGTCGCCGCCATGCTGCTGGGCTTGCCGATGTGGCTGGCGCTCAAGGCTTTTCCTCCGGCCTACCTGACGGCCGACATGCGCACCGCCACCGGCAAGTGGGAAAACCGCGTGCTGGAAGACGGCACCAGCGTCACCTTGAACAGCGCCAGCGCGGTCAACCTGCATTACGACGCCAAACGCCGCGTGCTGGAACTGGTGCGGGGCGAGATACTGGTCGAGGTCGCCAGGGATCCGGGACGTCCGTTCGTGGTTGAAACCGCACATGGCCGCATCCGTGCGCTCGGCACGCGTTTTGTGGTCAGCCGCGAAGCCGACGCCACCGTGCTCAGCATGCTGGAGTCGCGTGTGGAGGTGCGCACTGCCGACCAGATCGCCGTCCACGACGAAGTCGCCACGGTGGTCAACGCCGGCCAGCGTGTCCGCATCCACGCCGACCGCGTCGGCCCGCCGCAAGACATCGATGTCCGCAGCATTGCGGACGCCTGGAAATTCCACCAACTGGTGGTGCAGAACCAGCGCCTGCCGGACGTGCTCGATGCGCTGGACCGTTATCGCCCCGGCGCCATCAGCTACGACCGCGCACAGATTGAGGACATCAGAGTCTCGGCGGTGCTGCCGCTGGACGATACCGGACGCGCCTTGCAATTGCTGAGCCACAGTTTTCCGGCACTGCGCATCCGCATGCTGTCGCCGTATCTGGTGCGGGTGGACGCGCCGGTACGGCCTTAGCATCGGCAAAGGGAACGCCATGCAAGCCGTGCCGACAAAATCTTCAGATTATTTTCAGAAAGCGGTTCCGCTTTTGGTTTGTCGCGCGTCAAGAAGGCATGACCAACGAAAAGAGAGTCTTCATCATGCAGCGCCAAGGTTTCACTTCCGCAAAGACAGCCGCCATAAAGACCGCAGCCGTCTCCCGGCAGCATTCCCGTTTCAATCTCAAGCCGCTCGCGTTTGCCGCACGGCTGAGCCTGTCCGCCGCGCTGGCGGGCGGTATCGCGGTCCAGGCCCATGCGCAGACGGCGACGCAAAACATTTCCTACGACATCCCGGCCGGCCCGCTGGCCGATGCGTTGAATCGCTACGCCCAGCAATCCGGCATTGCGATTGCCGTCGACGCCGACAGGCTGCAGGGCAGGCAAAGCGCCGGTCTCAAGGGCAGCTACGGCGTGGAGGAGGGGTTCCGCCTCCTGCTGCGCGATACGGGGTACGAAATGCGTAAGACCGACGCCGGTTACGTCCTCGTTGCGTCCCGTCAGGACGGACGCAACGACAGCAGCAGCCTGCCGATGGTGAGCGTGACCGCCGCCGCGGAAAACAGCCTGCACCTCAGCGAACGCGTATCCAGCGGCGCGCTCGGCACCCGCTCGCAACTGGACACGCCGTTTTCCATGACCGTCGTCAAAGGCGAAGATCTGGCGGAGCGTCAGGTCGCCAAGCTGGGCGACGTCTTTGCGCTGGATGCATCGGTCACGGACAACAGCGGCGGCTACAGCAGTTGGGCCAGCTACGTCACCGTGCGCGGCTTGCCGCTGGACTGGCAGAATGCGTACCGCATCGACGGCCGGCCGTTCATGAGCTACGCCATCACCTTGCCCTACGAGCATTTCGAACAGATCGACTTGCTCAAGGGGTCGTCGGGCTACATGTACGGTTTCGGCGCGCCGGGCGGCATGATCAACTACGTCACCAAAAGGCCGCCGGGATCGGCCGACGAACCCGTGCGCAGCATCGACATCGGTTTCAGGTCCGATAATATCTGGAGCGAGCACGTCGACCTCGGCGGCCGGTTCGGCCGGGATGGCATGTTCGGATACCGGCTCAATGCGACGCATGAGCAAGGCGCGACCTTCAACGACGGCGGCGTCCGCCGCGACACCGTTTCACTGGCGCTGGACGCCAGGCTCACACGCGATCTGAGCTGGGAATTCCAGTCCATGTACCACAACCGCAACTCCGACGACCAGACGCCGTCGATCAGCACCAGCAAGATTACCGGCGGCGTCCTGCCCGCCGTGCCGGCCGCCGACAACCAGTCGCTGCAGGGCAAGGGGCAGCATCTGAACACCAATTTCCAGTTCTATGCGACCGGCCTGAAATACGCCATCAATCCCGACTGGAAACTCAGCCTGAACTACAGCCACAGCACGTCCAGGCGCAGCCGCAATGAATCCGCGCTATACCTGGCCAATGCTGCCGGCGACTATGGCGATACCCGTTCGGACAGCCGCGAAGGACATGTCTTCGACTACTGGCAAGGCATACTGGAAGGACAGGCCCGCACCGGCTTCATCGAACACCAACTGGTGTTCGGCGCCTCCTGGCAAAAACAGGTCAACGATTACACGATCAGCAGCTTCTACCAGTCGATCGGCAGCGGCAATCTGTACCGGCAGAACCTCAACGACTACTACAGCGCGACCGACCTGCGCACGTATCACGATTCCGACATCCGGCAACAGGCCCTGTTCGCCAGCGACACGCTCAAATTCTCCGAGCGATGGTCGCTGCTGGCCGGCCTGCGCTACACCGATTTCGAGCAGAACAGCTACGGCGTGACCGGCGCGCGCACCGCCCAATACAAGAAAGACGGCGTCGTCACGCCGACGCTGGCGCTGATGTTCAAGCCTGAGCCCGGCACCACCGTCTACACCAGCTATGTCGAATCGCTGGAGCAGGGAGGCATTCCCACGATCGATAATTCCAACTACCGATCCACGCTCAAGCCCCTGACCAGCAAGCAATACGAAGTCGGCGTCAAAACCGGACAGGAACGCTGGAGCGCCACGGCGGCCTTGTTCCGCATCGAACGCAGCGCGGAATACACCGACCCGGCAACCAGGGCGCTGGTGCAGGACGGCCAGTCGGTCTATCAAGGCCTGGAACTCGGCGCCGCCGTCCAGCCCGGCCGCGACTGGCGGGTATCGGGCAACCTGATGCTGCTCGACACCGAATACAAGAAAGGGCTGACCTACAACGGCAACCGCGTGGCAGGCGCGCCCGACTTCGTCGTCGCCGGACAAGCGGCTTACCTGGTGCCGCAAGTGAGCGGCCTGAAGCTCTCGGCCGACGCCAAGTACACCGGCGCCACCATGCTGCGCGCCGCCAACGACATCAAGCTGTCCGGCTACACGCTGTTCAATCTAGGCGCCAGCTACACGACCCGCATCGGCAAGACCGACACGACTTTCCGCGCGGCCATCAACAACCTGACCGACAAGCATTACTGGGAATACCAGTACGAAAACTGGATCAAGCCCGGCGATCCGCGCACCTTCAGTCTCAGCGCCAAGATGGATTTCTGATCCACCGGCTGCCGGACTGAATAGTCAACCTGCCGGCGGTCTTGTCCAGGAATGAAACGGGCAAGACCGCCCCGGCGTTTTTTTGAAGCGATTTTATGCGTGTTGTTTTAGTTCTTCTTCACCGCTGGTTCGGCCTTGGCGTGGCCGTGTTCCTGTTCATCTCCGGCGCCACCGGAGCGATCATTTCCTGGGATCACGAACTCGACGCCTTGCTCAATCCGACGCTGTTCCACGCCGGCAGCGCGGTGGCCGGCGGCTTTTCCGGCACTCCCAGGCCCGGACTGGAACTGGCCAACATCGTCGAAGCAAAAGAACCGACGCTGCGCGTCACCTATGTCCTGACCGAAAGCGAACCCGGCCACACCATTCCCATGATGGTCGAGCCGCGCCTCGACCCGGCCACCGGCAAACCCTATGCGCTCGGCTACAACCAGATCGCGGTCGATCCCGTCAGCGCCGACATCCAGGGCCGGCGCATGTGGGGCGCCATCTCGCTGAGCCGAGAAAACCTGCTGCCTTTCCTCTACAAGCTGCACTACACCATGCACCTGCCGGAGGTCGGCGGCATCGAGCTTGGCATCTGGCTCATGGGCCTGGTCGGCATCGTCTGGGCGCTGGATTGCTTCATTGCGCTGTGGCTGTCTTTTCCCAATTGGAAAAGCTGGCGCAAGTCGTTCGCGTTTCGCTGGAAAGAGGGCGGCCACAAGCTCAATTTCGACCTGCATCGTTCCGGCGGCGTCTGGGTCTGGATCCTGCTGCTGATCCTCGCCGTGACCTCGGTGTCGATGAACCTCGACCGCCAGGTCATGCGACCGATCATCAAGGTATTCTCGACCGTGACGCCGACCGCGTTCGACACGCGTGTACCGGTCGCGGCGGACAAGGTCGCGCAGCCGAAGATCACGCGCGAACAAGTGGTGCGAATGGCGAGCGAAGAGGGCAGGCGCCGTGGCTTTGAGGTGCCGGCCGGCGGCGTGTTCTATTCATCCATGTTCGGCTTGTACGGCGTCGGTTTCTTCGCGCCCGGCAACGACCACGGCGACATCGGCCTCGGCAACGCCTGGCTGTACTACGACGCCGCCACCGGCAAGCCGGAAGGCGCGAAGATCCCCGGCACGGGCAGCGCCGGCGACCTGTTCATGCAGGCGCAGTTTCCGCTGCATTCGGGCCGCATCCTCGGCGTGCCGGGGCGCATCCTGATCTCGCTGATGGGCGCCATGGTCGCCATGCTTAGCGTCACCGGCGTGGCGATCTGGTTGCGCAAGCGCCAGGCGCGCGTGCGGCAAAAGATCAAGGCCATGGAGCAAGCCCGTGCAGCCGCGCCGCAAGTAACGGCAAAGGCAAAGGCAGAGGCGAGAGACGAAGGAAATGCGGGCGGAGGACAAAGCGCATCGCTGTCCTGAGCGCGGCCATCGTCCGGAATGTCGAAATACGGGCTCAGATGCGAAACCAAAAAGCGCGTATTCCACTCTGAGAGAGCGCCATGCCCCTCTTATGGGGCGGGCATCTTTCAATATTATTTCTGGATACGGATATGACTGATAGCAAGCAAATCAAGGCGTTCATCGTCGATGACAAGGGGCAGCTCACGCCGGTGGCGGCGAGTTCCCTGGTTCTCGAATTTTCCCCGGAAAGCTCGCTGGAAATTTCGTGGAAAGGACAGCATCCCGACGATCCGCGTCCGGTACATGTCCAAATCTGGGGCGGAAGATGTCCGAGGGAGGACTGGTCGGAAGAAGACATCCGGCAGCGTTCCTCGCAAGTGGCGATCCTCCCGGCAGGGGGCAATCTGGTTCTGGTTCATCCGTATTCGTTGCCTGACCGGACCTGAGTATACGGAAGCCCGGCCCTGACAGCATCGGAACCGCCGGCCGCGGCCAGGCATCACTCCAGCATCGCATCCAGCCCGGCCGTCAGCTCATTCAACGGCGGCATCGCCCGGTCGGCGCGATCCTTGGCATGCGCCACCAGCGCCGGCACCCAACCGGCGTCGACGTTCAGGCGTTTGCCGATAATCGTTGGATAGCCCTCGGTCATTTCTTCATCGCTCAGCTCCAGCACTTCGGCGCGGGCGCGCCAGGCGCCGAGGTGGACCCAGGCGGCGGCTTTGTTGATCGGGGTGGATGCAAGCGGGGCGGGGATGTCCTTCAGGGCGGTTGACAGCGACTCCGGGAAGTTCCATATCTTCGCCAGTTCGGCGGAGACATCGGCATAGTGGAAGCCGAGTTTCTCTTTTTCCAGCGCGGCGCGTCCAGCGTCCAGCACGTTCATTTCCTTGTCCAGCGGCATCACTTCGGCCGGCGCGACGGCATGCAGTTGCAACTGCCCGATGCCGTGCATCATGCCCAGCGTGAATGCGGTGTCGCCGTTGTCTCCGCCTTTTTGCGCCAGCCAGCGCGCCGCGCAGGCGGTGTACAGGTTGTAGCGCCAGAACTGCTGCAAGTCCATGCCCTTGGTGTTCTTGAACGCGGCGACCATGCCGTTGCCCAGCACCAGGTTACGTACCATCACGAAACCGAGCATGCGCAGCGCATCGTCGACGGTGCCGACCGTGCGCGAGACGTGGAAGTAGGCGGAATTGGCCAGGCGCAACAATTTGGCGGCCAAGGCGGGGTCGCTGGCGATGAGATGCGCAATTTCGGCTGCGGAGATGTCTTCGGAATTGAAGCTCTCGATGAGTTGCTGTACGACCTTGGGGACGGTGGGCAGCTTGTTGGGCTGGTCAACGAGGTTCTTCAGTTCCATGCGATGTTCCCTTTGTATCGATTCGGTAACGCTGACTTCACAAGTTCTGCACTCAATCAAGAGAATTACGGTTTTATTGTCGCAGAGATCATGCATTTTAATCGTCTCTTTATCGGTATGATGGTCGAGAATGTTGTATATCCCATCAATCAGGAGTGGACTCATGGCAACGCGCAAGACACCGGCAGCAACCCGGCAAGACCAGGAAGCCGCATCGCCGGCCGTTCCTGCATTGGGAATGCCGCAATTGGGCGACGTCAATGCTTATCTGACGGACGCCATGCAGCGCACCTTTTTATTCCTCGACACCTTGCTCGACCGCGGCAACAATTACCTGGAGCATCTGGACCAGGGCACGCCGCCATTGCTGAAGTTCGACCATGAACTGGTCATGGACGGGCACGACCTGCCCAATCCCTGCAATTACGCCTTGCTGCGCCTGCAACCGCCGGCCGACATGCCGGTCAAGCCGGACGCGCGCCCGGTGATTGTGGTCGATCCGCGCGCCGGGCATGGCCCGGGCATCGGCGGCTTCAAGTTCGATTCGGAAGTCGGCATGGCCATGCGCGCCGGACACACCGTGTATTTCGTCACGTTCCGGCCCGAGCCGGAAGACGGCCAGACGCTGCTGACCGTGATGGATACCGAAGCGCTGTTCATCGAGGAAGTCATCCGGCGTCATCCGCAATGCCAGGCCAAGCCGGTCGTGATCGGCAACTGCCAGGCCGGCTGGGCCATGATGGCCCTGGATGCGCGGCGGCCCGAGCTGTTCGGCCCGCTGATGATGGTCGGCGCGCCGGTGTCCTACTGGGCCGGCAGCTCGACGCTGAACCCGATGCGGTACAGCGGCGCCTCGCTGGGCGGTTCCTGGCTGGCGTCGCTGACCAGCGACCTCGGCGCCGACCGTTTCGACGGCGCCTCCCTGGTCGAGAATTTTGAAAAGCTCAATCCCGCCAACACCTGGTGGAACAAGTATTACAACCTCTGGTCCGGCGTCGACACCGAAGCCGAGCGTTTCCTCGAATTCGAGCGCTGGTGGGGCGGCTACTTCCGCATGACCGGCAGCGAGATCGAATCCATCGTCGAAAACCTGTTCGTCGGCAACAAGCTTGCGCGCGGCGAGATGGTGGTCGGCGGCAAACCGATCGACCTGCGCAATATCACCGCGCCGATCGTGGTGTTCGCCTCCTGGGGCGACAACATCACGCCGCCGCCGCAGGCGCTGAACTGGATCATCGATACCTGGGGCGACGAGCGCGCCATTGCCGCCGCCGGGCGCACCATCATTTATGTGCTGCACGAGAGCGTCGGCCATCTCGGCATCTTCGTCGGCGGTTCGATTGCGCTGAAGGAGCACGACCAGCTCGTCACCTCGCTCGATGTGATCGAAAGCCTGCCGCCCGGCCTGTACGAAATGAAGCTCGAAGCCAAGGCCGGCAAAGACGAGCAGCGTTGGGACGAACTGGAGCCGGGCGACTATACGGTGCATTACCAGCACCGCACCATGGAAGACATCCGCAAGATCAATCCGGAAGGCCGCGAAGAAGAGGCAATGTTTTCCACCATCGCGCAATGGTCGGAGTTCAACGCCAATCTCTACAAGACCTATGTGCGTCCGTGGGTGAAAATGACCGCCACGCGTGAAGTCGCCGACGCCATGGTCAAGCTCAATCCGCTGCGCATGCAGCGTCAGTTGTTCTCGGACAGCTTCCCGCTGGCGCCATTCATCCGCCGGCAAGCCGCCGAGGCGCGGGCCCATCGCGCGAGCGTCGGCGACGACCATCCGCTCAAGCAACTGGAAAAGAAGATGGCCCGGCAGATCACCGAGGAGCTGAACACCTATCGCGATCGCCGCGATGCGCGCACGGTCAGGACGACGCGCCAACTGTTCGGTCCCAACGGTCTGGGCGCCTGGCTCAAACCGCATGAACCCGACGCGGTGGTGGCGCATGAGCGCGCCTTGCGCGAGCTGGAGGCCTATCGCGAATCGGCGCTGGCGCATATCACCGAAGGCGGATTCGCCGAAGCCGTATGCCGCATCGTGGTGGCAGGAATGATCTCGATCGGCGCCTTTGAACGCCGCAGCCTGCGCCTGGCGCGCCTGCTGGCGCAATTGCCGATGCATGCGAGCGTCTCGTCCAAGACCAACTGGGTGCAATTGCTCAAGGATCAGGCGCGCATCACGGCGGTGGCGCCGGTGGAAGCCCTGAACGCGCTGGAGCAGATATTGCCCGACACGGCCACGCGCGAGCGCGCGCTGGCGGTGTCGGCGGCGGTGATGATGATCGAACCGACGCTGGCCAATCCCAGGTCCGAGATCATCGAATTCCTGATCGGCACCCTGGGCGTGAATCCGCAACGCGTGATCGGACTGGCGCGCAAGCTGACCGATGCGCTGGAAAAGCCGGAGACGAAAATCGCGAAGCCGAAAGCAAAAGCGGCGCCCAGGGCGCCGCTGAAAGCCAAGGCAACGAAGGCCAAGGCCGGTGTAAAAAAGGCTGCCGTCAAGCCGCGGGGCAAGACGGCAGCAAAGGCGGCTTAGTACTACGGTATGCCCACCGCTAAGCCGCTTCCACAACCCTTAACGGGACGCTCGTCGGGCGACCCTTGAAATCCGTCCAGCACAGGCGATCGAAGTCGTACAGCTTGCAACGACGCGCCGTGTCGAAATACCAGCGCCAGGAAAATTTCTGGATCACGATGCGGCCGGGCAGCATGGTCTCCAGCATTTTCTGCGCCTTTTTGAGGCGATATAAAGGCACGCTCATGTCGACGTGATGAGCGGTGTGCTCCATGATGTGATGCAGCGCCGCGCCGATGCCGTGACGGAAGGTCAGGTGCACGGTGGTCGACACGAAAGGCTGTGCGGCCGCCCATTCCGACTTGTCCTTGTACCAGGCCACGCTGGTGTGGGTATGGTGGACGTACACGACGAAGCCGATCATGGCTTTCCAGAACAATATCGGCACCACGAAGGCGGTCAGCAGCAAGACCCAGAACGATTGTCCGCTGGCCTGGGCGGCAAACGCCAGGCCGCCGATCCAGATTGCGGCAACCGCGGTGACCAGCACGCCGTCCCAGGTGAATTCGGCGCGCCGCGTCGGCATCTGCCGGCGCGAGGGGAAATACATCCTCTTCCACCACATATCCACCATGTAGTACAGCCACGGCGTCCAGCCGCTGCGGTAGATGCGCTCCAGCTTCTGGCGCCAGCGCGGCAGGGCGCGGAATTCTTCCAGCGAGCGCGGTTGCCAGACGAAATCGAAACCCTTGAGGTTGGTGTAGCCGTGATGCACGACGTTATGGCCGACCGACCACAGGCTGTAGGGCGTCAGCGACGGCATGAACACCAGCCGGCCGAGCCAGGTGTTAAGCCGGCGATGCACCGTGAAACTTTGATGGCTGGCATCATGGCCAAGGATGAACAGGCGGCCGATGATGAAACCGGTCAGCATGCCCAGCAAGACTTTGGCGACGATGTTGGACACCCACACGGTCGCCGTCAGCGACAGGCCGAACAGGAAAAAGTCCAGCACCACCAGCGCAATCGCCAGCGGCGTGCTGCGCGCGACGATGGGTTCGAGCCAGGAGCGGATGATTTTCCGGTGCGGCATGGGCGCATGCGGATTGATGGGGGGCAAAACGGTGTCGGGATGTTGCATGAGATAAAACCTTAAAACGTTGTTGTGGCGTTTCTTTATACGAGTGGATGTCGGTCGGCGGCTTTTTGCGGCACTATTGGATCCCGGCGTTCGCCGGGACGAATGGCTATGTTTTTGACGTTGAGAATGACTTCAACGCACAACGATGAACAAGGCGATGAAGGCTTGGAAAAACATCGCCGACAGTCATTCATCCGGAGATCGTCACATTTCCTCCGTCGTCCCGGCGAACGCCGGGACCCAGCGGCGTCAACAAGCAGCCCCGTCAAACCCTCATGGTCAGAAGCGGTAACCCACGCCCACGCCGATCAGCCACGGATCGATCTTCACCGTGCTCAGCTTGGCGCCGCCGTTGGCCGCCAGCACGTCGCTGCGGATCTGCACTTTCTTGATATCGAAGTTGAGCGACCAGTTGCGGTCGAACTTGACGTCCATGCCGACTTGCAACGCCGGGCCGATGCTGTGGTTTTCAAGACGCGCGCCGCCGTTGAGCAGGGTCACATCGGAGATGCGGGTGTAGTTGATACCGGCGCCGACATATGGGCTGATCAGCGACGAGGGCGTGAAATGGTACTGCGCCAGCAGCGTCGGCGGCAGTTGCTTGAAGCTGCCGATGTTCTGGCCGTCGAGACGGACGTCATGCTTTTGCGGATAGGTCAGGACCAGCTCCGCCGCCCAGTTGGGGGTGAAGAAATAACTGATGTCGACTTCCGGAATGGTCTTGGAGCTGACGCTCAGGCGATCCGAGGCGCCGACGCCGCCGACCGGATCGGACTTGTTGTCAGGACTGAGATTGACGGCGCGCACGCGCACCAGCCAAGGGCTTTCTTGCGCTGCGACAAAAGGAGAAGCGGTAACGGTCCCGGCCAGGGCCAACAGCATTGCGATCTTTTTCATAATGATTTCCCCACACTTTTCTATCGACGAAAAGCGCATTTGTGAATGAAGTTGCGACGCAGCGAAATGTACGCTTGAAGAAAGGGAAAAGATTTGATGTCGATCAAAAAACGAAAAGAAGCGGCTCGCATTGCCTGGGCGACGTGCATGATTACGGTCGGATATGCCTTATATAGACTGCGTTTGCGCGCATTTTGATGTAGGTCAAGGTATGTGTGTAGGAGAATCCCTACACTGGCGGGGCCAGGCTCGCAGCCTCCTTGTTATCTTTGTCTTCGCGTTTTCCGCTGCGGCCGCATCTGGAGCTAAACAATTATGGTGGCATCCGCTATACCAATGGTCGCCGGGCCATCTGTCGAATTCGACGCACAATTGGTGCGCAAAATGAGCCAGTCCGGCCCACGATACACTTCCTATCCGACCGCGGATCGCTTTGTCGACACTTTTGGCTATCGCGATTACCTGCAGGCGGTGGCGGGGCTGCGCACGCGCGGCAGCCGCAATCCCTTGTCGCTCTATGTGCATATCCCGTTTTGCGAGAACATTTGCTACTACTGCGCCTGCAACAAGATCATCACCAAGAATCGCGACAAGGCGGCGACTTACCTGAGCTACCTCAAGCACGAGATCGAAATGCAGGGCAAGCTGTTCGACGGCATGAACCACGTCGAGCAACTGCATCTGGGCGGCGGCACGCCCACCTACATCTCGGACGCGCAAATGGCCGACCTGATGACGCATTTGCATCGCTGGTTCCGTTTCGCGGAAGATGAGGCCGGCGAATACTCGATCGAAGTCGATCCGCGCACGGTCTCCGCCGAGCGCGTCGCCAGCCTGCGCCGGCAAGGTTTCAACCGCCTCAGCCTCGGCGTGCAGGATTTCGATCCGCTGGTGCAGAAGGCCGTCAACCGCATCCAGCCGGAACATCTGACGCTGGACATCATCGACGTCGCGCGCCAGGAACGGTTCCGTTCGGTCAGCATCGACCTGATCTACGGCTTGCCGGGACAGAATGTCATCAGCATGGCGCAGACCCTGGCCAAGGTGGTCCGCGCCAGGCCCGACCGCATATCGCTGTACAACTACGCGCATCTGCCGCATCTGTTCAAGCCGCAGCGCCGCATCCTCGAACAGCATCTGCCGGGCGCCGAAGCCAAGCTCGACATGCTGGCGCTGAGCATTCGCCGCCTGACGGAAGCCGGTTACGTCTACATCGGGATGGACCACTTCGCATTGCCGACCGACGACCTTGCGGTGGCGCAACAGCAGGGGCGTTTGCATCGCAACTTCCAGGGCTATTCCACCCATGCCGAATCGGACATGGTGGCCTGCGGCGTGTCGGCCATCAGCGCCGTCGCCTCGACTTACAGCCAGAACGTCAAGACGCTCGAAGCCTACTACGACGCCATCGACAAGAACGAGCTGCCCATCGTGCGCGGGATACGCCTGAACATGGACGACGTGTTGCGTCGCCTGATCATCCAGCGCCTGATGTGCAATTTCGAGTTATCGATCGCCTCCATCGAGACGGCGTATCCGATCACGTTTGCGTCGTATTTCCAGAGCGAACTGGAAGAATTGCGCAAGCTTGAGGAGGACGGCCTGGTGCTGATCGACGAGGAGTGGATTACCGTCACGATGAAGGGCCGTCTGCTGATCCGCAATATCTGCATGGTGTTCGACCGCTATCTGCACACCAAGCCGACGGAACAACGTTACTCCAAAACCATTTGAGCGCGCCATGAGCAGCTTGAGCCTGCTTCCCGTATTCATGATCGGCCTGCTCGGCAGCGTGCATTGCATCGGCATGTGCGGCGGCATCGTCGGCGCGTTTTCGCTGGCGCCGGCGCCGGTGCGCGCGTTTCCCGTGGCGGTCAGGAACGAGATCGCGGGTTCCGCGAATGCCGCCAATTCCGTACTGGCGCGCACGCTTTCCTACAATCTGGGCCGCATCGGCAGCTATGCAACCGCAGGCGCGCTGGCGGGCGGTCTTGCCGGCGGCGTACGCCTGTTGCCCGGCATGATCGTCTGGCAAACCGGTGCCTATGTGCTGGCGCATCTGATGCTGGTGGCCCTGGGCCTGTACCTGATGGATGCCTGGCGCGGCCTGACGCGGCTGGAGGCGATCGGCCAGATTCTCTGGAAACGCATACGGCCGCTGACCGGTCTGCTGCTGCCGCTGGACAGTTCGCTCAAGCTGGTGCTGGCCGGCAGTCTGTGGGGCTGGCTACCGTGCGGGATGGTCTACAGCGTCTTGCTGACGGCGATGCTGAGCGGCTCGGCGGCATCGGGCGCGGCGGTAATGCTGGCGTTCGGCCTTGGCACGCTGCCGGTATTGCTGGCTGCCGGCGTGTTCGGCGCGCAGTTGCGCAGCGTGTTGCAGCGCCGCGGCGTGCGCGTGGCAAGCGGAATGATTGTGTTGCTGTTCGGCGTGTTCGGGCTGCTGCGCGCCACCCACGGCCTGACGCCGGATTGGCTCGCGGCGCTGTGCGTGAGCCCCGTCCATAGCGTGGGGGCGCCATGATTCCGGTCGAGCGCGGCGTGGTTGATGCCGTCTGTTTTCATTGCGGCTTGCCGGTCGACGAGGGGGCTTCGTGGCGCGTCGTCATCGACGGCGTCGAGCGCGCCATGTGCTGCCCGGGCTGCGAGGCGGTGGCGCAAAGCATCGTCGACAATGGATTTTCAAATTATTACGCGACGCGCAGCGGCTTTGCGGCGACGGTCTCGGCGCAGGACCTGGCGCCGCCCGAATTACGCCTGTACGACAGTGAACAGGCGGAAGCCGGCATGGATGCGGACATCGGCGAAGCCGTCTACTCGGTCCGCAATATCCGCTGCGCCGCCTGTATTTTCCTGATCGAATCGCGCCTGGCGCGCCTGCCGGGCATCGTGAGCGCGGAAGTCAACGCGGTCACCGAACGCCTGCTGGTGCGCTGGCGCGTCGGCGCGTGCAAGCCCAGCGATATCCTCGCCGCCATGCGCGCCATCGGCTACGCGGCCTATCCCTACGATCCGGTACAGCATGGCGAGCAGCTTGAGCGCGAGCGCAAGACGCTGTTTCGCCAACTCTTCATCGCCGGTCTGTCGATGATGCAGGTGATGATGTATGCCGTGCCGATCTACCTCGCCGGCGAGGGTGGCATGGATGCCGACATGGCCGGCCTGATGCGTTGGGCCGGCTTGCTGCTGACCGTGCCGGCGCTGGCGTATTCGGCGCAGCCGTTCTTCTTCGGCGCCTGGCGCGACATCCGCAATCGCGCGCCGGGCATGGACGTGCCGGTGGCGCTGGGCATCGCCGCCGCGTTCGCGGGCAGCGCGCTGGCGACGTGGCGCGGCGAGGGCGCGGTGTATTTCGATTCGGTGACGATGTTCATTTTCCTGTTGCTGTGCAGCCGCTACCTGGAACTGACGGCGCGGCGCAAGGCGGCGTCGGCGCTGGACAACCTGCAGCAATCGTTGCCGGCCTCGGCCTTGCTGATGGCGGATTATCCGCAGCGCACAACCGAGCTGGTGGCGGCGACGCAGTTGCGCGAGGGCGACGTGATCCTGGTGCGCCCGGGCGACGCCTTGCCGGCCGACTGCACCGTGATCGAAGGCGAATCGTCCGTTGATCTGTCGCTGCTGACCGGCGAAAGCCGGCCGCAGAACCGCATCGTCGGCGACGCCATTCCCGGCGGCGCGGTCAATGTGGCGCAGGCGTTGCTGGCGAAAGTCACGCGCAGCGTCGGCGACAGTACATTGTCGGTGCTGGTCAGGCTGGTCAACCGGGCCGGGCAGGCCAAGCCGCAACTGGCCTTGTGGGCCGATCGCGTCGCGGCGTGGTTCGTGGCGTGCTTGCTGTTGTTATCGGTAGCCGTGTTTTTCGCATGGCAGATGGTCGATCCGGCGCGCGCCTGGCCGGTGGCGATCGCCGTGCTGGTGGTGTCGTGCCCATGCGCCTTGTCGCTGGCCACGCCGACCGCGCTGGCGGCGGCGACCGACCGCTTGTTGCGACAAGGCATCCTGGTGGTGCAACCACATGTGCTGGAGACGCTGCATCGCGCCACGCACATCGTCTTCGACAAAACCGGCACGCTGACCACAGGCAAGCCCGCGCTGCAAGAAATCGTGCCGCTCGGCGCGCTGTCGGCGACGGACTGTCTGCGCATCGCCGCCGCCATGGAGTGCTCCAGCATGCATCCGCTGGCGCAGACCATATTGAAGGCGGCTGAAGGACTTGCCGCTGCGGAAGCCACGGCCCTGCGCCACGCGCCCGGCCAGGGACTGGAAGCGATCGTCGACGGCGTGCTCTGCCGCCTGGGGAATTTCGCTTTTGTCCATGCCCTCATCCCCACGGCGTCGACCATGCCGGCAGCCGATGCCGAAACCGAGGCCGAAGCCAGTTACGTCTTCCTCGCCTCCACCAACGGCTGGCTGGCGCGCTTCGACATCGCCGACGCGATACGGCCCGAAGCGCAGGCGGTGGTCAGCCATTTCCACAAACAGGGCAAGAGCATCGTCCTGCTCAGCGGCGATCGCCATGAAGTGACGCAGCGCGTGGCGGACAGGCTGGGTATTCCGACCGCGCTCGGCGATTGCCTGCCGGAAAGCAAACTATCCTTTGTCCAGCGCCTGCAGCAAGGCGGCGCGGTAGTGGCGATGGTCGGCGACGGCATCAACGACGCCGCCGTGCTGCGTGCGGCGGATGTCTCCTTCGCCATGGGCAACGGCGCGGCGCTGGCGCAGACCCATGCCGATTGCGTGCTGCTGTCGGGAACGCTGTCCTCGCTGTGCGAGGCCGACAAGGTCGCCGCCCGGGCGCTCTCGATCATCCGCCAGAACCTGGCCTGGGCCACGCTCTACAACGTCGTGGCGATACCGGCCGCGGCGCTGGGTTGGCTCAATCCCTGGCTGTCCGGCATCGGCATGTCGCTCAGCTCGGTGGTGGTGGTCCTCAATGCCTTGCGCCTGCGCCGCTCGCGCAACACACAGAACACGCGCAACATTCACCGGCAAGGATGACCCGGCATGGAAGCCCTTTATCTGCTCGTTCCTCTCAGTATCTTCGTGGTCTTCGCGGCAATCTGGCTGTTCTTTCGCATGTCCGACGGCGGCCAGTTCGACGATCTGGTCAGTCCGGGCTGGCGCATTCTGCAGGATGACGACAGGGCGCCCGCGCCAATTGTGCAAGCCGATAAAGATGTTTTGAAAAACAACGCAAGCGCCGATTGATCGTCATCAGTTTGATTCACATCAAGGACGTCGGCGCGGCATAAATCTACTCTTCGGGTATCTTGTCGCCAATCCTTGGGATCGGCGACAGGATCTCGACAAAAAATTCCGGGAGAGAGTGTGGAAAAAGAACTCAATTACAACTACAGGGTGGTCAAGCAGTTCACGATTGCCACCGTAGTATGGGGCGTCATCGGCATGTTGGCCGGTGTCTTCATCGCAGCGCAACTGGCCTGGCCGGCGCTCAATTTCGACATTCCCTGGCTGACTTATGGTCGCCTGCGTCCGCTGCACACCAACGCGGTGATTTTCGCGTTCGGCATCTGCGGCCTGTTTGCGACCTCGTATTACGTGGTGCAGCGAACCTGCCAGGTGCGGCTGTTTTCGGACAAGCTGGCGGCCTTCACGTTCTGGGGCTGGCAACTGGTCCTGGTGTCGGCTGCCATCACCTTGCCGATGGGCCTGACGCGCGGCAAGGAATACGCCGAGCTGGAATGGCCGATCGCGTTGCTGATCACCGTGGTCTGGGTGAGCTACGCGGTGGTGTTCTTCGGCACGCTGATCAAGCGCAAGGTCAAGCACATCTACGTCGCCAACTGGTTCTTCGGCGCCTACATCATCGCGGTGGCCTTGCTGCACGTCGTCAACGGCGCCAGCATGCCGGTGTCGATGTGGAAGTCGTATTCCGCCTACGCCGGGGTGCAGGACGCCATGATCCAGTGGTGGTACGGCCATAACGCGGTCGGCTTCATCCTGACGGCCGGTTATCTCGGCATGGTGTACTACTTCATTCCCAAGCAGGCCGAACGGCCGGTGTATTCGTACCGCCTGTCGATCGTCCACTTCTGGGCGCTGATCTTCACCTACATGTGGGCCGGTCCGCACCATCTGCATTACACCGCCTTGCCCGACTGGACGCAATCTCTCGGCATGGTGTTCTCGCTGATCCTGCTCGCGCCATCGTGGGGCGGCATGATCAACGGCATCATGACTTTGTCGGGCGCCTGGCACAAGCTGCGCTCGGATCCGCTGCTCAAGTTCATGATCGTCTCGCTGTCGTTCTACGGCATGGCGACGTTCGAAGGACCGATGATGTCGATCAAGACCGTCAACGCCTTGTCGCACTACACCGATTGGGGCATCGCTCACGTTCACTCGGGCGCGCTGGGCTGGGTCGGCTTCATCACGATGGGTTCGATCTATTACCTGATCCCGCGCATGTCCGGCAAGCGCGAGATGTGGAGCATGCGCCTGGTCGACCTGCATTTCTGGGTGGCGACCATCGGCGTGGTGCTGTATATCGCCTCGATGTGGATCGCCGGCGTGATGCAAGGCCTGATGTGGCGCGCGGTCAATGCCGATGGCACGCTGACCTACACCTTCGTGGAAGGCGTCAAGGCGACGTATCCATACTATGTGATCCGTTTCACCGGTGGCCTGCTGTACCTGTCGGGCATGCTGATGATGGCTTACAACACGTTCAAGACGATGCGGGACGCGCAGCCGGTTGAGGCTCGGATTCCGGCACTGTCGACTACTCACGCCTAAGCAGGAGCATTGAATGAAATTTTCCCATGAATGGATCGAAAAGAATCCCTGGCTCCTGATCGCGCTGGTGCTATTGGTGGTCAGCGTCGGGGGGCTGGTGGAAATCGTGCCGCTGTTCTTCCAGCGCTCGACCACCGAGCCGATTGCCGGACTCAAGCCGTATTCGCCGTTGCGCCTGGCCGGTCGCGACATCTACGTCCGCGAAGGCTGCTACAACTGCCACTCGCAGATGATCCGGCCCTTCCGCGCCGAAACCGAGCGCTACGGCCACTACTCGGTGGCGGGGGAATACGTCTACGACCGTCCGTTCCAGTGGGGTTCGAAGCGCACCGGCCCCGACTTGGCGCGCGTCGGCGCCCGCTATAGCGACGAATGGCATCGCATCCACCTGAACAATCCGCGCGATGTGGTGCCCGAGTCGAACATGCCGGGCTATCCGTGGCTGGCGAAAACCAAACTCGATCCACAAGGCATCGTGCCGAAGATGCGCGCCTTGCGGCGCCTGAACGTGCCGTACTCGGAAGACGAGATCAAGGCGGCGCCGGAAGAACTGGCCGGCAAGACCGAGGAAGATGCTCTGATCGCCTACCTGCAAGGCCTCGGCACCCAAATCAAGACAAGAAACTAGGGGAAAAACATGGCTATCGACAATTTCACGATACACGCCAGCAGCATCATGACCGTGGTCAGCTTGGCGACCTTCCTCGGCATCTTGTGGTGGACCTTCAGCGCCCGCCGCAACGACGACTTCGCCGAGGCAGAACGCATTCCCTTCGCCGACGAATTCCTGGATGCGCCGGACCAGACATCCCGGACGGAGGACCGCCATGTCTGATTTCACAAGCGGTTTCTGGAATATCTACATCACTGGCCTGACCATCATCAGCATCCTTGGCTGCGGCTTGCTGCTGTGGTCGCAATCGAAGGTCAAGGTCGAGAAAAAGCCCGGCGAGGATCCTGCGTCGGTCGGCACCACCGGCCACGTCTGGGACGGCGACCTGACCGAACTCAACACGCCCATGCCGCGCTGGTGGATGTGGTTGTTCTACCTGACCATCATTTTCGCGCTGGTTTACCTGTTCCTCTATCCGGGGCTCGGCACCTACGCCGGCAAGCTCGGTTGGAAGTCGAGCGAGGCGTATCAGGGCGAACTGAAGAAAGCCGACGCCGAATACGGTCCGCTGTTCGACAAATACCTGCAACAGGACATCAAGGCCGTCGCCGCCGATCCGCAGGCGCACATGATCGGCGAACGGCTGTTCCTGACTTACTGCGCGCAATGCCACGGCTCGGATGCGCGCGGCAGCAAGGGCTTTCCCAACCTGACCGACAAGGACTGGCTGTACGGCGGCGATCCGGAAGTCATCCAGACCACCATCCTGCACGGCCGCAACGGCCAGATGCCATCGATGGCGGCGGCATTGGGTTCGGACAAGGATGTCGAGAACGTCGCCAACTATGTGCTGAGCCTGTCGGGCTCGACGCATGACCCGATCAAGGCAGTGTTCGGCAAGCCCAAGTTTGCGGTCTGCGCCGCCTGCCACAACGCCGGCGGCACCGGCAACCAGGCCCTGGGCGCGCCCAACCTGAGCGACAAGATCTGGCTATACGGCGGCGGCATCGAGACCGTGATGGAAACCATCCGCAAAGGTCGCAACAACACCATGCCGGCATTTGAAACCTTCCTCGGCCCGGCCAAGGTACACGTGTTGGCGGCCTATGTCTGGAGCCTGTCGAATGCACCATCCACCGCAGACCAGAAGTAGGAGTTGAGTTTTTCATGGACAAGCCGCCGCCGGAAATCGCCGTTGTCAACATGTACGCCGCGCGCGAGGAAATTTATCCGCGCGAGATAAAAGGCCGCTACGCCAGCCTGCGTTGGGTCTGCCTCTGGCTGACCCAACTGGTGTTCTACGGTGTGCCGTGGCTGAGCTGGAACGGCCGCCAGGCGGTGCTGTTCGATCTCGGCGCACGCAAGTTCTATATCTTCGGCATCGTGCTGTGGCCGCAGGACTTCATTTATCTGGCGACGCTGCTGATCATCTGCGCCTATGCGCTGTTCCTGTTCACGGCGGTGGCGGGGCGCGTATGGTGCGGCTTTTCCTGTCCGCAGACCGTCTATACGGAGATATTCCTCTGGATAGAACGCCGCATCGAAGGCACGCGCAGCGCGCGCATGCGCCTGGACCGCCAGCCGTGGGGCGTGCAAAAGCTGCTCAAGAAGGGCGCCAAGCATGCCGTCTGGGGCGTACTGGCCTTGTGGACCGGGCTGACCTTCGTCGGTTATTTCACGCCGATTCATGATCTGATGGCCTCCGCCGTCGCCATGACGCTGGGACCGTGGGAAGCCTTCTGGATCGTCTTCTACAGCTTCGCCACCTACGGCAATGCCGGCTGGATGCGCGAGCAGGTGTGCAAATACATGTGTCCGTATGCGCGCTTCCAGAGCGCGATGATCGACAAGGACACGCTGATCATCACCTATGACCGCCAGCGCGGCGAACCGCGCGGCGCAAAAGTGAAAGGCGAAGAAAAGGGCGCTCAGAGCACCGGCGACTGCATCGATTGCTCGATGTGCGTGCAGGTGTGTCCGACCGGCATCGACATCCGCGAGGGCCTGCAATACGAATGCATAGGTTGCGCCGCCTGCATCGACGCCTGCAACGGCGTCATGGAAAAAATCGAAGCGCCGCTGGGCCTGATCCGCTATTCGACCGAGCATGCCATGACCGGCGGTTTGACACTCAAGGAAATGCAGCGCCGCGTGCTGCGTCCGCGCGTCTTGATCTATACCGCCTTGCTGGCGCTGATCGTGACGGCGTTCTGCACCGCGCTGGCGCTGCGCACGCCGCTCAAGCTCGACATCATCCGCGATCGCGGCATGATGTCGCGAGAAGTCGAAGACGGCCTGATCGAAAACGTCTATCGCCTGCAGATCATGAATACCGGCGAAACGCCGCATCGTTTCCAGATCACCGTGTCCGGCATCGACAGCATCGCGCTGGCGACGCCGGCCGAGGTGGAAATCGGCGGCGCCACGACACAAGCCGTTCCGGTGCGGGTGCGCGTGGCTCATGGCAAGGGTGAACACGGTTCGAACAAGATCACCTTCACGCTGACCTCCATTGACGATCCGCAATTGCAGGTGCGCGAAAAAGCCGCCTTCTTCGTACCGAGATAATGTTGAAAGGGAAAATCATGCAAGCGACGCCGACAATCCGCCCCTGGTACACCCATCGCTGGCCTTGGTTGCTGATGCTGGGCCCCGCTCTTGTGATCGTCGCCGGGACATTCACGGCCTGGCTGGCGGTGACGCGCGAAGATGCGCTGGTGGTCGGCGATTATTACAAGGAAGGCAACGCCATCAACCAGGACTTGCGCCGCGATCGCGTCGCCACCAGGCTTGGCGTGTCGATGCGGCTGGGATACGATCCGGTTGCGGGCAAATTGCAAGGCAACGTCCGCAGCAAGGGAGTGCCGCTGGAAGGAAAGCTGCAACTGCATCTGGCCCATCCGACACGGCCCGAGAAAGACATCCGGCTGGCGATCGACACCGACAGCCGCGGCGATTTCAGCGTCGCTCTGCCGATGCTGGAACTGTCCCGCTGGCAGGTCTTGCTGGAAAACGACAAGCGCGACTGGCGCGTGGCCGGCGTCTGGCACTGGCCGCAGCAACGCACCATCGACCTGGCGGCGGATCAGCCGTAACGGATTGAAGGACAAGCGAAAAACGAGGAGACTGCCATGCAACGCATTGTGCCGAACATCCTGTGGGCGTCGTTTCTGACGGCGATTGCAGCCGAAGGCTGTCTCTTTGCCTGGTTCGACCCGGATGAATTGCTGAATCTGGTCAACCAGCGCGACCGGCTGGCGGCCTATACCGCGGGGTTCTTTTTTCTGTGGCTGTTTTGCGCGATTTCGGCGGGGGTGGCTTTCCTGCTGAACCTGCCCGGACGGCAAGAGACTTTGGCTAGGCCAACGGACAGCTCTCGGTCCCGGCCGCCAACGCCCTGAGCCGGACCGGATCGAGCAACTGGATTTCGCGTTTGTCGACGCCCAGCCAGCCGAGCTTTCTGAAGCGCGAGACGAGGCGGCTGATGCTTTCTATCGTCAGGCCGAGATAATTGCCGATATCTTCGCGCGACATGCGCAACTGGAAGCAGGTGGAAGAATAACCGCGCGCCGCATAGCGCGACGACAGGTTGACCAGGAAAGCCGCGAAGCGCTGTTCGGCGCGCATGTTGCCGAGCAGTAGCATGGCGTTTTGCTCGCGCGTGATTTCCTGGCTCATGATGCGATGGAAATGGCGCAGCAGCGTCGGGATCACGCCGAACAATTCTTCCAGGCGGTGAAACGGAATCTCGCACACCTCGCTGTCCTCCAGCGCGGCGACATCGCAGTGATGCTTGTCGGTGCTGATCGCATCCATGCCCATCAACTCGCCGGCCATCTGGAACCCGGTGATCTGCTGCTCGCCGCCCGGATTGAGCTGAAAAGTCTTGAAATGGCCGAGCCGGATCGCGTACAGGTTCTTGAACGGATCATCCATCCGATACAGGCTGTCGCCGCGCGCGACGCGGCGGCGACGGCCGATGATCTGGTCGAGACGATTCATGTCGGAGTCGTCCAGTCCCATCGGCAAACAAAGCTGGTGCATGCTGCAATTGACACAGCTTGTCTTCATCGCATGGAAGGAAGGCGGTCGTTGTATCAAATGAAGTTCGCTCATGGCTGTGGATGGCGGACATGCGAGTGTCCACCTTGATGGTTATTCTAGTCAATATAGCGCAGGCATACCCACGGCAGGCGCATGATGCTTGGGTTTCTGGCGTCTCTTTGATCTGGATCAAGGGAAGAGTTGTAAATTGGGAGCACGAGCGGCTTGCGGCAATCATCAAATACGGAATTGAGGTTTTCTTTTTGGAAACAAACAGTTCATTTCCATGCGTAACCGACGCCTCGTCGGGAACATGTAAAGTTCTCCGAAACGCAGCCGTAAAGCAGATAGCGGACACCCGCATGCAGCTTGATGCTGCCCACTGCACGCATTTCGGACTTTTACATGACAAGTTTATCGGTAGCGGCCGCCTCCGCTTTGACCGCACCATCGTCGGCGGCACGCTCCGTTTTGCCTGCGGGCGGCGCCTCGGTGCAAAGCGGCGCGTCTTCCTCCGCATCCACCTTCGTTACGCTCGGCCGGAGCGGCGCGGTTGCCGATGCCACCAATATGCAGACCTATTCTGCATCGGGCGCCGTGTCACGCTGAGCATCCAGACCGCGAACGGCGCCCAGGTCGACCTGACTCTCGGCAGTCAGGACAACGGCCTGGCCGTGCAGGTGCAAGTCAGCAAAGGCAAACTGACCGACGCCGAGCGCGATGCGCTGCAAAAACTGGCGGGTGGATTCCAGGACGCCATCGACGGCCTGGCGGCGGTGCCGCCGCGCCTGAATCTGGGCGGACTGACGCAGTTCGATCCGGCGTTGCTGTCGTCGGTGGATTTGCATGCAAGCGTACCGGCCGGCGGTTCGGATAAACAGACGATCGATTTTCATGCCGACAGCAAACAGCGGACGGTCAGTGCCAACGGCCCGTCCGGCGCAATGAAAGTCAGCGTGGATACGAGCAATTCAGCCATCCTCGGCAGCGCCGCGCAACAGAAGCAGGCGATCGACCGCTATCTGAAACAGTTCGACGCCGCGCAAAACCGCGGCCACGGCGGCGCCTCGCTCATGGGGATGTTCAAGGACGCCTTCCGGGAAATGAACAGCAACATCGGCACGCAGCAGCAACAGCAGCAACAGCGCGCGCAGAATCCCTCGGCGATCTGGCTGAACAAGACCGATCAAAGCATGCTGACCGGTCTGGCGGACTTCTCGGCATCGGTCACGCAAAACGCCGACTGGTCCAATCCCATGCGCCGTGACGAATCCGACACCTTCTCCTACCAGACCTCGCAAAACAGCAGCGTCAAAGGCAGCGGCCAGTTGAATCGCAGCATCACGCAAGACCAGCAATCGCACCTGAGCGCCAGCTATCATGAGTCGCTGCTTGCGGACGTGCCGCTGAAGCTGAGCACCGACCGGCAGTCGCAGAATTACTATTATCGCCAGATCAAGGACGACGCCAGCAGCCACGCCTCCATCGCCTACGACAAGGGCGCGCTCGTCAGTGCATCACTGAAGCAGACCGCCAGCCAGTCCACGCGCGTCCGGAAATATGTGATGGGAAATCTGGAAGAGGACACGACCACGCCGTCGCAGGCCACGCTGTCGCGGGATTTTCTCGACCTGCTGAAGCCGTTGCAGAAAAAGGAAACGTCCCATGCGCCGGACGACATGAACACGCTGCAGCAGGCGCTATCGACCATCAACAACCTGGTTTACCTGCAAGCCGATCCGGCGCAATTGCGCAGCGAGGGGTTGACGTAGGCGGCAGTGCCGTCCATGCGGCTGCGCGGTTCCGGCGCGGCCGCGACCTGTTCACAGCCTCAGATGCCGCCCATGCACAGGTATTTGATCACCAGGTAATCGTCGATGCCGTAATGCGATCCTTCGCGGCCCAGGCCTGATTGCTTGACGCCGCCGAAAGGCGCGACTTCGTTGGAAATCAATCCGGTGTTGATGCCCACCATGCCGCTTTCCAGGCCCTCGGCGATGCGCCAGATGCGGCCGATGTCGCGCGAGTAGAAATAGCTCGCCAGTCCGAACTCGGTATCGTTGGCCAGGGCCAGCACTTCCTCATCGGTCTTGAAGCGGAACAGCGGCGCCATCGGGCCGAAGGTTTCTTCCCTGGCGACCATCATCTGCGGCGTCACGTCGGCGATCACGGTCGGTTCGAAGAAGCTGTGGCCGAGCGCATGGCGCTTGCCGCCGGTGAGCACGCGGCCGCCCTTGGCGCGGGCGTCGGCGATATGCTGCTCGACTTTCCTGACCGCCTTTTCATCGATCAGCGGACCTTGCGTCACGCCGTTTTCCACACCGTTGCCGACCTTCAGCTTGCCGACGGCCGTCACCAGTTTTTCGGCGAATGCATCGTACACGCCATCCTGCACGTAGAGGCGATTGGCGCAGACGCAGGTCTGGCCGGCATTGCGGAATTTGGAGGCGATGGCGCCTTCGACCGCGGCATCCAGATCGGCGTCGTCGAACACGATGAAGGGCGCATTGCCGCCCAGTTCCAGCGACAGCTTCTTGATGCTGGCGGCGCATTGTTCCATCAGCAATTTGCCGACCGCGGTGGAGCCGGTGAAGCTCAGCTTGCGCACGATAGGATTGCTGGTCATTTCGCCGCCGATAAGCTTGGCCGAACCGGTGACGACGCTGAACACGCCGGCAGGCACGCCCGCGCGCTCGGCCAGCACCGCCAGGGCGAGCGCCGAGAACGGCGTCGCCTCGGCCGGTTTCAACACCATCGGGCATCCCGCGGCAAGCGCCGGCCCGGCCTTGCGCGTGATCATCGCGGCGGGGAAATTCCACGGCGTGATCGCCGCGCAAACGCCGATCGGTTCCTTGGTGACGACGATGCGGCTGGTCGGCGACGGCGAGGGAATCGTATCGCCGTAGGTGCGCTTGGCTTCTTCGCCGAACCATTCGATGAAGGACGCGGCATAAGCGATCTCGCCCTTGGCTTCAGCCAGCGGCTTGCCTTGCTCGGCGGTCATGATCAGCGCCAGGTCGTCGGCGTTGGCCAGCATGAGGTCGTTCCATTTGCGCAGGACGATGCTGCGTTCCTTGGCCGTCTTCTTGCGCCAGCCGGTCCAGGCGGTTTGCGCGGCTTCGATGGCGCGCCGGGTTTCGGCGGCGCCCATGTCGGGAATGGCGCCGATCTTTTCGCCGGTGGCCGGGTTGGTCACGTCATGCGTGCCGCCGTTGTCGGCGTCGCACCAGATGCCGTCGATATAGGCTTGCTGGCGAAACAGGGTAGGGTCTTTGAGGTGTTCGGATAACAGCATGAAGTTTTTCCTTAAAATTTGGCTGCGGCTAGAACCCGCTTCGCCATAAAAAATGAGATGCGTTCTCCTCAGAAAGGGCGCTGGCAAGGCGTGCGACGCGTCGCGTGGCGGGCCACGCGCAAGGAGCGCAACGCAGCCAGCGCCCTTTCTGAGGAGAACCCGAAGGGAGCGGCCTGTTTGGGCGGATTGCTGCGTTACGAATATGGGACAAGACGGCCAGTCTTGCCCCATATTCGCGCCTTGCACTCCATCCCAAACAGGACACGCTCGCACTCATGTTTTATGGCGAAGCGGGTTCTTATTGCGGCCACGCAACCATTCCAGCACCAGCAGCAGGCAGGTGGAGAAAATGATCAGGATGGTCGCCAGCGCGGCGATGGTGGGGCTGATGTTGTCCTTGATGCCGGCGAACATCTGGCGCGGCAAGGTGGCCTGATTGGGGCCGGCGACGAACAGCGTCAGCACGACCTCGTCGAATGACGTGGTAAAGGCGAACAGCGCGCCCGAAATCAGGCCCGGCGCGATCACCGGCAAGGTAATGCGGAAGAAGGTGCGCAGCGGACCGGCGCCGAGGCTCAGGCTGGCGCGCACCAGATTGTGGTTGAAGCCTTGCAGCGTCGCCAGCACCGTCGTCACCACAAACGGCGCGCCCAATGCGGCATGCGCCAGGATCAGTCCGAGATAAGTGTCCGACAAGCCGATCTGCGCAAAAAACAGGTACACGCCGACGCCGACCACCACCACCGGCACGATCATCGGCGAGATCAGGATCGCCATCAGCACGCCCTTGCCGCGGAAGTCGGCCTTGTTGAGGCCGACGGCGGCCAGCGTGCCGAGCACCGTGGCGATCACGGTGGCGGCAGGCGCGACGATGAAGCTGTTGCGCGCGGCGCGCATCCAATCGTCCGATTCGAACAGGTTCTGGTACCAGCGCAGCGAAAAGCCCTTGATCGGATACATGAGGAAGCTGCTGTCGCTGAACGACAGCGGGATCATCACCAGGATAGGCAGGATCAGGAACACCAGGATCAATACGTTCAGGCTGCGCGAGACGAAGAACCACACGCGCTCCGGCAGCGACATGTAGGGCGGAAAGGACGGCAGGGACGATAGGTTGATCATGGCGTTATCCGATATCCGGTGTGATGAGTTCCAGGCGATTCAAGTTGCATGATGAGAGCAGGTTCCTGCGGCCGCGCCTATGCAATGCCGACATCGATCCTGGCGAAACGGCGATAGACCGCGTACAGGATCAGCGTTCCCGTCAGCAGCAGTCCGCCCAGCGCGCACGCCATGCCCCAGTTGATCGTGGTGTTGATGAAATAGGCGATGAAGTAACTCACCATCTGCTCGTTCGGACCGCCCAGCAGGGCCGGCGTGATGTAGTAGCCGCCCGCCATGATGAACACCAGCAACACGCCCGCGCCGATGCCCGGATAGGTCTGCGGCACATACACGCGCCAGAACGCCGCGAACGGATGGCTGCCCAGCGAGATGGCGGCTTTCAGGTAGGTCGGCGGCACCGACTTCATGACGCTGTAGAGCGGCAGGATCATGAACGGCAACAGGATATGCGTCATCGAGATGTACACGCCGATGCGGTTGAACACCAGCTCCAGCGGCGATTGCGTCAGGCCGACCAGCATCAGCGCGGTATTGACCAGGCCTTCCGATTGCAGCAGCACGATCCAGGCCGCCACCCGCACCAGGATCGACGTCCAGAACGGGATCAGCACCAGGATCATCAGCAGATTGGCGCGTCGTTCCGACATGGTCGACAGCCAGTACGCCAGCGGATAGGCCAGCAGCAGCGTGAAGAACGTCACCACCGCGCTCATCCACAAGGTACGGCCGAAAATGGAGCGATAGATGGAAGCGTCCGGATCGGCCTGGACGATATCGCCGGCGACGTTCTGTTTCAGGTCCAGCGACGCCAGCAGGTAATAGGGCGAATAGATCGAACCGTTGCGGGCGATGACCTGCCAACTGTCGAGCTCGGCCCATTGCGGATTGAGCGCGATCATCGCTTCCCTGATCTGCGCGGCTTGTGACGGTTGCGCAGCTTGCAGCTCCTTGCCGTCCGCGTCATGGAAAGGCAAGGCGCGCGCGGTGCCCATGATCAGCGAACGGGCGCCCGACAGTTCGCTGTTAATGCGGCGCGCCAGCGGGCCGGCGGTGCTGTCCTGCCGAGCCTTGAGCAGGTCGCCCGCCAGCGCGGCATAGGCCTGATCCGGCGGCGCGCTCTTGCGGTCCCATTTGGCCAGCGCGGCGACGGTATGGGGCAGGGCGGAGGCGATTTCGGGATTCTCCACCGCGCGCATCAGCAGTACGGCGATGGGCGCGATGAAGGTCATCAGCAGGAAAATCGCCAGCGGCGCGATCAACGCCAGCGCGCCAAGGCGTTTGCGCGTCTCGGCGGCGCGCAGGTCGCGCCTGAGTTGCTGCGGCGTCGGCTCGACGTGTCCCGCGTTTTCTGTCTCTGTGGCGATCGGCATCACTGCGCTCGGGCTGGTGGCTAGAGTATTCATCGTGATTCTGGATTCTGCATGCTGCCTGACAACGGATGATCGAACGACGACGGCATCGGACGATCGGGTAACCGGACGCATCGGCAGCAGGAGCAAGCTGAGTTGCAACTGCCGCCCGTGACGTCCTTGCTAGATGGATTCCTGTCGCGCTTTACTTCGCAACCCAGGCGGCGAAGCGTTGCTCCAGTTCCTCACCGTGATCGGTCCAGAATTGCTGGCTCAACTGGATCGCATCCTTGGCGTTGGCGGTGGAAGTCGGCAGGTTCGCCAGGGTCTTGGCATCCAGCAGCTTCAACGTGTTCTTGTTGACCGGGCCGTAAGCGATGTTGTTGGCGTAGACCTTCTGGTTCTCGGCATTGGTCGCAAACGTGATGAACTTCTCACCCAGCGCCTTGTTCGGCGAACCCTTTGGAATCACCCAGTAATCCAGCGTATAGACGCTGCCGGCCCAGACTACCTTGAGGTTCTTGCCTTCGCGTTGCGCGGCGTCGATGCGGCCGTTGAAGGCCGTCGACATCACGACGTCGCCGGACACCAGGAACTGCGCCGGCAAGGCGCCTGCTTCCCACCACTGGATATTCGGCTTGAGCTGATCGAGCTTCTTGAAGGCGCGATCGACGCCGCCCTTGGCGCTGAGCACCTTGTAGACATCCTTGGTCGGCACGCCGTCAGCCATCAGCGCGAATTCCAGGGTGTACTGGGCGCCTTTCTTCATGGCCCGCTTGCCGGGGAATTTCTTGGTGTCCCAGAAGTCGGCCCAGCCCTGCGGCGCGGTCTTGAGCTTGTCGCCGTTATAAGCCAGCACCGTCGACCAGACGAAGGCGCCCATGCCGCATTCACTGTTGAGCGATTCCGGGATGTAGTCGTCCTTCTTGATCGTCTTGAGCAGATCGAGCTTTTCGATCAGGCCGTCTTCACAGGCGCGCGCCAGATCGCCGCCGTCGATTTCCACCACATCCCAGGTAACCTTTTTGGCTTCGACCATGGCCTTGACCTTGGCCAGCTCGCCGTTGAACTCGGCGGTGACGACCTTGGTGCCGGTGCTTTTCTGGAACGGTTCCACATAGGCGACCTTTTGCGCGTTGGCATTGGCGCCGCCGAAATTGACCACGGTCAGTTCCGCCGCCTGGCTGATGCCGGCCGAGAACAGCAGACCTAAAGCGAGCGGAGAGAGCAGGGCGAGAGTGTGACGTTTCATGTGTTCCTCTTTGGTTGTGGTTCTTGGTGACGAAAGCAAAAATGAAAAAAGAAAACTTGGTCGAAGGCTCATCTATTCATCCCAAGTGTCAAACGCCTGTCGTCCTGACGAAAGTCAGGACCCAGCGTCGTATCGACCGTCTTCACGCCACTGGGTCCCGGCGTTCGCCGGGACGACGGCATAAGTTTTTCACCGAACTGCATACGATGACTCCTGGATTGTTGGTGCAGGTGAGCTCAGATAAAAATCCGCAGCCGTTCCATTGCAATGAACAGACTTGCTTAACCGCCTGTCGTCCTGACGAAAGTCAGGACCCAGCGTCGTATCGACCGTCTTCACGCCACTGGGTCCCGGCGTTCGCCGGGACGACGGCATAAGTTTTTCACCGAACTGCATACGATGACTCCTGGATTGGTGCAGGTGAGCTCAGGCAAAAATCCGCAGCCGTTCCGGTGCAATGGACAGGTTCACCTCACGTCCTTCCGCGAGATCGGCCAGCGCCGGATCGCTCAGCGACAACTTGACGAAGCAATCGTCCTGTCCGCTCACGATGCAGCGCACGCGCACATGATCGCCGAAGTAGATCAGGCCCGAGACGCGGGCCTTGACCGCGTTGCCGCCGTCCGGGGCAGACAAGTCTTGCAGGCGGATGCGCTCGGGCCGCACGCAGGCGACGACCTGTTGGCCCGCCGAGGCGCGATGCACATTGACGCCGACGAGGCTGGCGCCGTCGGGCAGGCGGATGGTGCAACGGTCGCCCTCGACCGCCTCCACGCTCGCCCTGAAACGATTGTTGTCGCCGATGAAGCCGGCGACGAACAGGTTCTCGGGGAATTCGTAGAGATCTTCCACCGGCGCCAGTTGCTGGATCACGCCCTGGTCGAACACCGCCACGCGGTCCGACATGGTCAACGCTTCGCTCTGGTCGTGCGTGACGTAGACGAAGGTCACGCCCAGACGCTTGTGCAAGGCCTTCAGCTCCAGTTGCATGTGTTCGCGCAACTGCTTGTCGAGCGCGCCGAGCGGCTCGTCCATCAGCACCAGTTGCGGATCGAACACCAGCGTGCGCGCCAGGGCCACGCGCTGCTGCTGGCCGCCCGACAATTGCGTCGGATAGCGATCGCCGAACTTGCCCATCTGCACCATGTCCAGCGCCTGCCTGACCTTGGCCGCGCGCGTGGCGCTGTCCATCTTGCGCACGGAGAGCGGGTAGGCGACGTTCTGCGCAATCGTCATGTGCGGGAACAAGGCATAGTTCTGGAACACCATGCCGATGTTGCGCTTGTGCGGCGGCACGCGATTGAGCAGTTGCCCGTCCAGGCGGATCTCGCCGCTGGTAGGGAACTCGAAGCCGGCCAGCATCATCAGGCAAGTGGTCTTGCCGGAACCGGACGGTCCCAGCAAGGTCAGGAACTCGCCGCGGCGGATCTCCAGGTCGAGATGCTTGACGATCAGGTTTTCACCGTCGTAAGTCTTCTTCACGCCGCAGAACTGCACCAGCGTATCCGCCGTCTGTTCCTGCAACGGCAGTGTCTCCATGGCTGCATTTATCTTCATGCTCGCTCTTTCTCCCTGTCTTGTTGTCCCGATCGGACGCTTTGATGAAAACCGGATCAGGCGTTGGCTTCGCGCACAGCCTTTTCCAGGATGGCCAGCGCTTCGTCCATGACGGTATCCGGAATCGTCAATGGAAACAAGAAGCGAATCACATTACCGTAGCTGCCGCAGGTGAGCAGCAGCAAGCCGTCCTTGAGCGCATTGGCCTGCACGCGTTTGGTGAATTCCGCATCCGGCTTGTCGGTGCCGGGCTGGACGAATTCCACCGCGACCATCGCGCCGAGGCCGCGCACCTCGCCGATGGCAGGCACGCTCGCTCCCAGTCCGGTGAGACGGTCCTTCAGCACCTCGCCCAGGCGCGCACCGCGCACCACCAGATTTTCTTCCGCGATCACATCCATCACGGCCAATGCCGAAGCAACGGCCAGCGGATTGCCCGCATAGGTGCCGCCCAGGCCGCCCGGCGCCGGCGCATCCATCAGCTCGGCGCGGCCGCACACCGCCGCCAGCGGCATGCCGCCCGCAAGGCTCTTGGCCATCGTCATCAGGTCGGGCAGGACGTCGTAATGCTCCATCGCAAATAATTTACCGGTGCGGGCAAAACCGGTCTGCACCTCATCGGCGATCAGCAAGATGCCATGTTCGTCGCACAGCGCGCGCAAACCGCGCATGAACTCCGGCGGCGCCGCGTAGAAACCGCCTTCGCCTTGCACCGGCTCCAGGATGACGGCCGCCACGCGCTTCGGATCGACGTCGCTCTTGAACAAGCCGTTGATCGCCGCCAGCGCGGCTTCGCTGCCGACGCCATGCAGCGCCATCGGGAAGGGCGCGTGATACACCTCGCCGGGGAAGGGACCGAATCCCAGTTTATAAGGCGCCACCTTGCCGGTCAGCGCCATGCCCATCATCGTGCGGCCGTGGAAGCCGCCGGAGAAGGAGATGATGGCGGAGCGGCCGGTCGCGGCGCGCGCAATCTTGATGGCGTTTTCCACCGCCTCGGCGCCTGTGCTGAACAGCGCGGTCTTCTTGGCATGCTTGCCCGGCGTGACGGCATTGATGCGTTCGGCCAGTTCCACATAGCTCGCATAAGGGACGATCTGATACGCCGTATGCGTGAAGCGCTCCATCTGGGCGCGAATGGCTTCCATCAGCTTGGGATGGCGATGGCCGGTGTTCAATACCGCGATGCCGGCGGCGAAGTCGATGTAACGGCGTCCCTCGACGTCCCACAGCTCCGCATTCAAGGCGCGATCGGCATAAAAATCGCACATCACGCCGACGCCGCGTGGCGTGGCGGCATTCTTGCGTGCCAGCAATTCCGCATTGGAGAAGACTTTCGCTGGCGCGACGGTCGAGATGGGGACGATGCTCTTGACTGCAGTGGATGTCATTGCTTGCTCCGGTATCCGGTTCTGAAAAAATCTGGGTTGAAGCAATACTAAATCCGTACTGGACCTGTAAGATAGAGCCAATTCTAGATATTTAATGGAGCCACTTTGCGCATCGCCTCGTTATCTGATTATTTGCTGCTACGCGTCAATCGCGACCCCTCCGCTCAAGAAAGTACTCGCATTCCACGCGGGGCGCGCGTACCGCGTGTGCCTGCCAATCGCCAGATTTATCAACTGATCCGCGAAGCCATCCTGGCCCAGACCTTGCCGGCCGGCCTGCAACTGCCGTCGACCCGCGATCTTGCCGGCGAACTCGGCATGTCGCGCAACACGGTCACCTACGCCTACGAACAATTGCTGGCCGAAGGCTATCTGGAAAGCCGCGCCGGCGCCGGCACCTTCGTCGCCGACACCGCCCCGGACCAGATTCCCGAAACCGCCGAACGCCACATCCCGCTCACCGATCCCTCCGGCAAATCCGAACTCTCCGCGCGCGGCGCCATGCTCACGCGCCAGGCCGGCGTCAGCGACAAGCAGTGGGGCGCTTTCATGCCCGGCATTCCCGACGTCACGCAGTTCCCGCACAAAGTCTGGAGCCGCCTGCAAAACAAACACTGGCGCCGCGCGCAGGCGGAAATGCTCACCTACGGCCCCGGCGCCGGCTACGGTCCGTTGCGCGAAGCCATCGCCGAATACCTGCGCATCTCGCGCTCGGTCAACTGCAACGCCAGCCAGGTCATGATCACCAGCGGCATCCATCAATCGCTCGACACCGTCGTCAAACTGCTCGGCGAACACGGCGACTCCGCCTGGGTTGAAGACCCATGCTACTGGGGCACGCGCAGCGTACTCAATTCGCTCGGCATCCAGGCGGTGCCGATCCCCGTCGACCAGGAAGGCATGCGCATGCGCCTCGCCAACCTGCGTCGTCCGCCGCGCTTCATCTGCACCACGCCCTCGCACCAATATCCGCTCGGCATGGTCATGAGCCTCTCGCGCCGCCGCATGCTGCTCGAATATGCCGCCGCCCATAAAGTCTGGATCATCGAAGACGACTACGACAGCGAGTTCCGCTACGGCGGCCGTCCGCTCGCCTCGTTGCAAGGCATGGACACGCACAACCGCGTGCTCTACATGGGCACCTTCAGCAAGATCATGTTTCCCGGATTGCGCATCGGCTTTCTGGTCGTGCCCGAAGCCCTCGCAGGCGCCTTCGCCACCGGACTCGCCGAACTCTATCGCGGCGGCCAGGTATTCCTGCAAGCCACGCTCGCCGACTTCATGGCCGAAGGACATTTCTCATCGCACATCCGCAAGATGCGCGTCCTCTATGCAGAGCGATTGCAACTCCTGCAGCAAGCCATCCAGCGCAACTTCGGCGACGACATGCACATCACCGGCGGCGAAGCCGGCCTCCATCTGACCATATCGCTCCCGCCGCAATGCGACGACAAACTGATTTGCGCAGATGCTTGGAAGGATGGAGTCATCGTGCGTCCCCTCTCGACCTACTACATGACACCCAAAACAGCGCGGTGCGGACTGTTGCTGGGATATGCAAGCGTGCCGAATGAGATGATCCGACCAGCGTTCGACAAGCTTGCGCAAATCATTCGAAATGCGGCGATAGACTAATTAAGCAGATGCTTAAAGAACGATGTCATCGGGCTCTCCCCTCGGCGTATTTCATGACGGACAAAAAACAGTGCGGCGTGGCTTGTTACTGGGATGTACGAGTGTGCAGAATGGAATGATCGGGCTAACGTTCGAGAAGTTCGCGCAAGTCATTCGAAATGCGGTGATAAGCAAATTTAAGCATATGCTTTAAAGAATGATGTCATCGGACACTTCTCTCGGCCTATATTGCATGATGTACAAAACGGCGCGGCTCTGCCTGCTACTGGGATGTGCAAGCGTGCTGAATGGGATAACCGGACCGGAGCTCGGAATGCGGCGATAAACTAATTTAAGCAGATGCTTGAAGGAATGATATCGTAGGACTCCTCTTTGCCCATTACATGACACACAAAACAGTGTGGTGCGGCCTGTTACTGAGATGTGCGAGCGTGCGAAATGAAATGATTAAACTTCTGTTCGACAATCTCGCGAAAATCATTCGAAAACACGCTTTATTGCAGGTGTAATCTGTAACGAAAAATTCACAAAAAACTTCTGGAAAAAATGAAAGGAATTTCTAAACTGGTGAAACAAGTGAGATGACCGTCGCCAGTCGTGCGGCTATTCTCCGCATCGCAATTGCCGGAGCAAGAGGCTATACCTCGCCAAAGTCGCCTGTCAGTCGATATCCTGCGGTCGGGAATCAGCCTTACCGTTGGTGCGGGGCGTCAGTTATCCCAGCGTATAAGCAGAGAATTCTTAAATCACCTTCAAAAGGCGTTTGAAATCACCGACAAGGATTTAATCCTGGAGGCTTCTTGTGCTTGCACCTCATTGTTACCGATCACAATGGACGCTTTAGGGGCATGACCTGCCGATTCTATTAAGTCCATCCGCCGATGAGCGACTGCATGGTCCGCACAGTCACATTCTTCCCTTTATATTCAAATGCTAAGTGGGGAAAGCAATGGCAAAAAAATACTGCATGGCATGTGGAAAAATATTTCAGACGCTCCCACAAGTAGCAAATCAACGCTATTGCTCTTCTGCAGAATGTCAGAGTGAACGCAGACGAAAATGGCAGAAAGAGAAATTGAAGTCTGACGCAGACTATCGCGACAATCAAGCACGTGCCCAGAGCGAATGGAGAAGGCGTAATCCAGATTATTGGAAGAGCTATCGAGAACTGAATGCAGAGTACGTTGAACGCAATCGTGATCAGCAACGAAATCGGAATAGCCAGATGAAAGCGATCACTGTTGCAAAAATGGACGCGTCTTCTATTCCTCCAGGAATTTATAGACTTATCAAAGTTAATTCTCGTGAAATTGCAAAAAGTAACGAATGGATTGTGGAGATAAAAGTACTTTCAGGCCCATATTCCCCGTTTCCAAAAATTGTAAAGAGATGACGTGATCGCAGCCAAACTATTTGGCTGATATGGTCCTTCCAATGAGCAGAATCGCCAGATATATGAATTCGAAACGCCATACTGGAACAAGATACGGCAGGTGGAACCTATGCGATACGGTGAGCCAAAAAAAGAATCTGACTTGACTCTCAAGGCTGTCGAATATGTACGGATGTCTACAGAACATCAACAATATTCCACTGAGAATCAATCAGCAAAGATCAGAGATTACGCCGCTCGCCGCGGAATCCAAATTATCCGAACTTATGTGGACGCGGGTAAAAGTGGGCTGCGATTGGATGGAAGAGATGCACTACAGCGCTTGCTGAAGGACGTTGAAAGTGGATCCGCAGATTTTCGGACGATTTTGGTATACGACATTAGTCGTTGGGGACGTTTTCAGGATGCAGACGAAAGTGCGTATTACGAATATCGATGCCGTCGTGCTGGAATCCAAGTGACTTACTGTGCTGAGCAGTTTGAAAATGACGGCTCCCCGGTATCAACTATTGTCAAAGGCGTAAAACGCGCGATGGCTGGAGAATATAGTCGGGAGCTATCATCGAAAGTATTCGCCGGACAATGCCGACTAATTGAGCTAGGCTTCCGACAAGGGGGATCTGCAGGATTCGGTTTACGTAGGGTACTCTTAGATCAAAACGGTATAGTCAAGGCAGAGCTGGGAAGAGGGGAGTATAAAAGCTTACAGACTGATCGCGTCATTTTGATGCCTGGACCAGAAGCTGAGATTCGAACTGTCAATCTTATGTATCGGTGGTTTGTCGAAAATCTAGTCGAAGCTGAAATAGCAGATCGCTTAAACAAGATGTCTGTTTTGACGGACTTGGGACGAGAATGGACACGTGCTACCGTTCATGAAGTATTAACTAACGAAAAGTATATTGGTAACAATGTTTTTAACCGGACCTCATTCAAGTTAAAAAGACTGCGGGTGACAAACACGCCGGATATGTGGATTCGCAAAGAGGGAGCTTTCGCCCCAATTGTTCCCCCAGATATTTTCTACACTGTCCAAGGGATTATCCATGCTAGGTTTCGTCGCCACACTAACGAGGAGCTTATAGAGAGATTACGCGTTTTATATCAAAAGCGCGGATACATTTCTGGTTTGATCATCAATGAAACTGAAGGAATGCCATCAAGCGCTGTCTATGTGAGCCGCTTTGGAAGTCTCCTCAGAGCGTATCAGACGGTAGGATTTACCCCTGACCGAGATTATCGTTACCTTGAAACCAATAAATTTCTGCGCAGATATCACCCGGAGATTGTTACTCATACAGAATCCATGATCGCCAGTCTAGGTGGTGTTGTTAAACGAGATCAAGCCACCGATTTGCTTCGAATAAATGACGAATTCAATGTGTCCTTGGTGCTCGCTCGCTGCCAACAATATGCTGGCGATAAGCGTAGATGGAATATTAGATTCGACACGAGTCTAAATCCCGATCTCACCGTTGCAATTCGTCTAGATATATCAAATACCTCCCCCTTGGATTACTACCTACTGCCTCGTTTGGACTTTGGGAATAAGCGTATATACCTTGCCGATAGGAACTCTATTGAGTTTGAGGCTTATCGCTTCGATACATTGGACTATTTGTATGGCATGGCGGAACGATCCCGTTTGCGGAGAGCCGCATGACGCATATACAGATCCCAAACGAAGTGCAGATGGTTCCCTTGGAGAAAATTGAGGTGCTAAATCCGCGAGAGCGAAATAATCGCGTTTTCGAAGAAATCGTTGAGAATATCAAGACGATCGGATTAAAAAAACCAATTACTGTGACAGCCCGCAGAGAAGCAGATGGGTCTGACCGATTTTTGCTGGTATGTGGTGAAGGACGACTCAAAGCATTTCGTGCTTTAGGAGAGACGGAAATTCCGGCACTCGTCGTAACCGTCACTGATGAGGATGCCTTCATCATGAGTCTTGTTGAGAACATTGCAAGACGGCAGTATCGCCCGCTAGAACTGCTTACTGGGATTGAACGATTACACGACAAAGGCTATGACAAGAAAGCAATAGCGACTAAGACAGGCCTTCGTCCTGAATATGTGCAAGGTATTTTAAGGCTCCTGAAACACGGCGAGGAGCGTCTATTGGATGCTGTTGAGAAAGGACGATTACCCATAACTGCGGCTCTTACGATTCTCGAGGCTGGTGATGATGACAAGTCAGTTCAAGTGGCCTTACAAGATGCTTATGAATCTGGAAAACTTAGAGGTAAGCATCTCCGGCAAGCAAGAAAAGTGATTGAGCGACGACGAACATTTGGTCGCACTATGTCTCGTGCCACGAAGCAAAATAACGACGGCATCACCTCATCCACTTTAGTACGTACCTATCAAAAAGAAGTCGGTCGCCAACGCCTAATGATTAAGAAGGCCGAGTTTGCTCAACAAAGACTTATGTTTGTCATTGGCGCGTTACGCGAGCTGTTAGCAGATGAGAACTTCGCAAATTTGCTGAGAGCGGAAGGTCTAGATAGCTTGCCTAAATATCTAGCGGATCGCGTCTGGGCCAAAGGAGTACATGCATGACTCAAGTGGCCATCGGTTTCATCCCCGAGCCGCTTAGCATCCCCTTGGAGAAAATTCTACCGTCGAGAAAAGTACCTGATGGACTAGAGATATCTAAACGCTTCGCTCAGATATGCTCTTCTATCGAAGAAGTGGGATTGATAGAGCCCCTGTCCATAGCGCACGCGGATCAGTCGTCTGGCTTTCACGTCCTATTGGATGGGCACATTAGGTACATCGCGCTGCAGAAGATGAATTACGTGGAAGCTCCCTGTTTGATTGCAATTGATGATGAAAACTATACTTACAACAGCAGGACCAATCGACTATCGACCGTTCAAGAACATTACATGATCCGTCGCGCTATACAGCGCGGCGTAACCCCTGAACGCTTAGCGAGAGCATTACATGTAGATGTCAGTCATATCTTTAAAAAAATGAATCTTCTGGATGGAATATGTCCAGAGGCGGCAGATTTACTTGTAGATCGACACTTCTCTCCAGAGTTGGCACGGGCTATCCGGAAAATGAAACCCACTCGCCAGATTGAATGCGTTGAACTTATGGTCTCTGCCAACAATTTGACTATCGCATACGCCGAGGCAATGTTAGTAGCGACGCCCTCGGAAATGCTCGTGACAGGGAAAAAACCCGCGAAATTAACGGGTGTCACTCCTGAGCAGATAGGGAAAATGGAACGGGAAATGAGCTGCTTACAAGATCAATACAAGATGGTCGAGCAGACATATGGTCAAGATATTCTTAATCTCGTTTTGGCTAAAGGATATTTGTCTAAACTTCTAGAGAATAAATCTGTTGTACGTTACTTGCAAAAGCGACACTCAGAACTCTTGGCCGAGTTTGAAATAATTGTCCGGACCGTATCGCTTGATTAATGGATTTTGCTCTTTACTAAAAGCACGTCATTCTCTGCTCGTGCTAGTACGTTTCAAGGTTCCGAGAAAATCTCAAGTTCGGTATTGCAGATGACAGTCAGCGTCTCAGCGAACGCATTAGCACACTGGCAGCCCAGTGTGACGGGGCGGGGCCGGCAATGCGTTATTGCGGCCCCAGCCTGGCGATCAGCGCCCCCAGCGCTTCCGACTCGGCGTTGTTCAGATCCGTCAGCGGCGGGCGCACCGGGCCGGCGTCATGGCCGACCAGGCGGGCGCCGGCCTTGACGATGCTGACGGCATAGCCTTGCATGCGGTTGCGGATCTCCAGATAAGGCATGAAGAATTCGCGCAGCAGGCGATGCTGGGTGACGAGGTCGTCGACGGCGACGGCGCGATAGAACTCCATCGCGGTCTTCGGGATGAAATTGAACACCGCCGACGAATACACCGGCGTACCCAGCGCCTTGTAGGCCGCCGCATAGACTTCCGCCGTCGGCAAGCCGCCGAGGTAGGCGAAGCGGTCGCCCATCTTCATGTAAATCGAGGACATCAGTTCGATGTCGCCGATGCCGTCCTTGAAGCCGACCAGGTTGGGGCAACGCTCGGCCAGGCGGGCCAGGGTGGCGGGCTGCAGGCGGCATTGGCCGCGGTTGTAGACGATGACGCCGAACCTGACGCTCTTGCAGACCGCTTCCACATGCGCCGCCAGGCCGTCCTGGCCGGCTTCCGTTAGGTAGTGGGGCAGCAGCAGGATGCCGTGGGCGCCGGCTTTTTCCGCAGCCTGGGCGCATTCGATGGCGTAACGGGTCGGACCGCCGGCGCCGGCGATGATCGGGACCTTGCCGCGGCAGGTGTCGACCGCGGTCTGGATGATGCCGGGGTATTCGTGTCCGGTCAGCGAAAAGAACTCGCCGGTGCCGCCGGCCGCGAACAGCGCGCTGGCGCCGTGAGGAGCCAGCCATTCCAGGCGCTCGGCATAGCCGCGGGCATTGAAGTCGCCGTTGGCGTGGAAGTCGGTCAGGGGAAACGAAAGCAGGCCGGAGCCCATGATGGATTTAAGTTCTTGTGGCGTCATGATTGCGGTGAGTTGGCTGAAGAAGGGTCTCGTCGTGCGTTTTAATTCATTGTTATCAGTCATCATACAATGTGATTTCTTTCTTTGCCAATGGCTTGCTCTCAATTCTTTATGGGGCGGGGCTGTGCCGGGATAAGCGAATGCATGGTTTTGTGCATTGCTCAGAGAGTGGGTTGCCTGCAATAGACATTCTAATTAATGACTTTAATTATCTTGCTTAATTATTTGTATTTAAATGCTTAGTTTTTAAATCTAACTTAAAGTGTTTTCTCATCATCGGGCCTTCTTGATCGCCTCGTAATCCCTGTAATTATTGCGGTGCAGCGGCAATTGATTTTGTTTTTATCTCGGACTTCGTTTGACAATGAAATGAGCCGAGGTCGATAATCCTTGCTCCCGTTATAAGACAACGTATCACGTTGGACCCGCAATACATCGTCCGGAACGCGGCCGGACTGGTTCTCGAGACATCAATACTGGAAATTTCGATATGGCCGATCAAGCAGTACAAGATAAGGATTTCCCCACATTTCGCCGACTGTTGCTGACCGGCGCAGCCGGCGGCCTCGGCAAGGTATTGCGGCCAAGGCTGGCGGCGTTTGCCGATATCCTGCGCGTCTCCGACCTGGCTGCCGCATTGTCCGAGGAGGCGGCACCGCATGAGGAGGTCGTTCCCTGCGATCTGGCCGATCGCGCCGCGATGGATGCGCTGATTGCGGGATGCGACGCTATCGTCCATCTGGGCGGCGTCTCGGTGGAGCGGCCTTTCGAGGAAATCCTGGAGGCCAATATCAAGGGCGTCTTCCATGTTTATGAAGCGGCGCGCCGCCACGGCGTCAAGCGCGTGGTGTTCGCCAGCTCGAACCACGTCACCGGTTTTTATCGTCAGGACGAGCGCATCGATGCGCGCGACCTGCGTCGTCCGGATGGCTATTACGGCCTCTCGAAGTCGTATGGCGAGGACATGGCTCAGTTCAATTACGACCGCTACGGCATTGAGACCGTGAGCATCCGTATCGGCTGGTCTTTCCCCGAGCCGAAGGACCGTCGCTCGCTGGCGAGTTGGCTGAGCTACGACGATCTCACCGAACTGATGCGCTGCAGCCTTTTCACACCGAACGTCGGGCACACGGTCGTCTATGGGATGTCCGCTAATCCGGCGACGTGGTGGGACAACCGCTACGCCGAGCATCTGGGTTTCAAGGCGCGCGACAGCTCGGAAATCTTCCGCGCCGGGATCGAGGCGCAGCCGATGCCTGCGGCCGACGATCCGGTGCGGGTCTACCAGGGCGGAATCTTCACGGCGACAGGGCCGTTCGATCCCAAATAAGACGGCTGGCGAGGGTGGCGCAAGCGACGGAAAAAGCCTGTCGCGCTTGCGTTTGATACTGAATTGTATGTTATCGTACATCCGTGTTATATTTGCCGCCGCCTGAGGCAATAACGGGAGTAATAACGAAAACCCGGGGCAGCAATCGAGCAAATAAACACAAGCAGAATTGCAGGGGCTGGTAGCGAGACAGCCAGCCTCGTCCAGCGGACCGGCAGGAGACAACGCAATGTTGCCGGCCATGAACGGGGTGTACGGAGACGGTAGTAGTGACAGTGGGCGAACGTAGCCAATAACAACAACGCACACTGCAAGGGGCGACGACTGCGGCACGGGATTCATCCCCGTCGAAAGCGTCGCGGTGCAGGAAAACCAATCCGGTTCATCGCCTTGCGGCGCGGTCGTTGCGGTTCCTCGCGTCCGCCATTGTCATTACATCGCCGAACAAAGCAGAACGCCACGTATAAAGGGCATCATCGGCATGGGTTTTTCACTTAATTTCGGTCCTCTTGCGCCATATTGGCCGGTCTTCCTGACCGGCGCCTGGCTGACGCTGAAGATGACCACGGTCGCCATCGTCGTCGGCGTCTCGGCCGGAACGCTGATCGCTTTCCTCAAGCGCGGCAGCAACCGCTTCATTTCCAAAGCCTGTACGGCCTATATCGAGGCGGTGCGCAATACGCCTTTCCTGGTGCAGATCTTCCTGCTGTATTTCGGTCTGGCCAGCCTCGGCATCCATATGCCGACGTTTGGCGCAGCCGTGCTGGCCATGATCATCAACATCGCCGCTTATGCGGCGGAAATCATTCGCGCCGGTCTGGAATCGGTACCGCGCGGCCAGATCGAAGCCGCCGAATGCCTGGGCTTGTCGCGCTGGCGCATTGCCTGGCATGTGATGTTGCAGCCGTCGATCGAGCGCGTGTATCCGGCGCTGACCAGCCAGTTCCTGCTGATGATGCAGGCTTCGGCGATGGCTTCGCAGATTTCGGCGGAAGAGCTGACTGCGATTGCCAACACCGTGCAGTCCGATATCTTCCGCTCGCTGGAAACCTATATCGTGGTGGCTCTCCTGTATCTGGCCCTGTCAGTGCTGGTGAAGCTGCTGGCCTGGGGTTTCGGCGAATACCTGTTCAAGCGCCGCCGCGTGATCCGCCGCGCGGCAGCGGAAGCGGCGCGACGCCGTCCGTCCCCGGTTCCGCCGTTTCAACCGCATGCCGCCAAGGCGGCGCCTGGCGTCAACAACGGGAGCGCGTCATGATCGGCAGTTTTTCCTGGGGACATTTCCTCTATCTGGTGCAGTCGATCTGGTGGACGCTGGTGTTGTCCGGCCTGGCTTTCATCCTCGGCAGCATAGGCGGTTTCGCGGTCATGCTGGGGCGTATTTCGCCGCGCCGCTGGCTGTGGATGCCGACGCTGCTGTATATCGAATGCATCCAGGGCATTCCGTTGCTCATCCTGCTGTTCATCGTCTATTTCGGCCTGTCCGTGTACGGCTACGCGTTGCCGGCGCTGGTCGCCGCCGGACTGGCGATGATGGTCTACACCAGCGCCTACCTGGGCGATATCTGGCGCGGCTGCGTCGAAGCCATGCCGCGTCCGCAGTGGGAGGCCGCCGAATGCCTGTCGCTGACACGCTGGCAGACGCTGCGCCTGGTGATCATTCCGCAGGCTTTTCGCCTGTCGCTGCCGCCGACCGTCGGCTTCCTGGTGCAGGTGATCAAGATGACTTCGCTGGCGTCGGTGATCGGCTTTATCGAACTGACTCGGGCCGGTCAGATCATCAACAATTCAATTTTTCAGCCTTTCCTGATTTTCAGTCTGGTAGGGGCGTTTTATTTTGTGCTGTGCTACCCGCTCTCGCGCTGGAGTGAATCGATGGAGAATAAGCTTAATGTTAGCAACCGCTAAAGTCGTCAGGTTGGATCGGATCTACAAGAGCTTCGGCGCCAACCAGGTATTGAAGGGCGTGTCGTTCGAGGTCGACAAGGGTGAAATGATTGCCATCATCGGCGCCAGCGGCTCCGGCAAGAGTACCGCGCTGCGCTGTATCGACCGCCTGGAGAAGGTCGATTCCGGCACCATCGAAGTCTGCGGCATGCGCGTCGACGATCCGCACGTCGACTTGCACAAGCTGCGCCAGGAAGTCGGCATCGTGTTCCAGAGCTACAACTTGTTTCCGCACCTGACCGTGCAGGAAAACATCATGCTGGCGCTGCGCCACGTCAAGCAGCAGTCGCGCGCCGAGGCCTTGAGCGTGTCGATGGCCGCGCTGGAGCAGGTCGGTCTCGGCGACAAGGCCGCCGCCTATCCTGAGCAATTGTCGGGCGGCCAGCAGCAGCGCGTGGCGATCGCCCGTTCGCTGGCGATGGCGCCGAAAGTCATGCTGTTCGATGAAGTCACCTCGGCGCTGGACCCGCAACTGACCGGCGAAGTGCTGCGCGTGATGGAGGATCTCGCCGCCGGCGGCATGACCATGCTGCTCGTGACGCATGAAATGGCCTTCGCCAAACGCGTGGCCGACCGCATCATCTACATGCACCAGGGCACCGTGTGGGAAGTCGGCCCGGGCGAGATGCTGGACAACCCCAAGACGCCGGAATTGCGAGCCTTCCTCAATAACGGCCTGTAGGGCATGGCATGCTCTAAAACGCGCTAAAACGCTCTGATCACGCCCTGATCTATTCTTCATTGCACCACAATCAAACCAAGGAGACCTGCATGAAACTGACACAACTCTTCACCCGCACCTGCGTCGCTGCGCTCTTGGCCGGCGGCCTCGCCCATGCGGCAATGGCCGATCAACTGGACGACATCAAGAAGGCCGGCAAGGTGCGCGTGGCGATCGCCATGGGCACGCCGTTGTTCAGCTTCGCCGACGCCAACCTGCAACCGGTCGGCTCCGACGTCGAAACCGCCCAGCAACTGGCCAAGGACCTCGGGGTCAAGCTGGAAATCGTCTCCATCACCAATGCTGCCCGCATCCCGACGCTGCAAGCCAATCGCGCCGATCTGGTCGTTGCCGACCTGTCGATCACGCCTGAGCGCGCCAAGGTGGTCGACTTTTCGGTACCTTACGCGGTCATCACGATTATCGTCGGCGGTCCGAAGAATATCCCGATCAAGGATTACGCCGATTTGAACGGCAAACGCATCGGCCTGACCCGCGCCACGGTCAACGACACGCTGACCACGCAACTGGGCAAGGGGGCGGAAATCGTCCGCTATGAAGACGACGCCACCCTGATCACCTCGATGGTCACCGGCCAGGTCGAGATTTTCTCGAGCACGCCTTCCAATCTTGCCGAAATGATCAAGCGCGCGCCGGAGAAGAACCTGGAACTGAAATTCGCGCAGAAGGATTTCGACCTCGGCATCGCCCTGAACCAGAACCAGCCGCGCCTGAAGGAATGGGTCAACAACTGGGTCGCGGCCAACATGCGCAACGGCAAGCTCGATGCGATCTATGTCAAATACCACGGCCGTCACTTGCCGGCGTCCGTGACCAAGCAATAACCAACAAAAACAGCCCGTGCATCGTCCCGCACCGCGTGGATGACCTGAAAGCCGCCGGATGGACAGGGCGGCTTTTTTTATTGCCTCGGGATTGCCGGTCGGGATTCGGACGCGGATCGGGCCGCCGCGTGTCGGAGCAAATCCGACGCAATAATCGGCACATGCCTGCTGCGCGCCGGCAGGTAGCGCGATATCATGAACCGTCATCATTTCTTCCGTGTATTGTCGCCGCCTTCATGTATCCGCCGGATCTCATCTTCGACAGGCTGCAACATTCGGCCTTTCGCCGCCGCTTCAGATTGAAGCTGCCGGAATACCGTTATCTGCAGGAACACGGCCTGGCGCAGGTATTACAGCATGCGGAAGGATTCATCGCCGCTCGGTTGGCGCCGGCGCGGCCCGACAACGATGGCAGGCAGACGCCGTTTCGCGGTCACCCGGTGTTCGTCGCCCAGCACGCCACCGCCACTTGCTGTCGCTCCTGCCTGCAAAAATGGCATGGCATCGGCGTCGGAGCACCGTTGACCACGCTCGAACAACGGCACGTCGTGGAGGTCCTGGCGCGTTGGCTGCAGGAGCAGGAAGCGCCGCCTGAAACGCCGCGCAAGGCTGCGCCCAAGACCGACAAGCGCCAGGGCGTCCTGTTCTGACCGGCCCGGAACCGCATTGCCTGTCGTCCGGCGGTACATTAAGGTGCTAACCGACTGAATCGCCGCCCGGCTTGTGCGATACTTTCCAATCGGGCGTCATGGGACGATCATCATGCGAAGCGTTTTATGGAAGAGCGCGATCAGCTTCGGGCTGATCAACATTCCGGCCGTGCTGTCCGACGATGCGGCCGAGCTGCGCGCGCCCTGCGTCAGAAGAACGCCAAAATCCGTCGCCGGATCGGAAACAGGGACCGCGTCGTCAGCGCGGGCGGAAGCATGAGCCTCGCCCGCTACCGCGGCAAGCGCGACTTCAGCGTCACACCGGAACCGCCGCCGGTCAAGCGCAGCTCCGGCAAGACCCTCAGCTATTTCATCCAGCGCCATCATGCGCGCACCCTGCATTACGACTTTCGTCTTGAAGTCGATGGCGTACTCAAGAGCTGGGCGGTACCCAAGGGGCCGAGCCTGGATCCGCGGGACAAGCGCCTGGCCATACAGGTGGAAGACCATCCCTACGACTATGGCAGCTTTGAAGGAACGATCCCGGCGCATCAATACGGCGCCGGCGAAGTCGTGCTGTGGGATCGCGGCGAATGGCTACCGCTCGGCGATCCTGCGGCCGGCCTGGAAAAAGGTCGGCTGGAATTCGAGTTGCGCGGCGCCAAGCTGAGCGGACGCTGGGTCCTGGTGCGCATGAGCAAAGGAGATTCCGCCAAGGAAAACTGGCTGCTGATCAAGGAAAACGACGACGCGGCGCGCACAGGCAAGCAGGCCATGATTACCGAGCTGCGCCCCGAAAGCGTTGCGCCGACCGCAGGAAAAGCCTCTGCCCCCAAAGGAAATGGGGCCGGATCTGCGCCGGAACCGTCCGCCCAAGACCGTACCGAAACGGTGGAAGGCATTCGCCTGACGCATCCGGACAAGATGTTGTTCGCTGATGTCGATCTGACCAAGCTCGATCTCGCAAAATATTATGTCGCCGTGGCCGACTGGATCTTGCCGCACATACAGCAGCGGCCGATGACGATGGTGCGCTGTCCCGACGGCCGCGACGGCAAGTGCTTCTTCCAGCGCCATCTGGGCAGGGGGGCGCCGGCGGCGGTCAAGAAGATCGTGGTGCCGGAAGGCGAGGGCAGCGCCGATTACATGATGGTCAACGACATCGCCGGGCTGGTGGCGACGGTGCAGATGGACGTGCTGGAGCTGCATACCTGGGGATCGAAAGAGGGCAAGCTGCTGCAGCCCGATCGGGCGGTCTTCGACCTCGACCCCGGCCCCGACGTGCCGTGGAACAAGGTGATCGACGGCGTCAGACTGCTGCATAGTCTGTTGGCGGAGATCGGACTGGTCAGCTTCCTCAAGACCTCGGGCGGCAAGGGATTGCATGTGGTGTTGCCGATCGTGCCGGAACACGACTGGGATACCGTCAGGGACTGGTCGCGCAGCGTGGCGGAGCACATGGCGCGCGTGCAGCCGGATTACTTCATTGCCAAAATGGCGAAGTCCGCGCGTCGCGGCAAGATTTTCATCGACTATCTGCGCAATGCGCCGGGGGCGACGACGGTGGCGGCCTATTCGCCGCGCGCGCGTCCGGGGGCGCCGGTATCGGCGCCGCTGAGCTGGACGGAATTGCGCCCCGAGATTCGTGCGGACAGTTTTACCGTTTCCAACGTGCTGCAGCGGCTGGGCTCGCTCCAGCGCGATCCCTGGCAAGATTACGCCAACACCAACGCCAACCAGCGGCTTGACAAGGAAATCCTGGCATTGTTTTCCTCTGAAAGGGAGGCGCCATGATCGTTCCCTGCAAACGGCGTCACTTCCAGTCCGCGCGCGTGCTCCATGAACTCAGCCAGCCGCTCAGGGCGTCCGCCGGAAAAGGGTGGGAAATCCCGTATCCCTGCGCCAGTTCGCAGCCGAGTTGCAGAAGTCTCTTGCCATGCTCGACGGTTTCCACGCCTTCTGCGATCACTTTGCGCCGGAACGCCTTGGCCAGTCCGATCACGCCGCGCACGATGGCGAGGTCTTCGCGGTCGGTCAGCATGTCGCGTATGAAGCTCTGGTCGATTTTCAGGGTATTGGCCGGCAGGCGCTTCAGATAAGTCAGCGATGAATAGCCGGTGCCGAAATCGTCGATCGAGAATTGCACGCCGAGCTTGCGGCACGATTGCATGACGCACGAAACGGCCTCAATGTCCTGCAAGGCGCTGGTTTCCAGTATTTCCAGTTCGAGGTCGCTGGGTGCAATTTCCGGGTAACGCGCCAGCAGGCCGGCGAGAATCGACGGGAAGTTCTTGTCCTGCAACTGGTGAGGGGCCAGGTTGACGCTGACCGGCATGCGCATGCCGAGTTGCCGCCATTCTTCCATTTGCTGCAACGCGCGGCCGATCACCCATATACCGATTTCTTCGTTAAGGTGGTGTCCTTCGATCAACGGCAGAAACTGCGCTGGAGACAGCAGGCCCTGCTCCGGATGCTGCCAGCGGATCAGCGCCTCGACACCGATCACGGCGCCGGTTTTCATATTCACTTTCGGCTGGTAGTGCAGCACCAGTTCACTATTTTGCAACGCTTCGGCCAGGCGGCGGACATAAGTATGGCGGCTTTTGCCCTCGGCCTCGCGGAAGGCGTCGAACATATGATAGCGGTTTTTGCCGGCCTGTTTTGCTTCATACATCGCCAGGTTGGCATGGCGCATCAACTGGTCTTCGTCGACGTCGTCGTGCGGATAGACCGTCACACCGATGCTGGCGGATACTTCAAGTCGTTTGTCATCGACGTAGACCGGCGCGGCGCAGGATTTCAGAATGCGGTCGAGCACGCATGTCAGCTTTTTGTCGCTGTCGATGTCCACCAGCACTGCCGCAAACTCGTCGCCGCCGATGCGCGCCAACGTGTCGGCGGCGCGCAGGGAAGCGGCGATGCGCCGGGAGATATCGCCCAGCAGAGTGTCGCCGACGACATGGCCGTGAATGTCATTGATCCGTTTGAAGCCGTCCAGGTCGAGGTAAAGCACGACGAGCTGGCGACCCGTGCGCTTGCTCATGGCAATCGCCTGGTGCAGGCGATCGGTCAACAGCATGCGGTTGGGGAGGTCCGTGAGGCTGTCGAAATGCGCAATATGTTCCAGTTGTTCCTGCTGCCGGCGCAGCGGCGTGATGTCGCGCAAGATGTGGGAGGCGCCGACGATATTGCCCAGGCGATCGCGTATCGGTAAGACCGTCGTCGATACGTGGATGGGCTCACGGTCTTTACGGATGCGGACGGTTTCAAAATGATCGATCTTCTCGCCGGCCATGATATTGCCGAGGATGAAAGCTTCTTCATCGACGCGTTCTTCCGGAAGCAGCCGCAGCATGGGCTGGCCTACCGTTTCTTCCGCGCTGTAGCCGAAGATGGCCCGGGCTGCGCCGTTCCAACTGCAGATTCTGCCATCCAGCGTCTCGGTGATGATGGCGTCGTCGGAACAGTCGAGCAGTGCGCGAAACTGCTGGGCATCGCTTTCCAGCCCGACTTGCTCGGTGATGTCGCGGGCGATTATGGAGGCGCCGACGATGCCGCCATCCTTGTCCCGCACGGGAGAAATGGCGGCGGAGACATCGACAGGCGTGCCGTCCTTGCGGATGCGCACGGTGTTGAAATGAGGCACTTGCTCGCCGTTGAGGATGCGCTCGATGACGTAGTACTCCTCGTCTATGCGTGCGATCGGAAACAAGCGCAATGTCGATTGGCCGATCATTTCCTTTTCGGTATAGCCGAAGATATGTTCCGCACCCTTGTTCCAGCTTGTGACGATGCCGGTCAGCGTCTTGACGATGATAGCGTCGTCGCAGGACTGGATGACCGCTGCGAAGCGGTCGTCACTGCCGTTGTCCGGCGAGGAGGGCGGGGATTTCGGCGCCGGGAATCTGGGCGGGCGCCGATGCTGCATGCAGCCGTAGGTGCGGGCGGCAGATATGCGTTCGCATAGATGATTCTTCATGGCTTGCCATCCTTTGCAGGCGGTCGATGGGGGGAATGTTGTCTTTGCGTGCTCCTGCTTTCTGGCCTACGGAGCAGTGCAATACAGAGATGGTACGTGGCAAGGCCTGTCGGTTGTATCGGGATTTTCCTGAAGGTCGCAGACTCGGTTCATCATTTGTTATTATCTAAAAGCAACAAATCCTGCCACCCTCAATCACGGAGATTCTATGCTTGCACTTCCCGACTACGGCGATGTCATCGCCGCAGCCCAACGTATCGCGGGCCATGCCAACAAGACGCCGGTGCTGACATCGCATACTGCGAACGCGGATGTTGGTGCGCAGGTCTTTTTCAAATGCGAGAATTTCCAGCGCATGGGCGCGTTCAAGTTCCGCGGCGCGATGAACGCGCTGGCGCGCTTCACGCCGGCACAGCGCAACGACGGCGTGGTCACGTTTTCGTCGGGCAACCATGCGCAGGCCGTCGCGCTGGCGGCCAGGGAGCTTGGCATGCCGGCCACCATCGTCATGCCGGAGGACGCTCCCGCAGCCAAGGTTGCTGCCACCAAAGGCTATGGCGGCAAAGTGGTGAGCTTTAACCGTTACACGGAAAATCGCGAGGAAATCTGCGCTCGTCTGGCCGAAAAACACGGCCTGACCATGATCCCTCCATACGACCACCCTGACGTGATCAGCGGACAGGGCACCGCCGTTAAGGAATTGCTCGAGGAAACCGGTCCGCTCGACGCCTTGTTCGTCTGCCTGGGCGGCGGCGGATTATTGTCAGGTTCTCTGCTGGCAGCGAAGGCTTTGTCGCCGGATTGCATGACCTACGGCGTCGAACCGGAAGCCGGCAACGACGCCCAGCAATCGCTGCGCGCCGGCAAGATCATCCATATCGACACGCCTCGCACCATCGCCGACGGTGCGCAGACCCAGCATCTGGGGAATTACACGTTCGAGATCATCCGACGCGATGTTGAAGACATCCTGACGGTGAGCGATGACGAGTTGATCGCCTGCATGCGCTTCTATGCCGAGCGCATGAAGATGATTGTCGAGCCGACCGGCTGCCTGAGTTTCGCCGCCGTGCGCAAGATGAAGGATAGCCTCAGGGGCAAACGGGTCGGTGTGATCGTCAGCGGCGGCAACGTCGACCTGGCGAGGCTGGCGGATTATTTCGCAGCGGCATGAGGCTAAATCAACTGAAACGGTACAAATCCCGAACCCGAACAACTGTCGTCCCGACACATGTCAGGACCCAGCGTCGTATTGGACGTCTTCACGACGCGGGGACGACTGCGATAGATTGAAACGTGTTTAATCGAATACAAAGGAAATCTCTGCCATGACAAATTCGACAACAGAAAACCCGACATTGCGCACACTCTATCCACCGATTGCGCCCTACGACAGCGGCATGCTCGATGTCGGCGACGGTCATCGCGTGTACTGGGAAGTCTGCGGCAATCCCGACGGCAAGCCGGTCGTGTTCCTGCATGGAGGCCCGGGCGGCGGCTGCGGCCCATCGCACCGGCAACTGTTCAATCCCGAGAAGTACCGCATCGTCCTGTTCGACCAGCGCGGCTGCGGCCGCTCGCAGCCGCACGCCAACCTCGAAGCCAACACTACCTGGGACCTGGTGGCCGACATCGAACGGCTGCGCGTCATGCTTGGCATTAACAAGTGGCAGGTATTCGGCGGATCGTGGGGCAGCACGCTGGCATTGGCTTACGCAGAAACCCATCCCGACCGCGTCAGCGAACTGGTGTTGCGCGGTATTTTCCTGCTGCGCCAGAAAGAACTGGACTGGTATTACCAGGAGGGGGCATCGTGGCTCGCGCCGGATCGGTGGGATGAGTTTCTCGCGCCGATTCCGCAAGCCGAGCACAGTGACCTGATGAGCGCTTACCGCAAACGGCTGACCGGCCATGATGAGGCCGCCAAGCTCGACGCCGCGCGCGCCTGGAGTCGCTGGGAAGCCAGCACGGTGACGCTGGTGCCCAATCAGGGCATGATCGACAGTTTCAACGACGCGCATTTCGCGCTGGCGTTTGCGCGCATCGAGAACCATTACTTCGTCCACCGCGGCTTCATGGAAGAAGGGCAATTGCTAGCCAATGCCGGGCGTCTCAAAGGCATACCCGGCGTGATCGTACAAGGCCGCTACGATATCGTGACACCCGCAAAATCGGCCTGGGACCTGCACAAGGCTTGGCCGGACGCCCAATTGCACCTGGTCGGCGGCGCCGGCCACGCCTATAACGAGCCGGGCATACTTGACCGGCTGATCCGCACCACGGATGGTTTTGCGGATCGCTGAATCCTGAGGAAAATTAATGACCGATATCGCGGATAGCGCAATACAACAGACGAGGATTGAGTCAACTCTTTTTGCGCCCGCGAAAGGTCACTGAAATGCCGAAAACGAATGAATGTGAGGAAAGCAACTTTTCAGTTTCGGAGAAGAAGAACGCCGCAGGCCGGAGAAGTTGCTGGGGCAGCGGGGAAACCACAGTTGAAGATCCGGAAGATGCTGAACACTATGCCGATGCTGAATACCATGCTTCATGGCTTCCTGATCGTCGTCAGGTGTCTGAGCGCGCCGTACATGCATTGATGGAGCAATTCACCGATGCGCTCAAGAGCGCAGGGTACGTCATCGCTGAATCCATACTGTGGGAAAACACGGCAGAAGTGCTGAGCCAGCTCGATCGTGGCGAGATTGCACCCAGCGAGGCAATGCTTGTTGTCGAAGAGGAGATTCGAAGGACGAAACTCAATTCCGGCTTCATGGAAAGCGCAGGGATGGAATCGCAAGCATCATCATTGGATGATCAAGGCCGGCCGCAAGCGAAACCGGAAAATCCGGCGCAGAATCTGACCGATCTGGAGATCGTGTTTGAGAACCTGGCCCGCGATATTGGGGCGCAGGCGATCCAGACATTTCTGACGCGCATTGTCTGGCACATGGGAGGCGTGTTCTCTGGTGCATTGACGGCGGCGTATACGCTCAGGGACGTCATTGATGTATTGCGTCGCGATCAAGGTCGATGGAACAGATTTTTCGCCGGGTTGAAAATGGCGGCCACCTTATTGATCGGCACATCTGCGCATGCGGCCGCCATTGAGTATCTGCGCACGCTCACGCCCGGCAAGACGCAAAAAATATTGAGCGAAATCGATAGGTACGGCGAGGAGATGAAAGGGGCATTATCGTCGCCGGCGGCATTGATGCTGATGGGGTTGTTGGCGGTGTACGCGAGGACCCTGGACAATACGCCGCGCGCCGAGCCTCGGAGATGGGGCGTCCGCGCCGTTGAGACGATGCTGGAGTGGCGGCATGTTGTCTGGAGTGCGTGCGGCTGGATTCAGTCGTTTCTGAAACTCTCTGCCGGTGCCGCCGCTTCTGAGGCTGCATCCGGCAATGTCTCCACTCTCGGAAATGCGACCAATGTACGTGGCAATGCAGCCGGTGCGGCCAGCGATGTAACCACTGTGCAGTTGTCGGCAGGCCATCAAAATTCATTTGGAGAAGTTTATTTTGAAAGCACTGAAGCATCGTCGCTGACGTCTGCTCCCAATGCAACGGTCGAAGCGACATACAAGAAAGAACGCATTGGCGCCGATCACGGTCTTCAATCTGCTATTGATGGAAAACCCAGCATGCGATTGACGACAGTCGAGGCCATCAATCTAAACGCGTCTCGACTGTCCGGTGAAGCAAGGGCTGTTGTCGTCCCCAACCTGGGGCCATTCGACTCTCCTCGTCGTCCCAATCCTTTGCTGCACCCTCCGGCACCTGCGGTTCCTGCAGATCATCGCACTTACGTCGAGGCTGCCGTGGAACGCTGGGCAAACAAAACGGAACAATTCCGTGTGATTCATGTGGAGTTCCACAAAGACGGCACAACTGCGCGGCCTTATCTGGCTCAATTCGAAGTGCGTCAAGTGAGTCGGGATGGAACGTCAACCAAGATGAAATGGGCGGTGCCGTGCAGCGACAGGCACAAGGAAGAATTGCTGGCGGCAGTGCGTCCTCCCGCAGGAAGCGGATCGGCCCCTATCAGCTTGTCTGCTGAAACACAGGAATTACTTGAACCGGCGATGCGGTTTTTTAGTGAAACCTGGACCGGGGAGGATGGCGCGCAGGCGAATGATGTGGCGAGCCGCGCGAGGACGCCGGAAGTGATCAGGGACATGCAATCGTTTGCGACGAGCGATGCAAAAAAATATACCTACAGCTCCTTGCTTCCCGGGATAGAAATAGGCGCCGCAGCGTATCTTGTCGGAGGAGGAATCGCCTTCATTGTTACCGGTGCGGCGTATGGAGGATATCAACTGGCTCTGTGGGCGGATGCTTACTTTGCGCAAAGACATTCGAAGGAAGCGGTCGCAAGAGAGACCGGTACAAGTACTGAGGAAGCCTCAATTGCAAATAATAAGAATATTTCGAAAGAGGGTGCTGCGAGCGCGGCAGCAGAGTCGCCTTCGGCAACGACTCCCGAGTCGGGCGCCAATACAGCGGAACAGACAACTGCTGCGAGCAGCACCGCTGTTGCGGCTGGACGTTCGACGGAAAAAACGCAAGGAAGCCCTGATCTTGACGAATCAATGCAGGCGGATCAGGCAGCGCCGGATGCGGTGCGACCGGAAAGCGAAACAGAAGACAGCCAGTTGGACAGCATCGTTTTACGTCAGATCCGACACGAATACCGAGTCAAAAAACTGCCTGCCGCCAATGCGCAAGACTGGGGAACGATAGAAGACAACGAGGAGGAAAGAGATAACTCGATAGAGCGAATATCGGCAAATATAACGTATTTCTCCACCGTAATTAATGAAACCTTCTTTTTCGATAAAAAACCGCCCTATTCAGAAGTTTTTCTTCACATGCGTACCTTTGAAGGAGGGCGTTGGGGGCTAACGGATGCCCGGGACATCGATTTTTCCTGGTTCTGGGGAAATGGTTATTCCATTGAATATCAGATATTTTTTTCTGAATCCAAGAAACTCAGTGTGAAATTTAAAATATCAAAAAAGGGAGAGGAAGACTGTACGGTTATTTTGGACGGCGATAAAGAGACCGTCACGCGTGTTGTCAATAATTTTAATCTTGTAAAAAATAATCTCTCGGCCATCAATTCAAGGCTAAAAGGAGAAAAGGCGCAGCAGTATCGATTCGTTCGGCAGGGAAAGATCGTTGTTCTGATGTCGAAGATCAATACAAATGGGGTTACGGTGGGGCACGCGGATAGGTCTTGTCGGTTCCCGCTAAAGTTGTAGCGGCATTAATCTTCTTCTGCCTGTGGTTGGAATGCAAGGCGCGCCGATTTGGCAATGGTTGTTCAACATTGCTTTGCGGTCGGTATGCGACGGTCAGCAAACTGGACGACCTCGCAAGACATTTTTAATTCATTTTTATTAGTTGAAAAAGGACTGATCAATGGATGGTAAGACTTCTGTCTCCTGTGAAGAAAATGAAAATCAAGAAGAATCGACACGTAGAACGAGAAAGAAGCTGCGGGCAAGACCGTACGTACAACTTGGCGGAGTTGAGACCGGCGAATCGTCCTCCGATGAGGACGAGGAAGCCGGCAATGCCGACGAAGAATTTCCAGATATAGAACAGTTATTTGCGCGAATCGCGGAAAGATCGCGCGCCGAGGAGCGCAAATTTGACGGCAATATGCCTTCGTCCGGAATGGCGGGACAGGGCAGCGGGAATCCGCAAGCTTCGGCCGGAAAGATGAGCCGGGGCACTGCGGATGCAGGTGATCAAGGGCAAGCGGCGCAAGCGTCAGCCAAAACGTCCAGTTCGAAGAAAGGCATATTGAAATCTCCGACGGTCAGTTTTCTGGCGCCCAGGGAAAAAACACCGCGAAAAGTTCACGGCAGGCTGCCGGCCTTGGAGCGAGAAAAAATCAGATTGGAGAAACTGCGATCGACAGGTCGGACACTGCAAGAAAAAATTGAACACTTGACCAATCAAGACGAGAAATCGGCTCATGCGTATCACCTCGAAAAAATCGCAGGTGAATATACCGGTCTGGCGATCAGGAGGGCAGTGTCGGATGCGTCCTATAACAGGAACTCTCACAAATCACGTCTTGCTCATCTGCAGGCAGCCAGGCAGGCCTTCGATGAAGGCCTGTCCATCGACGAGGTGCAACGGCATTCTATGGAATTGCGAGTGCTGCTCGAAAAAGAAAAACAGAGCCGCAGTACGGAACATGACGAATTGCAACTCTCCCATCTCGTTGCAAAACGCGAACGGCTTCAGCTTTTGCAACGCCGTTATGGCACTTGGCATGATGACTCCAGCGGAAGGTTGGAATGGGTGCCGGACATACCCCAAAGTCGAGTTGATGAATTAGATAGAGCGATTGAATCGCTAGGTGCTTTTCTACCGGGAAAGAATTTGCAAGAGCGCCGTTTTGAACCCGATGAAGACACCGGTGCCTGGCGTGAAGTCTCCAAAGGAGAGTATGACGCGGTGCCGGATCTTGCCCGAGACAGAGTCGGCGCCATCATTGCATCGCTGATTGCTGAGCGTAAGAAGTTGCTGGAGGACTGGGAAAATAAAGCCACTCTTGCAAGAATCGCATTTGAACAGCATTGGAACAGCTCCGCGCCTCACAACTGGAAGACATTATTGTTCTTCACGGCGGCGCAGCTTATGGCTCAGGAAAAAACAATAAGTCCAGGCGGTGGAAAGGATATCTTGACGCTTCTCAAGGAGGCCTCGCATTGGCGCAAGACATCCGAGATGATCGATAGCTCGGATTGGATATTCCTTACATCCGATGAAAGAGTGGCGCTGAAGAAAATCCACGAAATACTTAAGACATGGAATAGCGCATACGATGCGGCGGATGCTGAAACACGCGCAGGCATGGATAGAGCTATCGAGGCAGCAGGTTGGTCTGGCCACGTCAAGTCAGCGTTGCTGGAAGCAGGGCAAGTGACAGGCGGAAGGGGGGAATTCCCGGTCGGACAAGATCCCATGACAGAGTCGCTTGTCTCGCCTGATTCCGTTGCCACTGCGGCAGCGGCCGTTCAATCCATCAATGATTTCCATGTCAACGTCACTAGACGTGCCAACGCCAGTATCTCCGCATCCCTATTTTCAACGCGCCCTGCAGATTCTGCCGAGGAGTCTGCGCGATCAACCAAGAAAAGAGAGGCCGTAGAGTTGCAGACAATGCTTCCTGCCGTTTTTGGTTTGGGCCTTGGTCGTCTGGCGGGAGCAGGGCATGCCGTACAGGCTGGGGACATTGATGCGGTGGCGCCAGGCGTTGACGCGGAGGTGCAAGTGAACGCGCCGCTACTGGAAATGGACGCTGGGCTTAATCCAGCGCCGGTTGCGGGGGCTGGCGCGGGGGTGCTAGGCGGACGCAACCAGGCACGACACTATGGGTCGTGGTTGCTCTCCCTGCTTATTGTCGCCACGGGGCTGCTCGCGACGGTGGCATGGTTCGCCAAATTTATATATGAACAACTTGCCGGATCGGCTACGGTAAAAGAATCTTCCCTTGGTGCCGGAAGCACGGGTAACCTCACAGAGGCAGCCGGAATCGGTCGCACTCCTTTCAGGGCGGGCGGTTCTGATGTCAAGGCGTCCCCCGAGACAAACTTTGCTGCAGCAGGGCAAACAATTCCGTCCGATGCGCCAGACGCCGCCGCTATCGGGGTAGAAAATTCGACAGAAGAGTCATTAAGGATTACTGACAGTACTGATGATGTTGACTATGAAATGCAAGGGATCGCCCCAGCGCCGGATGATGTGCCGGCGGAAGACAAGGAAAAAACAGAAGACGCTCCAGGCAAAGAAAAAGAGAACAACAGGCAGGTGGACGAGATCGTTCGACGTCGGCTTCTGCATGAATACCGCATCGAGAAAGCGCCTGCCGCTACGGCCGAACAATGGGGCGTAGCGGAGAGCTACGACGAGGAAGACGACAAGATATGGCGAGTGGCGTCATCTGGTTATCACTTTAGCCGCATTAGTAATCAGATTTTGTATATTGTACAAAAACCGCTCTATTCGGAAGTTTATCTTTATATTTATGATATGTATTACAAGGATGGCATTGACATCCGAGACATAGATTTCTTCGAATTATGGAGGAATGGCTATTCTATTAAATTTCATACTCCTGTTGGAGACGACGAAAGTCTGTCCGTAAAAATTACAATATCAAAAGAAGGTGAAAGTGATTGCACGCTTATCTTGAATGGTAGTAGAGGGCCTATTACTCGTATTGTTAATAATTTTCATTTTAAAGAAAATAATCAAAAAATTTTATTCGAAAAGAAATTGTGGGAAAACTGGGAGCATTATAAAAATTATCATCAGAAAGAAGAAAGCAATCAAGAAAATGATATAAGTGATATTCCAGCTAATATTCCAGCTAATATTCCAGCTAATATTCCAGCTAATATTCCAGCTAATATTCCAGCTAATATTCCAGCTAATATTCCAGCTAATATTCCAGCTAATATTCCAGCTAATATTCCAGC
>NZ_CBXX010000006.1 GCF_000577615.1 Herbaspirillum sp. RV1423
GAAATGTGGAATGCATCAAATTCCACATTTCCCTGTGGCTGCCGAGGGCTCTCATTGAGACTTTGTTCGAGAACTAAAGAATTGTTAGATGTTTATTTTTACCTATCGCCACCACAAATCGTGCACTAATCTGTACTACTCAGCGGAAAAACTGTTTATGGCATCTTGGTCCATTCGACGGAGGGATGAACATGTTTCGAGCGGCCGATATTGTACTTTTCATTAATCCTATCCAGTCTTTAGGACTCAAGGCTGGTGCTCCAGCCTTGTTCCTCGAATGGAACGATCGAGTAGTCCTATTTGAAGCTCCGACCATCTTTTTGGCAGAAAGGTATGTACGATCTGGATCGCAGCAAAGCCCACACACTTGGGCTAAGGCTGCCTATGCGCTGAAAAGCTGGTTTCAATATTTGCAGGCCGTAGACAAGGATTGGCAAGATGCGAGTGAAGAAGATCGGATTAGCTATCGCGAAGCCTTTCTGAGCGCTATAAGTCCCAAAACGGGACATTTGTACGGTGTTGCTGGCATCCGTGACAACATGACTGTGATTCGCGAGTTTCACAAATTCTGTTCTACCAAAGATTCGTATTTCGGTGATATCGGAAAATCGCAAAAAATAGAATTCAGAACACCGATAGACCGTGATTTCCTAGCGCACATACAGTCTTCTCCCAGATCAGCAAACAGAGATTATGCGTTGCCCAAGGTCCGGCCAGCCATGAAACTGCACCCTATCATGGCGACCGACTTGAAGGGCTTGCTAAATCATGTAGGTCCCCAAGCCGCTCACCGGGATGGCGATTTACGACCTGCTCGCGACAGGTTGATCTTCGACTTGGGGTGGGCAGTAGGTTTGCGCCTCGATGAAATTAATCGACTCACAACGCTTCAGTTTCTGAGTCTTGTGCCTGACGTCAGCTCACCATTTACCAATCTGCCTGTCACGATTTACCACGGCAAGGGAAAAAAGACTCGCCAAGTTGGAATTCCAACCTGGCTTGTCATGGATTTGCTCGCATATATCGTTGGCGAAAGAGCCGTCTCTTTGCGAGCCTGCAAATCTGTTGCGAGAAGCAAACCAATAAATCTGCTGTTGGCTCATGCGACTTCAAAAGCACCGGGGCATTCCATTACAAATAGCGCAATCCAGAAGATGTTTCGTCAGGCCTGTCTGACGCTTGGCATTGTGGAGACTGTCCAGAAGGAAGTTCCGCTCAGCGGCCTAAGATTTCTTACGCAAGCTCCCAAGCACTCCATCCACGACCTACGTCACACGTACGCCGTATTGACATATCACGCCGAACGCGCGAATGGAAATTCCGAGCCTTGGAAGAAGATCCAGGCTCAGCTCGGTCACCGCCATCTACAGACCACGATTGATACCTACCTATCGCACGTCGAGATATTTACCGACCAGCCAGGTTTGTTTGACGTCAGAAAGATGTTGGGCTTATGAAAATACCCCCACCAGCCGATCCAACGCTAGTGCAAGGCGTAAGGAGGCGAAAGGAAATGTCTACCGCAGCGGTAGTAGTAGCTCAAGTTCGAAAAAAAACAGGCAGCGTCAATAAAGTAGAACCAATCTTGTCATCACGGTTGGAATATGGAGAGCATGCTAAAACCGGCCTGCCGACGCTGACTGCGATTTTTTCCTTAAACATGGGGCGAGAACCGCAGCACTTAGATCTGAGTTTCCTGCTTGATTTTCCGAACCTGGCCCCTTTATTCGCCGATGCATATATTCAATGGGGCGCCACACGGACACCCGCAACACGTTTGTCGGCGATATCGAGTCTGATTGGTGGCTTCTATCATTATCTAAATAGCCGCTGGCGCAGGGAATTGCAGCCACAGGATATCGATGATGAGTTGCTGATTGGTTTTCGTACCTTTTTACTAACTGTTAAGGGAAAAGGTGGAAAATCATTGCACCCACGGACTAGCGCTGCCTATCTAGGTTGTATCAGAACTATTCTCGGCGCTACAGTTGTTGGCCCTTGGGCCGCAATGGCCAGGAGCATCGCGAGTAGGGTTCCGTCTGGTCCAATTGGTGCGACGAGAAAAAGCTGTCCGGTGGAGGTGATGGGACTTGGGGATATCCTATCAATTATTGAAGCTTCAGAACGTGAGGTTCTATCGACAGCTCATCGTTTCGATCACACTAGAGAGTTGCTTGCGGAGGGCGCAGAGCGATTTTTGGCGCTGTCTAAAACAAGGCCATTAAGGAAAAAGGACTACGAAGATCTGTCGATTTGTCTCGCAGCGCTTGACCATGCTTATCCCGGAATTATTCCGGATCTACCATTTATTCAAGCGGATAGCCGGCCACTGGGAGCGGCGGTGCAATACATTCACACTCAGAATATCATCGCATCCCATTTCTACCCATCGTTCCGGCATCTAGTTCCATTTGTCCTCCTCTTGGCCATTACGACGGTATTCAACCCTGACACACTACTGGGTCTTAATTGGGAGGACATTGCTTTCGATAGGGAGCATGCCGGTATCCCAGCAATTGAAATTGTTGGCAAAAAAAACCGAGCGTCGAAAGATCTGGTGCGCCTGTTAGATCCTGATGCTGCGGCATCATCAAAGCTTAGTTTAAAACAATTACTGTTAACGCTTCAACGGATCACCGCAAGAATACGACCTCTTGTTCCAGAGAGGCATGCCGATCGGATATTTATTGGAGTACAAACTCAAAGAGCTAAAAAACCTAAAAGTTTTGGGCAGAAACCAGGTTTTTCTCTGGCGGGGGATGTGGTATGGATGCTCTCTCTCGAAAAATTCATTGCAGAAAATGGGCTACAGGTCTTCAGCTTGGGACAGCTAAGAGCAACGATTCTTGATCTAGTACAGCTATCGCATGGCAGCCTAGAAGCTGCTCAAAAGGTTGGTAATCACCGCAATCCGACGACGACATGGACTCACTACACAAGCGACGGAGTGAGAAAGCGATATAGGGAGCGGATTGGGCAAGTGATGATGATGCGCGAGCGATGGATTGACAGCAAAGGAGTTGTGGATCCGCGACGCTTTGAACTCGGTCAGGACAAAGGCGCTGCGACCCCAGGTTTCACATGCCTGGATCCATTTAATTCCCCACGACTTGGACAGCAAGCAGGGAAACTTTGCAAGGACTACGGTGGATGTCCTTCATGTCCTTTGGCCGCGGCACATCCATACGACTTAGTCAGTGTTGCCTACTATGTAGCTTTAGAGCGAGCTATCTTCCAAAGCCAGTCTGCAATGAGCTCGAAGACTTGGCTTGAACGCTGGGTTCCGGTATTGGCTGATTTGAAAGCACTGCAGAAGCAGATACCGAAAAAAATCATGGAAGAGTCCCGCAAGATATCAATCACACTGATGAATGTGGAGTGATTATGACTGCTAATAGCGAATGTGTGCGATCGAGCGAACACGGAAAATTGTCGAAAAAGCTCCATGAATTAAGTCATGAGGAACTGAACGAATACAGAGTATGCGAACAGAGCAAATTCAGCGACGACAAATGGGTATTTTTCAACCATATACCAGGCGCAGCTAAAGCGAATTCGACGCTTAACTGGGCGATGGTGCTATCAGACGGTAGTCAGCTCACAGAGGCACATCATGCAGAGAGATTGCACTGGGCAAAGTTGCTCTTGCTAACGTTGATTGTCATTCCTGCGAATGGGCGAATTAGGGCTACTGGATCAATGAGCAACCTGCAAACTTCATTCAACTACCTTCTTTCATGGATGAGTGAAGTCGGTTACCACGATCCTCATGAATTGACTCCTCAAGTAGTTAAATGCTTCATGGAACATATTGCTCCTATTATGGCAGCCCGTTGCGTTGACGCCGAGTTATCCAGACATGCCTTTGCGCGCGGACTATTCGTTGTTTCTCAACTTTGGAGTCAACGGCACAGTCTTTCGCGAATGGGAGTTAAGCCAATGGCGGCGCATCCTTTTGACGGGAAGAACTCGGAGCAAATAAGTCGCGAATTATCTATTAAGGTAAGCAACTTAATACCACCGCTACCAGATGAAGTCGCGCTACCTCTACTCAACAAAGCTGCTTGGTTCTTAGGAACACCTGCCAACGATGTACTTCGTCTTATGAATGTTTTCACAGACCCGCTAGCTGGCTCGATGGTGACAGTTAAATCGACATTCCGAAGTACCTATACACATAAGGCAGGTCTGACAAATTGTTCGAGACATCGACGAGTAAGACGCTTCCTTGACAAGTTTGAGTTCGGCATTGTTGCTGGAGAGCGCCAGCCCTGGCATGAACCAATATCGTTTGGAGGCAAAGAATCTTCTTCCGAATACGATGGCAAGCGGCAGGCAGCTCACCTTTGGGAGGCCGTTCGAGATGCGGCTGCAATTATCGTTCAGGCAATGTCCGGAATGCGGGCGTCTGAGCTTTTAAGCATCAGAGCTGGCATCGATCAAGATACCGGTCTGCCATTAGAAGTACGAATTGAAGAAAGCCTTACTGGTTTGTACGAGTGGTTTGTCATCCGCAGCGCTATTTCAAAAACGGAAGAAGGAGCGCCTCGTGAAGTGGACTGGGTGCTAGGAATGCGGCCAGCAGGAAGTAGCGAAATTCCACTTGCCGTGAAGGCGCTTTGCATAGTTAACGCATTGCAGCTTCCTTGGATGGAGCGGGCACGCACTGCTTACTTGTTTCTGTCTATCTCTCATGGCAAGGGCCTTCGACGCACTCATGCCACAGCCGACTCCATGGGGGTAAAGCACCTGAACGCACACATTCAACGCTTTATCATGTCCTGGGTAGATCTATCCAATCTTCCGGACCAGAGTGCCCATCACATAACAGAGAATGACTTAGTACCGTGGAGGGAAAGCCGGGGCCAGGTCTTTCGGACTCACATGTTACGAAAGACTTGGGCACAATACGCGTTAGCCTGTGATTCCCGATTGCTTCCAGCGATTCAGATGCAGTTTCACCACCTGAGTTTAGCGATGACGGAAGGCAGCTACATAGGGAACAACCCGATGTTATTAGAGGCGCTGAATTCTGTCTCAGTACAAAAACGGAATCTTCTACTATTTGAAACGGTGACGGGAAAGATAAAGCTTGCGGGACGAATGGGGGAACAGCTAGATCTCGCTCTGGACCAGTTACGCCAAGATATCAATGATCTTCCTGCTTCGGAGAAATGGTCTCAGACAGTGGCTTGGGCTAATCGCAATGAACTTCGCATGTTCTTTACCGCGCACGCTACCTGTTGTCCATCACGAAGCAGCGAGATGCGGTGCCATGATGTATCAAAAACACCGGTCTGGGTGCGTTGGGCGCCGAATTCCAGCACGCGTGCGCCGAGCCTGTGTGCCGGTTGCGCATGTGCGATCATGGACAAGAGCCATGAGCAGTTCTGGTCTGATCGTTACTTGGCAAGCCAGCTTTCGCTGATCGCTGCCGAAATGGCAGGGGTAGCGGATGGCTCATTTCGTGAAGTCCGCTTTCGCGCCGAGCAAGCCAAAGGAATTCTAAAGAAATTTGGGGCAGACATCGCTAGGCTTGATCATACTGTTCTGTCTAGATCGGGGAAGCTATGCCCAAATTAAAGCAGCAAGCGCCCGTTCAAGATGGCATAGAGCGGGACTTTTTGGCAGCCATCGAGCGATTGACTAATGACGAACCCCTGAATAAGACGCTCAAGATACGGAAAGCAAAGGGAACGCTTAAGATCAATTTCTCTTCTGTGGCTCTGGAGGCGGGACGAGCGCGTACGCTCATCGCGCTCGCAAATGGATGCCGATATCCTCGCGTACGAGAACTAATCAAACAAGCGGCCGCTGGAAAAACAGGATTGCCGACGACGCATAGCGAACTCATTACACGTCTTCGGTTAGACAAGGCGGAGTTGCAAGAGCAGGTAAAAAAATACAAAGCTGAGGCGTTGGCGCATTTTACCGCGAGGGTGAAAGCAGAGGATGAAACGATCAGAGAAAGAGAAATTGCGGCTAGGCTGAGGCGAGAAATCGCGCGCTATGGGAAGACCTTAGATATTGTTCCAAAAGAGACGTAAAAGTGCTTTGTACTTTCGCATGCGAAAGTACCTCATTTTTTCTCTGAATGGCTTGGAGAATCGGGAGGGTCTATTCGATAGTGAATATCTTCGTAGGCTTCTATTGCCTCTAGCAAAAGGACGAAACGTTCAGCTTCTGATGAGCCAATTGCCGGCTCATTGTCAAAATACGGCTCAACTTCTCGCAGTGCCGCTTTATATTCCTTTTCGTTCGAAATTGTCACTTTTTCCATTTGATACTCTAGAGTATGCTGCCGTCCGACTTTCGCATGCGAAAGTCTTTCGCGGGCAGACGGTTGTCTTGAACCAAGGCCATTACCACAATGAATAAAGCTGGTCGGAAATTGATTCCGCTGTGCCGCTAAAAAAAAGTCAAAGGCCTCCTGTACGGGGGGCTTTTTTTGCGACATCAGCAGCATTCCCTCCGCAATTGCATATTTCGACCGCTCTTCGACACTACGTTCGGTCTGAACTGGACACCTAAACCGGCGTAGCTGGCCGGTCAGATCGGCGTTGTGGACAGTCAGTCAAGTTCGGCACCATGGTCACCATTTTTACTGGATAGAACACCGCTCCGACAATCTGGGTAGCCCCATCCGACCTGACCGGCGACTTCCTCCCCTTAACCTACATTACTGAACAGCTTGGCTGTCCAATCGGCGAACGCTCGCATCGCCGGAGAGAGAAAGCGGTGATGAGGGTAGACCAGAGATACCGGCACAGGTGCCGGTCGCATGCCGGCCAGTACCTCGACTAATTCTCCGTTCCGCAAATGGTCCGCCACCAAAATCTCAGCCACCTGTAACAGGCCAAGTCCGTCGAGGCCCAGCTTGATGTACAACCCAGTCTCGTTAACTGCAACCGTGCCGGGAACCGGAACATTGACGCTGTCTCCGGCCTCCATGAAATGCAACTCGCCTCCCCGCCGCGTCGTGCTGGAAAAGTAGTGAACCGCCCGGTGGCGTTGCAGATCCTTCAGATCCTCGGGAATACCCTTTTCGTCTAAGTAGGACGGTGATGCGCAGGTGATCCAGCGCAAGTCGCCCAAGCGGCGCGCGACCAACGTCGAGTCATGGAGGCTACCGGTACGGATCACGCAATCGACGCCGTCCTGGACCAAGTCAACCTGACGATCATTTATGCCGATCATTAGGTAGATATCGGGGTAACGTTGTTGGAATTGCTCCAACTGAGAAAGGATGACGACATGTGCAATGCCGCCGGGCATATCCACTCTCAGTCGCCCTTGCGGCCGTTCAGCAGACCCGTGCAGGCTAGATTCTGTATCGTCAATCAGGTCAAGTATCTCGCGGCAGCGGTAAAAGTATCGCTCCCCCTCTGGCGTCAAGCTGAGGTTTCTGGTGGAACGGTTGAGTAGGCGTGTCTGCAAATGTTTTTCTAGTCTCTTGATGATGCCGGTAACTGATGACGCCGGTAAGCCCAGGGTCTCTGCTGCGCGGACAAAACTCCTGCTTTCCACCACGCGAAGAAATACCTGCATTGCTTGTACGCGATCCATGCATTGTCCTGGTAGCGATAGATAAAACGGCACTATAACCCAAGATTGTTCGCGTTTTCTGCATGATGAAAACCTCTAGGGCTACTTTTTCTGCGTCATCAGAATAGCTACAGTTCAGGCACTCAAACTTACAGGAATAATCAACCATGTCTGATCAAAACCGCCAACTGCTTGTACCGCTAACGATGAACCAAGCAGATCCTAACGCCATGTCGCAAAACATTCTCGTGCTCGGTGCCGGTGAACTCGGCCTACCGGTGCTACGCCGTCTTGCGCACCGCGCGAAGAGCATCGACGGTGTGAAGATCAGCGTCCTGCTGCGCGCAAGTGCCGTTGAGTCCAGTACACCAGGCAAGCAACGTGATATCGCGGAGATTCGAGATCTTGGGATCGAGATCGTCGTAGGCGATCTTGTGAAGAGCTCCATTGATGAGCTCGCCGTAGTATTCGCAAAATATGACACAGTACTCGGTTGCGCGGGTTATGCGGCGGGAATCGACACGCCAATGAAGTTAGCGCGCGCTGCCTTGGAGGCACGAATCCCAAGATATTTTCCATGGCAGTTCGGCGTGGATTTTGACGTGATCGGACGCGGCAGTCCGCAGGACATTTTCGACGCACAGTTGGACGTGCGAGAGCTTTTGCGCAGTCAGCATCAGACTGAGTGGGTGATTATTTCGACCGGCATGTTTATGAGCTACTTGTTTGAGCCCGAATTCGGCGTTGTTGATCTACAAAACGACGCAGTCCATGCACTGGGCAGCCTCGACACCGCTGTGACATTGACGACTCCCGATGATATCGGAGCGTTAACTGCCGAGGTCATGTTCGCAAAACCTCGAATCCGGAACGAGATTGTCTATCTAGCCGGCGATACCGTGACTTACGGAGAGGTCGCCGACAAGCTGGAAATGTCCCTCGGTCGCCCCTTTACCCGTTCGGAATGGAGCGAGGAGTATTTGCTGGGCGAACTGGCCCGCGACCCGCACAATATGATGCGCAAGTACCGTGCAGCCTTTGCTCAAGGACGGGGTGTCGCTTGGGATAAGAGTGGCACGTTCAATAGTCAACGCGCCCTCGCGGTTACCGACGTGGCGTCGTGGATCAATGTAAACCTGATTTCCGGCCGCAGCAAGTAATCGTCATCCCGAGGGCTAGACTCCTGGCCCTTCCTTTTCCTTAGAGTTTTCGCAATGTCAGCAACTGGCCGATTACGGCCGGCACTATTGACTCTTTACGACGAACTCAAATTGAGTGCCACGACTCCGCTAATGATTAATGCAATACCTACCAATCGAAGCGGTGCCGTTGATTCTCCGAAGCAGAAAATTCCTAGGAGGGCAATTAGTGCCGTTCCGCATCCTGCCCACACTGCGTATGCCAACCCAGCTTCAAGGTGGCGAACAGATACTGACATGAGCCAAATGGCACTTGCATAGCTAAGGGTTACGATTACTGAGGGAGTAGCACGGGTGAATCCGTCTGTATAGCGCAGTGCAACGGTGCCTACGACTTCCGCTATCACGCTGACGGCAAGGAGAAACCAAGAAAATGCTGGTGAGCTCATGACTACCTCTGAAACCTGCGCTTATACCGAGCGCGGCTAGAGGCGTGGGAGCGGTACCCCAAAATTCAGTCGGCACTATACCAGTGTTCTGACCAAAATTATTTATTGCAGTCGCGAGTCTCAAGCAACTTTCTTCGGGGCCGACCAACTTTATTCATTGTGGTCATGTTTGACTGCAGCGAATAAAGTCGGTCGGGAGCGTCGCAGTTAATCGGTCGATTTAATGGGCACAATACTTTTAGTCAAAGTTGGTCGGGATGATTTACGCCCCCGACCAATGACAGACCCAACAAAATAATTGGTCGGACACGAAGTTCGCTGCTGGCCGATTGCAGCCTTTCGTGGACGGCCAACGACGTAGACCTGAGAGGTAGCTTAGTTATCTCTTTTATAAGTGGATTGACGCGGTTATTTGTCCGCTCCTGACCGATTACAGACTTTGAAAATAATTCAAGTATCTGTCTGTCAAACACGTCTATTCACTGGTCAACTGTCCGCGTTGCTGAACAGTCGATGTCCACGTTGTTGAACTATGTGCCCAAATTCACTGGAATATGCACATTTTGGTGAGGGCATAGTCGGCGCCATGAGTTTTCACCTTGTTGGGCAACGGATTCAACTGATGAATTCGGGATAGAGGCATCGGGAAACCGATGGTGCTCGGAACCGGTCGAAAGACTAGCTAACGAGAGGTTGCGGCTAACCCGGCCACTTAATGATCGTGTCAATGACAAGGACAGAACTCGTTGGCTTCGCCAAGGGCCTCAAAACCGATTCTCCAGAATGACCTAAACACCTCACGGAAATGCGCCGTTCTTGAATAAATCTGAAGACACAGGCGATCTACTCTGCTGCTCGCGTTAGCCTTTTCGTTCCTTCTTGCGTATCTCCTTCAACCGCACCGCCGCGCGCTCCACGGCCACCTTCTGCTCCTTGTGTTTCATGCCCTTCCAATCCTTGATTTCAGATTTGGAGCGGCCACACCCAGTGCAGACATCGTGCTTCAGATAACAAAGTGAGACACAAGGGCTGTTAACTTCTTTACTCACCTTCGATTCCTGGTTGTTTCGATTGAGATGGCCACAGACATGCTGGCGGACGATGGTTTTTCAATAGGAATTCCAGAGTTTGCATAAAAAATTAAGCGATTGCGGCGTGCGCCAGAGGGAATCTTGGGGCGGAGGAAGCAAGTCTAGTTAGCCACAGGCTAGAGGGTACTGGAAGGAAGCGCTGATGACGACGGTTCCGGTCAGGACTGTTGATTTGCAGCTCTGATTGCCCCTATTTTGCACTATTCATTGCCCCACTATTTCGCTTGAAGCACCAAGTCTCATAGAGATATTGAATTGCTAGGTAAGGTCATCATTCATTGCAAAGGTGGGTCAAATCCACGCGCAAATCAACATTTCGAGGGAATGGGTATAAATAGCCTGCTTGGTACTTCGAAAGTGTTTCGCAAGTACAGCAAATTAGTTCACCTCAACCAGCTTACCACCGAGGACGAGAATTTCCTGGAACCTTATACCGTCGCGAAGCACGAACAAGGCATCGATACCGCGTTCCTGAGCCAGTACGGGGCCGTCGCGCTCGCCCAGTACAAGCAACGCTGTCGCCCAGGCGTCGGCAAGCATGCAGCTGGATGCCATGACGGTCACCGCTGCAAGCCGGTTCGAAACGGGTTTTTGCAAGGCCGGATGCATCGTGTGCGCATATCGCTTACCAGCGATATCGACCCAGCGGCGGTAATCGCCAGAGGTTGCAATAGCCGTATCCTGGAGTTCCATCACACCGGATACCTCGCGTACGCCATAGGTGGGTTTTTCGATCGCGACGGCCCATGGCGCGGTACTTGGTTTGCATCCGCGTGCGCGCATTTCTCCGTCAATGCCAACCAGGTAGCTGGCAAGCCCCCAGCCATCGAGGCACTGTGCGAGAAGGTCTACACCGTAGCCCTTTGCGATACCAGAAAGGTCAATTGCCATGGGCGCCTTCTTACGCACTTGGCCGCGTGCCCGGTCGACTTCAAGGACTGCGCTGGCCGGACGGTGTCGCGTCGTAGACAGCGCTGCGGGCGACAACGGGGGGTGTTGGGATGGGCCGAAGCCCCAGCTATCCACTAGCTCGCCCACACCAATGTCGAAGGCGCCCATCGATTGCTGGCCAATCCGCAAACCAGTCTCCATGACGAGGACCAGGTCCTCCGGGACGGTAACCCACGTATCTATGGCTGCGGCATTGACACGGCACAGGTCGGATGAGCGGCGCCAGGTCGACATCTGTTGGTCTACCTTGTCTACCGCGGCAAACAGGCTTACGCCGATGGCGGCCGTATCTATTGCCTCGGACGCGTAGAAAACGGCCGTGTAGCGCCCGCCCATCGTCTCGCCGTTAAGGCTGTAGCGCTGCAAGGTGGGTAGCACTGGCTGTTCAGAAGACGTCTTCACGATACCTTCCGACGGCCTTGAGTGCCTGAACGTTCATGTTGAGTGGAGCGAGAATAGCGTCGAGCGCGAGCCTTACGCTAGACGCCATCGCGCTGCTGCCGCACACGAGTACCTGGCCGCCGCCCGCAATGAGCTTGCGCATATTGTCGGCATCGTCGATAAGCCGATTTTGCACGTGTACGCCATTCTTTATTCGGGAGAAGGCCGTGTGCAGTTGGGTTAGTCGGCGGTCAGCGAGGTAGGCACGCAGTTCCGGCTCGTACAAAAAATCGGATTCGGGGTCGCGGCCGCCCCAATACAGGTACATCGGATGCTTGCCCGTATTATTGCGGATGAATCCGGCGAGCGGACCAATCCCAGTGCCGGCCCCAATCAGGATGACTGGCGCCTTGCCGGACGCCGGCCGGAATTGAACATTCGGCTGAATGAAGGCCTCGATACATTCGCCAGGCCGGAGTCCATGCAGGTAGGTCGAACACACGCCCCCGGCCTGCTTGCGCACGCAGATTTCGACAAGGCCATCACGTGCGCCGCTGGCGAGGGAATAGAATCGTGGTATCGCGCTTCCGGGCGCCATAACACCTACTAGGTCGCCAGCCTCAAAGCGGGGCATGCGGTTGCGACGGAACAGGCGCGCGATCATTCCGGCATCCGCCGTAGCCTGGCCGGTCCCAAAGCGCAACACGACTGTAGGCTCGAGTTCTTGCACGCCATACTCGATACGTTCATGCAGGCACAAATGGAAGGTGCGCGGATGGGCCGGCGCATGTTCGAGTTGGAGCTCTATGCCCATCCGGTCACCGACAGCATCCCCCCATCGGGCAAATTCCTGGCTCGACTGACGGTTGATCATGGCTAGATCAATCATGCGCTGCCATCCATGGGCGAGCATTGCTGCGTCCACGTCGCTACCATATTGACAGAATTTCGCGAATTGGCGATCTCCAAAACCGAGGACGGCAAATTGCGTCGCTGGATTTGCGGGCACCTGCTCCAGCAGTGCGAGGAACTGGTTGGCCGAAGCGGGGGCGCCGCCGTCTCCATAGGTTGCCGTCAGCAGGAATAGTTTGGTGGCCGCGCGATAGCGCGACGACAACTGGTTCATAGGTGCCGTGTGAACCGCCTTGCCGGCTTTGCGGAGACCGTCATGCAAGACGCGGGCGAAACCCCATGTGCTGTTGTTTTCGCTACCGACTAGAATTACGATATCAGCTACTTGCTCAGCGCTGTTGCCGATCATGCGTGGTTTGGCGCGCTGCCGCTGATACCAGACGGTCGCACCGGTGACCGCAAGCCACGGCGCGCCCAAGGCACACAGGCCGAGTACGAAGCCCAGCCACCACAGGCCTTCGCCCGTGTGCAGTTTATAGACCAGTTCATAGGCTTCGCGTACGCCGCTGTGGGCACGGTAGGAGAGCAGCGCACCGGTTGACTGGTCGACATAGGCGTCACCCTGAACCGTTCTCAGGGTGTACACAGCGGATCGGTCCCCTGCAATCGGAAAGACCAGTTCGCGCAAGTCGGCGAGATCGGAAGCCACCAGTGCGGGCAAGCGCGATACAGGTGCCGGTGTTCCGCCAGACGTGGTTGCTGGAAAGTCGGGCTCGGCCTGATTGCCGTCGCTAATCAAGCCGAAGGTCGCCGCCGACATATACGTGCCGGTCAGCGCAGATAACAGCAGACCTACGACAGCCATCCGGCCAACCTTAGCGTGCATACGCTGGCTGCCGCTGCCGTACAGCGGCCCAAGTAATTGTCGCCATCCACCGACGCGCTTAACCACCAACAAGACGCCAGATGTGCAGAGCACCAGCATCGCTAGTGCCGTGATACCAGCGGCAATCCGGCCAGGGGTATCGAGCAACAAGGACCTGTGCAGTTGCTTGACCGTGCGCGAAAATACCGAGGGAACAAAGGGGGCGATTGCTTTACCGCTGACGGGATCGACGCGGTCGACCCGGGCGCCGCTATCCGTGCTGTAGTAGACGATGATCGCGCCGGAAGGAGTGCGCTGGATCTGTTCCGCATCCGGAAAATGGCGCACCACCCGGCCCGCCATTTCGGCCACGCTGACACCTACCGGCAGACTAGTGCCAAGTCGGTCGAGCACGGGATCGAGCGATAACAAGGCACCAGTAATTCCAAGCAGAATGACCAGCAGGACGCTGACTAGGCCGGGGAATGAATGGAGCTGGCGCAACATGCTGACAGGGCCTACATTTCATAGTTGAAGGACTTGATGTAGCCACGTCCCTTGACCGGCTTTCCTGCACCTTGCTTCGTGAGTGGGACTCGGGCATCAGCAGGAGTATCGCGGCCGTCCTCGACCGCACTGTCGACCCGTATTTCATATCCGGCATCGATCAGCACGTCAGCCACTTCGACTGTCACTTTGAGCGACTTTCCACTGCCAACGCTGGCGCCAGTGAGACCGTCAAATTCACGCGCATTGAGCCCGCTGCCGCGCGCCCAATCGCTCATGTGCTTGTAATATTTTTCCTTGGTTCCAGAAATCCATAAGGTCTTCTTGTACTTGCCGGCCGCGTCGGTAATATAAATCGCCAAATAGGCACCGTTGCCGCCGTAGCTTTGCAATTGGGTGGTGAGAACTACAGGGCGGGCCTGCACTAGTCCGGGCAGTGCCAAGGCACCCGCCACGCAGGTGCCAACGATGATTTTTATCATGGAATATTTCCTTTAGTGGAAGGAACGGTTTGTTCTCGAGGGTTGGACTTCGGTTGCAACGGCCCAACATAATCCGACGCGTCGGCGGTCGGCCCGAATTCAACCTCGAGACTGCGAATGTGCAGCGATGATGGGGTGTACTTAGCCTTGATCTTATTACCCATGCGGTCAGTTGCTCTTACTTCGTAACAGCCGTCATCAACTTTGATCCGGTGGACGATCCAACCGTGCTGTACGACTTGCTGACGCAGCAATTCACGTGGCTTCCATTCAGCGATTGGATCGTTGCAATCAGTATCGGCATAAGCTATCCCGCTTGTCCCAAACACCACCAACCCCGCTAGTGCAGCGAGCGTACGCAATGAGGTCATGTCTTACTCCTCGGTAAGAATAGGGATGTCGCAGAGGCGAATCTATCGACAGGCATTTTTATCGCTTGCCGATCCGGGGGCTACTCACCGCATGTTCCCAGCGAAACATCACTTGTTTTTAGACGGTGTATGTAACGCCATCGATCTTTATGTTTTGTGCAGCACAAACGCACCTTCGGGGCTCTTGAAGAAATCGTAGCCTTGGATGAGCGGTGCACTCTTCCCATGCCGCTCAACATAATTCACATGAATGACCATCACTTGCCCGAATTCATCTTTGCCAGCAATTTCATTTTCGACTGCGGAACTCATTTGCGCCGCTTGGATTTCGCGGTCGGCCGCCGTTTCCTTGCCTTTTTTAATAGCAACGGCAATCGATATTTGGTGGGGCGCTACGGAGATGACAACTTTTGCGGGCGGGAACCCGCCCGCATCAGCAACCAATTCCGTTAGCTTGGGAACCAACGCTGTTTGGCGCTTTACCAGAGTGGCATCTGTAACCTTATCCACGCTCCATGCGGGAGCGGCAGGATTGAGGACTCCTACCGCAAACACTACTAATGCAACGATATATGTTTTCATGGTGTTGGTCGTCTGCCCTGATCGTAAATTGATAGAACGCGCTATTGAGGAGATCCTGATGTCAGGAGTACTGCCAGCTTAAGGTTAGGTTGCCGCTTCACACGACAAGCCGACTATAGTTCCCTTCTTGAGAAAGTAATATGATGCACATCAAATATAAGGGACTAGGCTAAGATAGTTCAGGTGATATATCTTTGCTTTCACTGATTGTTCAATCTATATGGTCCTGTTTCTAGATTTTGATTCGTCAAACCTCATGTGTCTAACCGCTTTACGAACTCCAGCCAGAACAATGCTGTGAGAAATACCAAGACGCCCACCGCCAGCATCAGTAGTGTTGGCGCTGCAAAATAAAATACGCTGCTAATCGCGGGTACCTCGAGTACCGTAGCGAGGAGGATCAACTCAAGTAGAACTATCCAACCCAAATATCTATTGGCATTGAAAGTTCTCCATTGCGTAGCCCCCCAGGATCGATTGACATAAATCAGCCCAAGATTGGAGAGAACCAGTACAAAGAATGTCAGTGCCCGCGACATCTCATCCGGATTTCCAATGTGGCGCATTTCAGCATAAACGCCGAGCAACAAAAGCAAGAGTCCGCCTCCTTGCCACAAACCTCGCCGAAGAACCTTGACATCAAACAAGTGCTGATCATGAGAACGAGGTTTACTCGTCATCAGGTCTTTCTCAGCCGACTCGGCCTCAAAGACAATTGAGCAAGCAGGATCGATAATGAGCTGCAAGAAAAGAATATGTACCGGCATCAAGACAATTGGCCACCCAAACACCACCGGGACGATAGACAAGCCGACAATCGGTACGTGTACCGCAACCACAAAGACGATAGCCTTACGCAAATTAGCAAACACCCTTCGTCCGTGGCGTATCGCCGTGACAATCGAAGAAAAGTCGTCATTGAGCAAGACAATGTCCGCAGCCTCGCGCGCGACATCGGTTCCACGCGCTCCCATTGCAATACCAATATCTGCCGCCTTTAACGCCGGAGCATCGTTCACGCCGTCGCCAGTCATCGCCACAACTTCACCCTGTGCACGCAGCGCCTGAACCAGCCTCAATTTCTGCTCCGGATGAATACGGCAGAAAATACTGGTATCCGCGATTCGCTGGCGCAACTGATTCTCGTCGAGCCTCGCAAGTTCGCTTCCTGTCATGACTTTTCCGTCGCCACCTAATCCGACCTGCTTGCCGATGGACGCGGCCGTTGCGGGATGATCTCCGGTAAGCATCATGACGCGGATACCAGCCTCTCGACATTGCGCAATTGCTTTGGGAACGTCAGCGCGTATCGGGTCTTCAAGCGCGACTAAGCCAAGGAATTCAAAGTCAAAGTCGTGCTGGTTATCTGGTAGCTTCTCTGTCTTGAAAGTTGCTCTGGCGACGGCGAGAAGCCGCAGGCCGGCTGCAGCCATAACGCTCACCTGCTTAGCAATGGCGGCTGCTCTGACAGGATCCAGATGACATAGATCAACAATCGCCTCTGGAGCACCCTTTGCAGCAATCATCAAAGAGCGCTGATCAGGTGACTGCCAAACACGAGACATGGCAAGCATTTTTGGCGACAAAGGATAGTCCTCAACAAGGACCCAATCCGAGTGCAAATGCTCCGTGTCTGCCAGCAAGCGTTTTCCAGCATCGGCGATTGCGGTCTCCATCGGATCGAAAGCACGTCTGTGACTGGCGAGAACGGCAAACTCCATGACTTCGTGCAAGGATTCCGGCAAGCCCGATTGGTTTGGCAGCGACACGTCATACTCCGAGGATTCGGAACAGATTCGCTGCAGCACCATTTTGTTGGCGGTGAGTGTTCCCGTCTTGTCGACGCACAGTACGGTAGTCGCCCCCAGCTGCTCCATCGCAGGAATGTGGCGTGTCAGAACGTTTTTTTGAGACAGCCGCCAAGCCCCCAGACTAAGAAATATTATCAGAATGACCGGGAGTTCCTCCGGAATGACAGCCATTGCCAGAGTAAGTCCAGCAAGAATTCCCTCCAGCCAATCATTCGTGATCAGCCAGTAAATACAAGCCAGAAGGCCAGCCAGAGCAACGCCGCCAATCGCGACATAACGCACGACATGTTGTGTTTCAATCTGAATCGGCGTGCTCGATTGCCCTAACCCATCGAGAGATGCGCCTATTTTTCCCAGCGCACTGTGAACACCGGTTGCAATGATATAACCGCGAGCCGTTCCTTGCGTTACCAGGGTACCGGAAAAAACGATCCCGGCAGAGTCGCCTTCTTTTACCCCTGCTGCATGATTTTCCTTTAAAGCAGCTTGCTTCAAAACGGGCACGGATTCGCCAGTCAACATCGATTCGTCGACTGTCAGATTGGATGCTTCCAACAGTGATATGTCGGCAGGGATACGATCACCCTCGGAGAGCAGAACAATGTCTCCGCACACTAGCTCTCGTCCGGAAATCTTGATTGTTTTTCCATCGCGGATGACGAGCGCTTGCGGGCCGGACAGCTCGCGCAGTGCACTGAGTGAGTTTTCTGCACGTCTTTGCTGTACGAACGTAATGCCCATGACGACAAATACAAATCCAAGCAACATCATTGCCTCTTGTCGATTTCCGAGGACAAGATAAATTGCGCCGCAGGCAATCAAGAGCAAAAACATCGGCTCTGACAACATTTTTCGCAGCAACTCCAGCAATCCCCGCTTGGCAGTATCGGGCAATTCGTTGAGACCGTCCCGCGCTAGTAGACGAGCTGCTTCTGGCGTACTGAGACCGCTATGTTCCTCCGGTTTTATATTCATGGGCTCGCCCTTCTGCACTGGCTTGAGTTGCCGCCGACGATGCCAGCGAGTGATCCAGATCCGGACGATGCCAGGGATCGATGTGCGTCATGAGATTGAGTACGCGATGACGTTGCAGCACCCGTTGCCTGGCGAGGACGGCAATGTCATGTCCGGCCTCGACGGTGATTTGAGCATCTACTTCAATATGTGCATCAACCACGATCATGTCACCCATCTTGCGTGTTCGTACGTCATGTATGCCGCTCACGCCCGGTGTCGCAAGCAGTGTGCTGCGAATGGCATCGACTTCATCTTGATCAACGGAACGATCCATCAGATCATGCAATGCATCCCATCCGAATTCCCAGCCCATCTTGACCACCATGACACCGACGATAAGCGCAGCGATAGGGTCTAGGATCGGATATCCCGATAAATTACCGATAATGCCGACACCGACAACCAATGAGGAAGCCGCATCCGAACGCGCATGCCAGGCATTCGCCACCAACATGCCGGACTTGACTCGCTTGGCCACGCGAAGCATGTAACGAAACAGAAGTTCCTTGGCTAACAGCGCGCCGCACGCCACCCACAAGGCAATGATATGCACCTGTTGCACACTATCGGGGTTCTCCAGTTTCACAACCGCCGACCACAGCATGCCAATCCCGACGCCCAGGAGCAACATGCCCAATATCAGCGAAGCTGCAGTTTCAAATCGATGATGCCCATAGGGATGCTCTTCATCAGCGTCTTTCTTACTATGATGATTCGCGAAGAGAACGACAAAATCAGCAACCAAATCGGACAACGAGTGCACGCCATCAGCGATCAATCCTTGAGACTTTGAAAATATCCCAACGGTAATCTGCAGTAGTGTCAACAGCAGATTGACCCCAACGCTTACCCAAGTACTTTGCGATGCTGCTTTGGCGCGATCCAGCTGGCTATGCGTGGTGTCTTCTGTGTCATCGGAAAAATCGTTGTAGTTCATAGCGAAATAAATAGGGATTGGTGGAAACAAGCGCCATGGATTAACAACATCAACGCGCGCTCGGATTATCTGAAGACAATGACTGGTATCTTGCTGTATGCCAATACTTTTTGCGTTTGGCTACCGAGCAATAGCTTATCGAGGCCGGTACGACCGTGTGACGCAATAAATATACTGTCGCAAGCATACTTTTTGGACGCAATCAGAATCTCGTCCGAAGGATTAGCACTTTCCGCCGTATGAACTTGACAGGGCACACCTGATTTCTCAGCAAGATCTCTGATGATTTCCACATTATCTCTTGCTTGCTGGCGGATTGAGTCGGCAAGCATTACAAGGTCATCGCCTCCACCAATCAGAGAAATAGGAAAATACCTGGATATCTCCGCAACTGAAAGCCCGACGATTGCGCTTCCATGATCTTTGGCGAACTCGATTGCCGCTCTGACGGCGCGGTTCGATAGATCAGATCCATCGGTTGGGACTAGTATCTTCTTGAACATGCACACTCCGGATTGAGAAATATCAATTTCATCGTACGCGCAATAAACGGCGCTTCACTGATCTGAATCAAGTCAGCCGAACACAGCAATGCGCTAATGACTGTTGATATTGGAAATCTGTTGAGGAGAAGAGGATCAGGCAGCTCTTTGTGAACTGTAGAACATAGGTATGTCCCGCACTGTGCGTTGCCAGACATACCTAAGTGAGCCGCTTGGAAGTGGCCCGCCGGCAGACGAGTTTAAGCCGTTGTATTGACAATGCTGCCAACGTTACCACTCATTTGACGAGGCTTTTCAACCTCCCCTGCCTTGCTACCGTCATGATCGCCATCGCCATCGACGCGTCCTGCATTGGCGGTAGCTGTAGTCGGAGGTGGTGGAGCATAGGCTGTTCTTGTTGCACTGCTGATTGCGGAAGTCATGTCGTACTCCTTGATGTTTTCAGAGAAATGGAAAACCTTATACTTGTCCGCAAAATACTGCTGACGAAATTGATGGTAATGCGCGACACTTAGGCCAGACTTAGACGTTCACTACAAATCAAGAACAACGGAGGAATTGCAACAGACACTGGGGTTCGTCGAAGGACGTCAACATAGCAGAACTATGTCTTTCCTAAGTTTTGTCAGGCATATTGCTAATCTTGGCTCTCCATCCACAGGATTGACATGCTACTGACGCTGCGAAACAAGAGGCATTTGTATTTATGGTGGTTGGTAATCCACCTCAGTTTATTAGTTACAGGAACTCAACGTAAGCAGATGCGAATTCTATTAGTCGAAGATGATGCAATGATAGGCGAAGCGATCTCGCAAGCGCTTAAAGATGCCTGTTACGCAGTAGATTGGGTGCGCGACGGACAATCCGCGCTGAGTACAGTGCATCGTCAACACTATGACGCGATGCTGCTCGATCTGGGCTTGCCGCACAAAGATGGCCTTGAGGTACTTCGCGTGCTACGGGCAAACAAAAATTCTCTGCCGATTTTAATTGTCAGTGCGAGAGACGCCGTTGAGGATCGTATCCAGGGTCTAGACAGCGGCGCCGATGACTACATACTCAAGCCGTTTGAAATGTCCGAATTGCTTGCCAGAATCCGCGTAACCGTTCGTCGCAACGCGGGCATTGCAACCCCTACTCTGTCCAACGGTATGTTGTCTCTCGATCCGGCCAGCCGCGAAGTGACGGTTGACGGTGTGGCAACGCAGCTATCGGCCCGGGAATTTTCTTTGCTGCAAGCACTGTTGATCCGACCAGGGGCAATTCTGTCGCGAGTGGAGCTGGAGGACAGAATTTATGGTTGGAACGAAGAAGTCGAAAGCAACGCCGTTGAATTCCTGATTCATTCTCTCAGAAAGAAACTTGGCAGTTCCACGATAAAAAATGTCAGGGGGGTAGGATGGTTGGTCTCCAAAGGAGAATGAATCATTCTTTGCAATTCCGACTTTCCATCTGGCTGGCGGGGTGCCTTGTCATGGTGACCTTGGGCGGCGTGGCAATGTCTTTCGGATTGGCGTTTCACGAAGCCAATGAGTTTCAGGACGACCTACTAAGGCAAGTCGCGGCACTGGTCGACTATCAGCATCTGAGCCAGACTCCGCGCAATGCGAAAAGTGTCATGACCGGCGATGACGACTCCCGCGTCATTATACAAATGCTGATGCAAAGGAGCGCCGACGAAGTATCCGACCAAGGGGACAGTGCTCTGGCTTTGCCGCATGATCTTCCTGACGGTGTGCAGACAATTACCATCGGCGCCGTCGACTGGCGGGTATTTATCAAGCCGTTGGATAACGGTGTGCGAGTTGCCGTTTCTCAACCAACCTCCGTGCGCAATGAGATCGCGAAAGACAGCGCGCTGCGGACACTCATACCGCTCCTGATACTACTTCCGCTCCTGATTATCCTGGTCGGCATATTGATAAAGCAAATGTTCCGACCGGTCAGGTCGCTTGCGCTGAGTCTGGATACACGCCCGGAACAAGAACTTGGCTTGTTGGACGAGAGTGAGCTCCCTCAAGAAATAAAGCCTTTTGTCGCGGCAATTAACCGACTGCTATCTCGTGTCGAACGATCTGTAAACACTCAGAGGCGATTCGTCGCCGATGCCGCTCATGAGTTGCGGTCACCGCTGACGGCACTTTCGTTGCAAGCTGAGCGCCTGTCAGAAGCCGACATGCCCATGGCGGCGAGAGAGCGCGTCATCACATTGAGACAGGGTATGGCCCGGACACAAGCGCTGATCAATCAATTGCTGGCGCTGGCACGTATCCAGGAAGGCAAACCGAATCGGCATACGTCTGTTTCGTTGCAGCGAATAATACGCCTTGTACTTGAAGATCTGATTCCTCAGGCAGAACAAAAAAAGATTGATGTGGGAATGGCCAACGATGTAGATATCAGCATCGCAGCAGATGAAATGGAATTGAAAATCTTGGTCAAGAACCTGGTCGACAATGCTATTCGCTATACACCGAAAAACGGCCGCATCGATATGTCAATTGACGTAACGGAGGGGCTCGCAACATTGCTCATCGTCGATAACGGACCGGGCATTCAGGAAGATGACCGGCAACGCGTATTTGACGCGTTCTTTCGTGTTCTTGGCAATGAACAAGCCGGCTCCGGGCTGGGACTTTCCATCGTCAAGACAGCGGCAGACAACATGGGAGCAGCTATTGAACTTGGTCATGCCAACCCCTACCCGCCTTACGGTTTGAGCGTTGCTGTGAAATTTAAGCAATTTAGCGCTCCCCCATCGGCGAAGTCCTAGCTTCAACACCATCCAAGAAAGCGAACACCATGAAATCAGACTATCTATACGAACAAGCGTCGGGTGAACAGTACTCCGTTCCTGCGAAACTTCTGCATTGGATACTAGCCGTACTCTTCATTGGCATGGTAGGGCTCGGCTGGTACATGATGGACATCGAGGACTCACCGGGGAGTGACTGGTACTTCAATCTGCACAAATCCATAGGTCTCCTCGTGATTGGTTTGGTAATCTTACGTGCTGCATGGCGTCTCACACATCGACCGGCGCCATTGCCGATGGCAACCCCTTCCTGGCAAATCGTCGCATCCACCATCAGTCATTGGGCGCTTTATGCACTGATGTTCGCGTTACCTCTTATAGGTATTATCGGTGCGGCATTCAGCAAGTCCGGCCTGGCGTTTTTTGGATCCCCGTTACCTCGCGTTGTTACAGAAAATCACGATGTCGCCGAGTTTTTTTTCTCAGTACATTCTTTTGCTGCATGGATTCTTGTTATTCTCGTTTGCTTGCATGTTTTGGCTGGACTAAAGCATCTGTTGATTGACAAAGACGGCGTATTTCAGCGCATGTGGTTCTAGACATTCAAGCGCATTCCGTGCGCTGCTGCCAAACCTGCCTCACTCTTAAAGAGCGAACGAGTGGTTGACGAAGTAGTGTCCAGAGATGGATCCACCCCTAAAGTGTCACCCAGAGCCACCTTCGAGCTTAGTGAGGTACGCCCTTAGGTGAGGCGATTGAAGTGCTAGTTAGTGGAACGGTTAGAACGCAATTTACTGGCACGGCAGCTGCACATATTCAACTATGACACTAAGTTGAAAAAATGAGCAATTTTGGCTGCTTAGGTGGCCTTTGTTATTCAGAATTGTTCATAAACAATGTCGAAGTGAAAGTCTTAATATTTCCGGTTGCTATTTGCTTTTTTGCTTTGTCGTGAACAAATAAAGTCCACATAACCAACGCAGAGCTGTTTGACCAGGTGATAGGCGTTGTGGCTGATGTTGCCGGATGCGCAGACCACCATGTCGGCGCCGTTGAGCATCGGTTGCAGCCGATGCAGGTTGTCTTCGCGGCCGCCGTCGTGATGGATGAAGCGGCCCTGGTGTTGTTCGATGGCGATGCGGTAATGGTTGCGCGCGCCGGTCAGGCCGCCGACGCACAGCACACAGCGGTCGGCCAGGCTGAAGCCGGCAATGACGGGGCCGGAAACGGGCGTGTTCTTGTTGGTCGTGCGGTGCATGGAGAACCTCGGTTGTCGATAGTCGTTGCATGCAGACTAAACCGAACGCGCGCCGGAGCGAACGAAGAAATTGGCATCTGGTTATGCGGAATCCTGATTTTCTGGTCGAGAGGTACGTACGATCTGGGGTGCAGCAAAGTTTACACAGCTTGCACGGTGTTGCTGGCGCCCGCGACAACATGGTCGTGATTCGCGAGTTTCACCAATTATTGTGTCCCTCAGGAAGTTCGTCCCGCCGAGGCAGATGAATCTGCCCGCTTCATAGCATAGAGGGCCACGATGGAAGCGGCGAAGCCCGATGCCGCGCCGACGCCGAGGGCCCAGCGCGGGCCGAGGTGATCGGCCACCCAACCCACGATCGGTGCGCCGATCGGCGTGCCCCCGAGCGCGATGCCGACGCGCAGCGCCATCACCCTTCCCCGCATGGCGGGCTCGGTCGTGAGCTGCATCAGGCTGTTGGTCGCGTTGGTGAAGGTCAAGGCGGCTACGCCGATGACGACCAGTGCGCAGGCGAACAGCCAGTAGCCCGGGGCCACTGCGGCCAGCGTGCAGCCGAGTCCGAAGATCGCGGTTCCAGCCAGCAGGGACATGAATTGTGGCCGATCGCGGCCGGCGGCAAGCAGTGCTCCCGCGACGGTACCGATGGCCATGATCGAGGACAAAAGGCCGTAGCCGCGCGCATCGGTGTGGAAGACGCCGACGGCCATGGTCGAGATGAAGATCGGGAAATTCAGTCCGAACGTACCGATCAGGAACAACATGAGCAGGATCGCCTTGAGGTCCGGTCGGAACCATACATAGCGTAAACCCTCGGCGAGGCCGCCCTTGGTCCGGTGCGCCCGTGCATTCGTGTGCAGACCGGAGATGCGTAGCAGAAACAGGGAGGCCAGCACTGCGATGAAGCTGGCGCCGTTAAGCAGAAACGCCCAGCCGGTGCCAATCGAAGCGATGACCAGACCTGCCACGGCCGGTCCGATCATTCGCGCCGCGTTGAACGAAGTCGAGTTGAGCGCGACCGCGTTCGGCAGATCCGCGTCACCGACCAGTTCTGCCACAAAGGTCTGGCGTACGGGGGCATCAAAAGCCGAGGCGCAACCGGACAGAAAGGCAAATACATAGACCTGCCAGAGCTGGACGTTGCCTGTGACGGTGAGAAGCCCCAGCGCCAAGGCGAGCACCCCCATTGTCGCCTGGGTCGCCATCAGGAGCTTGCGCTGGTCGTAGTGATCGGCGGCGAAGCCGGTCCAGGGCAGCAGCAGGAGCTGCGGCCCGAACTGGAGCGCCATGACCGTGCCCACGGCCGACGCGTTGTGATGCGTGAGCTGGGTCAGCACCAGCCAGTCCTGAGCCGTGCGTTGCATCCACGTTCCCACGTTGGAGACCAGCGCACCAGCCGCCCAGATGCGGTAGTTGAAGTTCCTCAGCGAACGGAAGACGCCCGTTGCTGGCGCATTCACGAACGCTCCCGCGTATTGCCGCCGTGGAAGCGGCCAAATAGCCGCGCGGAAAGCAGTCCGATGGCCACGATGCCGAGCCCAAGCGAGACGGCATCGCTCGTGCTCCTCAACTCGAAATCACCAATGCGGCAGACGAGCACGTAGCCGATGACCAGATTCAGAAAACCCCAAAGCACGTTCACGGTCGATGAGGACAGGCCTTGCCCCGGCGGCTTCGCGAACGGGCTCTGAAACGGTTCGCCCATCACGCCGGCGACGAAGTGCGGCACAGCGTTGGTGAGAAAGGCGCCGCCAAAGAAGTAGGAGACGAAATGAATCCATTCCATTTTCAGGTGCTCCTTGTTGCGAGCAGATCGATGATGTCTTGAGTCGTGCCCGTTTCGCCCAGCTTCGGGAAGACGTTCTTGATGCTGTAGTCGTGCGCCTCCAAACGCGCGTCTGTCATGGCGTCGAGGGCCAGGGTCACGTTGAATCCCTGTTCATACGCCTGGCGTGCGGTCGACTCGACGCCAGTCCCGGTGGCGACACCGGTGACGACGATCTGGCTGACGCCCAGTGCCTTCAACCTGTCTTCGAGATCGGTGCTGGCGAACGCGCCCCAGGTTCGCTTCGTGACAACGATGTCGTCAGGCTGCTGATCGAGCTCGGGAATGAAGTCGGTCCACCCGGTCGGAAACGGTTCGCTGCGGCGCGGTCGCTCGGTGCGGCCTGGCGCCCCACCGGCAACGTTGACCAGCACCACCGGCAAGCCGTGTTCGCGAAATGCGTTGAGCAGTGCACGCGAGCGTTCCACGACCTTGTCGATGGGATGGATGAAAGGGGAGTCGACGATGCCTTTTTGCAGGTCAACAATGATAAGGGCTGTGTTCGGATCGAGTGTGGTGAGGGCCATGTTAACTCCCGAAAGGGGCTGGGATTAGCTCAGAAGTCGGCGAGTCGCTGCAGCAGCTTCACTGCAGCCGCGAGTTCGCTTTGTTCCTGAGGGGACAGTTGTGCCTGCAGAGCACGGACCAGCCAGTCTTCTTTGGCGACCCGGCTTGCCTTAAGGCTTTTCCGGAAACCAGGCGTCAGGTCGACCAGGGTTTGTCGCCCATCGGTGGGATCGGGTTTGCCACTGACGGCCTTCATCACCTCCAGTCTTGCCACCGTGATACGCATGGACTGTGGGCGAACGCTCTCCGCCCGCGCGAGAGCGGAGACGGTTGCGGGGCCGTCGCGATCCAGGCGAAGTAGCACCGACTTCTGTGCGGACGTGAAGTCGCCCGAATGCGCCTGCTCTCGGACCCGTCGAATCAATTTGCCCAGGGAAATGCGCAGTTCACCGGCCAGCGAGGTCGCTGACGGTGTTTTGGATGGAAGTGAGGAATTGGCCATGTGCCAAACCATAACACAAATACAGAAAAACTGTACATATAAACTGTATTAATAATCGTGTGCCTTTTGAATATTCAGTGTCTTCTGCAGGGCGGACGGCCTCACTATGCAAGTGGATCCCGGATTCGTGCGGACGTGTTGGACGCCTGCGATTCTTTGGAAAATGTGCTTTCGGAAATCGATGAGGACGAGGACAAGAAACGCAAGGTCCCTGCGAAGAACTTCAATGGTCGCCAATGACCGCGCGAAGCGCCAGAATGGCAATGTCTGGCTAACGTTTCTTGACTCGCCGCCGGAACGAATGAAGAAATCGGCATCTGGCTATGCGGAATCCTGATACTGCGATTTCCTGACCGCTCGCACGAAATCGGTCAGCCAGCGCCATGCGTCTTACGCGGTCCAGCCGGAACGAGCGGAAGTCGTTGCGCGTTTCGCACCACGCCGCGATCGACCAGGTTCCGGCCCAGAAATACAGCGCCAGCGGCCAGATCGCACGCTGCGTCGCCTGGCCGCGCGCGTCGATGTAATCGAGTTGCAAGGTGCGACGCTTGCCGATGGCCTGGCGGATTCCCTCGAGCCGTTCGCCGTGCGCCGGATCGATGTGGAAACCGGGCGCGAACAGCGCCGTGTTTTCGACGAAGTCGCGTTTGTCCTGCGGCAGCGCCAGCACGATCTTGGCCAGCGAAGCCGCGGCGGAAGCCGCCAGTTGGGGCCCGCCCCAGGCTTGCACCATGCGCATGCCGATGACCAGCGAGTCGATTTCGTCAGGCGAGAACATCAGCGGCGGCAGGTCGAAACCCGTTTTGTTGATGCGGTAGCCGACGCCCGCTTCGCCCTCGACCGGCACGCCGGACAGCGACAGGTCGCACACGTCGCGATAGATGGTGCGCTCCGACACCGACAGCCATTCGGCCAACTGGCGCGCCGTGGTGAGGCGGCGTCCGCGCAGGTATTGGGTGATCTGGAACAGTCGGTCGGCGCGGCGCATGGGTTTGCCAGGAAGTGGGGAGTGGCTGCCATTCTGGCATGAGTGCGCCGGCTTGCCCATCGCCGCCAAGGGACGGCGGCGGGTTTGCCGACGCTGCCCGGGATTCTTATTGCATGGCGTGCAGGGCGATGCGATTGCCTTCGGTGTCGATGAGGTGGGCAATGTAGTCGAGCTGTCGCGGCAGCTCGAACTTGTCCAGCACGACCTTGCCGCCGGCGGGAACGATGTGCTCGATCGCCTTCTGGATGGATGGGCTGGCATCGAGGTAAACCAGTACGCCGTCGGCGCTGGCCTTGAACGCCTGGGTTTCGGTCAGGCAGCCGCAGGATTCTTCGGCGGCATTGTTGAAAATGGCCATCGGCGATGCATCGGAATCGGTTGCGATGCGCAGCTTGCCGTCGAGGACGGTTTCGTAGAATTTGGCGGCGCGGGCGAGGTTGGTGATGGGGATTTCGAACCAGTTGATTTGGGTTGTCATGATGTCTTCCTTTTTTGTATTCCGTGGTTGGTATGCCGGTCGGCACGGAAGACATCATGACGGGGGGCTGCTGACAGCCTGCTGTCAGCAGGGATGAGTCAGGCCGCGATTCCCGCCTTGGGCGCTGCGCTTGCATCGGCGCGTTCGGCATAGCGCCGCGCCAGCACCGCGCACAGCATCAGTTGCATCTGGTGGAACACCATGATCGGCAGCAACACGATACCCACGCCGCTGCCGCTGAACAGCACCGACGCCATCGGAATGCCGGAAGCCAGCGATTTCTTCGAGCCGCAGAACACCAGCACGATTTCATCCTCGCGCGAAAAACCCAGCGCGCGGCTGCCGAAGGTCGTCAGCGTCAGCACGCCGCCCAGCAGGATGGCGTTGACCAGCAACAGCAGCGCCAGTTGCTGCGGCGGGAACAGATGCCACACACCTTGCACCACCGCTGCGCTGAACGCGGCATACACGGCCAGCAGAATCCCGCCGCGGTCTACCACGGCAAGCAGGCCCTTGTTGCGCAACACCCAGTCGCCGATCCACGGACGCAACACATTGCCGAGGACAAACGGCAGCAGCAGTTGCAGCAGGATGCCGGTGACCTGCCCGAGGCCGCCGCCGTCGTGGTGGCGATGCAGCAGCAGCGTCACCAGGATGGGCGTAAAGACGATGCCCAGAAGGTTCGACGCGGTGGCGCCGCAGATCGCGGCCGGCACGTTGCCGCGCGCGATCGAGGTAAAGGCGATCGACGATTGCACGGTCGACGACAGCGTGCAGACGAACAGCACGCCAAGCCACAGTTCCGGCGTCAGCAAGCCCGGGAACAGCGCTTGCAGCGTCAGCCCCAGTATCGGAAACAACACGAAGGTGCAGCCCAGCGTCAGCAAATGCAGGCGCGGCTGCCGGAAGCCGGACAGGGCCGCTTCGCGCGACAGGCGCGCGCCGTGCAGGAAGAACAGCAGCGCGATGGCGGTGTTGCTGGCCAGGTGCATGACGCTTTCGAAGCCGCCGGTGGCGGGCAGCAGCGTGGCCAGCAGGACCGTACCGAGCAGCATCAGCGTGAAGGTGTCGGGGAGATAACGTTTCATGGCGGTAAGAAGATGGCAAAAGAAAACAGGCTGTGCGCGTTTGCATGACGTGGGCGACGTGCATGTACGGCAACGGCCTTTGCCACATGATAAGAAAAGACGTTATCATCGGGAACCCCTTTGATAACGTTGACTGTCATCGGATTTTCCGATTTCAGCGCGGGAGCTGCCCATGTTCAACCCAGTCTGGCTGAAGACGTTCAGCACCGTCGCCGCCTCCGCCAGCTTCACCGAGGCCGGGCGCCGGCTGGGCCTGACGCAATCGAGCGTCAGCGACCACGTCCGCCGTCTCGAAGAGAGCGCCGGTCGCCGCCTGTTTGTGCGCGACACGCATTCGCTGGCGCTGACGGCGGACGGTGAAAGCCTGCTGGTCCATGCGCGCCTGATCCTGGAGGCGCATGCGCGCGCCGAGGCACAGTTCAAGGCGCCGAAGCTGCGCGGCCGCGTGCGCTTCGGCACGTCCGACGATCTTGCTATGGGACCGTTGCCGGACATGCTCGCGGCGTTTCGCAACAAGCATCCCGAGGTCGAACTGGAAATCACCATCGGTCTCACCAGTGAGCTGTATCAGCGCCTCGACAACGGCGAACTCGACCTCATCGTCGGCAAGCGCCGCCCCGGCGAGCAGCGCGGCCAGGCCATGCTGCGCGTGCCGCTGGTCTGGCTGGCGCGTCCGGAAACCGTGGTGGACCTGAACCAGCCGTTGCCGCTGATCCTGTTGCCGGAGCCCAGCGTGACGCGCGCGGCGACGCTGGCCACGCTGGGCGCGGCAGGTCGCCACTGGCGCATCGTCTGCACCAGCGGCAGCCACGCCGGCTGCATGGCGGCAGCGCGCGGCGGCTTGGGGCTGGCCGTCCTGCCGCAGCATCTGGCCACGCGCGAGCTGACCTTGCCGGTCAATCACGCCAGCCTGCCGGCGTTTCCCGATGTCGAATATGTGGCGCTCACGGCAAGGCGCCTAAGCCGGCCGGCCGACACGCTGTTCCAGATTCTCATGGCGAGCGGGCTGCAGGCCGCCCCGGGAAGATAAGGTATTGCGGCAGATCAGTCGGCGTCGACGACCAGCCCGGGCCGGTTCAACGCGCGGATGCGGCGGTCGACGAAGTAGCCGCCCGCTTCGGTGTAGCGCAGGTAACAGCGGCCGCATATTGCGCAGGCCGACACATTGCAGCGGTTGTAGGGGAAATAGCGCGGCGCGATCGGCGCATCGCCGGATTCGTAGCGGGTGCCGTGCGGATGATATTCGGCAAAGCCGGGTTCGTCGTAAGGATCGGCCAGCAGCGTGCCGACGTCCTTCAATTGCGATTCGGGAAACGATAGCGGCGTGCTGGTCCAGCAGGACAGGTCGGCTTCGGCGCAGGCGCATGCCGCCGTCACCGCGGCGCTACGTTGCGCCAGCGCGCGCAGGCCGTCGCTGTCCAGCACAGGCAGATCGGTCATGGCGATTTACTTTCCGCCGAACGAGATTTTTCCGCCTTGCAACTGCGCGGTGCCGCCGCCGAAGTCGCTCAGCACTTGCCACACCTGTTTGGCGATGCGCATTTCGACGCCTTCATAGACGGCCTTGACGGCAACGATGCGCGCCGATTCCGCGGCGACCAGGTCTTCCTTCATTTCGTTCTGTTCGGCGACCAGGTCCTTGACTTCCTGCGCCAGCGTCTTGCGCTTGAGTTCTGCTTCCTCGCCCATGCCGTTCCTGGCTTTTTCGGGATTCTGCTTGTAGTGGGCGATCTGCTTGATGACGCGATCGAGCTCGTCGAGTTTCCTCTGGAATTCCTGCTCTTTGGCACGCAGCTTTTCTTCCAGGTAGGGATCGAGGCCGACCTGGATCTTGGTGGTGGCGGCGTTGGGCGAACCGAGGGCAACCGCCTTGATCATCATCGTGGCCTGGGCGCGGCCGCCGATGATCTGGCCCAGTTTGGGATTGGTCTTGCCGACCAGGATTTCGTTGCCGGCCAGCATTTCGCACTGGCGCGCGTTGCCGGCGAGCATGATGCTGTCGCCCGCTTCGATGTGCGCGCTCTCCGCGAACAGCGCCTGCACCGAGCCTTCGGCCTTGATCTTGGCGGCAATCGACGCCGCGCCGGGCTGGGTTTCCGAGTGGCCGATGATGCCGCCCTTGACGGTGATGTTGCCGCCGGCGATGATTTCGGCCGCTTCCACGGTGCCGTTGACGAAAACGTCGCCGGAGACGTGCAGGCGCATGCCGGTCTTGACGTCGCCCTTGATCTTGACCGTGCCGGAGAAGTCGATATTGCCGGTGCTGAGATCGACGTCTTCGATTTCGACGATGGGGTTGACCTTGACGCCGTTGGTGATCAGTTGCGGCTGACCGGCGATGGCGGCGATCAGCAGGTCGGGGTTTTCCTTGTCGACTTCGGTGCCGACGCAATCCTTGTTGAAACCGAGGTCGGGAATCGGCAGCGCCGGCACCGCCTGGCCCTTGATGTTCACGCCATTGGTGCCGGGCACCGGCGGGATGCGTCGCATCAGTGGATCGCCGATGTTGATCAGCAGCAGATGCCCGAGGTCGGAGTATTGCACGACGGCGTCTTCGTCGATCTCGGAAAGCTCGTCCTCCTTCTCGTCGAGCAGGCTTTCGAAGCGCGCGTGCTCGCCCTGGACCGGTTCGTCGCCTTTGGCGACGAGCAGTTTGGCGCAGTGTCCCGCGCTCAGCGCGCCGCGCAGCACTTCATGCATAATGCCGTGCGTGATGCCTTGCGCGCGGATTTCGTTGATGACCTCGACCGAGCGGGCGCGGCCACCTTGCGGCGGCACCAGCGTGAGATAGGCCTCCATCAGGTCGTCGGATACTTCGAGCAGGAACTCGCCGTCGCGTCGTTCGCCGATTTTTTGCGATACGGCCTCCTTGGCGCCTGCGACCTTGGCCGCAAAGTCGCCGAGCGCGGCGTCGTCGATGTACAGCTTGGTAAAGCCGCCATCGGTCAGCATCTGCTTCAGAATCACGAGATTGGGGACTTGCATGCCCTCGATCGGGGTAAATGCCGCTACCAGTTCTCCGCTGACTCTGTCGTAGTTGAACGACAGCGATTGCGGGCTTGTTTGTTCCATGTTATCTCTCGGAAGTCCCTGTCCGTAGCTCAACGACAGGATTTCCGCTTCCTTTAAGTGAATTGTTATGTGGCAAGATGATCCTGTAAATTGCCGTTAAGTACAAGGGTTGTTTCGGTTGGAAATCATGAATTGTCAATATGTTAATTATTGAGGAAAACGAAGCCGCGACCGACCGGCGTTACCTTGCCGGACGCCAGAGCACGCTGGTCAGCATCGCCGTCAACGTGGTGCTGACCATGCTCCAGATCGTTACCGGGATATTTGCCGGATCACAGGCGCTGGTGGCCGACGGCGTGCATTCCCTGTCCGACCTGGTGGCCGATTTCGTCGTCCTGTTCGCTGCCCGCCAGAGCCGCAATCCGGCCGACGCCGATCACCAGTACGGCCACCAGCGCTTCGAAACCGCGGCTTCGCTGGCGCTGGGCGGGGCGTTGCTGGCGGTCGGCATCGGCATGCTGGTGTCGGCGTTTTACAAACTGCAGTCGCTGAACGTGCAGGCGGTGCATCTGTCGGCCTTGTGGGTGGCGCTGGCGACGCTGGCCAGCAAGGAAATCCTGTTTCGCTACATGTTGCGCATTGCCGAACGGGTGCGTTCCAGCATGCTGGTGGCCAATGCCTGGCATGCGCGTTCGGATGCGGTATCGTCGCTGGTGGTGGCGTTGGGGATTGCCGGCAACCTGCTTGGCGTTCCCTTGCTTGATCCGATCGCGGCCCTGATTGTCGGCTTGATGATCGTGCGCACCGGCTGGCTGTTTTCCTGGCGAGCCCTGAACGATCTGATGGACAAGGCAGTCTCGGAAGAGGAGTCGCTGGCGATCCGCCGGACCCTGCTGGAGACGCCCGGCGTATTCGGCGTGCACGACCTGCGCACGCGCAAGATGGGCGACCTGACCATCGTCGACGTGCATCTGGAACTGGACGGCAACCAGACCGTCACGCAAGGCCACGCCATTGCCACCTCGGCGCGTCGCCGGGTGATGGAGCAGCACCATGTGCTGGACGTCATGACCCACGTCGATCCGGCCGAGCAGGGCTTGCCGGAGGCGCAGCCCTAGCTGGCGGTCTAGGCGGACAGCTTCAGCATTTCCCGGTACAGATCGGCTTTTCCTTCAAAACCGATGCCCGGCAAGTCCGGCATGGTGATATAGCCGTTCCGGACCGTGACGCCGTCGGGGAAGCCGCCGTACGGCTGGAACAGATCGGGATAGGACTCGTTGCCGCCAAGGCCGAGGCCGGCGGCGATGTTCAGCGACATCTGATGGCCGCCGTGCGGGATGCAGCGGCCGGCCGACCAGCCATGTTCTTTCAGCATGTCGAGCGTGCGCAGATACTCGACCAGGCCGTAGCTGAGCGCGCAGTCGAATTGCAGCCAGTCGCGGTCGGCGCGCATGCCGCCGTAACGGATCAGGTTGCGGGCGTCTTGCATGGAAAACAGGTTTTCGCCGGTCGCCATCGGGTTCTTGTAGTAATTCCGCAGCGTGGCCTGCAATTCGTAGTCGAGCGGATCGCCTGCCTCTTCGTACCAGAACAGGTCGTATTGGGACAGCGCTTTGGCATAGCGGATCGCCGTATCCAAGTCGAACCGCCCATTGGCGTCCACGGCAAGTTTCTGGCCATCCTGCAAGACGCTCAGAATCGAATCGATGCGGCGCAGATCCTCGTCGAGGGAGGCGCCGCCGATTTTTTTCTTGACCACGGAATAGCCGCGGTCGAGGTAGCTGCGCATCTCGTCCTTGAGCTTGTCGTGGTTCTGGTCGGGATAATAGTAGCCGCCGGCGGCATAGACGAACACCTTGCGTTCAGGCGTGCCGTTGCCGTAACGGTCCGCCAGCAACTGGAACAGGGGTTGGCCGGCGATCTTTGCAACCGCGTCCCATACAGCCATGTCGATGGTGCCGATGGCGACCGAGCGTTCACCGTGGCCGCCCGGTTTTTCATTGGTGAACATCGTCGCCCAGATCTTGTGCGGGTCGAGGTTGTCGCCGGCCTCGTTGATCAACGTGGCGGGGTCGGCCTCCAGCAGGCGCGGGATGAAGCGTTCCCGCATCAGCTTGCCCTGGCCGTAGCGGCCGTTTGAGTTAAAGCCGTAACCGACTACCGGTTTACCGTCGCGGATAATGTCGGTGACGACGGCGACCAGACTTAGCGTCATTTTGCTGAAGTCGATATAGGCATTGCGGATCGGCGAGCTGATCGGCACGGTTTTTTCACGGATTTCAACGATTTTCATCTGGTTCTCCTCGGCATCGTCGAGTCGATGCATGTTCTATGGGGTTCCTAGCGTAGTCGCGGAAGACCGGCTTATACTTCACCCAAAATCAGATGATTATTAACTTTCAGTGAAAAACGACCTCGCCTCAGAACTGGAATTCTTCCTGTTGATCGCGCGCCACGGCAATTTGTCCGCTGCCGCGCGCGCACTGGATCTGACGCCGCCGGCGGCGACCAAGCGCCTCATGCAGATGGAGGCCCGGCTGGGCGTCAGGCTGGTCAACCGGACCACGCGCAGCATCAGCCTGACCAATGAGGGCGAGACGTATCTTGCGCATGCCGCGCGCATCCTCGCCCTGTTGCGCGACATGGAAGACGCGGTATCGAGCAGCAGTACCGATCTGCGCGGGCTGTTGCGCGTGAACGCGACGCTCGGCTTCGGCCGCACGACGATTGCGCCGCTGGTCTCGGAATTTGCCAGATTGCATCCGCATGTCGAGATACAGGTCGAACTGACCGACAAGCCGGTGGATCTGGTGGATGGCGGTTTTGACATGGCCATCCGCTTCGGGGCGCTGCCGGACCAGCGCATCAACGCCCGCTGCCTGATGACCAACCGGCGCTTTCTGTGCGCATCGCCGTTGTACCTCGAGCGGTACGGAACCCCGGCAACCCTTGCCGATCTTGCGCATCACCGCTGCATCATCCATCGCCAGAACGAGGATGCCTACGGCATCTGGCGCTTCGTGCACGAGCAGCACAATGAGGTGATGAAAGTGCGCGGAGCGCTGGCAAGCAACGACGGCGATGTTGTCCTTGGCTGGGCGCTGGATGGCCACGGCATCCTGATCCGTTCCGAATGGGACCTGGCAAAGTACCTCAAGAGCGGTCGTCTGAAGGTGGTACTGCCCGAATTCAATTTGCCGTCCGCGGATCTGTTTGTCTACTACGCGGGACAGCGCAACCAGACCGCCCGCGCAAGGGCGTTCATCGATTTTCTGGTGGAGCGGTTTCAGGAGCCGGCTGGTCCGGGCTGACATACGCATCATCGGAGTCGCCGTTTACTTCCCCCTGAACAACCCTGCAAAGCATTGAGACGGCGGAGCATTGCCCGTGTCCGACAGGCGCCGGATCGCAATCGGACATTTTTCATTTGTCGGAAATTAAGTTGTACAATACAACTAATTTGGTCGACCAAGTTGAAAATGGAGGGCATTGACATGGAGACACTCAAACAGCAATCCGGTTTACCTGCGCAGCGTGCGCGGATGGCAGGGCGCGTCGGACTGGTCACGGGAGGGGGCAGCGGCATCGGTCGCGCAACCGCCATCCTGATGGCGCAGGAAGGCGCGGCGGCGGTCGTGATCGCCGGCCGTCGCGGGCATGAGGGGCAGGCGGTGGCTGCCGAATGCCGCGCCTTGGGCGCGCAATCATTGTTTGTGCAAACGGATGTCGCGCGCGAGGACGAGGTGGCGCAGCTTGTGCAGACGACCGTGGCGCGCTTCGGCTGTCTGGACGTGGCGTTCAACAACGCCGGTTTCCAGGAGCGGCGCGCTCCGGTGGAGGCGCAAGATAACAGTGTCTACGACAGCGTCTTCGATACCAATGTGCGCTCGGTCTTCTTGTGCCTGAAATACCAGGTCCCGGTCATGGCTGCGCAAGGCGCCGGTCGCATTGTCTTCAACGCCTCCGTCAGCGGCCTGCGCAATCCCAATCCGGGCCTGTCGCTTTACTCCGCCTCCAAGGCCGCGGTGATTTCCCTGATGCGTTCGGCAGCCATGGAATGCGCGCCGCGCGGCATCCGCATCAACGCGGTGGCGCCGGGACGCGTGGTGACCGACATGATGCTGGCGTCGGGGATCGCGGACATGTCGGCCGTTGCCGCAGCGCTGCCGTTGCGGCGCATGGGGAAACCGGAGGAAGTCGCCGAGGCCGTGGTCTGGCTGGCTTCGGACGAAGCTTCGTATATCGTCGGCCATGTATTGGCTGCGGATGGCGGTTTCATGGCGTCCTGAGCTGGAATGTCCATGTCAACGCGAGATGGCGCCGACGCCATCCGACCACACAACGTGAATGAAACATCCCGCATTTCCGGCCTAGGAAAATGTCGCACGCACCGCCTGCAGCAATGCATGGGTCTTGGCATCGTGGTCATTGTCAGGCAAGCGGACCAGGCTGGTCTTGATTTTGCCGTAGCGCGACGGCAACGGCGACATGTGCAGTTTGTCCTGCAATGAATGCGCCTGCACCGTCCGTCTGGGCAAGGCCGTCACGCCCCGGCCCGCTGCCACATGCGCCATGATGCCGTCCAGACTGCCGATTTCATTGACTGCCTGCGGTACCGCCTTGATCGCATAGAGCCATGCTTCCAGCGCCGCCCGGAACGCACATCCCTGCCTGAATACAAACAGCGACTCAGGCGGCGTCTTGCGGCTGACCGGCGCCGACATGAAATAGGCAGAACGCACCAGCACCAGCTCATCTTCGCGCAATACGGCGGAGGACAGCGCGGCATCGTCGACCGTGCCCGAGACGATCGCGGCATCGATTTTGAAGTTCTTCAAGGCCCGGATCAATTCTTGCGACGTGCCGGTTTTCAGCTCTATGGTCAGCAACGGATGCAAGCGGCTCAAATCGGCAATGATGGCCGGCATGCCGAGCGCGGCCACGGTTTCCACGGCGCCGACGCGCAGATTGCCGCGCACCTCGTTCGCGACGTCGGGACATTTCAGTTGCTGGACCAGATCGATGATCTTGCGGGCTTTGGGATAAAAGTCCTGTCCGAATGCGGTCAGGGAAACGCCGCGCTGGGAGCGCATGAACAGACTGGCTTGTAATTCCTGCTCAAGCCGGTTGATGCGCGCGGTCACGTTCGATTGCACACATGACAGCCGATTGGCGGCCTGGGTAATCGATTCGGCATCCGCCACGGCGAGAAAGGTCTGAAGGTGTACAAGTTCCACGATGTCATCTCAAATATTGATGGAAACTATCTTAACAAATCATTTTCCAGATGGTGGAGCAGCTTGTATCTTAAGCGTAAATCAAAACGGGAGACAAGAACATGAAGCATGCAGATAAGCCTGATACACAAGGTTTCCATCCCAAGCGCAGGACCTTGCTGATGTCGCTGGCCGCTTTGTCGGCGGCCGGCTGCAGCACATTGCTGGATGCCGGCATGGCAACCGGGCCGGGCGAAGAGGGCGTGTCCGTCATGTACCGAGTAATCGGCCGCGGCAGCGAGGGCGTGCTGGTCATGCATGAATGGCTGGGCGACCACAACAACTGGGAGCCGTTATGGCCTTACCTCAATACGGAACAATATTCCTTTGTCTTCGTCGACCTGCGCGGTTACGGCTGGTCAAAAGCCGTGCAAGGCGCCTACAGCGCCAATGAAGCCGCCGCCGATGCGGCGCAAGTGATGCGTCATCTGGGCTTCCGGCGTTACCATGTGGTCGGTCATTCGATGTCCGGCATGATCGCACAGCGCCTGACGGTGAGTTATCCGGAACGGGTCAAGAGCCTGGTCGCGATCAGCTCGGTTCCCGCCTCCGGCTTCAAGACTGATGAGGCAGGCATGCAAGGCTTGCGTGCGGTCATCACCGACGACGAAGCATTGAAGCGCGCCATCGCCGCGCGCGGCGGCAGCCGCTATGGCAATACCTGGATCAATTTCAAATTGAAACTGGCGCGCAACGCCATGACCAAGGAAGCGATGGCGGGTTACTTGCAGATGTTTACGCAAACCGACTTTGCGCAAGAAGCGCGCGGTCTGAAAATCCCTATCCTGGCGATCACGGGAAAATTCGATCTGCCGTTCTATCAGGAAGAGTCGGTGCGCAAGAATTTCGCACCGCTGTATCCCGATTTCACGCTCAAGGTGTGCCAGGAAAGCGGCCACTATTCCATGCTGGAAGCGCCGGTGTTTGTGGCCAGTTCGATCGAGGCATTCATCCGGCAGTATGCTGCATAGCGCATGTGGGAGTACATCGCTGCCACCATCGCAGGGGTTGGGAGTTTACAAACGTTGCACGGTCATATATCGCAATGGGCGGAGCGCAGCCTGGCCAGCAAGAATGAGGTGACTTTTCCGCTCATACATATATTTGATCTGGATCAGTGCTGCCGAACGACATCAAAGGCAAGATAATTTTGAGGAGCTGGTGTGGGACGCTCGGTGTTGTTGTGAAGCAATGTCAGGTGTGCATATCAACAGACCTCAATATATTGACGAAATGCCTCGTCAAACGATTTACCGACTCATGTTGTCGTCAACAATTTTGATGTGAGTCCGAAGGCGCCTGGGATATCGCGATTTTGAATTGTTGAAGCCGCGCGCAGGCACAGGCGCAGGTTGCGGAGAACGCCATGGCTTCCTTAGCCGCTGATTTTTCGTGCGTTCACTTTTTGCATCAATCCTTCAAGGAGAATATTGTGTCCACATCCGGTAAAGATTTTAAGCCGAAGCCAGCTTCACCTTTACATGCAGAAGACGTGAAGAAGCAAAGACAAAAGGAGGAAGCAAAGGAAGTCATGGGCAAGCACAAGAACGACGGACAAAAAGACCATAAAGGCGCGCGCTAGTATTGCTTGCCGTAGGGATTCAGACGGACTGCCGTTGATCCCGACAGACTTTATCGATGTCCATCATCACCAGCTCGTCTCGCGCTCGGCCGTCGACGATATCTTGTGGATCGACAGGTCGGCGCCTTCGAACTCCTGCTCCGGGTCGAGGCGGATGCCGACGACGGCTTTCAGTGCGCCGTAGACGATCCAGCCGCCGATAAGGGCGATAGCGATGCCGAGCAAGGTGCCGCACAGTTGCGCCATGAACGATACGCCGCCGACGCCGCCCAGCGCTTTCATGCCGAAGATGCCGGCCGCCAGGCCGCCCCAGGCGCCGCACAGGCCATGCAGCGGCCACACGCCCAGCACGTCGTCGATCTTCCACTTGTTTTGCGTGCGCGTGAACATCCATACGAATATCGCGCCGGCGATGCCGCCGGTGACCAGCGCGCCCAGCGGATGCATCAGGTCGGAGCCGGCGCAGACGGCGACCAGTCCGGCCAGCGGACCGTTATAGACGAAGCCGGGATCGTTCTTGCCCATCACCAGCGCCGCCAGCGTGCCGCCGGCCATGGCCATGAGCGAGTTGAGCGCGACCAGGCCGTTCATCTTGTCGAGGGTTTGCGCGCTCATGACGTTGAAGCCGAACCAGCCGACCGTCAGGATCCATGCGCCCAGCGCCAGGAAGGGAATATTCGACGGCGGATGCGCGGCGACCGCGCCTTCCCTGGTGTAGCGGCCGCGCCGCGCGCCCAGCAGCAGCACCGCGGGCAGGGCGATCCAGCCGCCCACGGCATGCACGACGATGGAGCCGGCGAAGTCGTGGAACTCGGCGCCGAAGACGTCTTTGATCCAAGCCTGCACACCGAAATGCTGGTTCCAGGCGATGCCTTCGAAGAAGGGGTAAACCAGGCCGACCAGGATCGCAGTAGCCAGCAATTGCGGATGGAATTTGGAACGCTCGGCGATGCCGCCGGAGATGATCGCCGGGATCGCCGCCGCGAAGGTCAGCAGGAAGAAGAACCTGACCAACTCGAAGCCGCTGCGCGCCGACAAGGTTTCGGCGCCGCTGAAGAAACTCACGCCATAGGCGACGTAATAGCCGATGAAAAAATAGGCGATCGTCGAGACCGCGAAATCGGCCAGGATCTTGACCAGAGCGTTGACCTGGTTCTTGCGCCGCACCGTGCCCAGTTCGAGGAAGGCAAAGCCGGCATGCATGGCCAGAATCATGATTGCGCCGAGCAGAATGAAGAGCGCATCGGCACCATTTTTGTGATCGTTCACAGAAAAATCTCCCAATAATTGTGCGGTAAATGATAAAAAGCACCTTATTAAGCAAAAAATATTCCATTTCGGTGCATTTTTATAATGCATTGAATTTAAAGGGGATTTGCAGAGTGCAGTAGGCCAATGCCGCGACGATGCACGTAAAGCGTGCGAAATATCGCGCCGGAGTGGTGCGTGGCAAAAGAGCCGCGTGTGTCCTGAATCGGCTCGGTTCCGGTCTTGATGACAAGCAATTTCATCTTGTTCTCGATTAATGTCGAAAGTTGGGACACATGTGCGGACGTTCATGGAACGGTCACATTGCATTGCTACATTGCAATTCCGTTCCATACCGTTCACCGCACAGGAGTACGCCATGCCCGCCGATTCGTCCTTTCCCCCATTCCGCCGCGTCTTCCTGCGCAACGCCGTAGTCGGCGCCGGCGCATTGCTGACGGGCGGCAAATTGCCGGCCGCGCTCGCCCAGCAGCAGGCGCCCGCCGTGGTGACGTCGGAGCGCCTGCGTCCGCAAGTCGGCAGCGGTGCCATGAGCGGCGATATCACGCGCGACGCCGCCATGCTCTGGAGCCGCACCGATCGCGCGGCGCGCATGGTGGTGGAATATTCCGCCTATGAGAATTTCAGGGGTGCGCAGACCGTGGCCGGTCCCGTGGCGCTGGCGCGCGACGACTACACTGCGCGCCTCGACCTGCGCGGCTTGCCGGTGGGCCAACGGCTTTACTATCGCGTGCGTTTCCAGGACCTGACGCATGCGTCGGCCTGGAGCGAACCGGTCAACGGCAGCCTGATCATTCCGGGCGGCGCCGAGCGCGATATCAGCTTTGCGTTTTCCGGCGACGAAGCCGGACAGGGCTGGGGCATCAACGAAGCCTGGGGCGGTTACCGCGTGTACGAAACCATGCGCCGCTTCAAGCCGGATTTTTTCATCCACTCGGGCGACCAGATCTATGCCGACGGGCCGATCCAGGCGGAGGTCAGGCTCGACGACGGCAGCATCTGGCGCAACCTGACGACGCCGGCAAAATCCAAGGTGGCCGAAACGCTCGACGAGTATCGCGGCAATTTCGCCTACAACCTGATGGACGCCAACAAGAAGCGCTTCATGGCCGAAGTGCCTTTCCTGGTGCAATGGGACGATCACGAAGTGCGCAACAACTGGTATCCGGGCCAGGTCATCGGCGCGGCCGAGCAGCGTTACCGCGAACGCGAACTGAATGTGCTGATGCGGCGCGCGCGTCAGGCGATGTTCGAATACAATCCGTTCCGGATCGACGGCGCCGACCCGGAACGCATTTATCGCTCCTTCCAATATGGTCCCTTGCTGGAAGTGTTCATGCTCGACGAGCGCAGCTATCGCGGCGCCAATTCGCCCAATCGCCAGACGCAGCAAGGCAAGGACGCCGCCTTCCTCGGCGCGGCGCAAATGCGCTGGATCAAGCAGGCCTTGCTGCGCTCGCGCTCGACCTGGAAGGTGATCGCAAGCGACATGCCGATTTCCATCGTCGTACCGGATCTCAATCAGGACGTGCCGCAAGGTACCTTCGAGGCATGGGCCAATGCCGACAACGGCAAGCCGTCGGGACGCGAGCTCGAAGTGGCGGAGCTGTTGCGCTTCATCAAGCGGCACGACATCAAGAACGTGGTGTGGGTGACGGCCGACGTGCACTATGCCTCGGCCACCTACTATATGCCGGAAAAGGCGCAGTTCACCGACTTCAAGCCGTTCTGGGAATTCGTCGGCGGTCCGCTCCATGCGGGCACCTTCGGTCCCGGCGAGATCGACCGCACTTTCGGTCCGGACGTGCGTTACGTCGGCGTTCCCGCCGACATGAAGCAGAATCGTTCGCCGGCCGACTTGTACCAGTTCTTCGGTATCGGCAAGATCGATGCGAAGACCAGGGCCATGACCGTGTCTCTGCACAATGTCGAGGGAAGCAAACTGTATAGCGTGGAGATCGCGCCGGAAGCGTGACCGGGCCCGGTGGTCGGCGCCGGGGTCAGCGTCCGGGGCCGGACAGTTTTTGCGTGATCAGCTTGCAGGTTGCCAGCAAGGGATCGATCAGCGTCTCTTGCAGATTCTGCGGCTTGCGGAACAGCGGAATGCTGATGCTGATGCAGGCCACCGGCATGCCTTCGGCACCGAAGATGGGGGCGCCGACGCAAAAGATCTGCGCTTCGTTTTCTTCATTGTCTTCGGTATAGCCGCGTTGCCGCGCCACGGCGAGTTCGGCGCGCAGGACGTCGAGGTCGGTGATGGTGTTGTCGGTAAATTTTTGTATCCTGACCGAACGCAACAGGCGGCTGCGCGTCGCTTCATCCAGCGCCGCCAGATAGGCCTTGCCGACCGAGCTGGAATACAGCGTCACGCGCGTGCCGACGCGCGAGGTCATGCGCACCGCTTGCGGGCTTTCCAGCTTTTCGATGTAGACCATGCCGTTGTCGCTCGGCACCGCCAGGTGGACCGTTTCGCGCGTGGCGTCGCGCAGGTCTTGCAGGGCGTCGATGGCCGCCGTGCGGATGTCGGACCGGGCCCAGGATTTGCTGGCCAGGTTGATCAGGCGCGGGCCGAGTTCGAAATGCTTCGTGCGCGGATTCTCCACCACCATTCCTTCGGCGGTCAGCGCCGCCAGGATGCGATAGACGGTCGGACGCGGATAACCGCTCTGCGCGCTCAGTTGCGCAATGGTCAGCGGTTCTTCCTGGTCGGCGATCAATTGCAACACGGCCATGAACTTCGAAAATGCAGCCGTACCGGCGATCTTCGGATTGTCTTCAGCGGCGGTATCGGATGTCGGCATAGCAAGTCAGGCGCGGATAACGGATGGGCGAAGGCTGCGGAGACGCATTATAGCCGAGGGACTCGCCGTGGGATTTCCCGCGCCGCCATTACCGACGACGCGGGACAGGTGCGAGGTCAGGCCACCAGATAACCGCCATCGACCGGCACCACGGCGCCGGTCATGAAGGACGCCGCCGGCGTACACAGGAAGGCGGCTACATTACCGATGTCTTCCGGCGTTCCCCAGCGGTTCAGCGGCGTGCGTTGCAGGATAGGGCCGGAACGTGCAGGGTCTTCCTGCAGCGCCTGCGTCAGCGGCGTCGCGATCCAGCCCGGCGCCACCGCGTTGACGCGAATGCCGTCGGCGGCATAGGCGATCGCCAGCGACTTCGTCAATTGCGCGATGCCGCCTTTGCTGGCGCTGTAGCCGGGCACCAGGCCGCCGCCGAAGAAGCTCAGCATCGACGCCAGGTTGACGATGCATCCCTTGCTTGCCTTGAGCAGCGGACGTGCGGCCGTGCAGACGCGCATGGTGCCGGTCAGGTTGACGGCGATCACCTGTTCGAACACCTCGACTTCGTGTTCGGCGCCGCGCTTGATGATGCCGGCGCAGTTGACCACGATGTCGAGTTGGTTGATGCCGGCGAACAGATTATTGACGCTGTCTTCCGAGGCTACATTGAGTTCGGCCAGCGTGACATTGCTGTCCTTGAACTCGTCCGCGGCGAACGGCGGCAAGCCTGCCGCGATCACCTTGGCGCCCATGGCGGCGAGCTGGCGTGCCACCGCGCCGCCGATGCCCTGGGTGCCGCCGGTGACCAGCGCAGTCTTTCCCTGAAACAGATTGGCCGTGAATGTCATGTGTTCTTCCTTGGATGCGAAAATAAAAATCAGGCTGGAGCACCGTCGCCTTCGATGGGCTTGTTTACCACGAACATGTAGACTAGCGCGGCGGCGAACGCGACGGCGGCGCTGATCAGCAAGGCGTTCACGAACGAGTGCGTCTGGTCGACCACGACGCCGGTGATCAGCGGCGCCAGCGAGCCGCCAAGGTAGCCGCCGAAGTTTTGCAGGCTGCCCAGCGATGCCACCAGGCGGCGCGGAATCGCCACGCTGACCAGCGCCCATGCGCCGCCGCTTGCCATGTTGACGAAGGCCATCGCCAGCGAGATGTAGACGATCGCCATGGTGGTGCTCGGCGTATAGGCGGCGGGGATGGTGAACGCGCCGGCGCCGATCAGGCCGGCGCAGATCGGCCACTTGCGGCTGCGGATCGGCGCCATGCCGCGTTTCATCAGGCCGTCGGCGATATAGCCACTGCTGAGCATGCCCAGCGTGCCGAAGATGTAGGGGATCACCACCACCCAGCCGGTACGGGCGATGCTGAGGTGGCGTTCATGTTCGAGGTAGGCCGGCAACCAGGTCAGGTACAGCCACACCATGTAGATCACGCCCATGAAGCCGAACAGCATGCCCCAGGTAGTGCGATATTTGAACAGGCCCTTCCACTCGTGCCAGGTCAGCTTGGCGTTGGCGTTCGGATCGTTGTCGCTGCCGTCGGCCAGGTACAGCATTTCGGACGGCGTCAGTTCGACTTCGTTGCGGTTGCGATAGAAGATGTACCAACCGACTGCCACGGCAATGCCGAGCACGCCCATGATGACGAACATCATGCGCCAGCCGAACGACAGCATCAGCACGGTCAGGATCGGCGGTGCGAGGGCCGGGCCAATGGTCGACGAGGCGACGAAGATGCCGGTAGGGCCGCCGCGTTCGCGCACGGCGAACCATTCGGAAACCACCTTGGCGCCGGCCGGAAACTGCGGCGCTTCACCGAGGCCGAGGAATACGCGCGCCACCAGGAACTGGTGCAGCGAACCGACGAAGCCGCCGGCCAACTGGGCCACCGACCACACCATCATGCCGGCGCCGAGCATCACGCGCGCGCCGAATTTGTCGAGCATCGCGCCGATCGGCAATTGCGAGAAGGCGTAAGCGAGCGAAAATGCCGATAGCAGCAGACCCATTTCCGAAGCGGACAGGCCGAGTTCCTGGCTGACCGAATGGTTGGCGATGGACAGCGTACTGCGGTCGAGGTAATTGACGATGCCGGCAAGCATCAGGAACGTCAGTGCGACCCACTGAATGCGTTTGAGCTTGCTGCTCTTTTGGACTTCCATGTTGTCTCCAATGTAAATATAAAGTGCTGCAGGCAAACAGCTTCTGAGCTACATCACCTGCTTGCGCCGTCTTCGCGGTGCTTATGCCGTGCTGCGAAAAAATGTCCGGCCGCTTGTGGCGGTCGGACAGGTAGTACTAATACGTTGCGCGTCCGCCCGACAGATCGAACACGGCGCCGGTGTTGAACGTGCACGAACCGGAGCACAGCCAGGCCACCATCTCGGCGACTTCTTCGACATAGCCGAGGCGGCCCATCGGGCTCTTGCTGATCATGGTGGCGACGTGCGCCGGGCTCATCTGTTCCAGCAGCGTGGTCTTCACCGCCGCCGGCGCCAGCGCATTGACGAGGATGCCGGCGTTGGCCAGTTCCTTGCCGAGCGACTTGGTCAGCGCCAGTACGCCGGCTTTCGAAGCGCTGTAGGCGGACGCGTTGGGCGTGCCTTCCTTGCCGGCCAGCGAGGCGATGTTGACGATGCGGCCCTGGCCGGCGGCGCGCATGGCGGGCACCACCGAGCGGCAGGTGTGGAACACGCCCATCAGGTTGACGTTGACGATGCGGTGCCATTCGGCGACGTCGTATTCGTCCAGCGGCACGGTCGGACCGGCAAAGCCGGCGTTGTTGATCAGGAAATCGATGTGACCGCGGGATGCCAGCAGGCGCTGCGTCGCAGCCTCGACCGAGGCCGGATCGGTGACGTCGACGGTGTCTTGTGCATATTGAAAATTCGGCGAATCGACGGCAGGCTTCAGGTCCCAGCAAATGACTTCGGCGCCGGCCTGCGCCAGACGCGCGCTGATGGCGGCGCCGATGCCGCCGGTGCCCCCGGTGACGACGGCGACTGCGCCCTGGAAGTTGTAATCGGCTTGTACGTAGCTCATGGCGTCGTTCATTCCTTTACGCAATCAGCGCACGAACTGCTGCACGAAGTCCGCGCCGAGGCCGACTTTTTCGTAATGCGCCTTGCACATTTCCAGCTTGGTGAAAACGTCTTCATAGCCTTCGAACTTGCCGTAGGGATCGCAGTAGAACATCACGCCGGTGATGTGGAAATAGGTGATCATTTCTTCCACGTCTTCGGGCACGTACAAGGTGTGGGTTTCGCCGGGCGGTTCGAACACGTAGCTGCCTTGTTCGGCGATCCAGTCGTGTTCCAGGTAGCGCCAGCGGCCTTTCAGGACCATGCCGTGCACCGGCGCCGGATGGCGATGGCGGCTCAGCACGCCCGACTTGCGCACGCGCAGCAGGTTGGTCCAGTAGCCTTGCGAAACGTTCAGGCACAGCGGACGGAACCAGACGTTCTCGGCTTGCGGCACCCAGACTTTTTCATCGTCGGGAATGGCGGATCCGACCACGATTTCCAGCGGCGCTTCTTTCGGGTTCGGATATTGATAGGGCATCATTTTTGACGCGACGGGGGCGGTCGGCTGCATGCGTCTTCTCCTCAGGTTGCAGTAACTTGGTATCGACTATCGGCCATTTCGGCTTTTATTGTCCAATATATGGACATTTAGTCTGTAATGTGGTCACTTTGAGGCAATCCGAAGAGTATGTCAAGTTGCTGCGATCGTCGTCCGCAGGTCCATACGCGAGTGGAAGGATGGGGCACGGTCCGTCGAATTATTGGTCTGACCAATAGGCACGATGAGGGCGGATTGTGCGCTTTAAGCGAGCCGATGAAAAGAGAGATGAAAAAAAATCCGCGAAGCGCGGATTTTTTCATGCCGTCAGCAATTGGTCAGCAAATGCCGGCGGCGCGGTTCAGTCGTCGTCCCACTTCACTTCCTCGAATGCATGCACCAGGAAGTCGATGGTCGCACGAACCTTGGCGGGCAAATGGGTGCGGCTAGGGTAGACGGCGTAGATGCCCAGTTCGGCCGACATGTAGTCGGGCATCAACGGCACCAGCTTGCCGCTGTGGATATATTCGCTCAGCATGAAGGTCGGCTGGCGCGTGATGCCGATGCCGGCCAGCGCGGCGGCGATACAGGTGTCGCCGTTGTTGGCGTGCATGCGCACGTGGGTCTTGACGCTGACAGCCCCTTCGGGGCCGTCGAAATGCCATTCATCCTTGTCGGCCGAATAACTGTAGCCCATCACCATGTGATCCTTGAGGTCTTCCGGATGGTGCGGGGTGCCGTGCTTTTCAAGATAATCGGGCGCGGCGCAGACCACGATGCGCGTCGAGGCCAGCTTGCGGTAGATGAGGGACGAACTCGGCAGGCGCGCGATGCGGATCGCCATGTCGTAACCTTCCTCGATGATGTCGACGATGCGGTCGGACAGTGTGATGTCTAGCTTGATGCCGGGATAGCGCTGCAAGAGGCAGGGCCATACTTTGCTCAGATGCAGCACGCCGAAACTCTGCGGTACGTTGATGCGCAGCAGGCCGGTCGGGTCGGCATTGCCGACGGTGAGCATCTGGTCGGCGTCATCCAGCGCCGAGACGATTTGCTTGCAGCGTTGGAGGTATAGTGCGCCGGCCTCGGTCAGCGACAGGCGACGCGTCGTGCGCTGCATGAGGCGCGCGCCGAGGCGCGCTTCGAGCTCAAGGATGGTGCGCGAAATCGCCGCCTTGGAGACATTGAGGGCGTCGGCCGCCTTGACGAAGCTGCCCAGTTCGGCGACAGCGATGAAGCATTCGATTTCGCGCAGTTTGTTCAAGCGGTCTCTTTCCGGGCAGGTTATGCGGCGGCGGGCAAGTCGGCCAGCAGGGATGACTGACTGCCGAAAGCAAACGCATCCATGCGCAGGCTATGATACGTCGAACCGCTGTCCAGATGCACCGATTGCGTCCAGTCGTCGGCCGCGCCCATGGCGAAGAACAGGGTCAGCAAGTGTTCGTCGGTCGGATGCGTGCGTACCGCATGCGGGGCCGTATGGCGATAGTCGAGCAAGGCCTCCAGATTGCCCTGCTGCATGTGCGTCAGGAACCATTGCAGGAATTCCATGGTGTGCGGCGCGTTATCGGAGCCAACCCCGCCATCCGGATTGCCGCGGCGCAGTTCGCGCAGGTTGTGCGTGAAGCTGCCGGAGCCGACCAGCAGGATGCCTTCGCGCGCCAGCGGCGCCAGCAACTGGCCGATGCGGTAGTGGTAAGCCGGCGGCTGATGCGGCTGCAACGATAATTGCACCACCGGGACATCGGCTTGGGGATACAGATACCGCAGCGGCACCCAACTGCCGTGATCCAGACCCCAGCCGTCGTCGGTCTGGGCCGCGAGGCCGGCGTCGCGCAACAAGCCTGCCACGCGCTCGGCCAGTTCCGGCGAACCGGCGGCGGGATAATCCAGTTCGTACAACTCCCGCGGGAAACCGCCGAAATCATGGATCACGCGCTGCTTGGCCAGATTGCCGACACGCGGCGTATGGGTTTCCCAATGCGGTGAGACGATCAGTATGGCCGTCGGCCTGGGCAGGCGCTCGCCGATGCTGCGCAATAGCGGCCCGGTCCTGCCCGGCTCGACCGCCAGCATGGGCGAACCGTGGGAAACGAAGAGCGATGGCAGTGCGGTGGACATGTTAGGACTCCAAAAGTGGGGCCGCAGCCCCGGTTGGACAAATTATGCAGCGTTTTTAAGACTGTTGCGCTTGACGGCGAAGGCGCCGTTGCCGAGCAGATAGACCGCGATCAGCGCGACGATCCACATTGCCAGGTATTCCCAGCCGCCCTTGGGGTTGCTGAAGAAGAAGCCGTTCTGGGCGTGCACCGTGACGATGGCGCCGCCGAGGTCGATGGCCAGGGGGATTGCCAGCAGGTCGCCATAGAAGCCGATGACCAGCGCGATGCCGCCGACCACTTCCAGCAGGATCACCAGATAGGCGAGGAAGCCGGGCAGGCCCAGTGATTCAAAGAAGGCGACGGTGCCGGGCAGCGTGAAGACGAAAATCTTCATCGCGGCGTGGGCCAGAAAAAACAGGCCGGAAGTGACGCGCAGCAGGAATGCCGCATAGTCGGCTTTGGTATTGTTGGTCGTGGTGGTCATGTTGGCTCCCAAGGAATGAATGAAGCCACGATTGGCTTCGTTGAGAGCAACTTTAAGGAAAAGCGAGCCGATGATAAATACGGCGCGGCGGGATGGATTGTTTTGCTGACGTTGACAATCATCCCGCCGACGGCGTCAAGCCTGATCAGGTTTGGGTTTGGCGCCGGGGATGGCTGCCTCGCGGCGATTGAAGCCGGCCACCATGTCGAAACGGAACAGGCGGCATTCCAGCGCGCCGTTGAAGAAAGGCGTCTTGCGAGCTTCCTTCAGGCGCAACAATTTCGGCAGGCCGAGGTCGGCCGAGAACAGGAACACGCTCCAGCCGGCAAAGCGCTGCTTGAGCGTGGTGCCGAAGGCGCTGAAGAAGGAGGCGAACAGCTCTTCGGTCGGCAGGGCGCTGTCGCCGCGCACGCTGAGTCGTTCACCGTACGGCGGGTTGGTCAGCATGATGCCGGTGGCGGGATTGCCGTCCGCATCCAGAGGCGGTCTGACTTCCTGTGCTTCGATCTGCTTCAACGGCACCTCGAACTGGATGCCTGCCTTGCGCAGATTGTTGCGCGCGATGTTGACCATGTCGCCGGAAATGTCGCTGCCGAAAATCGTCGGCACGGTCGGCAGCGGATTCGGCTTGAAATCGCCCTTGATCGCCAGCCAGGCCTCGGCGTCGAAGTTATCGAATTTCTCGAAGGCAAAACGGCGGCGCGCGCCCGGCGGAATGCCGGCCAGCATCTGCGCCGCTTCGGCCAGGATGGTGCCGGAACCGCACATCGGGTCGAACAGCACCATGCCCGGCTTCCAGCCGCTGGTGCGCAGCAGCCCGGCAGCGAGGTTTTCGCGCAGCGGCGCGTCGCCGGTTTCGTCGCGCCAGCCGCGCTTGAACAGTGCTTCGCCGGAAGTGTCGAGATAGAGCGTGAAATTGTGCGCGTCGAGAAAACCCGAGATGCGCATGTCCGGGGTCTTGGTGTCGACCGAGGGACGCTCGTCGAAACGCTCGCGGAAACGGTCGCAGATGGCGTCCTTGATTTTCAGCGTGGCGAATTCGAGGCTGCGCAGCGGCGACTTGACGGCGGTGACGTCGACGCGGATGGTGTGCGACACCTGGAACCAGTTTTCCCACTCCTGTTCGAGCGCGAGGTCGTAGATGTCGTTCTCGTTCTTGTAGGCGCCATGGGCGAGCCGCAGCAGCACGCGGCTGGCGATGCGCGAGCGCAGGTTCAACTGGTACGCCGCGATCATGGTGCCGGAGCAGTGCACGCCGCCGGGAACCTGGTTGTGCACCTTGAGGTTGGCGCCGGGGCCGGCGATCAGGGCGATTTCGTTGAGTTCTTCGGCGAGCGCGACTTCGAGGCCGCGCGGGCAAGGGCAGAAATAGGAATAGTTGGTGCGCATGAGGGGGTACCTTTTGTCCGTTGGGGAGAGTTGATGCCTGTGCACACAACACACCGTCGTCCCGGCCAATGCCGGGACCCAGTGTCGCATTGCAATGTGTTTCTTCCAGCGGCGCCGACGGCATCTCCCGATCGGCGCCGCTGGATTCCCGCGTGTGCGGGAATGACGAAATTCTTACTGCAGTTGCCGATGCAATTTATTTTTCGGCAAATGCGCGTTCGACAAAATCCAGGCGATCCTGGCCCCAGTAGCCTTCGCCGTCGACGACATACCACGGCGCGCCGAATACGTTGGCGGCAGTGGCTTCCTCGCTGAAACGGTCGAACTCGGCTTGCACGCTGGCGGTCTCTGAAGATTTCAGCAGGCTGGCGCCGTCGTGACCAAGTTCGTTGGCGATGGCCAGCAGCGTGTCGCTGTCGGCGATGTTCTTTTCTTCTTCCCAGATCGCGCGCATCACGGCGCCGGTCAGGTCGAGCGCGGCATTGGTGCCGTGCGCCAGTTGCGTGGCGATGATCAGGCGCGCGGCGGCGTCGCTCTGCACCGGGAAATAGGTCGGTTGCAGGTTCATAGGCAGACCGAGATATTTGCTCCAGCGCGCCAGTTCCTTGAGGCGGTATGCCTGGCGTTGCGGCGCGCGCTTGGCCAGCGGCAGTCCGCCGGACTGGCCGAAAATCTTGCTCAGGTCGAAAGGTTTGAGTATGACCTGTACGTCGTATTGTTTTGCCAGAGCGACAAAACGCGCATGTCCCAGGTAGGCAAAGGGAGAGTGCGGCGCGAAGAAGTATTCACATACTTTGCCCATGAAGGACTCCGTAAAAGGTGGATCGAATGTGGATCAGAAAGGTTTGACGACGACCAGGATCACGATCGCCAGCAGCAATAATACCGGGACTTCGTTAAACCAGCGGAACCATCGATGGCTGCGCTTGTTTTGACCGTTTTCAAATTTTCCGAGCAACGAGCCGCAGGCGTGGTGATAGCCGATTACCAGCACCACCAGCGCCAGCTTGGCGTGCATCCAGCCGTTGCCGGGGCCCTTGCCGATGCCGTAACCGAGATACAGCCACAGGCCGAGCGCGATGGCCGGAATCGCCAGCATCGTGGTGAAGCGATACAGGCGGCGGGCCATGCCGAGCAGGCGTTCCCTGGTGACGGTCTCGGTCTCTTGCGCCAGATTGACGAAGATGCGCGGCAGGTAAAACAGGCCGGCGAACCATGAGGCGATGAACACGATGTGCAGGGCTTTGATCCAGAGCATGAAGCTTCCTTTGGCGATTGGCTGTGAGAACTTGCTCACGATCTTACTGTGAGACCATGATCCGCGAATTGGCAACTACCGGGCGCTGCCTGGAATCCTCCTGTACTTAAGTACATTCGGGTGGCCTCTCGCTACAGATCGTGAACAGGTTCCAAGAGAAAACAGGTATTACTGGCGCACTTGCCCTTGTCCCAGCACCACGTATTTCAGCGAGGTCAGCCCTTCCAGTCCGACCGGCCCGCGCGCGTGCAGCTTGTCGTTGGAGATGCCGATCTCGGCGCCGAGACCGTATTCGAAACCGTCGGCAAAACGCGTCGAGGCGTTGACCATGACCGAGGCCGAATCGACTTCGCGCAGGAAACGCATGGCGCGCGTGTAGTCTTCTGTGATGATGGCGTCGGTGTGTTGCGACGAATAGGCGTTGATGTGTTCGATCGCTTCGTCCACGTCCGCAACGATCTTGACGGCCAGGATGGGCGCCAGGTATTCGGTGCTCCAGTCTTCTTCGACGGCTTCCTTGAGCAATGGATAGCCATTCAGGATCTGACGGCTTTCGGCGTCGCCGCGCAGCTCGACTTCCTTGGCGCGGTACAACTCGGCCAGCTTCGGCAGGACTTGCGCGGCAATGCCTCGCGCCACCAGCAGGGTTTCCATGGTGTTGCAGGTGCCGTAGCGATGGCATTTGGCGTTGAAGGCGACGTCCAGCGCTTTTTGCAGGTCGGCCTTGTCATCGATGTAGACATGACAGATGCCGTCCAGATGTTTGATCATCGGCACCTTGGCTTCCTTGATCAGGCGTTCGATCAGTCCCTTGCCGCCGCGCGGCACGATGACGTCGACGTAGTCGGTCATGGTGATCAGCGCGCCGACGGCGGCGCGGTCGGTGGTCTCGACCACTTGCACCGCGTCTTCGGGCAGGCCGGCGCCGGCCAGGCCTTGCTTGACCAGTTTCGCCAGCGCCTGGTTGCAGTGGATCGCTTCGGAACCGCCGCGCAGGATGGTGGCGTTGCCGCTCTTGATGCACAGGCCGGCGGCGTCGACGGTGACGTTGGGGCGCGCTTCGTAGATGATGCCGATCACGCCCAGCGGCACGCGCATCTGACCGACCTGGATGCCGGTCGGGCGGTATTTCATATTGGAGATTTCACCGATCGGGTCGGGCAGGGCGACGATTTGTTCCAGTCCTTCGGCCATGGTGGCGATGGCTTTGTCGGACAGCGTCAGGCGGTCGAGCATGGCATCGGACAAGCCGTTGTCGCGGGCGGCGGCGAGGTCTTGCTGGTTGGCGGCGCGCAGCGCGTCGGCGTCGCGACGGATGGCGGCGGCGATCAGCGCCAGCGCACGGTTCTTGGCTGCGGTATCAGCCTTTGCCATGGCGCGCGATGCCTTGCGGGCGCGCTGGCCGATGCCGGTCATGTAGTGTTCGATGTTGAGCGTCATGATGATGTTCTCTAAAGCCAAATATTCAATAGCCGCGCGCTACCTTGAGCCCCAATTGCGACAGCGCATCCCAGGCGTCGCCGGAAAACGCCTTGGCGCGCAGACCCTTGACCATCTTGTCGATCTGCGCGGCGTCCTGCAGCGCGGTTTGCAAGGTGGCCAGGCTGATGCGGCGCAGCGCCGGGTCCATCAGTTTTTCGCGCGAACCCCAGATGCGGTATTCCTTGAGCAGCATGCCCAGTTGCTTGCCCTGCGCGACGCCGGATTTGAGTTTGAGCAGCGTGCGAACTTCTTCGGCCACGGCCCACAGCACCAGCGGCAGCGCTTCGCCTTCGCCCTTCAATCCGTCCATCATGCGCATGAGCCGGGCGGCGTCGCCGGACAGCATCGCTTCATTGAGTTTGAAGACATCATAGCGCGCCACGTTCAGCACTGCATCGTGGACTTGTTCGAAGCTTAGTTTGCCGGCCGGATACAACAGGGCGAGTTTCTGGATTTCCTGATGCGCGGCCAGCAGGTTGCCTTCGACGCGGTCGGCGATGAAGTCCATGCATTGGCGGTCGGCGCTTTGCTGCTGGGCGGCCAGGCGGCTGCCGATCCAGCCGGGCAGATGCGCGCGCTCGACCAGCGGAATATCGATGTACACGCCGGCTTGCTGCAGGGTGCCGACCCAGGCTGCTTTGGCCGTTGCCCAGTCGAGCTTGGGCAGGCTGATGATGGTCAGGTTGTCCGGATTGAGGTTGGCGGCATAGTCCTGCAACGCCTGACTGCCGTCCTTGCCGGGCTTGCCGGTGGGAATGCGCAGTTCGATCAGTTTTTTGTCGCCGAACAGCGATTGCGACTGGTTGGCCGCGAGCAGTTCACCCCATTTGAAGCTGCGCTCGACCACCAGCACGTCGCGCTCGGTATAGCCGCTGGCGCGCGCCGTCTTGCGGATCTTGTCGGCGGCTTCCAGCGCCAGCAGGTGTTCGTCGCTGGCGATGACGTACAGCGGCGACAGCGATTTCGCCAGGTGTGTGTCGAGCGCGTCTAGCCGCAATTGCATCTGCTATTCCTGGACGGTTTCGTCGACGTTGGTCTTGCGGGCCGACAGGCGGCGCAGGATCTGTTGCACCAGGTCGCTCTGCATGTCGCGGTACAGCAGGACTTCTTCCGCCTGCTTCGCCAGTTCCTGGTTTTCGTCGTAGGTGATGTCGCGTTTGAGGACGATCGAGGCCGGCGCAATGATGATGGCGCCCTTGTTATTCTTCACCTGAAAACTGAAGCGTTGATACAGCGAGTATTCGCGTACGCGGCCGTCGGTGTTCAGGGTCAGGATTTTCCTTTCACGCGTATCCGCTAGCACTTGCAGCACCGCTTCCGCGTCGGTGGGGCTGTCGAGGACTTCGACGCCGCTGGCGCGGATGTAGCGTTTCAATTCCGTGCCCAGCGGCGAGTTGCCCGAGAAGCCGAGATAGATCGTCTTGAACGGCAGGTTCGCCGGTCCGCGCAGGTGGAAGCCGCAGGCGCTGAGCGTGAACGCGGCCAGCAGCATCAGAATCCATTGCAGGGTTTGACGTTGGCGAAGTTGAAATGGCATGAAAGTGTCCGTCAGGTTCGTGGGCGTGGATGCGTGGTTCGGATATCAGGCGACGATGTTGATCAATTTACCGGGGACGACGATGACTTTCTTCGGCGCGCCGGTCAGGAATTTTTGCACGTTTTCATTGGCCAGTGCGGTCGCTTCGATGGATGCCTTGTCGGCGTCCTTGGCGACGGTGATGCTGCCGCGCAGTTTGCCGTTGACTTGCACCATCAGTTCGATCTCGCTTTGTTCCAGCGCGGCGGCATCGACTTGCGGCCACTCGGCGTCGAGGATGTCGCCATGCTTGCCGGCGAAGCCCAGTTCCTGCCACAACGCGTGGGTGATGTGCGGCGTGATCGGATTGAGCACGCGCAGGAAGATCGAGACGCTCTCGGCCAGCACCGCGTTGGCGGCCGGGCTGTCTTCCAGCTTAGCGCCTTCGAGCGTGTTGAGCATCTTCATGCAGGCCGACACCACGGTGTTGTACTGGATGCGTTTGAGGTCGTGATCGGCCTGTTGCAGGATCTTGTGCACTTCGCGGCGCAGGGTTTTCAATGCGTCGCTGAGTTGCGCGGGATTCACCGTAGCGAGCGCGCCGGCGCCCTGGATGCGCGCGGCGTTGTTGTAGCCGAATGCCCACACGCGGCGCAGGAAGCGGTTGGCGCCTTCGACGCCGGTGCCGGACCATTCCAGCGTCTGTTCCGGCGGCGACGCGAACATGGTGAACAGGCGCGCGGTGTCGGCGCCGTACTGGTCGATCTGCGCTTGCGGGTCGATGCCGTTGTTCTTGGACTTCGACATCTTCTCGGTGCCGCCGATGGTGACCGGGCGGCCGTCTTCCTTGAGGAGCGCCGATACCGGACGACCCTTGTCGTCGTATGTCAGTTCGACATCGGCGGGATTGATCCAGGTCTTCTTGCCGGCGTCGTCTTCACGGTAATAGGTTTCGTTGAGCACCATGCCCTGCGTGAGCAGGTTGGTGAACGGCTCGTCGAATTTGACCAGGCCGAAGTCGCGCATGACCTTGGTCCAGAAACGCGCATACAGCAAGTGCAGCACGGCGTGTTCGATACCGCCGATGTACTGGTCCATCGGCATCCAGTAATCGTTGCGCGCGTCGACCATCGCATCGTTGCTCTGCGGCGAGGTATAGCGCATGTAGTACCACGACGAATCGACGAAGGTATCCATCGTGTCGGTCTCGCGGCGCGCCGGCTTGCCGCATTGCGGGCAGTCGACGTGCAGGAATTTTTCATGCTTGTTGAGCGGATTGCCGCTGCCGTCCGGCACACAGTCTTCCGGCAGCACCACCGGCAGGTCCTTCTCCGGCACCGGCACGTCGCCGCAATCGGCGCAGTGGATGATAGGGATCGGCGTGCCCCAGTAACGCTGGCGCGAAATACCCCAGTCGCGCAGGCGGAAGGTAACTTTCTTTTCGCCGAGACCCTTGGCGGCCAGGTCGGCGGCGACGGCGTCGACCGCAGCCTGATAGCCGAGTCCGTCGTATTTGCCGGAGTCGACGGTCTTGCCGTTTTCCTTGTCGCCGTACCATTCTTCCCAGGCGTCAGTGGAGTAGGTCTTGCCTTCGACGGCGACGACCTGCCTGATAGACAGATTGTACTTTTGGGCAAACGCGAAGTCGCGCTCGTCATGCGCCGGCACGCCCATCACGGCGCCGTCGCCGTAGGTGATCAGCACGTAGTTGCCGATCCAGACTTCGACCTGCGCGCCGGTCAGCGGATGGGTGACGAACAGGCCGGTCGGCATGCCCTTCTTTTCCATCGTCGCCATGTCGGCTTCGATGACGCTGCCTTTCTTGCATTCGGCGATGAAGTCCTGCAAGGCCGGATTGTTCTTCGCGGCGTGGGTCGCCAGCGCATGTTCCGGCGCTACGGCGCAGAAGGTCACGCCCATGATGGTGTCGGCGCGCGTGGTGAAGACCCACAGCTTGCCGCCGTTGATGAGTTTGCCGTCGTCCTTGATGTCGTGAGGGAAGGCGAAGCGCACGCCGGTCGACTTGCCGATCCAGTTGGCCTGCATCAGGCGCACGCGCTCGGGCCAGCCGGGCAGTCTGGTTTCGACGTGTTCCAGCAACTCGTCGGCGTAGTCGGTGATCTTGGCGTAGTACATCGGGATTTCGCGCTTCTCGATGACTGCGCCAGAGCGCCAGCCCTTGCCGTCGATGACCTGTTCGTTGGCCAGCACGGTCTGGTCAATCGGATCCCAGTTCACGGTGCCGGTCTTTTTGTAGATGATGCCTTTCTCAAGCATCTTGAGGAACATCCACTGGTTCCACTTGTAATATTCGGGCGAGCAGGCCGTCATTTCGCGCGACCAGTCGATCGCCAGGCCCATGGAGGCCATCTGCTTCTTCATGTACTCGATGTTCGAGTAAGTCCACTGCGCCGGCGGCACGCCGTTGGCCATCGCGGCGTTTTCGGCCGGCATGCCGAAGGCGTCCCAGCCCATCGGCATGAGCACGTTGTAACCGTTCATGCGCAGGTAGCGATACATCACGTCGTTGATCGTGTAATTGCGGACGTGGCCCATGTGCAGCTTGCCCGATGGGTAGGGCAGCATCGAGCAGGCGTAGAACTTCTTCTTGTCGCGGCCGTGCTTGTCCTTGGCGTGTTCGACGGTCTTGTACGCGGTGGTCGCGATCCAGTGCTGTTGCGCGGATTGTTCTACTTCTGCTGGGCTGTATTTATCTTGCATGACGGGTTGAGGCAAAGGAAAGATCGAAACCCGTCATTATACTGGCTCGCCCCGGAGGAGACCTACTTCCGCGTTGATGCCAATCCGACCACGAATTGCGCCGCGGCAATAGCGGCGGGCCGGCTCGTTCCGGTTGCTCAGAGATAAAGCATCTCGATGCTGATCGAGCCGTCCAACTGGATGTCGTCGGCCATCAGCAGATATGCGGCCCTGCTCAGTTTGGCGGTAACGCTGAGGTTGGTGATCAGCTCGGTAAAGGCAACCGGGACGCCGTCCGCGCCGAAGGCGAACTGGCTGCCGTCCTGGCGCAGGCTGCGTTTGGCGCTGTGGCTCCAGGCGGTACTGCCGTTGGCCCGCGACAGGATATCGGCGGCTTTGCCGTCGGCGACCGCCGAACTGAATCTGACCGAATAGCCGCCGATGTTCTTGCCGCGATACATGCCGAGTCCGAAACCGTCGCCGGCTTCGATGTCGGGGATGTCGTCGTCCCTCGAGGCTTCGCGGTTGTCGAAAGCCCTCACTGCGATTTTGGTGGGACCATCGCAGGAAATCCTCAGGTTGACTTGCCGGGATGGCAATTCCTTGTATTTGTCCCTGAGCTGCGGTTCGAGCTTGATGGTGCCGAAATCGATCACGCTGTTGCCGGGAAACGATGCCTTGCAGGCGGCGGGGCGGATCGTGCCCGTGACTTTCAGCTCTGCGGTGTCGGCGGCATGGGCGCCGGCGGCCAGCAGGGAAATGGATAAGGCGAGTGCCAGAATAGAGTATTTCATGAATTCTCTTTCATAAGGATTGCCGCCCGCCGGCAGGGTAATGCGGGGGCGGCAAGACTATTCTGAAGGCAAGTTCCCACTATTTATATAAGAAAATTCTCAAAAATTGGTTGTTGTTAAGTGGAAATGTTTCAATTTTTGCATTAAAAATTCATGCAAAATTGATGTAATGGTCATAGCTGCGTAACAATGCGCTGGCACGATGTAATCGTTTTCATTGACGAGCCTGCACCGTGCCGCCATCCATCAAACAAGTTGCCCTGCATGCCGGCGTCTCGACCGCGACGGTGTCGCGCTTGCTCAACAAGCCGGAATCGGTGAGTGTCGACACCGCCGGCAAGATCAACAAGGCGATTGCCGATTTGGGTTTTCGTCCCAACTTCAACGGGCGCAATCTGCGCGCCGGGCGCTCGCGCACGGTCGGTGTGGTGGTGCCGACGCTGTCCAATACCGTGTTCGCCCAATGCCTGCAAGGCATCGAACTGGCGGCGCGCGCGCTCGATTATTCGGTGATGTTTACCGCCACCGAATACCGTCAGGAAGATGAAGCCGCGGCGGTCGACCTGCTGCTCAACCATCGCGTCGACGGCGTCATCCTGACCGTGGCCGACGCCAGCGCCAGCAATACGCTGGATGTGCTCGACAGCGAACAGATTCCTTATGTCCTGACGTATAACCAGCCGCAGCAGGCTTCGCGCCTGTCGGTGTCGGTCGACAATCGGGTCGCCGCGCGCGACGCTGTGGCGCACCTGATCGCGCTCGGCCATACCCGTATCCAGATGCTGACCGGTTATTTCAGCGCTTCCGATCGCGCCATCCAGCGCTATCACGGCTATCTCGACGCCATGCGCGACCACGCCCTGACGCCTATGGCGCCGATAGAGGTGCCGCGCCACACCGGCCTGGCGATCGATTATTTGCAGGCTTTTGCCGATCCGCAGCAGCGTCCGAGCGCCTTGTTCTGCTCCAACGATTTGCTGGCGTTCGCCGCGATGCATGACTTGCGCGCGCTCGGATTGCGCGTGCCGCAGGATATGTCGGTGATGGGTTTCGACGGCATTCCGCTGGGTGAACTGATGTCGCCGGTGCTGGCCAGTGCGGTGCAGCCGTCGGAGCAGATCGGCGATGTCGCCTTGCGCACGCTGGTTGCCGCCATCGAGGGGCCGGCCGGCGACCGACCCGCCTCGCGCATTCTCGCGCATACGATCCGCGACGGTGGATCGGTGCAGTTTTTTGATTCCTAGTTTTTCACTCGTTCACTCCCACAGCAATAGAAAGGACGCGACATGCGCTTATTCCCAGGTTTACCCCGAATCCTCCAGACGATAGCGGCCGGCGCCGCTCTCGTCGCCTCGTTCAGCGTCTCGGCGCAGAACGTCATCTGCTACAACTGTCCGCCGGAATGGGCCGACTGGGCTACCCAGATTAAGACCATCAAGGAAAAGACCGGCATCACCGTGCCGCCCGACAACAAGAACAGCGGCCAGGCGCTGGCCCAGATCATGGCCGAGAAAGCCAGCCCGGTCGCCGATTTCACCTATGTCGGCGTGACCTTCGGCATCGAGGCCAAGAAGAACGACATCATTACGCCGTACAAGCCGACGGGCTGGAATGACGTGCCTGCCGGTCTGAAGGATCCGGAAGGTTATTGGACCACCATCCACTCCGGCACCATGGGCCTGATGGTCAACGTCGATGCCCTGAAGGGCAAACCGGTGCCGCGCTCGTGGCAGGATTTGCTCAAGCCGGAGTACAAGGGCCTGATCGGCTATCTCGATCCGGCCAGCGCGTTCGTCGGCTACGTCGGCGCGGTTGCCGTCAACCAGGCGCTGGGCGGCACGCTCGACAACTTCACGCCGGGCATCAACTTCTTCAAGTCGCTGCAAAAAAATCATCCTATCGTGCCGAAGCAGACTTCCTATGCGCGCCTGCTGTCGGGTGAAATTCCTATCCTGTTCGGCTACGACTTCGACGCTTACCGCGCCAAGTACAAGGACAAGGCCAACGTCGCTTTCGTGATCCCGGCTGAAGGCACCGTCACCGTGCCTTACGTCGTCAGCCTTGTGAAGAACGGCCCGAACCAGGCCAATGCCAAGAAGGTGCTGGACTTCCTGCTGTCGAACGAAGGCCAAGCGATCTGGGCCAACGCGTATCTGCGTCCGGTGCGCGCCTCGGCGATCTCGAAAGAAGCCGAAGCCCGCTTCCTGCCGGCAGCGGAGTATGCACGCGCCAAGTCGGTGGACTACGGCAAGATGGCCGATGTGCAGCGCCAGTTCAGCGAACGTTACCTGGCGGAAGTGAAGTAAGCATGCCGCGTGATTCGAATCATCCGCGCCGCCGCCGTCCGGGCGGCAAGGTCTGGTTGTTTGCGGTGCCGGGCATGACGCTGTTCGCGGCGTTCTGGCTGCTGCCGATGCTGCGTCTGATCGGCGTCGGCGCCAGCGGTCCGACCGGCGCGATGGCCTATCTGGCCGTCGTGACCAATCGCCACTATCTGTGGAGCCTGGTGTCGACGCTGTTGCTGTCGGGCGTCGTTACGGCGGCGACGCTGGCGATTTCGTCGTTCGTCGGGCTGTTCCTGCAACGCAATCGTTTTCCCGGCAAGCCGCTGCTGCTGGCGATGCTGACGTTTCCGCTGGCTTTTCCAGGCGTGGTGGTCGGCTTCATGGTCATCATGCTGGCGGGACGCCAGGGCCTGATCGGAGCGCTGACCGACAAGCTGTTCGGCGAGTCGCTGGTGTTTGCCTATTCGCTGGCCGGGTTGTTTCTTGGTTATCTGTATTTCTCGATACCGCGCGTGATCCTGACCGTGATGGCTGCCGCGGAAAAGCTCGATCCTGCGCTGGAAGAGGCGGCGCGCTCGCTGGGCGCGAGTCCCGCGCGCGTATTTCTCGATGTGATCGCGCCAGCCTTGACGCCTGCGTTGATTTCGTCCGGCGCGATCTGCTTCGCCACCAGCGTCGGCGCCTTCGGTACGGCGTTCACGCTGGCGACCAACATTGATGTCTTGCCGATGGCGATCTATAACGAATTCACCAGCTATGCCAATTTCGCCATGGCGGCATCGCTGTCGATCGTGCTCGGCGTGATTACCTGGGTCGCCCTGGCGCTGGCGCGTTCGCTGTCGGGCAGTTCGATCCCGGCGACGGCATGAGGATGGAGATATCGTGAAGCAATCCATACGCTTTTATCTGCAACTGGCGTTCACCTTGCTGGTGTGCGCCTTCCTGGTGGTGCCGGTGCTGTTGTCGATGCTGGCCGGCGTCACCGAGAATTTTTTCATCGGCTTGTCCAGTGGCCTGACGCTGCGCTGGGTCCAGCAGGTGTGGGAGACCTATCAGATGACCATCTGGCGTTCCATCGCGATTGCGCTGGCCTGCCTGCTGGTGACGGTGGTCGTCGGCGTGCCGCTGGCCTACATGCTGGCGCGGTACAAGGGGGGCAACAGCCGCCTGGCGCGCGTGTTCGAAGAGCTGCTGATGATGCCGGTGGCGGTGCCCGGGCTGGCGACGGCGCTGGCGCTGATCATGGCGTATGGGCAGTACCGTGCATTTCGCGGCAGCCTGCTGTTCATCCTGGTCGGGCATGTGCTGTTCACCTTGCCGTTCATGGTACGGCCGGTGCTGGCGGTGATGCAGTCGTCGCAGTTGGCGGTGCTGGAAGAAGCCGCCGCCAGTCTCGGCGCCGGACTGCGCCAGCGTTTCTTCGGCGTGGTGATTCCCAACGTCATGTCGGGCATCCTGGCCGGCGCGCTGATGGTGGTGACCTTGTCGATCGGCGAGTTCAACATTACCTGGATGCTGCATACGCCGCTGACCATGACCCTACCGGTCGGACTTGCCGACAGCTATGCTTCGATGCGGCTGGAAGTCGGTTCGGCTTATACCTTGATTTTTCTTTTGATGATTGTGCCGCTGCTGGTTGCCATGCAATGGGTGACGCAGACCACGCGGGCACGCGTACGCTTATGAACTCTTCTCTTTCCATCAAACTGTTGCAATGCGCGAAGACCTTCGGCAACGGCGCGCCTGCGCTGGAGCCGATCAGCCTGGAAATCCATCCCGGCGAAACCCTGGTGCTGCTGGGGCCGTCGGGCTGCGGCAAGACCACCACGCTGCGCCTGATCGCCGGCCTTGAGTTTCCCGATGCCGGCGGCCGCGTGCTGTTCGGCGACGAAGACGTCACCGATCTGCCGATCGAAAAGCGCGGCGTCGGCATGGTGTTCCAGAACTACGCCTTGTTCCCCAACATGACGGTCGGCGAGAACATCGCCTACGGCTTGAAGATCCGCAAGATATCCGCCGCCGAGCGGCTCGTCAAGATCGAGACCTTGCTGGAAATGGTGCATTTGCAAGGCCTGGGCCATCGCCGCATCGACCAGTTATCGGGCGGCCAGAAACAGCGTGTGGCGCTGGCGCGCGCACTGGCGGTCGAACCCAGGGTGCTGCTGCTGGACGAGCCGCTCACCGCGCTCGACGCCAAGCTGCGCGAAACCTTGCGCGCCGATCTCAACCAATTGTTGCGCAAGTTAGGCATCACGGCGATTTACGTCACGCACGACCAGGGCGAAGCGATGGCGCTGGGCGACCGCATCGTGGTGATGGAGCGCGGCAAGATCGCCCAGATCGGCAGTCCGCAGGATATCTATTATCGTCCGGCGTCCGAGTTCGTCGCCGACTTCATCGGCACAATGAACCGCGTGACCGGGATGACGCGCGTCGGCCACCTGCAAATCACCGCCGGTATCGTGCCGCTGGCAAACGCCAGGCCGGACCAGCGGGCGACGGTGATGTTCCGTCCCGAAGACGTCGACATCGTGCCGCTGGATACGGCCGGGGCGGAGATGTTCGGCGACGTCATGTCGACCTTTTTCATGGGCGACCGCACGCGCCTGCTGGTGGATATCGGCGCCGACATGCCGGTGATCGTCGAAACCCGCCGGCGCGGCGTCTGGCATGCCGGCGAACGCATTGGCCTGCGCGTGCCGGAGCATGCCGTCATGCAGTTGCCTCAACATTTGTGGGAAGGAGAGGAGCGCGCATGATTCTCTGCCAGATTTCCGACCTGCACATCAAGGCGCAGGGCAAAAAATCCTATCGCGTGGTTGATACGGCGGCGAGCCTGCGCCGTTGCATCGAGCAGGTCAACCGGCTCAGGCAGCGTCCCGACGCCGTGGTGTTCACGGGCGACCTGGTCGACTTCGGTATGCCGGAGGAATACGCCGCCTTGCGCGAACTGCTGGCACCGCTACACATTCCGTACTACCTGCTGCCGGGCAATCATGACGAACGCCACGCCTTGCGCGCGGCCTTTTCCGATCATGCGTATTTGCAGCAAGGCGGCGCTGGAAAAGACGGAATCGAGGATGCACGCATCGAGTACGTGATCGAAGACCATCCTTTGCGCATCGTCGCGCTGGATACCGTGATCCCGCACTCCAGCAAAGGAGAATTGGCCGCCTCCAGTCTGGCGTGGCTGGACCGGGTATTGGGCGAACAGCCGCAGCGGCCGACGGTGATCGTGATGCATCATCCGCCGTTCAAGACCGGCATCGGCCACATGGACGACATCGGCCTGGCCGATCCGCAGTTGCTGGAGCAAGTGGTGCGCCGCCATCCGCAGGTGGAACGCGTCTTGTGCGGCCATCTGCACCGGCCCATCCACGTGCGTTTCGGCGGCACGATTGCCTCGACTTGTCCGGGCGTGTCGCATCAGGTGGTGCTGGACCTGGATCCGCAGGCGGCTTCGCAATTCGTGATGGAACCGCCGGGATTCCAGTTGCATATGTGGGATACGGATGCGGGGCTGATCAGCCACACCGCCTATGTGGGCGAGTTCGACGGGCCTTATCCGTTCTACGACGGCGACAATCTGATTGATTAAGGACGATTGGGTGAACGACTGACCACCGGCCGCGAGAGGGAGGGAGAAGCTACTGCAGCGCCAGCCTGAGCGTCGCGGCCTCTTCGTAGTCTGCGCAGCGCTCGTTGATCATGGCGACGCAGAACTGCAATTCTTCCAGGATGTCCGGCGCCGTGGCGCGCAGTTTTTCGCTGTGCTGGACTTCGATGGTCAGCACTTCGTTGTCCTTCAGAACGAACTTGCTCATGCCGTCATCGTCGCGCAGGTAACTGAGGCAGTCGACCCAGGCGTTCATATTGCGGCCGTAGAAGTCGGGGAAGCCGAAGACTTTCGCGCATTCGTCATGGAAACTGTCCCAGTCGGCGATGAGTTCGCCGTTCAGGCGTGCGGTGGGCATGATTACCTTTTCTCCGCGCCGGGTTTCGGATCGGTGACGAAACCCAGTTTGTTCAGGCCGTTGCTCTGCGCCGCCGACATGACGTCGGCGATGACTTCGTAACGGGTCGCCTTGTCGGCGCGCAACTGCAATTCGGGTTGCGGCTGTTTGCCCGCGGCGTCGGCCATGCGGCGGGTCAGTTCTTCCAGCGTTACCGGCTGCTCCTGCCAGTACAGCTTGCCGGCAGCGTCGATGGCGATGTTGACGGTTTGCGGTTTCTCCGGCGTCGGCGCCGATTTTGCCGTCGGCAAATCGAGTTGCAGGGAATGCGTGAACAGCGGTGCCGAGAGGATGAAGATCACCAGCAGCACCAGCATCACGTCAACCATCGGCGTGACGTTGATCTCGGCCATCGGCCCCGCTTGCTGGTTGTCGTTGAAGCCGCCGAAACTCATGATTGCCCCTTGCCGACACGTTCGCCGGTAGTCAAGTAGGCATGCAGGTCGTGCGCAAAGCCGTCCAGTTCCGCCAGCGTGAGCCGGTTGATGCGTGTGAAGGCGTTATAGGCCAGCACGGCGGGAATGGCCACGACCAGGCCGAGCGCGGTCATGATCAGCGCTTCGCCGACCGGGCCGGCGACCTTGTCGATCTGCACGGTGCCGCTGGCCGATACCGCCGCCAACGCGTGATAGATACCCCAGACGGTGCCGAACAGGCCGACGAAAGGCGCAGTCGAACCGACCGAGGCCAGCAGGGTCAGGCCGCGCTCCAGCCGCGCCGAGACGCGGTTGATTTCGCGGCGCAGCGTGCGCGTGATCAGTTCGCCCGGATCGGTGGCGGCGTTCAGCGAGGGGATGCCATGCTGTTTGGAGGTGATGCTGGCGGCTTCCGACGAGCGTTGCGCCAGGGGCGTGTAGATTTCCTCGCTGTCGATGTGTTGCATGACGGCGATGGCATCGGTCAGCGTCGGCGCTTTCCAGAAGCCGTCCAGCGCATTGCTGCTGCGACGGATGCGCCAGGAACTCCAGGTTTTGGCGAGGATGTAATACCAACTGGCGATGGACATCAGCAGCAAGGCATAAGCGACGGCGTGCGAAACGGCATCGCCCTGTGCCCAGTAGTGGGCGAATCCAACGGTTTGTTCCATGTCGTGTTCTCTAGGTTAAAAACGGCAGAGGTGTGATGGCAATCCGTTGGAGCGGTCATCCTTGAAAAAATTCGACGCGCGGAACATATCGCACGCGCCGTGATCGTGGATGACCTACTTCAATCCCAGCACGTCCTGCATGTCATATAGTCCGGTTTTCTTGTCCGCCAGGAAACGCGCGGCGCGCAGGCTGCCGTGGGCATAGGTGACGCGGCTGGAGGATTTGTGCGTGATTTCGATGCGCTCGCCGATGCCGGCGAACAGCACGGTATGGTCGCCCACGATGTCGCCGCCGCGGATTGCGGAAAAACCGATCGACGACGGATCGCGTTCGCCGGTGATGCCTTCGCGTGCATAGACGGCGACGTCCTCGAGCTTGACGCCGATGGCGTCGGCGATGACTTCGCCCATCTTCAGTGCGGTGCCGGACGGCGCATCGACCTTGTGACGGTGATGGGCTTCGATAATTTCTATGTCGTAGCCTTGCGAAAAACTCTTGGCGGCCAGTTCCAGCAGCTTGAGCGTGACGTTGACGCCGATGCTCATGTTCGGCGAGAGCATGATGGCGGTCTTTTGCGCGGCTGCGGCGATGGCGTCCTTGGCTTCCTGTTCCAGGCCGGTGGTGCCGATGATCATCTTGATCCCGTGTGCGGCACAGTATTCGGCGTGCTTGAGCGTTCCTTGCGGACGGGTGAAATCGATCAGGTAGTCGGCGTTGGCCAGGCCTTTGGCCAGGTCGGATTCGATGGCGACGTTGGCGGGCTTGCCGAGGAAAGCGGCAGCATCCGTGCCCAGGTTCGGCGAATCGGGTACATCCAGGGCGCCGGCCAGCACCATGTCGTCGGCGTTCTGGATGGCTTCGATCAGCATGCGGCCCATGCGGCCGGAAGCCCCGGCGACGGCGATTTTCAATGCACTCATATTACTTGTTGGTGATGTTCGGGGCGACGACCGGAGTGTCGGACAGTTCAGGCATGGCGCCTTTCTTGGAGCCGGCGATCAGGGACAGGTACTCCTGCTCGGTAGGCAGATCGTCGCCGCCTTCGAAATGTTCCAGCAGGTTGTCCTTGAAGAACACCGAGACGCGGCTGCTCATCAGTTCGCCGTTGCCCTTGGCCAGGCGGAATTCATAATCCCAGCGGTTGGCGTGGAAGACATCGGTCAGCAGCGGCGTGCCGAGCACGAAGCGCACCTGGTCGCGGGTCATGCCCGGCTTCAGTTGCGCTACCATTTCCTTGGACACGAAGTTGCCTTGCTGGACGTCGATGCGGTAGGGCTTGAGAAAACCGAACAGGCTGGTGCCGCTCTTTGAAACCTGCACGCCGGACGCGTCGTGAGTTGCCGCGCCTGCAGCCGGTTTGTTGGATGCGCAGCCGGACAGCAGGGCGCTCAGCGCGATCAGCGCTGCAGCGGTAATACGGTAGGAAGGCAACATTCGCATAAAGATTTCAATTGGTTGAGCAATTGTGCTAAAACGCTATATGATAAAGCAGATAACCCGATTTTTACTGAAACATGCCTAATAATCCATCCGAACTGAAAGCCAGCGGCCTGAAGGCGACTCTGCCGCGCCTGAAAATCCTGGAAATCTTCCAAAACACCGAGGTGCGCCACCTCAGCGCGGAAGATGTCTACAAAATGCTGCTGGCGGAGAATCTCGATGTGGGACTGGCGACGGTCTATCGTGTGCTGACGCAGTTCGAGCAGGCCGGCCTGTTGCAGCGTAACCATTTCGAAACCGGAAAGGCCGTGTTCGAACTGAACGAAGGCTCGCATCACGACCATCTGGTCTGCCTCGATTGCGGCAAGGTCGAGGAATTCTTCGACGCCGAAATCGAGAAGCGCCAGGTCAAGATCGCACAGGAGCACGGCTTCGAGATCGCCGACCATGCGCTGGCGCTCTATGGTCATTGCAGGAATTGCCAGAAAATCAAGAAGTAGGCAGTTCGCTTCGGCCGCATTTGCAAAAAGCCATCCGGCAGTCACGCGGGATGGCTTTTTTGTTCTAGCGTCAATAAGCGTCAGTGATTGCCGCTAAGCGCGCTCGATAGCAGCTTGGCCGTGATGTCGACAATCGGAATCACGCGCTCATAAGCCATGCGCGTCGGTCCGATCACGCCCAGCGTGCCGACGATCTTGCCGTTGACTTCATACGGCGCGGTGACGATGCTCATATCGTCCATCGGCACCAATTGCGACTCGCCGCCGATGAAGATTTGCACACCGCTGGCCTTGCTTGAGACGTCCAGCAACTGCATCAGGCCGGTCTTTTGCTCGAACATTTCAAATAGCTTGCGCAGCGAGGTCATGTTCGACGACAGGTCGGCCACGCTGAGCAGGTTGCGCTCGCCCGAAATCACGACGTTGTCGGCGTCTTCCGCCATCGCATCGCTGCCGGCTTCGACCGCCGCCTGCATCAGGTTGGTCATGTCGTCGCGCAACTGGCGCAATTCGCTTTGCAGGCGCTGGCGCACTTCATCGAAGCCGAGGCCGCCGTAATGCTGGTTGATGTAATTGGCCGCCTGCACGAGTTGCGACGGCGTGTAATCGACTTCGGTCATCAGCAGGCGGTTCTGCACGTCGCCGCCGGGACCGACGATGACCAGCAGGATACGTTTTTCGGACAGGCGCAGGAATTCGATTTGCTTGAAGATCGACTCGCGCCGCGGCGTCATCACCACGCCGGCGAATTGCGACAGCGACGACAGCACCTGGGCGGCATTGGAAATGATCTTTTGCGGCGAGTTGACCGGCAGGCGCGATTGCAGCTTGCGCTCCAGCGTCGCCTCGTCGATGGCGTCGATCGACTCGATGGTCAACAGGGTATCGACGAAGACACGGTAGCCGCGCGGCGTCGGCACGCGGCCGGCGGAAGTATGCGGGCTGGCGACGAAGCCCATTTCTTCCAGGTCGGCCATGACGTTGCGGATCGTCGCCGGCGACAGTTCCAGGCCGGAAATCTTGGAAAGCGCACGTGAACCGACCGGCTGGCCGTCGGCGATGTACCGTTCGACCAACGCCTTGAGCAGGGTTTGAGCGCGATTGTCTAGTTGCATGGCTTCATTCTAACGAGCCGGGGGCAGGCGTGCCAGCGTCCGTCCATATATATATTTCATGCCGCCAGCCAGTTTGCCAGTTCTGACAGGTCGGCGCATACCGCATCGGGCCGGACGTGGTCCGGCAGCTCGCGTTTGAAACGGTTCATCCAGACCGCGCGCAGGCCGGCCTGCTGGGCGCCCAGCACATCCAGCATGAGGTCGTCGCCGACGTAGACAGTCTGCTCCGGCAGGACGTTCAGCGCGGCGCAGGCGGCATGGAAGATGGCCGGATCGGGTTTGGCGGCGCCGAACTGGTGGGCGGCGATCGAGATCTCGAAATGTTCGGCCAGGCCGATGCGGCCGAGGTCGGCGAAGCCGTTCGAGACGGTGCCCAGTTTCAGGCGCGGTTTCAGTTGCAGCAGCGCCGGCACGACATCGTCGAACGGCGTCACCGCGTTGCGACCGATGGTGAAAACCTCCATGGCCGGATCGGCCAGCGCCGGGTCTTCGCCATGTTCGGCCAGCACGGCCGTGAGTGCGGCATGGCGCAGTGCCCACAGGTTGATCTTATAAGTCGGGTCGGTTTGCGCCAGCGTCTGGCGGCGTGCGCGCAGGGAATCGATCGTCTCGCGCCGGACGACGCCAGGCGCATGCCGGCCGAGCCAGTCGTAAAGCCGGGTTTCGGCCTGCCGTAACACCGGCTCGACCGCCCATAGGGTGTCGTCGAGGTCGAACAGCACAGCGTGGATGGGTGTTTTGTTCATCAAATCGACTCAAAAAGTTCCAAATTATGCTTTAATCCGCAGCATGTGGCCCATCAAATTACCCGTGCAGGCGGCAACGCCCAAAACCATTGCAATCGTCGGCAAATTCCATGCTGCCGGCATCGCTCAATCCCTATCGGACATTGCCGCCTTCCTGGAAGCGCATGGCCACACCATCGTGTTTGAGGCCGAGACCGCGCAGAATGTCACGCTGGAAGGCTACGATGCGATGTCGCCGGAACAGATCGGGCAGTTCGCCGACGCTGCCATTGTGGTCGGCGGCGATGGCACCATGCTGGGCATTGCCCGCCAGTTGGCTCCTTATAACGTGCCGCTGATCGGGATCAATCAGGGGCGTCTGGGTTTCATGACGGATATTTCGCTAGACCGCATGATACCGGTATTGGCCGATATGCTCGACGGCAAGGTCGAAGCCGAGACGCGCTCGCTGCTGGAAGCGGCTGTGTGGCGCGACGGCGCGCAGATTTTCCACGCGCTGGCCTTCAACGATGTGGTGGTCGCGCGCGGTGCCTCGTCCGGCATGGTCGAGCTGACCGTTGAGGTTGACGGCCGCTTCATGTACAACCAGCGCTCGGACGGCCTGATCGTGGCCACGCCGACCGGTTCGACCGCCTACGCCTTATCGGCTGGCGGCCCCATTCTGCATCCCAGCCTGCATGGCATCGTGCTGGTGCCGATTGCGCCGCACGCCTTGTCGAACCGGCCGATTGTGATTCCGGATTCATGCGAAATCTCGATCCAGCTCGTCAATGGCCGCGATATCAGCGCCAACTTCGACATGCAGTCGCTGACCAGTCTGTCGCACGGCGATCGCATCGTCATCCGGCGCTCGGCGCACAAGATCACCTTCCTGCACCCGGAGGGCTGGAGCTATTACGACACGCTGCGCCAAAAATTGCACTGGAATGAATACCCCTCGGTCGAAGGGCGTCTACAATAGCGGCTTGTTCCGCTCCTGTTCGCGTTGCGCGCCCAAGTTGCCGGATGCAGCGCGATATTTCCAAAAATCAATTCCCTGATCCCATGCTGCGTACCCTGTCGATTCGTGATTTCGTTATCGTCGATGCCATTGAACTTGAGTTCGCTCCCGGATTTTCGGTATTCACCGGCGAAACCGGCGCCGGCAAGTCGATCCTGATCGACGCGCTGGCGCTTGCGCTGGGCGGTCGCGGCGACGCCAGCGTGGTGCGCGAAGGCGCGGCCAAGGCCGATATCACCGCCGATTTCAGCGCCGGTCCCGAGATCGCCGTCTGGCTGGAGGCGCATGAATTCGCCGACGAGGACGGTGCCGTGCTGCTGCGCCGCGTGATCGACAACGCCGGCCGCTCCAAGGCTTTCATCAACGGCATCGCCGCCACCGCGACGCAATTGCGCGAACTTGGCGAGTTGCTGGTCGACATCCACGGTCAGCATGCACATCAGTCCCTGCTCAAGGCTGATGCCCAGCGCCAGTTGCTGGACAGCCAGGCGGGTTTGCTCGATGAGGCCAAGACAGTTGCTGCTGCGTACAAAACCTGGCGTGCGCTGGCCAGGCAGCGTGAAGAGTTTGAAATCAACGCCAAGAATGTTCTGCTTGAGCGCGAACGCCTCGAATGGCAGGTCGGCGAACTGGAAAAGCTGGCCGTCAAGCCCGGCGAATGGAGCGAGATCAGCAACGAGCACAGTCGCCTGTCGCATGCCGCCAGCCTGATCGACGGCGCGCAGGAAGCGCTGAGCGCGATTTCCGAATCGGACGCGCCGATCCTTTCGCAACTGTCGTCGCTGACGCAGAAGCTGAGCAAGCTGACCGACGTCGATGCTGCGCTGAAGCCGGTGTTGGACGCGCTGGAACCGGCGCAAATCCAGTTGCAGGAAGCGGTGTACGCGCTCAACGACTATCTCGGCCGGGTTGAGCTCGATCCTGCGCGGCTGAAGCAAGTGGAGGGGCGGCTGGAAGCCATCCATTCGACCGCTCGCAAATTCCGTGTGGCGCCGGACGACTTGCCGCAGGAGCACGCCAAACTGGCGGAAGAATTGAAGCAACTGGCCGACGCCAGCGATCTCGACGCCCTGCGCGCGCAGGAAGAGAAATTGCAGGCAGCTTATACCAGCGTGGCGCAGAAATTGTCCAAAGGCCGCGCCAAAGCCGCCAAGGCATTGGGCGAAGCCGTGACGGCGGCGATGCAGGATCTGAGCATGTCGGGTGGACGTTTTTCGATTGCCCTGGAAGCTGGCGAACCGGCCGCCTATGGACTGGAGCAGGTGGAATTCCTGGTCGCAGGCCATGCCGGCGTGGCGCCGCGGCCGCTGGCCAAGGTTGCTTCCGGCGGCGAACTGGCGCGCATCGCGCTGGCGATTTCGGTCATCGCTTCCAGTTCGACGGCGACACCGACGCTGATCTTCGACGAAGTCGACAGCGGCATCGGCGGCGGCGTGGCGGAAGTGGTCGGCCGTCTGTTGAAACGTCTCGGCCAGGACCGCCAGGTCTTGTGCGTCACCCATTTGCCGCAGGTTGCCAGCCAGGGCAACCAGCATTTCCAGGTCAGCAAGCGCAACGACGGCGGCAAGACCGTGTCGCAGATCGACGTGCTGGACGCCAAGTCGCGCGTGGAAGAAATCGCGCGTATGCTGGGTGGGCTGGAAATTACCGCGACTACCCGCAAGCACGCACGCGAGTTGCTGGCGCTTTAATCCCGCCAGTTTTTGCTTCCCGCCAACGTCAAGACCCTTCACGGATTTTCATGTCATTTCGCAAAGAGCCTCCTTACACCCATGGCGTTACGGCGCAAACCGCCGTCGTGCTGGTCAACCTGGGCACGCCGGATGCGCCGACCGCGCGCGCGGTGCGGCGCTATCTCAGGCAGTTCCTGTCCGATCCGCGCGTGGTGGAGATTCCCAGAGCAATCTGGTGGTTTATCCTGCATGGCGTCATTCTGCCGTTTCGCTCCGGCAAATCGGCGGAGAAATATGCTTCGATATGGGATGTCGAAGGCTCGCCGCTGAAGCTCAACACCGAGCGCCAGGCAGCTTTGCTGCGCATGCGCCTGCTTGAGCGCGGCCATCGCGTGCACGTGACTTACGCCATGCGCTACGGTCAGCCGGCGGTGGCCGACGTGCTCGACGCCCTGAAGGCGCAAGGCTGCGACCGCATCCTGATCTTGCCGGCGTATCCGCAATATTCCGGCACCACGACGGCATCGATCTTCGACGCCGTGTTCAAGCATTTTGCCAAGGTGCGCAACGTCCCCGAACTGCGCCTGATCAAGCACTATCACGATCACGATGGCTACATCCAGGCGCTCAAACGTTCGGTGCTGGCGCATTGGGACGCCAATGGCCAGCCCGACAAGCTGGTCATGAGTTTCCACGGCGTCCCCAAGCGTACGCTGCTGCTGGGCGATCCTTACCATTGCGAATGCCATAAGACCGCACGGCTGCTGGCCGCGGCGCTGGATTTGGCGGAAACGGATTACGTCGTCACGTTCCAGTCGCGTTTCGGCAAGGCCGAATGGTTGCAACCTTATACCGCGCCGACCTTGCAGGAATTGGCGCGCCAGGGCGTGCAGCGGGTCGACGTGATGTGCCCCGGGTTCACCAGTGACTGCCTGGAAACACTGGAAGAGATTGCGATGGAGGCCAAAGCCGAGTTCCTGCATGCCGGCGGTCGCGAATTTCGCTTCATCGCTTGCCTCAACGACGCCCCGGCCTGGGGCCAGGGCATGATGGAAATTGCCGAGCAGCATCTGATCGGCTGGCCGACGCTGGCTGGCGCGGCGTTGCGCGAAGAAGAAAGGAAACAGGCGGAAGTGTCGGCCGAACAGGCACGCCAGCTCGGCGCCTCCCAATAGCGCAAACTGGACGTAAGCAATGTGCGGCCTGTTAAAATAGCAGGCTGCACTGTTATTGCACTGCAGAAATGAATTGCGGGGCGGCGCCCGTCAGTACAGCGCGACCAAGTGCGAATAACTGATCCAGGCGGCTGCCAGCAAGGCGTAGGCAATGATGGTGGCGGAGATAAGCGGCAATTTCATGACGTCTCCTTGGAAAGTTGGTGAAAAAGAGGGATGACTACATCATAAATGCTGCATCGCAATTGCCTGTTTCAAGTGTAGTAAATCCTGTAACAAGACGTTAGAACGTTTAGTTAGATGTGATATGACTTCAGGATATGGGACAGGTTCGTAATAACCCTTGAAAAATTAAGGTTAAGCCTCATGTGCAACCCCATGCGCATCGGGCGCTGAATACCACATACGCGTTACATGTCGGAGAGTATTAACTATGCAAGATACGGAAAAACAAGCGGAAAACGAACCGGTGCAAGGTGCTCAGGAGGCATCGGCAGCAGCGCAAGACCAGGCTCAGGAGCCTGGAGCGCCTTCCGAGCCAACGCCGGAAGGGCAATTGATCGCCGCTGAGGCCAAGATCGCCGAGATGCAGGATGCTTTCCTGCGCGCCAAGGCCGAAGCCGAGAATATCCGCCGCCGGGCCCAGGACGATATCAGCCGCGCCCACAAGTTTGCGATCGAAGGATTTGCCGAGTCGCTGCTGGCAGTCAAGGACAGCCTGGAAATGGCCCTGAAGATCGAAACGCCGTCGGTCGAGTCGCTCAAGGAAGGCGTCGATATGACCTTGAAGCAATTGTCGGCGGCATTCGAAAAGAACAAACTGCTGGAAATCCACCCGCAAGCGGGCGAAAAGCTTGACCCGATGAAGCATCAGGCGATCTCCGCCGTGCCGGCCGAACAGGAAGCCAATACCGTCGTGGCGGTTTTGCAGAAGGGCTACACGATTTCCGACCGTTTGCTGCGTCCTGCGCTGGTGACCGTGGCGCAAGGCAAATGATCGAACACAATAAGAGGCACAAAATTTGCTTTTAAGTGACCCTTTCCGCTTGAAAGTGACATTTTTCTCCACATATTAAAACTATCAAAACTATTGTTGTTCCCTAACGGGAACTTAAGGATCGAAGGAAAAAATCATGGGCAAAATCATCGGTATTGACTTGGGTACAACCAACTCCTGCGTTTCCGTCATGGAAGGCGGCCAGCCGAAAGTCATCGAAAACTCCGAAGGCGCGCGTACCACGCCTTCCATCATCGCTTATCAGGAAGACGGCGAAATTCTCGTCGGCGCTCCTGCCAAACGCCAGGCCGTCACTAATCCGAAGAACACCATCTATGCAGCCAAGCGCCTGATCGGTCGCAAGTTCGACGAGAAGGAAGTGCAAAAAGACATTTCACTGATGCCGTACCAGATCGTCAAGGCCGACAACGGCGACGCCTGGATCAGCGTGCGCGACAGCAAGCTGGCACCGCCACAAATTTCCGCCGAAGTCCTGCGCAAGATGAAGAAAACCGCCGAAGACTACCTCGGTGAAGAAGTGACCGAAGCGGTCATCACCGTGCCTGCCTACTTCAACGATTCGCAACGCCAAGCGACCAAGGACGCCGGCCGCATCGCCGGCCTGGACGTCAAGCGCATCATCAACGAGCCGACCGCGGCTGCACTGGCGTTCGGCCTCGACAAGACCGACAAGGGCGACCGCAAGATCGCCGTGTATGACTTGGGCGGCGGCACCTTCGACGTGTCCATCATTGAAATCGCCGATGTCGACGGTGAAAAGCAGTTTGAAGTACTGTCCACCAACGGCGACACTTTCCTCGGCGGCGAAGACTTCGACCAACGCATCATCGATTACATCATCGACGAGTTCAAGAAGATCAACGGCCTCGACCTGTCCAAGGACGCGATTGCCCTGCAACGCATCAAGGCATCGGCCGAGCGTGCCAAGATCGAACTGTCGTCGTCGCAGCAAACTGAAATCAACGAGCCGTACATCGCCATGGCCAATGGCGCGCCGGTCCACCTGAACCTGAAGATCACCCGCGCCAAGCTGGAATCGCTGGTTGAAGAACTGATCGCCAAGACCATCGAGCCATGCCGCATCGCGATCAAGGACGCCGGCGTCAAGGTCAGCGACATCGACGACATTATTCTGGTCGGCGGCATGACCCGCATGCCGAAGGTGCAGGAGAAGGTCAAGGAGTTCTTCGGCAAGGATCCGCGCAAGGACGTCAATCCTGACGAAGCGGTCGCCGTTGGCGCCGCGATCCAGGGTTCGGTGTTGTCGGGCGAGCGCAAGGATCTGCTGCTGCTGGATGTGACGCCGCTGTCGCTGGGCATTGAAACCATGGGCGGCGTGATGACCAAGATGATCAAGAAGAATACGACCATCCCGACCAAGTTCAGCCAGGTGTTCTCGACCGCCGACGACAATCAGCCCGCAGTGACCATCAAGGTTTATCAGGGCGAGCGCGAAATGGCTGCCGGCAACAAGGGCCTGGGCGAATTCAATCTGGAAGGCATTCCTCCTTCGCCGCGCGGCACGCCGCAAATCGAAGTGACCTTCGACATTGACGCCAACGGCATTCTGCACGTCGGCGCCAAGGACAAGGCTACCGGCAAGGAAAACAAGATCACCATCAAGGCCAACTCCGGTCTGACCGAAGATGAGATCGAAAAAATGGTGCGCGATGCCGAAGCCAACGCCGAAGAAGACAAGCGCCTGAAGGAACTGGCTGAGACCCGCAACCAGGGCGACGCGCTGGTCCACTCGACGCGCAAGGCGCTGACCGAATACGGCGACAAGCTGGAAGCCGGTGAGAAGGACACGATCGAAGCTGCCGTCAAGGAGCTGGAAGAAGTCCTGAAGGGCAACGACAAGGCCGCCATCGACGCCAAGACTGCGGCGCTGTCCGTGGCTGCGCAAAAGCTGGGTGAAAAGATGTACGCCGACCAGCAGGCGCAGCAGGCTGCGGCCGGCGGTGCAGCAGGCGCGGCTGGCGCAGCAGGCGATGCGCGTCCGAAGGACGACGACGTGGTCGATGCCGACTTCAAGGAAGTGAAGTAATTGCGATGGACAGAGACCCAGGTCTCTGTCCCAAACGCAGCAACAGCGTCAGGAACACGTCGACCGGCGCTGCCGTTCGACACGCCGAGTCAGACGGTCGCAAGACCGTCTCTCGGCTTTTTCACATTGTTGGTTTCTACTTATTGGTGGGAGAAGCCCAATAACAAGGTGCTTATAAAACATGGCAAAACGTGACTTTTACGAAATTCTAGGTCTTGCGAAAAACGCGACCGACGACGAGATCAAGAAGGCTTATCGCAAGCTTGCGATGAAGTATCATCCTGACCGCAACCCGGACAGCAAGGGCGCAGAAGAGAAGTTCAAGGAGGTCAAGGAAGCCTACGAGATGTTGTCCGATCCGCAAAAGCGCGACGCCTACGATCGTTACGGTCATGCCGGCGTGGATCCGAACATGGGTGCAGGCGGCGGTGCCGGTGCCGGCGGCTTCGCCGATGCCTTCGGCGATATCTTCGGCGATATTTTTGGCGGCGGCGGCGGCGCCGGCCGCGGCCGTAGCGCCGGACCGCAGGTATATCGCGGCGCCGACTTGCGCTACAACCTGGAAATTACGCTCGAACAAGCGGCCCACGGCTTCGATACAACGATCCGCGTGCCGTCCTGGGACGAATGCGATACCTGCCACGGCTCAGGCGCCAAGCCGGGAACGTCGCCGACCACATGCAGCACTTGCGGCGGTCACGGCCAGGTGCGCATGCAGCAAGGTTTCTTCAGCATTCAGCAGACTTGCCCGAAGTGCCACGGCAGCGGCAAGGTCATCCCTGAGCCATGCCCGACCTGCGCCGGCGCAGGCAGGCTCAAACGCAACAAGACGCTGGAAGTGAAGATTCCGGAAGGCATCGACGACGGCATGCGCATCCGTTCGTCCGGCAACGGTGAACCGGGCATGAATGGCGGTCCTCCGGGCGACCTGTATGTGGAAATTCACATCAAGGCGCACGAGGTCTTCCAGCGCGACGGCGACGACCTGCATTGCGAAATGCCGATCTCGTTCGCCAAGGCGGCATTGGGCGGCGATATCGAAGCACCAACCCTGAGCGGCAAGGCCTCGTTCACAATTCCCGAAGGCACGCAGTCGGGCAAGACTTTCCGTCTGCGCGGCAAGGGCATCAAGGGCGTGCGTTCCGGCTATGCCGGCGACCTGTTCTGCCACGTCGTGGTGGAAACGCCGGTCAAGCTGACCGAGCGGCAGAAGGATCTGCTGCGCGAGTTCGAGAAGCTGACCATAGAAGGCGGCGCCAAGCACAGCCCGCAAACCAAGACCTGGAAGGACAAGGTCAAGGAGTTCTTCGAGTAAGCTTCGGCAAACCGGCCTATCCTCGGGGACAGGCCGGTTTTTCTTGGTTTTTTTCTATACAATGCAATCGCATGCAGCGATCGGATGACGACGCTGCAGCATCCCCGAAAGACATCGTTAGCATGCGCCGTCGACCGATCCGGTCGTATCAGGTGCCCGCCATGACAATCACGGCGAACGCCCGGTCTTTTACCCATTCACCCCATGCCTGCCGTGATCGGACCTCCGGTGCGATGCGACGGCAAGCGTGAAACTCGATCTTGCCGACTATGACGACACCAAGCCAACAAGACCAGGTTCAGCAGCAACTTCTGCAAGGCAACCGCCGCTGGGCAAGTGAAATCACCTCGCGTGATCCCGACTTTTTTTTGAAGCTCGGCTCGCAGCGCTCGCCGGAATATCTGTGGATCGGTTGTTCCGACAACCGCGTGCCCGCCAACGAACTGCTCGGCCTGTTGCCGGGCGAGCTGTTTGTCCACCGCAACATCGCCAACGTGGTCGTGCATACCGACCTGAACTGTCTGTCCGTATTGCAGTTCGCGGTCGACGTGCTGAAGGTCAAGCACATCATCATCTGCGGCCATTATGGCTGCGCTGGCGTGCAGGCGGCCATGACCAAGCGCCGCGTCGGGCTGGCGGATAACTGGCTGCAACATGTGCAGGACGTTCACGAAAAGCACATCGGCTGTTTTCACGGCCACATGTCCGAAGGCGATCAGCATGATCGGCTATGTGAGCTCAACGTGCTCGAACAGGTCGCCAACATTTGCCGCACCACCATTGTTACCGATGCCTGGGAACGCGGCCAGGCGCTCAGCGTCCATGCTTTGGTGTACGGTGTGCATGACGGCTTGCTCGAAGCACTGGCCCCGACCGTCAGCAGCGCGGAAGGGTGCGTGAAGCATTTGTCTGCCAGTCTGGAACGCTACGCCGGGACTCGTTAAGGCGGCGAGCACTCAGTCTCCAGAGCGTTTTTGCGCGGCAAAGAGCTGAGGGAATTTTTGGACAAGAACAAGTCGGCCGACTGGCAGAGCTATGCGTCCCGGGACGGTTCCATTTCAGGCGAAAGTTCAAGCCCGCCTGTTTCCGGCAAGGCCAGAACGGCAACGATAACAATCAGATAGCCGCCTGCCGCAAGGTAGCCGATGGCCAATCCCAGGGGAATGGATGTGCTCATATAGCCCACCACCGCCGGACAGATTGCGCCAACGGCGCGTCCGGCGTTGTAGCAGAATCCCTGTCCCGAACCACGAATCCTGCTGGGGAATAATTCGCTCAGATAGGCACCCATGCCGGAAAAAATACCGGATAGGAAAAAGCCCAGCGGAAAACCGAGGACCAGCATCATGGCGTCGGTGATCGGAATTTGCGTGTACACGACAATCAATGCGCCCGCACATGCGGCAAACAGGATGAAGCAACGGCGCCGTCCCAAATGATCGGAGAGCCAGGCGCTGGTCAGGTAACCGATGAAGGAACCAAGAATGAGGATGAGCAAATAAGAACTGGTGTTGAGCACCGACAAATGCCGTTCCGTCTTGAGGTAAGTCGGCAACCAGGTCGTTACCGCATAATAGGCGCCTTGCATGCCGCTGGTCATGAGGCTCGCCAGAATGGTGGTGCGCAACAGCGCCGGAGAAAAAATATCGAGGAAATTGCCGGCATCGCCCGCAGCCTGCATTTGCTTGCGTGTGGCGATATACAGTGCGGGCTCTTTCAGGTTGCGGCGGATATAAATGATCAGCAAGGCGGGCAGTCCTCCGAGCCAGAACAAAATGCGCCATGCCAGCTCCGGCGGCGTCAAGGCGTAGACGATCCAGAACGCGATGGCCGACACTCCCCAGCCGACGGCCCAACTGCTTTGCACAAGACCCACGGCTTTGCCGCGGTGACGTGCCTGGATCATCTCTGCGATCAATACCGAACCAACCGACCATTCGCCGCCGAATCCAAAACCCTGCATGGCGCGCGTAAAGAATAGCTGTTCATAGGACGTGGTAAAGCCGCTGAGGATGGTGAAAAATGTGAACCACAAGACCGTCAACTGCAAAATGCGTACGCGGCCATATTTGTCGGCCAGCACGCCGGCCAGCCAGCCGCCGATGGCGGACGTGACGAGCGCGCCGGTGGCGATGTAGCCGGCCTCGGCTTTGCTCATTCCCCAAATCATGATCAGGGTCGGAATGAGGAAGGTGTAGATCATGTAGTCAAAGGCATCGACGCCATATCCTGCAAAGGCGGCGAGCAAGGTTCTTTTCTCATCGGGGCTGGTTTGTCGTAACCACATGGCGTCTCCTGAAGCGTAGGTATGAATGTGATGCGCGCAACCGGCCAATCGGCGCCGGCTACGTGCTTCTTCTTGCGGGCAAGGCTTGTTTATCTGAAAGGAAGATCTTTGTTGAGCAGATCGGTGATGAGCATATGGCCGGGCGCATGGGTAATGCAAAATGGCGGCCTGGCCGCCATCACCACAGCCTGGGGAGTCACGCCGCAGGCCCAGAACACAGGCAGTTCTTCGGGAAGGATGTCAATGGCGTCTCCGAAGTCGGGCTGAGCGATATCGGCGATGCCGATGAGGGCGGGGTTTCCCAAATGTACCGGTGCGCCATGCACTGCCGGAACCCGACTGGTGATTTGCACTGCGCGAATCGCATGGGCGGTCGACATGGGGCGCATGGATACCACCATCGGTCCGTGAAAAGGACCCGCGGGCATGGTTGGCATATTTGTTTTGAACATGGCAACGTTCTTTCCCTCTTCCACATGGCGCAGGGGAATCCCGGTTTCCATCAGGGCGTGTTCAAACGAAAACGAGCAGCCCAGTGCGAAGGTCACCAGGTCATCGCTCCACAGCGCGCGAATATCGGTGCATTCCTGTTGCATGACGCCATCGCGCCAGACGTGATAGCGCGGTACATCGGTGCGTATGTCGATGTCTTGTCCCAGATCGGGCAGGAAAGGCACTCCCGGTTCCGATACCGCCAGCAAGGGGCAAGGCTTGGGATTACGCTGGCAAAAGTGCAAAAAATCCGAAGCCAGTCCCGCGGGCAAAATGACGATATTGCATTGGACGTTGGGAGGCGCCAGTCCGCTGGTATGCTTGTCCCAGATTCCGGCGCGGATGGGCTGACGCGCATCATGAGCGCTTGTAGAGGACGATTTCCGAGGCATCTTCATAAGAAAAGGATCTTTCTTTTAACGGTCGTTTCAATGAATGTGCTTGATGTCCTGAATCCAGAGTGCGCCGCCGTGTGACGCAAGAACGGATCAGGATAAAGACCGCGCCCGCCAAGGCAAGGCAGGCATCGGGTCGTCGTCCGGTGGATATCACATGCACGCAACAGTTTTCAAGATGGTTTCTTGCTGGTTCGCAAGAAACATATCATCGACACGTTGCTTGTGCAATTGACAATAATTGAGTTTTTGTACTTTTATGCGCCGTGCTTGCCGAGCGACGCTTCATTTCATCGTCACATTGAACTCGGGTGGGAGGTTGGCGCCCATAGACGACGGCAGCGCGTCGTTGCGGGCGCGCTGGAGGATCGGGCAGATCGGATCAGAAGCAGTGCTCGGCCGCAGGAAAACTTCCGTCCTGCACTGCTGCCACATAAGCGCGCACGGCTTCTTCGATGCTGGCGGAGCCGTCCATGAAATTCTTCACGAAACGCGCCTTGTGGCCGGGGAAGACGCCCAGCATGTCGTGCATCACCAGCACCTGCCCGGAGCATTCCGGGCCGGCGCCGATGCCGATTGTCGGGATGCGCAGTTGCGCGGTCACCTCGGCGCCCAGCGTCGCCGGAATCGCCTCGAGCACCAGCAGCGAAGCGCCCGCCGCCTGCACTGCTTTGGCGTCGGCGTGCAGCAGTTCGGCGCCTTCCAGCGTCTTGCCTTGCACCTTGAAGCCGCCCATCTGATGCACCGACTGCGGCGTCAGGCCAAGGTGCGCACAAACCGGAACGCCGCGCTCGGTCAGGAAGCGCACTGTATCGGCCAGCCAGGAACCGCCTTCCAGCTTCACCATGTGCGCACCGGCCTGCATCAGTTTCACCGCCTGCTCGAATGCCGCCGCCGGCGTCGCGTAGGTACCGAAAGGCATGTCGGCGACCACCAGCATGGTTTGGTTGCCGCGCGCCACGCTGGCGGTGTGATACGCGATGTCGGCAATCGTCACCGGCAAGGTGGATTGATGGCCCTGGCACACCATGCCGAGGGAGTCGCCGATCAGCGCCACGTCGACGCCGCTGCGGTCCATCAGCGCGGCGAAGCTGGCGTCGTAACAGGTCAGCATGCTGATCTTGTCGCCCTTGTCGCGCATCGTCTGCAGGGTGTGGATGGTGACGGCTTTCTTGCGCGTCGCGGGGGCGTCCTGCAAATAGGCGGCCATGGTTATTCTCCTCGGTTCAGGAATGCGCGCTTGCCTCGCATATTGGCAATATGCGAGAGCAGCAACTGGAAGTCTTCGTCGCGTTCGGCCATGTTCATGTGCTCGTTGTTGACGATCAGCAGCGGTGCGGCATCGTAGTTGTAGAAAAAGCGGCTGTAGCTGTTGCCCAGGCGCTGCAGGTAGTCGGGCGAGATCGATGCTTCCATCGGGATGCCGCGCTTTTTGATGCGTTCGACGAGCGTCTCCAGCGGCGCTTGCAGATAGATCACCATGTCAGGCTGCACAGCGTGCATGCGCATGTGCTGGTAGAGCTGTTCATACAGTTTCAGTTCTTCGTCGCCCAGCGTCAGTCGCGCAAACAGCGGGTCCTTTTCCAGCAGGAAGTCGCCGACGAAACGCGTACGGAACAAGTCCGGCTGCGCCAGCTCCTGTAATTGCTGGATGCGCTGGAACAGGAAGAACATCTGCGTTTGCAGCGCATAGCGGCCGGCATCGCGGTAGAACTTTTCCAGGAAGGGATTTTCCTGCGGCTGTTCCAGCACGGTCTGGGCGCCGAGATGTTGGGCCAGCTTGCGCGCGAGCGTCGTTTTGCCGACACCGATGGGGCCTTCAATGACAATGTACTTGTAGCGGTCTAAACCCATTCTGGCCCTTGGCTGGTGATTGCAGTGGATGCAACGATGCAACGGATGGTGAGCCCGCATTGTAGGAGATTGAGTCCGTCGTGTCAGCGGCCGCTGTCAAACCGCATCCAAACGCGATTGGCGGTTCAACTGCGAAAAATGAAATATACCGCTCCCACCAGGCACAGCGCCGCCCATATATAGTCGAGCTTGAACGGCTGGTTCATATAGATCATCGCGAAGGGCACGAACACCGTCAGCGTGATCGCTTCCTGCATGATCTTCAGTTGCGCCAGGCTGAACTGGGTATAACCGATGCGGTTGGCCGGCACCTGTAGCAGATATTCGAACAGGGCGATCGACCAACTGATCAGGGCGGCGATCCACCAAGGCCTGGAGGCCAGACTTTTGAGATGACCGTACCAAGCAACGGTCATGAAGATATTCGACAGCGTCAACAAGCCGACGGTCTGGAAAATGACAGGTATTTGCATGAGAAGGATGAATGGAGGAGATGATTATTTCCGTATGGAAATGCGTACTTTGACAAATCAAGCTGAATTCTGCCTCTATTCCGCCCACAGACCAAGGAAAGAGCGAGCCAGAATAGGAAACTGGCAAAATGCCTGAGCCACGGACAGAGGAAAAAACAGGCGGGCGGTCGTCCGAGACCTATTGCCGAATAGAAATTAAAAATGGTGACGAATAGATAAAAAAGCGGCTGCTTGTGGCCGTTAATGCACGTAGGCGCCGAATCTGGAAGGCGGCATCCGACAACTGGGAAATCAAATATTCTGATTGGGATATCGTGAAGTCGAAATATCACGCCTTGCTTTTGCTCTGGGGGATCAATGCACTTTTGCTGGCGTTGCTGGCGCCACGGTGGTGGCAGGGACTCATTGCCGGGGTGCTGATTGGCGCTGCGGCATGGATGCTGGCAGACGCGAACGCAAAATCCGGGGCAACCGATGCGGAGGATCGCGCAGGCGCCGACAAGCTTGGGCAGCAATACCTGCCGGATCTGCCCGATTTGCTGCAGGGCGTGGTGCCGGCATGGCGCAACAATGTGCAATTGGCCCGCGCGCAGACGCAGGAAGCCATCGACAAGCTGACGCAGCGCTTCGTTGGCATCCATCAGCGCCTGGGCGGCGCCGTCAGCCTTGCCGAAGGCGGCAAGAACGGCGACGTATTGCAGGTGATACAGAACGCGGCCATGCAGCTCGGCGGCATCGCCGAAGCGCTGGAGCAGGTCCTGTCCACACGTGACGCCTTGCTGCGCAAGATCGAGACGCTCGGCCAGCATAACGAGGAAATCCGTCAACTCGCGCAGGAAGTCGAGCAGATCGCCGGCCGCACCGGCGTCGCCGACCTGTTCTCCGACCAGCAAAGCTGGACTGCGCTGGCCGCGCGCTCGGCAGACGCCGGCAGGCAGATATTCAACAAGACCAAGGCTGTCCAGCAGCAGATTCAGACCGCACTGGTGTCGGCCAACCAGCTCGACACCGACGCCAGTCGCATGATCGACGACTCGCGCCTGGTGATCGACTCGGTCATCGCCGATTTCCGGCAGTCGGCGCTCAAGCTCAGCGGCACCGTCGGACAACTGGAAGAAGAAAACCGCGAAGTGGATCAGGAGGTCTGCGACATCCTCGTCAATCTGCAATTCCAGGACCGCATCAGCCAGATACTCGATCACGTCCAGCGCGACATGGTCAAGCTGGTCGACTTGCTGGAGGATGCGGTGGCGCTGCCGGATCGCGCGGCGTGGCTGGCGGAACTCGAAAAGACTTACACCACGCTGGAGCAACGCCAGGTACATGCCGGCCAGCAGGCCGACAAGTCGATGCAATCGCAAGTTGATTTCTTTTGAAGAGGGGTGACATGCATGCAAGAAGCGAGCTTTTCCATAGCCGTTTGCCATGTGGACAGCGAACGGCGCGTTTTGAGCGCGATCCCGGCACATCCTTGTTTCGGGGGGCGATGACATGAGCGCGAAGACGATTCTCATCGTGGATGACTCGTTCAGCCTGCGGCAAACCATCAGCATCGCGCTCAAAATCGCCGGCTATGAAGTGGTCGAGGCGATCGACGGTCGCGACGCCCTCAACAAGCTCGATGGTCGCAAATACAATCTGATCATCTCCGACGTCAACATGCCCAATTTGGACGGCCTGAGCTTTGTGCGCGAAGCCAAACAGAATCCGCATTACAAGTTCACCCCGGTTCTCATGCTGACCACGGAAAGCGGCGATTCGCGCAAACAGGAGGGCAAGGCCATCGGTGTGCGCGCCTGGGTGCACAAGCCCTTTCTGCCGCCGGTTCTGCTCGACGCCGTGGCCAAGCTGGTGTCTCCTTAGGAGTCGACATGCCATTGACGCAAAGCACGCGAGACGGACATGTGCTGCTGCAGGTCAGCGGAGGCCTCACTATTTTTCAGGCAGCCGAATACAAGCCGCAGTTGCTGGGCGCGAGCGACCATGCCGACGATGTACTGGAACTGGATCTGAGCGGGGTCGACGAGATCGATACTGCCGGCCTGCAACTGCTGCTGTTGCTCAGGCGCGAAGCGGCGGCGCAATACAAGCAACTGATTCTCAGCAGCGCCAGCCCTGCCGTGCAAAGCGTGCTCGACATGCTGCGCCTGCAGGATAGTTTCAACAGCGGCGCATCGGCTGCACAGGGGCTGGCATGAAAAAAGACGCGGCCCGCGACGCACTGGTGCAGGAAGCGCGCGAACTGCTGGTCGCAATGGAAGCGGCATTGCTGCAGATCGAGAGCGACGGCCCCAGCCGCGACGCGATCAACGCCATTTTCCGCGCCGCGCATACCATCAAGGGTTCGGCAGGCTTGTTTGCGTTCGACAGCATCGTCAGCTTTACCCATTTGCTGGAAAACGTCCTCGACAAGGTGCGCAACGGCATCCTCAAGCTGGATGACGCCATGATGTCGCTGCTGCTCAATTGCGGCGATTACATGAGCGAGCTGGTCGATGCGATCGCTGAATTCAAGGAAACCCAGGACCCGGATCCGGGTCGGCGTGCCGAACTCGAAGCGACGCTGAACAGGCATTTGGAGCACGCGGTGGCGGCGGGCGTCGAAGACGTCGCCAAGCCAGTCGGCACCTCCGCCGCTGCTGCTGCCGTCTCGCCGCCCGTTGCCAACGCGGTGTCGCTGATGTCGGCCGAAACCGCATCCGAAGCGGACATCGAAGGCGCGGTGGCCAATCCGTATTGGCATCTTTCCCTGCGCTTCAGTCCGGACGTGCTGCGCGACGGCCTGGACCCCCTGTCGTTCCTGCGCTATCTGCTGACAATGGGAGACATGGCTTACGTTCACGTGATTGATCGGGCGATTCCCGCGACCGACGAGATGGATGCCGAATTGTGCTATCTCGGTTTTGAAGTCGGTCTGGCTAGCACGACGGAGCGCGAGGCGATCGAAAGCGTGTTCGAGTTCGTGCGCGAGGACAGTCACATTACAATACTGCCGCCGCACGGCGCGCTGGAGGATTACAGGCGCTGGCTGCAGCACATGCCGGAACGCGAGAGCCTGGCAAAACTTCTGTTGCAATCGCAGGCGCTGACCGAGGAAGAGTGGCGGCAATTGAAGTTCAGCGCCGAGCCTGCCGCCAACGCAAGCACCGAGGCAAGCGCCGATGCCGATGCGGCGATCGCGCACGCTGCTCAGCAGGCGGCTTCGGCTATCCCGGTGCTGCGGCAAAAGGCGGGCGACGAGAAAAAAAGCCAGGAACAGAAATTCATCAAGATAGAGGTATCGAAACTCGACCAGTTGATCGACCTGGTCGGCGAGCTCGTGATTGCCGGCGCCGGTGCCAGCCTGGTGGCGAAGCGCAAGAAAGACCAGCGTTTTGACGAAGCCACCCAGTTGATTTCCGGACTGGTGGAGCAGATACGCGACGCCGCGCTGACGCTGCGCATGGTGCAGATCAAGGAAGTATTCCAGCGCTTCCCACGCGTGGTGCGCGATATGTCGCGCGAGATCGGCAAGAACATCGAATTCATCGTGACCGGCGCCGACACCGAGCTCGATAAATCCATGGTGGAGAAGATTTCCGATCCGCTGATGCACCTTGTGCGCAACGCCATGGATCACGGTATCGAGGCTGCGGATGTGCGCCGCGCCGTTGGCAAGCCAGAGACGGGCGTCCTGCGTCTGAACGCGACGCACGAATCGGGCAGCGTAGTGATCGAGGTGTTCGACGACGGTCGCGGCCTGGACAAGGAAAAAATCCTCAGGAAAGCAATTCAGCAAGGACTGGTGTCGGCCGACGCGGCGCTGTCCGAGAAGGAGATCTTCCGCTTGATTTTCGAGCCCGGTTTTTCGACCGCGGACCGGGTGACGGCGCTGTCCGGCCGTGGCGTCGGCATGGATGTGGTCAAACGCAACATCGATGCGTTGCATGGCGAAGTCGACATCTTCAGCAATCCGGGCCAGGGCACCATGGTGCGCATTCGCCTGCCGCTGACGCTGGCGATCATTGCCGGCTTCCAGGTGGTGGTCGGCGGGGCCGTCTTCGTCATTCCGCTCGATCTGGTGGTCGAATGCATCAATCTGTCGACGCATCAGGTGCATAACAACGTAGTCACGTTGCGCGGCGAGCCGTTGCCGTTCATTCCGCTACGGGAACTGTTCGACCTGCCGCATCGCGAATCGTCGCGCAAGAGCCTTGTGATCGTCCAGTACGGACAGATGCGTGCCGGCTTGCTGGTCGACAACCTGCTGGGGGAATGCCAGGCGGTGATCAAACCGCTCGGCAAACTGTTCAGCAAGGTCAGGGGATTGAGCGGTTCGACTATTCTCGGCGATGGGCGGGTGGCGCTGATCCTGGATGTAGCGCATCTGATCGCGCACACCGGAAGGATGGAGCAGGCCGATATCAGGCGGTCGGAAATCAAGGCCGAATTCGGCGAGTGAGCAGCAAACCAAGCAATAAAGCGTGCAGAACGGAAACCGTCTGTTCCGGCGCGACAGGAAAGACAGTATGCAGAACAAGGGAATGGTCATGCAAAACAAACTGACGCAACGAATGAGCATCCGGCAGCTCTTTGTCTGGCTGGTGATCGTATTGGCTGTGCTGATGGGATCGATCGTCAGCGTGACGCGTGCGCTCAAGGACGCTAATACCAACCTGGACCAGGCGCACGAGTCGCGCTATTACTCGTTCTCGCTGGCCAACGAAATGCGGCGAAGCTCCGAGGACCTGACCAAGTTCGGGCGCGCCTACGTCACCACCGGCGACCCCAACGACGAAGAACGCTACTACATCGTGCTCGACATCCGCAATGGCAAACGCCCGCGTCCGAAGAACTACGAGCGTTTCAACCTCGATCTGGTCACCGCCAAGCAACTCAACAGCATCCCGACCGAGCCGGCGGTGCCGCTGATCGATCTCATGAAACAGGCCGGCTTCACTGCCCCCGAATTGGCCAAGATGCAGGAAGCGAAGGCCAATTCCGATGCGCTGACCAAGATCGAGATCACCGCCTTCAATGCCGTCAAAGGACAGTTCGACGACGGCGCCGGCAACTTCACGGTGACGGGCGCGCCCAATCAGGCGATGGCGCAGGAACTGATGTTCGACCAGAACTACCGCGCCATGGTGGGACGCATCATGGTGCCGATCAATGATTTCCTGCGCATGGTCGACGAGCGTACCCAGAAGCGGGTGAACCTTGCTCAGGCGCGTTACTCCCAACTCGAGATGGTGATCTTCTCATTGCTGGGCGCTTCCATGCTGTTGCTGCTGGTTTGCCTGTTCTTCACTTACCGCGTGATCCGTTCGCAACTGGGCGGTGAGCCGAAAGACGCCATGATTGTGTTGCGCAAGGTGGCCGAAGGCGACCTGACGGTGAACGTGCCGGTATCGAACAAGGACACCGGCAGCGTGCTGCACAGCACCCAGCAGATGATCGCCAAATGGACGGCGGTGATCGGCGACGTCAGCGGTACCGCCAGTTCGCTGGCATCGGCATCGGAACAGATTTCGGCGTCGTCTCAGGCATTGAGCAAGAATGCATCGCAACAGGCGTCGAACGTCGAAGAAACCAGCGCTTCGGTGGAAGAAATCACCGCCACGATTGCACAAAATGCGGAGAATGCGCGAGTCACCGACAGCATTGCCAGCAAGTCCGCCAGTTCGGCCGCCGAGGGCGGGGAAGTGGTGCGCGAGACGGTGCTGGCCATGAAGCAGATCGCCGGCAAGATCGGCATCATCGACGACATTGCCTACCAGACCAATCTGCTGGCGTTGAACGCCGCGATCGAAGCCGCGCGCGCGGGCGAACACGGCAAGGGTTTTGCGGTGGTGGCGGCGGAAGTGAGAAAGCTGGCGGAACGTTCGCAGACGGCGGCGCAAGAGATCATCGCGGTCGCCGAGAACAGCGTCAGCCTGGCGGAAAAAGCAGGCGGCCTGTTGGACCAGATGGTGCCATCGATCCGCAAGACCGCGGATCTGGTGCAGGAGATCTCCGCCGCTTCGCGCGAGCAATCCGCCGGGCTTGAGCAAATCAATAACGCCGTGCATCAGATGGCGCAGACCACGCAACTGACGGCGTCGGCTTCGGAGGAGTTGTCTTCCACCTCCGAGGAGATGAGTGCCCAGGCCATGCAATTGCAGGAGCTGATCCAGTTCTTCCAGGTCGGGGAAGAAAAACGGCCGGCGGCAAAGAAAGCCGGCAAGGCCGGCAAAGTGGTTAACGAGCCGCCCGCGATCAGCACCAAGTTCGTCAAGCCGGGCCGGCTTTCCATGCTGGACGGCGGCGACGATCCGGTCGACGAATCTTCATTCAAACGCTTCTGATTCGACGTTTCAGCAACCTGGAGCGGGAAGGGAACGGCACTGTCGGATGTTTGAGGAGTACATGTATGCCTAGTTTGTCGCTTAACAGCGAATCGTCTTTTGCCAGGACACAGCATCAGGAACAGGTGCAGAGCCGCCAGTTCCTGACCTTCGTGCTGGGCGAGGAAATGTTCGCCATGCCGATCGAGGATATTCGCGAGATCATCGAATTCAGCAGCCTGACCGAGGTGCCGCTCATGCCGAGTTTTTTGCGCGGCGTCATCAATCTGCGCGGCGCCGTGGTGCCGGTCATCGATCTGTCGGTGCGTTTTGGCAGGGCGCAGACGCCGGTTGCCAAACGCACCTGCATCGTCATCATGGAACTGGCGCAGGAGCAGCAGACCTTGCTGCTGGGCGTCATGGTCGATGCCGTGCGCGCGGTGCTGACGGTGGAGAACGAAAAGATCGAGCCGCCGCTGTCGTTCGGCGCCCGCCTGCGCGCCGATTTCATCGAAGGCATGATCAATATCAAGGACCGGTTTGTGGTGGTGCTCGACGTCAAGGCGGTCTTGTCGGTGGATGAACTGTCGACGCTGATCGGCATGGCGGCGGTTGAAGAACTCAACGCGCCGCCGACGGCTTAGGATTAAGATTGGGGCGCAACGGCTGGTGTCGGCGCGCGCAATATTGCATGTGGGAAAAGGGCGGGTCGGGATGTATCGTTAATCGGGGATCATGCAGATGAATTCCAGCATCGAGTCGATGGCACTGGATGTCAGCGATCAGGAGATGCTGCTGTTTCAGCAGCTTTTCAGGGAGCATATCGGCTTGTATTTGCCGTTTTCCAAGAAGGCCTTGCTCTGCAGCCGCCTTTCCCGTCGCCTGGGCGAACTGAGCATGTCCAGCATGCAGGAATACTATTCCCTGATTTCCCTGCCGCAAGAAGAAGCGGAGCGGCAACGCGCCATCGATCTGATTACTACCAACGAAACTTATTTTTTCCGCGAGCAGAAGCATTTCGACGCTTTGCGCGACGACATCCTGCCGGAGATGCAAAGCCCGCATCCGCTAAAGGTATGGAGCGCCGCCTGTTCCACCGGCGAAGAGGCATATTCGACAGCGATGCTGCTCGACCGCCATCGCAGCCATCAGCCCTGGAGCATCTTTGCCTCCGACATCAGCCAGCGGGTCCTGTCGTTTGCGCGGCGCGGCCTCTATCCCATGATGCGCGGCGAACATATTCCGCCGGAGTATCTGGCGCGCTATTGCCTGTGCGGCACCGGCGAGTACGAGGGACACTTTCTTATCGACCAGAAAATCCGCAAGCGGGTTGTCTTCGAGCAGCGCAATTTGCTGAGCTTGCCGTCGGACATGGACGAGCAGTTCGATATCGTGTTTCTGCGCAACGTCATCATCTACTTCGATTTTCCGACCAAGGTCAGCGTGCTGCAATCCGTCATCAACAAGGTCAGGCCGGGAGGCTGGCTGATTGTCGGGCACTCGGAATCATTGCATGGCATGCCGCTGGACTTGCAGATGCAAGCGCCCTCGATATACCGGAGGCCGTCGTGACCCGGCGGGTCTTCGTCAATTTGGGCGAGGTGTATTTCGGCTGCGGCGATCTGCAGGTCGAAACCTTGCTGGGATCTTGTGTCGCCATCACGTTCTGGCACCCCGGCCGGCGGCTTGGCGGATTGTGCCATTTCCTGTTGCCGGAGCGCTTGCGTCCCCCGCTGCAAGGCGTTGAACAGGACACGCCGGACGGCCGCTACGGCGACCAGGCCTTGTCGCAGTTGCTGGATCAGGTGCAACGGCACGACACGCGTATTGCCGACTACGCGGTCAAGGTGTTCGGCGGCGGCAACGTGTTGGATTTGCCGACGATCAGGACCAGGGTGGGGCAGGCTAACGTCGATTTTGCGCTGGAGATATTGCAGCGGCGACAGATCAAGATCACCGCGCAGGATGTTGCCGGGGATGGGTACCGTTACCTGCGTTTCGACCTTAATAACGGCGATGTCTGGGTGCGGCGCGGCCACGGCGTTTCGCACGGGATGGAGAAGGTGCCGGCGGTGCGCAAGCAACATGGAGACAAGGCGTTGCTCGACAAGGAGCCGTCATGACGATCAAGGTCATGATCGTCGACGATTCGTCGGTGGTGCGCCAGGTGATCCAGGATCTGCTGGAACCCTGCGATGACATCTGCGTCGTCGCCACCGCGCCCGACCCGATCTTTGCGATGGCCAAAATGCGCGCCAACTGGCCGGACGTGATCGTGCTTGACATTGAAATGCCCCGTATGGACGGCATCACTTTTTTGCGCCAGATCATGGCAATACGGCCGACGCCGGTGGTGATCTGTTCGTCGCTGGCCGAACGCAGCGCGACGGTGACGATGGAAGCACTGGCAGCCGGCGCGGTCAGCATTATCACCAAGCCCGCATTGGGCATACGTGATTTTTTGCAGGATAGTTCGGAGGACCTGATTTGCGCCATTCGCGCCGCCGCGCAGGCGAAATTGCGTCGTCTGCCCAGGGCGCCCGCAGGCCACGTGGGTAATTTCAGCAACGAAATGGAAAGAGCCGCGCGCCACGACGCCGTCGCCGCCGGCATCGGTCTTGACGGGCTGCGGCTGACGGCGGACGCGATGCTGGGACCGCCAGGTTATCTGGATGGGCTGATTCCGGTAACGCCGAAGATCGTCGCCATCGGTGCGTCCACCGGCGGGCCGCAGGCATTGGAAAAAGTGCTTGGCGATTTGTCGGAAGATTGTCCCGGCCTGGTGATCGTGCAGCACATGCCGGAGAAATTCACGGAGAGCTTTGCCAGGCGCCTCGACCTGATCGCCGGTATCCGTGTCAAGGAAGCCGAGCATCACGACCTGGTGTTGCAAGGACGCGCCTTAGTTGCGCCAGGAGGTTCCCACATGATGGTCAAGCGCGATGGCGTGCAGTACTATGTAGAGGTGGTCAACGGTCCGCTGGTCAGTCGTCACAAGCCATCGGTGGACGTACTGTTCCGCTCGGTCGCCAGGGCCGCCGGCAGGAACGCGGTCGGCATCATCATGACCGGCATGGGCGATGATGGCGCGCGCGGCATGAAGGAATTGCACGACGGCGGCGCTGCGACGTATGCGCAGGACGAAAACAGCAGCGTCGTTTTCGGCATGCCGAAAGAAGCATTGTTACAGGGTGGCGTCAGCGATGTGGTTGCGCTTGAAAACATTTCTTCGGTAATTAATCAATATGCCTACTAACTTGATTCCCTTTCCGGTCGAAACCTTGTTGATTGTCGACGACAGTCCCTTGCAGCGCTTGCACACCGTCGGATTGATGCGCGACCTCGGCGTCGAGATGATCTATGAAGCAGGCGACGGTCATGAAGCGCTGGATTTGCTGGGGCTGTTGAGGCTGCCGCCCAGTCTCGTGATCGTCGATCTGGAAATGCCGGGCATGGACGGTGTCGAATTCATCCAGCATCTGCAAGAGAGAAATCTCAATTTTCCACTCATCGTCGCGTCCAGTCGCGAGACCTCCCTGCTGGCGTCGGTGGAAACCATGATCCAGGAGCTGGGCATGCACGTTCTCGGCGCGCTGCAAAAGCCGTTGAACCAGGAGAAGATCCTGGGCGCCCTGAATACCTACAATAGCAATCTTGCGTTGCCGAAGACGGGCGATGCGTTGCCGGCCGTATGCGAAACGGAATTGGCGGCAGCCATTCGCAACCGCAAGATCGTCGCCTACTATCAGCCGAAGGTGGATATCCGTACCGGCATGCTCAAAGGCGTGGAGGCGCTCGCGCGCTGGCTGCATCCGGACACGGGTGTGATTCCGCCGGACCATTTCATTCCGCTGGCCGAACAGACCGGTTTGATTCACGAACTGACATTGTCGATGCTGGAGCAGGCCATGGAGCAGGCTGCGCTGTGGAATGAGCGCGGCTTGCCGCTCAAGGTAGCGGTAAATCTGTCGCCGCTCTCGCTCGACATCCCGGGTTTCGTGCAAAAAATTGCCGACTTGCTGGCGCAACACGCGTTGCAGGCCGATCAGATCGTGCTGGAAATTACAGAGAGTTCGGTGGTGGCCAATCTCGGCACCGCGTTGGGCACGCTGGCGCGTTTGCGTCTGAAGGGATTCGGTTTGTCGATCGACGATTACGGCACCGGATTTTCATCGATGCAGCAACTGGCGCGCATTCCGTTTACCGAACTCAAGATCGACCGTTCGTTCGTCCACGGCGCCCATGCCCGCCAGAATCTGCGCGTCATTCTGCAGTCGGCGCTGGACATGGCCAAGCGTCTGGAGCTGGTGACGGTGGCTGAGGGCATCGAAACGATGGAGGACTGGCGCCTGCTGCAGGATTCGGGTTGTACGATAGGGCAAGGCTACCTGATTGCCAAACCGATGCCGGCGAACGACTTGCCGATCTGGCTCAAGGGACATCACCGCCGCCTGGCGGAACTGCGTCCGCCAGCGGGACAAGTGGGCAGCGCAAGTGCCTGAGCGCGCAGAACGCACATCTCTGTAATTCACTTGCCGGCAGGTTCCAGCACCGCGATTTTCTGATCCGCCACGGGACCGAGCAAGTCGGCAACCGCACCGAGCCCGGGAACGACGGCATCGGGAGCGATTTCCATCAACGGAATCAACACGAATGCGCGTTGCGCCATGCGCGGATGCGGCACGGTGAGCCGGTCGTCGGCGATGCGTTGATCGCCATACAGCAGGATATCCAGATCCAGTGTGCGCGGCGCGTTGCGATAGGGGCGTTCACGGCCGTGCGCCAGTTCGATGGCCTGCAATGCGGCCAGCAGGTCATGCGGCGCGAGCGAGGTGGCGATTTGCGCCACGGCATTGACGTAATCGTCACCGCCGGCATCGATCGGCGCGCTGCGATACAACTGCGATCGTGCCCGCAGCGTTGTGTGCGGCAGGCGCGCCAGGCGCAACAGTGCATCTTCGACGGCGGCGCGGGCATCGCCCAGGTTGCCGCCGATGCCGATATAGGCAAGCACCGGTGTCGCCGTCGAGCTCATGCGTCGTCGTCGGAGGCCGGCTTGTCCGCGCCGTCGCTCTTGTTGCGGTTGCGGCTGCTGCGGCGCTTGCGTTTCCTGGCCGGGCCGGCGCTTGCCGCCGCGCCTGCACTACCGCCGGAGGCGGGCTTGCGCGTCAGCAGCGATTCGCGTCCCGGGCCGTCGGCGTCGATGAAATCGGTCCACCATTCGCCCAGTTCGGCGTCAATTTCGCCGGAAGCGCAGCGCAACAGCAGGAAGTCGAAGCCGGCGCGCAGGCGCAAGTGTTCCAGCAGTTTGTAAGGCGCCTTGCCGGTGCGGCGTTCGAAGCGCGGCTGCATGGCCCAGATGTCGCGCATGTCGGAAGCGATCTTGCGCTGGAGGGCCAGTTTTTCGGTCTGCGTATTGAGCACATCGTCGGCGGCCAGGTGCAGTGCCGGAATCGGATATTCACCCGCGGCTTGATAGGCGTGCCATTTTTCCAGCACTTGGTGCCACAGCAGCGATGCGAACAGGAAACCGGGCGAGACAGGCTTGCCTTGCTTGATGCGGGCATCGGTGTTGGCCAGCGCCAGCGTGACGAATTTTTCTCCCAGCGGCTGTTCCAGCACGACGTCGAGCAGCGGCAGCAGGCCATGGTGCAGGCCTTCCTTGCGCAGTTGCTGCAGGCAGGCCAACGCGTGGCCGCTCATGAGCAGCTTGAGCATTTCATCGAACACGCGCGCCACGGGCACGTTATTGATGAGCGGCGCCATGACGGCGATCGGCGCGCTGGTGGCCGCATCGATGGTGAAGCTGAGCTTGGCGGCGAAGCGCACCACGCGCAGCATACGCACCGGGTCTTCGCGGTAGCGCGCTTCCGGTACGCCGATGATGCGCAGCGTTTTGGCGCGGATATCGGCGATGCCGCCGTGGTAATCAAGCACGGTTTGCGAAGCCGGGTCGTAGTACATGGCATTGATGGTGAAGTCGCGCCGCACGGCGTCTTCGTGCTGTTCACCGAAGGTATTGTCGCGCAGCACGCGGCCGTGTTCATCCTTGGGCGCGCTGTCGGCCGAGCTGCCGCGGAAAGTGGTGACTTCGATCAGTTCCTGGCCGAACATCACATGCACGATCTGGAAGCGGCGGCCGATGATGAAGGCGCGGCGGAACAATTGCTTGACTTGTTCCGGCGTAGCGTTGGTGGCGACGTCGAAGTCTTTGGGCTTGACCGATAGCAGCAGGTCGCGCACCGCGCCGCCGACGATGAATGCCTTGAAGCCGGCCTGTTGCAGGGTTTGCGTGACGCGAATGGCATTGGGCGACACCAGTTGCAGGTCGATGCCGTGCTGTTTCTGGGTGAGTACGGTCGGCTCCGTGGAATCGACGTCCTTTTTATTCTTGCCCAGGATGGAGCGGATGAACTTTTTAATCATTGCGCGTGGGCGTCGAAGAGATTCAGAATTGGCCAGCCTTGGGCGATCGCATGCGCCTTCAGCTTGTCATTCGGATTGGTGGCGACCGGGTGAGTGACGGCCGACAACAGCGGGATGTCGTTCTGCGAATCGCTGTAGAAATGGCTTTGCTCGAAATCGGCGATGCTCTTGCCCTGATTTTGCAGCCAGGCCTGGGTATGCTCGACCTTGCCGGGACCGTAGGTCGGCGTGCCCAGCAGACGGCCGGTGATGCGGCCGTCTGCTGCGAGTTCCGGTTGCGCGGCGATCAGGTGGTGCACCTTGAACAGCTTGGCGATCGGTTCGGTGACGAAGCTGTTGGTGGCCGTGATGATGGCGACCAGGTCCCCGGCGTCCAGATGCTTTTGCACGATCGCGACGGCGGCGGGGACCATGGCCGGCTTGATCACTTCTTCCATGAATTGCGCATGCCAGTCGTCCAGTTGCGCGCGCGGGAATTGCGCCAGCGTGCCGAAAGCAAACTCCAGGTATTTCACCGGGTCCAGCGTGCCGGCCTGGTAGTGCGCGTACCACTCGTCGTTGGCCTTGCGCAGAGCGGCGCCGTCAATGGCGCCGGTGCGAGCCAGGAACTCGCCCCATTCGTGGTCGGAATCAATGGGAATCAGTGTATGGTCGAGGTCAAATAAGGCGAGATTCATGGCGTTTCGTTGTCAGCTTCTTGTTGGAGGAGGTCGCGTAGCAGCGGTAGGGTGATGGAGCGCTTGGTTTCCAGCGAATAGCGGTCGAGCGCGTCGAGCATGCGCGACAGCGAAGGCATGTCGCGCCGGTAATGAGTCAGCAGGTAGGACAGGATAGCCGGCGAGACGGACATGCCGCGCGCTTGCGCCGAGTGCATCAGGGCGGCGATCTTTTCGTCGTCGGTCAGGCCGTGCAATTGGTAGATCAGGCCCCAGCTCAGGCGCGTGCGCAGGTCTTCCCGCACCTGCAATAGCGCCGGCGGTTGCGCGCCGGCGCTGACCAGATAGCCGCCCAGTTCACGGATCTGGTTGAACAGGTTGAAGGCGGCGATCTGCGAAGCCGGCGGCAATTGCTCGCAATCGTCCAGCAGGTAGCACCGCACCGCCGGATCGTAGTCGAAGGCGCTGTCGTCGGCGTCGGGAGAAATCAGGCGGGCTCGATGCGTACTGTCTGCGCCGGCATGCGCCAGCGAATGCAGCAAGTGCGTTTTGCCGGCGCCTGTTTCTCCCCAGAGGTAGATGAAGCGGTCGTTCAATGTCGGTTGCGCGTTTGCCGATGCGATGTCGTGCAGGCGTTGCAGCAATTCTGCATTCCGGCCCGTCACGAAGGTATCGAAAGTCGGCGGTTGCTGCGCGCTTAAATCCAGCAGAAGTTGTCTCATGTCTCGCTATTGTAGAAACTGCTGCTCAGGTAATGCCGGCGCAGATGACGCACCACCACCGATATGATCGCCGAGGCAGGCAGCGCCAGCAAAACGCCGACAAAACCGAACAACTGACCGAACGCCAGCAAGGCGAAGATCACCATCAGCGGATGCAGGCCGATGCGTTCCCCCACCAGTTGCGGCGTCAGGATGAAACTTTCCAGCACCTGGCCGATGCCGTAGATGACGGCAACCGCGACCAGGCCGTACAGGCCGGTGAATTGCAGCACGGCGGCGATCAGCGCCAGCACCAGACCGAGGCCGAAGCCGACATACGGAATGAACACCAGCAAGCCGGTCAGGATGCCGACCGGCAACGCAATGTCGAAGCCGGCGATCGCCAGCGTCGCTGAATAATAGGTTGCCAGGATCAACATGACCAGCAATTGGCCGCGCAGATATTGCGCCAGCAGGTCGTCGACCTCCTCGGTCATGTTGCTGATCTTGCTGACCCAGCGGCGCGGAATCATGCCGCGCAGGCGCTTGATGAAAGAATGCCAGTCTTGCAACAGGTAGAACAGCACCATCGGGATGAACAGCAAGTTGGCCAGCCAGGTAAGCAGCGCGGTGCCGCCGATCCTGGCGGAGGCCAGCACGGACGTCCAGATTTCATCGCCGCTGGTCGCCAGTTGCTGGGTCAGGATGCGCTTGATGCCGGTGACGTCCAGCCGCACGTTGATGCCGAACTCGCTCAGGCGCGGCGCCACCGTGGCGTTGAGCTTGTCGAGGAAATTCGGGATTTGCTGTTGCAACAGCGGGATTTCCTTCACCAGCACCGGCACCACCACCAGGATCAGCGCCAGCACCACCAGGATCAGCAGCAGGATCACGATCAGCACCGCCAGCACGCGCGGCAGCAAAAACGGGCCGATGCGGCGGCGAGCCAGCCAGTCCACGCCCGGATTGAGGGCGTAAGCCATGATGGCGGCGGTGACGAACGGAGTCAGCATCGGCCCCAGCAAGACCAGGAGGCCGATCAGCAAGAGCCCTAAAATGAGCCACAACAAGCTTTGTTTTTGCTCATTCGAGAAAGAAAAAGGCATGGAAATCGGGCTTTAGATGGATCGGTTTGATAAAATCACGGTTTACTTCATGTTCCTGCTGCTCTGCGACCGCAGTGATCCCTCTATTTTACCGCCTCTAGTGCCAATATCATCATGACTTCAACATCCAATGTTTCTCTTTCCTACCGCGACGCGGGCGTCGATATTGATGCGGGCGACGCTTTAGTAGAGGCGATCAAGCCGTTTGCCAAGCGCACAACCCGCGAAGGCGTGCTGGGAGGCATCGGTGGTTTCGGCGCATTGTTCGAAATCAGCAAGAAGTTCAAGGAACCGGTCTTGGTATCCGGCACCGATGGCGTCGGCACCAAGCTGAAGCTGGCTTTCCACCTGAACAGGCACGACACCGTCGGCATAGACCTGGTGGCCATGAGCGTCAACGACATCCTGGTGCAGGGTGCGGAACCGCTGTTCTTCCTCGATTATTTCGCCTGCGGCAAGCTCGATGTGCCCAGCGCCACTGACGTCATCAAGGGCATTGCCGCCGGTTGCGAACAGGCCGGTTGCGCACTGATCGGCGGCGAAACGGCCGAAATGCCGAGCATGTATCCCGACGGCGAATACGACTTGGCCGGCTTCGCGGTCGGCGTGGTCGAGAAGTCCAGGATCATCGATGGCACCAAGATCGCTCCGGGCGACGTGGTGCTGGGCCTGGCTTCATCGGGCGCGCATTCCAACGGCTACTCGCTGGTGCGCAAGATACTGGATGTCGCCAAGCCGGACCTGGATGCCGATTTCCACGGCCGCAAGCTGGCCGACGTGCTGATGGCGCCGACCCGTATCTACGTCAAGCCGCTGCTGTCGCTGATGGAGAAGCTGGAAGTCAAGGGCATGGTGCATATTACCGGCGGCGGTCTGGTGGAAAACATTCCGCGCGTGCTGCAGGACAATCTGACTGCCGTTCTGCAGAGCAAGGCCTGGACCATGCCGCCGCTGTTCACGTGGTTGCAGCAGCATGGCGGCGTGGCCGACGCTGAAATGCACCGGGTCTTCAACTGCGGCATCGGCATGACCGTGATCGTGTCGAAAGAAAACGCCGACGCCGCCGAAGCGCACCTGAAGGCTGCCGGCGAAACCGTTTATCGTATCGGCGAAATCCGCGCGCGCGCGGAAGGCGAGGCCCAGACGATCGTGGTCTGATCAGACTGAATTGAAGAAGTCGGGAGAATTCCTTCCGACATCAGGCATAAAAAAGCGGCTGCAAGTGATTGCGGCCGCTTTTATTCTTGCGGGGGAGGCGGACGTCAGGCCGGTTGTTGCGCCACCTCGGCCTCGCCGTCGCCGGCGAGCGTCTGCCGCGTCACCGGCCGCGCATCGCGTACCAGCCCCGCCGGCGGTTGCACACGCACCGGCTGGCTGTGATCGATGGACGACGACAGCACGTTGAGGGTGGCCTCCGGCGCGGCATCCCAGACCGGATCGTCGATGGCCTCGAACACACGCTTCAATTGCGATCCCCAACTGCGCCGGATCATCTGGAAGTATTGATTCTGCTCGTCGATGGTCACAAAGCGGGTGACCGCCAGGTCGTTGCTGCTGTAGACCAGCAGGTCCAGCGGCAGTCCGACCGAGATATTCGACTTCAGCGTCGAATCCATCGAAATCAGCGCGCACTTGGCGGCCTCGTCCAGCGAGGTGTGCGGCGTCACGACGCGGTCGATGATGGGCTTGCCGTATTTGGATTCGCCGATCTGGAAATACGTGTTCTCGTCGTGCGATTCGATGAAGTTGCCGGCCGAATACATCTGGAACAGGCGGCAGCGCTCGCCCTTGATCTGGCCGCCGAAGATGATGCTGACGTTGAAGTCGATGCCGAACTTGCCCAGTTCTTCCGCATCACGCTGATGTGCGGCGCGGATGGCGTCGCCGAGGATTTGCGCGGCTTCATACATCGATGTCGCGGTCCAGATGGTGCGGCCTTCGGCATTGGTCTTCTCGGCCACGATCTGGCGGATCGATTGTGAAATGGAAAGATTGCCCGCAGTCATCAGCACCATGACGCGCTCGCCCGGATTCTCGTAAACGTTCATCTTGCGGAACGTGCCGATATGGTCGACGCCCGCATTGGTCCGCGAGTCGGATAAGAAGACCAGGCCATCGTTCAGGCGCATGGCAACGCAATAAGTCATGATGTGAGCTAAAAATGTAAAAGCCGAATTTTACAGGAAGCCCCGCCAGCGCTCAGCGCGGGCGGGGTCCAAATGTCGTGGACCTGACACGTTATCGGCAAATTTCAGACAATTCTTAATCGTTATATTGTCGAATTTATAAGTTTATGCTGCCAAAGGAACAAGAAAATCCTTGCTGATGCGATTGCCCAGCTCAAAGATGCGTTCCAGAAACACCGTCAGGTAATCGTGCAGGCCGGCATCGAGTACTTCCTCGATGCGGCTGAACTTGAGGTCGGCGTGCAGCTTGCCGGCAAAGCGTTCAGTGTCGGCCGAGACGTCGTTGTGCACATGCTTCAGGTTGCTCAGCACTTGGTCCATGCAGGCCGCCAGCGAGCGCGGCATGTCGGCGCGCAGGATCAGCAGTTCGGCCACGCGTTCCGGCGTGATGACATCGCGATAGACCTTGCGGTAAATCTCGAAGCCTGACACCGAACGCAGAATCGCCGCCCAGTAATAGAAGTCGATCTGGCTATCGTTGCCCTTGCTGTCTTTCGTCAGCAGGCTCTGGTTTTGACTTTGCTGCTGGCTTTGCTTGCCTTGCGTTTCCTTGGCGCCGTGGAACTTGACGTCAATGATGCGCGCGGTATTGTCGGCGCGTTCGAGGAAGGTGCCGAGACGGATGAAGTGGAAGGCTTCATCCTTGAGCATGGTGCCGATGGTGACGCCGCGCGAGAGGTGCGAACGGTGCTTGACCCATTCGAAGAATTCGCTCGGGTTTTGCGCCAGCGCCGGGGTCTGCAGGTAACTTTGCATCTTGATCCAGGTGGCGTTCTGGATTTCCCAGGCTTCTGTCGTCAGGGCGCCGCGCACGGCGCGGGCGTTCTCGCGCGCCTGCTTGAGGCAGGAAGCGATCGACGATGGATTTCCGGGGTCGCGCACCATGAAGTCGATGACGTCCTTTTGCGTCAGCGCATCGTACTTCTGGTTGTAACCGTACAGCAGTTCGGAAATGCCGAGGATGGCGCGCCATCCTTGTTCGGCGTCGTCGGTCGATTGCGGCAGCAAAGCGGTTTGCACATGCACGTCCAGCATGCGTGCGGTATTTTCGGCGCGCTCGGTATAGCGCGCCATCCAGAACAAGTGGTCAGCGGTGCGGCTCAACATGTTTTATTTCTCCAGAATCCAGGTGTCCTTGGTGCCGCCGCCTTGCGACGAGTTCACCACCAGCGAGCCTTCCTTGAGCGCCACGCGCGTCAGGCCGCCCTTGACCATCGAGACGTTTTTGCCTGACAGTACGAATGGGCGCAAGTCGAGATGGCGCGGCGCGATGCCAGATTCGACATAGGTCGGGCATACTGACAGCGCCAGCGTCGGCTGGGCGATGTAGCCGTCCGGCTTGGCGATCACGCGTTGGCGGAAATCCTCGATTTCCTGTTTGGTCGAGGCCGGGCCGACCAGCATGCCGTAGCCGCCGGCGCCATGGACTTCCTTGACCACCAGCTTTTCGAGATTGGCCAGCGTATAGGACAAGTCTTCCTTTTTGCGGCACTGGTAGGTCGGAACGTTGTTGAGGATGGGTTCTTCGGACAGGTAGAACTTGATCATGTCCGGCACATACGGATAGATCGACTTGTCGTCGGCGACGCCGGTGCCGATGGCGTTGGCCAGCGTCACCTTGCCGGCGCGATAGGCCGACAGCAGGCCCGGCACGCCCAGCGACGAATCGGCGCGGAAGGCGAGCGGATCGAGATAGTCGTCGTCGATGCGGCGATAGATTACGTCGACGCGTTTCGGTCCGCGCGTGGTGCGCATGTAGACGGTGTTGTCCTTGACGAACAAGTCCTGTCCCTCGACCAGTTCGACGCCCATCTGCTGCGCCAGGAATGCGTGTTCGAAATAGGCCGAGTTATACATGCCCGGCGTCATGACCACCACGGTCGGATCGACCACGCCGACCGGCGCCACCGAACGCAGGTTGTCGAGCAACATGTCGGGGTAATGATCGACCGGCGCAATCTTGTGGCGCGTGAACAGTTCCGGGAACAGGCGCATCATCATCTTGCGGTTTTCCAGCATGTAGGACACGCCGGAAGGCACGCGCAGATTGTCTTCAAGCACGTAGAACTCGCCTTCGCCGGCGCGCACGATGTCGACGCCGGCGATGTGCGCATAGATGTCGGAGGCGACATCGACATCCTGCATTTCAGGACGGTATTGCGCGTTCTGGAAAATCTGCTCGGCCGGAATCACGCCGGCCTTGATGATTTTCTGGCCGTGGTAGATGTCGTGGATGAACATGTTCAGCGCCTTGACGCGCTGCACGAGTCCCGCTTCCAGTTTTGTCCATTCGGCCGCATGGATGATCCGCGGAATGATGTCGAAGGGGATCAGCCGTTCCGTGCCGGCATCGTTGCCGTAGACCGCGAAGGTAATACCGACGCGACGGAAGATCAGGTCGGATTCGGCGCGCTTGCGGGCAATGGTTTCAGTGGATTGTGAAGACAGCCAGGCCGCAAATTCGTCATAGTGCTTGCGTACGGAAACGGCGCCGTCGGAATACATCTCATCGAAAAAATTTGACATAAATTTGCTTCATTTTCTGGTGCTGATGCGGAGGGATTTTTAGCTTTGGAGCGAGCGAATATTATTTGCAGATCGATGTTTGCAGGCATCCTCATCGCTGGTGACAGTGGACAAAGACTATCACGCCATTTCCGCTTTTGGACAGCGAAAATTGCGTGCCGGTCTGGTCCGGATTGGCGCCAGCGATGGGTGGCATGGGGTGGCGGCGACGGTTGAAAATGACGGACTCCTCTCAGTTCATGCCCATGGCGTCGGCGCCGGAACGGCGCACGGCGCAGGCATGTCGATGGTGGTGAAATCGGCAGGGCTGACGATTTCAAGATACTCCATGTCCGGCGAATAATCGAACAGGAAATGCACGATGCCCGGACGCTGGTGGACGCAGTCGCCGGCCTTCACCAGCGTCACCTTGTCCTCGTACATGAAGCGCGCCCAGCCCTTGAGCATGATGACGATATGGAAATTGGCCTCATGCCGGTGCCAGCCGGTGCCGGCTTCCGGGGGCACGTTGGCTTTCACCAGTTGGGCCACCACCTGGCCGCCGGTGGCGGCGGCGATGCCGAGGTCGCGGTATAGAAAAAAATCGCGCAGGCCCCCTGATTCATAAGGGGTATCGCCCTCGCTGACGTGAGAAAACACATTCAAGGCGCTTGGTTTTGTTTCGGCTATCGTATTCATCACACTCGTCCTTTCTGCGGCGCGCCGCACATGGTCCTGATGGCTACTTTATGAAACGGATTCTCAGTGATGCCTCCTCATTCTTCTCCCTGCTGCTTCAAAATTCAACATCGAGTTCATCGATGTCTTCCGGCTCCTTCTGCGCGGCGGCGATCCATTCCTTCATCTCCGGCATCGCCATGATGCGTTTGCTGTAGGCGGCGCAGATCGGCTCCAGTTTGACGTCGTACGTAATGAAGCGCGTGATGACTGGCGCATACATGGCGTCGGCCATGGTGCGTTCGCCGAACAGGAAGGGGCCGCCGTAAGTGGCCAGGCATTCTTTCCAGATCGTGGTGATGCGCTGGATATCGGCTTGCGCGCGCGACCACACTTTGAAATGGGGGAAGTGGGCCTTGAGGTTCATCGGCAGTGCCGAACGCAAGGCGCTGAAACCGGAATGCATCTCGCCGCAGATGGCGCGGCAATGCGCACGCGCCGCCTGGTCGGCCGGCAGCAGTTTGGCGGCGGGGCGGATTTCGTTGAGGTATTCGGCAATCGCCAGGGTGTCCCAGACCAGGATGTCGCCGTGCTTGAGGCTGGGAACCAGGATGGATGAGGACAGCAGCAGGATTTCCGCCCGCGCATCGGGATCGTCGGGCGAGACGATGTCTTCCTGAAACGGCAGCCCGGAAAATTTGGCAAGCAGCCAGCCACGCATGGACCACGATGAATAGTTCTTGCTGGTGATGCGCAAAGTCGTTTTAGGCATGTCAGTCCTTTATGTGTGAGTACTTTGACTTTGGCGTGTCAATTCTTTTGACGCGCATTGTGCGTGGACGCGTCCTACTGGAACGCAATTCATCCATATCCGTGAGATGCGTTCTACGATGTTCCACGTTGATTGCTTGCAAAGGGCGTGCCAGCAATGCGCCGCATACCGGGTCGCATGCATACGCCGGGGAAGGTCAATGGCATGCATATTGCATCGAGAGAAGGACTGGTGAGAATAGAGGGAATGGGTTTTATGACGAATATTTACCAGGCATATCAGCAATACGCCGACGCTACCAATCCGCTGCGCGCTTCGGCACGCGCCACAGCTCCGTTCCTGGGGCATCAGTGGCCCGGTTTGCCGTCCAGTCCGACCCTGCGCAAACTGGCAGCCGCTTACGAAGTATTTTCCCGTACGCAACTGACGCATGTGCGTCCTCCGTTCGATATCGATAGCGTCGAGGATGGCGGCCGCACCGTTGCGGTGCGTGAAGAAGTCGTCGACAAGACGCCGTTCTGCAGCTTGTTGCGTTTCCGCAAGGAAACGGCTGCCGAGCAGCCGGCCGTGCTGCTGGTGGCGCCGATGTCAGGCCATTTCGCGACGCTGCTGCGCGGCACCGTCAAGACCCTGCTGCGCGATCACGACGTCTACATCACCGACTGGCACAACGCCCGCGATATTGCATTGGAACATGGCCGGTTCGGCCTCGACGAGTACGTCGCCCACCTGATCCGTTTCCTGCAGGTCATCGGCGCCGGCGCGCATGTCGTCGCAGTGTGCCAGCCGACCGTGGCGGCCATCACTGCCGTCGCCGTGATGGCTGAAGACGGCGACGCCGCGCAGCCGCGCACCATGACGCTCATGGCCGGCCCGCTCGATACGCGCGTCAATCCGACCACCGTCAACGAACTGGCCAAGAGCAAGCCGATCGAATGGTTCGAGTCCAATCTCGTCAGCACCGTGCCGGCTCGCCATGCGGGAGGCGGCCGCCGGGTGTATCCGGGTTTCATGCAACTGGCGGCGTTCATGAACATGAACCTGAACCGCCACGTCGAGGCCTTCCGCAACCTGTATCACTATCTGATCGAGGGAGAACACGAAAAGGCCGAGGCCATCAAGGTATTCTATGAAGAATACTTCGCCATGTCCGACCTGCCGGCGGAGTTTTATCTGGAAACGGTGCGCATCGTGTTCCAGGAACATGCCTTGCCGCTGGGTTTGCTGCAATACCAGGGACGTCCGGTCAATCTCAAGGCCATCCGGCGCACCGCATTGTTCACGGTGGAAGGCGAAAAGGACGACATCTGCGCCGTCGGCCAGACCGTCGCTGCACAAGATATGTGCAGCAGCATCCGCCCCTACATGCGCTTGCACCATGTGCAGACAGCGGTCGGCCACTACGGCGTGTTCAACGGACGCCGCTGGGAAAATGAAATCTATCCACGCCTCAGGGATTTCATTAATATGCACCACAGGTGATCATTCCCGGGCGCAACTCATCAGGTCAACTTGCTTGTTGTAAAGGATCTTCATGTCAATTCATGTGGCGCTGAACCATGTCACGTCTTACCGTTACGACCGTGCTATCAACCTGGGACCGCAAATCGTCCGCCTGCGGCCTGCCCCGCATTGCCGCACCCGGATACTGAGTTATTCGCTGCGTATCCTTCCCGAGCCCCATTTCATCAACTGGCAGCAAGATCCGCAAGCCAACTACATGGCGCGCCTGGTGTTCCCGGAAAAGACCGAAGAATTCCGCATCGAAGTCGACCTCGTGGCCGAAATGTCCGTCATCAATCCTTTCGACTTTTTCCTTGAACCGTATGCCGAGCAGATTCCTTTCGAATACGCCAAGGAGTTGCAGAACGAGCTGTCGCCGTATCGCAAGACACTGCCGCTGACACCGCTGTTCCAGAAATTCCTCGATGGCATTTCGCGCGAGAAGATGGGCAGCGCCAACTTCCTGGTCGCACTGAACCAGAAGCTGGCCGACGCCATCGATTACACCATCCGCATGGAGCCGGGCGTGCAGACGCCGGAAGAAACGCTCAAGCTCGGCTCCGGCTCATGCCGCGATTCGTCCTGGCTGCTGGTGCAACTGCTGCGCCACCTGGGATTGGCGGCGCGCTTTGTATCCGGTTATCTGATCCAGCTCACCGCCGACCAGAAATCGCTCGACGGTCCGTCGGGACCGGAAGCCGACTTCACCGACCTGCACGCTTGGTGCGAAGTCTATCTGCCGGGCGCCGGCTGGGTCGGCCTCGATCCGACTTCGGGCCTGTTCGCCGGCGAAGGCCACATCCCGCTGTCGTGCACGCCCGAACCCTCATCGGCGGCGCCGGTCAGCGGCTTGGTTGATCCCTGCGAAGTCGAATTCGAACACCTCATGAGCGTGGCCCGCATCTGGGAAGCGCCGCGCGTCACCAAGCCCTACACCGAGGCGCAGTGGAGCGAGATCGAAGAACTCGGCCACGCCATCGACGACGATCTCGATGCGTTGGACGTGCGCCTGACCATGGGCGGCGAGCCGACCTTCGTTTCGCTGGATCATCCCGATGAGCCGGAATGGAATACCGCCGCCCTGGGCAAGACCAAAAAGCCGCTGGCCGCCGATCTCTACCACCGCATGCGCGAAAAATACGCAGTCAAAGGACTGCCGCATTTCGGCCAGGGAAAATGGTATCCGGGTGAGCAACTGCCACGCTGGGCGCTCAATTGTTACTGGCGCCGCGACGGTCAGCCGATCTGGCTCAACCGCGATCTGATCGGCGACGAGACCAAACCGAATGTCAAGGACGACGACATCACCGAGCGTTTCCTCAAGGGCGTCGCTGCGCGACTGACACTGGACGGCAAGCATGTGTTCCCGGCCTATGAAGACGTGTTCTACTACATGTGGCGTGAACGCCGCCTGCCGGGCAACGTAGATCCGTTCGATTCCAGGCTCGACGACAAGCAGGAGCGCGAACGCCTGATGCGCGTCTTCTCGCAAGGCCTCGACAAAGTCGCCGGTCACGTATTGCCGGTGGCGCGCCGTCCTGACGAGAGCGGCTGGCAGAGTGGCGACTGGTTCCTGCGGAGCGAGCGCTGCTACCTGTATCCGGGCGACTCGCCGCTCGGTTATCGCTTGCCTTTGGATTCTCAGCCCTGGGTCAAGTCGAGCGACTATCCATACGTACATGCGGCCGATCCGACACAGGATTTTCGCGCCTTGCCCGCGGCGGCTGAAATCCGTCTGCAGTATTCAAAACGTCCGTCGCTGACAGGCGCGACTTCGGTCGCGTTCTTGCAGGATTACTACACCACGCAGCGCAGCGCCGCGAAGGCCGGCAAGGGCGACGGCGCACGCGCAACGGCAGCCGGCGGCGCGCCGGGCGTATTTGAATCGGCCGACTGGATTACGCGCACCGCCTTATGCGCGGAAGTGCGCAACGGCGTGTTGTATCTTTTCATGCCGCCGCTCGCCAAGCTGGAAAGTTATCTGGAACTGGTCGCCGCCATCGAAGCCACTGCCGAAGAACTCAAGCAGCCCGTGCTGATGGAAGGCTACGAGCCGCCGCACGATCCGCGCGTGCGCAAGTTCAGCGTCACGCCGGACCCCGGCGTGATCGAAGTCAACATCCAGCCGGCCTCCAACTGGAGCGAGCTGGTCGACCAGACCACGCACCTCTACGAAGCCGGTCGTGAATCTCGCCTGACCACCGAGAAATTCATGCTCGACGGCCACCACTCCGGCACCGGCGGCGGCAACCATATGGTGATGGGCGGCGCGACGACCGGTGATTCGCCATTCCTGCGCCGGCCGGACCTGCTGCGCAGCCTGATCAGCTACTGGCATAACCATCCGGCGCTGTCGTACTTGTTCTCCGGCATGTTCATCGGCCCGACTTCGCAGGCGCCGCGTATCGACGAGGCGCGCAATGATTCCACAGTGGAAATCGAACTGGCCTTCGCCGAAATGGAAAAGCAGATCGCCAAGGGCGGCTGTTCGCCGTGGCTGGTCGACCGTCTGCTGCGCAACTTGCTGATCGACGTGACGGGCAATACGCACCGCGCCGAATTCTGCATCGACAAACTGTATTCGCCGGACAGCGCCACCGGCCGTCTCGGCCTGCTCGAATTGCGCGCCTTCGAAATGCCGCCGCATGCGCGCATGAGCCTGACCCAGCAATTGCTGTTGCGCGCGTTGGTGGCGCGTTTCTGGAAGACGCCGTACAAGCCGCAGCGCCTGGTGCGCTGGGGTACCGAACTGCACGATCGTTTCCTGCTGCCGCATTTCATCTGGCAGGATTTCAACGACATCGTGGACGACATGCAGGAGGCCGGCTATCCGATGCAGGCCGACTGGTTTGCGCCGCATTTCGAGTTCCGCTTCCCCAAGATCGGCGACTACGCCGTCAAGGGCATGGCGCTGGAATTGCGTACCGCGCTCGAACCGTGGCACGTGCTGGGCGAAGAGGGCAGTTCCGGCGGCACTGCGCGCTACGTCGATTCGTCGCTGGAGCGCCTGCAAGTCAAGGTCACCGGCATGGCGCAGGATCGCTATGTGCTGACCTGCAACGGCGTATCGGTGCCGCTGCAGCCCACCGGCACGGTCGGCGAATTCGTCACCGGCGTGCGCTATCGCGCCTGGCAGCCGCCGTCGGCGCTGCATCCGACCATCGGCATCGACTCGCCGCTGACCTTCGACCTGGTCGATACCTGGAACGGCCGCAGCCTGGGCGGTTGCCAGTATCACGTGGTGCATCCGGGCGGGCGCAGTTACGAAACCTTCCCGGTCAACGCCTTCGAAGCGGAAAGCCGTCGGCTGGGGCGTTATTTCCGTCTCAACCACACGCCGGGCAAGATGGACGTTACTGCTTCCAGACCGTCAATCGAGTTCCCATTTACGTTAGACTTACGGCATTTCTGACGTCACCTGTTTAGCCGCCGGCGTTCGTCCCTGCATGCTGCCATCGATGCAGGGGCGGACGCCGGTCGCACCCCGACCTTATGCATCAGCGCCTCCTGCAAAGCTATACCGCCGACGCCGATCGTTATGACGAGATGCTGGCTGCCGACGGTCGTTTGCGGCCGCACTGGCGCACGCTGATCGATCAGCTCGAAAATCTCTCGCCCGAGATGATGCGCCGCCGTGCCGATGAAGTGCGCGACGCTATCGCCTCCGACGGTATGACCTACAACGTCTACGCCGACCCGCAAGGCGCCAATCGTCCGTGGGAACTGGATCTGCTGCCGCAGATCGTCGCCGCTGACGAATGGCAGAAGCTCTCTGCCGCAGTGACGCAGCGCGCGCGTCTGCTCAATGCCGTGCTCGGCGATCTGTACGGCCAGCAGCACTTGCTGGCCGAGGGCCTTCTGCCGCCGGCGCTGGTGTTCGGCCAGCACGGCTACCTGTGGCCGTGCCGCGACGTGCGCCCTCCCGGCGGCGTGCATCTGCATCTGTACGCGATCGACCTGGCGCGTTCAGCCGACGGCAACTGGTGGGTCATCGCCGACCGCACGCAGGGACCTTCGGGTTCCGGCTACGCCTTGCAGAACCGCCAGATCATGATGCGCGCCTTGCCCGAAGCGCTGCGCGACATGCACGTGCAGCCTTTGCTCAATTATTTCCATGCCCTGCATCAATGCCTGACGCGGCTGGCGCCGACCGGCAGCGAGTCGCCGCTGGTGGTGCTGCTGACGCCGGGGCCGTACAACGAAACCTATTCCGAACACGCCTTCCTGGCGCATACGCTGGGTTTCCCGCTGGTCGAAGGCGTCGATCTCACCGTACGCGGCGATATGGTTTACCTCAAGACGCTGACCGGCCTGCGTCGCGTGCACGCCATCATGCGCCGTCTCGACGACGACTATTGCGATCCGCTGGAGTTGCGCTCGGAATCCGCGCTCGGCATTCCCGGCCTGACGCAGGCTGCGCGATCCGGCAACGTGCTGATCGCCAATGCGCTCGGCAGCGGCGTGCTGGAGTCGACCGCCTTGCACGGTTTTTTACCGGCGATCAGCCGGCGCCTGCTGGGCGAAGAACTGGCGCTGCCGGCGGTGGCGTCCTGGTGGTGTGGCGAAAAGCCGGCGCTGGAATACACCCTGTCGCATCTGGAAGAACTGGTGATCATGCCGGCCTTCCCGTCGATGCGCATGCAGCCGGTGTTCGGCCATACGCTCAATGCGCAGGCGCGCCGCCATCTGATTGAAAGCCTGCAATTGCAGCCGCATGCATACGTCGCACAAGAGTGGGTGCGCCTGTCGCAGGCGCCGGTGCTCTCGCGCAGCGGAGAATACCGGTTGATGAATCGCACCGTCAGCCTGCGCGTGTTTGCCGTGGCCGACGGCGAAGGCGGCTACCACGTCATGCCGGGCGGGCTGACGCGCGTGGCGCCGCGCCAGCGTCGCGACGTGGTGTCGATGCAGCAGGGCGGCACCAGCAAGGACGTGTGGGTGCTCAGCGAGAAGGCTGAGGACGACGATGCGGTTGGCGCCGCGACTGCCGAAACCAGCGTCGCGGTCGGGCCCGGCGCCATGACCGACCCGGTGTCGCGCACTTCGGATTTGATCCGCACCACCGTCGACGTTTCGTCGCACGCCGGTGAAAACCTGTTCTGGATGGGCCGCTACGCCGAGCGCACCGACAATCTCGCGCGGCTGCTGCGCACCACCTTGCAATGTACTACCGAAGCGCAGACCGAGAACCGTCTCATTTTGCGCAGCATCAGCGAAATCTGTTTCCGCCTCGGCATCCTGATGCCGAAATCGGAACAGGCGCATCCGACCATCACCGCCTTGCAGCAAAGTCTGCAGGCTGCGGTATCGGATCCCAGCGCCAGCATCAGCATCGCCACCCATTTGCGTCACTTGCATCATTCCGGCTACCAGGTGCGCGAGCACTTGTCGCTGGACAATTGGCACGCACTGAACCGCATGCCGGCGATGGTGCTGGAGCGGCTGAACTCGCCGGCTGCCACGCTGCACGTCCTCAACAACGTGATCCAGGCCTGTTCCGGACTGGCCGGCCATGCGTTGGACGACATGACGCGCGACGAGGGCTGGCAGTTCCTGATGATCGGGCGGCACATCGAGCGTATGGTGCATCTGGCCACGCTGTTCGACCGCTTCATGCAACTCGAGCCGGCGCGCCAGAATGCGGCGCTGACCTGGCTGCTGGAATCGTCCAGCAGCATCGTCACCTATCGCGTGCGCTACCGGCGCACGCCGGAATGGCTGCAAGTGCTGCACCTGCTGGTGTTCGATGTCAGCAACCCACACAGCATCGCTTACCAGTTCCGCATGTTGCAGCATTATCTGACCGACATCGCGCAGCAGCTCGGTATTCTCAGCATGAATATTCCGGCGCATCTGAGCGAACAGCTCAACAGTTTTGCGCTGCCCGATTTTGCGCGCGACTCGGCCACTTCGGAAGCCGCCACTGCGCGCCTGATCCAGCTCATGCGCGAAGCGGCGGGCGCGGGCTTCTCATTGACGGACGATCTCGCACGGCATTTCTTCACGCCGCTTAGCGCGCCGGTCAGCCAGGGAGTGTAAAGATGACCGACGCCGCTTATCACATCGTCCACGAGACCAATTACCAGTACGCGGTACCGGTGCGTCTGTCGCATCAGGTGTTGCGCCTGACGCCGCGCTCGCTGCCGTGGCAGACCTGCACGTCGCATTTCATCAACATCCTGCCGGGCCCGGCCAACCTGATCAACCTCTATACGGACAGCTTCGGCAATGCGTTGCAGTCGTTTTCCCTCGATCAGGATCACACCAGTCTCGATGTGTATGCCGAGTCATGGGTGGACATTTCTTCGCGCATGTTGCCGGCATCCACGCCGGCATGGGAGCAGGTTGCCGAGACCTTGTCGTATCACGCCGGCCGGAGCCTGCCGCCCGACATGCTGGAAGCTTCGTGCTTCATGTTTGAGTCTTCGCACGTCAGGATCAAGCGCGAATTCGCGCGCTATGCCGCCGAATGCTTTACGCCCGGTTTGCCTTTGTTGGCCGGCATCGAGTCCTTGATGCAACGCATTTTCAACGAATTCACTTTCGACCCCGAGGCCACCACGGTGTCGACGCCGGTCACCGAAGTTTTCGTCAACAAGCGCGGCGTCTGCCAGGACTACGCCCACTTCATGCTGTCTTGCCTGCGTTCGCTGGGATTGTCGGCGCGCTACGTCAGCGGCTACCTGCTGACGCAGCCGCCGCCAGGGCAGGTGCGCCTGATCGGCGCCGATGCCTCGCATGCCTGGGTATCGGTGTATTGCCCCAGCGTTGACAGCCGGCCGGGTTGCTGGATCGATGCCGATCCGACCAATGGCATCTTTCCCGACATCAGCCACATCACGCTGGGTTGGGGACGCGATTTTCTCGACGTTTCGCCGCTGCGCGGCGTGCTGATCGGCGGCGGCCAGCAAACCATGCAGGTGGCCGTGACGGTCATGCCCAAAGACGAAAAGCAGGAGCCTTTATTGACAGGCCAGTAGCCTGATCTGGCGGGAAGGACTGGATCGGCAAACAAATAAGCCCACCCGCGCCAAGGCGGATGGGCTTCGCCCCGAACGGGCGATCACCGGTTACAGGTAAACCACTTCCAATGTGGCGGAGCCATCGAGCGGGATGTTGTTGCCCGTAGGCAGATTGGAGGATTTGTCGAGTACGGCTTGCACGCTCAGGTCACCGGTAATTGTTTTGTAAGCTGCAGGAGTATTCGAGAGCCAACCCCATGATTTCATATCGCCGGCAAAATAGCTGCCGCTTCCTACCGCCGCACCGTTGGAGGCGACGGACCAGTTGTCAGTGTTTTTTTGCTTATAAAAAATAAGGGAGGCACGCTTGCTGTCGCCACGGACATTGTCCAGCTTGACGCTATAGATGCCGAGGTTTTTGCCGTCGAATTTTCCCAGACCAAAAGCGCCGGTATCGGTCAGACGCGAACTGATATTCTTGACAATGCCGGTAACGACGGAGCTTGAACGGTTGTCGGTCAGCCTGATCGCAATCTGAGTAGCCGCATCGCAGTTGAGGGAAAACGACAGCGTTTTCTCAGACAGGACAGTGGGGTTGGTGGCGTTAAGTTGGGACGCTGGAATGTTGCCGTAATCGACAATGCCGGCGCCGGCAAGCGAGGCGGTACAAGCCGCCGGTTTGATGACGCCCTTGACCTTCAGTTCGGCGGTGTCGGCGGCCCGGGCGCCAAAAGAAGCGGTCAGGGCAACGGTCAGCGTGGACAACAGAGCAATATTTTTCATGATCAAATCCTTGGATTGATGAAAGATTGTTGCCGTCACGTCTCGTCGTATGTGTGTAGGCAATGACGCTATTTTGAAGATTTATATCATTGATTGACATAAGAAAAGTCTCAAAAATAGCGGGCGGTTGCAAGAAAAAAACAAAAAAACTATAAAAATATTCTAGATGCGTTTGTGCCAATGCTAGAGAACAAGCCCCCGCGCTACCGATGCCAACATCATAAAGACCCGCGAGCCGTTGGCGACGCCTACGCACATAAGCGACCTGCGGCGAGCGAGGCGGACGTGCTGCCCGTGCTGAAAGGCATGGTCCAGTCTGTGTTCAGCGGCACCGATACGCCGCCGTAAGCGCATCTTGCCGTCTTGAAGAAAAGCCCGCCTTTTCTCAAAAGACGGGCTTTTCTCTGGTTGTACCGGGCCGGCGGATCAGAGATAGATGACTTCGATAGTGCTGGAGCCGTCCAATGGGACGTCATTGCTCAGATTCAGGTTTTCCGGCTTGTTCAGGACCGTGTCGATGTTGATCTTCGCGGTCAGTTGCTTGAACGCCACCGGCAGGTTGTTTGTGTCGCCGAACGAGAAGTATTCGCCGTCATGCTGGATGTTGACTGCGCCGCCGTACCAGGATTTGCCGCCGTCGGGCGAAAAAATATTGCGCACACTATTGCCGTCGGTCATGGTCGAGGCGTCGAATGACAAGGAATAGCCGCCGACCTGTTTCCCATTCACGGTGCCCAGGCCGTAGTTATACGGATCTGTCGCAGCACCGGTAATGCCCGGCACGCGCGAGGAGGCACGATTGTCGGTCAACTTGATCGCCATCTTTGTGGCGGCGTCGCAGTCGATTCGGAAATCGACTTGTTTGGTGACGAGTTTTTTGTATTGGCCTGCGGTCAATGACGCGGCCGGGATATCGCCGTAATCGACCACGCCGCCGCTGGAGAAATTCGGCTTGCAGGCGGCCGGCTTGATGACGCCCTTGACCTTCAGTTCGGCGGTGTCGGCGGCTTGGGCGCCAAAAGAAACTGTCAGGGCAAGAGCCAGCGTGGACAACAGAGCAATTTTTTTCATGATCGGATCCTTAAATTGATGAAAGATTGTTGCCGTCACGTCTCGTTGTGTGTGTGCAGGCAATGACGTTATTCTGAAGATTCGGAGTCTTGATTTATATGGGAAAATTCTCAAAAAAATGAGAATAAACTGCGTTCTGTTGGCCGCGTACAATCTCCGGGCATGAAAAAGGCCCGCTCTCAAGTACGAGAACAGGCCTTGGCCGACGGCGGTAAAAATTACAAATACTTGACTTCAATAGTGGTGGAGCCGTCCAGAGGGATATCTTGCGTCGTGGGCAAGTTTTCCGGCTTGTTGATCACCGCCTGCACGTTCAGGGCGACGGTGAATACCTTGCCGGCGCTCGGCGTGGTGCCGGAAGTGGCAAACGACATATAAGTCCCGGTGGTGTCGGCATAGGCTGTGTTGGTGCTCCATGTCGCGCCGGCATCTGTCGAGTGCAGGTTGGCTACCGTCACGCCGTCTATGGTGGTCGACGAATCGAACTTGATGGTGTATCCGCCGATATTCTTGCCGGCGACGCTGCCCAGGCCGAAGTTAAAACGTTCGGTGGAGCCCACGATTCCGGTTACCCGCGTTGCCGCGCGGTTGTCGGTGAACAGCAAAGCCACCTTCGTGTGTGCGTCGCAGGTCACGGTCATGGAGACCTGTTTCTCCGGCAGCGTGGTGTAGATGCCGGGCTTCAAGGTGGAGGCGGTCATTGTGCCGTAGTCGACCACGCCGCTGGCGGTCAATGTCGGCGTGCAGGCCGATGGCTTGATGACACCCTTGACCTTCAGTTCGGCGGTGTCGGCAGCCTGGGCGGCGGCGGAAAGCAGCAAGGAGGCAGCCAGGGCGGAAAGCAGGGTGATGTGTTTGTTCATGATCGTCCTCTCAAAAAGTTAAAAAAATGAATTTAAAACCTCTTGCTTCAGCGTCCTGTGTTTGCCTAGGCGGTAACGACATGTTCATATTTTGAATCTCAAATAAATATGAGGAAATACTTAAAAAAATTATTGTTGCGAAAGTGTTGAAATGCCTGCCATCAATTTCTATTTGGAAATTTCTTGCGTTCGACCGATGGAGGTGCGGCGGGGACGCAGGCGCGATGCCCGGACCGCCGGCATGCCGATGTCGCGACATATTCGTCGCCGTCAGTGACATGGAGGGCGAATGCATGCTCGGATGATGGCTGGGAATTTGATGCGCTTTCCTTGGGCAACGGTGCGGGAACCTGTTTGAGAGTTTTCTTATGGACCGGGGCGGGGGAACGGCGGCACAATTTGCGCCTTGCTATTCTTCATAACCTGACGACGCTCCCATGTTCCGATCTCTGCCCAGTACGATATTTTCTTTTTCCCGCGCCAAGGCAATGCGCGCCGTGGCGAAGCTGTTTGCCTTGCTGTTGTTGGCAGGGGCAAGTCATGTCGCGCTGGCGCAGTATTCTTGTTCAATCAATGGTCCGGGCTCGGTACAAGCCAATTTTCCTGCCACGGTCAGAGTCCCTCGGGATGCGCCTGTAGGGACGCTGTTGACGGGGTGGGTGGGAGTGTCGGCCGCGGATAACTGGCGTTGTTCTTTCCCACGAAACAACGCGGCGATTTTATGGTTGGATTTGGCCGTGGCCACCTCCAACAGAATCAATAATGGCGGTACAAACTATGCCTTGATCAACACCAATGTCGATGGAGTCGGCATTATTGTACGATTCACCGATACGACATCTTTGCAGGCTGGCACTCTTCCCTGGTCCACTCCTGGCACTCAGGAGACCTTCGTGGGGTCCGCCTTATATAACAATCAATCGCAACAGGGACGAGGTGTCTTTAGTGCCAATGCAGAGCCTAATACTCTCAACGCATCCAGGAGCGTGTCGTTGGCGCTGATTCGCAGCGGTACGCAATCCTTGGATGGAAAAAGCATGTCAAGCGGGACTGTCGGCCGATCAGGCATCCGGTTTCAGTTGTTGGTATCAAACAGTCCTATCGTTCCCGATGCCTCACAGCCTCTGAGATTTACCCACGACATTAACTATACCGGTGTTACTTTCATTGAAAGCACCTGCCAGACCCCAGACGTGACGTTCAACATGGGCTCGGTGCCGCTGAGCACCTTCCAGGGATCGGGCACACGTAACGGCAACTGGCAGAACCAGAATCTCAACATCAACAATTGCCCGGCCGGGCTGAACCGCGTCAGCGTCGTGCTGGCCACACCGTCCACCGGCTGGCTCGACAGCGTGAACAAAGTGTTCAAGCTGAATAATCCCAGCGATGTGGCCACGGCTCAGGGCATCGGCATCCAGTTGGGAATGGGCCCCACCCAGACCATTCCTTCCTACGACACGCAGATCCTCTTGAACAGCTATGGCTACAACAGCGCCACCGGCGGCAGCTTTGCGGTGCCGCTGTGGGCGCGCTACGTCAAGCCGGCGTCGTCGGCTACCGTCTCGCCGGGGCGTGCCAACGGGATGATGATCTTCACCATGGTGTACCAATAAGCTTGTCCCTGTAACTTCGCATAAGGAAGAGAGATGAAAGTGATCGCCGTATTGATCGCGGGCCTTGCTGCCGGCTTGTTGTCCAGCTTGGCATCGGCCGCCGATGTGACTGCTGTCCAGGCGTCGAAGCAAAGGCAGCATGTCGAGTTCCTGGACTCAGGTCGTTTCAGCGATTTGCCGTTTTCCGATGCGGTGCGCGTTGGCGGCCTGACTTATTTTTCCGGCGAGATCGGCGATGTCGGCGGCAACGGCAAGGTGGTCCCAGGAGGCATCCAGGCGGAAGCCAGGCAAGTCATGGAAAACCTCAAGGCATCGGTGGAAGCCAACGGCTACAAGATGAGCGACGTCGTCAAATGTACGGTTTTTCTTGCCGACATGGCGGAGTGGTCCGTCTTCAACGCCATTTATAAATCCTATTTCAGCAAGCCTTACCCGGCGCGCAGCGCTTTCGGCGCCAACGGCTTGGCGCTGGGCGCGCGTGTTGAAGTGGAATGCATCGCCGCGAAATAAAGTCAGGACGGAACAAACAGGGGAGGGGGACAGCATGGCAAAATCCCGCAGGCGTCAGGGTTGTCCGGGAAGGCTTGCGATTCAAGGCGTGCGGATGTGGTCGATCAACGCCATGGTTCTCTCATCCGGCGGCGGCGTCAGCAGGCTGACGATGATCAGCGCCACAATGCCTACCGGCACGCCGAACAGGCCGGCCGAGATCGGCGCGATGTGGAACCACTGGTTGGCCGCGTTGCCGCCGAAAGCCGGATGCGTGTGCAGCATGTAGTACACGCACATCACGAAGCCGGCGACGATACCGGCGATGGCGCCGGGCTGGTTGGCGCGCTTCCAGAAAATGCCGAACACCAGCGCCGGAAACAACGTTGACGCCGCCAGCGAAAACGCCACTCCCACCATCGACAGGATGTCGCCCGGTTTCAATGACGCCGCATAGGCCGCCAGCAGCGCCACCACCAGCAACAGCAGCTTGGAAATCGTCACGCGTTTTTGCGTCGATGCAGTCGGATCAATGACTTTGTAATACACGTCGTGCGAGAGCGCGTTGGAAATGGTCAGTAGCAAGCCGTCGGCGGTCGACAGCGCCGCCGCCAGTCCGCCAGCCGCCACCAGGCCCGAGATGAAATAGGGCAGGCCGGCGATTTCCGGCGTGGCCAGCACGATGATGTCGCCGTCGAGCGCGATCTCTCCGAGTTGCACCACGCTATCATGGTTCAGGTCGGTGATGCTGACCAGCGGATTGACCTTGTCGATGTTGGCCCAGTAGTAAACCCAATCGGGCAGGTGCGAATACGTGCTGCCGACCAGCGAGGTGTAGATGTCGTACTTCACCAGGATCGCCAGCGCCGGCACCGTGATGTAGATCAGCATGATGAAAAACAGCGTCCAGAACACCGACTTGCGCGCTTCATGCACCGACGGTGTGGTGTAGTAGCGCATCAGGATGTGCGGCAGCGCGGCGGTGCCGATCATCAGGCAAAACACCAGCGCAAGGAAATTGTTGCGCTTGATGTTGGCGGCGTCCTCGTCCTTGCCGGGGAAGGGTTCGGTCTGCGACACCGGCGGTTGCGCGCGAGCGAGGTTGTGGGCCTTGGCGTCGTTCCATTTGCGTTCGGCTTCTTCCACCGTCTTGGGATAGGCGCTCAGCGCGCGGCTGGCGCTCTTGATGTCGGCCAGCGAGGCGTGGACGTTGCGTTTGATTTCCTCGATGTGATGCTGGGCGTCGATGCGGCCTTCTTCCCATGATTGCGGCAGATTTTTCAGTTTCTTGTCGTAGTCGTCGGCGCGCGCCTGGAAGATGGCGCTGACTTCCTTTTCCTTGGGATCGTCGGCGATGCGTTTTTCGGCGGCGTGCAGCTTGGGCAGCACCGAGCCGTAGGCCACTTGCGGCACCGGCACGCTGGTGTGCTTGGCCGACAGCCATATCACTGGAATCAGATAGGCGAACAGGATGATGATGTACTGCGCCACCTGGGTCCAGGTGATCGCGCGCATGCCGCCGAGGAAGGAGCAGACCAGAATGCTCGCCAGCCCGAGGAAAATGCCGATCGAAAAATCGATGCCGGTAAAGCGCGATGTGATCAGCCCGACGCCATAGATTTGCGCCACCACATACGTGAACGAAATGATGATGGTGGCGATCACCGCCAGGATGCGCACGATGTTGCCGCTGTAGCGTCCGGCATAGCGCTCGGCGAGGAAATCGGCGATCGTGTATTGCCCGAACTTGCGCAGATAGGGCGCGATCAGCAGCGCCACCAGGCAATAGCCGCCGGTCCACCCCATGATGTAAGCGAGGCCGTCGAAGCCTTGCAGGTACAAGCCGCCGGCCAGGCTGATGAAGGTCGCCGCCGAAATCCAGTCGGCCGCCGTCGCCATGCCGTTGAACAGCGCCGGTACGCGCCGTCCGGCGACATAGTATTCCGGCACGTCGGAGGTGCGGCTGACCACGCCGATGCCGGCATACAGCGCGATCGTCACGAACATGAACAGGTAGCCGATCCAGGCGCGCGGCATGCCCTCGTGCTCGAGCACGGCCAGCACCAGCAGGAACAGGATGAAGCCGACCGTGTACCAGGAATAGTAGCGCGTCAGGCGCCGGGAAAAATTCTTGTTACTCTCCATGCGCCTGCTCGCCGGTCTGATGTTGAAATTGTCGTTCCGCGCGGCCCATCCATATCGTGTAGACCGTCACGATGGCGAGATAAACCAGCATGATTCCCTGCGCCGCCATGTAGAACGAGAGCGGCCAGCCGAACAGGTGGACGTGGTTCAGCTCGCGCGCGAAGAATACCGCGCCGAAGGTCACCACAAACCACAGGCCCAGCAGCGCCAACGTCAGGCGGCGTGTCTTGTCCCAGTAGCTGGATGGCGAGGGCGGGGTTGCGGATGCTGTCTTGTGTTCCATATCAGCCAATATCGTCGATGAAAATCTGGCGCGGGGTCATGTGCAGCGTCACACGGAACAGGCAGCCCGGCGCTTTGGGATCCATGCTGCGCGGATTGTTCAGTATCTCGACCGTGGCTTCGTGCTGTTGCGCGATCTCGCGCACGATGGCCAGTCCCAGGCCGCTGCCCGCGGTATGTGTGCCGAGGATGCGGTAAAAGCGTTCAAAGACGTGGCTGCGCTCGGTCGGCGCGATGCCCGGGCCGGTGTCTTCGACTTCCAGGAACGCTTGTCCGGTCTCTTCATCGGCGCGCGCGCGCACGGTCACGCTGCCCAGCGCGGGTGTGTAGTGCAGGGCGTTGTCGAGCAGATTGCTGAGCAGTTCGCGCAGCATGACAGGATTGCCCGAGATCATGATCGGATGGCCGGGTTGCTCGAAGCCGAGATCGATGCGCTGCGTGAACGACATCGGTACCCAGTCTTGCACCACGTTGCGTGCCAGTTCGGACAGTTCGATCGGCTGGAATGGCGACATCTCCGGCGTCTGGTTCTCGGCGCGCGCCAGCGACAGCAACTGATTGACCAGCCGCGTGGCTGATTCGGAACTCTTGGCGAGCTGTTCCAGCGAACGATGCACGTCGGCCTTGTCGGTCTGGCGCAAGGCCAGTTCGGATTGCATGCGCATGCCGGCCAGCGGCGTTTTCATCTGGTGCGCGGCGTCGGCGATGAAGCGTTTTTGCAGCGCGATGGTTTGCGACAGCCGCGCCAGCATGTCGTTGAGCGAACGCACCAGCGGCGAGATTTCTTCCGGCACCTGGCCGGAATCGATAGGACTGAGATCGTCCGGGCGGCGCGCGCGAATGCGCTGCTGCAATTCGGACAGCGGCGACAGGCCGCGCGACAGGGCGAACCAGACCAGCGCCAACGCCACCGGCAGGATCACGAACTGCGGCAGGATCACGCCCTTGATGATTTCATTGGCGAGCTGGGCGCGTTTTTCAAGCGTTTCGCCGACCTGCACCGTCGCCAGGCGCGGCTCGCGCGAAGAAGCCGCGCGCTGCTCGGAGGTGCGCCGCAGGTCGACTTGCGTATAGGCGATGCGTACGTCGTTGCCATGCAGGATGTCGTTGCGGAACTGTACCGCACCGATGGGCTTGTCTTCCTCGACCGGCGGTTGCGGCATGTCGCGATCGCCTTCGACGAACTCGCCGCGCGGACCGGTGATCTGGAAGTAGATATTGTCGATGTCGTCGGCGCGCAGCAGATCGCGCGCCGATACCGGCAGACGCGCCACCGTTTTGCCGTTGACTTCGGAGACTTGCTGGGCTAGCACGGTCACGCTGTCTTCCAGCGCACGGTCGAACGGCTGGTTGGCGATCGACTGCGCGATCAGATAAGTGATGGCGATGCTCATCGGCCACAGCAGCAGCAGCGGCGCCAGCATCCAGTCGAGGATCTCGCCGAACAGCGAGCGCTGGATCCGTTCTTCCGGCTGGGTGGCGATGGCGGCGCGGCGCTTGCCTTTGGCGGAGACTGCCGGCGCTTGCGGGGCGGCGGCATCGCCGACGTTGCCTGAGTTGTTTGTATCGCGTGCGTCAGGCATGGAAACCCCCCGTGCCCGCGCCAAGGAAACGCTCAAGCGTTGCTGGCAATGCCGACGCTCGCGATGGAGTCGGGCAGTTTTTCGAGGCAATAACCGAGGCCGCGCACGGTGGCGATGCGGATGCCGCCGACTTCGATTTTCTTGCGCAGGCGGTGGACATAGACTTCGATCGCATTATTGCTGACTTCCTCGCCCCATTCGCATAAATGATCCACTAGCTGTTCCTTGGAAACCAGCCGCCCGGTACGCTGCAATAATACTTCGAGCAGTCCCAGTTCGCGTGCGGAAAGATCGAGCATCTGCTCGCCGATGTAGGCGATGCGGCCGACCTGGTCGTAGCTCAGCGAGCCGTGGCGGATCACGGTCGGACCGCCGCCGGCGCCGCGCCGGGTCAGGGCACGCACGCGCGCTTCCAGTTCCGACAGCGCAAACGGCTTGGCCATGTAGTCGTCGGCGCCCAGGTCCAGGCCCTGTACGCGCTGTTCGACCGAATCGGCGGCGGTGAGGATCAATACCGGCAGGCGCGAGTTGCGCGCACGCAGGCGGCGCAGCACTTCCAGCCCGGACATCTTGGGCAGGCCGAGGTCGAGAATCAGCAGATCGAAGTCTTGCGTCGACAAGGCCGAATCAGCCTCGACGCCATTCTTGACGCAATCGGTGGCATATCCCGAATGACGCAACGAGCGCGTCAAACCATCGGCCAGGACACTGTCATCTTCTGCAAGCAGGATACGCATGGTTTATGATCCGCACGGGTAGGCGGCGCTGTCTCAAATTATTGTAGGAATATTGCGATATTTTTCTGCATATTCTACTAAATCGATCGCTATTGCAATGCATAATCAAGACTGCCTTGCGCTAACGCAAAATTCCGTCATATTGCCGATAAGCCCTTGATAAATCAGCGAAACGCCCGCATGTTGCCTAACTCTTGGTATAATTTTTCGAGTTGATTGTCTGAAAACTGCGATGACGCGCCTGTTTGCCCTATTGCTGATCTGTTTGCTGCCCGTGCAAGTCTTTGCAGGGATGCTGACGTACAAGACCGGCATCGATTCGGCAGCGCTGGAGTTGCAGGTGCAACAGGCCCAGCAACAGCAACTGCAACAACTCCTGGCGGAAGTTGCCGGTACCGATGCCGCCACTGCGGCAGCCGACGAGCAGCAAACCTTACCCGACCAGGCCGACCGCGACGACGACACCTCGTATGCGGACAGTGAAGATTTTTCCAATCACGCCGGCGTCGGCGATGAAACCGTGCTTAATCCGGCGCTGGTGTTTGTCGTCGATTCGGCCACCTTGGCGCCGGCGCTGCGTAGCGACGCCGCCAGTCAACCGCCTTTCCTTCCCCCCGCCGGCCGTCCGCCGCGGGTCTGATCCCTTCCTTGCCGTTCGCGGCAATTCCCGGTTCTCGCCCGTATTGCGGCGATAGCTGACGACGTGTGTGCTGTGCGCGTCTTGCTCATCGTCCCCGATCCGCGTGCCTGAACCGGCGCAGGCAGGAACACATATTTTCCATTGTTTTACGGCCGATGCGACCACCTTCGCATCACATTCCATCTCAGGAGATAGCATGAAAAAAGTATTTGTCGCGCTGATAGTGGCTGCGATGACCCTATCGGTTGGCATCAGCAGCGTCGAGGCCAAGCGTCTCGGCGGCGGCGGCTCGTTCGGCAAGCAGTCGTCGGGCGCCAGCCGTCAGGCGCAAAGCCCGATGCAGCAGAACCAGGCTGCGCCGGCCAAACCGGCGGCACCCGCAGCGGCGCCGGCCGCCACCGCACCGAAGCCTAGTCCATGGAAGGGCATTCTCGGCGGCGCATTGCTGGGTCTGGGTCTGGGCGCGTTGCTGTCGCACTTCGGTCTGGGCAGCGCCATGGCCAGCATGATCAGCACCATTCTGATGGTCGCGTTGCTGGCATTTGCCGCGATGTTCATCTACCGCATGTTCCGCCGCAAATCGGAAGGCAACAGCAATGAGCGTCCGGTCTACGCCGCCGCGCATGGCGCCGACCAGGGCAACGCCGGCAACCAGACTCCTGCCATCGGCTCGCTGCTGGAACCGGCGCAACCGCCGAAGGCGCTGCAAGGCGCGTCGTTTGGCGGCGGTGCTGCCGTGGCGGAACAATCGTCTTACGGCATTCCTGCGGACTTCGATACGGTCGGTTTTGTACGCAACGCCAAGACTTACTTCATCCGTTTGCAGGCCGCCTGGGACAAGGGCGACGCCAACGACATCCGCGAATTCACGACGCCGGAAATGTTCGGCGAACTGAAGCTGCAATTGCATGAACGCGGCGCCTCGGCCAATCACACCGATGTGGTCTCGCTGGATGCGGAGATGTTGGGCGTGGAAACCGTCGGCAACGACTACCTGGCAAGCGTGAAGTTCTTCGGCTTCATCAAGGAAGATCAGAATGCGTCGCCGACTCAGTTCAGCGAAATCTGGAACTTGTCGAAACCGGTCTCCGGCAACGGCGGCTGGGTATTGGCAGGCATTCAGCAATTGTCCTGATCGGCTGTTTGATTGAATTGGAAGCCGCTCTTCGGAGCGGCTTTTTTTACGTCTCCGGAACTCTTACGTCGGGTTGCGCGCTTGTCCTATGCCGCACGGCGGGCGATGGTCGCATGATGATGTTTTGTGTCAAGGAGAATGCCATGCAACGACAAGCTTCCGCCGTCTGGAACGGCAGCCTGAAGGACGGTAGCGGCGCGCTGAGCACCGAGAGCAAGACGCTGGACGCGACGCAATATTCGTTTACCGCGCGCTTTGAAAATGGCGTCGGCACCAATCCGGAAGAATTGATCGCCGCCGCGCATGCGGGCTGTTTCTCGATGGATCTGTCGAGCCGGCTCGGCAAGGCCGGCCTCGGGCCGGAGCGCATCGACACCAACGCCACGCTGACGCTGGAAAAAGTCGAAAACGGTTTTGCCATTACGGCCATCGTGCTGGAGGTCAAGGCCAAATTGCAGAATCCCGACCAGGCCAAGTTCGACGAAGCCGTCGATCAGGCCAAAAAGGGATGTCCGGTATCGAAAGTGTTGAAGGCCGACATCAGCGTACGGGCCAGCCTGGCATAGTCAGGAACGGAGTTGCCGCTCTTGCGGCGGCTCTTCCGCCCGAGGAATCGTTTGCTCCTCGCCGGCGCAGCCGCACGAGGTTTCGCCGCCTTGCCCCCGCAAGGGATAACGCAAGGCCAGCGGCACGGCGGCAATCGCCAATATCGCTGTGGTTGCGTCAAGCCAGTCCATGATCTGTACTCCGGTTATGCCGGCTTCCAGATCGCAACGTCGGTTGCGTTGACTTTCCTTGGCAACAAACCGGCGGCGAAAAACGTGTCGGCGATGCGCTGCTGTTCGCCCAATGCGTTCACCACTACCGCACGCACCTCATAGCTGCGGCGGCTGTTCGCCAGTTCGATCGTCGGTGCATCGAGCCCCCAGATTGGGGCCAGGAAAGCAGCCGCTTCCTTCGGGTTCTGGCGCACCCACAATCCGGTCTTTTTCAATTCGTCGAACACGATCGCCAACACTTCCGGATGCGCTTCCGCAAACGGCGTCGAGGCCAGGTAATAGCGTTGATAGTCGGCGATATTGCGGCCGTCGGAGAGGATGCGCACCGGCGTCTGCTTTTGCACGCCGGCGAGGAAAGGATCCCAGGTGACCCAGGCATCGACGCTGCCGCGTTCGAAGGCGGCACGGCCATCTGCGGGCGTGAGATAGGCGACGTCGATGTCGCTGAATTTCAGGCCGGCTTTTTCGAGTGTCGCGATCAACAGGTAATGTACGCCGGCGGCCTTGGTCACGGCAATTTTCTTGCGCTTCAGATCGGCGATCGTCTTGATCGGTGAATCATTGCGCACGATGACGGCTTGCGCCGACGGCGAGGGTGCTTCCTGCGCCAGATAAGTCAGTTTGGCGCCGGCGGCCTGGGCGAACACCGGGACGGTGTCGGCCACGTCGGCGCTGAGGTCGACGCCGCCGACGTTGAGCGCTTCCAGCAGTGGCAGGCCGCTGGAAAATTCGTGCCAGCCAATCTTGATGTTGAGCGGCGTCAGCCGCTTTTCCAGCGCGCCGTTGGCCTTGATGACGGTGAGCAGCGTGGAGGATTTCTGATAGCCGATGCGCACTTGCGCCGGTTTGCCGGTTTGCGCCTGGGCGGGTAGGCTCAATGCTGCTGCGGCGGCAGCGGTCAGGCGGAGAAAATGTCGGCGTTGCATGATGTCCTTTTCTTGTTCGTGTCCCGGCAGGACGCGCGCATAAACAAAGGCGCGGCGGTCCCCTTCGGGTCACACTCTACGGACGAAGTCCGGGAAAAAGAACGATTTTTTTCGCGCTAGCTTATTTGCCTGGCGCATGTGCGCGTATCGACGTCGTTGGCGTGCGTGATCGCGTCAAGGCAGGTGAAGTTCGAACTGGGCGCCGCCATCGGGATGATTGGCGAGCAGGGCTTCGCCCTTCTTGTCGCCCTTGTGATGCGCGCCGGCAATCGCCTTGCACAGATCCATGCCGAGGCCAGTGGAGGGTTTGGCTTCCTGCGTGCCGATGCCGGGGCCGTCGTCGCGCACGCTGAAAACGATACCGTTGCCGTCCTTGCGGCAGGCCAGTTCGATGCGTGAACGTGCGAAACGCGTGGCGTTTTGCAGTGCGGCTTCGAGCGCCAGGCCGACCAGGTTCTCATCGAAGAAGGCGACCAGCGGCATGTCGTTTTCATTGATGACGACATCCAGGCCTGACTGGTTGATTGTCAGATGGCGCAGCAAGCCCCGCAGGAAATCTTGCGGCGACAGCGCTTCGATCTGCGCTGTCAGGCCTTGCGAGGACGCTTTGTACAAGGTCAGGAAACCGATGAGTTTTTCTTGCAGGGTGAGGCAGGTCAGATGCGCGTGGCCGGCGCGCTCATCGGCGGAATCGGCCGCCAGCGCGCGCAGTTCGCCTTCGAGCACGCCGAGCGAATTCTTGATGTCGTGAACGATGATGGCGGCGAGTTTGGCGTCCATATTGTCAGTTTTTTTGAGCGGCTTTGGCCACTGTGTCGCGCAGGAATTTATGCATTTTGCTGACGCGGTCGTTGCCCGGGATCAGGCGGTCCAGGGTATTCAGGTAACGGTTGACGCGCTTGACATATTCCTGATTGATGCCGCGCTGGCTCATCCACAGCAGGTGCAACTGCGCAGCGGCCATCAGCACGCCGGTATTTTCCGGCATGCTGTGCAGGGCTTCTTCCAGTTTGACCAGCGATTCGTCCGGTTTGGCGCTGCGCATCAGGGCATTGGCTTCGGCGATGATCGTCATGCACTGCTTGACGGCGCCGTCCACCAGCGTGTCGGTCATCTCTTCCTTGCCGCAATCGGCCAGCACTTTGCGCGCCAGAGCCAGCAAGGTCTTGTTCTCGTGGTCGGATTTCACCGCTTCCGAAATCAGTTGCGCGCCTTCTTCGTCCCGGCCCATCGAGAAGGCGGCTTTGGCCAGCGCCAGTGTGGCCATTTCGGAGGGCGCGCCCTCGGCGGCGATTTTTGACGCTTCGAAAGCTTTCTCCGCGGCGTCGAGATTGCCGAGTTTGACGTGCGCTTGCGCGGCGACGGCCGATTGCGCCGAATTGAACATCTTCGATTCGGCATAGCGCCTCGGCGCAGTCGACAGCAACTGCAGCGCGGCGGCGGCGTCGCCGGTGTCGACATGGACCTGGGCCAGCGTCAGCAGGTCGCCGGGCTGGGCCGTCAACGAACCCTTGGTGTGCTTGAGCACCTTGTCGAAGGCTTCCTTGGCCTGTTCCAGGTCACCCACACGGTAAGCGGCATCGCCTACCATGCGGCTGCGTCGCGCCGAAGGGATGATGGCGGAGGAGCGCGACAAGGCTTCCAGCGCTTCGGCCTGGTTGCCTTTGGCTTCCTCGATCTGTGCCAGCAGGTCATAGGCTTCGATGTATTGCGAATTCTGCGCCAGCACGTTTTGCACCAGCACCTTGGCGGCGTCGAACTGACCCGCCGCGATATCGCAGCGCGCCATGCCGATCTTGGCCCATACCAGGTCGTCGCGCATCTCAAGCGCTTGCCCATAGACGGCGCGGGCTTCTTCGATGCGGCGCAATTCGATCAGCAGGTTGCCCTTGATCTTGAGGATGTCCACAATCCATTTTGGGGCGCTCTTGAGCACGTTGTCGCATTCGACAATGGCGCCGGCCTCATCTTTGCGCTTGAGCTTGTCGTTGATGGGCAGCAGGATATTCTGCTTTTCCAGCAGGCGGTCGATGCGTTCGGCCAGCTTGGACGCGGTCAGCGGCTTGAGCATGTAGGCGTCGGGCTGGAATTCGGCGGCGCTGGCAACCAGGTTGTAACCGCTTTCGGCAGTCACCATGACGAACATGGTCGTCGGCGGCAACAGGTTTTTCGTACGGAAAAACTCGAGCAACTGCTGGCCGTTGGTTTCCTTGTTCAGGTTGTAGTCGCACACGATCAGGTCGTAGGCGCTGGCCTCCACAAAGCGGATCGCTTCGTCGGGCGTGCCGGCCTGGTCGACTTTTGTGATGCCGAGTTGGCCCAGATGCATGCGGATGTTTTGGCGCATCGCGGGCATGTCATCGATGATGAGCGAACGCAGGCTGCTGATGCGGCTGAATGGAACCAAGGTCATAAAGGGAAGCAGAAAACTCGTAATATTACTAGATGGCAATGTATACCAGATACGCGGAATATCCGCCGGAAATCCTAGATATTCCACACAATGCGGCGATTACCGTTTCGACCCGCTGCTCCCCCGAAGGGGCGGGGCTCTCCGTTTGCCAGCAGGATTCGTACCTGCAACATCGTTATAATTGGCGCGGATACTAACAGAGTATTGTGAAAAGCTTGTTTGGATGTGCGATTCTTCCGTCATTGCTTGCATTTCCGACCACGACTTTGCCGCAAAAGCACAACAGACAAAAAAGAGCTTGCACGAACAACTGTTTTTTTATACAGTACTGTCTAGTTGATCTCTGCCTGACTCAAACGACCCCTTTGCTGAAAGAACCCTATGGACGACAAAAAACCCGCCAATAATTCCGAAAAGAGCAAAGCGCTTGCCGCTGCCCTTGCGCAGATCGAGAAGCAGTTCGGCAAAGGTTCGGTCATGCGTATGGAAGACGGTGCCGTCATCGAGGAAATCCAGGTTGTCTCGACCGGTTCCCTTGGCCTCGATATCGCGCTGGGCGTTGGCGGTTTGCCGCGCGGCCGCGTGATCGAAATCTACGGCCCCGAATCCTCCGGTAAAACCACGCTGACGCTGCAAGCTATTGCCGAAATGCAAAAACTCGGCGGCACGTGCGCCTTCATTGACGCGGAACATGCGCTGGATGTGACTTACGCGCAAAAGCTCGGCGTCAACCTGTCCGACTTGTTGATTTCCCAGCCAGATACTGGTGAACAGGCACTGGAAATCACCGATGCGCTGGTGCGTTCCGGCGGCGTAGACCTGATTGTAGTCGACTCGGTAGCAGCCTTGACCCCGCGCGCTGAAATCGAAGGCGACATGGGCGACTCCCTGCCCGGCCTGCAAGCCCGTCTGATGTCGCAAGCCCTGCGCAAGCTGACCGGCAGCATCAATCGCACCAACACGATGGTCATCTTCATTAACCAGATTCGCATGAAGATTGGCGTCATGTTCGGCAATCCGGAAACCACGACCGGTGGCAATGCGCTGAAATTCTACGCTTCCGTGCGTCTGGATATCCGTCGCACCGGTTCGATCAAGTCCGGTGACGAAGTCATCGGCAGCGAAACCAAGGTCAAGGTCGTCAAGAACAAGGTGGCGCCGCCATTCCGCGAAGCGCACTTCGATATTCTTTATGGAGAAGGCACGTCGCGCGAAGGTGAAATCCTCGATCTGGGCTCCGAAGCGAAGATCGTCGAGAAGTCTGGCGCCTGGTATAGCTACAACGGCGAACGCATCGGCCAGGGCAAGGATAATGCGCGTAATTTCCTGAAGGAGCGTCCGGAACTGGCACGCGAAATCGAAAACAAGGTGCGTGCTTCGCTAGGCGTGCCGGAACTGGTTGGCGCGCCTACCGCTGAAGCATCCTGATGTCGAACGTCCTCGCTTGCGCCGTATTTGTTGTACCGGCTTAAACCATGCCCAGGCCGCAACTCAGCCTGAAGGCGCGAGCGCTCAAATATCTCTCTTCACGTGAGCATAGTCGTCTGGAACTTGCGCGTAAGCTAACCCCTTACGCGCAAGATGACGACGATATCGAAGCCCTGCTCAATTGGCTGCAAGAATCCAAATTCCTTTCACAAGAGCGTTTTTCGGAATCGCTGGTGCATCGTCGCGCCGGACGTTACGGTAATAACCGCATCCTGTCCGAGTTGCAAAGCCACGGCATCAATGGCGAGGCGCTGGGCGACGTCAGGCAGGAACTGACGCAAGGCGAATCCGCACGTGCGCGCGAGGTGTTGCGGCGCAAATTCTCCGAGGCGCCGGCGGATCCGGCCACGCGCGCCAAGTGCATGCGCTTTCTTCAGCAGCGTGGTTTTTCCCATCGCGCGATCCAGGTAGCGGTCAAAACTGCCTGGAGCGATGAACATGATGGCCTCGACTGATCGGGGCCGATTCTTTGCCGGGTAACGTTCGGAAAAGCCATTCTCCTCAAAATAGTTGGTAGTCGGCGCTACTGCTGCCTAGCCGAGGCGAGCTGTGCTAAAATCTCGGGGTTTTTGCTGCGCCGCATTAGCGGCTGTCATGGTAATTTTTGCGATGACGACACGCAATGCGACAACGATTAATGTTGATCAAATGGCATTCTTTATGCCCAATGCACTTTCTGCACCTTCTACTAAGCAATTTGCCCGGTCGTACAGGCCATGCGCGTTCTCGTTCGGGGAAAACGCACAGCGGCGGATTCTTGTCTCCATTCGCGCCGTGCGGTATTGCCGCCAGCCGGATTTCAATCCAGTAAGTTTTATTTAATAGTGTCTTAAAGGGAAGCTCCCATGAAAATCCATGAGTATCAGGGCAAAGAAATCCTCCGCCAATTCGGCGTGACCGTTCCACGCGGCATTCCATGCCAGTCCGTTGAAGACGCTGTCAAGGCGGCTGAAACCCTGGGCGGTCCGGTCTGGGTCGTCAAGGCACAAATCCACGCGGGCGGCCGCGGCAAGGGCGGCGGCGTGAAAGTCGCCAAATCCCTGGAGCAAGTCAAGGAATATGCGAACCAGATCCTTGGTATGCAATTGATCACGCACCAAACCGGCCCTGAAGGCCAAAAAGTGCGTCGCTTGCTGATCGAAGAAGGCGCAGATATCAAGAAAGAACTGTACGTCAGTATGGTGACCGACCGCGTCAGCCAACGCGTGGTCCTGATGGCTTCCAGCGAAGGCGGCATGGACATCGAAGAAGTTGCGGAAAGCCACCCTGAACTGATCCACCAAATCGCCATCGATCCGGCCACCGGCCTGACCGACGCCGACGCCGACAGCATCGCCGCCAAGATCGGCGTACCAGCCGGTTCCATCGCCGATGCGCGCAAGCAACTGCAAGGCCTGTACAAGGCTTACTGGGAAACCGACGCATCGCTGGCCGAAATCAACCCCCTGATCCTGACCGGCGACGGCAAGGTCATCGCACTGGACGCCAAGTTCAACTTCGACTCCAACGCGCTGTTCCGCCATCCTGAAATCGTCGCTTACCGCGATCTGGACGAAGAAGACCCAGCCGAAATCGAAGCTTCCAAATTCGACCTGGCCTACATCTCTCTCGACGGCAACATCGGCTGTCTGGTCAACGGCGCCGGTCTGGCCATGGCGACCATGGACACCATCAAATTGTTCGGCGGCGAACCTGCCAACTTCCTGGATGTCGGCGGCGGCGCCACCACCGAGAAGGTTACCGAAGCATTCAAGATCATGCTGAAGAACCCTGAACTGAAAGCCATCCTGGTCAACATCTTCGGCGGCATCATGCGCTGCGACGTGATCGCTGAAGGCGTTATTGCTGCGTCCAAAGCCGTTTCCCTGAAAGTGCCGCTGGTCGTGCGCATGAAGGGCACCAACGAAGAGATCGGCAAGAAGCTGCTGGCCGACTCCGGCCTGCCGATCATTTCGGCGGACAGCATGGAAGAAGCTGCGCAAAAAGTTGTTGCTGCAGCCAACGGTAAATAATAGGACAAGGAATAGCTATGTCGATTCTGATCAATAAAGACACCAAAGTCATCACCCAGGGCATCACCGGCAAAACCGGCCAATTTCACACACGCATGTGCCGCGACTACGCGAATGGCAAGAACGCATTCGTTGCTGGCGTGAATCCGAAAAAGGCCGGTGAAGATTTCGAAGGCATTCCGATTTTCGCGAATGTTTCCGAAGCCAAGAAGGCAACCGGCGCCACCGTTTCCGTGATTTACGTTCCGCCTGCAGGCGCTGCTGCCGCAATCTGGGAAGCCGTTGAAGCCGACCTGGATCTGGCCATCTGCATCACCGAAGGCATTCCGGTCCGCGATATGCTGGAACTGAAAAACCGTATGGCCAAGGCCGGCAGCAAGACCTTGCTGCTGGGCCCTAACTGCCCGGGTCTGATTACACCGGACGAAATCAAGATCGGCATCATGCCTGGCCACATCCACAAAAAGGGCCGCATCGGCGTGGTGTCCCGTTCGGGCACACTGACCTACGAAGCCGTCGGTCAATTGACTGCACTGGGCCTGGGGCAATCGACGGCAGTCGGTATCGGCGGCGACCCGATCAACGGTCTGAAGCACATCGACATCATGAAGGCATTCAATGATGATCCTGATACCGACGCCGTCATCATGATCGGTGAAATCGGTGGTCCCGACGAAGCAAACGCTTCCTACTGGATCAAGGACAACATGAAGAAGCCGGTGGTCGGTTTCATCGCCGGCGTGACTGCGCCTCCAGGCAAGCGCATGGGCCACGCCGGTGCGCTGATTTCCGGCGGCGCCGACACGGCGGAAGCCAAGCTGGCGATCATGGAAGAGTGTGGCATCAAGGTCACTCGCAACCCCTCCGAAATGGGGCGTTTGCTGAAGTCGGTGCTGTAATTCATCTGTCGCAACAGCAATACAGCAACACGAGCGGCAGGATGGGAAGTTATTTGTCCGGACATCGGCAGAACTTCCCTGCCTGACCGGTGACATAACAATATGGGGAGCTCCGGCTCCCCATATTGCTTTAGAGGCTGTTGCAAAATTAACCTGGCGTTGTTGTGCCTCCTTGCCGTACTCCTCCTTGTACCGTCTGCGTCGGCATCCCTGCCGAACTTAATTTTGTAAAAGCCTCTTGGTGTCCATCAATCACGGGGGAAATAAATGGATTTTCTGATGGAATTGAACTGGCTGGCTGTCGGCCAGATCATCCTGATCGATATTTTACTCGGCGGCGACAATGCCATCGTCATCGCATTGGCATGCCGCAATTTGCCCGATAACCTGCGCATGCGCGGCATCCTGTGGGGTACTTTCGGCGCCATCGGCATTCGCATTGTGCTGATCGCCTTTGCCGTGACCTTGCTGCAGATGCCATTCATCAAGCTGGCCGGCGGCGTGCTGCTGTTCTGGATCGGCACCAAGCTGCTCAGCGACAATGACGAACACGGCGATATCAGCGGCAGCGACAAGCTGTTGTCGGCGATCAAGACCATCATTGTCGCCGACCTGGTGATGAGCCTGGACAACGTCATCGCCATTGCCAGCGCGGCCGAGCAGGCTGGAGAGCATCAACTGCTGCTGGTGATTTTCGGCATCCTGGTCAGCATTCCGATCATCGTCTGGGGCAGCACGCTGGTGCTCAGGCTGATGGAAAAAGTCCCTATGATCATCACGCTGGGTGCGGCCTTGCTCGGTTACCTGGCAGGCGGCATGTTGATTTCGGATGTTGCGATCCGGGACTGGGTGCAAACCTATCTGCCGTATCATGAATTCGTCGTGCCAGGCATGCAGTTGCATCTCAGTTTGCCGGGCGTGGTCGGCGCTGTGGGCGTTGTCATCGTCGGTACTTGGGTTGCGCGTAAGGCGCAAAAACAGGAGGCTTGAAGGACGATGGTGCAGGCAAGGCGGCAAAAGCAATCAGCGCCTTCCTGCAACTTATAAAAATGTTCACAAATTCGTCATTGGCGAATATGATCTCAGCGGGGAGTCCGGCGTTGCCTACGAGAAAATAGCAGTCATGGCCAGATAACCAGGCAACGCGCCCGAAAACGCGATTTTTTTGTAATAGGAAAACAATATGCAAGCAACAAGGCTGGTATGTAAGACACAAAGCGCTCAGCGCGGCTTTACCCTGATCGAACTGATGATCGTGCTTGCCATTGTCGGCGTTCTGGCAATGGTGGCTGTTCCCCAGTATCGGGATTACCTGATTCGCACCAAGGTGGCCGAGGGGCTGAACCTGGCGACGCCGGCCAAGATGGCAGTGTCAGAGACGATTGCGGCGAAGGGCGGTACAGAGTTTAACCAAGCTGCTACCGGCTATCAGTTTACGCCTTCCGCGGAGCTCAAGACGGTGTCGGATATCCAGATCGCGCAAGGCGGGGCCATCACCATCACTTTCGGTCAGATCGGCGGCGATGTCGGCGGCAAGACCTTGAAACTGATCCCTTCGGCGACCAATCCCAGCGCGATAACCTGGCTTTGCCAGAGTGCGCCGGCGACAGCGGTTGACGGCGCGGCAACGCTGCCTGCGAAGTATGCTCCGGAGAACTGCCGCTGATACTCGTGGTGCGAAGGTAAATAAAAAGCGTGCAAGGCTGACTTGCATGCTTTTTTTACATCCGCGCCAAGACGTTGAGGCGGTTGATCGATATCAGGCCTGCGACCACGACCCCGATTTGCCGCCATGCTTTTCCTGCACGCGAATATCGGTCATCACCATACCGCGGTCGATCGCCTTGGACATGTCGTAAATCGTCAGCAAGCCGACCTGCACCGCGGTGAGCGCTTCCATTTCGACGCCGGTCTTGCCCTGCGTTTCGACGCGCACGGTGCAACTGATGCTGGAGTTCTCCTGATCAATGGCGAAATCGACCGACACATGCGTCAGCGCCAGCGGATGGCACAAGGGAATCAGGTCGCTGGTGCGTTTGGACGCCATGATGGCGGCAACGCGCGCGATGCCGAGGACGTCGCCCTTTTTTGCCGTGCCGGACTGGATGACTGCCAGCGTTTCCGGCTTCATCCTGATGACGCCGCTGGCGATCGCCACGCGGTGGGTTTCCTGCTTGCCGCTGACATCCACCATGTGCGCCTGGCCGCCCTGGTCGAAATGGGTGAGTCCCTGATTGGCGTCGGCAGTGAAATGTTGGGTCTTGGAATCGGTCATGGCAACGGAATATGAGAAGCAGTGATTACTGCGAGTATCATAGCAGGCATTGCAAGCAACCCAAGCAACCTATCACCCATGCCAGTCTATGCGTCAGTCTGTCTTTCCTGATCGAAAAAGCAGCACCGTTTCGCTGTTGCGTCCCACATTGCGTTCCCTGCTCGTCGCCTTTGTCCTGACGGTCGCTGCCTTGCCCCTTGCCGTTGCGCCGAACGCCAGCACAGCGCAGACGTTGCCGACGCTGGGCGACACCGAACGCGAAGGCTTGTCGCCGTTAATGGAACGCAAGCTGGGTGAGCAGATCATGCGCGACATCCGCCACGATCCAGACTATCTTGACGACGGCCCTCTACTGGAATACCTGAACAATTTCGGTTCCAACCTGGTGTCGGTGCGTCCCGATGTGCGCGGCGAGGCTGGTTACGATTTCTTTTTCTTCGCGGTGCGCGATCCGGTGCTGAACGCCTTTGCCTTGCCCGGCGGATTCATCGCGGTCCACTCCGGTCTGTTGCTGGCGGCGCAAAGCGAATCCGAACTGGCTTCCGTGCTGGCGCATGAAATCGGGCACGTGGCGCAACGCCATATCGCGCGCATGATCGGCCAGCAAAAGCAGAATTCCATGATCCAACTGGCATCCATCGTGCTCGGCGCATTGGCCGGCGTGTCCAAGGTAGGCGGCGATGCCGCCATGGCGACTATGATGGGCGGCACCGGCGTAGCGATACAGCGGCAACTGAACTTCAGCCGCGACGCCGAGCGCGAAGCCGATCGCGTTGGCCTGCAAATTCTGCGCGACGGCGGTTTCGATACCTCGGGCATGGTGGCGTTTTTTGGTCGTCTGCAAAGTGCGTCGCGCAACTTCGGCGATGCGGTGCCGCCGTATCTGCTGACGCACCCGCTGACTACCGAGCGCATTGCCGACATCCAGGCGCGCATCCGCGACCAGCGCTACAAGCAGCGCGCCGACAACCCCGACTTCCAGTTGATCCGCGCGCGGGTGCGGATCCTGCAGGACAGTTCGGCGCAAGGCATACGCACTGCCCAGGTATATTTCGAATCTCAATTGCGCCAGAACACCAAGATGCAGATCATGGTGTCCAAGTACGGACTCGCCTATGCCGCCTATCTGCAGCGCTCCTATGACAAGGCGGAAAGCCTGTTGCAGGAAGCGCGCGCGGCATCGCAGCCGATGGTGCCGAGCATTCTGTTCGCCAATCTCGAGATCGACATCAAGATCGCCAAAAAACAGGGCGCCCAGGCGCTCCAGTTGGCCGATGCGACGCGCAAGCAATTTCCCTTGTCACGTGTGGCGGCGCACCAGTATGCCGATGCCTTGATCGAGAGCCAGCGTTACGACCAGGCCGTGGCTTACTTGCGCGACCAGGCGCAACTGTACCGGCACGAGGTCGCCGTCCAGGATCTGCTCGCCAAGGCCTATGCCGGCCAAGGAAAGCAAGCCTTGCAGCACATGGCGCTGGCCGAATCCTATGTGTTGTCGGGCAGTTTGCCGGCGGCACTGGAACAGTTGGGAATCGCGCGCAAGGCGCCGGATGCCACCTTCTACGATCAGGCCATGATCGACGCGCGCGAGCGTGAACTGAAAGAGCAGTGGAAGGATGAAATGGCCGACAGCAAGGGCCGCAGCTAAGAGCCGCCAGCAAAACGCCGCTGGCTCCGTTGCATCTCTCCTTGCCATCGGCGTTTTGTTGCCGGCTCAGAATTTTTGGGGCGTCAGTCCGGCGCCTCGGCGCGCGGCCGGGTGACGAAGCCGAATTGTGCGGCAAGCTTGCCGGCGTCGATATGTTGCAGCGGCAGGTTCCGGCCGGCGCACGGCAGGTTCAACTCGGCCGAATCTTCTTTTTCCAGCCAATCCATGATCATCTCATCGCTGGCCGTTGCGCCGCCGCTGGTCAGCGTCGCCAGCACCGCTGCGACATCCCTGTCGTCGAGTGTCGCGACCACATCTCCCGCTTGCAGCAGCAATCTGCCTTCTGTCGTCAGCCAGGCGTTCGTTGGTGCGGCAAGCGACTCGCCGGTTTGCAAAACAAAGCCGGCCGACGGATCGGTGCGTATGACATAGGGTGTCAATTCCAGGTCGACGTAGACGCGCTGCGGACCGTTCTGGAAATACCAGCGGCCTTGCGCGTCATGGGTGTAATTGCGATTGATGAAACCAAGCAGCGCCGGATGGTCGATCTTGTCGCCGGGCAGATCCAGATGCTGGGCGCGTTCGTCGCGCATGCGCCAGCCGCCACGCGCGTCGAGCATCAGCCAGCCGAAGCAATGCGGCACGTTCGGCCATTTGGCCATGGCTTGCCTGACGACGTCATCCATTGCCTGTCCCTTCCAAAAAATGCAGCAGGCGCTGCGGCAGCCAGCCGAGGTCGCCGGGCGGCGCGCCGGTGGCAAAGCCGACATGGCCGCCTTCTTCAGGGTATTCCAGTTTGACGCAGGTTGCCGCGCTTTGCGGCAGGTAGCGTGCCGGCAGGAAGGGATCGTTTTGCGCATTGAGCACCAGTGTCGGCACGGTGATGTCGTGCAGGATGTGTTTGGCGCTGGCGCGGTCCCAATAATCGTCGGTGTTGCGGTAGCCGTGCAGCGGTGCGGTGACGATATTGTCGAAGGTGTGGAGGTCGCGCGCCTGCAGCAGCGCATCGCGGCTGAACAGACCGGGAAACTGTTCGAGCTTGATCAGGCACTTGGGACGCATGGTGCGCAGGAATACGTGCGAATAAATCCGGTTGAAGCCGCGCGCCAACGCCGCGCCGCCAGCGGCCAGGTCGAGCGGTGCCGAGACCGAGCAGGCGGCGTCGACGAATTCCGCCTGATGCTGCGATTCGCCGAGCCAGCGCAGCAAGGCATTGGCGCCCAGCGAGACGCCGGCAGCGTAGAACTTGCCCGCACCGAGGGCGGTGCGGTGCGTGATCAGGCGGCGCAGAATCCAGTCGAGTTCGGCACTGTCGCCGGAATGATAGAAGCGCGGCGCCAGATTGATTTCACCTGAGCATCCGCGGAAATGCGGCACCGCGCCCGACCAGCCGCGCGCGGCGACCGCCGCCATGAGCGAGCGACAATAGTGGCTGTCGGAAGAACCTTCGAGTCCGTGAAACAGCACCACCAGCGGCCGGCCTGGCTGGCCGTCGACGAAGTCGACATCGATGAAGTCGTCGTCGGGCGTATTCCAGCGCTCGCGTCGGAAACGCACCTGCGGTCTGGCGATGAAGGCGGAGGGGTAAATTGTTTGCAGGTTGCCGCCGGGAAGCCAGCGGGGGGCGGAATAGTGCATCGGCTTGTGCGAATTTCGATAAGCGTGCCACAACGGCTTTTCACTGTAGCACGGGAGGCGTACATCAATGCAGCATGGTCTCGGCGATCGGTTCCGACGGCGCCGGTCCGGGGGCGACGGAAGCATGGTGTACGACGATGCGCCAGCCTTGGACGGTCTTCATGTAGATGTTGGTGGCGATGACGTGCACATCCGGCTGGGCGTTGTCGGGGTGGCGGATCTCTTCAATCACACTGTGTACCGCGGTCGTGATGCTGTGCGCCGCATGCAATTGACGCGGCTGGATATGCAGTCCGCCGCGTGCCAGGATGTCTTCCCAGGTGCTGCGGATTGCCGCGTGGCCGACCAGGCGCGGCGCCCCGGGATGGATGCAGACGATCTCCTCATCGTCGGCCCACAGCGCCATCAATGCTTCCAGATCTGCCCTGGCGAGCGCATCGTAATATGCCGCTTCGATTTCATCGGGTGAACCTTGTATCAGTTTGGCGCGCGACATGTTTTCTCCTGAGGGGAAAAGCAAAGAGGGCCGGTCATTTCTTGCGGCCCTCTTCATTGGCGTTGCTTCGGCGTGCAGTGATCGCTGGGTAGTTGGTTAGTGCGCCTTGACCACGGCGCCCGGTTTCAATTGGTACTGGGTGCCGCAATAGGGGCACTTGGCGGCGCCGTGGTCATCCAGTTCCAGGAACACGCGCGGGTGCGACGACCACTGCGGCATATTGGGGTTGGGACAATGGGCTGGAAGGTCTTTGCCGTCGAGCAGTACTGGTTGGGTTTGTGTAACTTGGCTCATGATTTTCTCCGTTGCGATTGTATTAGACCAGTGTCAGCCAATGCTGATATTGAGGGGCCTTGCCCGACACGACGTCGAAGAACAAGGTTTGCAGTTTTTCGGTGATCGGTCCGCGCGCGCCGTTGCCGATGGTGCGGTTGTCGAGTTCGCGGATCGGCGTGATTTCTGCTGCGGTGCCGGTGAAGAAGGCTTCGTCGCAGCAATACATTTCGTCGCGCGTGATGCGTTTTTCGATGACCTCGATGCCCAGGTCGCGCGCCATGGTCAGCACGGCGTCGCGCGTGATGCCGTCGAGGCAGGAGGCAAGGTCGGGAGTATAGAGTTTGCCGTTCTTGACGATGAAGACGTTTTCGCCGGAGCCTTCCGACACATAGCCGTCTGTGTCCAGCAGCAGGGCTTCGTCGTAGCCGTCGGCCAGCGCTTCCTGGTTGGCCAGGATGGAATTGATGTAGTAGCCCGACGCCTTGGCGCGCACCAGCGACACGTTGACGTGATGGCGGCTGAACGACGAGGTCTTGACGCGGATGCCCTTGGTGATGCCGTCTTCGCCGAGATAGGCGCCCCAAGGCCAGGCAGCGATGGCGACGTGGATCTTGTTGCCCTTGGCGGAGACGCCGAGCTTCTCGGAACCGATCCAGATCAGCGGACGGATGTAGCAGGAGTCGAGCTTGTTTTCACGCACGACCTGGCGCTGCGCTTCCAGGATAGTGGCCTGGTCGAACGGCACTTCCATCTGGAAAATCTTGGCCGAATTGAACAGGCGCTGGGTATGCTCCTTCAGACGGAAAATCGCCGTGCCCTGCGGTGTCTTGTAAGCGCGCACGCCTTCGAATACGCCCATGCCGTAATGCAGCGTGTGGGTCAGTACGTGGATGGTGGCGTCGCGCCAATCGATCAATGCGCCGTCTTTCCAGATTTTTCCGTCGCGGTCAGCCATGGACATGGTGAAAGTCTCCGATCAAATACAAGGTGGAATAAGCAAAGTCCACATTTTAACGGAACAAGCGCGCAAAAAGTTTCATCTGTAAAATGTCCGGACTGCGTAAAAATGCCGCGCAGCAAGATAAAAACGGATAAAGGCAATGACGAAGGAGACGAACCCCGCGCAAACCGCCGCTCCTGCCGAGGATGCGGCAACCCGGGCGCGACGCATCGAAAAGGATGCCTTTCAGGAAGGATGGCGCGCCAGCGCCTCGACCATTCCGGCAGTGCTGGCCTGGGGCGTGGTTTCCGGGATGGCGATGGTGAAATCCGGCATGACCCTCTGGCAATCGCTGGGAATGACGCTGACGGTCTATGCCGGTTCCGCCCAGTTCGCTGTGTTGCCGCTGCTGGCGGCGCACACGCCGCTGATCGTGATTTTCCTTACGGCCATGATCGTCAATCTGCGCTTCGTCATTTTTTCCGCCGCCGTCGCGCCGCATTTCGCCCATCTGCCGTGGTATCGCCGAGTCTGGTACGGTTACTTCAACGGCGATATCTCGATGGGATTCTTCCCGCAACGCTTTCCCGCCCATACCGCGCATCAGCCGGCCGGCAAGATCGGCTTTTTCGAGGCGGTCTGCTATCCAGGGTGGTTCGCCTGGCAGATCGGTGCGATCGTCGGCATTCTGCTGGCCAGCCAGATACCGGAAAGCTGGAATATCGGCTTCGCCGGCACGCTGGCGCTGATCGCCATCATGATTCCGATGATCATCAATCGCGCGGCGCTGGCCGGCGTCATCGTCTCCGGCGGCGTTGCCGTGGCGGCAATCAATCTTCCGTACCGCTTGGGCCTGCTGCTGGCAGTCATGATCGGCATGGCCGCGGCCATGCTGGCGGACAAATTTATCGACAAGGAAAAAGAATGAACGCCTTCGACGTTTGGGTTTCTATAGTGTTATTGACCCTGTCGACGTTGATCACGCGCAGCGGTTTTTTCCTGTTCGGACACGCGGTCAAATTGCCGCCGAAGCTGCGGCATGCCCTCGGCTATGCGCCGGCGGCGGCCATGGCGGCGATCATCATGCCGGACCTGGTGACGTCGGGCAGCGCGGTCGATATCAACTGGGCTAACCCCAAGTTGCTGGCGGGGATCGGCGGCGCCGTGTTTTTTTTGGCAACCCGGCATCTGTTGGGAACCATTGTTGCCGGGATGACACTGTTTACCGTGCTGCGGCTGACGCTGTAGCGCGTGCATCTGAGTGGCTGTTGCCGTCCGGGACGGCGACACGGGCGGGAACGAAGTCCGGCAGCCGCAATTACCTCCGAAAACCATGCTGGGAGCAGGGCGGGTAGAGTAAAATAACGCCTTTTTGCCCCACCTTAGATTCTGCGAAAAATGAAATTCAACCGACTCAGCGATCTCATCTCCGCCAACCAACTGCAAGGCAAGCGCGTCTTTATCCGCGCTGATCTGAATGTGCCGCAGGACGATGCCGGCAATATTACCGAAGATACGCGCATCCGCGCTTCGGTGCCGGCGATTCGCCAGGCGCGCGACGCCGGCGCGGCGGTAATGGTGACCTCCCACCTGGGGCGTCCGGTCGAGGGCGAATTCAAGCCGGAAGATTCGCTGGCGCCGGTCGCCAGGCGCTTGTCCGAATTATTGGGAGTCGAAGTCAAGCTGATCTCTAACTGGACCGATGGCGTCGACGTTGCGCCGGGTCAGGTCGTGTTGCTGGAAAATTGCCGCCTGAACAAGGGCGAAAAGAAGAATAGCGACGAATTGGCGCAAAAGATCGCCAAATTGTGCGATATCTACGTCAACGACGCCTTCGGCACTGCGCACCGTGCGGAAGCGACCACTTACGGCGTTGCCAGATTTGCCCCCATCGCTTGCGCCGGTCCGTTGCTGGCAGCCGAACTGGATGCGTTGGGCAAAGCCCTGAACCAGCCGGCGCGACCGCTGGTGGCGATCGTCGCTGGTTCGAAAGTTTCCAGCAAATTGACTATCCTGAAAGCATTGGCCGACAAGGTCGACAACCTGATCGTCGGCGGCGGCATTGCCAACACCTTCATGCTGGCCTCCGGTCTGAAGATCGGCAAGTCGCTGGTCGAAGCCGATCTGGTCGATGAAGCCAAGGCCATCATCGAGATGATGGCCAAGCGTGGCGCGTCGGTGCCGATCCCGGTTGACGTGGTGTGCGGCAAAGAGTTTTCGCCGACCGCGGCGGCGACCGTCAAGGACGCCAGGGACGTGGCGGACGATGACATGATTTTCGACATCGGTCCGAAGACCGCCGCGATCCTGGCGGTGCAACTGGCCAAGGCCGGCACGATTGTCTGGAACGGTCCGGTCGGCGTGTTCGAGTTCGATCAGTTCGGCGCCGGCACCAAGGCGCTGGCGCAGGCGATCGCCGATTCCGACGGCTTTTCGATCGCCGGCGGCGGCGATACGCTGGCGGCCATCGCCAAGTACGGCATTACCGACAAGATTGGCTATATTTCCACCGGCGGTGGCGCTTTCCTGGAGTTCCTGGAAGGCAAGACCTTGCCGGCGGTTGAGATCCTGATACAGCGCGCGCAGTAAAAAAACAACGAGACAACGAGCTTTTCAACCAGGTCAGAGAAAGATTTTCATGCAAAGAGCCACCAAGATTGTTGCCACCATCGGCCCCGCTTCCAGCGACAGGGATACTCTGACGCGCATGATCAAGGCCGGCGTCAATGTGGTGCGCCTGAATTTCTCTCACGGCAAGGCGCAGGACCATATCGACCGCGCGACGCTGGTGCGTGAAGTGGCCGACGCTTGCGGCGTCAAGGTCGCCATCATGGCCGACCTGCAAGGTCCGAAGATCCGCGTCGGCAAGTTTGAAAATGGCAAGATCCAACTCAACAACGGCGACAAGTTCATTCTCGATGCCGATTGCGAACTGGGCAACCAGGAGCGTATCGGTCTCGACTACAAGGCGTTGCCGCGCGACCTCAAGGGCGACGACGTGCTGTTGCTCAACGACGGCCTGATCGTGCTGGTGGTCGAGCGCGTGCTCGGCAACGAGATCCATACCGTCGTCAGGATCGGCGGCGAGCTGTCCAACAACAAGGGTATCAACCGTCAGGGCGGCGGGTTGTCGGCACCGGCGCTGACCGCCAAGGACATGGATGATATCAAGACCGCGATGAGCTTCCAGGCCGATTATGTTGCTGTGTCTTTCCCCAAGAATGCGACGGACATGGAAATGGCGCGCCAGCTCGGCAACGTGGCCGCCGAACCATACGGCCACAAGCCGCTGATGATTGCCAAGATCGAGCGCGCCGAAGCGATTCCGTTACTGCAGGAAATCCTTGATGCGTCCGACGGCATCATGGTAGCGCGCGGCGACCTCGCCGTGGAAGTCGGCAATGCCGCCGTGCCCGGCCTGCAAAAACGCATGATCAAGATGGCGCGCGCTTCCAACAAGCTGACCATCACCGCGACGCAGATGATGGAATCGATGATCGTCAACGCGGTGCCGACGCGCGCCGAAGTATCCGATGTCGCCAACGCCGTGCTGGACGGCACCGATGCCGTGATGACCTCGGCTGAAACGGCATCCGGCAAGTATCCGGTGGAAACCGTCGAAGCCATGTCGGCGATCTGCTTGGCGGCGGAGAAATCCGAAGACTGCAAGCTCGACGCCGATTTCCTGAATTTACAGTTCACCCGCGTCGACCAGTCGATCGCTTACGGTGCGCTGTTCACGGCGCATCACTTGCGCGTGAAGGCGATTGCCGCATTGACCGAGTCCGGTTCCACTGCCTTGTGGATGAGCCGGCACAACATCGACATCCCGATTTTTGCCATTACCCCCAATGTGGCGACGCGCCAGAAGGCCGCGCTGTTCCGCAACGTACGCACTTTCGAACTGGAGCAGTCAACCGACACCGAAGTGGTGTTGAAGGCCGTGCAGGACTTGCTGCTGGCGAAAGGCGTCGTGCAGAAGGGGGATTTGATCGTCGTGACCTGGGGCGAGCCGATTGGACAAGTCGGCGGCACCAATGCCTTGAAAATCCTCAAGGTCGGCGAGTACTGATTTTTTTATCGTTCTGGAGTTTTATCATGCCTCTCGTATCCATGCGTCAATTGCTGGACCACGCCGCCGAAAACGGCTACGGTTTGCCGGCTTTCAACGTCAACAACCTCGAACAAGTCACAGCGATCATGCAGGCTGCAGACGAAGTCGGCGCGCCAGTCATCATGCAAGCCTCCGCCGGCGCCCGCAAGTACGCCGGCGAAGCGTTCCTGCGTCACTTGATCGAAGCGGCGGTCGAAGCCTATCCGCACGTTCCGGTCGTCATGCATCAGGACCACGGCCAGTCGCCGGCAGTCTGCATGGCCGCGATCAAGTCCGGTTTCACCTCGGTGATGATGGACGGTTCGCTGATGGAAGACGGCAAGTCGGTCGCCAGCTACGAATACAACGTCGAAGTGTCGCGCAAGGTGGTCGAGTTCTCGCACGCCATCGGCGTCACGGTTGAAGCCGAACTGGGCGTGCTCGGTTCGCTGGAAACCATGATGGGCGACAAGGAAGACGGCCACGGCGCCGACGGCAAGATGACGCGTGAGCAATTGCTGACCGACGTCGCGCAAGCCGCGGATTTCGTCAAGCAAACGCAATGCGACGCGCTGGCCATCGCCATTGGTACTTCGCATGGCGCCTACAAGTTCTCGCGCAAGCCGACTGGCGACATCCTCGCCATCGACCGTATCAAGGAAATCCACGCGCGCATTCCCAACACCCATCTGGTGATGCACGGTTCGTCTTCCGTCCCGCAGGAACTGCTGGCGGAAATTCGCCAGTTCGGCGGCGACATGAAGGAAACGTATGGCGTGCCTGTGGAAGAAATCCAGGAAGGCATCAAACACGGCGTGCGCAAGATCAACATCGACACCGACATCCGCCTTGCGATGACCGGCGCTATCCGTCGCTACCTGGCCGAGAATCCATCCAAGTTCGACCCGCGCGATTACCTGAAGCCGGCGCGCGAAGCCGCCAAGCTGGTGTGCAAGGCGCGCTATCTGGCGTTCGGCTGCGAAGGCCAGGCCGGCAAGATCAAGGCGATCCCGCTGGAAAAAATCGCAGAGAAATACAAGAAGGGCGAGCTCTCGCAAATCGTGCAATAAGGCGCAAGAGCTGACCAAGCGACCGACCGGGACTAAGCATCAGCAGTCCCGGTTTTTTGACTTTAAAGGTGGACGGAATAAGCGGCAGTCTCGCCGCTCTCCCACAGTCCACAGAACGACCGGAATCAACATGACCAGCCTCTATAAAACTTCCATCACTTCACTGCCTCTGCTGGGCAACGGCAAGGTGCGCGACAACTATGCCGTCGGCGACGACAAATTGCTGATCGTGACAACCGACCGCCTGTCCGCGTTCGACGTCATCATGAACGAACCGATTCCGGGCAAGGGCAAAGTGTTGAACCAGATGTCGGATTTTTGGTTCGAGAAGCTGGGCAACATCGTGCCGAATCATTTGACCGGCATTGCTCCGGAGACCGTGGTCGCCGCCAATGAAGTCGAGCAGGTGCGCGGCCGGGCCGTCGTCGCCAAGCGCCTCAAACCCATCCTGGTCGAGGCGGTGGTGCGCGGCTACATCATCGGTTCCGGCTGGAAGGATTATCAGGCGATCGGTTCGATCTGCGGCATCAAGTTACCGGAAGGTTTGCAACAAGCCGCCAAGCTGGCCGAGCCGATCTTCACGCCGGCGGCCAAAGCCGATTTGGGCGAGCACGACGAAAACATCAGCTTCGCCGAAATGGAAAAGCGCATCGGCAGCGAACTGGCCAACAAGATGCGCGACATCAGCATCAAGCTGTACAAGACAGCCGCCGACTACGCCGCGACGCGCGGCATCATCATCGCCGACACCAAGTTTGAATTCGGCCTGGACGACAACGGCGTGCTGCATCTGATGGACGAAGTACTGACCGCGGACTCGTCGCGCTTCTGGCCTGCGGACAGCTATAAGGTCGGCATCTCGCCGCCATCGTTCGACAAGCAATTCGTGCGCGATTATCTGGAAACTGTCGACGGCTGGAAGAAAACGCCGCCGGCGCCGGCGCTGCCTGCCGATGTGATCGAAAAGACCGGCGCCAAATACCGTGAAGCGCTGGAGCGACTGACCGGCAACCCGCTAAAGGACTGACATGAGCCAGAACAATGCGCAAGCGCCGCTGGTCGGCGTGGTCATGGGATCGTCGTCCGACTGGGACGTGATGCAGCATGCGGTGGCCATCCTCAAGGAGTTCGGCATTCCGCATGAGGCGCAAGTGGTTTCGGCCCATCGCATGCCGGACCAGATGTTCGCCTATGCGGAAAAGGCGCGCGAGCGCGGCCTGCGCGCCATCATCGCCGGCGCCGGTGGCGCTGCGCACTTGCCGGGCATGATCGCCGCCAAGACCATCGTGCCCGTGCTGGGTGTACCGGTGCCGTCCAAATATCTGCGCGGCGAAGATTCGCTGCTGTCTATCGTGCAAATGCCCAAGGGCATTCCGGTCGCGACTTACGCCATCGGCGAAGCCGGCGCCGCCAACGCGGCCTTGTCGGCCATCGCCATGCTGGCCACCACCGACGATGCGTTGGCCGCCAAGCTGGAAGCTTTCCGCGTCAAGCAGACGCAAGTCGCCCTGGATATGAAGTTGCCCTTATGAGCCTGAAGCAGTCCCCGTTGAACAAAGTGTCGATTCCCACCACCACGCCGGCCACCTGGTTGGGTGTGATGGGCGGCGGCCAGCTCGGTCGCATGTTTGCCCATGCCGCGCAGGCCATGGGTTTCAAGGTCGCCGTGCTGGAGCAGGAAGAGGATTGTCCCGCCGGGCAAGTTGCCGATCGCCTGATCCGCACGTCTTATACCGATTCCCAAGGCTTGGATGAACTGGCCTCCTTGTGCAGCGCCGTCACCACCGAATTTGAAAATGTTTCCGCCGCCAGTCTGGCTGCATTGGCCGAGAAGACCTATGTTGCACCGTCGGCGTCGGGTGTCTCGATTGCGCAGGACCGCATCGCCGAAAAACGGTTCTTCGTCGATTGCAGCGCGACATCCGGCGTGCAGCCGGCGCCGCACAGGACGATTGCATCCGAAGCCGATATCGATGCAATACCGGCCGATCTGTTGCCGGGCATCTTGAAGACGGTACGCATGGGGTACGATGGCAAGGGCCAGGTGCGCGTGCGCAGCATTGCCGACGTCAAGGCCGCATTTGCAGAGATGCAGGGCGTGACCTGTCTGCTGGAGAAGATGCTGCCGCTGGCGTATGAAGTTTCCGTACTGGTGGCGCGCGGCGCAGATGGCGCTGCGGTGGTGTATCCGATCGCGGAGAATGTGCATCGCGACGGCATCCTCTTTACGACCACCGTACCGTCGGATCATGTATCGCACAGCGTGGCGAAGAAGGCGCAGGATGCGGCGCTGTCGATCATCGCCAAGCTCGATTATGTCGGCGTGCTGTGCATTGAATTTTTCGTACTGACGGACGGATCCCTGGTCGTCAACGAAATGGCGCCGCGGCCGCACAACAGCGGCCACTACACCATCGACGCCTGCATCACCAGCCAGTTTGAGCAACAGGCGCGCGCAATGGCGCGTTTGCCGCTGGGCGACGTGTGCCAGCATTCCGCTGCGGTGATGCTGAATATCCTCGGCGACGTCTGGTATGAAGGTGACAGCGGCAGTGGCAACGACAGTATGCGCGAGCCGGCCTGGGACAAGATCCTGGCGCTGCCCGGCGCGCACTTGCATCTGTACGGCAAGGCGCAGGCCCGCCGCGCGCGCAAGATGGGGCACATTACTTTCGTCGCGCCGACTATGTCCCAAGCACAGGCGCAATTGGCTGCCGCCTGCGCCATTCTCGGCATCGCGCTGTAAAGGTTGCATCGACGATGGCAATCGACATGGATGCAGTGCGGCTGGCGGCTCGCAAGCTCGAAGCGGGCAAGCTGGTGGCGTTCCCGACCGAGACAGTTTACGGCCTCGGCGGCGATGCCGAGAATGCCGCGGCGATTGCCGACATTTATACCGCCAAGGGGCGACCGGCCAATCACCCCGTGATTGTTCATGTTGCCCCCGAGGCGGATATTACTTACTGGGCGTCTGACGTGCCGCCGCAAGCGCGGGCCCTGATAGCCGCCTTCTGGCCCGGCCCGTTGACGCTGATCCTGAAACGCGCTGCGCATGTTCCTGCGGCCGCTTCAGGCGGGCAGGATTCAATCGGCGTGCGCTGTCCTTCCCATCCCGTTGCGCAAGCCTTGCTGCGTGAATTCAAGGGCGGCAAGGGCGGCGTTGCCGGACCGTCAGCCAACAAATTCGGACATGTCAGTCCGACCACCGCTCAGCACGTGCGTGAAGAATTCAGCGAACCCGGCAGTCTGCTCGATTATGTTTTGGATGGCGGGCAGAGCGAAGTCGGAATCGAATCGACGATTCTCGATTTGTCGCGCGTGGCGACCCATGGCGCAGTACTGTTGCGTCCCGGGCAGATCAGCGCGGACCAGATTGCCGCCGTGCTTGGCGTGGCTCCCACGGCTCCCGATGCTGCCGCACCGCGCGCTTCGGGGACGCTCGATGCGCATTACGCGCCGCATACGCCGGTGGCGCAGGTGTCCGCGGACGAACTTGCCGGTGTGTTGCAACAACTTGTCGCACACAAATATAAGGTGGCGTTGATTCATCGCACGACCGATGCGCCGGCCGTATATGCTCACGTAGCGATGCCTTCGGATTCCGATCGGTATGCGCATGATTTGTATGCCGCGCTGCGCGACATGGATCATCAGGGCGCGGACGTGATTGTGGTGGAGGCCTTACCGCAGACTTCCGAATGGCAAGGCATCAATGATCGCCTGCGCCGCGCGGCGTTCGATTCAACGGGAATCCTGTCTCGACTGCTCGCGCCCTGACGTAATTTTTCATTCTTCCTTAGCACTGGTGTAATCGGGAAATCATTCCCAGTTGCCAAAAAAATACACGTCTATACAAAGCCAATTAAAGCTGGCATAGTATCGCAAAAGAATAGCACGCACGTTCTTTTTATTTGATGGGTGTAAAGGAGAGATGGTTATTTTCCCCTGCGCATTCGACAAGAACAGGTGACGAACAACGTTGCTGTCTGTCAGTTCCGGACGAGAGCCGGGATTAATTTATAAAACAGGGCGCAGCCCTTCACATTTGGAGACGACACATGAAGCAACAATTTTCCCTTTTGCCAAAAATCGCTGCGCTGTCCATTGCTGCTGCTTTCGCTGCGCCAGCCATGGCACAGAGCGCCGGCAGCAATATCGTGAACCTTGGCTGGTTTCATTTCACCCCGCAGGATTCCAGCGAAGGCCTGACCAAACTGAATGGACCTGGGGCCGGTTATTCTCCCAATAGCCATTCTTCGGTGGGCGACGCCGACACGGTCGGGATCGCATTTACCCATTTCTTTACGGATAACTTCGGATTGACTACGGATCTCGGCATTCCGCCGAAATTCAAACTGACGGGCCAGGGCGATCTGGCGCGATACGGTGAGCTGGGCAACGCGAAACAATGGAGCCCTGCCATCGTCGCCAAATACTATTTCGGCGATGCCACCAGCAAATTCCGTCCGTTTGTCGGTGCTGGTGTGACTTATGTCTGGTATTCGGATGTGAAGTTGTCCAACACTTTCCAGAACGTCGCTTCGCTCGGTAGCGGTGGTACGGCCACCGCTTCGTTGAGTTCGTCATGGGCGCCGGTGCTGAATGTTGGTGCAACCTATAATTTCGATGACCGTTGGTCGCTGAGTTTGTCTGTTTCCTATATTCCTTTGAAGACGGATGCGGATATTACCGCCAATCCGGCCGGGCCGGCAGCAGCCTTGGGGCCGCAACGGTACAAGACAAGCCTCACAATTGATCCGGTCGTGAGTTTCCTGTCGGTCGGCTACAAGTTCTGATTCTTGTCTCGCACAATAAAAAAGCGCCCTCGAGGCGCTTTTTTTATTGATGGCAGCGATTCTCATGTGGTTCTGACAAATCGTCCATCATGGAACACGAGTGCCGCTTGGGGCGAGACCTCGCAGTGCTCTACCTCGCCGACAAAAATAACATGGTCGCCTTCCGGATAGCGGCTACGGTTGTGGCACTCGAACCAGGCTGACACTCCCTTCAAGACAGGCTGCCCTGTGCGCGACAGGGTGTATTCGACGCCTTCAAAACGATCTGTGGACTTGCTTGCGAATTGCTCCGCCAACGCCACCTGATCGGCGCTGAGGATGTTGATCACGTAATGCGAATTGCCGGAAAAAACAGGCATGCTGCTGGCCTGATCCGACAGGCTCCACAAGACCAGCGGCGGATTTAGCGATACCGAGTTGAATGAACTCGCGGTCAGTCCGAGCAAAGTGCCGTCAGCCAGGCGCGTGGTGATGACGGTGACTCCGGTCGCGAATTGGGACAATGCCTTGCGGAAATGCGCGGCGTCGAAGGCGCGCGTGGTGGCGCGCGGAGAGCGAGAATGCATCTAAGACCTGTGGAAAGCGGTTCTGAGAAATGGGACATTATGCCCAAAAAATCCCAAGGCGTAATCCGAAGCATGACATTGTTTGTTGCGATGGCAAGGCCGGCAACGTCGCGAGGGACTCACCATATTTGAATATTAAGTACGTAATTTATGTAACTATTGCTTCAATCAGGGAATACGCTTGAACATGTCTTGGTCAAGCGAACCTTGGCGATATAGGTCAAATTCTGGTTTTTTGTCCAGGAGCAATGGTATAAACATAAGTGCGCAGACACAAACCGGTGCTGCTGCATATCAGAATCAGGACGTGGGAGTGAGTGATCGTGAGTACTTCAACAGAAACGGCAGTTCTTGGCGGCGGGTGCTTTTGGTGCCTGGAGGCGGTGTACCAGCAGCTCAAGGGCGTGCAGCATGTGGAATCTGGTTATACCGGCGGCCATGTCAAGAATCCGAGTTACGAACAAGTCTGCAATGGCGACACCGGCCATGCGGAAGTGGTGAAACTGACTTTCGACCCATCGGCCATCAGTTTCAGGGAGATTCTGGAAGTTTTCTTCACCATCCACGATCCGACTACGCTGAACCGCCAAGGCAACGATGTCGGCACCCAGTATCGGTCGGTGATTTATTACGATTCTCCAGCGCAACACGAGACCGCAAAGCACATCATCGCCGAAATGGCGCTGGTGTGGGATGCGCCGATCGTCACGGAACTCAGCCCTGCGGAAACCTATTACAAGGCTGAGGATTATCATCAAAACTACTTCCAGCAGCACCCTTTCCAAGGATATTGCGCGTTTGTCGTCGCACCCAAGCTCGCCAAGTTCCGCGAAGTTTTCGCTGAAAAAAGCAAGGAAGAATAAGCCGGCGCCGGGCCGCCTGTTGCAAGCTAGTGCGGAGCGTCGTAGATGTAGCGACGCGATTGCGGCAGGACTTCCGCCGGACGGTTGGCTTTGCCGCAGATGACCTGATACAGTGAAATCCAGTCCTTATCGAAACCATGCGCGCTGCCGGCCAGATAGACGCGCCAGATGCGGTAGCGTTTTTCGTCGGTCAACTTCTTGATCTCCTGGGCCTTGGCTTCGAAATTGTCGGCCCAGATGGCGCAGGTCTTGGCGTAATGACGGCGCAGGTTTTCCACATCGAACACTTCCAGCCCGCCCTGCTGCATGGTTTTCAGCACCAAGCTGATGTGCGGCAGTTCGCCGGCAGGGAAGACGTACTTGTCGACGAACTCGCCGCCGCCGTAGGGTGATTCGCCGTTCTCGATGTCGGTGGTGGTGATGCCGTGGTTCATCGCCAGACCGTCGTCGGCGAGCAAGCTGTTGATCCGAGTAAAGTACATCGGCAGATTTTTCAGGCCCACGTGCTCGAACATGCCGACGCTGGTAATACGATCGAACGTGCCGGTGACGTCGCGATAATCCTGCAAACGGATTTCAATGCGATCGCTCAGGCCGGCTTTTTCGACACGTTCTTTGGCCAGCGCATATTGGTTTTCCGAGAGTGTCACGCCCACGCAATTGGCACCGAATTTCTGCGCCGCGCGCAATACCAGCGCACCCCAGCCGCAGCCGATGTCGAGCAATTTGTCGCCGGGACGTACCTTGATTTTAGTGAGGATGTGATCGATCTTCTTGATCTGGGCCGTTGCCAGGTCTTCATCGCCATTTTCGAAATAGGCGCAGGAATAGACCATGTTTTCATCGAGGAACAGCTTGTAGAACTCATTTGAGACATCGTAATGATAACGAATGGCTTCGGCATCCCGCTCCTTGCTATGGCGTGCCGTGCGTACGATGCGGGCGAACTTGCCTTCCGCTTTCAGGGTTTTGGCGGCGAGCGTGTTGGCGACGTTGATGATGCTGGAGACCGGACCATCGACATCGATCTTGCCTTCCACATAAGCTTCGCCGAGGCTGGAGAGCGAGGGTTGGAACAGATAGGGCAACGCTGACACATGCGGCACGCGCAAGGTGACTTGCGGTGCGCTGTCGCTGAAGTCAAACCGGCTCCCGTTCCATAATTCCAGGCGCAACGGCAGTGCGGTTGCGCGGCGGACTTCCTCTACCCAAGCTGCTAGCTTCTTTTCCCAGAACACGATGCTTTCCTCCGTTCGAGTAACGATGCTGTCGCGCAGCCCCGTAGGCGATCTAGGGCTGCAGGCGCTGCCGACTCCAGGAGCCGTCTGCTGCGCGTGCATAAACGACGCGGTCATGCAGGCGCGATGGGCGGCCTTGCCAAAATTCTATTCTCTCCGGTATAACGCGATAACCGCCCCAATGCGATGGGCGAATCGGATGAGCGCCATATTTTTGTTCCGCAGCGGCGAACTGTATTTCGAGCGTTTCGCGTTTGTCAACCGGTTCGCTTTGGGTGGAAGCAATCGCACCCAGTTGGCTATTCAGCGGGCGGCTGGAAAAATAGGCATCGCTTTCGGCGGCGGTCACTTGCTCGATCTTTCCTTCGATGCGCACTTGCCGCTCCAGTTCCACCCAGTGGAACAAGAGCGCCACATATGGATGTTGCTGGATTTCCAGCCCTTTGCGGCTGCGATAGTTGGTGAACCAGGCGAAGCCATCTGTATCGACCTGCTTGAGCAGTACGATGCGCGACGACGGCTTGCCGTTGGCGCCGACGGTGGCGACGCTCATGGCAGTGGGTTCGGGAATCTCCGCTTTGATCGCTTCATCAAGCCAGGTTGAAAACTGGACGATGGGATCGGAGGCGACCTCCAGTTCAGACAAGCTGGCGCGGCTGTAATCCTTGCGAAGATCTGCTATCGACATGTTGCATTATCCTTAACCGGAACTGCGCTAGGGTAGCGCGTTTTCACAAAATTTGCATAAAGGCAGCATCGGCATGGCCTTGGCCTTGCCGACCGGAACTTGCCTTCAACGCGAGTCATTATGCGGCAGAATATTTGCATCGCAAATGACATAGAACAAAAAAAGGCCAATGCACATGACATGCATCGGCCTTTTTACGCGCTGCCGGGAGATCAGTTGGTCTTGATCGCTTCGACCTGGATGGCCAGTCGCACTTCCGGGGCAAAAGGAGGAACGGCATAGTTAATGCCGAAGTCGGCGCGGTTGAAGGTCGCGGAGGCATCGGCGCCGCAGACTTCACGCTTGAGCATCGGATGTTGGATGCAAGTGAATTTGTTGATCTTCAATTGCACCGGCTTGGTTACGCCATGCAGGGTCAGTTGGCCGTCGACGGCTACAGGCTTATCGCCGTCGAACTTGATGGAGGAGCCTTTGTAGGTGGCAGTCGGGAATTTCTGCACGTCAAAGACTTCCGCGCCTTTGACGTGACCGTTCAGTTTGGCGTTGCCGAAGTCGATCGATGACGCATCGATGGTGATGTCGACGGTGCCAGTCTTGGCGACGCGGTCCAGTGTGACGGCGCCGGTGGTCTTGGTGAACTTGCCGCGCCAGACCGAAATGCCCATGTGGTCGGCTTCAAAACTCGGGTAGGTGTGGTTCGGGTCGATGGTGTAGGTATCGGCAGCGAGGGCCGAAGTTGAAGCCGCGCCGGCGGCCAGCAAGGAAATCAGGGCGAATTTCAATTTCATGGGAGTCCTTTGCAATGATCTGTTGGTGTTGAAACGGGATGGTTCTCAGGGACTATGGTGCGGTGACGACATGGAATTTGATCGTGACTTCGTCGGCGACCATACCGGTATCTTTCCATTCGCCTTCGCCGACGTTGAACGCCAGGCGCTTGATGGGCAAGGTACCGTCGAAGGTCTGGCCGGTGCCGTCTTTCTTGACCGCCAGAGGGAACTGGACGTCGGCGGTCTTGCCCTTGATCGTCAGTTTACCGGCAACGTCATATCTGGTGCCGGCCGGAGCGCCTGCGGCAGCCTTGATCGAACTGGCGACGAACGTGGCTTTGGGGAATTGGGCCGCATTGAACCATTCCTTCTTCAACACTTCCTTGTTGTATTCGGCTTCGCCCAGGTCGAAGCTGGAAATGTCGATGTCGACGCTGGCTTTGGCTGTTGCCGGCTTGGCGCTGTCGAAGTCGATCTGCGCGGTGAATTTCTTGAACTTGGCTTCGACCGGAACATTTAACTGCTTGAATACGGCGCTGACGGTGCTCTTCGCGGCATCAGCCTTGAGCGGGGCAGCGACGGCAGTCGAGACCATACTGAGGACGGCAATGCTGCCGACGACAGCGCTGACCAATGTGGAACGCAGGATCATAGGTTTTTCCTTGGAAAAAGAGATCAGGGGAGAATGCGCCTGAACACGCCGTCGCGATCGATGAACTGATGCTTCAGCGCGGCTAGTACGTGCAGGCAGAACGCGGCCAGCAAGACCATGTTCAGCCAGTAGTGCGCAAGTTTGAGTAAAGGTTTGAGTTCGGGGTTGGGCCCGATGAAAACCGGCAGTGGGAACAGGCCCAGATATACGATCGGCACGCCTGCCGCCAGGCTATAGAAATATCCAGAAATCGGAATTGCAAAAATCAGGACATAGAGCAGGAAATGCAAAGCATGCGCGGCGTTCCGTTGCCACTGCGGCATTTGCGTCGGGTAGGCGGGTGCCGCGTGCGTCAGGCGCCACAGCAGGCGCAGGCAAGCCAGTCCGAAGACGGTGACGCCCAGCCATTTGTGCCAGGAAAAATACTTGAGCTTGGTGGGCGTCAGACCGGGAATGTCGACCATGGTCAGGCCGAGGGAAAATGCCGCGATGATCAGCAGAGCAATTAACCAGTGCATCAGAATGGCGGGTTTGGTGTAGCGTTGCATGGCGGTTGCGTATGCTGGGAATTGGACGGCGCGGCTGATTTTTTCTGAGTTCACAAGGGGGATTGAGCAGTTTTCCTTCATTCGAGAAACGAGCAGTGAAGAAGCATAAAGGCTTTCCAATAATGACAATAGATGGCAGGATTTGATTTCACCAATCCATTTGTGGAATGAATGATGTTTATTGTCGGGCATTGGAGTGGATTAAGAGGGTTTGGTTTCCCCTTAATCCAATATTGCTATTAAATATTTTTAGCCAGTGCAACTGCTGTCCCAATATAGTTCGCCGGCGTCATCGCAAGCAACTGATCCTTGGCGCTTTGCGGGATGGCAAGGCCGTTGATGAAGTCGCGCAACGCCTCCTTGGAAATACCCTTGCCGCGGGTCAGTTCTTTCAGTTGTTCATACGGATTCTCGATGCCGTAGCGGCGCATCACGGTTTGCACCGGCTCGGCCAAGACTTCCCAGGTGGCGTCGAGGTCTTCGGCCAGACGGGCCGGATTGACTTCCAGTTTGTTCAGGCCGCGCAGGCAACTGTCGTAGGCGAGTATGGCGTAGCCGAACGCCACGCCGATGTTGCGCAGTACGGTCGAATCGGTCAGATCGCGCTGCCAGCGCGAAAGAGGCAGTTTCTCGGACAAGTGCTTGAGTACCGCGTTGGCCATGCCGAGATTGCCTTCGGAGTTTTCGAAATCGATCGGATTGACCTTGTGCGGCATGGTCGACGAGCCGATTTCGCCGGCCTTGGTGCGCTGCTTGAAGTAGCCGAGCGAGATATAGCCCCAGACGTCGCGGTTCAGGTCCAGCAGGATGGTATTGGTGCGCGCCACAGCGTCGAACAGTTCTGCCATGTAATCGTGCGGCTCGATCTGGATGGTGTAGGGATTGAACACCAGGCCCAGGCGTTGTTCGATAACGCTCTTGGAGAATGCCGCCCAGTCGGTTTCCGGGTAAGCGGACAAGTGGGCGTTATAGTTGCCGACCGCGCCGTTCATCTTGCCGAGGATTTCGACCGTGGCGATACGCTTGACGGCACGCTGCAGACGGGCGACGACGTTGGCGATTTCCTTGCCGAGCGTAGTTGGGCTGGCTGGCTGGCCGTGGGTGCGCGACAGCATCGGCAGGGCCGCATGCTCATGCGCCAGCTCGGTCAATCTGGCAATCAGGCCCTGCAGCGCGGGCAGGACTACAGTGTCGCGCGCCGCCTTGAGCATCATGCCGTGCGAAGTATTGTTGATATCTTCCGAGGTGCAGGCGAAATGGATGAATTCGGATGCTGCGACCAGTTCCGGCACATCTTTGACTTTTTCCTTCAGCCAATACTCGACAGCCTTGACGTCGTGGTTGGTGACGGCCTCGATTTCCTTGATGCGGGAGGCGTCGGCTTCGGTGAAGTCGGCGGCCAGCTTGTCCAGCAAGGCGCCGGCGTTGGCCGAGAATGGTTTGATTTCGGCAAAGCCGGCAGCAGACAAGGCTTGCAGCCAGGCAATTTCCACTTTCACCCGATGGTGCATGAAGCCGGCCTCGGACAGGATCGGGCGCAACTTGTCGGTTTTGGAGGCGTAACGGCCGTCGAGCGGGGAGAGAGCGGAAAGTGCGGAAAGAGACATGATGATATGCGGGTGAAAACGGCGTTGAAAAATAAGGCTAGCGGTTCGTGACCAGATGGGATATACCGGCGCGAACCTGCATTGACTTGCGATTTTACCATTCCGGAGAAGCAGCACGAAGGAACGTTGCCGCTTGTCGTCCGGACAGGCGATTCGGACGTTGATACGAAATACCCGATGCTATAATCGGACCGGATTATTACAAAAAATGCTATGAAACTGATCGCCTCACTGTTAAGCCCCTTCGCTCGCAAAGTCCGCATTGTCATGGCGGAGAAAAAAATTGACTATGAATTGGTGCTGGAGGATGTGTGGAGTGAGATGACCACGATCCAGCAATTCAATCCGCTTGGCAAAGTACCTTGTCTGATGATGGATGACGGCGGCGCCATGTTCGATTCCCGCGTCATTGCAGAATACCTCGATATCCTCACTCCGGTCGGTAAGCTGATGCCTGCCGGCGGCCGCGAACGTGCCGAAGTCAAGTGCTGGGAAGCGCTGGCTGACGGGCTGCTCGATGCGGCCATCCTGGTCCGGCTCGAAAAGAAGCGCCCGACCAGGCAGCAAAGCCCGGAATGGATCAAGCGGCAGTGGGGCAAGGTCGAGGCGGCGCTCAAGGCGATGTCGGTCGGCCTGGGCGAAAAAGCCTATTGCGTCGGCAACCACTATTCGCTTGCTGATGTTTCAGTGGGCTGTGCATTGGGCTGGCTGGATTTTCGCTTTCCCGAAACGGACTGGAAGGAGAATTATCCGGAATTGCTGCGTCTGTTCGAGAAATTGTCTGAGCGGCAGTCCTTCAAGGACACTTTCCCGCAGTAGGACAGAGGCAAGCTAAAACGCAAACAAAAAGCGCGATCTGCAGAGATCGCGCTTTTTTTTTCGCTGCGGGCTTGCTGAGGCCGTTGTCGAATACGCTTTATTCTTCGATGATCTGCGCCTGCAGATAATTCTGAATGCCGATTTTCTCGATGATGTCGAGCTGGGTTTCCAGCCAGTCGATATGTTCTTCGGTGTCGTCGAGGATCAGTTGGAACAGCTCGCGTGACACGTAGTCGCCTTGCTGTTCGCATGTGGCGATGCCTTCCTTGACGGTCTTCTGCGCGGCTTTTTCAAGTTTGAGGTCGCATTGCAACATCTCGGCGGTATTCTCACCGATCATCAGCTTGTGCAGCGCTTGCAGATTCGGCAGGCCGTCCAGCATCAGGATGCGGTCGATCAGCTTGTCGGCGTGTTTCATTTCACCGATGGATTCCGCGTACTCCTTTTTGGCAATTTTTTCAAAGCCCCAATGTTTGTACATGCGGGCGTGCAAAAAATATTGGTTGATCGCCGTCAGTTCGTTGGTCAACTGTGCATTGAGCAGTTTGAGGACTGCTGGATCGCCTTTCATAGGGAACCTCTGAGGATAGTGGGGATCGGGAGACGGATGTCGCATCCGCAGGAATGGAGCAACCGTGTGAGCGGACGCATCATAGCCCAGCCTGTTCGGAACTTCATTATAAATTAGCGCGAATCATTCTTACTTTATTTCGAGCGCATGCAGCGATTATGGCTTGAGGAAGATGGTGGCATTCAAAAAACAAAGCCCTCCCGTTAGGGGAGGGCTTTGAGGGGGAAAACCAGTGAATCTTATTTCGCTTGAGGATCAGTAACGAATCCAATCTTCGACAACCCTCCCGATTGGGCTGCTGCCATGACTTGCGCAACCTTCTCGTATTGCGTCGTACGCTCGGCGCGCAAGTGCAGTTCCGGTTGCGGCTGCTTCTTTGCTGCTTCAGCGATGCGCAGGCTCAACTGATTATTGTCGATAAGCTGGTCGTTCCAGAATACCCTGCCGGTTGCATCGATCGACAGATCGATGTTTTGCGGCTTGGGTTCATCAGGCTGATTGGTGGCGCGCGGCAGATCGATCTTGACAGCATGGTTCATCACCGGGATGGTGATGATGAAGATGATCAGCAAGACCAGCATTACGTCAACCAGCGGCGTGGTATTGATCTCCGGATTGAAGTCGTCGTCCGAATCGGACAAGGAACCCATTGCCATTACGTTCTCCCGACAGCAGTCAGCTTGGTGCTTCTGGTCGTGCCTGTTGCGGCATCTTCAGTCGCGGCGCGTGCGCCGGTGACGAACAGGGCGTGCAGATCAAAACCGAATTTGTTGAGCTTGGCGATCGTCGTCTTGTTGCCGCGAACCAAAGCGTTATAGCCGAAGGTTGCCGGAATCGCCACCGCCAGGCCCAGCGCGGTCATGATCAGCGCTTCGCCGACAGGGCCGGCAACCTTGTCGATGCTGGCTTGCCCGGAGGTGCCAATCGACACCAGTGCGTGATAGATGCCCCAGACAGTGCCGAACAAGCCGACGAAGGGCGCCGTGGAACCGACCGATGCCAACACCGCCATGCCGGTTTGCAGCTTGCCGGAGGCTTCGTCGATGGCTTGGCGCAGGGACAGGGTGACCCAGTCGCTGACCGACAGTTGATCGTGCAGGTGACCTTTATGGGCGGTATGGTGGCTCATCGAAGTGACACCGGCTTTGGCGACTTCGGCGAACGGGTTGTCGGTGCCTAGCGTGGCGACCCCATCGGGCAGGCTGGTGGTGTCCCAGAATGCGTGACCGGCGGCGTCCGAGGCGCGACGGAAGCGTAGCAATTGCAACGCTTTGGTCACGATGACATACCAGGACGCAATCGACATGGCGACCAGCAATACAGCGACGCCCTTCGTGACAAAATCTCCCTGCGCCCACAGGCTTTCCAATCCGTACGGACTAACTTCCATGATGACTTCCTTTGTTTTGTAATGACGGTAAGGTATTAATGATCGAGCTTGAAATTGATGACGCCTGTTGCCGACACCATGATCGGCTTGCCGTCTTCGATATAGGGTTTGAAGACGGCGCGCATCACGGCGCGCCTTGCTTCATCGTCCAGGCGGGAAGAGCCTGAACCTTTGATGATATCGACTTTTTCGGCTTTGCCGCTGGTATTGACCAGTACGCGGAATTGTACGACGCCTTCTTCGCCCATGCGTTTGGAGGCGGCAGGATAAGCGACGCGCGGAGCTTCGATGTATTCGATGCCCGACGTGATTTGCTTGATCGGCGGCGGGCCCGGTGGCGACGCCGGTGCTGGTGCCGGAGCGGCAGCTAAAGGTTCAACCGATTGTGGTGGGTTTGGCGGCGCACTGATGGCTGTCGGCGCAGGCGCTTGAGTCACCGGAATGGGCGGAGGCGGCGTCACCGATTTCTTGACCACCGGAACGACCTTGGGCGGTGCCGGCGGCGCTTTCGGGGGAGCAGGTTCAGGAGCGCGTTCAGGTGTAATGAACGTCGCGATGACTTCTTTGGGAATGGCGTCAGCGACCTGATGGATCAGTCCGCTTTGCAGTGCATAAAAGAAGGCAATGTGCAGCAGGACGATGAAGCCGAGCGGGCCGATTTTTCTCACTTGCCGCCAGACTGCACCGGCAGGGTTGGATGGGATGCTGCTCATAGGAGGCGATAAGGCGTTCATGAATGATCTTCAGGCAATCATGGCATTCGCATGGAATACCAGCGCTTGCACAGTGTTGCGTGTTTGGTTGGAGTTGCTCAGACATTCGCGCAGGACATGCTTGGCACAGGTGTGACATTTGCCGCAAGAAGTACCAACACCGAGCTCCTTGCGAAGCTCGGACATGGTGGATATCCCTGCATTCACTGCCTGATGAATCTTGCCTTCGGAAATGTTGTTACAAACACATACGATCATTTTACGCCTTGCCGCCTGGGTATATAGGCTCTTAAATAGATCTCGCTCCTGAAACGATGCGAGCAAACAGGTTGAACTTCTCGGGTTGTGGCATCGTCCGTTCCACCACGGTTGCCCACTGTTCCGACAGTTGCTGGCAGGTTGCCCGCAATACCGGCGCCAGATTCGGCAAATCCGCCAGGGCTTTCAGGTGTCTTTCAATCACTGACGCCAGTTTGACGCAGCTTTTGGTTTCCTGATTGCTGGCAGTGTAATGAGACATCAAATGCAGCACTGCTGAGACCAGCAGCTCTGGCTGTGCCGGCGCGCTATTTGGTTCCATGAAAGCAGAATCCATTTTGTCGGTAACCATCAAACTCTCCTTAATCGGCTAGCTTGGCTGGCTAACGCGTAACGCTGCGACATCATCGTTGGCTGGCTGGTTTTCACATCATTCCATGACAAATCCCGGGATGATTTCTTGTCCGGCTAAGCCGTCAAAATAAGCTTGTTCAACTGCGTCAGGCGCAGTTTGTAAATACGGCCGCCGTGGTCAATCTCCAGCTCGCGCATTTGCCGGAACAGATCCTGGCTCTTGATGCGAGTAATGGGTGAGCCATTTGCTGCTGTGGCCGGCTTGTTGCGACGCTCGGTTCCGTGCTCGATCAGTTGGTTCATGGTGACCTCCTATTAAATGCGAACAATTCTTATTTAGATTATTCGTCATTTAATCCAAGATTGCAAGCTCTTTTGTGATTTGTTGCAGCTTTCTTTCTTATTGGAAATTTGACGGCTGATTTTTATTGCCAAAAAAGAAAAACGCCCCGCTGCACAGGGCAAGCGGAGCGTTTCGGAAGGGTGAAATATACTCAGACCGATTCGATGATTCCGCCTCCCAGGCACACGTCGCCCTGATACAGCACGGCAGACTGGCCGGGCGTGACGGCCCATTGCGGATCAGCGAAGCGCAGGTCGAAACGTTCGCCGGCGTCGCTGAACATGCAGGGTACATCTGCCTGACGGTAGCGCGTCTTGGCGCTGAGCGCGGTCGCTTCCGGCGCCGCGCCGGCGACCCAACTGATCTGGCTGGCGCCAAGTTGCGACGACAGCAGCCAAGGATGGTCGTGGCCTTGCACGATATACAACGTATTGTTGTCGACGTCCTTGCGGGCGACGTACCAGGCATCGCTGTTGCCGTCGGCGTTCTGGTGCGCCTTGATGCCGCCCAAGCCGATGCCTTTGCGTTGGCCCAGCGTGTAGAAGCTCAGGCCGACGTGTTCGCCGACGATGTCGCCTTCGGGTGTTTTCATCGGGCCGGGTTGGTACGACAGGTAACGGTTCAGGAACTCGCGGAAAGGCCGTTCGCCGATGAAGCAGATACCAGTCGAATCCTTCTTGGCGGCATTCGGCAGTTTCAGTTGTTCGGCGATCTTGCGCACCTCGGTCTTGTGGATTTCACCAAGCGGGAAGAGGGTTTTCGACAACTGCGCCTGGTTCAGCCGGTGCAGGAAATAGCTCTGATCCTTGCTGGCGTCGACCGCTTTCAGGAGTTCGAATTTGCCTGCCGCATTTTCGCGCACGCGCGCGTAGTGGCCGGTGGCGATCAGGTCGGCTCCCAGCAACATGGCGTGGTCGAGGAAGGCCTTGAATTTGATTTCAGCGTTGCACAACACATCGGGATTGGGCGTGCGTCCGGCCTGGTATTCGCGCAAGAATTCAGCGAACACGCGGTCCTTGTACTCGGCCGCGAAATTGACTGCTTCGATGTCCACGCCGACCACGTCGGCCACGCTGGCCGCGTCGATCCAGTCCTGACGGGTCGAACAATATTCGGAATCGTCGTCGTCCTCCCAGTTTTTCATGAACAGGCCGATGACTTCGTAGCCCCGTTCCTTCAGCAGCCAGGCCGATACCGACGAGTCGACGCCGCCGGACATGCCAATCACTACTCTTTTCTTAGCCATGAAGCGCTCCGTTGGCAACGTGAACGCTGGCGTCGGTATACAGCAACGACAACGGCGCGCGCTGGCCGCTCAGATAGTCGTCCACACAGCGCAGGGCCAGCGGGCTGCGGTGGCGCTCGCAGCAGGCTGCGATTTCGTCGCGCGTCATCCACAGCGTGCGCAGGATGCCGGCATCCAATGGACGGTCGTGCTGCGCTCCCAGTTTGCCGGCAAAGGCAAAACGCAAGTAGGTCGTGTCGATGCCGCCGCGCATGGACGAAACATTGCGCGACATATACATGCCGACCAGTGCGGTCGGTTCGAAATCGTGCGCGGATTCTTCCAGCGTTTCCCGGATGACCGCGTGCGTAAGCGCTTCGCCTTCATCAAGGTGGCCGGCCGGTTGGTTCAGGCGCACACCGTCGCCGGCCTGCTCTTCAATCATCAAAAAACGGCCCTCGCGCTCGATAATCGCCGCGACTGTGACGGAGGGCTTCCAGACTTCAGTCATAATTTTCCTTACAAGAAGCGACATTTTACCGTGGCCAGGCAAAGCCTTCAGGGACGCGGCAGGATATGCGAGTTGCAACGCGGAGAACGGCTTTTGCGCAAAGTTGTTGATGTTTAAATTTTACGTGTAAGATTCCGGTAAGAATCAACAACTACAGGAGTTCTGAATGAGGCTAGGCATCCCCGTCGAAAGTCGGGACGGAGAAACGCGCGTTGCGGCAACACCGGAAACGGTCAAGAAACTGGTTGCCGCCAAACATGAGGTGTTGGTGGAGTCGGGGGCCGGCATCAAATCCAGCATTACAGATGAGGCCTATGCCGCTGCCGGTGCGCACATTGTGTCGGCAAGCGATGTTTACGGCGCCGATGCCATCCTCAGGGTGCGCTCGCCCAGCGCGGACGAACGCGCCCGCCTGAAGTCCGGCACGGTCGTGGTCGGCATGCTCAATCCTTTCGACGCGGACAATATCGCCGCCATGGCGGCTGCCGGACTGACCGCCTTCGCGCTGGAAGCCGCGCCGCGCACCACGCGAGCACAGTCGATGGACGTGCTGTCTTCGCAAGCCAACATTGCTGGTTACAAGGCCGTGCTGATGGCTGCCAATACTTATCAGCGCTTCATGCCGATGCTGATGACCGCGGCCGGCACCGTCAAGGCCGCGCGCATGCTGATCATGGGTGCCGGCGTGGCCGGTTTGCAGGCGATTGCGACGGCCAAGCGCCTCGGCGCGGTGATCGAAGCCTCCGATGTGCGACCCGCCGTCAAGGAGCAGATCGAATCGCTGGGCGCCAAATTCCTCGACGTACCCTTCATCACCGATGAAGAAAAGGAAATCGCCCAGGGTGTCGGCGGCTATGCCCGTCCGATGCCGGCCGACTGGATGCGCCGTCAGGCGGAGCTGGTGCATGAGCGCGCCAGGCAGGCCGACATCATCATCACCACCGCATTGATTCCGGGCCGCAAGGCGCCGGTGCTCATCAGCGAAGAGACCGTCAAGGCCATGAAGCCCGGTTCGGTCATCCTCGACATGGCGGTCGACCAGGGCGGCAACTGTCCGTTGTCCGAGCCGGGCAAGACAGTGATCAAACACGGCGTGTACATCATCGGCGAAGGCAACCTGGCGGCGCTGGTCGCAGCCGATGCGTCGGCGCTGTATGCACGCAACGTGCTCGACTTCCTCAAGCTGATCGTCGACGCTGAAGGCAAGCTGGTCATCAATCGCGAAGACGACATCGTCGCGGCGACCTTGCTGTGCAGCGGCGGCGAAGTGCTGCGCAAATAAAACATCATCCAATCCATGCCGGTTCGCGTAAGCGATTCGGGCCAGAGTAAAAAGAGTAAAGCCTTATGCAACGTATCATGCTGCGCGCGAAGATCCACCGCGCGACTGTAACCGAATGCGACCTGAACTACGAAGGTTCCTGCGGTATCGACGAAGACCTGCTGGAAGCCGCCGATATCCGTGAATTCGAAAAGATCGAGCTGTACAACGTCAACAACGGCGAACGCTTCTCCACCTACGCTATCCGCGGCAAGCGTGGCAGCGGCGAGATTTCCCTCAATGGCGCGGCGGCCCGTCGCGCGCATCTGGGCGATCTGCTGATCATCTGCACCTATGCACCCATGACGGATGCAGAAATCGCCAGCTATGTACCCAAGATCGTATTCGTCGACGACAAGAATCACATCACCAGCCTGAAGACCATATAAAACCAAGCAGGTCGCGGCATGAACGGATGCCGCCACCACAGAAAGGAATGACATCATGGAAGTCAGCCACACCATCATCAACCTGATCATCTTTGTGCTGGCGATTTACGTCGGCTACCACGTGGTCTGGACCGTCACGCCCGCCTTGCACACGCCGCTGATGGCGGTCACCAATGCGATTTCGGCGATCATCATCATCGGTGCCATGCTGGCGGCGGGCCTGACCGAAGGACCAATTGGCCGCATTGCCGGCACGCTGGCCGTGGCGCTGGCGGCAGTCAACGTCTTCGGCGGTTTCATGGTCACGCAGCGCATGCTGGAGATGTTCAAGAAAAAAGAACCCAAGATCAAGACAGACAAGGCGGGGGCATAAGCATGAGCATGAATCTGGTAACCCTGCTGTACCTGGTGGCCTCGGTCTGCTTCATCCAGGCGTTGAAAGGTTTGTCGCATCCGTCGACGGCACGCCGCGGCAATGCCTTCGGTATCGCCGGCATGACGATTGCCGTCGTCACGACATTGGCCTTGATCATCAAGCTCAAGGGCGACATGCCGACATCAGGCATTGGCCTCTGGCTGGTCGCCGGCGGCGTGGTGGTGGGCGGCGGCATTGGCGCGTATCTGGCCAAGAGCGTCGAGATGACCAAGATGCCGGAGCTGGTCGCGGCGATGCACTCGCTGATCGGCCTGGCGGCGGTCTGTATCGCGGTTGCGGCCGTTGCCGAACCGTGGGCGTTCAACATCGCCGCGCACGGCGAGGCAATTCCGTTGGGAAATCGTGTTGAATTGTTCATCGGCACCTTCGTCGGCGCGATCACCTTCTCCGGTTCGGTGATTGCGTTCGGCAAGCTGTCGGGCAAATACAAGTTCCGCCTGTTCCAGGGCGCGCCGGTGAGCTTCTCCGGCCAGCACATGCTGAACCTGCTGCTGGCGGTGGCGATGATCGGCTTCGGCATCATCTTCGTGCTGACGCAACATTGGCTGCCGTTCGTCATCATGGCGGCAATCGCTTTCGTGCTGGGCGTGCTGATCATTATCCCCATCGGCGGCGCCGACATGCCGGTGGTGGTGTCGATGTTGAACAGCTATTCCGGCTGGGCGGCGGCAGGCATCGGCTTCTCGCTGAACAATGCGATGCTGATCATCGCCGGTTCGCTGGTCGGTTCCTCCGGCGCGATCCTGTCCTACATCATGTGCAAGGCGATGAACCGTTCGTTCTTCAATGTGATTCTGGGTGGTTTCGGCGGCGACGCGGCAGCGGCCACGGCTGGCGGCGCGCAGGCGCAACGCAACGTCAAGTCCGGTTCGGCTGACGATGCCGCCTTCCTGATGGGCAATGCGGAAACCGTGATCATCGTCCCCGGCTACGGCCTGGCAGTGGCGCGCGCGCAGCATGCGCTGAAGGAACTGACGGAGAAGCTGACCCACAAGGGCGTGATCGTCAAGTACGCGATCCACCCGGTGGCCGGACGTATGCCGGGACACATGAACGTGCTGCTGGCTGAAGCCGAAGTGCCTTACGACCAGGTCTTCGAAATGGAAGACATCAACAGCGAGTTCGGCCAGGCCGACGTGGTGCTGGTGCTGGGCGCCAACGACGTGGTCAACCCGGCGGCGAAAGATCCGAAGTCGCCGATCGCCGGCATGCCGATTCTGGAGGCGTACAAGGCCAAGACCGTCATCGTCAACAAGCGTTCGATGGCCGCCGGCTACGCCGGTCTGGACAATGAACTGTTCTACATGGACAAGACCATGATGGTGTTTGGCGATGCCAAGAAGGTCATCGAGGATATGGTCAAGGCTGTCGAGTAGTCGCTGTCCCGACAAATTGACAAAAAAGCCGCTGGAGTCGAACCCAGCGGCTTTTTTCATCTTCGGCGGGAATTACTTGGTGCCGAAAATCCTGTCCCCAGCATCCCCCAGGCCCGGCACGATGTAAGCGTGATCGTCCAGATGGGAATCCAGCGAGGCGACGTATAGTTTGACGTCCGGATGCGCGTCTTGAAACGTCTTGACGCCTTCCGGCGCCGCCACCAGCGCAACGAAGATGATCTGTTCGGCGGGCACGCCGCGTTTTTTCAGCGCATCGACGGCATGGACCGCCGAGTTGCCGGTGGCGACCATCGGATCGCACAGGATCATGGTGCGATCCTGTAGATCCGGCAGGCGCACGAGATATTCCACCGGTTGATGCTGTTCGTTGCGATACACGCCGATGTGGCCGACGCGCGCCGACGGGATCAATTCCAGCAGACCGTCGCTCATGCCGACGCCGGCGCGCAGCACCGGCACGATCGCCAGCTTCTTGCCGGCGATCACCGGGGCTTCGTAAGTCACCAGAGGCGTTTCGATGGATTCGGTGGTCAGCGGCAGATCGCGCGTGATTTCGTAGCCCATCAGCAAGGTGATCTCGCGCAGCAGTTCGCGGAAGGTGCGCGTCGACGTGCGTTTGTCGCGCATATGCGAAAGCTTGTGCTGGATCAGCGGATGGTCAAGGATATAAAGATTGGGAAAGCGTGGATCCTGTTTCATGGCATATTCGTAAATAGCGCCGTCATTAGCGGCAGTAGCGCATTGTCTCATGCCGGATGAAGCTGCCGGCCGTCATCAAGGGAAGCTACGCTTATGTTGGTGCGCCGGGTCTATCGCCAACCGAACATAAACTGATGCGCCAGCAGGCGTTTGGCCGGCGCGATCACGTCAAGCAGCCCCAGCGTGCCGCCGAGGAAAACCTGCGATGGATAGCCGTCTGGCGCGCTGGCAAAAATGCGCGCCATGGCATCTGTCAGTCCGATGGTCAACTGGCGGTCATCGCGGCGTTGTCTGGCAAATTGCTCCAGCGTTGTCGGCGAGCGGTCGCGCGCCAGCATGCTCGATAATACTTTGGCGTCGCGCAGCCCCAGGTTGAAGCCTTGTCCGGCAACCGGATGCAGCGTCTGCGCGGCGTTGCCGACGGCAATCACCCGGGCTGAAGCAGGCGGCTTCGCATTCAGGCCGAGCGGATAGCTATTGCGCACGCCGAGTCTGCAGAAGCGTCCGAGGCGTCCGCCGAACGCCTGTCCGAGCGCCCGCAGGAAGTCCGTATCGTCAAGCGCCAGCAAGCGGCCGGCCGTGTCAGGACGCGCACACCATACCAAGGCATAGCCGTCATGATGCGGCAACAGGGCCAGCGGGCCTTCGGCGGTGAAACGCTCGAACGCGCAATGGGTTATCTCGTGCGTGACGCCGACATGAGCGACAATGGCGACCTGGTTGTAATCGCGCTGCAGCGGTTTTGCCGTCTGTTCGGAAAAAATGCCGCCTTCGGCTTGCACGACGACGGCCGTATCGAGTTTGCTGCCATCGGCCAGATGCACTTCGAGGGCAGGTTTGGATTCGTCGATTGCCACAACCCGGGACGGTCGCAAAACGGTCATGCCGCTATCGTTGAGGATGGCCGTCAACGCGGAGACCATTGCCCCATAGTGCATGACGTAGCCAAGCGCAGGCAGATCATAGTCTTCACATTGGATCACGGTGCGACCGAAATGGCCGCGCCGCGATACATGGATGCGATGAATTTCGCCGGCGTTGCCAGCCATGCGGGGCCAGGCGCCGATTTGGTCCAGGATTTGCCGGCTGCCATACGACAAGGCGAGCGTGCGGGGATCTTGCGCTGCCTGGTCGGCAGATTTGGCGTCAATGATGGCGATGCGCGCCGCCGGCATGCCGCGTTGCCGCAGTAATGCGGCAACACTCAGGCCCACTGGGCCTGCGCCGCAGATGACGACATCGAAATCGGTGGTATTCATATAGGAAAGTCATATTGGCGCCGCGTGGCGCATGATTTTCCTATTGTAGTGCTTTCCGCAGGCGGAAGCATGTTTGCGGGATGCGAAACAAGGCAGGCATTGCTGCCAGCCTTGCCCGGATTATGCTGCAGTTTTGCTCATCTCCAGCATGGTGCGTTTCGTGGCCGGCGAAGTGTCCACATGAAGGTTGTGCCAATTGACCTTGATGTTCCTATTGCGCCCTTCCTCGGTGAAAGTGTGGATGAATTCGATGATGTCGGGATCGATATAATCGACATGGTTGGCATCGATAATAAGCGCCGAATCAGGCGCAATGCTGAGTAGATGGCGTCTTAGCATGACTTTGCCAAGGAATGAAACGTCCTTGCGAAAAACCAGCAGATAGTGATTGTCGTACTGAGCGAATGTAAAGGTATTGCGCAGATTGACGGTCAGGGTCAGTGCGATGCACGTGCCAAGTCCGATCAGAATACCCATCAGCAGGTCAAAGGCGATCACGCCGATGATGGTTGCGGAGAAAGCTGCGAAATAATAAAAACCTTGCTTGGCAGTGGCAAGAAATATGGATGGCTTGGCCAGCTTGAATCCCGTATGCAGCAGGATGGCGGCCAGGCAGGCAAGCGGGATCAGGTTGAGCAGTTCATCGAGAGCGAACATGCAGATCAGCAGCAGCGCACCATGAAATATCGCCGACAGCTTGCTGCGCGCACCGGCATGCACATTGGCTGAGCCGCGCACGATAACGGAGGTGATGGGCAATCCGCCCAACGCGCCGGAGACCAGATTACCTACGCCTTGTGCCGCAAGTTCGCGATTGGGATCGGCGCGGCGTTTGCTTCGATCAAGTTGTTCCACCGCTTCCAGGCTTAACAGCGTCTCCAGGCTGGCAACGATCGCCAGCGTCAAAGCGACGGTCCAGACGTCGAAGCGCCATAGCTGACCGAGATCGGGAAAGACGAAGGTTTTCGTCAGGTCTTCCAAGGAACGCAATGCCGGCAGATCGACGCGATGCTCGGAAGGCGGCGCCAGATGAGGCGATGTCATGTCCAGCAGCCAGGTGATGGCGATGCCGACGGCGACCACAACCAGGGGCGCCGCGAGCGAGCGCACGATGGCGTATCGGCGCATCTTTTTCGTTTCCCAGGTAAACAGGATGAGCAGGCTGAGCAGTGCAATGCCGGCGGCAGTCACGGAAACGTGGCCGAATGCGGTCCGGACGACCGAGGCTGCGCCGGCGTGGCTGGAGCCGTCTTCTTCCATGCCCAGCGCCAATGGAATCTGTTTGACGATCAGTAGAATGCCGATGGCGGCCAGCATGCCCTTGATGACCGATGACGGCGTATATGCGGCAAAACGGCCCGCCTTGAGTAAGCTGAATACAATCTGAAAAATCCCTGCCAGAACGACTGCCGTGAGGAAGGCGCTAAAGCTGCCCAGTTGCGCAATGGCGCCGACGACAATGACGATCATGCCCGCTGCCGGTCCGCTGACGCTGATGGATGAGCCGCTGAGCGCTGCCACCACCAGGCCGCCGACGATGCCGGCAATCATGCCGGAGATGGGGGCGACGCCCGAGGCGTTGGCAATGCCCAGGCACAATGGCAAGGCGATAAGAAACACCACGATGCCAGCGAGCAGGTCGTTCTTGAGCGAAAGTAATGGCGATGTTTTCATGTCTGCATATATCCTTTGACTGGTTCAGTTTCTGCTGGCTTACCGGGATAAAGAACTCTCAACAGTCCGTCGTTCAGGCCGAATATCCATCCATGCAGACTGATGCTGTGTTGTGCCTGAAGGACGATGGGCAGTTGCGAGAGCGTGTCGATCTGGTCGAGTACGTTGAGTTCCGCGAGACGGTCGGCGCGCAGCTCCACGGTGGGCAAGGCGGCAAGTTCGTCCTGATGGCGCAGCGCCAGTCGCCGTAATTGCGCAATATGCTGGTTGACTGCCGGAATGTCCGGATTCGGCGGACGCATGGAGGCCATGACGCCGCCGCATTGATAATGTCCGCAAACGATGATGTGCGACACCTTCAGCACTTTTACTGCATATTCGATGACGCCGATTGCGTTGATGTCTTCAGCGGCGATGAGGTTGGCGATATTGCGATGTACGAACAATTCGCCAGAGGAGGAATGCGTGATTTTTTCGGCCGGCACCCTGCTGTCTGCGCAACTTATCCAAAGCGTGTCGGGTTGCTGGCCTTCTGCAATACGTTTGAAAAAATCGGGGTCGCGCATGCGCGTCTCGCTGGCCCAGGCAACGTTCTGGGCCAGCATCAATTTCTGATGACTCATGATGGACTCCTTGCTTCAATCGGAGCAAAGCACTGGCGAGTTTTCCCCGCCCTTGTTTGAAGAAAATCACCGAGAGAACGAATGACGTCTATCTGGTGGAAGTAGATATCTACAGAGCAAGAGTCTGTAGCAAAGTTCAATTCTGACAACTTTATGGCGCTTGGAAAAACAGAATGGCAAATTGGCGAAGCCAGATTTGCCATGGGGCGGGAACGCATAATACGTATGCGTTTGGTGGAGGGGGTATCTTGATGTGCGGGGCAGGGCGCCGCAAGCGGTATTTATTTATGCATCAACGCTTCGATGTCGGCGGCCTTGTTCGGCACGGCGGTGGTGAGGATTTCGCAGCCATCCGGCGTGACATGGGCGTCGTCTTCGATGCGGATGCCGATGTTCCAGTATTTTTCCGGCACGCCTTCCGCGGGACGCACATAGATGCCCGGTTCGACCGTCAGCACCATGCCCGGCTGCAGCGTGCGCCACGGCTTGTCGCCGCTGGCGGTGGCCGGGTCGCGGTATTCGCCGACGTCGTGCACGTCCATGCCGAGCCAATGGCCGGTGCGGTGCATATAGAACTGGCGGTAATCGCCTTTGCCGATCACGTCGTCGAGCGAGCCGACCTTGTTCTTATCGAGCAGGCCGGTGTCGAGCATGCCTTGCGCCAGCACGCGCACGGCGGCGTCGTGGCCGTCCATGAAGCGCTTGCCGGGATGGATTTCCGCGATGGCGGCGTCTTGCGCGGCCAGCACGATGTCATACAGTTCCCTTTGCGGGCCGGAGAACTTGCCGTTGGCCGGGAAGGTGCGGGTGATGTCGGACGCGTAGCTGTCGAGTTCGCAGCCGGCATCGATCAGCACCAGATCGCCATCCTTGAGTTCGGCATCGCCGGCGCGATAGTGCAGCACGCAGGCATTGGCGCCGGTGGCGACGATGGAGCCGTAGGCCGGATACTGCGAGCCGTTGTTGCGGAATTCATGCAGCAGCTCGGCTTCGAGATGGTATTCGCGCAGGCCGGGGCGCGACAGGCGCATGGCGCGGCAATGCGCTTCGGCAGAAATGATGCCGGCGCGTTTCATCACCGCAATTTCGCCGGCATCCTTGAACAGGCGCATCTCATCGAGCAGCACGTTGACATCGACGATGGACGACGGCGCCGAGACGCCTGTGCGGCCGAGCGCGCGCACGCTTTGCAGCCATTGCTGGAGCTGGCCGTCGCGCTTGGTGTCGTGGCCCAGCGCGTAAAACACGGCGGACGCATCGGCCAGCAACTGCGGCATCTCCTTGTCCAGCGCATCGATGGCGAAGGCATCGTCGAAGCCGAACTGCTCGCGCGCGGCTTCAGGGCCGTAGCGATAGCCGTCCCAGATTTCGCGTTCCAGGTTCTTGTCGCGGCAGAACAGGATGCTGCGGCTTTCCTTGCGCGGACCAGCTATCAACACAATGACCGCTTCCGGCTCGGTGAAGCCGGACAGGTAATAGAAATAACTGTCGTGGCGATAAGGGTAGTCGGCGTCGCGATTGCGCATGACTTCGTGCGCGGTCGGGACGATGGCGACGCCGCCGCCTTTGGCTTGCATGTGCGCGATCAGTCTGGCGCGACGGGAGGCGAAGGACGCTATGCTCATCTTGGTACTCTCTTCCAGGTCATTCAGGTCATCTTCCCACGAGGGGCATGTTCAATTCTTCCAACTGTTCGACGGTGCCGACATTGATCCATTCGCCGCGGTATATCTCTCCGCCGACTTGGCCGCGGGCCGCGTATTCGCGCAGCAGCGGTCCCAGCTTGGCATGCTCGCCGGGCGCAATCGCGTCGAACATCTGCGGGCGGTACACGCCGATGTTGGCGAAGGTGTAGAGCGGCGATCCTTCATTGGCGATCGAAAAACTGTTCAGCGCAAAATCACCGGAGGGATGGTGCGGCGGATTCTTGACGAGGTAGATCCAGGCGACGTCGCGTTTGTCCAATGGTATCGGATTTCCCCACAGGTCGTTGTCTTCCAGCACGGTCTTGACTTGTTCGAAGTCGAAGTGAGGAATGTAGATGTCGCCCGAGATTGCAACGAATGGTTCTTCGCCGAGCAGGTGGCGCGCCTTGGCGATGCCGCCGGCGGTTTCCAGCGCGGTGCCTTCGGCCGAATACCGAATGCGCGCGCCGAACTGCGAACCGTCGCCGAGCGTTTCTTCAAACATATGGCCCAGATGGGCATGGTTGATCACGATCTCGATGATGCCGGCGCGCACCAGGTTCAGGATTTGCCAGACGATCAGCGGGCGGCCGCGTACTTTGAGAAGCGGCTTGGGACAAGTGTCGGTCAGCGGGCGCATGCGCTCGCCGCGGCCGGCGGCAAAAATCATGGCTTTCATGGCGAAAACGGCCTCAGAAGGTGTAGCCGACTTGCGGCGTCTTGTCTTCAAGCTTTTCGATCAGCCTGACCAACGGGATCAGCGCGCTATAACGGCGAGCTGCCTTCAAGGTGTATTCCATGACCAGCGGCATGTCCTTCAGATAAGCATCCTTGCCGTCGCGATGATAAAGGCGCGCGAAGATGCCGAGCACCTTCAGATGGCGTTGCAAGCCCATGAATTCGAAATCGCGGTAGAAGGTGTCGATGTCCGGTGCCACCGGTAGGCCGGCGCGTTTGGCGCGCTCCCAATAGCGGATCACCCAGTCCAGCACCATTTCCTCATCCCACTGGATATAGGCGTCGCGCAGCAGCGACACCAGGTCGTAAGTGATCGGGCCGTAGACCGCGTCCTGGAAGTCGATGATGCCCGGGTTGCCGTTGGGCAGGACCATCAGGTTGCGCGAGTGGTAGTCGCGGTGGACGTAGACCTGCGCCTGGGCGAGGTTGTTGGCCAGCAGGATATCGAAGACCTTGGCAAGCGTGTTCTTCTGGTCGTCGCTCAGCGTGGCGTTCAGGTGCCTGCCGATGTACCAGTCGGGGAACAGTTGCAACTCGCGCAACAGCAGGGCGCGGTCGTATTCGGGCAGCACGTCGGGTTTGCTTTGCGTCTGCAGCAGCACCAGGGCGTCGATGGCGTCGATATAGAGCTTGTGTGCCGTATCGTTGTTGAGCTGGTTCAGATAGGTCGTCGAACCGAGGTCGGACAAGAGCAGGAAACCGCGTTCGGCGTCCTGGGCCAGGATTTTCGGCACCGACACGCCGGCCCGGCCGAACACCTCCGCCACATGGACAAAAGGCCGTACATCTTCCTGCGGCGGCGGGGCATCCATGACGATCAGCGTTTTGTCGTCGAGCGTATCCACGCGGAAATAGCGTCGGAAGCTGGCGTCGGCAGAGGCGGGGCGCAGCGTTTCGACTCTGGTCGGCGTCGCGGCAAGGGTTGGCAGCCATTCCTGCAGCAGGGACAGACGCGGATCAGGGGAATTATTTAAAGACATGAACAATCAGAGGAATTCGTTTGATGATGTTGAGTTCCCATATAATAAGGGATTAAATCCAAAAAATCGCCTGCCATGGTGTTTGAACGCTTCTTTACATGATCCGCTTTTTCAAGTTTCCATTTGGTCGTTCTGTCGACTTGCGGATGTCGCGTTTCCTAACGTCGCTGGCCTCCCTTGCCGTAGCGGCGTCGGCCACGACGGTTTTACCCGCCTCTGCGCAGGCGCAGACGACCCAGAGTACGCCAGGCAAACCGGGCAAACCAACCCCCGCCGACGACAAGGATGCTCCGGTCAACATCAGCGCTGAACAGATGACCGGGCGCCCCGACCGCCAGATCAACCTCGACCGCGACGTCGAAGTCGTGCGCGGCGAAACCACGATCAAATCCGACAAGGCCGAATACCGCATCATCCAGGACGAGGTCGAAGCCACCGGCCACGTCTGGATGAAGCGCTTGCAGGATCGCTACACCGGCGACAAGGCCGTAATGAACATGGATTCGGGCAAGGGTTACGTGACCAACCCGACATATCTGTTCGGCCGCGGCGGCGGACGCGGCAAGGCGGAGCAGATCGATTTCCTCTCCAACGACCAGGCCAAGGTGACGGAAGGAACCTACAGCACTTGCGAGGCGCTGGACCCGGATTGGTATATCCAGGCCTCGACCATGGACCTCGACAGCGGGCGCGACGTCGGGACGATGCATGGCGGCGTGGTGTATTTCAAGGGCGTGCCGATTCTGGGGGCGCCGTTGATGTCGTTTCCCCTGTCCGGCGAGCGCAAGTCGGGCGTGCTGCCGCCGACCTTCGGCGTGACCAGTACAGGCGGCGCGGAACTGACCGTGCCCTACTATTTCAATATCGCGCCCAACCGGGATTTGACGCTGTATCCGCGGTACATCGCACGGCGTGGGCTGCAGTTGGGCTTGGACGGGCGTTATCTGGGAGAAACCTATTCCGGTGAAACCATCGTTGAGGGCATCCAGGATCGCGTGACAGGAACGGGGCGGTATTCGCTTTCGTCGGTGCATACGCAAACAACCGCATCCGGCCTGGGCTTCGGCTGGAACTTCAACAAAGCATCAGACAACGACTATCCGAGCGATTTTTCGCATTCGGTGACTGCCAGCACCCAGCGCTTGCTGACGCGCGACGCTTATGTCACGTACGGCGGAACATACTGGAGTGCGGTCGGTCGTGTGACCAAGTATCAATTGCTGCAAGACGTCAATAATCCGATCCAGAAACCCTATGACCGCCTGCCGCAACTGACATTGACCGCGGGGCGACAGGATGTCGGCGGCTTCGATCTGAATTTCACTTCGGAGTTTGCGCGCTTCTCCAATACGTTCACCACTAGCGGTTTGACCGGCGACATGGTCGGCGGCGACCGCATGTATGCGACTCCCTCGGTGTCTTATCCCATCATCCGCCCGGGATATTTCATCACGCCGAAGGCTTCGCTGGATGCGACCACCTACCGGCTGAACAACGTCACCCTCGGCGCGCCGACCAACCTGACGCGCGTGGTGCCGACTTATTCGCTGGATGCCGGCATGACCTTCGAGCGCGATACCAACATGTTCGGCCGCGATATGACCCAGACGCTGGAGCCGCGCCTGTTCTACGTCCGCACGCCATACCGCGACCAGAACCAGTATCCCAATTTCGATTCAGGCCTGGCGGATTTCAACTTCGCGCAGATCTTCAGCGAGAACCGCTTTGTCGGTCATGACCGCATCAGCGACGCCAACCAGATCACCGGCGCGCTGGTTTCCCGTTTCATCGAGGAAAACGGCCTGGAGCGCCTGCGCATGGCGGTCGGCCAGCGCTTCTATTTTTCCGATCCGCGCGTCACGCTGGACGGCACTTCGGCAACAGTCAACGGCAGCAAGTCAGACCTGCTGCTGGCATTGGGCGGCCAGATCACCAACAAACTGTCGCTCGACAACACCGTACAGTACAGCGAAACGCTGAAGCAGATGGTTCGTTCGAACTTCGGCGTGCGCTGGCAGCCGGCGCCGAAGAAGGTGTTGAACCTGACTTACCGCCTCGACCGCACCAACGCCACCGGCCTGCTCAAGCAAATGGACATTTCCGGACAGTGGCCGGTCTCGCAACGCTGGTATGCTGTGAGCCGCATCAACTATTCCATTCCAGACAAGACCGTGGCGGAAGGTTTGCTGGGCATGGAGTACAAGGCCGACTGCTGGGTGTTCCGCCTGGTGGCGCAGCGCATTCCGACCGCGTCTACCAAGGCGTCGACTTCGTTCTTTATCCAGCTTGAGCTGAATGGGTTCTCCAAGATTGGTTCCAACCCGTTGGATGCCCTGAGCGCCAGCATCCCTGGTTATCAGGTCATCAATAAACCAGACGACATCACACGTTATTAATCGATAATCCTATGAACGTTTCCTTCTCCATGCGCAATCATTCTTCTGTACGTATCACGTCCGGCATTGTCTTGTTGTGCATGTCGCTCGGCATGGTCGGCAGCGCCCAGGCGCAATTTGCGACAACGCCGCCTGCGATTTCCGCGCAGCCGGCATCGCCGGCCAGCGCCCCTCCGGCGGCTGCGACGACTGCATCGAGGCCGGCGCAGCCCAAGCTGGTGGACTCGATTATCGTGGTCGTCAATAACGATGTAATCACTCGTCAGGAGCTGGCCGATCGGCTGGTCATGGTGGAAAAGCGCCTGACCGCCCAGGGTACGACCCTGCCTCCGCGTCCTCAGTTGCAGCGCCAGTTGCTTGAGCGCATGATCGTCGAACGCGCACAGACGCAAATGGCGAAAGAGAACGGCATTATCGTCGATGACGTCATGCTGGATCGCGCGATTTCGCGCATTGCCGAACAGAACAAATTGTCGCTTCCTGATTTTCGCACCCAGTTGGAACGGGAAGGCATCGCTTATCCGGCATTCCGCGAAGATATCCGCCGCGAAATCATCATGCAGCGTTTGCGTGAGCGCGAAGTCGACAACAAGGTGCTGGTGTCGGAATCCGAAGTCGACAATTACCTCGCTGCGGAAAACAATGGCGCCGTCGCGCACCAGGATCTGAACCTGGCGCAGATCCTGATCCGCGTTCCCGAAAATGCCTCCCCGGAGCAGGTCGCGGCACGTCGCCAGCGCGCCGAAGAAGTATTGCGCCAACTGAAGACCGGTGCTGATTTCGCCAAGACGGCGGCCACCTATTCCGACAGCAGCGACGCGCTCAATGGCGGCGATCTGGGCTGGCGCGGCCAGGACCGGTTGCCGCAGTTGTTCCTGGATGCGGTCGCCAGCCTGAAACCGGGCGAAGTGTCCGGCATCGTCAAGAGCGGCAACGGCTTTCACATCATCAAACTGATCGACCGCCGCGCCACCAGCGTGGCCAAGGCCGGCGCCCCTGCGGTCGAACAGACGCATGCACGCCACATCCTGATCAAGGTCAACCAGGTGGTGTCGGCTGCCGAAGCGCGCCGCAAGCTGCTGGAACTGAAAGAGCGCCTGGATCACAAGGCCGCGACATTCGAAGAACTGGCCAAACTGTATTCCAATGACCTGTCCGCTTCCAAGGGCGGCGACTTGGGCTGGATCTACCCGGGCGACACCGTGCCGGAATTCGAGCGGGCCATGAATGAACTGAAGCCGGGTGAAATCAGCCAGCCGATCGAATCTCCGTTCGGTTTCCACCTGATCCAGGTGCTGGAACGCAAGACCGACGACGCCTCGAAAGAGCGCACGCGCCTCGCCGCACGCCAGGCCATTCGTGAGCGCAAGATCGACGAAGCCACTGAAGACTGGTTGCGCCAGTTGCGTGACAGCGCTTACGTCGAATACCGAACCGACGATAACTGACCTCCGATGCCAGATACCCTCTCCGTTGCCAGTCCTGATCTGCGTCGGCGTCCTACGCTGGCGATCACGTGCGGAGAACCGGCCGGCATAGGTCCGGAAATTTCCATCAGAGCCGCCTGGGAGTTGCGTGCCGAAGTCCGCAGCGTCCTGCTCGGCGACGCCGCCTTTCTGGCGCAGACGGCGCAGGCGCTCGATCCATCCATCGCCTTGTCGGCCTTGTCGTTGCAAGCGTTCAGGAATAGCGGCTTGCCCGATTTCCCGCAGGATCGCCTGATCGTGATCGACTGCCCCGTCAATGAGCCGGTGGTGCCCGGTGTGCTCGACGCGCGCAATGGCCGGGCGGTGTTGCAGACGCTCGATGTCGGCATCGAGGGCGCGCTGCAAAAACAATTCGACGCCATCGTCACGGCGCCGCTCCAGAAAAGCACCATCAACGATGCAGGAGTGCCGTTTACCGGGCATACAGAATACCTCGCCGAGCACACCGCCACGCCGCAGGTGGTGATGATGCTGGCCGGAGGCGACGCGCCGCATTTACGCGTGGCGCTGGCGACCACGCATCTGGCGTTGAAAGACGTTCCGGCCGCGATCACGTTCGACGGTCTCGGCCGCACACTTGACATCCTCCATGCCGATTTGCGCGACAAGTTCGGCATTGCGCAGCCGCGCATCCTGGTTACCGGCCTGAATCCGCATGCCGGAGAAAACGGTTATCTCGGCCGCGAAGAAATCGATGTCATCATTCCAGCGTTGGCGGCGGCGAAAGCGCGCGGCATGGACGTTGCCGGCCCGTATCCGGCCGACACGCTGTTCCAGCAAAAATATCTTGAGCATGCCGATTGCGTGCTCGCCATGTACCATGACCAGGGTTTGCCGGTGCTGAAGTTCGCCAGCTTCGGTCAGGGCGTCAACATCACGCTCGGTCTGCCCATCATCCGCACTTCCGTCGATCACGGCACCGCGCTGGATCTGGCGGCCCAGGGACTGGGCCGGGCCGACCACGGCAGCATGATCGAAGCCATCAGGACCGCAGCGCTCATGGTCCGCGCCAAGAATTCCTTATGAAGCACATCCCCCGTAAACGTTTCGGTCAGAACTTCCTGACCGATCAGACCGTGCTGTACGACATTATCCGTGCGATCGCGCCGCAGAAGGACGACGTCATGGTCGAGATCGGCCCAGGTCTGGCAGCGATGACCCGCCTGCTGCTGGAATCGCTGGCGCAGATGCATGTGGTCGAACTCGACCGCGATCTGGTGGCGCGCCTGCAGAAGCAATTCGATCCGCAGCGGCTGCATGTGCATTCCGCCGATGCGCTGAAATTCGACTTCACCTCGATTCCGGTGCCGGCAGGTCGCAAGTTGCGCATCGTCGGCAACCTGCCGTACAACATCTCCAGTCCCTTGCTGTTTCATCTCGCCGACATCGCGCCGCTGGTGCAGGACCAGCATTTCATGCTGCAAAAGGAAGTGGTCGAACGCATGGTTGCCGAACCGGGCGGCAAGGCTTTCGGCAGGTTATCGGTGATGCTGCAATGGCGTTATCACATGGAACTGATGTTCGTGGTGCCGCCGACCGCATTCGATCCGCCACCGCGCGTGGACTCGGCGATTGTGCGCATGATTCCGATCCCGCAGCCGTTGGAATGCGACCAGACCCTGCTGGAAGAGGTCGTCACCAAAGCGTTCTCGCAACGTCGCAAGGTGATCCGCAATTGCGTTGCCGGGCTGTTGACGGAAGCGGACCTGATCGCCGCCGGCGTCGATCCTCAGGCCCGTCCCGAGGCGGTTCCCACCGCACAATTCGTTGCCCTAGCCAATCTGCTGAAACAAAAGCGCGCCGGCTGACACCTTGTCTGGCCGTCACTGGCGCGTCGACTTCAGCAGCAACTCCATGAAATCCACGGTGAGCTGCTGGTCGCGCGCCGACAGCAGGATGAAGCGTCCCAGCGCGCTCTCCAGCCGCGCTGCTGCGGCCGTGCCGGCATTGTTGCCGGATTTTCCGGATTGCATATTTTGTTCGGCGATAAGGTATAACGACGACACCGGGACTTCGAGCGCTTTCGCGACGTTTTCCAGCATGTCAGGGGTCAGGCGCTGCTTGTCGCGCTCGACGCGGGATAAATTGGCAGCATCGGTACCTGCGACCAATGCAATTTCTTCCAGGCTCGCTTTTCTTTCCTTGCGTATCTTCCGTAAGACTTGGCCAATATTCATTTACCAATTCTCCTGCCAACATTGCGTGACGCGCAAAGTCTTTTGAACAAATTTTTTGTTAATATATTGCGTATTACGCAAATAATTGACGCGGAACCAAGTCTGGCAAGCAAAAACATTTATTGCTTCATGGCATGGATTCGCGGCTGTTGTCGGAACTGCGCCACGATGTGTGGCTTGAGGCATGGGACAACATGCCGGAAGCGGATCGATTCGCGTATTGTCGGCGGACGGCCTTGAGAATGAGTCGGTCATATGAATCATCATAGTTTGCCGACTGCAAGAGGAAACCTGTACTTGCATCTCCTGTCGGCCGTCGTCGGAGATGCTCTGAGTGGGATGGCATCAGGATTGTCCTGATCGTCGCCAACGGCGGGGCTGGCTAGTCTCTGGGAGAAATTCTGTCCCTCAACATCGCGCCGTCTGCCGCCATGTGTTTATTTGCACTTTCACATCGACAAGGGGAAATGTATGCGCATAACGAACTTGAAAATCGGAGCACGCTTGGGTATTGGATTCGGATTTCTGGTGTTGTTGCTGATAGCGATGGCAGTACTCGGCGTGGCGCGTCTATCTGGCCTCAATGAGCAGATGGATGAAGTGGTCAATGACAAATATCCCAAGACGGTGCTGGCCAACGACATCATCAAAAACGTCAATGTGATCGCGCGTTCCTCGCGCAATGTCCTGCTGATGACGGACGCGGACGAGATCACCGGGGAAATGCAAAGCATCCGGCAGGCCAGCGAGCACACCAAGACAGCCCTGGAAAAACTTGACGGCATCATTACCGGCGACAAAGGCCGGGCGCTCATGAAAACCATCATGGACGCGCGCACGCAATACAATGCAGGGCGCGATGAAGTGTTGCGCCTGGTGTTGGCCGGGGCAAAAAATGAAGCCACCATCCTGTTGCTGCACACTGTACGGCCCTTGCAGTTGGGTTATATGAATGCCGTTGAAGCGCTGATCGCGCATCAGAACCAGTTGATGCAGGTCGCCGGCCAGGAAGTCGTGGACGAGTATCTGGAAGCGCGCAACCTGGTTGTCGCGCTAAGCGCCATTGCCATCATTTTCGCTGGCCTGATCGCATGGCTGGTCACGCGCAGCATCACTTCGCCGCTCAGCCGCGCCGTCAGGGTCGCGGAAACTGTCGCCGCCGGCGACCTGACCTCGCAATTCGACGCCACCGGCAAGGATGAAACCGGCCAGTTGCTGCGTGCCCTGCGCGCCATGAATGACAATCTGCTTCATATCGTCAGCCAGGTGCGCCACGGCACCGATACCATTGCCACCGCTTCGACCCAGATCGCCACCGGCAACCTCGACCTGTCCAGCCGCACTGAGCAGCAAGCCAGTTCGCTGGAAGAAACCGCTTCCTCGATGGAGGAGCTGACTTCCACCGTGAAACAGAATGCGGAGAATGCGCGCCAGGCCAATCAACTAGCCGTCTCGGCTTCCGCAGTGGCGGTGGAAGGCGGCAGCGTCGTCGGCCAGGTGGTCCACACCATGGAGTCGATCAACGCTTCCTCCAAGAAGATCGTAGACATCATCAGCGTGATCGACGGCATCGCCTTCCAGACCAATATTCTTGCGTTGAATGCCGCCGTGGAAGCTGCACGCGCCGGCGAGCAGGGACGCGGTTTTGCCGTGGTGGCCAGCGAAGTGCGTACGCTGGCGCAACGCAGCGCGGCTGCCGCGAAAGAAATCAAATCGCTGATCGACGACTCGGTCGAAAAGGTAGACTCCGGCAGCAAGCTGGTCGAGCAGGCTGGCCAGACCATGAACCAGGTGGTCGCAAGCGTCAAGCGCGTGACCGACATCGTCGGCGAAATTACTGAAGCCAGCCGTGAGCAAAGCGAAGGCATCGAGCAGGTCAATCAGGCGGTCACGCAAATGGACCAAGTCACGCAGCAGAACGCCGCCCTCGTGGAGGAAGCTGCCGCCGCCGCACAGTCCTTACAGGATCAGGCTGCCAGCCTGTCGCAGATCGTCGGCGTGTTCAAGATCGACAATAACCGCCTGACGCATGACGCTGCGCCGGCAAGCTTGCCGCGCGCGTACGACGTCACGCCGAAAGAGCCCGCGCTGGCGCGCAAGGAAGAGATGCCGAAGCTGCCTGCCGCACGCGTTGCAACGACAACCAAAGACGACGACTGGGAGCAGTTCTGATACCTGCGCCTGCCGCCGACAAGCATTGTCGACGGCAGGGCGTTTGCGAAGGGACGCCGGCAGCTAGGCAAGACCGGTTGCCGGCGCAGTGCTGAAGGCTAGAGGGGCGCTTCGGCAAACCTGCAGGGCGGACGTTTCGCATCTGGTTGCCCGGCAAACCGCTGCAAGGCGGCACGGCCTGAGTGCCATCCTGTTTTATTGTAAGGCCATCGACACCGACAACCGGTAACCGACGCCATGGTCGGTGTGCAGCGGCAGTTCGTTGCCGCTGGCCTTGTGCCAGCGGCGGCGCAAACGGCTGACCAGTTGGTCCAGGCGGCGGTCATCGTAGTCCAGCCAGTTAAAGCCGAAGGCGGTGGCGATGGTTTTGCGCGTCACGGTCGAATGCGGCGATTGTGATTGGTCGATCAGCAGTTCCAGCAGTTTCATTTCCTGGATGTTGAGTTTTTCCTGATGGCCGTCGGGTGAGCACAACTGGCGCTTGACACGGTCCAGCCGCCAGCCTTCTGCACCGAACCGCCGCACCATCGGCGCCATGTAGGCCGACAGCATGTCCGGCCCGATCGGCTTTGTCAGGTACTGGTCGGCGTATTCCCTGAGGCCGCGGATTTTTTCGTCGAGGTTGCTGCGTTCGGAGAGTATCACCACACCAGCTTGCGGCCGCGTATCGTGCAGGCATTGCGCGGCTTTGTAGCCGGCGCCGTCAGGCAGGTCGATGTCGATCATTGCGATGTCGGCGCGCGGGATATAGGGAATGAAGTCTTCCACGCTGTCGACCTCGAAGACTCGATGGCCGTCCCTGATCAGCGCGGAGCTGAACTCGCGCCGCACCGCGACCGTTTTTTCCAGTACCAGAATATTCGCCATACGCTTACCTCGCTTTTTTTCGTTTTATTGGTGCCGGCGCTGGTTTTTTATAGCGCGCCCTGATTGTCAGAATCGCACGCTCAAAAAAAGTGAGCGATCCGGCAATGCGCGAATTATGGGCAGGCAGGTTCCGTCAGGGAAGATGTCGCAAGCAATCGTTAACAAATGTTGACAAAAACAAGCAATGAAAACGGCGTCTGAGCGGAATATTTTCCATATGGAAACCTTATTTCGGCGAGATATTGGTGCAGACGATTTCCAGTATCATGTCGATTTTCTGTGGGTAAGATTTCCTGCAGGCATCCGACTTCAACAGCACGACTCCATCGAACGACACAAGCATTCCATGAGAATCGCCATACTGGAAGACGAGCCGGCCGAAGCCGCTCTGGTGCAGCACATCCTGACAGGCGCAGGGCACAACTGCACGCTCTACGACACCGGCACGCAACTGATCGATGCGCTCGGCAGCCGCCGCTTCGACCTGCTCGTGCTGGACTGGATGCTGCCTGACATGACCGGTCACGACGTCGTCAATTGGGTGCGCAGCCACTTGAGTGCGCAGGTGCTGGTGTTATTCCTGAGTAATCGCGCGCTGGAAGAAAACATTGTGTTGGCGCTGATGGCGGGCGGCGACGATTACATGATCAAGCCGGCACGTCGCGCCGAACTGCTGGCGCGCGTGCATGCCTTGTCGCGTCGCTTGCCGGCGCAGGAATCCGAGGCTGCCCCGCCATCGGACGACAAGCTCGAAGTCGGCGCTTACCGTTTCAACCGCATCCTCAAGCAGGCGTCGCTGCACGGCAAGGCGATCGAACTCAAGCCCAAGGAATTTGACATTGCCTTTGCTTTGTTCCGCAATGTCGGCGGCATCGTCTCGCGCGAACAGCTTACTGAGGAAGTGTGGGGCCGGGATCTCGTGATGACCTCGCGCACGCTTGACACGCACATGTCGAATGTGCGCAGCAAGCTGGCGTTAAAGCCGGAAAATCAGGTCAAACTGACGACGATCTACACGTTGGGTTACCGGCTCGATTGCCTCGACGGCGAGGCCGCGTAAGCGCGCCTGCCGTCACTCCGGCGCGCAAGGCAAGCGCACGATAAAGCAGGCACCGCCGCCGTCGGCATTGGCGGCGCCGACGTTGCCGCCGTGATGTTCCACTACCGTTTTGACGAACGTCAGCCCGAGTCCGGCACCGGGCTGGGTGCTTCCGGTCGCGCGATAGAACGGCGTGAACAACTGGTCGAGGTCGGTTTCCGTCAGGCCGGGGCCGCGGTCGTGGATGGCACAGACTAATTGCGGCGGCGTGGCGCGGTGATCGACCGACAAGCGGCATTCCACCACTGCGTCGCGCGGGCCGTATTTGATGGCGTTGGAGATCAGGTTGCACAAGGCGCGCACCAGCATCGGGCGGTCGCCGCAGACCCAGTACGACGCGTCGTCGCCGGCCGTGGTGATGTCGAGGCGCACTTGGCGTTCGTTGGCCAGCGCCCACATCTCGTCGGTGGCGTCGGCCAGTAGTGAACGGAAATCGAGCTCTTCGGGCTGATAGCTCTTGGATTCAGCGCGGGCTAGCAGGATGAATTCGTCGGCCAGAGACAGCGTGCTGTGCACCGATTTTTCGATGCGCCGGAATAATATCTCCTGGTCGAGCACGATCTGGCCGCTGCGTTGCAGTTCCAGCGTCGCAAGGATAGCCGACTGCGGTGCGCGCATGTCGTGCGAGATGAAATTGAGGCTTTCGTCGCGCAGGCGCAGCGTCGCACGTAGTGCGGTCACGTCCGCCAGCGAGATGATCCAGCCGAGCATGTCGCCGTTGGCCTGGCGTGAGGGAGTACTGCGAATCAAGAACATGCGCTGGAGCGGGTCGGTCGCCTCGATACCGTCGGCATCATAGGCGCGGTCGTCGCTATCCCCTCCATTCTGCGCGGGTGACGTCAGCAACTGGCGCCACGGCGCGCCGGCCAGCGCAGCATCGATAGGCAGGAGCGGCGCCAGTAGCAGTTGTACGTCCTGGCCGCGCGCCGGCGCAATATGCAAGCTCATGAACAATTCGCGAGCCTTGCGATTGAACAACATCACCACGCCATTGCAATCGATCACTACGTTGGCGTCAGGCATGCTGTTGAGGTTGTCGCTGACAAACTGATGGAGGTCGAGCATGCGCCGCGTCGCAATGCGCGCAGCGTCGATACGGCGTTCGAAGAAATCCAGCAGCCGTCGCTGTTCCGGCCTTGCCGCCGTCGCCGCAAACGGCGTCGAGGACGCCAGCCGGCCGGTTTCTTCATCGAGGTAACGCAGCGCAACCTCGAGCCGGCGCCAGCTCCACAGTGGATAGATCAGCCACAACAATAGCAGCGCCGCCGAAGGTGCGAGCCAGATGTCATATTGCAGCAGCCCGTAGCACAGGGCGCCGGCCAGCACGGTCAGCACGCCTGTCAACGCCAGCGCATGGCGCGGCGACAGATACATGAAACCGATCAGCACCAACAGCGCCGGCAAGGCCGCGAACGCAATGCGCGCAGGGCGCGGTGCGGCGGAAATCGAACGGCCTTCCTGCAACGCGGCCAGAATGTTGGCGTGCAGCTCGACGCCAGACATCAGTCCCTGACGGTTGGCCTGCGGCACCGGAAAGACATCTCCCAGACCGGATGCCGCGGCGCCGACGAGTACGTATTTATCTCGGAAGAAGTGCGCCGGCAACGCGCCGCGCAGCACGTCGATGTATGACACGCGCGTGAAATGTCCGGGCGGTCCGTAGAAGGGGATGACCAACAGGTCGCGGTGTGCGATCTGCGGCGTACCCGCAACGCTGCTGTGGCCGGACCTGGGGGGCAATGGACGGGTGCTGTCGCGCAAGCGGTCGGCATCTTCAAGCAGCGACAATGCCAGCGTCTTCCATTCGCGTCCGCCCAGGGTTTCGTACAGGTAGGCGCTGCGGACGATGCCATCGCCGCTGAAGTTAAGCTGAATGTGGGCGAGACCGGCGGCGGCCGTCGCAAAATCCGCATACGGCAGCAGCGGCGCCAGCCCGGTCTCGGTGCGTGTGGTCAGGATCGGCAGCACCACGTGGCGGTTCCTGGCGATCGCCAGCGCCAACGCATGGTCGCCGCTGGCCGCGGCAGCGTCGCCTTCCGTCAGGATCACGTCGAAGCCGATCGCCCTTGGCGCGCCGTTGCTGAGAATGTTCAGTAGTTGCGCGTGGGTGCCGCGCTTCCACGGCCAGCGGCCGAGTTCGGCGATGCTCTTGTCATCGATGGCGACAATGACGATATTGTCGGGGGCCGGACGTTCCAGCGTCGACATCAGATGATCGTAGATCAGCCGGTCGGGCACGCGCAGGCTGTCGCCCCCGACCAGCAGGAAGGCGGCCGCCAGCGTGATCACGAACAGCGCGAGCCATTCGTTGCGCAGCGACACGCGTCGGCGCGTGCGGCTCCAGCGCGACCGCCCCGGTTCCCCGGCAGGTTGGGAAATCATGTTTAGTTACCGCGCACCGGAGTGTCGCCGGCATTGAGCACTCCGCCGGAACCTGTCGTCCAGCGTCGCTCGATCACGACGCGCTGCGCCGGCGAGTAAGGCCCGCGGTAGCCGTCGGCATCGATGCTTTGCAGGCGTGCATAGTAGACGCCGGCGGGGGGCAGCGGAAATTCAGCGTGCGACTCGACGGTGTCGGCATGCAGCAATATGGTATCAAAAGCGGCGCTGGCGGAAACGTCGAACACAAAGGTCTGGCCCGGTTCGCCAGACCACGAGAAGTTCAGACGGTCCTGGCCCTGGCTGGCGGCGGGCGCCTGTTGCGGCGGCAGCACCAGGCATTCCTTGGCGTCGCTCCACGGCCCCTGGTCGGACCGGCCGCTGCTCATGTCGATGCTCGCAAGGCGCCAGAAGAAACGGCCTTGCGGAAAATTGTCCAGGGTGAATTCGGTGGCGGCCAGGTCTGTCTTATCGAGCAGCAACCGCGTGAATTCCGCGTCGGCAGCAAGCTGCAGGCGGTAGCGGTAACCGGCGCCGACTTCGGTCCATTTGAAATGCGCCGTGAGCGGCTGGCCGTCGGCGACGCCGCGCAGCTTGGTGCCGGGTTCCTGCTGGAACGGTGCGAACGGACGAGCCTTGAGGCGGAATTTTGCATTACTTTCGCGACCTTCGAGGCCATTGCGGTCGATTGCGGCTGCATGCACGTAATAGCTGCCGTCGGCCAGTCCGGCAATGCGCGCCAAGGTGGCACCGGCTTCGGTGCCGGCGTCCACGCGCACGTCCGCGACTTGACGCAGGCCGCCGGCGTCGGTCGATACGCTGACGCGAAACGCCGCTGCGTCGGGCTGGCGCAAGCTGAAGCGCACCGGTAGACGTTCCTGCACGGCGCTGGCGTCGGTGAACGTTGGCGCCGCCAGCAATGGCACCGGTGCCGATACCTTGTCGGCATCGGCGATGGCGCCGAAGTTGGCGTGGACGTCGCGCGCGCGGCCGGTAGTGCGCAGGCCTTCGGGAGCTACCTTGACAGTGCCTTCAAGTACTTCGCTATAGCTGCGGTCGCCGTCGAAATTGACACGGAAACGGGTGCCGCGCACACCGGCGATGGCCAGCGGTGTTTGCACTTCGTATTGGCTTTTCGATGCCGAGAACGGGGTCACCAGCGAAGTGATGCGACCTTTCCTGAGCATCAGCGCGGTGCGCGACCGGTTGGTGTATTGCTGGATTTGCAAGGTGTTCAGTTGCAGACTGCTGGCCGGCGGCAGCGCGAACGTGGTGCCGTCCTTGAGCTGCAGCGTGATGAAGCCGTCATCCGAGGTGACGATCAGCGCGCCTTCGCTCAGGCGCGTGCCGGCCTTGCTGCCCACCATCTCGCCATCCTTGCTGACGATGCTGATGTCGCCCTGCGCGGTGACGATAGTCGCAAAGGCATTCTGGTCCGGCAGCAGCCGCGCGGGGATGGTGATCGATGTGCCGACCTGAATGGTGCGGTCGTTGACGATGCCATTGGCCTTGCCGATCGCCATCCAGTTATTGGCGTTGCCGGTGAAGCGCTGGGCGATCGACGACAGGGTTTCGTTGCGCGAAATACCGTAGACGATGCGGTCGCGTTGTGTCCCGATTTGCCCGGGCGCACTGGTGCGGACGGTTTGCGCCGATGCCGGAACGATTGCCAGCAACAACGAACCGATCAGTACAGCGTTGCTGCCTATTGTATTTTTCATTGGAAGAGCGTTCACAGATCGTTTCGGATTTATGTACTTACCGTGGGCTGCGGCACCCGGTCCTGACTGGAGCATGTGCGGTTGCCGCTCGTGCTCACAGCATTGTATCCAAGGCTGTAAAGCAGCGATTTTACTATGGGTGCCGTGTCCGTTTCTGACGCATCCTGACTAGTCCTTGCGCTCGCTCCTAGCTTGCTGCGACACAATTTAGCGGATGTTCTACAGGAAAATCGATGGTTTGCGTCATGTTTTCAATGGAATTCGGCCGAGCATCGAAAGCGGATCTCGGCCTGCAGGCAGGTGCGGGGGACATTGAAAATGCATTTTGGGGATGTCTGTTATTGGCCGAGGCTAATAGATTATTCGATTGAAATGAATTCTAGTAACCTTTGAAAGGTCTTTAAATTCCTTTTGACCTTTCACAATCGGTTCTTCATTTTTTAATCGCACGTTGATGTTCGAATTGGGCTTTATGCGCTAAGGCAATGAGCAGAAGGTTACCGCCACCATGGTTCTGGAGGATTAATAAAAGAGCATGAGCATTTCAGTGCCGGGTTCAAGTTATCAGTATTGCAGCGCATAAAGGACGAGCAACTATTGCATAGTCAGACGGAAGTATCGTTCAATTTGCGCGGATGCGGCCCGGAATGTCGGTGGAAAGTCCGGGCGGGGTAGACGCATCAAGACCAAACTAAAAAGGCTGAGTCCTGTGCAATACAGAACCCAGCCATCAAGGTCTTAAGCGGCTTCTCTGACCGTCAAACTTTACGGGGTCAGTTCACGAAGCAGGCCGTTTTTGCGGCACCAACCTGAAATCAATATTGATAGAAAATCTTTTGGATTTCCTTGGTGTCGGTGGTCTTGGTGAGCGCCAGCATCAGCAGGATACGGGCCTTTTGCGCGTTCAGCGTATCGGAGACGACGAAGTCCAGCTTGTCGTCGTCGGCTTCGCCGTTGCGCGCGACGATGCCCTGGCCGACGCGGCTTGCGCGAACGATCACGACGCCTTTCTTGCGCGCTTCAGTCAGCGATGGAACGACAGTGTTGTTCAGGCTGCCGTCGCCCACGCCGGCGTGGATGATGCCCTTGGCGCCGGCGGCGACGAAGGCATTCAGCGCGATCGGGTTCATGTTGGCGTAGCCATAGACGATGTCGACCTGTGGCAGGGAATCCATTTTCGAGATGTCGAATTCGGAATCAACCGTGTGCTTGCGTGTCGACTGGCGATAGAAGAACGGCTTGCTGCCCTGGATGTAACCGAGGAAGCCCAGTTCCGGCGTCTTGAAGGTATCCAGTGTCGAGGTATTGGTCTTGGTCACTTCGCGCGCGGCGTTGATCTGGTCGTTCAACGTCACCAGGACGCCCTTGCCGATGGCTTCCTGGCTGCCTGCCAGCAATACGGCGTTGTACAGGTTGATAGGACCGTCGGCGCTGATCGCGGTCGATGGACGCATCGCACCGACGATCACGACCGGCTTCTTGCTATGCACGGTCAGGTCGAGGAAGTAGGCGGTTTCCTCTATGGTGTCGGTGCCGTGGGTGATCACGATGCCGTCAACGTCGCTTTGCGCCAGCAGCGTGTTGACGCGTTTGGACAGCTTCAGCCAGTAGTCGTTGTTCATGTTTTCGCTGGCGATTTGGAAAACTTGTTCGCCCTTGACGTTGGCGACTTTCTTCAATTCAGGCACGGCATCAATCAGCGCATCGACGCCGATCTTGGCGGCAGTGTAGCCGACGGTGGTGGTGCTGGAAGCGCCGGTGCCGGCAATGGTGCCGCCGGTGGCGAGAATCATGACATTGGGGAGTTTTTGCGCATGCGCGATGGAAACCAGTGCCGCACAAGCCAGGATCAGAAACTGGCCGATTATCTTTTTGGAATACATGTCGTTCCTCTTGGTGAAAGTATGTTTTTTAGTCTCTTCCCCGTGTGTTCCGACGCGAGCAGATGGACGCCGGAAACATCCCTTGTGAGGCGCGGAGAGCAGCCACGATAGCATTCATTGCGCTTTCTTAGAAGATGTCTTGCGCGGTTTCTGAAAGTATTTTTCAGTGCGAATGATTACTCGGATTATGTGCTCGCAACGGGTGCGTCAGAGGCGCTTTTTGAGGGCGCGGGCATGTTGGTTTTGCACTTAAATCGCTCGCGCCAGGCGGCGTGGGACGGGCATTGTGCCGCCAAGATCCATACTCGCAAGAATGCGCGGACGAGGCGTTTGTCGGTTGGAAATGCTTTCGCTTTTTTTCGTGCATTCAATTTTTGTTAAATCAAAAATTGAAGCGTCGAATGTTTGATTCTATTCAAGAATCTTCTTGCCGGGTGAATTGAACGAGGCGGCGTTGTCAGATGCGAGCAGTTTCCTGATTTAAGTTGGTGTTTTTGTTTATATAGGTACAATGAAATCGGACGTTGCCGGTCTCTAAAAAAACCGGCAACGTGTCGAGAACTGGAATTGATTGGAGAAAAGTTGTTGACTGAAAAATTTACCGATCCGCAAGCGGCGGTCGATCGTGTGATCGAGATCTATGAGCACAATACCGCCATTCTCAGAAACGCTTTCAAGCAATTCGCCAAGGGCGAGATATTGCCGGAACGCGTGCGAGCGTGCTATCCCTATGTGCGCATCGTCACCGACAAGGTTACGCATACCGACACGCGCCAGTCGTTCGGCTTCGTCGCAGGCCCGGGCACTTACCAGACCACGCTGACGCGTCCGACGCTGTTCAAGAATTATCTGCTGAGCCAGTTCAAGCTGCTGCTGCAGAATCACCAGGAGCCGCTGGAAATCGGCGTAAGCGATTTGCCGATCCCGGTCCACTTCGCCTTTGCCGAAGGCATCCACGTCGAGGGCGATCTCGATCCGGACCACCTGCGCCTGTTGCCGGACGTATTCGATTTGCCCGATCTGGCCGAGATGGATGACCGCATCGTCAACGGCACCTACGAGGTCGACAACGGCGGCTGGCGCGACGGCGTTCATCCGCTGGCACTGTTTACCGGACCGCGCATCGATTATTCGCTGCACCGCCTGCGTCACTACACGGCAACGTCGCCGCACCAGTTCCAGCGCTATGTGCTGTTCACCAACTACGCTTTTTATGTCGACGAGTTCGTGCGCATGGGACGCGAATTGATGCAGGCGACCGACGATCCCGAGTTGCGCACTTACCGCCAGCAATACACGGCTTTCGTCGAGCCTGGCAACGTCACGACGCCCAACGCCAACGTCGAGGGCATGAAGGGCATGGCCGGCTCCGGCATGGCGCCGGCGCGGCAGCCGCAAATGCCGGCGTATCATTTGCAGCGCTCCGACGGCTCCGGCATCACGCTGGTCAATATCGGCGTTGGTCCCTCCAACGCCAAGACCATCACGGACCATATCGCGGTATTGCGCCCGCACGGCTGGATCATGCTGGGCCATTGCGCCGGATTGTCTTCGTCGCAGCGCATGGGCGACTATGTGTTGGCCCACGCTTATGTGCGCGACGACCATGTGCTGGACGACGATCTTCCGCTGTGGGTGCCGATTCCGGCGCTGGCTGAAGTGCAACTGGCCTTGCAGGATGCGGTGGCGGGGATCACGCAGTTGGAAGGCTACGAGCTCAAGCGCATCATGCGCACCGGCACCGTGGCCTCGGTCGACGACCGCAACTGGGAGTTGCGCGACCACCGCACGCCTTTGCTGCGTTTTAGTCAGAGCCGGGCGATTGCGCTCGATATGGAAAGCGCGACGGTGGCGGCCAACGGTTTCCGCTTCCGCGTGCCTTACGGCACTTTGCTGTGCGTTTCAGACAAGCCGCTGCACGGCGAGATCAAGTTGCCTGGCATGGCCAATCGTTTCTACGAGCAGCGCGTGGAGCAGCATTTGAAGATAGGGATTCGCGCGCTGGAGCTGTTGCGCAATCACGGTATCGAGCAATTGCACAGCCGCAAGTTGCGCAGTTTCGGCGAGCCGGCTTTCCGTTAGTCGCCGTTGTCTGTAAAAAAGCGCCGATGCGAACGATCGCATCGGCGCTTTTTCATGTCTCATGCCGTTGCGAGGTTCTTCGTACGTGCGCGCAAAGCCAGCCAGCAATACAGCACGGCGCCGGTCAGCAGCGCCGCCGCAGCGATCGAGAGCGATGGCGTGAACGAGCCGCTCGCATGCACCAGTCTGGTCGCCAACGGCGGACCGGCAATCTGGCCGATGCCGTAGGACGCGGTCATCAATCCCATCAGGCCGGCGGCATGGCGGCTGCGCAAGCGCCGCGCTTCGCGCATGGCGAACAGCGTGATGGCAGTAAACGGCAGGCCGAGCAGGATGCTGCCCAGCGCAAAACCGGTTTCATTGGGCAGGACGGCGCTGATGATGACGCCGATCGCCTGCATGACATAGCTGGTCGCCAGCAGCAAGCGCTGGTCGACATGTATCGGGATGCGCGTCGCAAACAGTGCCCCAAGGGCTACGCACAACCCGAACAGCGGCCAGAAGAAATCCGGCCAGAACGATCCCGGCAAGGCCTGGCGTGCAATCACCGGCAGGAAGGTGGCGGTGATGATGTAGCCGAAACCGGCAAGTCCGTAGGCAAGCACCTGCCAGCGCACCTCGCGTTTTATCGCCGCCGGCTCGGTTTCGTCTGTATTGGCCGCCGCGGGTGTTCCGGTGCGCAGGTCGGCGTCGCCGCTGAACGTTTTCCACACCGCCAGCGTCAGCAATGCGGTCAGCAGTCCGAACGCCATCCAGCCGCTGGCCGCGTGCCAGCCGGCCGCAACCATGCCGCTGCTCGACAGGCCGGTCAGCACGATACCGATGCCGGGTCCGCAGTAGATGATCCCGCCCAGCGCCGGCAACTGTAACTGCGTCAACCGCTGCAAACACCAGCCCGAGCTGTAGACGAACACCAGCGCACTGGCGATGCCGGACAGCAGGCGCAGCAGCAGCCAGATGCCTTGCGTGTGCAACAGTCCCATCCCCAGCGTCAGCAGCGCGGTTGCAATCAGTCCGACGCGGATTGTGCGCGTCGGCGGCAGGCCGCGCCAGAAGGCGCACAGCATGGCGCCGATGAAATAGCCGAGATAATTCGACGTCGCCAGCCAGCCGCCGCCATTCAGGTCGATGACCTGGTCATGCAGCATCATCGGCAGCAGCGGCGTGAAAGCGAAGCGGCCGATTCCCATTGCCGCCGACAACGCGATCAGTCCGGCAAGCGCGATGCGCCAGGCGGCTTTGCGGTTGGTTTTCTGAGTATTCATGGGTTCCTGTAGCGCCACTGCAAACCGCGGCGGCTTGGCGCCGCGTCTGCTGTGGTGTTTCTGTTATTGCATGGATATTGCCGATGACGTTATGGTAGCTTGTCTTTATCATTCTAAAAAATGAATAATAAGAATGGTTTCATCTCTTTATAGGATGTTTGGTGAAAATTATTAAACCGGGATTGCCGGGAGAGTCCGATGGAAATTGCCGAGCTTGAGATTTTTCGCGCCGTGGTGGCGGAGGGCGGCATCACCCGCGCCGCCGAGCGGCTGCATCGCGTGCAGTCGAACGTGACAACACGCATCCGCCAACTGGAAGAATCGGTCGGCGTGCCGCTGTTCATCCGTGACCGTAAGCGGCTGGTGCTGACGCCGGCGGGCGAAGTACTGCTGGATTATTGCGAGCGGATTCTCGGCCTGGTGCAGGAAGCCAGGCAGGCGGTGTTGCCGCAAGGCCCGCGCGGCAGATTACGCGTGGGAGCGATGGAAAGCACTGCGGCCAGCCGTTTGCCCGGACCGCTTGCGGCGTTTCATCAGCGTTGGCCGGAAGTCCAATTAGAGCTGACCACGGGCGCCTCGCAGAGGCTCATCGATCAGGTGCGCGCCTTCAAGCTTGACGCCGCACTAGTGGCGGGGCCGATCGTGGAGGATATTTTTGTGACGACGCCGTTGTATCAGGAAGAGCTGCTGATCGTCGTGCCACGCGGTCACGCCAGGGTGAAGAGTCCTGACGATCTCGATGTCGAAACCCTGATCGTGTTTGAGCAAGGCTGCGCTTACCGCCGCCGGGCCGAAGCCTGGTTCGCTTCCGGCACCGTTAAAGGGCGGCGGCCCGCGCGTTTGCTTGAACTGGGCTCTTATCATGCCATGCTGGCTTGTGTCGCGGCCGGCGCAGGAATTGCCTTTGTTCCGCGTTCGATACTAAATATGCATGGACAACAGAATTTTTCGACCTATTCTTTAGGTAAAGAAGGACGCATCATCACGTATCTGATTTGCCGTCATGACCAACAGACAATGGTTTACGACGCGCTGCGAACCCTGTTGCTGACGGAGGCCTGACGCACCGGCCTGATCGCGAGCGGCGTAACAATTTGTAAAAAACGCTGCGATGATGGGTTTGTTTTCTTATAGTTTGATTTCCCCCTCCATTCTCTCCCCCGAGAATGGGATTTACCCCGCGAGCCGCAAGGTGCGCGGGGTTTTTTCTTTGGGCATCCGCTTTCCCTACCTTTGCTTCGGAATGATCAGGCTTTCGCGCGCGGCGGACTGGATCGCCAGCACTGCGGGGTGCGTCAGGCGGCGCTCCACCGAAATCGCATAAAACTGTTCCGTAATTTGCTCGGTCTGCCCGATCTGCACTACGCCAAGCTGTTGTTTCAACTGCGCGGCGACGGCGGACGGTGCCGCGAAGATGCCGGTTCCGGCTTCTCCGAACGCGTTCAACAACGCTCCATCGTCGAATTCGCCGGCGATTTGCGGTCGTATCTTTTCTTTTTCAAACCAGCGCAGCAGCTTTGGCCGCACGGCCGCATCTTCTCCGGGCATCAGGAAGGGCGCGCCGTCCAGGCTTTGCGGGAAATTCTTCCTGTGCGTTTTCGCCAGCGCGGGCGTGGCGAAAAAACTGGTGTTGCATTCGCCGAGCAGGTGGCTGTAGCCGCGTACGTCGATATTGTTCGGCATGGGGCTATCCGCGATGACGATGTCGAGGCGATGGATCGCCAGATCGCCGAGCAGGTTGTTGAGCTTGCCTTCGCGGCAGACGATGCGCACTGGATCCGGCAGCTTCAGGGCGGTTTCCAGCAACAGGTAAGCGATCGTCTTGGGCACGGCGTCGGCCACGCCCACGCGGAATTGCAGCGGCTTGCCTCCAGGACGGAAACGCATGACCTCTTCGAGTTCTTCCCCCAGCGTGAAAATCTGGTCGGCGTAAGCGTACACCGTGCGGCCGGCGTCGTTCAGTTCCAGTTTGCGGCCGATGCGATTGAACAGCTTGTAGCCGAGAGATTCTTCAAACAGCGTGATTTGTCCGCTGATGGTCTGCGCCGTCAGATGCAGACGCTCGCCGGCGCGTGCAATGCCGCCGGTCTTGGCGACGACCCAGAAGTAATGCAGGTGCTTGTAATTGAGTGCGGCCATGACAATCCGAATTAATCGGTTTTTACGAAGAAAATGGAAATTATATTCGAATTTTCAAGAGTATTGATTTTGGCTAAAGTGGCGCTTGTCTATTGCACAGCCAAGGAGGCCATCATGAAATGTCCCGTTTGCACTACCGTCAATCTGAGCATGAGCGATCGCCAGGGCGTGGAAATTGACTACTGTCCGCAATGCCGCGGGGTCTGGCTGGACCGCGGTGAACTCGACAAGCTGATTGAACGCTCGCAAGGTGCGATGGCGCAGTCCGTCCGTCCGGGTCTGCCGGCGGCGCCTCAGCAACGCGGCTACGACGACCGGTTCGGTCACGGCATGGGCGACAAGGATCGTCACCCGGATTACCGTTCGCGCAAGAAAAAGGGGTTTCTGGGCGAGATTTTCGATTTTGACTGATGCATAACCTGCGCGCATTCCTTGCAATCGGCAGGGAACGCGCCTCAACAAGGGGAAGACCGTGAACGGTGTGGAAAGCTTTGCCAGCCCGCTGATGTGGGGTGGTTTCATTGTGTTTGTGCTTGGCATGCTGGCATTCGACATGCTCGTCCTTGGCGGTCGCCATGCGCACAAGGTGACGGTGAGGGAGGCGCTGGGCTGGTCGGCGGCGTGGGTGGTGCTGGCGCTGCTGTTCAGCGGTTTGCTGTGGTGGTATCTGGATCACAGCATCGGGCGCGAATTCGCCAATCAGAAGAGCCTGGAATTCCTGTCCGGCTACCTGATCGAGAAATCGCTGTCGGTCGACAATATCTTCGTGTTCCTGGTGATTTTCGGCTACTTCGCGGTGCCGGCCGAAATGCAGCGACGCGTGCTGCTCTTTGGCGTGATCGGCGCGATCGTCATGCGGGCCGCGATGATTCTGCTGGGTGCCTGGCTGATTGCGCAATTTGGCTGGATCATGTATCTGTTCGGCGCGTTCCTGGTCGTCACCGGCATCAAAATGATGATTTTTGCGGACAAGGAGAGCGATCTCGGCGGCAACCCGCTGTTGAAGTTCCTGCGCAAGCACATGCGTATCAGTGACGAGTACGACGGTCAAAAGTTCTTCACCATGCGCAACGGCGTACGTTGTTTCACGCCGCTGATGCTGGTGCTGATCCTGATCGAAATGACGGACCTGATTTTCGCGGTCGACAGCATTCCGGCGATTTTCGCGATCACCACCGATCCGTTCATCGTGTTCACGTCCAACATGTTTGCGATCATGGGGTTGCGGGCGCTGTATTTCTTGCTGGCTGACGTGGCGGACCGCTTCCACTACCTTAAGTACGGTCTGGCGCTGGTGCTGGTGTTCGTCGGCGGCAAGATGCTGCTGGCTTACTGGTTCCACATCCCGGTCATGATGTCGTTGCTGGTAGTGGCCGCTATCTTGCTGGCGTCGGTAGTGGTGAGTCTGGTGTTGTCGCGCAAGCAAGTTGCCGATTGACGATAAGCTTGGCTTGATTCTGCGAGAAAATTAGGGTCGGAGTGATTTACAATCGTGAATCTTCTCCGACTCTTTCTCTTTGTCGCCATGGCCCGTCTGCCTCGTCTGATTGTCCCCCATCAGCCGCATCACATCATCCAGCGCGGCCACGACCAGCAAGTCGTGTTCCGCGATGCCGCCGACCATACGGCCTTCCTCGATTGGCTGAAGGAAGGGGCCAAGCGGTTCAAGGTGGCTATCCACGCCTATGTCCTGATGCCAGACCATATCCATTTGCTCGCCACGCCAGCCGACAGCGAAGGGCTGGCACGGATGATGCAATGGGTTGGGCGGTACTACGTGCCTTATTACAACCAGAAATACCAGCGTAGCGGTACGCTGTGGCAAGGACGCTACAAGGCGACGGTGCTCGATGCCGAGCGCTACCTGCTGCTTTGCAGCCGCTACATCGAATTGAATCCGGTCAGGAACGGCCTGGTGGCCAGTGCAGGCGATTATCGCTGGTCGAGTTATATGCATCACATTGGCGCAAAGTCGGATCCTTTGATTACCGATCATCGTTTGTACTGGGCGCTTGGCAATACGCCGTTCGACCGGGAAATCGCCTACAAGCTGCTGGCCGAGCAATTGCCTGCGCAGGCGGAGGTTGATGCAATCAGTCAGGCGACCTTGAAAGGATGGGCGTTAGGAGCCGAGGAGTTCAAAACCGGGCTGGAAAAGCAGGTCAGTCGTCGCGTGAGTCCGGCGAAACGTGGCCGGCCAGCAAAGAAAGCGAAGGATCCTGTCACATCCGAGAATGCGTCGAAGGATCTGGAAGTGAGTAAATCGTAATAAATACAATAGGTTATGAATTGTCATGATGATCCTTTGATTACTCTGTCCCTATTTATAAAATCTGGAAAGTTTTAAGGTTTTTATTATTACTCTGACCCCTTTTATTCTTGTTGAAGATTCGGGTGCAGTGCACTATCCTTAAATCCTTACTCTCAAAGTGGTGGAGCACCGTTATGCATGCGCAAGGCCTATACGACCCAGCTAATGAACACGACGCCTGCGGCGTCGGTTTTATCGCCCATATCAAGGGCAAGAAAAACCATTCCATCGTCGAGCAAGGCTTGCTCATCCTGAAGAATCTGGACCACCGCGGCGCGGTCGGCGCCGATCCGCTGATGGGGGACGGCGCCGGCATACTGATCCAGATTCCAGACCAGTACTATCGTGAAGAAATGGCGAAGCAGGGCGTTGAATTGCCGCCGCCAGGCGAATACGGCGTCGGCATGATCTTCCTGCCCAAGGAAAACGCCTCGCGCATCGCCTGTGAACAGGAAATCGAGCGTGCCGCGCTGGCTGAAGGCCAGGTCGTGCTGGGCTGGCGCAACGTACCGGTCGACATGGATATGCCGATGTCGCCGACCGTGCGCGAAAAAGAACCGGTGATTCGCCAGATTTTCATCGGCCGCGGTCCGGACATCATGGTCACCGATGCGCTGGAACGCAAACTGTATGTGATCCGTAAATCCTCCGGCCACGCCATCCAGGCGTTGAACCTGCTGCACGGAAAGGAATTCTTCGTGCCGTCGATGTCGGCGCGTACTGTTGTCTACAAAGGCCTGCTGCTGGCCGACCAGGTCGGCGTGTATTACAAAGATCTGCAAGATCCGCGCTGCGTGTCCGCGCTGGCGCTGGTGCATCAACGTTTTTCCACCAACACTTTCCCCGAGTGGCCGCTGGCCCACCCGTACCGCCTGATCGCCCACAATGGCGAAATCAACACCGTCAAGGGCAACTTCAACTGGATGCGCGCGCGCGAAGGCGTGATGCAGTCGGCTGTGTTGGGCGACGACCTGAAGAAACTGTTCCCGTTGATCTATGAAGGCCAGTCCGACACCGCGTGTTTCGACAACGCGCTGGAATTGCTGCTGATGGCAGGTTATCCGCTGGCGCAAGCCATGATGATGATGGTGCCGGAAGCCTGGGAAAACCACACACTGATGGACGACAATCGTCGCGCCTTCTATGAGTACCATGCCGCGATGATGGAACCCTGGGACGGCCCGGCCGCCCTCGCGTTCACCGACGGCCGCCACATCGGCGGCACGCTGGATCGAAACGGCCTGCGTCCTGCGCGCTATATCGTTACCGACGACGATCTGGTGGTGATGGCGTCCGAATCCGGCGTCCTGCCGATTCCGGAATCCAAGATCATCCAGAAATGGCGCCTACAGCCGGGCAAGATGTTCCTGATCGACCTCGATGCCGGTCGCATCATCGATGACAAGGAACTCAAAGACACCTACGCCAATGCCAAGCCGTACAAGCAATGGATTTCGTCGGTGCGCGTCAAACTCGATGAATTGAAGCCTGAACCGGCGGAGCCCGGCTCGATCATTCCGCTGCTGGATCGCCAACAGGTGTTCGGCTACACCCAGGAAGACGTCAAGTTCCTGATGGCGCCAATGGCTTCGGGCGGCGAAGAAGCGATCGGTTCGATGGGCAACGATTCGCCATTGGCCGTCATGTCCAACAAGAACAAGACGCTGTACAACTACTTCAAGCAATTGTTCGCGCAAGTGACCAATCCGCCGATCGATCCGATCCGCGAAGCGATGGTCATGTCGCTGGTGTCCTTTATCGGCCCGCGTCCGAACCTGCTCGACACCAACAACATCAACCCGCCGATGCGCCTGGAAGTGTCGCAGCCGGTGCTGGATTACGCCGACATCGCCAAGCTGCGCAACATCAGCGCACACACCGGTGGCAAGTTCAAGTCGCATGAGCTGAACATCTGCTATCCGGTCGCCTGGGGCAAGGAAGGCATCGAAGCGCGCCTGGCGTCGTTGTGTGCCAAGGCCGTTGACGCCGTCAAGTCAGGCCATAACATCCTGATCGTTTCCGATCGCAAGATGGATTCCGAACAGGTCGCGATTCCGGCATTGCTGGCGACTTCGGCGATCCACCAGCATTTGGTCAGCAAGGGCCTGCGTACCTCGACGGGCCTGGTTGTGGAAACCGGTTCGGCGCGCGAGACGCATCATTTTGCACTGCTGGCAGGCTACGGCGCCGAAGCGATCCACCCCTACCTGGCGATGGACACGCTGAGCGAAATGGCCAAGGGCCTGCCGGGCGACCTGTCTGCGGACAAGGCGATTTACAACTTCCAGAAGGCAGTCGGCAAGGGCTTGCTCAAGGTCATGTCCAAGATGGGCATTTCGACCTACATGTCTTATTGCGGCGCGCAGATTTTCGAAGCCATCGGCCTCAACAAGGCGTTGGTCGACAAGTACTTCAAGGGTACGGCGTCCAACGTCGAAGGCATCGGTGTGTTCGAGGTCGCGGAAGAAGCGCTGCGCCTGCATCGCGCTGCGTTCAGCAACGATCCCGTGCTGGCCAATGCGCTCGATGCCGGCGGCGAATACGCTTTCCGTATCCGCGGCGAAGAACACATGTGGACCCCGGATGCGATCGCCAAGCTGCAGCACTCGACCCGCTCGAACAGCTTCAACTCGTACAAGGAATACGCGCAGATCATCAACGATCAATCCAAGCGCCACATGACCTTGCGCGGCCTGTTCGAATTCAAGATCGATCCGTCCAAGGCGATCTCGATCGATGAAGTCGAACCGGCCAAGGATATCGTCAAGCGTTTCGCCACCGGCGCAATGTCGCTCGGCTCGATCTCGACCGAAGCGCATGCCACGCTGGCCGTCGCGATGAACCGCATCGGCGGCAAGTCGAACACTGGCGAAGGCGGCGAAGACGTCAATCGTTATCGCAACGAACTCAAGGGCATTCCGATCAAGCAGGGCGCAACCCTGGCCTCGGAAATCGGCAAGGACGTGATCGCCGTCGACATCCCGCTGCAAGCGGGCGACTCGCTGCGTTCACGCATCAAGCAGGTGGCGTCCGGCCGTTTTGGCGTGTCGGCCGAATACCTGATCTCCGCCGACCAGATCCAGATCAAGATGGCGCAAGGCGCCAAGCCGGGCGAAGGCGGCCAGTTGCCGGGCCATAAGGTCACCGATTACATCGCCACGCTGCGTGTGTCGGTGCCGGGCGTCGGCCTGATTTCGCCGCCGCCGCACCACGACATCTATTCGATCGAAGATCTGGCGCAGTTGATCCACGACCTGAAGAACGTCAATCCGCGCGCATCGATCTCGGTCAAGCTGGTGTCGGAAGTCGGCGTCGGCACGGTTGCTGCAGGCGTGGCCAAAGCCAAGTCCGATCACGTCGTGATCGCCGGCCATGACGGCGGCACCGGCGCATCGCCGCTGTCTTCCATCAAGCATGCCGGCACGCCTTGGGAACTCGGCTTGGCCGAAACCCAGCAGACGTTGGTGCTGAACGGCTTGCGCAACCGCATCCGCGTGCAGGCCGACGGTCAGATGAAGACCGGTCGCGACGTCGTCATCGGCGCGCTGCTGGGCGCTGACGAATTCGGCTTCGCCACTGCACCGCTGGTCGTCGAGGGCTGCATCATGATGCGCAAGTGCCACCTGAATACTTGCCCGGTCGGTGTGGCGACCCAGGACCCGATCCTGCGCGCCAAGTTCTCCGGCAAACCGGAACATGTGGTCAACTTCTTCTTCTTCATCGCGGAAGAAGCGCGCCAGATCATGGCACAGTTGGGCATCCGCACGTTCAATGAACTGATCGGTCGCTCCGACCTGCTGGACCGCACCAGGGCGATTACGCACTGGAAGGCGCAAGGCCTGGACTTCAGCAAGATTTTCTATCAACCGGCCAGCACGACGCCGTACTACCACACCCAGGAGCAGGACCATGGCCTGGACAAGGCGCTCGACCACAAGCTGATCGCGCAAGCCAAGATCGCCTTGGAAAAGGGCGAGAAGGTTTCCTTCATCTCGCCGATCAAGAACCTGAACCGCACCGTGGGCGCCATGTTGTCGGGTGAAGTGGCCAAGCGCTACGGCAACGAAGGCCTGCCGGATGACACCATCCACATCCAGTTGCAAGGCACCGCAGGCCAGTCGGCCGGCGCGTTCCTGGCGCACGGCGTGACGCTGGACCTGGTCGGTGAAGGAAACGACTACGTCGGCAAGGGCTTGTCGGGCGGCCGCATCATCGTGCGTCCGAACACCGAGTTCCGCGGTCGTGCGGTCGACAACATGATCTCCGGCAATACCGTGCTGTACGGCGCGACGACGGGCGAAGCTTTCATCAACGGCGTGGTCGGCGAGCGTTTTGCCGTGCGTAACTCCGGCGCCATCGCCGTCGTGGAAGGCACCGGCGACCACGGCTGCGAATACATGACCGGCGGCACCGTCGTCGTGCTCGGCGCAACCGGCCGCAACTTCGCCGCCGGCATGTCCGGCGGCATCGCCTACGTCTACGACGAAGCCGGCGATTTCGCCGGCAAGTGCAACCTGGCGATGGTGGCGCTGGACAAGGTCTTGTCCGAAACCGAGCAGGAGGCATTATCGGATCGCGCTGTCTGGCACAGCCTCCAACGCGGCGGTGCCGGCCAGACCGATGAAGCGATATTGCGTAGTCTGATCGAGCGGCACTTCAAGTACACCGGCAGCACGCGTGCGCGCTACCTGTTGGATAACTGGGCGGCATCGCGCGGCAAGTTCGTCAAGGTCTTCCCGACCGAATACAAGCGTGCGCTGGGCGAACTCAATGCAGCCAAAGCGACTGCCAAGGAAAAGGTTGCCGCATAAGCGTGCAGCCAGCCTTGAACGATCGATATACGCAACAACGCGCAACACGCGCAAGGCTGACGATTTCCAAGCATAACGACAGAATCGTCAGCCGCCTATCCTAGCGAAGAATGTGAGTGGAAAATGGGTAAAGTAACCGGCTTTATGGAATATCAACGCCTGAAAGAGGCGAGCGAAGCGCCGCAGTCGCGCATGAAGCATTACAAGGAATTCGTCCTGCACCTGGGCGACGCGGAAGCGAAGATACAAGGTGCGCGCTGCATGGATTGCGGCATCCCGTTCTGCAACAACGGCTGCCCGGTCAACAACATCATCCCCGACTGGAACGACTTGGTGTATCGCGGCGCCTATAAGGAAGCACTGGACACGCTGCATTCGACCAACAATTTCCCTGAGTTCACCGGCCGCATCTGTCCGGCGCCCTGTGAAGCGGCCTGCACGCTCGGCATCAACAGCGACGCCGTCGGCATCAAGTCGATCGAGCACTTCATTATCGACAAGGGTTGGGAGAACGGCTGGGTCGTGCCGCAGCCTGCCGCCGTCAAGACCGGCAAAAAGGTCGCGGTGGTCGGCTCCGGTCCCGCCGGCCTGGCCGCAGCGCAACAACTGGCACGCGCCGGGCATGACGTGACCGTGTTTGAAAAGAACGATCGCGTCGGCGGCCTGCTGCGTTATGGCATCCCCGATTTCAAGATGGAAAAGTCGCACATCGACTTGCGCGTCGAACAGATGCAGGCCGAAGGCGTAATCTTCCGCACCGGCGTGCTGGTGGGCAAGGATTTTCCGGCCAACGTCACCAACTGGTCCAAGGAAACCGTTTCGCCGGACCAGCTTAAGAAGGATTTCGACGCGGTCGTGATCGCCGGCGGCGCCGAGCAGCCGCGCGATTTGCCGGTCCCGGGCCGCGAGTTGAAGGGCGTGCATTTCGCCATGGAATTCCTGCCGTTGCAAAACAAGGTGAATGCTGGCGACAAGCTCAAGGGGCAGATCATGGCGACCGACAAGCACGTGGTCGTGATCGGCGGCGGCGATACCGGTTCCGACTGCGTCGGCACCTCGAACCGTCACGGTGCGGCGTCGGTGGCGCAGTTCGAATTGATGCCGCAACCGCCGGAAACCGAAAACAAGCCGCTGGTGTGGCCGTACTGGCCCACCAAGCTGCGCACTTCCTCTTCGCACGAAGAAGGCTGCGACCGTGACTGGGCAGTTGCTACTAAACGCTTGGAGGGCAAGAACGGCAAGGTTGAGAAGCTGATCGCCGCGCGCGTCGAATGGAAGGACGGCAAGATGCAGGAAGTGCCGGATTCCGAATTCGAAATGAAGGCAGATCTGGTGTTGCTGGCCATGGGCTTCGTCTCGCCGGTGCAGCAGGTGCTGGATGCTTTCGGCGTCGACAAGGATCAGCGCGGCAACGCCAAGGCAACGACGGACGGCGATGGTTGCTACAAAACCTCGGTCGATAAGGTGTTCGCCGCAGGCGACATGCGCCGCGGGCAGTCGCTGGTGGTGTGGGCGATTCGCGAAGGTCGCCAATGCGCACGCGCGGTTGACGAGTTCCTGATGGGCGCATCGCTGTTGCCGCGTTGATACGGGCAAACAGAAAAGGAAACCGGATCGACGCAAGTCGCTCCGGTTTTTTTATTGGTTCCGCATTCATCCGCTCGATCTAAAATCAGCTCGCCGTCAGCCGGGCCGGGCCTTGCTCAAGTACAATGGAATTTCACTTCTCAGACACCGGCATGCGGCTCTCCTCCAGTCGTCGCCCAAGAACAACATGACTACCCCGATTCGCTACAGCATCACTTCCAACGATTGCGCTGCTCACTTGTTCGACGTCACGGTGACCGTCGATGTGCCGGCTGCAGACGGGCAGGTGTTTTCACTGCCTGCCTGGATTCCGGGCAGTTATATGATTCGCGAATTCGCCCGCAACATCGTCCGGGTGCAAGCTGAATCGGGCGGCAAGAAAGTCGCCTTGCGCAAGCTGGACAAGCACACCTGGAAAGCCGCATCTTGCGCCGGTCCGCTGATGTTGAGTTATCAGGTTTATGCCTGGGACTTGTCGGTGCGCACGGCGCATCTGGATCAGACGCATGCGTTCTTCAACGGCACCAGCGTATTTCTGCGCGTGCATGGACAGGAGCAGTCGGCGCACGTCGTCGACATCCGCCGTCCTGCCGGCGATGCCAGCAAGCGCTGGCGCGTTGCGACGGCGATGGCCGAGTTGAAGGCAAGGCGTTACGGCTTTGGCACTTATATCGCCAATGATTACGATGAGCTGATCGACCATCCGGTCGAGCTCGGTGATTTCTCGCTCGCGACGTTCACCGCACACGGCGTGCAGCACGACATCGTCATTACCGGTCGGGTGCCGAATCTGGATTTGCCGCGTCTGTCGGCCGACCTCCGGAAAATCTGCGAAGCGCAGATTGCGTTCTTCGAACCGAAGAGCAAGCGCGCGCCGATGTCGCGCTACGTGTTCATGACGCTGGTGGTCGGCGACGGTTACGGCGGCCTGGAGCATCGCGCCTCGACTGCGCTGATCTGCGCGCGCAGCGACTTGCCTGTCAAAGGCAGCGGCGAGCTGAGCGACGGTTACCGCACCTATCTCGGTTTGTGCAGCCACGAGTATTTTCACACCTGGAATGTCAAGCGCATCAAGCCGGCGGCATTCGCGCCCTATGATTTGCGCGAAGAGGGTTATACCTCGTTGCTATGGTTGTTCGAAGGTTTCACCAGTTACTACGACGACCTGTTCCTGGTGCGCACTGGCCTGATCGACGAGCCTGCCTACCTCGCCATGCTGGGCAAGACTATCAACGGCGTTTTGCGCGGCAGCGGCCGCCGTAAGCAAAGCGTGGCGGAATCCAGTTTCGATGCCTGGGTCAAATACTATCGCCAGGACGAAAATGCGCCCAACGCCATCGTCAGCTATTACACCAAGGGTTCGCTGGTTGCACTGGCGCTGGATCTGACGATACGCAGCGAAACCGATGGCCGCAAGTCGCTCGATGACATCATGCTGGCGTTGTGGCAGCAATACGGCCGTTCGTTCTACAGCCGCAACGGCGGCAGGGGAATTGCCGAAGACGAGGCCGAGGCTCTGTTCGAAGAGGTCAGCGGCGTCAAGCTGAAACGTTTCTTCGACCGTTATATCCGCGGCATCGAGGATTTGCCGTTCGCGCAATTGTTGCCCGCTTTGGCCGTGAAGTTTGACGACGCGCGCAAGGACGCCAAGCCTTCTCTCGGCATTCGCGTGGTGCGCGACGGCGGCGATGCCAAGGTGGCGAATGTCTATGAAGGCGGGGCAGGGCATCGCGCCGGCCTATCGGCGGGCGACCGGCTGGTGGCGCTGGACGGCTTGCGGGTGCCGCCAGCGGGCCTCGACGGTCTGCTAGGGCGTTATCGCGAAAACGACGTGGTCGCGTTGCACGTATTCCGGCGCGACGAACTGATGAGTTTCTCCGTCAAGCTCAAGAACGACGACGCACCGCAAATGGCATTGACTGCCGAAGCGAAACCGGTCGCGGCGGTACGCAGGCGCAGGTCCTGGCTGCAAGGCTGATGTGTGGGAAGAATGAACAATAAAAAACCCGCCGAATGAACTGACCCCAAAGAGTTGGACAAAAGTCCAACCTTTGGGGTTTTTACATGGCGAAATACGAAACGAAGTTCAAGCATGAGGTAGTAAAGCAGTACCTGAGCAAAGGAGGCAATGCCAGAACGGTCGGAAAGGAGTTCGGAGTTGGTCACGGGACGGTCCGGCGCTGGGTACAAAGTTATCGCCATCATGGCCTGAAGGGGTTAAGCAAGAAGCACGAGCATTACAGTGCCGAATTCAAGTTGTCTGTATTGCGGCGGATGAAGAAGGGCCGGTTGTCGTATCGCGAAGTTGAAGCGATGTTCAATCTTCGGGGTTGTGGCACGGTCAGCCGATGGGAGCGGCTGTATCATGAGGGTGGCCTGGAAGCCTTGAAACCCAAGCCGAAAGGACGCCCAAAGATGATAAAACCCAGCCTTCCGCCTGTACCACCACTGACGAAAGCCACTGATACCCGAACGCGCGAGGAATTACTCGATGAGATCGAATACCTGCGTGCGGAGGTAGACTACCTAAAAAAGCGGAAGGCCTTGGTCCTGGCACAGAAAGCTGCTGCGCAAAAAAAGCGCGGCTAGTGCAAGAACTGAGGCAACGTCACAAGCTGCCCATCCTGCTGAAGATTGCGGGACTGGCGCGCAGCACGTTTTATTACCAGGCCAAGGCGCTGGAAGCGCAAGATCAATATGCGGTGCTCAAGTCGCGTATCCGCAAGATTTATGACCGGCACAAAGGACGCTATGGCTATCGGCGCGTGACGGCCGCTCTGCGCCAGGCTGGAGAAATGGTCAACCACAAGACGGTGCAGCGGCTGATGCAAACATTGGGGTTGAAGTCGCTGGTGCGGCCAAAGAAATATCGCTCTTACCGCGGCCCCGGCCATGCGAGCGTGGCCAATGTGCTGCAGCGGCAGTTCCAGGCTGAGGCATTCGGAGAAAAATGGGTGACCGATGTCACCGAATTCAATGTAGGAGGAGAAAAGCTCTATCTCTCGCCCATCATGGACTTGTATAACGGGGAAATTGTGGCTTACCAAATGAGTCGGACAGCTCACTTCAGCTTGGTCGACGGCATGCTCAAGAAGGCCATTCGCAAGCTGCCAGATAGAAACAGGCCGTTGCTTCACTCCGATCAAGGCTGGCAGTACCAGATGGCTGCTTATCGAAGAACCCTTGCTGAGCATGGCATTACCCAAAGCATGTCGCGTCGGGGAAACTGCCTCGATAATGCCGCCATGGAAAGTTTCTTCGGTACGCTCAAAGCGGAGTGCTTCTATTTGAACCGCTTTACCTGCATCGAACAGTTACAAAAGGAACTCCGCGGATACATCCGCTACTACAATCATTACCGCATCAAGAACAAGTTAAAAGGGCTGAGCCCTGTGCAATACAGAACTCAGCCCTTATGGCCTTAACCGGCTCACATCACCGTCCAACTTTATGGGGTCAGTTCACGAAGCGGGTTTTTTATTTGATGCCGATACTTGCCGAATCGAAGATTACTTCGCTTCAGTATCGCCAGCGCCTGCGGCAGGGGTTTCGCCTTCGGCTTCAACCTTGCCGGCCGGCACCGAAGCGGTAGCGACAGTCAGGTTTTCCTGCGACACGGCGGATACGCCGTTTGGCAGCTTCAGGTCGGCCAAGTGGATCGAATGACCGACTTCCAGCTTGGACAGGTCGACTGAGACGAATTCCGGCAGATCCTTAGGCAGGCAGGAAATATCCAGGTCGGTCATCACGTGGCTGATGATGCCTGCCGACAGCTTGACGGCTGGCGAGATTTCAGCGTTCACGAAGTGCAGAGGCACCTTGACGTGGATCTTTTGCGAAGCGTCGACGCGTTGGAAGTCAACGTGCAGGACCAGTTGCTTGTATGCGTGGACCTGAAAATCGCGCAGCAGAACTTGCTCAACCTTGCCGTCGATTTCCAGATCAAGGATCGACGAGTGGAACGCTTCTTTCTTCAGCGCGTGGTACAGCGCATTGTGGTCCAGAGCGATACTGAGCGGTGCGCTGGTGCCACCGTAGACGATGGCTGGTGTTTGACCAGCATTGCGCAGGCGGCGGCTCGCTCCGGTCCCCTGCTCTTTGCGTGGAAATGCGATTACTTTCATTTTAAAACTCCAATGGATGCGGGACTTCCGTCTCGCGTTAAAAATCCCCCGCGACCAGGGGATTCAAGGATTCCTTCATTTGCATGAAGGAATTAAAACCGGATTCTGAAATCCGAAAACTTATTCTGCAAACAACGACATCACCGAGTCACCCTTGCTGATGCGCTTGAATGTCTCCGCCAGCAGGCTGGCGCAAGTCAATTGGCGAATCTTGCTGCAGGCCTTGGCGGCAGCCGACAACGGAATCGTGTCGGTGACGACCAACTCGTCCAGCGGCGAATTGGCGATGCGATCCAGCGCCGGGCCGGACAGGACCGGGTGCGTACAGTAGGCGACGACTTTTTTGGCGCCGCGCTCTTTCAGGACTTCGGCCGCCTTGGTCAGCGTGCCGGCGGTATCGACCATGTCGTCCATGATCACGCAATTGCGACCTTCGACTTCGCCGATGATGTTCATGACTTCCGACACGTTGGCCTTCGGGCGGCGCTTGTCGATGATGGCCAGGTCGCAGTTCAGGCGTTTGGCCAATGCACGGGCACGGACCACGCCGCCGACGTCGGGCGACACGACCAGCAGGTCGTCATAGTTCTTGCTGACCAGGTCGCCCAGCAGGATCGGCGATGCATAAATGTTATCGACTGGAATATCGAAGAAGCCCTGAATCTGGTCGGCGTGCAGATCCATGATCAGGACGCGTTCGACGCCGGCTTCCTGCAGCATGTTGGCGACCACTTTTGCCGAAATCGCAACACGCGCCGAGCGTGGGCGGCGATCCTGGCGGGCATAGCCGTAATACGGGATCGCGGCGGTAATGCGTCCGGCCGATGCGCGCTTGAGCGCGTCGACCATGATCATGATTTCCATCAGATTGTCGTTGGTCGGCGCACAGGTCGACTGCAACACGAATACGTCCTTGCCACGCACATTTTCGTTGATCTCGACCATGACTTCGCCGTCGGAGAACTTGGAAACGTTGGCCTTGCCTAGCGGGATACCGAGTTTTTCAACGACGCCTTGCGCCAGTTCCGGATTGGCGTTGCCGGTAAAAACCATCAGGTTTTCGTATGCCATGTGGGTATCCCTGAATGCAATCGTTTAAAAGTCGAAAAGCCGGCAATGCTCGACTAGTGGCGTAGTCTTGCGTTGGCGGCTTATCTCTTGGGCTTTTATATTTCTCTATCGGGCGTTCAAATATTGCCCAAATTAAATGGCAGGGGAACAAGGATTCGAACCTTGGAATGCTGGAATCAAAATCCAGTGCCTTAACCAGCTTGGCGATTCCCCTACGCAATCTGCTGTTTGCCGCCTCGCTGCACTTTTAACATCGCGTGCAACTTGTCGTCAAACCAATTCTTGGTTACGAACTTGTCAAATGGGCGAGAGGATGTTCCTGCATCGCTTTGGCTTTCCACGCTATCCATTTCGAAGGCACTTGTTTCAGCACCTCGTCGGCTTGATGTTCGTGTTCAAAAGAACAAAATACACAAGCGCCGGATCCGGTCATCCTTGCATTTCCAAATGCACTGAGCCATTCGATAGCTTCGGCGACAGGAGGAAACTGCTTGACGGCCACCACTTCCAAGTCGTTTTTCCCGAAGCTGCTGTGAAGAAAATTATGCGCTTCAGGAAAGTCCGTTATTTTGACTACTTTTGTATCCCTTGTCAATTCTTCGGATGAAAAAATTATCGCGGTGGGAACCGCCACGCCCGGTTCGATCACCACGAACCAGCAATCGGCGGTTTGCAGGGGAAGCAGTTTTTCGCCCACGCCTTCGGCGAACGCGTTGCGGCCAAACAGGAAAAACGGCACATCGGCGCCCAGTTGGAGTCCTAGCGCCATCAATTGGGCGCGCGTCAGGCCGGTTTGCCATAGATGATTCAAGGCCATCAGCGTGGTTGCGGCATCGGACGAGCCGCCGCCCAATCCGCCGCCCATCGGCAGTCGTTTGCGGACCGTAATGTCGGCGCCCAGCTCCGGTTTGCCGGCTGCTGCTTGTAGCAGCCGGGCGGCGCGCACCACCAGATCGGTGCCGGCAGGCACACCCGGAATGTCGTTGACACGGCGGATCCGGCCATCATCGCGCACCGTGAAATCCAGGGTATCGCTGCGATCGATCAACTGGAATGCCGTCTGCAGCAGGTGATAGCCGTCCGGACGACGGCCGGTCACATGCAGGAACAGATTCAGTTTTGCCGGGGCAGGGCAGTTGAGCAGGCTTGCTTGCATGAAATGATTCGATAGAGCGGGATAAGCCGCAAATGTGCCGTCAATGGCTTTGCCAGTTGTCGATTACGATGCGGATCGACACCGGACCGGCCTGCTGGGTGTTGCGCGCCAGATCGATGCGTTTTGGGTGGCTTTGCGCGGTATCGGCTGCTTCATCCTGCCATTCTCCGTAGCTCAGGCTCCAGCCGTCGCGCGTGATGAAGCGCTCTGTATCCCTCGATGGGCGGGCAACGAAGGATTTGCCGTCGGCGCCGCGGCCGAAACCTTGCAGCCAGTCGCGCAGGCCCGATACAGGTAACGGCCAGCCCAGCGCTTGTTCGGTAAGGATATCGACGTCGGCGGCCGTCATCGGCGGTTTGCCCGATTGCGTCAATACGGCAATGCCGGGTTTGATGTCAATGACGGCGAGGGTCTGGCCCAGCGGCGACAGCAGCGTCACAGTGACACGGCGCTCGGTTTGGTTCCATGTAAAACTGCCGTGCAATGCTTCGTCGCGGTCATCGCGCTGATAGCGTACCGACAGGCGCCCGCCGAGATCGATTGCGTCGCTATAGCGGCGCTCGGCGGCAGGCGCATTACCGGTGTTTTCCTGCGGCGCAATGCTCGCGCAGCCGGCGGCCAGCATGACCAGGCACGCAGCCGCGCTCCGTCTGATAAATTCGATCGTCATCCGGCCGCGTCGCTCATAACTGAACCTTGAGGCGCTCCAGTGTGCTCTTGAGCACGTCGTTTTTCGGATCCTTGGATTGCGCTTCGCGCCAGAGCTTCTTTGCTTCGTCCTGTTTACCACGCGTCCACAGGATTTCGCCGAGGTGGATGCCGATTTCGGGATCCTGGCGCAAGCCATAGGCACGGCGAAGTTCCTTTTCTGCTTCGTCCAGGTTGCCGATGCGGAATTCGGCCCAGCCGAGGCTGTCCGCGATGAAGGCGTCTTCCGGGGCAAGCTGGACAGCTTTTTTGATCAGCTCGACCGCTTCCGGCAGGCGAATGTTGCGGTCGGCCAGCGAATATCCCAGCGCGTTATAGGCATGCTGATTGTTCGGCGCCAGTTCGATGATCTTGCGCAGCGCGGTTTCCATATCCTTATAGTTGCCGATCTTGTCGGCCGCCATGGCATAGTCGTACAGCAGGTCGGTATTGTCCGGGAAGCGCTTCAAGCCTGCCGATAGCACGTCGGCTGCATCCTGGTAGCGCCCGTTGTCGCGCAGGATCTGCGCTTCTCCCTGGATCAGTTGCAATTGTTCTCGGTCGTTGCCGGCTTCGACCTGCGCCTGCTGCAATACCTTGCGGGCGCCGTCGATATCGCCGCGTTTTGCCATCAATTGGCCACGACGGATTTGCACGTTGACGTAGGCCTCGCCCGGTTCGACCTGTTCCAGCCATTTCAGCGCGCCCGGGATGTCGTTGCGTTCCTCGGCGATCTGCGACAGCAGCAACTGCGCCTGGGTCGGATCGCGCTCGTCTTCCGGCTGGGTCGCCAGGACTTCGAGATAGCGCTTCAGATAAGTTTCGGCTTGGGAAAGGTGATTTGTCTGCACGTTCAGGATGCCCAGCGCGAACAGCGTGGTCAGGTCGTCCTGGTCGTCCTTGAGCAAAGCCTGGAACTGGCCGCGGGCCTGCTCATACTGCTTTTGTTCGACCAGGCCGCGTGCATAGGCAATGCGGACTTCGCGCGCGTCGGGATATTTTTTGAGGAAGTCGGCCACCAGCTTCATGGCTTCGATCGGATCCGGCGTGACTTGCGCCAGCGTCAGGATGGCCAGTTCGGAATCGGGTTTGATCTTCAGCGCCTGGTTGGCTTCGTCGCGCGCACGCGTCGCATCGCGGTTGGCGTATGCGCCTTGCGCCAGCGCCAGGTGGGTTTCGATCAGCGTCGGGTAGGGGGCGACGACGTCCTGCAGGATATCGAATGCGGCAGTCTTGTCGCGGGCGCGGCTCAGCAGGCGCTGGATTTGCAGCATCATCGGGCCGCGCGCCTGCGGCGCGGCTTCGGCCAGGCGCTGCGCCAGCAAGGGCTTGATTTCGGCGATGTTGTCGCCCAACATGATCAGGCCCAGATAGTTTTGCAGGGCTTCATCCGAATGCGGCGCCAGTTCGGTCCACAGGCGCACGGCGGCCAGCGCTTCGCCGGGACGACGCGCCGCCAGGGCGATTTCCGCCGCGCGCTTGGCCAGTCGGGGATCGCGGGTTTGCTGGGCAGTGCCCAGTAGCGTGACGTAGGCGGCTTGCCATTGTCCGCGCTGGAAGGCGATTTCTGAACTGAGGATCTTGAACAGGATTTCTTCGCTCAGCTCAGTGGACGGCAATACATCTTCCGGCTGTTGGACCTTCGCTTTTGCCTGCGCCTTGCGCGTCGGAGAAGCTTTGGCGAGGGCCTGTTTCTTGCTGGTTGCAACGGGCGCGGCTTCGGTCTCGCTGGGTTGCCGCAGGCTTGCACACGCGGAGAGCATGACGGAGAGCGTTACAATGGCGAGAGGTTTTTTCAAGGGAAATCCTGAATTAATCGGGCAAACATTAATTTTACGCTCAACAGCGAAGCTGTTGGTGTAAGCGAGTGTAAACCATCTGTTCTATCATATCCGCCTTATAGCAGTTCCATATCAGCCCTTATCCAGAGTCCTCGTTCCCCATGCCCGAATTGCCAGAAGTAGAAGTCACCCGGCGCGGCGTCGCTCCTTATCTTGAGGGCGAGACCGTCAGCGCTGTGGCGATGCGCCACAGCGGATTGCGCTGGCCGTTTCCTGTCGACTTGCAGCAGCGCCTGGCCGGCCGCGTCATCCGCTCGACCGGGCGGCGCGGCAAATATCTGCTGATCCATTTCGACCATGGGACGCTGATCGTGCACTTGGGCATGTCAGGGCATCTGCGCATCCTGCCTTTGGGCATTGCGCCGCAAAAGCACGATCATTTCGACCTGGTGGTCGGCAAGCCGGCCCGGAATGTCATGCGCATGACCGATCCGCGCCGTTTCGGCGCAGTGTTGTGGCACGACGCGGCCGATGGCGACATCGAAGAACATATCCTGCTGCGCGGCCTGGGACTGGAGCCGCTTGAAGACAAGTTTTCAGCCGAAGAACTGCACCGTCGGACGCGTAACCGCAGCGCGCCGATCAAGCAGGTCTTGCTGGCCGGCGATATCGTCGTCGGCGTCGGCAATATCTATGCGTCGGAAAGCTTGTTCAAGGCAGGCATCAATCCCAAGACGGCAGCCGGCAAGATCAGTTTGCCGCGCTACGAAAAACTGGCGGCGGCGATTCGTGAAACACTGGCTGCGGCAATCGAGCAAGGCGGCAGCAGCTTGCGCGATTTCATTGCGGTCAACGGCCAGTCGGGTTATTTCCAGCAAAACTATTTCGTCTATAACCGTACTGGTCTGGCTTGCCGCATTTGCACAACGCCGATCCGGCAGATCAAGCAAGGCCAGCGTTCCACTTTTTATTGCGTGACTTGCCAGCGATGAAGCGCATCCTTACTAAAACCGATGCGGCGCTTGTCGCCCTGCAGACCGGCGCAGCGGAGGATTTCGCCGACCCGGCTTTTTCAGACGCCGTGATCGGCTGGCAAAAGCAGCACGGCCGCCACGCCTTGCCCTGGCAGAACACATGCGACGCTTATCGCATCTGGCTGTCGGAGATCATGCTGCAGCAGACGCAGGTCACGGCTGTGATTCCCTATTATCAAAAATTCCTGCAGAGTTTTCCCACCGTCGAAAGCCTGGCGGCGGCACCGTCCGAAGCCGTGATGGCACACTGGAGCGGGCTCGGTTATTACACACGGGCGCGCAACCTGCATCGCTGCGCGCAACGTGTGGCGGAGGAATACGGCGGACGCTTTCCCGACGATCCGGAATTGCTGGCGGATTTGCCGGGCATCGGTCGTTCGACTGCCGCGGCCATTGCCGCTTTCGCCTACGGCAAGCGTGCCGCCATCCTCGACGGCAACGTCAAGCGTGTGTTTGCACGCGTGTTCGGCGTCGAAGGTTTCCCGGGCGCGAAGCCAGTGGAAGACCAGTTGTGGCGCCGTGCCGTTGCGCTACTGCCGCAAACGGACATGGAGTCTTATACGCAAGGATTGATGGATCTCGGCGCGACCTTGTGCCTGCGCGGCAAACCGGCCTGCGATCGTTGCCCGCTGGCGCAGCGTTGCGTGGCGCTGGCGACCGATCGCACGTCTGAGTTACCCGTGCGCAAGCCCAAGAAGGCGGTACCGGAAAAGGAAACCATGATGCTGGTGGTCAGCGACGGCGACGAGGTACTGCTGCAGCAGCGCCCCGACAGCGGCATTTGGGGGGGCTTGCTGTCATTGCCGGAACTGGCCGTAAGCCGGGATGCCGACGAATTCGGATTGGCGGTGGAAGATGCCATGAAGCCTTTCGGCGCGATCGCGGCATGCCGCAAATTGCAGCCGTTCTCGCATGTCTTCACGCATTTCAAATTGCACATCTCGCCGTATCAGGTGGTGCTGAAAAAACGCCTTCCCCACATCGCGGAATCGGTCCACGTCTGGTATCCGATCGCGGAACTGGCCGATGCGCCATTGCCGGCGCCGGTCAAGAAGCTGCTTTTGGAGGTATTGAGGGAGGACGATCTGCTGAATTGATTCAGTGCTGATTTAGCGTTGAGGCGGTGTGGCTTCAACCAAGCTGGCGATGCCGCACGACGACGTTTTCGCGGGCGGAGAAATATTGCGCCAGTTGTTCGACGATATACACCGAACGATGCTGGCCGCCTGTGCAGCCGATGGCTATGGTGAGATAGCTGCGGTTGTCGCGTTTGAAGGACGGCAACCATTTTTCGACAAAGTTGCGGATATCGCCGAGCAATTCGTTCACCTCCGGCAGATTGGCAAGGAATTCGATCACCGGCGCGTCGCGTCCCGTCAGCGGCCGCAAGCGCAGGTCGTAATGCGGATTGGGCAGCACGCGCACGTCGAACACCAGGTCGGCATCGAGCGGCACGCCGAACTTGAAGGCGAACGATTCGAACAGCAGGGTCAGGCTGGCGCGATCGGTGTCGATCAGGTCGCGGATCCAGGCGCGCAGCTTGTTGGCGCTCAGGTTGGAGGTATCGATGACGTGGCCGAGCCCTTCGATCACGCTCAGCATTTCCCGCTCCTTGTGGATGCATTCGGTCAACGTCAGACGATCGGTCGGATTCTGGTCGGGCAGCAGACGATGCGACAGCGGATGGCTGCGGCGCGTTTCGGAAAAGCGCGTGATCAGCGATTCGGTCGTCGCGGTGAGGAAGAACACCTTGACGTCGTGGCCCTGGTCTTTCAGCAGTTGTATATCGGAGCCGAGGCCGGCCAGCGAATCGGCGCTGCGCGCATCGGTCGCCACGGCCATCGTATCGTCGCCTTCCTTGAGGCGGGTTTCCACGAGGCTGCATAACAAGGCCGGCGGCAAATTGTCGACGCAAAAGTAACCGGCGTCTTCCAGTACGTGAAGAGCCACCGATTTGCCGGAGCCGGAAATGCCGGTAATGAGAACGATACGCATGGGTATGATGATACCTCAACGCCGGGAATGGTTCAGTTTCCACTCAGTGTAAGGCGTGAGTTTCCTGCACTTGACGCGCAAGAGAGGCACTTTTACCCAGTTATTCGCCGTTCATCGCCTTGCGTTGGCGATCGATGAATTCCTTGAGCGTATCAATGCCGCGCAACTGCAGGATGGTGTTGCGCACCGCCGCTTCCAGCAGCACCGCGATATTGCGGCCGGCCGCCACGGGGATGACGACCTTGCGGATCGGCAAGCCCAGCACGTCTTCAAACTGCGCATCCAGCGGCAGGCGCTCGTAATTCTCTTCGAGCGTGCTGCGGCGGACCAGATGGACGATCAGCTTCAGGCGCATTTTGCGTCGTACAGCGGTCTCGCCGAAGATGGCCTTGATGTCGAGCAGGCCAAGGCCGCGCACTTCCAGCAGGTTTTGCAGCAGTGGCGGGCAGCGGCCTTCGATCATGTTCGGTGCGATGCGCGCGAACTCGACCGCATCGTCGGCTACCAGGCCGTGGCTACGCGAGATCAGTTCCAGGCCCAGTTCGCTCTTGCCCAGACCGGATTCTCCGGTAATCAGCACGCCCACGCCGAGCACGTCCATGAACACGCCATGCATGGTGATCTGTTGCGCCAGCTTCTTGGACAGGTAGACCCGCAGATAGTCGATCACCTGCGCTGCGGGTAGCGGCGTCGAGAACAGCGGGATGTTTTTTTCGTCGCAGATCGCCAGGATATCGGGCGGCGTAGCCAGACCTTGCGCAATGATAAAGGCGGGCGGTTCGCCGGCCACCAGTTCGGCGGTCTGGTAGGCGCGCGAGGTATTCGAAAGGCGTTGGTAGTACTCGGTTTCCTGATGGCCGAAAACCTGGATGCGGCCGGGGTGGATCAGGTTCAAATGGCCAACCTGGTCGGCAGCCGACGCAGCGTCGCCGGAGATCAGGCGTTCTCCGCCCGGAAAGCCGGCAAACCAGCCCAGTTGCAGCGATTCACGGTTTTCTTCATACAGTTGCTGTATCGATAATGCGGTAAATGCAGGCATGGTTCTCCGATTCCGATAAGGCGGTAAATGGTGGCGATGGTTGCGGCCCGGCGCAAACGACGCTCGGGGCCGTCCGCGACGCTTTGATTAATTGGTTTTTTCCAGCGAAGGCTGCCATGTGACCAGGCGCGAATAAACGGAAGCCTGGTCCATATCGGTGATCAGTTCGTTGCGGAAGGCATTGTCCGAAAACATTTCGGCGATCTCGGACAGGATCTCCAGATGCTGTTGCGTCACGTTATCGGGAATCAGCAAGAAAATCAGCAGCTTGACGGGCTCGCCGTCAGGCGACTCGAACGGGATCGGATCGGCCAGGCGCATGAACAGCGCCAACGGCGCCTTCAACCCCTTGATGCGGCCATGCGGAACGGCAACGCCATGACCGAGTCCTGTCGAACCGAGACGTTCGCGGGCAAACAAGTTTTCGGAAACGGTAGAGCGGGCGATGCCGCTATTGTTTTCAAAGGTAAGTCCGGCTTGCTCGAATGCTCGTTTTTTGCTGGAGACTTCTAGATCCAGAATGACGTTCTCTGGGGACAGGATTTTTGCAAGATTTGTCATGACACAAAAGAAGGCGCTGGATAGGCTTTTGTGCAGGATTATAGGCTTCTTTATGAGTTACGCAATGAATTCCGTTGTTGCTAAAATGAAAATAATTCTGTTGCCGGAGGAAGCGGACAAGTCCCGGCGGCGAATACTGCTTTCCCTGCGTGGCAAGCCCGTTCTGGCGGAAAAGAGGTGATGAGAATCACATCTCTATACGGCCGAAAACCAACAATACGTCGCCGTTGTTTTTGTTGGACGACAGGCGCGGCACATAAGAGAACATGATCTTGGCTTTCTTGGTGCCGATCGACGCCAACGGCAGCGGCACGGGGAACGGGACGCCACCGAAATAATCCTGCCGGCTCATCAGCATCGCGGTGCCGCCGATGCCGACTTCCAGCGGTGTATGACCGATCGGGTATACCCACTCATAGGCATAGCCGGCCATGATTTGCGGATGGCGGTGCGAATCCTTGATGACGAAGCCATACAGCGATTCGTCGTTGCCGCGCTCATTGCGCATGGTTTTGCCGTAACCGAGGCCCCAGGCGTGCTCGTTCAGCTCATCCAGCTTTTCCTTGGTGTAGGTGCCGCGGCCGTGGTGGGCCAGTCCCGACACGTAAATCGCGTCGTCGCCCTGGTCGACAATTTCGGATGCGTGGTTCTTGGCGGATTGCCACCAACTGGAATCGTCGCTCTGTTGCGCCATTGCCGGCAATGAGGCGCCGGCGATGGTCAGGATGAAAACACCCGCGAGCGCAGCGCGGCTCGGGACGGAAAGAAAGGAAGGAAATAATTGATTCATGTTTTTCTTGGCTGTTGACAGGTCGATTGCAATTGGCGCGGCATGCCGGAAGAAAGTTGACCAGACTACTTCCTCGCCATGAAAAAAGACGTGGTTATGCCCTTGTGAGGCACAGGATCTGCTGCAAGCAATACACGGTTGCTGAAGATATCCAGAAACAAGGTGTCCGGATGAAGCGGCGCGAACGCCATGCGAGTCAGGTGTCAACCCGGCAAGGCTTGGGCCTAACTGCTTAACCACGACTGTGACAAGATCATGCCGTAAGAAGTTTTATGCGATGAAGGGAAATGGTTTCAAAATGTTGCGGAAACATGTTGCCTTGAATGGCATTTCCAGGAACCGCCTGAGCTGGGCGCCGGCCGGTGCCGTGTTAGGGTTTTGTAACAAATAATTTCGTTGTGCTATTGGCGGGCGTTGCGCAGGTTCGATGGAGGGCGTGCGGCAGAAAAATTGCTGCGCCATGGATTGATATCCAATCCGCCGCGGCGCGTGTAGCGCGCATAGACCGAGAGTCTCTGCGGTTGGCATTGGCGCAGCACGTCGACGAAGATGCGTTCCACGCATTGCTCGTGGAATTCGTTATGTTCGCGGAAGCCGATCAGATACTTCAGCAGCGCTTCCTGGTTGATCGGTGCACCGACATAGTGGATCTGCACGCTGCCCCAGTCCGGCTGGCCGGTGACCGGACAGTTGGATTTGAGCAGATGAGACAGCAACGTTTCTTCCACCTCAGCTTCGTTGTGATTGGCCGACAGCAGCGACGGATCGGGGTGATGATCGACGACCTCGATATCCAGCCGGTCCAGCAGCAAGCCGGCGAGTTCGCCCATCTGCAGGCTGGAAAACGCACCCGGCTCGGTCAGTGTGATTTGCACGCCGGCGCCGGCGGCGGCCGACAAATCCTTTTGCAGCATGGCGATCAGCGTTTGCGGGCTGTCTAGACGGGTTTGGTTGAACGAGTTCAGGTAGAGCTTGAACGACTTCGATTCGATGATGTTGGCCGAATCGGCCGGGATCATGAATGTGGCGATCGCGATTTGCGGCTTGCCGCGCTGGTTCAGCCACGACACTTCATACGCGTTCCAGATGTCGACGCCGAAGAACGGCAGCGTGCCTTGCAGACCGAGTTCTTCACGCTTGGGCTGGCGCGGAATCGGGAACAACTGCGCCGGATCGTAAGTGCCCGGATAGGCGGACGCTTTGCCCAGCGGCGAGGTGTCGGGTGAATTAACGTGCATCATGGTCGTGCTCTCTGAATCGCTTCAATTTCTTTGCTGACGCTTGTTTAGCCGAGGAACAGTTTGTACAGCGGGTTCTTGCTCTCATCCCAATGGCGGTAGCCGAGATTGTCGAGGAAGGAGCGGAAAGTCTTCATCTCTTTCTTCGGCACTTGCAGGCCGACCAGAATGCGGCCGACGTCGCCGCCCTGATTGCGGTAGTGGAACAGGCTGATGTTCCAGTTGGGATTCATGTTGTCGAGGAAGCGCATCAACGCGCCCGGACGCTCCGGGAATTCGAAGCGGTATAACAATTCGTCCTGAGCGAGCGCGCTCTTGCCGCCGACCAGATGGCGGATGTGCACTTTGGCGAGTTCGTCGTGGGTCAGGTCGAGCGTGCTGAAGCCGTTCTTCTCGAAGCTCTTGGCAATCCTGGCCGGTTCGTCGATATTGCTGGTCTGGATGCCGACGAAGATGTGCGCGGATTTCTCGTCGCTGATGCGGTAGTTGAATTCGGTCACGTTGCGCGGACCGACGACTTCGCAGAAGCGTTTGAAGCTGCCGCGTTCTTCAGGAATCGTGACGGCGAAAACGGCTTCGCGCGCTTCGCCGACGTCGGCCATTTCGGCGACGAAGCGCAAGCGGTCGAAGTTCATGTTGGCGCCGCAGGCGATGGTGATCAGCGATTCATTCCTGATCGGCTTCTTGCTGTCCTTGGCGCGCTCGATATAGGCTTTGGCGCCGGCCACCGACAGCGCGCCGGCTGGCTCGACGATGCTGCGCGTGTCCTGGAAGATGTCCTTGATCGCGGTGCAGACGGCGTCGGTGTCGACGATGATGATGTCGTCGACCAGTTGTCTGGCGATGCGGAAGGTTTCCTCGCCGACCAGCTTGACGGCGGTGCCGTCGGAGAACAGGCCGACATCCTGCAAGGTGATGCGGCGGCCGGCCTTGAGGCTGCGCGCCATGGCATCGGAGTCTGCGGTCTGCACGCCGATGATCTTGATGTCGGGGCGCACCGCCTTGACGTAAGCGGCCACGCCCGAGATCAGGCCGCCGCCGCCGATGGCGACGAAGATGGCGTGGATGGGATCGGGATGCTGGCGCAGGATTTCCATACCAATCGTGCCCTGGCCGGCGATGACGTAAGGATCGTCGAACGGATGGACGAAGGTCAGTTTGAGTTTCTTTTCCAGCGTCAGCGCGTGGTTGTAGGCGTCGGTGAACGAATCGCCGAACAGCACGACTTCGCCGCCGCGGGCCTTGACGGCTTCGATTTTCACTGTCGGCGTGGTGGTCGGCATCACGATCACCGCGCGGCAGCCGAGCTTGGCGGCAGACAGGGCGACGCCTTGCGCATGGTTGCCGGCGGAAGCGCAGATCACGCCGCGCTTCAATTGCGCAGGCGTGAGATGGGCCATCTTGTTGTAGGCGCCGCGCAGCTTGAAGCTGAACACGCTTTGCATATCCTCGCGCTTGAAATAAATGCGATTTTCCATCCGTTGCGACAACGTGTTGGCAATTTCCAGCGGCGTTTCCTGGGCAACGTCGTAGACACGGGCAGTGAGGATTTTTTGCAGATAATCGGTGGTCATGGTCGGCTAAATGGCACAAATGGCACAGTTTGCGCAGTGCGGGACTGCGATCTTTGCGCCGTCTTGCCGTTCAAAACGAAGGCAAGACAGGGGCGCGGCGAACTGATCATTATAATGGAGGCCGCCGAAAGGCTTATATCCGTGCGCGGATACCGCCTGTGAGAGACTCCGGAATCGTTGAAAAATCGTCTCTTGCTGCTGTCCGGGGTCAACTCTTCTCCGACTCTCCTTAATCTTCCCTGTGCCTATCTTGCATGATTGAATCCGCCGTTTTGTGGTTATTGAATGTCCTTGCCGTGCCGACGGTGGGACTGACTTCCGTCTTCGTCATCAGTTTTGTTTCGGCAACCCTCCTGCCATTGGGATCGGAGCCTGCGGTATTCGCGGTGATCAAGGCCAATCCGGAGATGTTCTGGCCGGTGATCCTGGTGGCCACGGTCGGTAATACGCTGGGTGGAGTGGTCGACTATTGGATGGGATACGGCGCCAAGCAGACGTTTGCGAAGGAGCGCCGCAGCCGCTGGTTCCACTGGCTGGAGCGATTCGGCGCCAAGACCATGCTGCTGTCCTGGTTGCCGGGCGTGGGCGATCCGATCTGTACGCTGGCGGGCTGGCTCAGGCTGCCGTTCTGGCCGTCGGTGTTCTACATGGCGATCGGCAAGTTCCTGCGCTACATCTTCATGACCTGGATGCTGCTGAACGTGCCGGACGGTTTCTGGCGCAGCGTCGCCCACTGGCTAGCCTAGCAAGGTGTCGAGTAGCATCATCGTCACGAAACCGGCCAGCAGGCCTAGCGTGGCTTGCGTTTCATGTCCCTGGCGATGCGACTCCGGAATCACTTCGTGGCTGATCACGAACAGCATGGCGCCGCCGGCTCCGGCCAGCGCCCACGGCAGCGCGGTCGCTGAAACGCCGGTTGCCAGCGCGCCCAGCATGCCGCCGACAGGTTCCACCAAGCCAGACAGAATCCCGGCCCCGGACGATTTGAGCGGGGAATATCCCAGCGTGCGCAAGGCCAGCGCGACGACCAGGCCTTCGGGAATGTCCTGGATGCCGATGCCGGTCGTCAGGGCAATCGCTTTACCCATCTCGTCGCCGCCAAAACCCACGCCGATGGCCAGACCTTCCGGGAAATTGTGGATCGTCACCGCCATCACGAACATCCAGATGCGGCTGGTGCGCGTAGTCTCGATCGATGGGTTGGGCGCGATGAAATGCTGATGCGGCACCAAGTGGTTGATCGCCAGCACGAACAGGCTGCCCAGCATGATGCCGGTGGCGGTCAGCAATACCGCGCCGGTCTTGGCGTAGCCGAGCGCCTGGGCCTGATTCATGGCCGGAATGATCAGCGAAAACACGCTGGCCGCCAGCATGATGCCGCCGCCGTAGCCAAGCAGCATGTCTTGTGTGCGCTCCGAAATGCGCCGCGTGAACAGCACGCCAAGGGCGCCGAGCGCGGTCAGCCCCGCTGCGGCGGAAGAGCCAAGCAGTGCCAGCCTGACCTCGGGATGGCTGAGAAAAAAGGCATGCAAGCCTTCATAGGATTTGACCAGAATGAAGACTGCTCCGATCGTCAGCATGGCGATCTGGCGCAGGTGGAGCCGGAAGCCGGAACGGGTGGCAGGTGTCGGCTCGACAGGAAGTTGTTCGCGCAATTGGGCTTGTATCATGGCAGTCATCCTTGTTGTGGATTGGCGGATGGCTGTCCTGTTAAGCCTTGCACTCGGCGTATTCGGCGAGGGTGATGGCTAGATTTTCCAGAAATTCGGTGATCAGTAATTGCAACATAGCATTCTCCAGGGGCTGAGGGAAGGTCTTGACGACTGAATAATAAATTTAAATAATCGATTTTTAAAAATTGATTGTATTTATTGATTTGATAGATGAGCTTGTGTTGCAATACGGAAATTGCTCTAATTTCAATGAATTGCTACAAATAAGAAGCATTTCTTATTGTTCTGCCAAAAGTAAGGGCATTGCCTCGCGCGTTGCGGCAATAAGATAAAATGCACATCCGGCAGCAGATTTTTTTCAAAATTAATGAACGCCCCCGCAAAAATCCAGGCTTTGCTCACTGATGCGCCGCAAGGCGCCAGCCCCACGCGCTTGCGTGAAATTCCTTATAACTACACCTCGTTCTCCGATCGCGAAATCGTGATCCGCCTGTTGGGCGAAGACGCCTGGGGCGTGCTTGACGAGTTGCGCAGCAAGCGCCAGACCGGCCGATCCGCACGCATGTTGTATGAAGTGCTGGGCGATATCTGGGTGGTGCGCCGCAATCCGTATCTGCAGGACGACATGCTGGACAATCCCAAGCGTCGTGCCGCATTGATTGAAGCCTTGCATCACCGGCTGGCCGAAGTGGACAAGCGTCGCGTCGACGTCCATCAAGCTGAAGTCGCTGACGGCGATACAGCCGACGCCGCGCGTCGCAGCGCCAATGTGGAAGTGTTATTGAAGGCGGCACGCAAGGCGATTGCCGATTTTGGCGAGGAATTCAAGCAAACCTACGACCTGCGCAAGCGCGCCAACAAGGTGCTCGGCCGCTACACCGCCAAGGACAACATCAAGTTCGACGGCTTGTCGCGTGTCTCGCACGTGACCGACGCCACCGACTGGCGTGTCGAGTATCCGTTCGTCGTGCTCACGCCCGACAGCGAAGACGAAATGGCCGGCCTGGTCAAGGCCTGCATAGAACTCGGCCTGACCATCATCCCGCGCGGCGGCGGTACAGGCTACACCGGCGGTGCGATTCCGCTGACGCCGATGTCGGCTGTCATCAATACCGAAAAACTGGAGCAACTGGGCGCCGTCGAAATGGCCGTGCTGCCCGGCCTCGATACGCCATACGCGACGATTTATTCCGGCGCGGGCGTGGTGACCAAGCGTGTGTCCGATGCGGCCGAAAAAGCCGGTTTTGTGTTCGCGGTCGATCCGACCTCGGCCGAAGCATCCTGCATCGGCGGCAACGTCGCCATGAACGCCGGCGGCAAGAAGGCCGTGTTGTGGGGCACCGCGCTCGACAATCTTGCGAGCTGGCGCATGGTCGATCCGCAAGGCGACTGGCTTGAAGTCACGCGTCTCGACCACAACCTGGGCAAGATCCATGACGTCGAACTGGCGCGTTTCAGGCTTGAGTGGTCGCACCCCGGCGAAAAGGGCCAGAAGATGGAAGTCTTCAGGACCGAAATCCTCGAAATCGCCGGCCGCAAATTCCGCAAGGAAGGCCTGGGCAAGGACGTCACCGACAAATTCCTGGCGGGTTTGCCCGGCATCCAGAAGGAGGGTTGCGACGGCCTGATCACCTCGGCGCGCTGGATCCTGCACAAGATGCCGAAGCAGACGCGCACCGTCTGTCTCGAATTCTTCGGCCAGGCGCGCGATGCGATTCCGTCGATTGTCGAAATCAAGAATTATCTCGACGCCGAAACCAAAAAGGGCGGCGCCATCTTGGCCGGCCTGGAGCATCTGGACGAGCGCTACCTGCGTGCGGTCGGCTACTCTACCAAGTCCAAGCGCGGCGTGCTGCCGAAGATGGTGCTGATCGGCGACATCGTCGGCGATGATGAGAACGCCGTGGCGCAAGCTGCGTCCGAAGTCATCCGCATGGCCAACAATCGCGTCGGCGAAGGTTTCGTCGCGATCAGCCCGGAAGCGCGCAAGAAATTCTGGCTCGACCGTTCTCGCACGGCGGCGATCGCCAAGCATACCAATGCCTTCAAGATCAATGAAGACGTGGTGATCCCGCTCAATCGCATGGGTGAATACACCGACGGCATCGAGCGCATCAACATCGAACTGTCGATCAAGAACAAGCTGCAATTCCTCGGCGAACTGGATGCTTTCTTTGCCAAGGGCAACCTGCCGCTGGGCAAGAGCGACGATGCCGAAGGCGAGGACATCCCTGCCGCCGAAATGCTGGAAGACCGCGTGCATCAGGCGGAAATGCTGATCGCGCAGACGCAGGCGCGCTGGACTTATTTGCTGGCCAATCTGGACAAGCCCTTGGGCGCGGCCAAGGGCGAGTTGGCCGCGCTGGGCCTGGACCGGCTATTGCCGGTATTCGACCAGCGGCTGATCGAGCAACCGGACGCGAGCGTTTTCCATGTCGTGCAGGATCGCACCGTGCGCGTGTCGTGGAAACAGGAAATTCGCGCGCAATTGCGTCAGATTTTCAATGGCGGCGCCTTCAAGCTGATCCTCGACGAATGCAACGCGATCCACAAGCGCGTGCTGCGCGGCCGGGTATTCGTCGCGTTGCACATGCACGCCGGCGACGGCAATGTGCACACCAATTTGCCGGTCAATTCCGATCACTACGAAATGCTGCAGGACGCCCATCAGGCGGTGGCGCGCATCATGACGCTGGCGCGTTCGCTGGACGGCGTGATTTCCGGCGAGCACGGCATCGGCATCACCAAGCTGGAATTCCTGACCGAAGACGAGATCGGCGAATTCCGCGAGTACAAGAAGCGCGTCGATCCGGACGGCCGTTTCAACAAGGGAAAACTGCTCAACCTGCCCGGCATGGAAGCCGACCTGAGCAATGCCTACACGCCGTCCTTCGGCCTGATGGGCCATGAGTCGCTGATCATGCAGCAAAGCGACATCGGCGCCATCGCCAACAGCGTCAAGGACTGCCTGCGCTGCGGCAAGTGCAAACCGGTGTGCGCGACCCATGTGCCGCGCGCGAACCTGCTGTACTCGCCGCGCAACAAGATCCTGGCGACCTCGCTGCTGGTCGAAGCCTTCCTGTATGAAGAGCAGACCCGCCGCGGCGTCTCGATCAAGCATTGGGAAGAGTTCGAAGACGTGGCCGACCATTGCACCGTCTGCCACAAGTGCGTGACGCCTTGCCCGGTCGACATCGACTTCGGCGACGTGTCGATGAACATGCGCAACCTGTTGCGCAAGATGGGCAAGAAGTCCTTCAATCCCGGCACCTCGGCGGCGATGTTCTTCCTCAACGCCACCGATCCGGCCACCATCAACGCCACGCGCAAGGTGATGACCGATTGGGGTTTCAAGGCGCAGCGTCTGGGCAACGACATCCTGAAGAAGTTTGCCAAGAAGCAGACGCAAAGACCTGCGGCCACGGTCGGCAAGGCGCCGATCAAGGAGCAGGTGATCCACTTCATCAACAAGAAGATGCCCGGCAACCTGCCCAAGAAGACGGCGCGCGCCTTGCTTGATATCGAAGACGACAAGATCGTGCCGATCATCCGCGATCCGAAGACGACCACCGCCGATACCGAAGCGGTGTTCTACTTCCCCGGTTGCGGTTCGGAGCGCCTGTTCTCGCAAGTCGGCCTGGCCACGCAAGCGATGTTGTGGAACGTCGGCGTACAGACCGTATTGCCGCCAGGTTATCTGTGCTGCGGTTATCCGCAGCGCGGCAGCGGCGATTATGACAAGGCCGAGAAGATCATCACCGACAACCGCGTGCTGTTCCACCGCATGGCGAACACGCTGAACTACCTCGATATCAAGACCGTCGTGGTGTCCTGCGGCACCTGCTACGATCAGTTGCAGGGGTATGAGTTCGAAAAGATATTTCCGGGTTGCCGCATCATCGACATCCACGAATATCTGCTGGAGAAGGGCGTGCGTCTGGAAGGAGTGACCGGCACCCGTTACATGTACCACGATCCTTGCCACAGCCCGATGAAACTGCAGGATCCGCTGAAGACCGTCAATTCGCTGATCACCACCGTCGACGCGCAAAAGATCGAAAAGAACGATCGCTGCTGCGGCGAATCGGGCACCTTCGGCGTCTCCCGTCCGGACGTCTCGACCCAGGTGCGTTTCCGCAAGGAAGAAGAGATGCGCAAGGGCGCCGACAAGGTGCGCGCGGACGGTTTCACCGGCGACGTCAAGATCCTGACTTCGTGCCCGTCTTGCTTCCAGGGTTTGTCGCGTTACAACGAAGATTCCGGCACCACCGCCGACTACATCGTGGTCGAAATGGCCAGGCATCTGCTCGGCGAAAACTGGTTGCCTGACTATGTTGCGCGCGCCAACAACGGCGGCATCGAACGCGTGCTGGTGTAAGCATGGCCAACGTATGCGACTTGTGTGACGGCGACGGCGGCCAGTTGGTGTTCAAAAACGACAGCTATCGCGTCGTGCTGGTCGACGAAGCCGCTTATCCCGGCTTCTGCCGCGTGATCTGGAATGGCCATTTCAAGGAAATGACCGACTTGTCGCCGGCTGATCGTAGCGCGCTCATGAATGCGGTGTGGGCGGTCGAAGCTGCCGTGCGTGAAGTCATGCAGCCGGAAAAAATCAACGTCGCCAGTCTCGGCAACATGACGCCGCACGTACACTGGCATGTGATTCCGCGCTATACCGACGATGCGCATTTTCCCAGTCCGGTCTGGGCCGAGGCCAAGCGTGAAAGCGCGGCGGCGACGCTGGAACAGCGTCGCGCGAAATTGCCGCAACTGCGCGCCGCGATCATGCGTCATCTGTCGTCGATGCCGTCCTGACGATCTTCCGAAAGACCGGAGCAGGCTTGCCTGTGAAGAGTAGAAGCCAAACCGCCGGCCTTCGTTTTACAGAATAGAAAGTGCAAGCAATGAGCTCCGGTCCCACGCCCGTATCCTTCAAAGTCCGCACGCAATCGCGCGTGATGGAAGTCGCCTTCGACGACGGCGCACAGTTTTCCATTCCGTTCGAGCTGCTGCGCGTGTATTCGCCCTCGGCCGAGGTGCGCGGGCACGGTCCCGGCCAGGAAACCCTGCAGACCGGCAAGCGCGATATCGGCATCGTCGGCGTCGAGCCGGTCGGCAATTACGGCATCAAACCGATATTCTCCGACGATCATTCCAGCGGTATCTTTACGTGGGAATACCTCTATCAGCTCGGCCGCGATCAGGATGCGATGTGGGAAACCTATCTGCAAAAACTGGAAGCGGCCGGTTTCACGCGCGACAGCGGCCGCGATCAGGACATGAGGGCGCAAGGCGGCAGCGCCTGCGGCCACCAGCACTGACCGGCATCGACTTTGCCGGGCCGGGCGATTTCACCTTGCCTCACCTTATATAATGTCGCATTACTTATTTCAGGTTGCCACATGACCAACACCACCCACTTCGGTTATCAGACCGTTCCTGAAGAAGACAAGGTACATAAAGTCGCCGAAGTCTTCCACTCCGTCGCAGCCAAGTACGACATCATGAACGACTTCATGTCGGCCGGCCTGCATCGCGTGTGGAAAGCGTTCACGATCGCCCAGGCCGGCGTCCGTCCCGGGTTCAAGGTACTCGATATCGCCGGCGGCACCGGCGACCTGTCCAAGGCGTTCGCCAGGCAGGCCGGCCCCACCGGTGAAGTCTGGCTGACCGACATCAACGAGTCGATGCTGCGCGTCGGCCGCGACCGTCTATTGAATAAGGGTACTCCGACCCCCACCTTACTGTGCGATGCGGAGAAGTTGCCGTTTCCCGACAATTATTTCGACCGTGTTTCAGTGGCCTTCGGCCTGCGTAACATGACGCACAAGGATGTCGCCCTGTCGGAAATGCGCCGGGTCCTGAAGCCGGGCGGCAAGCTGCTGGTGCTGGAGTTTTCCAAAGTATGGGAGCCGCTGAAGAAGCCTTACGACGTGTATTCCTTCTCGGTGTTGCCATGGCTGGGCAAGAAAATCGCCAACGATGCCGAAAGCTATCGTTATCTGGCCGAATCGATTCGCATGCATCCCGACCAGGAAACGCTGAAGAAGATGATGGAAGATGCCGGCCTGGAACGCGTGCAGTACCACAACCTGACCGCTGGCGTGGCCGCATTGCATACCGGTATTAAACTTTAAAATCAAATTCTGGAACCAATTTGCGTAGGAGCTTGTGTGAAAAAGTTATTCCTCATTCTGATGCTTGCCCTGACGACCATGACGGTCGCAATGTCGGGCGCTGAAGCCAGGCGTCTCGGCGGTGGCGGTTCTTTCGGCAAGCAATCGTCGAATTATTCCCGCCAGGCGCCGTCGTCTTCGCCGTCCTACGCTGCACCTGCCAGACCCGCAGCCCCGGCTGCAACTCCGCAATCGGTTCCGCCCAAGCCGGCCAGTCCATGGAAAGGCATCCTCGGCGGCGCATTGCTTGGTCTCGGCTTGGGCGCGCTGTTGTCGCACTTCGGCCTGGGCGGCGCCTTCGCGAGCATGATCAGCACCGTTTTGATGCTGGCCTTGCTGGCTTTCGTTGCGATGTTCCTGTTCCGCATGTTCACGCGCAAGAGTGGCGGCAGCAGCAATCCGGGAACTGGCTTCAATCCGCAGCCGGCTTATGCCAATACCGCGGAATCCTCGGTCTACACGCCTGAAATCGGTTCGCGCATCGGCCCGACCGGCGTGCAAGCGCCTGCGGCACTGCAAGGCAACGATTTCGGCGCCTCGGCTGCCCATGCACCGATCATCCCGTGGGGCATCCCGGCCGATTTCGACGTGGCCGGTTTTGTACGTACCGGAAAAACCTATTTCATCCGTCTGCAAGCTGCATGGGACAGGGCCGATATCAACGACATCCGCGAATTCACCACGCCGGAAATGTTCGGCGAATTGCGCCTCCAATTGCAAGAGCGCGGCAGCGCGCCGAACAACACCGACGTCGTGCAGATCGATGGCGAACTGCTCGGTATCGAGACCATCGGCAGCGACTATCTGGCAACCGTCAAATTTACCGGTTTGATCAAGGAAGCGCCCGATATGTCGGCGGAGCCGTTTGCCGAAATCTGGAACCTGTCGAAGCCGGTCAACGGCCCAGGCGGTTGGGTGCTGGCAGGCATCCAGCAGGTGTAAGCCTCAAACCGGCTTGAAGGCGTGAGCCTGGAGTCACTTGGCAGCGCCAAGAACTGTTAAACTTGAAACCGCCCGACTTTCTCTCGGGCGGTTTTCTTTTTTGATGCCGCACATTCCCATGCTTTCTTCCTTCATGCGCCCAGTTGCTGCCGTTATCAATCATTTGCTTGCCCAGGAACCCTGGGCGCAAGCCAGGCTGGTTGCACATCGCGACAAGACCGCCTGCATCGACGCCGGCCTTGCGCAACTGATGTTGACCGTCACCGGCGACGGCTTTGTCAGGAACGCCGCCGAGAATGCTGTGCCGGCCGTGACGATACATCTCAAGCTGTCCGATGTGCCGCTGATCCTCGCCAACCGTGAACGCGCCGTGTCCTACGTCAGGATCGAAGGCGATGCCGACTTTGCCAACGCCATTTCCCAGTTGAGCCAATCGCTGCGCTGGGATGCGGAAGAAGACGTCAGCAAGGTAGTTGGCGACATCGCCGCGACGCGCCTCGTGTCCGGCGCGAAATCCTTCCTTGCTGCGGCCCGGACGACCCAAAGGCAAGTGGCGGAAAACGTCGCAGAATATTTTTTGGAAGAACAGCCGATGCTGATCCGTCCGTATGTCATGAATGAATTTTCCGGCGATGTCGTCAAATTGCGCGACGACGTCGAGCGCCTGTCCAAGCGGATAGAGAAGCTGGAGCGCCGCTGATGCTGCTGCGTTCCCTGCGACTGTTCAAGATCGTGCGCGTAGCGATACGCTATGGCCTGGACGAGATCGCCATTTCCGGTTTCGACACGCCGCGCATCACGCGTTTTCTCAATGCGATTTTTTTCTGGCGCGACCTGTCGCGGCCGCGCGGAGAGCGCCTGCGCCGCGCGCTGGAAGACCTCGGGCCGATCTTCGTCAAGTTCGGTCAGGTGCTGTCGACGCGCCGCGATCTGCTGCCGCTGGATATCGCCGATGAATTGATGCGGCTGCAGGATCGCGTGCCGCCGTTCGATTCCGACCTCGCCATTGCGCAGATCCAGAAGTCGCTGGGCGCCCATCCCGATGCCTTGTTCGCCACGTTCGATCGCACCCCGATCGCTTCCGCTTCAATTGCCCAGGTGCATTTTGCGACGCTCAAGGACGGCACGGAAGTCGCCGTGAAAGTCTTGCGTCCCGGCATGCGCAACACCATCGACCACGACATCGGCCTGATGCACCTGGCTGCCGACTGGGTCGAACGCCTGTGGGCCGACGGCCGTCGGCTGAAAGCCAAGGATGTCGTCGCCGAATTCGACAAGTACTTGCACGACGAACTGGACCTGATGCGCGAGGCGGCCAATGCCAGCCAGTTGCGGCGCAATTTCGCCAACTCCGATCTGCTGATGGTGCCGGAGATGTATTGGGACTATTGCTCCTCGTCGGTGATTGTCATGGAGCGCATGCACGGTATTCCGATTTCCCAGACCGAGCGTTTGCGGGCGGAGGGCGTGGATCTGAGCAAACTGTCGCGCGACGGCGTTGAAATTTTCTTTACGCAAGTGTTCCGTGACGGTTTCTTCCATGCCGACATGCATCCGGGAAATATCCTGGTCTCGACCGCGCCGGCAACCTTCGGCCGTTACATTGCGCTCGACTTCGGCATCGTCGGCACGCTGACCGATTTCGACAAGGATTACCTGTCGCAGAATTTCCTGGCGTTCTTCCGGCGCGATTACAAGCGCGTGGCCGAGGCGCATATCGAATCCGGCTGGGCGCCGAAAGATACCCGGGTCGACGAGTTGGAGGCGGCGGTGCGCGCCTGCTGCGAACCGATCTTCGATCGTCCGCTGAAAGACATTTCCTTCGGCCAGGTGCTGCTGCGCTTGTTCCAGACTTCGCGCCGCTTCAATGTCGAAGTGCAGCCGCAACTGGTGCTGCTGCAAAAGACCTTGCTCAACGTCGAAGGCCTGGGACGCCAGCTCGATCCCGAACTTGACCTCTGGAAAACCGCCAAGCCCTATCTTGAGCGCTGGATGACAGAGCAGATCGGCTGGCGCGGTTTTGTCCAGCAACTCAAGATCGAAGTGCCGCGCTACAGCCGCCTGTTGCCGCAATTGCCGCGTCTGGCGCATCAGGCGCTGACCATGGCGACCCAGGCCAACAAGCACGAGCAGAATACCGAATTGCTGAAGAGACTGGTGGCCGAGCAGCGTCGCACCAACCTGTTGCTGGGGGTAATCGTCTATTTCGGCGGCGGTCTGATCGGCGGGATTATCGTGGTGCAGTTGCTGCTGCATTTCCTGCGCTTCTGACGGACAGGATTTCAGTGAAATAAAAACAAATACAGGACAGGGATGACAGCCGCACAGACTCCATCGCGCGCACACTGGTTGCCTTTCATCGTCGCCGCGACGTTTTTCATGGAATACCTCGACACGACGATCATCGCGACGGCGTTGCCGCAGATGGCGCAGGCGTTCAAGGTGGGGCCGAATGAACTGAGCCTGGGCATGACCGCCTACATGCTGACGCTGGCGGTGTTTATTCCGATCAGCGGCTGGGTCGCGGATCGCCTCGGTTCGCGCACAGTATTCGGCGCGGCGATTGTGGTCTTCACGCTGGCGTCGGTGCTGTGCGGCATCTCCGGCAGCGTGTTCGAATTCACCGCCGCGCGTATCCTGCAAGGCATGGGCGGTGCGCTGATGGTGCCGGTCGGGCGTCTGATCGTCGTGCGCAACACCAGCAAGGACAAGCTGATGAAGGCGATTTCCACGATTACCTGGCCGGCGATTGTCGCGCCGGTGGTGGGGCCTTCGCTCGGCGGATTCATCACCACCTATTTCTCGTGGCACTGGATCTTCCTGATCAACGTGCCGTTCGGCATTGCCGCTTTGATCGCCGTGGCGGCGCTTGTCCCCAACGAGCGCAGCATGCAGCGCCGGCCGCTGGACATGGTCGGCTTCTTCCTGAGCGGCACGGCGCTGACGTCGCTGTTATACGGCACCGAACTGGCCAGCCACACTGAAACCAACCTGACCGTCGCGCTTTTCTTCATCGCCGCCGGTATCGTCTTGGGCTTTTTTTCGTACCGCCATGGCATGCGCAGCGAACATCCGTTGCTGGACTATTCGACGCTGAAAGTGCCGACCTTCAATATCACCGTCGTTACCGGTTCATTCACGCGCATCGGTATCGAAGCGGTGCCGTATCTGTTGCCGCTGCTGTTCCAGATCGGATTCGGCCTGTCGGCGTTCCATTCGGGTTTGCTGCTACTGGCGAGCGCCTTGGGCAATCTCGGCATGAAGATGTTCACTACACGCGTGTTGCAGCGTTTCGGTTTCCGTCGCGTGTCGCTGACCAATGCCACTATCGCCGGCGTGTTCGTGCTGGCTTGCGGCCTGCTCACGGCGACGACGCCGTTGCCGGTCGTGCTGCTGACGATTTTCATCTACGGCTTGTCGCGGTCGATGCAGTTCTCGACGCTGGCCACACTGGCCTATGCCGATGTCTCCGAAGCGCAAAAGAGCGCGGCCAGCACACTATGGAGTGTGGCGCAGCAAATGACGATCGGTATGGGAATCGCATTTGGCGCGCTGGCGTTACGCGTGGCGTCCTATTTCAACGGCAGCGCAGATATGGCTGGCGGCGGTATCGAGGCGCATTTTTCAATAACCGATTTCCACTGGGCGTTTGTCATGGCAGGAGCGCTGACTTTATGTTCCGCGCTGGGTTATCGCAGCCTGGCCAGGGATGCCGGCAGTAATCTTGGCGGCGGCATGCGGGCCGGCGCGAAGAGCCGCTAGGTCAGTCAAAAGGCGGAGAATCGCCGTGCCAGTTCTTCATGGCGGAAATGTTCCACCACATAATCGACGAACACGCGCGTCTTCGCCGGCAACAGCCGTGCAGCGGCGAAGTAGAGCGCCAGCATGCCGCCGTCGACATACCAATCCGGCAGCACCCGCATCAATGCGCCGCTCTTCAGGTACACCACCGCATGTGGCATCGCTGCCAGCGTGATGCCCATGCCCATTTGTGCGATTTCGCAGGCGGCATTGGGGTCGCTCATCGTCATCTTCACTTTCAGATTGATCGACGCCTGCGCACCATCACGATTGCGCAGCGTCCATGAGCGCACGCGGCCGGTTTGCGGCGAGCGGATCAGGATGCCGTCGTGCTGTTCGAGGTCATCCGGCGTGCGGACCGGCGGACGTTGCGCCAGGTATTGCGGCGACGCCAGCAATACCCGGTGCGCCGGCGCCAGTTCGCGCGCGACGATGCCGGGCGGCAGTTCGATGCCGCCGCCGATCGCGGCGTCGAAACCTTCCGTGATCAGATCCACCGGCCGGTTATCGAAATGCCAGTCCGGTGAGATGGCAGGATAGCGCTCCAGGAATCCTCCCAACAGCGGCACGATGTATTCACGTCCGAAACCGGTTCCCATGCTGACCTTCAACACGCCTGCCGGCTGTCCGTCGGCGCTGGCCAGGTTGGCGACTGCGCTCTGGATGGCGGACAGGCCGCCGCTGACTTCCTGAAGAAACCGTTCCCCAGCCTCGGTCAGGCGCAGGCTGCGCGTGCTACGCTGGAACAGGCGGACGCCGAGGTTCGATTCAAGCCGGGCGACGTTCTTGCCCACGGCGGCAGAGGTCAGGCCGAGTCGCCGTGCGGCTGCGGAGAAGCTGCCTGCCTCTGCGGAGACAACAAAACATTCAATGCTGGTCAGGGATTCCATTTGTTAATTTTAAACATAATGTTTAAAAAGAAGATAGTGATTGATGTCTAGTTTTAACATAATCCTTACTCCATACTTGATTCCAAGCCAAACGGAATTCGACGCTCAAGCAAGGAAACCGCAGGCCATTCGCTTATTTTTTTATCCTGACTCTTACACGAACAAGGAGCAATATCATGACTGCAAACATCAACACCACTCTGACGCTGAAAGACAAGGTTGCTTTCGTGCAAGGCGGTTCGCGCGGCATCGGCGCCGCCATTGTCAAGCGCCTGGCGCGCGAAGGCGCGATCGTCGCCTTCACCTATGTCAGTTCGCCGGACAAGGCGCAGGCACTGGTCAGCGACGTCGAAGCCAAGGGCGGTCGAGCGCTGGCCATCCAGGCCGACAGCTCGGACACCGCGGCGCTGCAGCAGGCGGTGCGCATCGCTGCCGAAACGTTCGGCCGTCTCGACATTCTCGTCAACAATGCCGGCGTACTGGCGCTGGGGTCGGTGGAGGAATTCAAGCTGGAAGACCTTGACCGCACCTTGGCCGTCAACGTGCGCAGCGTGTTCGTTGCGACTCAGGAAGCCGTGCGCTTCATGCGCGAAGGCGGTCGCATCATCACCATCGGCAGCACCAACGCCGAGCGCATGCCGTTTGCCGGCGGCGCTGTGTATGCAATGAGCAAGTCGGCCATCGTCGGCCTGACAAAAGGCCTGGCGCGCGATCTCGGTCCACGCGGCATCACCGTCAACAACGTGCAGCCGGGGCCGGTCGACACCGACATGAATCCGGCTTCCGGCGAGTTCGCCGAAACGCTGAAAGGTTTGATGGCCTTGCCGCGTTACGGCAAGGCCGAAGAAATTGCCAGCTTCGTGGCTTACCTGGCTGGACCTGAAGCCGGTTATATCACTGGCGCCAGCTTGACGATCGATGGCGGTTTCTCGGCTTGATCGTGCTTTTCTCGTAATCATCAAAAAAGCCGTCGTCCCGACCTAAGTCAGGACGACGGCTTTGTGTTTTGGGTTTGTTTATGCGTCGCGTGGCGTTCAGGCAAACAAGCGCGCCAGCTCCACACCCGGTTCCGGCGCGCGCATGAAGGCTTCGCCAACCAGGAACGCATTCACATCGGCGTCGCGCATGCGCTTGACATCGTCCGGCGTGGCGATGGCCGATTCGGTGACGACCAGCTTGTCCGGCGGGATGCGCGGCAGCAGGTTCAGCGTCGTGTCGAGCGTGGTCTCGAAGGTGCGCAGGTTGCGATTGTTGATGCCCAGCAATGCGGTTTTCAGTTTCAGTGCCGCGTCCAGTTCGGCGCCGTCGTGCACTTCCACCAGCACGCTCATGCCCAGTTCATGAGCGCAGGCTTCGAGTTCAGCCATCAGACCGTGGTCGAGCGCGGCGACGATCAGCAGAATGGCGTCGGCGCCCCAGGAGCGCGCTTCATAGACTTGATACAAGTCCATCATGAAATCCTTGCGCAGCACCGGCAGCGCGCAGGCGGCGCGCGCTTGTTTCAGGTAGTCGGGCGAGCCCTGGAAGAATTGCACGTCGGTCAGCACCGACAGGCAGGCGGCGCCGTGGGCGGCGTAGCTGGCAGCGATCTCGGCCGGTTTGAAATCGGGACGGATCACGCCCTTGGAGGGCGAGGCCTTTTTGATTTCGGCGATGATGCCGGCACGGCCGGCGGCGATCTTGCCGCGCAGGCCAGCCTCGAAGCCGCGCAATTGCGCGCGTGCTTGCGCATCGGATTCGACATCGCGGCGCAGGCTGGCGAGGTCGCGGTGTTTCTTCGCCGCTTTAACTTCCTCTGCCTTGACGGCGAGGATATTGTTGAGGATGTCTGACATGGATACTCCTTGGTTACGGCTTGTTTGCTTTGCTTATTTACGTTGATCAATCGCAAGCCGCAACGCCAGCGCGCCCAGCGTCAATCCCATGACGTAGCGTTGCGCCCGCATCCAGCAGGGATTGTTCGAAAAGAAGCCGGCGATGGCGCTGGCCGAGAAAATGATCATGCTGTTGACCGCGAAGCTGACTGCAATCTGCGTTGCGCCCAGCGTCACGCTTTGCAGCAGGACGTCGCCGTGCTCGGCGTGGATGAACTGCGGAAACAGCGAAATGTAAAACACGGCGACCTTGGGATTGAGCAGATTGGTGAAGAAGCCCATCTTGAACAAGGTCAGCTTGCTGTCCTGCGGCAGTTCGCGCGTCTGGAAAGGCGATGCGCCGTCGGGTTTGATCGCATTCCATGCCATCCACAGCAGATAGGCGGCGCCAAGGTACTTAATCAGATCGTAGGCCAGCGGGATCGCCAGAAATAGCGCTGTCAACCCGAAGGCCGCCGCCAGCATATGCACCACAAAACCCGCCGCCACGCCCAGCAGGGAAATCATCCCTGCGGCGCGCCCCTGGCAGATCGAGCGCGACACGCAATACATCATGTTGGGACCAGGCGTGAGCACCAGCACCAATGCGGCCAGCGCGAAGATCAGCAGATCGTGCAGAGGAATCATGGTTATGCCTTTCTGCGCATAGGACAACTAATGAATGATGCAATCAGGCCTTGCCGCCCAGTTGCCGGGTGACCTTGACGAAGGAATCGACCTTGGCCAGCGCCGCTCCCGAGGCGATGGTCTCACGCGCCTTGCGCAAGCCTTCCCCGATCGAACTTGCTACACCGGAGGCATAGAGCGCTGTGCCGGCATTGAGGGCGACGATGTCATGTACAGGGCCGGGCGTGCCTTTGAGCGCCTCGAAAATCTTTTCTTTCGATTCGGCGGCATTGGCGACTTGCAGATTGCGGCTGGCGAACATGCTCATGCCGAAATCTTCAGGATGAATCTCGTATTCGCGGATTTCGCCGTTGACCAGTTCGCCGACCATGGTGGCGCCGCCCAATGTGACTTCATCGAGGTTGTCGCGCCCCCAGACCACGATCGCGTGTTGCGCGCCGAGGCGTTGCAGCACGCGCACCTGGATGCCGACCAGGTCGGGATGGAATACGCCCATCAGGATATTCGGCGCGCCGGCCGGGTTGGTCAGCGGGCCGAGGATGTTGAAGATCGTGCGCACGCCGAGTTCCTTGCGCACCGGTGCTGCGTGCTTCATGGCGGCGTGGTGGTTGGGCGCGAACATGAACCCGATACCGGTCTGGGCGATCGACTGCGCGACTTGTTCCGGTTGCAGGTTGATGTCGGCACCCAATGCTTCGAGCACGTCGGCGCTGCCGGATGAGGAGGAGACGCTGCGGCCCCCGTGTTTGGCCACGCGTGCGCCGGCTGCAGCGGCCACGAACATCGAGGCGGTGGAAATATTGAAGGTGTGTGCGCCGTCGCCGCCGGTGCCCACGATGTCCAGCAAATTGGCAGTGTCTGCCATCGGCACCTTGGTGGCGAATTCGCGCATGACCTGCGCAGCGGCGGCGATTTCACCGATGCTTTCTTTTTTGACGCGCAGGCCCATGGTGAGCGCAGCGATCATCACCGGCGACATTTCACCGCTCATGATCTGGCGGAACAGCGTCAGCATTTCATCGTGAAAAATTTCACGGTGCTCGATGCAGCGCAATAAGGCTTCTTGTGGCGTGATGGACATGATGTCGGTTTCCCCGGATGGTGTTGTCAGCGAACCGTCGGCGCTCATGAGTGCGCGGTGCCGGTCAGGAAGTTCTTCAGCAAGGCATGGCCGTGTTCCGACAGGATCGACTCGGGGTGGAACTGCACACCCTGCAAGTCGAACTCCTTGTGGCGCACGCCCATGATTTCGCCATCATCGGTCCAGGCGGTGACTTCGAGGCAATCGGGCAGCGAAGCGCGTTCGATGGCCAGCGAGTGGTAGCGGATCACGGTGTAGGGGCTGGGAATATTCTTGAAGACGCCGACGCCGGTATGGGCGATCTTGGATGTCTTGCCGTGCATGACCTGTTTGGCGCGCACGATCTTGCCGCCGAAGGCTTCGCCGATGGCCTGGTGGCCGAGGCAGACGCCGAGGATGGGCAGTTTGCCGGAGAAACGCTTGAGCAGGTCAATGCAGATGCCAGCCTCTTTCGGGCTGCACGGGCCGGGCGACAGGCAGATGCGTGCCGGATTCAGTTTTTCGATGTCGTCGAGCGTGATCTCATCGTTGCGGATGGTCAGCACTTCTTCGCCAAGCTCGCCGAAATATTGCACCAGGTTATAGGTGAAAGAATCGTAGTTGTCGATCATGAGGAGCATATTTATAGTAACCCTTTGATTTTGCTGAATTTTTAATGTTCTTGGGCAATTTCTTGCCCGGTAGCTTGTCCGGTTTTTTGTCGCAGGGACAAGAACCTATCGGACTGCTCAAGAACAATCGGAATGCACACGCGAAACGTGGCGGCGAAGCCGCCTAGCAGTACCAATGTCAGGAACGCCATCGAGCCGGCGAGGCGGCAGGCTGTTTATTGACGGCAAAGTGGCAGGATGTTTTCATCGATTTGAAGGGAGACCTAAAGTGCTCGGATACTTGAAAAAGTATAACCGAGATCGCGGCATAGCAGAAATTGAAGAGGAGGGCAGGTTTGCCGTACGCACGCGACGCACCGATTCCGGCTGCGGCCGGCGCGAGGTCAATCTGGATCGCCCTGAGCGCATAGATGGCCGAGGCTATTCGTGGATGGGCGCAATATGCGATGTGCCGGATGCATTCACCTCCGACCGATCTACAGTCATTGTTACGGACTGGAATCGCTTCGGCCGGCTCGCTGGCGGCGCGTGCCTTAAGGGGGCGGCGCGGTTGCCTGGCAGGTGCAATTTTCAGATTGAAGCCAATGAAATCAAGGCTTGCTGATTGGTGCGATCGTCGGGCATGCAGGCCCACAGACTGATATATGCATCCTTATCGACGATGCCGGCATTTCCGTGCCGGTGCGCCTGCACTACCTTGTCGATCGCGGCGGCGACCTGCATTGCTGCATGCGGTCCGAGTAGCGGATCTCTGAGTATCGTTTCGAGTTCTTGCAATAAGGCGATGGCAGGACTGACGCAATGCAAAGCTGACTTCATGACGAGTCTCCCGGTAACCAACTGATAGAAGAACGAGGCAAGCGGCATGCCATCGGCAATAACTACCGCCGATGGCGCGGGAATGCAGAAGCAGTACGGAACGCGATGAAGAATCAAGCAGCGGCGTCTCAGCCGTTGCGGAAGATGAAGCTGTAGGCATTGAGCGCCGGGGCGCCGCCAAGATGGGCGTAGAGCACTTTGGAGCCGGCCGGGAATTCACCCAGACGGACTTTCTCTATCATGCCGTGCATCGACTTGCCTTCGTACACCGGGTCGGTCAGCATGCCTTCGGTACGCGCACACAGGCGGATTGCCTCGAGCGTGCCGTCGTTGGGCAAGCCGTATTCCGGACCGCCGAAACGGGTATCCAGCACTACGTCCTTTTCGGTAATGTCGCGGTTCAGTTCCACCAGGGCGGCGGTATTTTTTGCGATGCGCAGGATCTGATCGAAGGTCTGCTGCGGCTTGGCCGAGGCATCGATGCCGATCACGCGGTCGGCGCGGCCATCGGCGGCAAAGCCTACTACCATGCCAGCCTGGGTGCTGCCTGTGACGGCGCAGGTGACGATATAGTCGAACTTGAAGCCGAGTTCTGCTTCCTGCTGGCGCACTTCTTCGGCGAACGCCACGAAGCCGAGACCTCCCTTGGGATGTTCGGAGCAGCCGGCCGGGATCGGAAACGGTTTGCCGCCGGCGCGGCGCACGCTTTCCATGGCGTCTTCCCAGCTCTTGCGAATGCCGATGTCGAAACCCGATGCGTCCAGACGCACGTCGGCGCCCATGATGCGCGACATTTCGATATTGCCGACGCGGTCATAGACGGCATCCGAGTAGTTGACCCAGTTCTCTTGCACCAGCACGCATTTCAGACCGAGGTGGGCAGCTACCGCCGCCACTTGGCGGGTCTGGTTGGATTGGATGCCGCCAATCGACACCAGCGTATCGTAGCCGCCTTCGAGCGCCTCCGGGATCAGGTATTCCAGCTTGCGCGTCTTGTTTCCGCCGAAGGCCAGGCCGCTGTTGCAGTCTTCGCGTTTGGCGTACAGATCCACCTTGCCGCCCAGGTGGGCGCTCAGGCGTTTGAGCGGTTGGATCGGCGTCGGTCCGAAGGTCAGAGGGTAACGGGAAAATTTTTTCAGATTCATGGGTGAAGCTCCTAAGGTCAGAATGGGTATCCAGGCATCCAGGCTTTGGAAGAAAGATGGCATGGCGGGCTTTCGATGTCGCTCTCGATGTCGATCGCGCTGAGCTTCATTCTAAAAATTAATGCGCGCATCATGGTTGTGAAATTCGACTATTATTCAATGCAGAAAATCAGGAAAATGAATAGATGGAATTATTTATTGTGAGATATTGAATATGAGAGCAACAAAATTACGTGAAAAGAATGTCGCCGCCGAATCGTTCAGCGATATTCTCGACCGCACCGATCGCGCCATCCTCAAGCAGTTGCAGCGCGACGCATCGATTTCCAACGTGGCGCTGGCAGTCAAGGTCAACCTCAGCGCGCCGGCCTGCCTGCGGCGCGTGGAGCGGCTCAAGGAACTGGGACTGATCAAGGGGATAGTGGCGTTGCTCAACCCGCGCGCGCTCGATGCGGGCACGCTGGTGATGATAGGAGTGGTGCTGGATCGCTCCACGCCGGAGTCGTTCATGGCCTTTGAAAAGGCGGCGCAAAAAGTTCATGGCTGCCTGGAGTGCCATGTGGTCACGGGCGAGTTCGATTACTTCATGCTGGTGCGCACCAAGGACAATGACAGCTTCAACAAGCTGCATGCGGAACAATTGCTGTACCTGCCGGGGGTGCGCCAGATACGCACTTTCATGGTGATCAAACAGGTGTTGTCCACCACCCAGTTGCACCTGTAATGACTACTGGCGGAGCGCAGGCGACCGTGCTCAGGCCGGAGTGGATTCCTTGTTCAATTCCGCCAGCAGGTATTCCAGGAAAATTTCGACGATACGCGGCAGGGTACGGCCGGCCAGCGTCTGCACCTCGGCATAGCGGCCGTCCAGCGCGCGATCGCGGATCGGCCGCGTCACCAGTTGGCCGGTGCCGATGCGATAGCGCACGGTGATTTCGCCGGTGATCGAGAGGGCATCGCCTTCGAGCAGATAGTTGTGCAGGGTCTGGATGTAATTGCTGGTGAGCACCGGCTCGAACACCAGTTGTTGGCGGCTGCAAGCCAGGTCGAACAATTGCCGCAGCGTGGTATGCGGGTCCGGCAGCGCCAGCGGATAAGGCCGCAGTTGCGCCAGCGTGACCTGCTTGAAACGACTCAGTGGATGATCCGCCCGCATCACCAGCAGCACCGGCGCCAGTTGCTGGTGGACGATCTTGATATCCGGTTCGGGCTGGCGGTTGAAGGTTACGCCGAGGTCGGCATTGCCCTCGCGGACCTGGCGCGAGACCAGTGCCGGCGGACCGACATAGACCTGAAACAGGATCGCCGGATACTTTTGCTGGAACGAACGGATCAGGCGCGGCAGAAAGTCGATGCCGAAACCCTCCGACGACGCCACCCGGATTCGGCCGCTGCGCAAGCCCTTAAGCGCCAGCAGGTCGGCCACCACACGGTCGGCCTCGAGCGCCACCTTCTGGGCGTGCGCGGCCAGCATTTCGCCGCCGGCGCTCAACACCATGCCGCGCGGGCGCCGCTCGAACAAGACCGTGTCGAGCATTTCTTCAAGGCTGCTGATCTGGCGGCTAATGGCCGAACTGGCAACATTGAGCCGTTGCGACGCCTCGCTGATCGAACCGCAACGCACCACCTCCAGGAAATAGCGCAGCGCGGTGTCTTGCAGATATTGCGATTTCATCATGAGCCTCTCTATGAAGATGGTATCGGCGATCAGTCAATCCGGCGTCGGTTTCTCATTTCGGCAACGCAGACATAGTAATTCTCTAATTGTTGCATCGCCATATTGTGACCTAGACTGCTTTCGACGTCCTGGTTTTTCTCAAACTATTTTCTTCGAAGGAAGCTTAGGCATGAAAGCAATAAGCAAAAGCATGGCTGCATGGGCGCGATGTGCATTGCTGGCGGCGGGGGCCACAGCGTCGATGTCTGCGCTGGCCAACAAAGCCAACGACACGCTGGTGTACGCCTCCGACAGCGAAGTGGAAAACATCAGCCAGTATCACAACAATCTGCGCGAGGGTGTGATCCTGGCGCATCTGATCTGGGATACGCTGGTCTATCGCGATCCCAAGAGCGGCGAATACAAACCGCAACTGGCTACTTCCTGGAAATGGGAGTCGCCCACCGCGCTGGTGCTTGAGTTGCGTCAGGGCGTGCAGTTCCAGAATGGCGACAAGTTCACTGCCGACGACGTGGCGTTCACCTTCAACTATGTGGTGTCCAACGAATCGAAGGCGGTCACACGGCAGAACACCGACTGGATCAAGGATGCTGAAAAGATCGGCGACTACAAAGTGCGGATCAACCTCAAGCGCCCGTTCCCGGCGGCGCTGGAATATCTGGCCGGGCCGCTGCCCATCTATCCCGGCGCTTACTTCAAGAAAGTCGGCCTGGAAGGTTTCAGCAAGGCGCCAGTCGGCACCGGTCCTTATAAGGTGACCAGCGTCACGCCAGGCCAGGGCGTCACTCTGGTCAAGAACACCGGCTATTTCAAGGACAGTCCACAGGGGCAGCCCAAGATAGGCAACATCAAGTTTGTCGTGATTCCCGATCCGGAAACCCGTGCGGCGCAACTCATGACCGGCGCCATCGACTGGATCTGGCGGGTGCCGGCCGACCAGGCCGAGTCGCTCAAGAGCACGCCCAAGATCAGCGTGCAAAGCGGTGAAACCATGCGCGTCGGTTTCGTCACCATTGATGCTCAGGGTTCGTCTGCTCCCAATTCGCCATTCAAGGATCTGCGCGTACGCCAGGCCATCAACATGGCGATCAACCGCAAGGGAATTGCCGAGAACCTGATGCGCGGCGGCAGTCAGCCGGTGTATGCGGCGTGCTTCCGGGCCCAGTTCGGCTGCGATCCCAAGGTGGCAATCAAATACGATTACAACCCGGCCAAGGCCAAGGAACTGCTGGCAGCGGCCGGTTTCCCGAACGGCTTTGATACCGAGATTTACGCCTACCGCGAGCGTGAAGTGGCTGAGGCCATCATCGGCGACCTGCACAAGATCGGCATCCGTGCGCGTCTGCATTACATGAAGTTCGCGGCGTTGCAAGCCGAATACCGCGCCGGCAAGACGCCGCTGACTTTCCAGGCGTGGGGTTCGTTTTCCATGAATGACGCTTCGGCTTTCCTGGGAGTCTGGTTCAAGGGCGGCAGCGATGACATTACCAAGGATCCGCAGTTGCGTCAGTGGCTGGAAATTGCCGACACCTCGACCGATCCGGCGACGCGCAAGGCCAACTACAGCAAGGCGCTGGAGTCGATTTCCAAGCAGGCGTTCATGGCGCCGTTGTTCTCTTATTCGACTTTCTATGCCTACAACTCGCAGCTCAAGTTCCAGGGTTATCCGGACGAACTGCCGCGCTTCTACGAAGCTAGCTGGAAATAATCGTCATCATCGTCACCAAGGATCGCCGCCATGTTGATCTATATCCTGCGTCGTCTGCTGATCGCCTTGTGCGTCGCCGTGACGGTATCGGTGGTCAGTTTTTCGCTGCTGCACATGTCGGGCGACCTGGCCACGGCGATTGCCGGGCCGGAGGCCACCGGCGCGCAAGTGGAGGCGATCCGCGTGCAATTCGGTCTGGACCGGCCCATGAGCACGCAATACCTGGAATGGCTGGGTAACGCCCTGCATCTGGATTTCGGCAAGTCGTTCTACTTCCAGGCGCAAGTCATGGACATGGTGGCAGAACGTTTGCCCATCACTCTCAAGCTGGGTGGCATCGCCCTGCTGCTGGCGGTGGTGGTGGCGATTCCGCTGGGCGTGCTGGCGGCGATTTATCGCGACACCTGGCTGGACCGGATGGCGCTGGTGATTGCCGTGGTCGGGCAGGCCATGCCGAGCTTCTGGTTTGGCCTGACGCTGATCCTTATTTTTGCGGTCACCTTGCACTGGTTGCCGGTATCCGGTAATGAAGAATGGCAAAACTTCGTGCTGCCCGCGGTGGCTCTCGGTTACTACGCGATGCCGGCGATGATGCGGCTGACCCGCGCCGGCATGCTCGAAGTGCTCGGTTCGGATTACATCCGCACGGCGCGCGCCAAGGGACTGGGCAAGGGCAAGGTGATTTTCAAGCATGCGTTGCGCAACGCGATCATTCCGGTGGTGGCGCTGGCGGCAGTAGAGCTGGGCTTCATGCTGGGCGGATCGGTGGTGATCGAGTCGGTCTATTCAATGCAGGGCCTGGGCCAACTGGCCTGGGACGCAATCTCGCGCAACGATTATCCGGTGGTGCAGGCGGTGGTGTTGATCATCGCCATGTTCTATATCGGCCTGACTTTTCTTGCCGATGTGATCAACGCCATGCTTGATCCACGCATCCGTACCCGTTAGGAGCCGCCATGAGCACCACTTCCACTTCTGTTCTGCCGCCGGTCGCCGCCTTGCACAGTGCCCTCAAACCGTTGCCGCCGTGGCGCCGCAAACTCAGGCGCCTGCTCGGCCACCGCGGCCTGGTGCTGGGGGCGGCGATGCTGGCGGTGATCGTGTTGGCGGCGATTTTCGCGCCCTTGCTGGCGCCCCACGATCCGTTCAATCAGGATGTGTCGCAACGGCTGATTCCGCCGGTGTGGAACAGCGCCGGCAGTTGGGAGCATGTTCTGGGCACCGACAAGCTCGGGCGCGATTACCTCAGCCGCCTGATTTTCGGCGCGCGCGTGTCGCTCATCATCGGTTGCGCGGCGGCGCTGATCTCCGGCCTGATCGGTACTACGCTGGGGGTGCTGGCCGGTTACTTCGGCGGGCGCGTGGACGCTTTCATCAGCTATCTGATCACTACCCGGCTGTCGATGCCGGTGGTGCTGGTGGCGCTGGCGATGGCGTCGCTGGTCGGCGGTTCGCTCAAGGTGGTGATCATCTTGCTCGGGCTGTTGCTGTGGGACCGCTTTGCCGTGGTCACGCGCTCGGCCACCCAGCAGTTGCGCGACGCCGAATTCATCGCTGCCGCCAAGGCCGTCGGCGCTTCCACTCCCTATATTCTGGTGCGCGAAATTCTGCCCAACATCATGAGCGCGCTGATTGTCGTGATCACCCTGGAAATGGCGCATGCGATTCTGCTCGAAGCGACCTTGTCCTTTCTCGGCCTGGGCGTGCAGCCGCCGACGCCGTCCTGGGGCCTGATGGTGTCGGAAGGCAAGTCCTACATGTTCTTCAAGCCGTGGGTCATCGTCATTCCGGGCGTCGCTCTGGCGTCATTGGTGCTGGCCATCAATCTGGTCGGCGACGGCCTGCGCGACGTCAACGCGCCTGACGGTCGCAACTGATAGCGGAGCCGCCATGAACACTGCAATTTCAACCGGGAGTGCGCAATCAATGAGTGTCCTGCTCGACGTGAAAAATCTGCGCGTGGACCTGCCCACCGACAACGGCATGCTGCATGCCGTGCGCGGCATCGATTTCCAGGTCAGGCGCGGCGAGATGCTGTGCCTGGTCGGCGAATCCGGTTGCGGCAAGTCGATGACCTCGCTGGCGCTGATGGGCCTGTTGCCGCGCAAAGCGATCTGCACTGCCGACCAGATGCGTTTCGACGGCGCCGATCTGCTGGCTTTGCCGGAAAAACAGCGCAATCAATTGCGTGGCCGGCGCATGTCCATGATTTTTCAAGAGCCGATGACTTCGCTCAATCCGTCCTATACGCTGGGCAATCAGTTATGCGAAGCGATGCTGGAAGAGACAGGCGTGACCCGCGCCGAAGCGCGTGAACGCGCCATCTATCTGTTGCACCGCACCGGCATCAGCAATGCTGAAGACCGCCTGCGCCAGTATCCGCACCAGTTGTCCGGCGGCCTGCGCCAACGCGTGATGATCGCCATGTCGCTCATGTGCAGTCCTGACCTGATCATCGCCGATGAACCAACCACTGCGCTCGACGTCACGATCCAGGCGCAAATCCTGCGCATGATCCGCGAGTTGCAGCGCGAGTTCGGTACCGCGGTGGTGTTCATCACCCATGATCTGGGCGTGGTGTCGCGCATCGCCGACCGCGTGGCCGTGATGTATGCCGGCCAGGTGGTCGAAACCTGCGACGCGGCAAGCCTGTTCGCCGCGCCCCGGCATCCCTATACGCGTGGTCTGCTGTCGTGTATTCCGGTACGCGGCAAGACGCTGCCGGGCAGCCATCTGCAAGCCATACCGGGAGTGGTGCCGAGCCTGATCGGCAATGTCGCCGGCTGTGCCTTTCGCAACCGCTGCACATTGGCAGACGCCGTCTGCGAAAACGATCCGCCGCTGGTCGATATCGATGGCGACCAACGCCACTGGGCGCGTTGTCACAAGCTGGAACCAGGCGTGCTCGACGCAGGCCGGCTGCATGAGGTGGCGGCATGAATGATCACATGAACAACCCCGGAGAAGTCTCCGGCAACGATATCGCTCTCGAATTGTGCGCGCTGAGCAAGGTCTATGCGCTGAAGCGCGGCATGTTCCAGCCAGCCGGTGAAATCCGCGCCGTCAACGACGTCTCATTGCGGCTGTATCGCGGTGAAACACTGGGGCTGGTGGGTGAATCCGGTTGCGGCAAGAGTACGCTGGCCAAGATGTTGCTGGGTTTGCTGGCGCCCAGCGCGGGCAACGTTCTCATCAATGGACGGGAAGTCGATCCGACCCGGCGCAAGGCCAATGCGCGCCATATCCAGCCGATCTTTCAAGACCCTTATTCTTCGCTCAACCCGCGCAAGACAGTGGCCGACATCGTCGGCCTGCCGCTCAGGCTGCACGGCATTGGCACCCGCGCAGAACAGCATCAGGAAGTGCGGCGCATGCTGGACCTGGTCGGCATGCCCGAGCGTACCCATGGCCAGTATCCGAATCAGCTTTCGGGCGGTCAGCGCCAGCGCGTGGCGATTGCGCGCGGACTGATCCTGCAGCCGGACATCCTGATCTGCGACGAGCCGACGTCGGCGCTTGACGTCTCGGTGCAGGCTCAGATATTGAACCTGCTGCTGGATCTGAAAGCCGAATTCGGCCTGACTTATCTGTTCATCAGCCACGACCTCGGCGTGGTCGAACATCTGGTTGATCGTGTGGCCGTCATGCACAAGGGCAGCATCGTCGAGCTGGAGTCGCGCGAAAAGATCTTTACGCAGGCCGGCCATCCCTATACGCGCATGTTGCTGGCCTCGGCGCTCACGCCTGAACCCGGTCTGGGCATACCGGAGCTTGCCGTGGCCGGATGACGCGCATTACCGGCTTCGTTTCGACGCGAGCCTGCATGCCGCGGCGGCAGGAGCATCCACGTTCGCACCATGAATTTCTTACTTAGTAACACTCTGATAAATCGAGGAGCAGCAACATGAGCAGAGCACAAGCCATCGCGCAGGCGGGCGCCTATTTCGACGATGGCAGTTTCATGGCGGCCATGCAACGGCGCGTGGCGATACGCACGGAAAGCCAGGAGGCCGCCAGCCGGCCGATTCTGTACGATTACCTGAATCAGGAAATCATTCCCGAGCTGCAAGGCATGGGTTTTAGCTGCGAGGTGGTGGACAATCCCATCGCCGGCGGCAGTCCGTTCTTGCTGGCCGAGCGCAGTGAAGCGGGAGCCGCTCTCACAGTGCTGACCTATGGCCACGGCGATGTCGTGCGCGGTTACGACAAGCAATGGCGCGCCGGCCTCAATCCGTGGGAAATCGTGGTGGAAGGCGATCGCTGGTACGGCCGGGGCACTGCCGACAACAAAGGCCAGCACACCATCAACTTCGCCGCGCTGGCGCAAGTGATGCAGCAACGCAACGGCAAGCTCGGCTACAACGTCAAGGTGATTCTTGAAATGGGCGAGGAAACCGGCTCGCCGGGATTGAAGGAAGTGGCTGCGCTGCACAAGCAAAAACTCAAGTCGGATCTGTTCATCGGTTCCGACGGCCCGCGCGTGAACGCGCCCACGCCGACCATGTTCCTGGGATCGCGCGGCGGCTGCAATTTCGACCTGCGCGTCAATCTGCGCGACGGCGGCCATCATTCCGGCAACTGGGGCGGCCTGCTGCGCAATCCCGGCGTGCGCCTGGCCAATGCAATCGCTTGCCTGGTCGATGGCAAGGGCCGCATCCGGGTGCCCAGTCTGTTGCCGTCGTCGTTGCCGCAGAGCGTGCGCAATGCGCTGGCCGACGTCCAGGTGGGCGGCGGCCCCACCGATCCGGAAATCGATGTCAACTGGGGCGAGCCAGGCATGACTCCGGCCGAGCGCGTGTTCGGCTGGAATACGCTGGAAGTGCTGGCCTTCAAGACCGGCAATCCGGAAGCGCCGGTCAACGCGATTCCGGGGCAGGCATCGGCGCATTGCCAGATCCGTTTCGTGGTCGGCAGCGACGACAAAAATTTCATCGCCAATATCCGCGCGCACCTGAATGCGCATGGTTACACCGATGTCGAAGTGAGTCTGTCAGGCGTGCAATTCAACGCCACCCGGCTCAATCCCGACGACGACTGGGTGCGCTGGGGGTTGGCGTCGATGCAGCAGACCAGCGGCAAGCGGCCGACCTTGCTGCCCAACCTGGGCGGCTCCTTGCCCAATGATGTATTCGCCGATGTGCTTGGTCTGCCGACCTTGTGGGTGCCGCACTCTTATCCAGCCTGCTCACAGCATGCACCCAACGAGCATATACTTGCCAGCGTATCGCGCGAGTCGCTGCAAGTCATGGCAGGACTGTTCTGGGATCTGGCCGAGCAAGGTCCGCAGGTGCTGGCGGCGCGCAACCGCGCCACTGCGCTTGAGCAAACGCGGTATTAATTCACTTTTACGGAGTCATACAGATGAACACAGCTCTGTGCCGGATCGGCGATCTGGACGATGTCAAGGAAGAACTGATCGCGATTCGCCGTCATCTGCACCAGCATCCCGAGCTGTCGTATCAGGAGGTCGATACTGCCGCGCTGGTGGCCGAGCGTCTGCAAGGCTGGGGCTATACGGTCACGCGCAATATCGGCGGCAACGGTCTGGTGGCGACCTTGCGTTCCGGCGGCAGCACACGCAGCATAGGCGTGCGCGCCGATATGGACGCCTTGCCGATCCATGAACAGACCGGCCTGAGTTACGCCAGCGCGCACGACGGCAAGATGCACGCCTGCGGCCACGACGGGCATACCGCGATGTTGCTGGGCGCAGCGCTGCAACTGGCGCGCACGCGCAATTTCGACGGCGTGGTCAATCTGATTTTCCAGCCGGCCGAAGAAGCCGGGTTCAACAGCGGCGCTCAACAGATGATCGCCGACGGCTTGTTCGAGCGTTTTCCCTGCGACGCCATTTTCGGCATGCATAACCATCCGGGCGTCGCCACCGGCACCTTCATGTTTCGCGCCGGGCCCTTCATGGCGGCCTGCGATACGGTCAAGGTCAAGGTGACCGGCAAGGGCAGCCATGCAGCCCGGCCGCACCTGTCGGTCGATCCGGTGGTGGCGGCGGCCAGCCTGGTGATGGCCTTGCAGACGGTGGTGGCGCGCAATGTCGATCCCATGGATGCGGCGGTGGTGACGGTGGGTTCTTTGCATGCCGGGCATGCGTCGAATGTGATTCCCGAATACGCCACGCTGGAGATGAGCGTGCGTTCGTTCAAGCCGGAGGTGCGCGCCTTGCTCGAACAGCGCATTCGCGCGCTGGTGCAGTCGCATGTGGAAAGCTATGGCGCAACGGCCGAGATCGACTATATCCAAGGTTACCCGGTGCTGGTCAACTCGGAGGCGGAAACCGAATTTGCGCAGCAGGTCGCACTGGAGCTGGTGGGGGCGGAGCAGGTGATCGCGCCGTTCGGGCCGATTGCCGGCAGCGAAGACTTCGCCTATTTCCTGCAACAGCGGCCGGGGTGTTTCGTGCGGGTCGGCAACGGCGCCGGCAAGCCGATGCTGCACAACGCCCATTATGATTTCAACGATGACAATGTCGCCATCGGCGCGGCGTACTGGACACGTCTGGTGGAACGTTACCTGGCGCCGTCCGCAGCAGCGTAAGCCGCTGCGTCGGATCAGGCGGCTTTCGAAAATCCCGATCAGGGGCCGGCAACACGTCGCGTCAGCGGGGAGGTGCTCCGGCAGTCGAGTTTGAAGCAGCGCTCAGATTTCTCCATCCAGTCCGTCTTGCACTTGTTCGGCTGCCCGCAGAACGGCACGCGCCTTGTTTTCGGTTTCTTCCCATTCCAGTTCCGGCACCGAGTCGGCGACGATACCGGCCGCAGCCTGCACGTACAGCGTGCCGTCCTTGATGACGCCAGTGCGGATCGCGATCGCCACGTCCATTTCACCGCCGAACGACAGGTAGCCGCAGGCGCCGCCGTAGATGCCGCGCTTGGTCGGTTCCAGCTCGTCGATGATTTCCATCGCACGCACTTTCGGCGCACCCGACAGTGTGCCAGCCGGGAAGGTGGCCTTCAACACGTCCAGATTGGACAGGCCTGGTTTGAGCAGGCCTTCGACGTTGGAGACGATGTGCTGCACGTGGGAATATTTTTCGATGACCATCTGGTCGGTCACCTTGACGCTGCCGGTGACGGCGATGCGGCCGATATCGTTGCGCGCGAGGTCGATCAGCATGACGTGTTCGGCGATTTCCTTCGGGTCGGCCAGCAGTTCGGTCGCCAGTTGGGCGTCGCGCTCCGGCGTCGAGCCGCGCGGACGGGTGCCGGCGAGCGGACGGATGGTGACTTTCTTTTGTGCCTGGCCATCGGACGTCTCGCCGATGGTTTCGTTGCGCACCAGGATTTCCGGCGAGGCGCCGACGATCTGCATGTCGCCGAAATTGTAGAAGTACATGTACGGCGAAGGATTCAGCGAGCGTAGCGCGCGATACAGCATCAATGGCGAATCGACGTAGGATTTTTTCAGGCGCTGGCCGATCTGGACCTGCATCAGGTCGCCCGCCATGACGTATTCCTTGGCGCGGGCGACGGCCTTCAGGTAGTCTTCCTTGGCGAATTCGCGGACGGTTTCGGTGCGCACCGAGCCGCTCGTGACCGGTGCATCGGCGGCGCGGCGCAGCATGGCGCGCAAATCCTTGAGGCGCTGACGGCCTTTGCTGAACGCTTCCGGCTGCGAGGGATCGGCGTAGACGATCAGATAAAGCTTGCCGGAGAGATTGTCGATGACGGCCAGTTCTTCGGTCACCAGCAACTGGATGTCGGGCAGGCCGAGGTCGTCTTTCGGTGCGCTGCCGGCCAGGCGTTTTTCGATATAGCGCACCGCATCGTAGCCGAAGTAACCGGCCAGGCCGCCGCAGAAGCGTGGCATGCCGGGACGGATTGCGACTTTGTAGCGCGACTGGAACGCGGCGATGAATTCGAGCGCATTACCCTCCAGCGATTCGACCACCTTGTCGTTCTTCAGGACTTCGATCTTGTTGCCGAAGCTGCGCAGCCTGGTTGTTGCCGGCAGGCCGATGAAGGAGTATCGGCCGAAGCGTTCGCCGCCGACCACCGATTCCAGCAGGAAGGTGTTTTTGCCGGCGTTCTGGGTTTGCGCCAGTTTGAGATACAGGGTCAGCGGGGTTTCCAGGTCGGCGAAAGCTTCGGCGATCAGCGGAATGCGGTTGTAGCCTTGTGCGGCCAGCGATTTGAATTCGAGTTCGGTCATTGTTTCTCTCCAGGACCGCTATTGTAGAACGAGTTGCAGGACGACTTGCGACGTCCCGGCAAGCGCGTGCCGACGTTGGCGGTGTTCAAACAGGGATAATGTTGCAAAAAACGTTCTGGTCGAGGGGAGCGGCCAGTAGCTGACTTGGGTTAGTTAGCCCAGGATTGCCAGCGTCGCCACAGCCAGGCCTCAGGGGCGGCTGATTTGTTGGCGTTGTGTTTTTTGTTGAGAAACATTTGTCGTATGTGTTCAGTTGAGCGAGTTTTCACTACGAAATCTGATGCGCTGCATCCAGCAGCGTTGAAACTATACCATCGGAATCGACATTGTGTATAGGTTCGCCGTGGTTATAGCCGTACGGCACGTTGAGCACGCGGCAACCCGCTGCGCGCGCGGCTTGCGCGTCGTTGGACGAATCGCCGATGGCAACCACCTGCACCGGCAGCAGCGCAAAATCCTGGCAGACTTGCAGCAAAGGCAGTGGATCCGGTTTCTTTTTCGGTAGAGAATCGCCGCCGTAAATCACATCGAAATAGGGGTACAGGCCCTTTTTATCCATCAGCGGCAGGGTGAAGGCAATCGGCTTGTTGGTAACGCAAGCCAGGCGCAGGCCCTTGGCTTTGAGCGCTTGCAAGCCTTCTATCACGTTCGGATACAGCGTCGAATAATCGCCGTTGATGCTCAGGTAATGTTCCTGATATGACGCCAGCGCTTGTTCGAAATTCTCTTCCACGCCGTCTTCGTCGTAGTCGACGGCCAGCACCCGGCGCATCAGGTTTTCCGATCCCTTGCCGACAAAATTGACGATGGTCTGCATCGCCAGCGGCCCCAGGCCCAGGTCGGCACGCATGCGATTGACGGCGACGTGGAAATCCGGCGCGGTGTCGAGCATGGTGCCGTCGAGGTCGATGATGGCGGCTTTGATGTTGTCGAGCATGGGATTTTCTGTCTGCTTTATGCGGTCAATTCGCTGCGCATGGCGTCGATGACGGCCTTGTAGTCCGCCTTGCCGAAGATGGCGGAACCGGCCACGAAGGTGTCGGCGCCGGCCTTGGCTGCCGCTGCAATATTGTCGATTTTGATGCCGCCGTCGACTTCCAGCATGATGTCGCGGCCAGATTCGTCGATGCGGCGACGGACTGCGGCGATCTTCCTCAATGCTTCCGGAATGAAGGATTGACCGCCGAAGCCGGGATTGACGGACATGATCAGGATGATGTCGAGCTTATCCATGACATGGTCGAGGTAATGCAGCGGCGTACCGGGGTTGAACACCAGGCCGGCCTTGCAGCCGTTGTCGCGGATCAGTTGCAGCGAACGGTCGATATGTTCCGACGCTTCCGGATGGAAGGTGATGATGTTGGCGCCCGCCTTGGCGAAATCGGGAATGATGCGGTCCACCGGCTTGACCATCAGGTGCACGTCGATCGGCACTTGGACGTGCGGGCGGATTGCCTCGCAGACCAGCGGCCCGATAGTCAGGTTGGGAACATAATGGTTGTCCATCACGTCGAAGTGGATGATGTCGGCGCCGGCAGCGACGACGTGGCGGACTTCCTCGCCCAGGCGGGCGAAGTCGGCGGACAGGATACTCGGGGCGATACGGTAAGTAGGCATGGCGATATGGCTGAGGCAGGCTATGGAGCGATGATGGAACAATGAAAGATGCGCTATTTTACCCGTTCGCAGCGCCCGGTTTTGTTGCAAGCCTTGCACTTGCGGTTGATTTCGTGTGGAATGGGTCAGGCTTTTTACAAAATCGAGGAATCCGCATGGCGACGTATGAGTTTACGGTGACGGTCAAGACGCAATATCTGGAAGAGCAATCCGATCCGGCGCGTTCCCATTACGTGTTTGCTTATGCAATCACTATCGTCAATACCGGCCAGGTGCCTGCCCAACTGATTTCGCGCCATTGGATCATCACCGACGCCAACAACCACACCGAAGAGGTGCGCGGCCTGGGCGTCGTCGGCCATCAGCCGTTCCTGCAACCGGGGGAGCAGTTCGAGTACACCAGCGGCACCTCGTTGCAAACGCCGCAGGGATCAATGCATGGCGAGTATTTCTGCGTTGCCGAGGATGGAGAGCAGTTCGACGTGAAGATCCCGGAATTCATCCTGTCGCTGCCGCGCACGCTGCATTAGGCATGTTTTGGATAAAAAAGCTTCAAGCGATCAAGCCTGGTTGCCGTCTTTTTTGTCGTTCTTTTTTTTTTGTTGCGGCGGTGGCTCCGGCTTGCGTCCGGAGAACATGGTCCACCAGACAATGAACACGAAGATAAAGAAGGCTCCGCCGGCTTCAAGTATTAACCACCACATTTTTACGTTTCCTCAATGTCATTTACCCGCTCCAGTTTACCCGCATTAGCCATCATCGTCGCCGTCTGTCTGGCTGCCTGCACGACCACGCCTTCGGTCCCGCCGACGCAACCGAAACCGCCGACGCAACCGGAGGTGCAGGTCCAGACGTTGCAAAAAAGCACGTTTGCCGCCATGCCCGGTTGGGATCGTGATGCATTGGGCGAGGCCTGGCCGGCATTTATAACATCGTGTCAGACGCTGATCCGACGCAACGAGTGGAAGAATGCCTGCACTGCGGCGCGTCAGGTCAATCCCGGTGATGATGGCGCAATTCGCGCTTTCTTCGAATCCGGTTTTACGCCGTATAAGGTTTTCAACCCGGATGGCAGCGATACCGGATTGGTGACCGGCTACTACGAACCCTTGCTACGCGGTTCGCGCAAACGCGGCGGTCCTTACCAGACACCTCTATATAAGGCGCCCGACGATTTGCTGACGATCGACCTGGCCAGCCTTTATCCCGAACTGAAGAACATGCGGTTGCGCGGCCGCGTGGTCGGCAACAAGGTCGTTCCCTATTTCTCGCGCGCGGAACTGCTGCAATCGGGGGCGCTGACGGGCAAGGAGCTGGTTTGGGTGGATGATCCGGTCGAAGCCTTCTTTCTGCAGGTGCAAGGTTCCGGTCGCGTCATCCTGAACGAGACGCAAGAGACGGTGCGCCTGGCCTATGCAGACCAGAACGGCTATCCGTACAAATCAATCGGCCGCTATCTGGTGGACAAGGGCGAAATGCCGCTGTCGCAGGCGTCCGCCCAGGGTATTAAGGCTTGGGCCATCGCCAATCCATCGCGCCAGAACGAGCTGCTGAATGTGAATCCGAGCTATATTTTTTTCAAGGAAGAAAAAATCCCTGATCCGTCCAAAGGACCGAAAGGCGCCATGGGGCTGCCGCTGACCGGCCAGCGGTCGATTGCCGTCGATCCTCAGTACATCCCACTGGGCGCGCCTGTGTTCCTGGCGACAACGCAACCCAATAGCAACGCCGCGCTGCAGCGTCTGGTGCTGGCGCAGGATACGGGCGGTGCGATCCGCGGTGCGGTGCGGGCGGATTACTTCTGGGGCTTCGGCAACGAGGCCGGGGAAAAGGCCGGCGCCATGAAACAGCGCGGCATGATGTGGGTATTGCTGCCGAATTCCTGAGTTTTATTGTTAAAGTGCGAAGAAAAACCCGGCTTGCCTTAAATATAGGCAAGCCGGGTTTTGTATTTGAGAGGAGAGTAAGTCAGCGCAATACCAGTACGGGAATGGAGGAGTGCGCCAGCACTTTCTGCGTCTTGCTTCCCAGAAACAGTCTGCTGAGCCCGCTACGTCCATGCGAAGCCATGAAGATGACGTCGCAGGCGTACTTCTTGGACGCATTGATGATCTCTTCATCCGGCGCAAACGACAGCACCGTCGTCGTCTCGCACTCCACACCCGCAGCATGAGCGGCATCGGCGATCTTCTTCACATGTTGTTCCGCGAGCGTGCGGACGTTTTCCTCATAGATGCCGGGATCGATTGCCATGGAGCTTTCCGCCAGCGGCGAGAACGGATACGGTTCGGCGACCGAAATGCCGATGATCTTGGCTTTGCAGTGCTGAGCGTAGTCGATCGCGTTGGCGATTGCCTTGTCCGAACGCTCGGACCCATCTGTTGGCACGAGAATGGTCTTGAACATGTGATCCTCCTCTATTGTGGTGAAGGGATGCTTCAGTATAGGCTCTGACCCGGGCCGATGGAGACAAATTCAAGGCTGCCTTTGATCTCGCTCAAGTTTCATTGGCGTTACAATCGACGCGGCAGATACAGTCAACTTCCGCACCATCTCTATATAAGGATATAAGGAGACCAGATGAGCTACGAAAACATTTTGACCGAGACGCAAGGTAAGGTCGGCGTGATCCGCCTGAATCGCCCGAAGGCATTGAATGCCTTGAACGATCAGTTAATGAGCGAGTTGGGCCAAGCCTTGCTGGCTTTCGATGCCGACGAAGGGATCGGCTGTATCGTTGTTACCGGCAGTGAAAAGGCGTTCGCTGCCGGTGCCGACATTACAGTCATGGCGGGCTATGACTACATGGACGTGTTCAAGGGTGAATTCATTACCCGCAACTGGGAAACCATTCGCCGTGTGCGCAAGCCCGTCATCGCGGCTGTAGCCGGCTATGCGCTGGGCGGCGGCTGCGAACTGGCGATGATGTGCGATTTCATCATTGCCGCCGATACGGCCAAGTTCGGCCAGCCGGAGGTCAAGCTCGGTATTGTCCCCGGCGCAGGCGGTACCCAGCGCCTGCCACGGGCGGTATCCAAGGCCAAGGCCATGGATCTGTGCCTGACGGGACGCATGATGGATGCGCAGGAAGCTGAGCGTGCCGGTCTGGTGTCGCGCGTGGTTGCCGCCGACAAGTTGATGGATGAGGCCCTGGCGGCGGCGATCATGATTTCCGAGATGTCGCAGCCGGTGGTGGCAATGATCAAGGATTCGGTGAACCGCGCTTACGAGTCCACCTTGTCCGAAGGCATCAAGTACGAACGCGCCATGTTCTACAGTTGCTTCGCCACGGAAGATCAGACGGAAGGCATGAGGGCATTCCTGGAAAAACGCCCTGCGAATTTCAAGAATCAGTAACTGGTTTTCTCTCTGGATATGCATAGTAAAACCATGCCCATGCCGACAGGCATGGGCATGGTTTTTTTTTTGATTTGTAATTTTTTGAGAGGAGGGAATTGAGAGCTGAAGCGGGTTTTGGGGTGGTTGAGGTAAAAAGTTTAAATAATTAAGCGAAAGGGGGTTGCGGTATGGGTAAAAGCTTTGCTATAGTTCGCCTCCCCGCTGATGCAGCGACGCAGCAAAGAGCAGGACGCGGCGAGTTGAGTGCGGGGAAAGGAAGTAAAAAGGTTTTAAAAGAAGTGAGAAGTTGGTTGGAAATTTTTAGTGAAGCGTTAAAAAAGTTGTTGACGCGAATTAAAAAACACTACATAATCTCGTTTCTCTGCTGCTGACAAACAAAACGATTTGACAGCGACGCAAGCGGTACTGAGTAACGCGGCGAAGCAGGCAAGGTTCTTTAAAAATTAACAGTCGATAAGCGTGGGCGTTTAATGGAAGTGCGACAGGCCTTCGGGTCTGGAAACTTTAAATATTAAATGCTCACAAAGAAATATAGGTAAGAAATTATCTGTCAGTATTTTGAGTGAGCGACCGGTTCGAAAGAACCAGCCAGAAATGGCAAAACAGAGATTGAACTGAAGAGTTTGATCCTGGCTCAGATTGAACGCTGGCGGCATGCCTTACACATGCAAGTCGAACGGCAGCACGGGAGCTTGCTCCTGGTGGCGAGTGGCGAACGGGTGAGTAATATATCGGAACGTGCCCTAGAGTGGGGGATAACTAGTCGAAAGATTAGCTAATACCGCATACGATCTAAGGATGAAAGTGGGGGATCGCAAGACCTCATGCTCGTGGAGCGGCCGATATCTGATTAGCTAGTTGGTGAGGTAAAGGCTCACCAAGGCGACGATCAGTAGCTGGTCTGAGAGGACGACCAGCCACACTGGAACTGAGACACGGTCCAGACTCCTACGGGAGGCAGCAGTGGGGAATTTTGGACAATGGGCGCAAGCCTGATCCAGCAATGCCGCGTGAGTGAAGAAGGCCTTCGGGTTGTAAAGCTCTTTTGTCAGGGAAGAAACGGTTCTGGTTAATACCTGGGGCTAATGACGGTACCTGAAGAATAAGCACCGGCTAACTACGTGCCAGCAGCCGCGGTAATACGTAGGGTGCAAGCGTTAATCGGAATTACTGGGCGTAAAGCGTGCGCAGGCGGTTGTACAAGACAGATGTGAAATCCCCGGGCTTAACCTGGGAATTGCATTTGTGACTGTACGGCTAGAGTGTGTCAGAGGGGGGTAGAATTCCACGTGTAGCAGTGAAATGCGTAGATATGTGGAGGAATACCAATGGCGAAGGCAGCCCCCTGGGATAACACTGACGCTCATGCACGAAAGCGTGGGGAGCAAACAGGATTAGATACCCTGGTAGTCCACGCCCTAAACGATGTCTACTAGTTGTCGGGTCTTAATTGACTTGGTAACGCAGCTAACGCGTGAAGTAGACCGCCTGGGGAGTACGGTCGCAAGATTAAAACTCAAAGGAATTGACGGGGACCCGCACAAGCGGTGGATGATGTGGATTAATTCGATGCAACGCGAAAAACCTTACCTACCCTTGACATGTACGGAATCCTGAAGAGATTTGGGAGTGCTCGAAAGAGAACCGTAACACAGGTGCTGCATGGCTGTCGTCAGCTCGTGTCGTGAGATGTTGGGTTAAGTCCCGCAACGAGCGCAACCCTTGTCATTAGTTGCTACGAAAGGGCACTCTAATGAGACTGCCGGTGACAAACCGGAGGAAGGTGGGGATGACGTCAAGTCCTCATGGCCCTTATGGGTAGGGCTTCACACGTCATACAATGGTACATACAGAGGGCCGCCAACCCGCGAGGGGGAGCTAATCCCAGAAAGTGTATCGTAGTCCGGATTGGAGTCTGCAACTCGACTCCATGAAGTTGGAATCGCTAGTAATCGCGGATCAGCATGTCGCGGTGAATACGTTCCCGGGTCTTGTACACACCGCCCGTCACACCATGGGAGCGGGTTCTGCCAGAAGTAGTTAGCCTAACCGCAAGGGGGGCGATTACCACGGCAGGGTTCGTGACTGGGGTGAAGTCGTAACAAGGTAGCCGTATCGGAAGGTGCGGCTGGATCACCTCCTTTCTAGAGTGCGCATGAAGTTAAGCGTCCACACTTATCGTCTGTTAGTAAAGAAGAACAGTTATTCGGTTGCGGCGGCGGGGCAAAGCCTGCGGTCCGGCTCTGATTACTGATCCAAGCGGGTCTGTAGCTCAGCTGGTTAGAGCACCGTGTTGATAACGCGGGGGTCGTTGGTTCGAGCCCAACCAGACCCACCAAAGAGTTTCGGGGGTTTAGCTCAGCTGGGAGAGCACCTGCTTTGCAAGCAGGGGGTCGTCGGTTCGATCCCGTCAACCTCCACCAGAAACATCAAACCTAAGTCGCACGTTACTGCGTGTAGATTTAGGTTTGGTCTTTTAACGATCAATGGCTGTTTTTGTTCTTTAACAATCTGGAAGAAGTAAAGAATTCGTCAACGACGAGTGCCAGGATTTCGATCCTTGCATGAGAAGTTGATGGGTGTGATTGTATCAATCAAAGTATTACGAAGTGATCTTAGCAATTAGAAGACTTACTTTGGCAATACGGCAAACGCTAAACTCAAAAAGCTCTATGACGTTCTCTGGGAACAGAGGCTAACGTTATAGGGACAAGTGAATAAGTGCACATGGTGGATGCCTTGGCGATTACAGGCGATGAAGGACGTAGTAGCTTGCGATAAGCTGCGGGGAGCGAGCAAACACGCTTTGATCCGCAGATTTCCGAATGGGGAAACCCACCCGCAAGGGTATCACTGACTGAATACATAGGTCAGTGAGGCGAACGTGGCGAACTGAAACATCTAAGTAGCTACAGGAAAAGAAATCAACCGAGATTCCCAAAGTAGTGGCGAGCGAAATGGGACCAGCCTGCAAGATTTAGCATTATTGATAGTAGAACGGAATGGAAAGTCCGGCCATAGAGGGTGATAGCCCCTTATACGAAATCAGTAGTGTGGAACTAGGCTTGCGACAAGTAGGGCGGGACACGTGAAATCCTGTCTGAACATGGGGGGACCATCCTCCAAGGCTAAATACTCGTAATCGACCGATAGTGAACCAGTACCGTGAGGGAAAGGCGAAAAGAACCCCGGAAGGGGAGTGAAATAGATCCTGAAACCGTGTGCATACAAACAGTAGGAGCCTCGTAAGGGGTGACTGCGTACCTTTTGTATAATGGGTCAGCGACTTACATTCAGTGGCAAGGTTAACCGCATAGGGAAGCCGTAGAGAAATCGAGTCCGAATAGGGCGTTCAGTCGCTGGGTGTAGACCCGAAACCAAGTGATCTACTCATGGCCAGGTTGAAGGTGCGGTAACACGCACTGGAGGACCGAACCCACTAATGTTGAAAAATTAGGGGATGAGCTGTGGGTAGGGGTGAAAGGCTAAACAAACTTGGAAATAGCTGGTTCTCTCCGAAAACTATTTAGGTAGTGCCTCAAGTATCACCATCGGGGGTAGAGCACTGTTATGGCTAGGGGGTCATCGCGACTTACCAACCCATTGCAAACTCCGAATACCGATGAGTGCGAGCTTGGGAGACAGACGTCGGGTGCTAACGTCCGGCGTCAAGAGGGAAACAACCCAGACCGCCAGCTAAGGTCCCAAAGATTGGCTAAGTGGAAAACGAAGTGGGAAGGCTAAAACAGTCAGGAGGTTGGCTTAGAAGCAGCCATCCTTTAAAGAAAGCGTAATAGCTCACTGATCGAGTCGTCCTGCGCGGAAGATGTAACGGGGCTAAGCCAGTCACCGAAGCTGCGGATATGCGTAAGCATATGGTAGGAGAGCGTTCTGTAAGCCTGCGAAGGTGTCTTGTAAAGGATGCTGGAGGTATCAGAAGTGCGAATGCTGACATGAGTAGCGATAATGGGGGTGAAAAGCCTCCACGCCGTAAGCCCAAGGTTTCCTGTTCAACGTTCATCGGAGCAGGGTGAGTCGGCCCCTAAGGCGAGGCAGAGATGCGTAGCTGATGGGAAGCAGGTTAATATTCCTGCACCGTCGTTAGATGCGATGGGGGGACGGATCGCGGAAGGTTGTCCGGGTGTTGGATGTCCCGGTTCCTGTATCAGAGAAGGCTGTTAGGCAAATCCGGCAGCGTAATTCAAGGGTATGGGACGAGCGAACTTGTTCGCGAAGCAATCGGAAGTGGTTCCAAGAAAAGCCTCTAAGCTTCAGTCTAACGAGACCGTACCGCAAACCGACACAGGTGGGCGAGATGAGTATTCTAAGGCGCTTGAGAGAACTCGGGAGAAGGAACTCGGCAAATTTGTACCGTAACTTCGGGATAAGGTACGCCCTAGTAGTTTGACTGGCCTGCGCCAGGAGGACAAACGGGTTGCAATAAAAAGGTGGCTGCGACTGTTTAATAAAAACACAGCACTCTGCAAACACGAAAGTGGACGTATAGGGTGTGACGCCTGCCCGGTGCTGGAAGATTAAATGATGGGGTGCAAGCTCTTGATTGAAGTCCCAGTAAACGGCGGCCGTAACTATAACGGTCCTAAGGTAGCGAAATTCCTTGTCGGGTAAGTTCCGACCTGCACGAATGGCGTAACGATGGCCACACTGTCTCCTCCCGAGACTCAGCGAAGTTGAAATGTTTGTGATGATGCAATCTACCCGCGGCTAGACGGAAAGACCCCATGAACCTTTACTGTAGCTTTGCATTGGACTTTGAACCAATCTGTGTAGGATAGGTGGGAGGCTTTGAAGCGGGGACGCCAGTTCTCGTGGAGCCAACCTTGAAATACCACCCTGGTTTGTTTGAGGTTCTAACCTTGGTCCGTTATCCGGATCGGGGACAGTGCATGGTAGGCAGTTTGACTGGGGCGGTCTCCTCCCAAAGTGTAACGGAGGAGTTCGAAGGTACGCTAGGTACGGTCGGACATCGTGCTAATAGTGCAATGGCATAAGCGTGCTTAACTGCGAGACTGACAAGTCGAGCAGGTACGAAAGTAGGACATAGTGATCCGGTGGTTCTGTATGGAAGGGCCATCGCTCAACGGATAAAAGGTACTCTGGGGATAACAGGCTGATTCCTCCCAAGAGTTCATATCGACGGGGGAGTTTGGCACCTCGATGTCGGCTCATCACATCCTGGGGCTGTAGCCGGTCCCAAGGGTATGGCTGTTCGCCATTTAAAGTGGTACGTGAGCTGGGTTTAAAACGTCGTGAGACAGTTTGGTCCCTATCTGCCGTGGGCGTTGGAAGTTTGAAGGGGGCTGCTCCTAGTACGAGAGGACCGGAGTGGACGAACCTCTGGTGTATCGGTTGTCACGCCAGTGGCATTGCCGAGTAGCTAAGTTCGGAAGAGATAACCGCTGAAAGCATCTAAGCGGGAAACTCGCCTTGAGATGAGACTTCCCGGGAGTTTAACTCCCCTAAAGGGTCGTTCGAGACCAGGACGTTGATAGGTCAGGTGTGGAAGCGCAGTAATGCGTTAAGCTAACTGATACTAATTGCCCGTGTGGCTTGTCCCTATAACATTAGCTGTTATAGCTTTAGAGTTTGAAGTGTTTGCCTTGTGCATCACACCCAATATACTATTTACTTCTTCCCAGATTGCGTTGTTTGGCAACCCAGATTCAACGGGACCCAAGCAACAATACAAGTTATGCCTGATGACTATAGCAAGTTGGTACCACCCCTTCCCATCCCGAACAGGACCGTGAAACGACTTCGCGCCGATGATAGTGCTGCAACCAGTGTGAAAGTAGGTCATCGTCAGGCTATTAATTAAGCTCAAGCCCCATACCTTACGGTGTGGGGCTTTTTGCTGTCCGCTTAATTTACTTCCTTCGCCAGCTCCGCTCGTTTTAATAACCAATCAACTCCCCTCTCAATGACATGAGCCACCCATGACTACTCCGCGCACCAGAACGCGTCTGTAACACCGGTCACTAGTGACTCACATCTCCTACCGCGCTCTTCATTTACCTTCTTTCTCCCCTTCACAATAAAACCACCAAGCGTAAAAATGCCGGCTCAAGGCCGGCATCTCTACTCATGTTCTTGTGGCAGACAACAATCAGCCGCACATCACAAACTCATCAGAAGTGGTACCCCGCTTTTACCACCGCAAAGTTCACCCCTCCGTTCGGCTGCTTGATGCCACCATTCGAAAAATGCTGCAGCTTCACTCCCAGGTCCAGTCCGTTCGAAAACACATAACCAGCTCCTATGTGATCGCCAAATTGGAACGC
>NZ_CBXX010000007.1 GCF_000577615.1 Herbaspirillum sp. RV1423
CGTATCGTGCCATGCTTTTCATTAGTTCAGACGGATGCTTATGGCGGCTTCTGGCCGCTTGCTGACGTTCATGTCAGCGGGCTTGTGGTTCAAAGATTTGCCTGGACAATATAAGTAAGGGATAGAGACAAACCGTTCCGTCATATGCTCTATTTATCTTTTCGGTGTGCTCCATGCATTTCAACGCGGCATTCATTTTTTCGAATCGTTCATAAAGCACTGTAGCTTCGCATCTAACACTATATGTTGACTGCCATATAGATGCTCCCATCGACAAAGCACCAGTTAAAGCACATTCTTCGACATGATATTTTTTCCATGCCTCGTGAAATGATTCAAACGAAGAAAGAATGCGTTTATCCATTTCCGGCGCGGTTGTTTCATTAGAAATTAAAGACCATAGCCTTGAATAGGCCTCCTCTAGAAGCTGCGTATATTCTTCTCTATCAGCACTGGCGATTTGACCTGTACAAAGAGCGCCTTGCCCTAAAGGCCCATCACATCCGTCTTGCTCAGCCCAAACATTCGTATGTATGAGGAACAATGTGGAAAAAAGTAAGACTATGTAGCGACAAAGATTTTTTGTGTTCATTTTTCTTAATATGTATCGCTTAGTAATTGTAGAAGTCCGCTTCTGGCCGGTTGCGGACGTCAGTTAGATTTGCGAATTATGAGTAGAGCAATCGCACTAACAAGGGATACATTCGCGAGCACAGGTAAGTAGCAAGAGAGAAGAAATCCTAATGGTGCATCGTCATAAAAAACGGTAACTGGATTGATAGTTAACGGTTGGCCGGGCAATGCGCCATTTGGGAGGAATAGAAAATTCCAAATTGTTGAAAAAAGGAACGCGCAGAAAAACAGAACAGCAACACTCTTCAAACTATTTGACCACGACAGCCAAGCTGCTCCTAGCCACAACACTGGAATAATCCAACCCGCAATTCGCCATAAAGAATAAGCAAAATGTTCCATCTTCAGAAACCCCTTCTTTTTGTTTGTTGTTAGTCCGTTATTGGCCGATTGCGGACGCCGAAAAGCAAGTAAAACGACTGTTACCTGGCTTCATCAGGCAATGGCCACGTCGTCTTTCGCTTATATTTCTCGCCCAAATACACTGCGCCCCAATACATCAAATCGTTAATCCGCCGCCCTGTAAGGGCCAGCATGCAATCCAGGTAAAAACGACGTGTTAGTGTGCCATTCGAAATGGTCTCCGCGTTGCCATCGCACTCAGCTTTTCGATATGCAAGCCAGTTCTTTTGAGATTCGACTGCATTCATCTTTGCGCTTTGTATATCTCTAGAGTCACAGCAATCTGGATTGTCCAACTCTCTCATAAGTAAATCGTAGACGGTGGTCATCTCTGAATTCAACTCATCTAACTGCATCCTCGAACAAGTATTGTCGTAATCTTCGTAGCGCGCTAGATAGTCCGGCTCTCCCGATTTGGAACAAGCAGCGATCGTCTCGTCCGAAAAAGCAAATGCCGAAGACATGGGAAAGAAAAAAATCAGAAAGAGCAATCTAGTCGCACATTTGAGTAGCATTTTGATCTTATCTTTGTGAGTGCTAAAAAATACAGATGTCCGCTTCTGGCCGATAGCGGTCCTACTGAAACGTATCAGTCAGTAGGATCTATTGCCTGTTGCAGGCTCGAAACAAGATGATTGGCATACCAGTCGGTTAAATTTTTAATCGCATCTTGCGCTGGAGCTTCTTCAGAAGCTCCGATTAACTCCGCACAAGCAGAAGCCATTGCAGTCAAAATCCGAGCTGACTCAGGAATATAAGGAAGATTTACTCCTTTCTCGTGACGTTGCCGGATTATTTGATAACGAACAATTTCGGGGTACGTCCACGCGCTAACCATGAAATCGTGAAGGCTAACTTTCTGTCCGTTCACAACAGCATTGAGATTTCGGTGCTGTTCTGTGTAACCAAGCTTCTCAATTTTCTCGCAAGTATCAATTGCTGCATTCATCATTCTCCGAATCTGATTCCAATCAGTTTTCATGCTATCTCCTGTAAACAGCTTTCGTATGGGAGTGGATACGGGCATTGCAAATACGTTTTACAAGGTGGCGGGCGAAGTCATTTTTGGTACAGGCAGTCATTGTGAATTTTGCGTACTATCATATTTAAAACCGACATACCCTTCGCCGAAGGGGAGATCATATCCTACGGTTCAGCGTCTACGCTACATGCGCGGCGACCTTCGACGTAGTACGGAACTCTCCCAGTCCTTCCAATCTAGTTCCTTGTACGTCGGCTTGATTACCCCTACCGTAACAACCGGGCTCAGAGCGGCATGCTTAGATGAAAGGTAGGGAAATTAGATGAACGGATCGATAATCACGCCGCATTGTTTTCTGAATGAGTCAGGTGAGACACCTCTGAGGCAACCGCATAAGATTGCCTGCCTCACCTAGAACCCAGATGGCTATTGGCATCCAGCTCGCTGAGGCAGGTGAGGCACCCGAATGTCGACATGCCGCCGCACTATATATACATGTACTGTATTTATATTTTTTCTTATGTTAGAACTTGAAATTGACCTGCCTCACCTGTCTCACTCATCGCAAAGCCAATAAGAAACAGGGTATTGACTGAGGCGGGTAAAATAATCGAGTTGCCTCAGAGGTGTCTCACCCGCCTCAGAAGAACAAGGAAAAAATGGATCGCGCATACGAAAACACTTATATCGGCACATTTATATACACTCTCGGTTTTGTGCTTGGCACTCAACATACAGTCGGCAATCCTGTCCCGCCAATTTCGTTAAACCTATTTCAGCAGACACCGGCAGACAAATGGATTGGCGATGTATTTGCGTCGCTGGGTGGGAAAAACTTCCTGATCGAATTTAAAAGAACAGAGGGAAAACTGGACGAGAAAGAGATAAAAAAATCTCATCGACTCGCTGAAGAAATATTCAAGTCAGATTTCTCTCATCTAAAAGAAATCTCGTTCATGAGCCATTTCCTAGCTTGCGGCTATCTCAATGACCAAGGAAACGCAGGTCTGTTTGTTAAACCGTATTTGGGAGTAGCTGACTTAAACTGCCAACCCTTTGACGAAGGCACCTTCATTCGAGGAATGCTGTCTGGCGTAGCAAAAATAGTTATAGGTGACAAAACGAAGAATATGCCGATTGGATATTCGGGTGAACAATTCCAAGATTATCTTCGCTTGTTGAAGCGGCTATTTGATGTTGGTAGCAGCTCAAGTAGCGGAGGAATTATTATGAATGTATCTGAAGATGGAAAAATAACCTACCTTGCTTCGGATAATATTTTTGACCTTACAAAAACACTTGAACATTACTATGAGAAGCAATTCCAAATCCGGCCCGCAAGAAGTCATGGGTTAAGCCGGTGATGATTAAGACACATAAAATGCCGTGTCAAGCGGCATTATAGTATTGGTTTTCATCAGTCAATAATGGCAATGGGGCGATCCCAATTTTTCAGATTTGAATTCAGACGGCTATCAGGAAATTCGACTTCCGTAATTCGGAGATATGCAATCTCCGCCACGTCAAAACGCCGCCAACCCAACGGTTTGTCACTGTTACTTTTCCCCTCTACTTGATAGCCAAAAAGCTGGTAGTTCCCCTTACATACGCCGTAGACGTGCGGTTCAATTTTCCGATGGTGTCCGTCGTAATAAAAACTGATAACACGCTTTTCAAGAATTGCCTGGCAGATTAAATCCTCTTTTTCCATGGTGATACTCCTTTTCTAGTTAGTTGTTTATATATTTCGTATTCGAGATACCTTTTCGATTTAGTTACTGACATCAGTTGGTGCCGCGTCGAAAATCAAATTGACGTGACGCATTTGTTTTCCGTTCACACGCTTTTTCATTTCTTTCAATTGCGGAAATACAAGATAAATACGTGACCAGAATTCTGATGTGCCGCAGGGCATATGCCCTTGTTCTTCGCAGTAATCCTGATAGGCTTTAAAGATGGAATTCTTAGCCTTCGTCTGGCCATCTTTGCTGTAATTGATAAAGTAATCCTGCGAAAACATTAATACGGTATTACTGCTTTCACGTTGGTTTTGGGTATTCGCAGCGACAGATTCAGGAACGATGAACCCTCCGTTTCTCAACAAGCGCTGAAGTCCATCCAAGCACCAATTGACAACGTGCTCCAATTCATCCTGGACAATTAAGTCATCAAGACGATCAATTTTCCTACTGCCATTGAACTGCACAGTCCAATCGATAATTTGAAGACGACGAAACACCCCGTCTGTTTCATCCTGAATACGTGGGAAGCGATTACAAGCCACGATCCACTTAGCGGTGGGGCGATAAGTAAACTCATTCCGTCCTTTGTATTCCAACACTACTGGATCAGATGTAATACAAGCTTTTAATACCTGTTCATTGATGCCCGATTTTGGAGTCTCTGCTGACACCGCTAACGATGCGTCCATAATCGATGCCAATCCAAACTGTTCCATTTTATCGAGACGAATGGCGGCGGTTTTCTGATGCAACGTCTGCATGATTTTCAACAAAACGGATTTCCCATTACTCCCTTGTCCACACCATACTTGCGCAACTTGGAAACGAGTGTCACGCAGAAGCGTATATCCACAATATTGCTGCACCAATTCGCGAACCTTGGGGTCAGGGAGTGACGTATTCAAGAACTGAGAGAAATAGCTTGTCTCTGGCAATGACGGCGGTTGGTAAATTCCCATAGGCGCATTCAATTTAGCCCCGATCTGATACGTCATGCCATATGACCGATCAGTTGGCACTACCGTCAGATTGCCGTCATCAGCGATGATGACGTAACAATCCGTCATAGGAACAATATTGTCGGCGCCATTTGATGCAAGGATATTGGCATTGAACAAGCTCGACCGATGGCAATACGTAGCCAATCGAGCGGTGGCATTCTCGGGCGAAAAATACTCCAGCCACTTAAAAGCTTTTTGTTGCCCTTCATGTTCGCTGATTGCTTTCCAATAGCTCCCTTGCCATTGGTAGGGAATTACGTCCTCCCCACGTTTTGCAATTGCAAAATTTACGTCCGTTTCCACCATCCGAGCATATTGAAGTTCCAATGAAGGCCCCTTCTTTTTTACTTTAGAGCTCTGACTCAATTTTTCAATCACATCATCAGCTTTGACCTTACTCATGACTTCCATTGATTCGACCAGATCGTCCAAGTAGGTGTCTGGATTTACTTCATTGTTTAGTGTGTTTTCCATATTATTAATCTCCTCGGCATTTAATCCACGCGTCTGGATTCCACATCGCGTGATAGAGGTCGGCGTCATTCGCAATTTGATGCATCGTGGTAAGTTCAAATTCTGTCGTCACTCCTTCAACAAAATGCATATCCTCGATAGCGTCAATGGCACGCTTTTCGGCTTCCTCTTTGTTTTCAGCAGTCACCCCCATGGGGAGCTCCTCCGTACTGCCAGCTTCTATGTAAAAGACAATCCATTTCTTCATTTCAGTTCCTTCGCGTTGATTGTGTAATCACAATAGCGAAATCCAGGTTTTTTCTCGGCGCGAATTCTGAAATAGCTCACATTGACAAATAAAAAATTATCCTGGATTTATTTGTCAATCATTGAGTGAAAGCAGTCCCTTTTTCATCTCCGCGTCTCCAGTGAAAAATGAATTTCACTTAAAATCGAGATCGACAGAAATCACTGCTTCAAGCGGATTGAGGAAAAACAGGACAGATATGACAGGAACGTCAAAAGAAGTTGGGCCACTAACAGCCTCAAGTCGCGGTCGGAGTACCCCGCTAATTAAACCTTCGGAGCTAGAAAGTCTTCGGGTTAAAACGTGGTTTGCAACTGCATTGGCAGATGCTGGTTTGCCTGATGGCAGTTCAAATAGCTTCCGCGCTTGGTTCGTAGGTAGCGATCAAGATTTACCCATACCTGCGGCGTTACTGCAGACAATGATTCACGAACATGGTGACCGTCTAGCGGATCTATACAAGGATTGCTTGAATGATATTCGACGGCAGAACTACGAGACCGGACAACAATCGCCTAACGATTTGACGTTACAGTCTATGAATGCGCTTTTTCCTGGGACGCAGGGGGTGTATGAACATGGTCCTAATGACGAACCATTGTGGATGGTACTAAGCGGTGACGCAAAAACTTGCGAAGATTATTTGCATGCACTAATGCCCCCGCCCAAAGGGCAATTTGGACTAAGTTTCGAGATGAAAATACAAGGGCTATTTGACGGATTGCTCGCGCCTCAGTGGCGAGTCAATCTAGATGCTGTCCCGATTGGTCAACAAGGATTTGGCCATCCCGTTTGGCTTAGTTACATTCACACCCGATTTGACGCGGCGCAGCCCCAGTACGACAGGCCCTCCGAGAACTCATCTCAATTACTTGAAATCGCGACGATTGATGATTTGATCATCGGTACAATTGCAGCGTGGTGGCTGGCTGTTCAACGCCAGGAGGGGCCTATTCTTCAGTTGGAATGGCTATTGATGGGCCTATGCCAAGGAGTCATTGGACAGGTTCTTAGCCCAGATATTCAGATGTATGTCGTGGCACTCGTGCGAGAACAGACTATAGCCATCGACAAGGTATTGAGTAAGGCAAACCATCCAACGCCAAATTTCGAACAGCGCTGGACGGCACGTGTCGATATTGCGCCCCAGTTAAATAAGGCTGAATAAATTAAACGGCTTTTTGTATCAATGACTGAAGCGGAATTTCTAATCTGGCTTAAATTTATTCAAACGATTTTGAATACGCTCAGTTGCCCAGCTCGATAACTCGACATAAAAATTTTTGACAATGGCACTAACCGCTCCTGAGTCTATCAATTGAAACTCAGCGCGATTCCATTTGGTTGTCGCCGAATCTTTATACTCACCCCAAGATGTTTCTTGATATTCAACCATGCATGAAAAAACTTGTATGGTCGTTTTTGAGATTACGTATGTTAACCATCCCCCATATTGCAAAAGGTTCGGATAACGGGGTTCTAAAATTAGCGAAAATCCGATAAACGGTAAGTCTGAAACATTTGTTTCAATTCCGGAGATTACTCTCCGCGTCTTAGTTATCTTTCTTGGTTCCTGTCCTGTTAGACCCATAAAGCTGCTCCACGAGCTATCAACCTCATAGCTTTCCATTTCATAGTCTGGAGAAGCGAAATACTCACCGGCCAGATTTTCCGACAACCAACCACCTAACAATCGCTGGTTAGGAAGAAAGGAATACTTATTAACAAATTCCTTTTTTATGCCGTACAAATCGCCAACTTCAGAATCAAGTGGCGACAAGTCCAGCAACGATTTTAACCGTCCGATAAAATCAAATCCTGCCTCACGCGACACATAATTCATAGCGTCACTCTGAACCAAGGATATGAGCGACGACACGCTTGGAGTAGCGATTTCCGATTCGACCTTATTATCTGACTCGCCTATTGGCTTTTTTTCGATATCCATTTTTTCTGTCAGTTCGCTAATTTGTTTTTTGCTCTCAGAAGAGTAACTACCAAAGATCTCGGTAAAACTAGCTTGGGTTACAAATAGTGGTTTCTGCCTGCGGTGTCCATTGAACGAATCTGATAAAAAATCGATTACGTCTTTATAACGAATTACCGTTGACTGACATTCGACCACGGCCCTAGCGAACGCTTTCGTAAAATCACTACCGTCTTCAGACGCATATGACTTTTGGTCACTCTCGGAGCTGAACATAAAATAGCATTTTGGGAAAAGTCCCTTCGACGAGTTATTTATATATTCAGAAAAATCTGACCCATCCTTGATATATGGCATTCCGGAATAACAAGCGTCGACGACCTTGATCAAAACTCCTGGCTCCAGGCTTTTTAACATGTTATCAAGTTCGGAATTTGAGAGTGACGTTTGAGCACTGCGTGACTCATCAAAATCTCTTAAAAGATAATTGAAGTCTTCCTCAACGAACTCCCCGTGCCCCGTGAAATAAAATAGGAGGTCATCTATATCGTCGTGCTGAAAGCGCTGCACAGTGCTCGCAATGGTCGCCTTGAGGCTTTGTGAATCGGTCGAGGGGATAACAATGATTTCATCAAAACGCTCGCCTCTTCGCAGCAGGTTTTGCATGATATGAACGTCTTTTTCGCATGCAGGTAACTGCATTTCTGATTCAATATAGTCCGTAATTCCGACCACGATGGCTAAGTTCTTTCGCATACACAGCCTATCTAGAGAAATCAGTAAGCTAACACAATTTGGCGTTCTCCCGCCTCGTGCAAATTTCTACCGCAAACAGCAAATGGGGATTCAATATTAAGGAGGGGATGAGGTAATCAACACGCAGTTTCCGGACGTTCCGACATTCATCATCTGCTTAATAAAAATGCCAGTTGATTTCCTGGAATCAGTAAAGTGGAATCGGAAGTTATAAATGCAAAAAGCTCCCTCGGGAGCTTTTTGGAAAATATGGTGGCCCCCCCGTGAGTCGAACACGGCACCAACGGATTCAGCTTTGCATGAGTTTCCCCATTCGCTGGACTATCTCACCACCTTCAACGCTCACATACATGAGCTTGGTCAGGTGTCGGGCGTTCTAGGCGGTTATTAAGAGGACTAAACCTCTCCGCTAGTCTCTGCACCTTCCAAAACTGTAGTTTTGGCTTGGCTCAGGATTGCCATGCCTCTAAGAGGTTTAGGTTTCCCTGAATTAACCCAATTTTTCAAACATCATTTCTGATGCAAGTCACCTTACTGATGAGTCCGCTGCTCTAACCAAGCATGAGCTAGGGGGCCAAAGATAACATTTTACAACAAAACCTCATGTAGCATAGATGTAGCAAAATATATTTTTCTCGTCACTAAAAATTAAAAGCCTCGCAAAATCAATATCTTACGAAGCTTATTAATTTTCAGCAACGGATTATGAGTCCGCTGCTCTAACCAAGCATGAGCTAGGGGGCCTGAGCCGGGCCGGGATGAACCCGGACTGACTTAGTTACCCTCCAGGAAGCTCTTCAACTTGTCGGAGCGTGATGGGTGGCGCAGCTTGCGCAGCGCTTTTGCCTCTATTTGACGGATGCGCTCGCGCGTGACGTCGAATTGCTTGCCGACTTCTTCCAGTGTGTGGTCGGTCGACATTTCAATGCCGAAACGCATGCGCAGCACCTTGGCTTCGCGTGGAGTCAGCGAATCGAGGATGTCCTTGACCACGCCGCGCATCGAAGCGTGCAACGCCGCATCGGCCGGGGCCAATGTGTTGTTGTCTTCGATGAAGTCGCCCAGATGTGAATCGTCGTCGTCGCCGATCGGCGTTTCCATCGAGATCGGTTCCTTGGCGATCTTCATGATCTTGCGAATCTTGTCTTCCGGCATTTCCATCTTGATGGCCAGCGTCGCTGGATCAGGTTCCGCACCGGTTTCCTGCAGGATCTGACGCGAGATGCGGTTCATCTTGTTGATGGTTTCGATCATGTGCACCGGAATACGGATGGTGCGCGCCTGGTCGGCGATGGAACGCGTAATAGCCTGACGAATCCACCACGTCGCATAGGTCGAGAACTTGTAGCCGCGACGATATTCGAACTTGTCCACTGCCTTCATCAGGCCGATGTTGCCTTCCTGGATCAGGTCGAGGAATTGCAAACCGCGGTTGGTGTATTTCTTGGCGATCGAAATCACGAGACGCAGGTTGGCCTCGGTCATTTCACGCTTGGCCATGCGCGCCTTCTTCTCGCCGGCGCCCATCTTCTTGTTGATGCCGCGCAGGTCGGGCAGCGGCAGCACGACGCGCGCTTGCAGGTCGATCAGCTTTTGCTGCAGCTCCTTGATCGCAGGCACGTTGCGGCTCAGCACTGTACTGTAGTCGTGGTTGGCGCTGACTTCGCCGTCAACCCAGTCCAGGTTGATTTCGTTGCCAGGGAAAACCTTGATGAAGTGAGCCCGCGGCATGTTGCACTTGTTGACGGCGACGTCGAGAATCTGACGCTCGATCTGGCGCACTTCGTCGACTTGCGCACGCAGCGTGTCGCACAGTTTTTCAACGACCTTGGCGGTGAAACGGATACCCAGCAACTCGTTGGAAATGATTTCCTGCGCCTTGACGTAAGGCTTGGAGTTGTAGCCTTCCTTTTCGAAGGCCTTGCGCATGTTGTCGAACTGGGTCGAAATGGTGGCGAACTTGCCGAGTGCGTCGCGCTTCAACTGCTCCAACTGTTCGGCGGAAAAACCTGCCGCGCCGGAACCGCTGTTTTCGTTTTCTTCTTCCTCTTCTTCGTCTTCTTCCTCGTCATCTTCGTCGTCTTCCTCATCGGAAGCGGCGACGGCGACGACGACTTCGCTTTCGCTCAGATCGACCAGGCCGTCGACGATTTCGTCGACCTTGATTTCATCCTTGGAGATCTTGTCCGCGGCGACGAGGATTTCGGCGATCGTGGTCGGGCAAGCCGAGATCGCCTGGATCATGTCCTTCAGGCCGTCTTCGATGCGCTTGGCGATTTCGATTTCGCCTTCGCGGGTCAGCAGCTCGACCGAACCCATTTCGCGCATGTACATGCGCACCGGGTCAGTGGTGCGGCCGAAATCGGAATCGACCGTGGACAGCGCGGCTTCGGCGGCAGCTTCGGCGTCGTCGTCGCTGGCGACGTTGGCGACATTGTCGGACAGCAGCAATGTCTCGGCATCGGGCGCGTGTTCGTACACGGCGATGCCCATGTCATTGAAGGTGCCGATGATGCCTTCGATCGCTTCCGGATCGACGATGTTTTCCGGCAAGTGGTCGTTGATTTCGGAGAAGGTCAGGAAGCCGCGCTCCTTACCCTGTTTGATCAGGGTCTTGAGCTTTTGGCGGCGACGCTCGAGCTCTTCTTCGGTCGCTTCGGTATCCGACGAGAACGCGTCTTTCAGCAATGCCTTTTCCTTGGCCTTGCGGTCCTTGGCCTTGGCTTTGTCGACGGCCTTGAGCTCAGCGCGCTCGACCGCATTCAGCGCGGCGATTTCATCATTCTCCGGCTGGAATTCTTTCGGTTTGCGACCGCGACGGCCCGGCACCTTCACGGACGGCAGGATATAGCCGGACGTGTCGATGGCGGCCAGCGTTGCGGCGTCGGTCGTCTGGCTCACGCCAGGCGCGATCATGACGCTGACGTCTTTGGCTTCGCTCTTGACTGCTTTGGCGGCAGGCTTGGCGATTTTCGATTCAGGTTTCTTGGTTGTCACAGAAGCTTTCGATTGCACAGAAGCCGGCTTGACGCTGGCTTGAGATAAGTTCTTCTTCGGTGGCGTTACAGTCGCTTCAGTTACCGCTTTGGTGACTTTTGGCGCTGCAGCGCGAACCGCCGTGGGAGCAGCTTTGGCACCGGATTTTTTCGCCGTCGCTGCCAATGCAGCTTTCACTGGCGACTTTACCGCCTTTACTGCTGTTGCTGCTACCTTACCAGAAGGCTTGGCAGCAGTTGTTTTCTTAGGGACCGATCGTGTCACAGGGGGCGTCTTGCCGGCCGGCTTGATGGCCGCACTCGTCTTGGTGCTTTTTGCGGAAGGTGTCGGAGTTTTTGCGGTTTTCTTCATTGCATTTGCCATAGAATCAACTGCCAAGTGAGTTACACTCATTGCGCCAATCAAACCATGTACTTCATGCAACCCATATCAAACAGACACGGACTGCCCGCGCAACGTTCCTGAATCTTTCATCCCCTGCTTTTTTTGTCCACGCAATAGCTTATTCGCTGTAAATTGCCCTATGGACCGATGGTTCAATGAATCTTTTTCTGCCCGCCAAAATCATTTCGCGGCGGAATTAAAGCCCTAGATTATATCATATATAGGGTGTTTTTCCCCGAGATCAAGCTGATCCTGCATAACATCCGGCACCGATCAGGCGCTCTTCCTGCGTCAAATCACCCGAATTCGGCGCCGTTGAGGCGTTTCAGATGTTCTTTTCGCTGCATCAGTTCACGATAACGGCTTTGCGCGGCTTCGTCTTTCAAGCCGCCGGTCAGCAATTGCTCCATTTCGTCCGCGACCTGACGCATTCTGATCTGGCGCACCGCGCCGGCCATTTCTTGCCTGACGACATCGAATTCAGACTCCGATTCGGTTTCGGCCGCGATTTCGGCAATCAGGCTTTCAAAATCCGCCCCGGCATCGCGTAAAAGCTCGACCAGATTGGCGAAATTGGCTTGCTCGCCCATGCTGCGGCATGCCTCGACCAGTTGCGACACCATTTGCGCATGATCCGGCGCGTGGTCGCCGATCGCCTGTAAAGCCGCGTCATCCAACTCGGCCGCCAGCGCCGGATGCGCCACCAGCAGACGCACGATCTGACGCTCCAGCCCGACCGGCGCCATGCGCTTGGAACGAGGCGGCGCCCGGCGCGCCTGAGAGATCGGCCTCTCCAGCTCGAACAGCGTTTCGATCTCGGTCGACGTGCTCTGCGTCACCTGCGCCAGGCTGCGCACAATCTGCAGCCGCAACGCCGAAGGCGGCAAGGCCTGCAGCATCGGCTTGGCGTCGAACAACGCACGGGCACGGCCTTCCGGCGTACTCATATCGTTCTCGCCGACCACTTCCTTGATCAGGAACTGCGACAACGGCATGGCGTCCTGCACCTGCTGTTCAAACGCTTCAGCGCCCATTTCGCGCACATAGCTGTCAGGATCGTGCTCGGTCGGCAAGAACAGGAACTTGATGATCTTGTTGTCCGACGCATGCACCAGACAGGCATCCAGTGCCCGCCGCGCCGCGCGCCGTCCGGCCGAATCGCCGTCGAAGCTGAACACTACCTGATCGGTCTGGCGCAACAGCTTTTGCACGTGGATCGGCGTACATGCGGTGCCCAGCGTGGCCACCGCATGCGGGAACCCTAGCTGCGCCAGCGCCACCACATCCATATAACCTTCCGTCACCAGCACGTAACCCGCTTCACGGATCGCCTGGCGCGCTTCGAACAAGCCGTACAACTCGCTACCCTTTTGAAATAGCGGCGTTTCCGGAGAGTTCAAGTACTTCGGCTCGCCGCCATCCATGACGCGGCCGCCGAAGCCGATAACCTGGCCCTTGGTATTGCGGATCGGAAACATCACCCGATGACGAAACCGGTCGTAGCGCTTGCGACCCATGCGCTGCCCGCCGTCTTCATCACTCTTGTCGATCACCAGACCGGCCTCAACCAAGGCCGGCACGTCATAATCCGGAAACACCTTGCGCAGGCTGTCCCACTCGTCCGGCGAATAGCCGAGGCCGAATCTGGCGGCGATTTCGCCGGTCAGGCCGCGCCCCTTCAAATACGCCACGGCATCCGGCGCGCCGCGTAACTGCTGGCGATAAAAATCGCATGCCGCCGTCATCGCATCCGACAAGGCCATGCTCTTGGCGTGCTGCTCGGCGCGCTGTGCCGGCGGGATGCGGTCGTCGTTGTCCGGCACCACCATGCCCACGCCTTGGGCGAGGTCCTTCACGGCGTCGACAAAGCCCAGGCCGGAATATTCAATCAGGAAACTGATAGCCGTCCCATGCGCCCCGCAGCCGAAGCAGTGATAAAACTGCTTGGTCGGGCTGACCGTAAAACTCGGCGACTTTTCGTTATGGAACGGGCACAGGCCCATGTAGTTGGCGCCGCCCTTCTTGAGTTGCACATAACGTCCAACCACATCGACTATATCGACGCGGTTGAGCAAATCCTGAATGAACGACTGTGGAATCACAGAATATTATCGATTCGGCAATATCACGCAGAGGCCAGGGCCGCCTTGACCAATGCGGAAACCGCAGTCATATCGGCGCGACCGGCCAGTTTTGGTTTCAACACGCCCATGACCTTGCCCATATCCTGCGGACCGGCCGCGCCGGTGGCGGCAACGGCGGCCTGGACTTCAGCCTTGATTTCATCGTCGGACAAGCCGGCAGGCATGTAAGCCGACAGAATGGCCAGCTCGGCCTTTTCGATATCGGCCAGATCCTGGCGACCGCCGGCTTCGAACTGGCTGATCGAATCCTTGCGCTGCTTGACCATCTTGTCGATGATCGCCAGCACCAGCGCATCGGTCAGTTCGACGCGTTCATCGACTTCCTTCTGCTTCATCGCCGCCGTCAGCAGACGGATCGTACCCAGCCTAGCCGTATCCTTGGCGCGCATCGCCGCCTTCATGTCTTCGGTAATTTGCTCTTTCAGACCCATTGCATTCTCCAGAGATAAGCGATTGATTCAGACTAGCACATACGAGCGCCAAACCCGCGCAGGCTGTCGATAAGCGTAACGAGCAGCGCAGGATTTGGCGAGGAGCGCAGTCGCACGAAAGTACGTCGAGCACCACAGGCCGAATCCTGCGTCGCGCAGTAGCTTGGCGACGGCCTGCGAAATGCGAAAACCCGCTGCGACTTTGTGTGCCGGAGCGGGTTTAACGTGGTCGCACACACCAGAGGCGGCGCGACGGAAATTCTTAGTACAGCTTCTTAGGCAATTGCTGGCTGCGGATGCGCTTGTAGTGGCGCTTCACTGCAGCGGCCAGCTTACGCTTGCGTTCTGCTGTCGGCTTTTCGTAAAACTCGCGCGCGCGCAACTCGGTCAACAGGCCGGTTTTTTCAATTGTGCGCTTGAAGCGGCGCATGGCGACTTCGAACGGCTCGTTTTCTTTAAGACGAATAGTGGTCATGTAGATTCAAACCAAAGAGGTTAGGTTGGATATGGAAAGAACGCGATTCTAGCAGACCGGCGAGGCAAATGGAAGCCGGATCGTCTCTTTTTTCCAACCGGAGGCAAAAAAACCTAAAGAAATCAAGGCTTAAGCTGGGTCGAGGCAATTTCCCGCCGCCATCATTCAATGGCCTGCCCCGCCGCCACGCCGGAAGCCCAGGCCCACTGGAAGTTGTAGCCGCCCAGCCAGCCGGTAACGTCCACCGCTTCGCCGATGAAATACAGCCCAGGAACTTTGTTGGCCATCATGCTCTGCTGCGACAGCTCGCGCGTATCGACGCCGCCCAGGGTGACCTCGGCCTTGCGGTACCCCTCCGAACCGTTGGGCTTGATGGTCCAGCGATTGAGCGCCTCGCCCAGCTTGCGCAACTGCTTGTCCGGCATGTCGGCGATGCGCGCCGCGCCGTCGAAGCCATTGGCCTTGAGCAAACCGTCCCCCAGCCGCGCCGGCAGCCATTGCGCGAGCAGGTTGCCGAGATTTTTCTTGAGCGTGGTCTTGCCTGCGATGAGGGTGTCGGCGACGTCGATCTGCGGCAGCAAATTGAGCGTCAGCGACGCACCCGGCTGCCAAAAGCTGGAAATCTGCAAGATCGCCGGTCCCGACAAGCCACGATGCGTAAACAACAAGTCTTCCAGGAAATAGCCGCGCTCTTTCTTGACGCCGGTTTCGACTTCGACTTCCAGCGCAATGCCGGCCAGGTCGACGAAGGGCTGCCAGCCGGCGCCGTCGAAGGTCAGCGGCACCAGGCCGGGACGCGGCTCGACCAGCTTGAGGTCGAATTGTCTGGCGACGCGATAGGCGAAATCAGTGGCGCCGATCTTGGGAATCGACAAGCCGCCGGTGGCGATCACAAGGCGGCGGGCGACAATCTCGCCGGAATCGGTCTCCAGCCGGAACAGTTCGCCTTCCTTGCCCACCGACGCCACGCCGCACGGCATGCGCCACTCGACATGACCGGAATCGCACTCGGCCTTGAGCATGGCGATGATGTCTTCGGACGAGTCGTTGCAGAACAACTGGCCCTTGTGCTTCTCATGGAAGCTGATCTGGTAACGCTTGACCAGCGCGAGGAAATCCTGCGGCGTATAGCGCGACAGGGCGCTTTTGCAAAAATGCGGATTTTGCGAGAGGTAATTTTGCGGCGTCGCGCCGATGTTGGTGAAGTTGCAACGGCCACCGCCGGAGATGCGGATCTTTTCGGCCAGCTTGGTCGCATGGTCGATCAGCACCACCGACTTGCCGCGCTGTCCGGCCACCGCCGCGCACATCATGCCCGCGGCGCCGGCGCCGATTACGGCCACATCATATTGTCTTGTCATGTTTGCTTTCGCCAGCCTCTTTCATTGGCGAAAGCGGCGGCATTACTGGAAATAAGAAGGCGGCGACTGGTCCATCCACAACTCCGACGACATGCGCATCATATCGTTGAGCGAACCGCGCTCGGCAAATGCCTGGCGCAGCCAGCCGGCATCGCTGAGCCGGTTGTGCGCCATGTGGCGCAGGCGCTTCAGGGTGAGTTCTTCGACCTCGTTTTGCACGTACGGCTGCAACAACTGCAATTGCAGCAACAAATGCTCGAAGATCGGCAGTTTACTCGAAGTCGCCGGCGTCTCGCCATGCAGCGCCAACATGCCGTTGAGGCCGAAGCGGCTGGCTTCGAAACGGTTGTACTGGTACAACAGGTAAAAATCATCGCGCATCACGAACGGCCGCTCGGTCAGTATCCAGCGCGCCAGCAATTGCGCATAGGCGCCCAGGTGCGCGGCGTGCTCGATGGTCAGCGGCGTGTCGCAGACGCGGATTTCGACGGTGCCGTATTCCGGCTTGGGGCGGATGTCCCAGTAAAAATCCTTCATGCTGGCGACGATGCCCATTTGCAGCAACTCGTCGTAATAGGTCTCGAACTCGGCCCATTTCGTCTGCACCGGCGCCGTGCCCGACAACGGGAAAGCGCGCACCACGTTGCTGCGCGACGAATCGAATTTGGTGTCCGCGCCCTGGTAGAATGGCGAGGCCGCCGACAGCGCAATGAAGTGCGGCACAAAACGCGAGAATGCATGCGTCAGATACAGCGCATCGTCGCCGTTGGCCACACCGATATGGATATGCTGGCCAAATACGGTAAAGGTCTTGGCCAGGTAGCCGTATTTTTCATGCAGATGGTAGAACCGTTCGCTCGGCGTGATGCGCTGTTCGTTCCAGTGCTGGAAAGGATGCGCGCCGCCGCCGGAGACATCGATGTTGAGATATTGCGCACCGCGATTCAATGCCGCGCGCAGTCCCTTCAATTCTTCGATCAGTTCATCGACGCGGGTATGCACGGCGGAATTGAGCTCGATCATCCCCTGCGTCATCTCCAGCTTGATCTGCTTCTGCAACTCGCGCGGCGCGATCCAGGTCAGCAGGTCGACAGCGTCGCTGGCGAGGTTGTAGTTGCGGCGATTGACCAGTTGCAACTCAAGTTCGATCCCCATCGTGAACGGCGTCGATGAGGTAAACGGCAAGATGCCCGCGCTGGTCATTAAACCTTCTTCATGGATAGGTGTGTTTGTCATTCGCGTCCGCTTTCTCCAGATTTGATCAGGGCGAATTGCGTGGCGACGGGGCCGAACAATTCCAGCACGATCAGACATCCCGCCAATAGCGGCACGACATCGGCCGTGGTGTGCGGGTACAGGGAGGAAATCGTCTGCATCAGGCCGAGTCCCGCTTCGGTCATCGGCAAGGTGCCCAGCGTGAGCAAGCCGGCCTGCTTCCAGTTCATGCGCGCAAAGCGCGCAAACAGGAATACGCCGCAACCCATCGCCACAAACCGCGCGGCAATCAGGATCAGCACCGACAAGCCGACCATGCTCAGATCCGACAGGCGCATCGATGCGCCAACGGTCACGAACAACATCACCACGAACAATTCATTGGCGACGCCGAACTCGAGTTCCATCAGGTCATACTGACGATCGAGGTTCTTCGACAGGATCGCGAAAATCAGCATCGTCAGCATCACAGGCAGGCGCAAGGCATGGGCCACGCCGATCGCCAGGGCAATCACCGAGATCACCAGCACGAACTGGCGGCTGCCCTGACGGCCCAGCAAACGCGCCAGCGGCATCATCAGCCAGTAGGTCACGTAAGCCAGCACGAAAGAACCGACCAGCGAATACAGGGTGTGCTCCACCAGCGTCGGCACCGGCGTACCGGACTCATGCGCAATCACCGGCAACAAGGCATAGGCCGCAAGGATGGCGACGAAGTTGTTGAGCGCCGTCATTGCCGCCAGACGCCGCGTCACCTGGCCTTCGGCCTTGAGGTCGCGCAGCACCACCAGCACCACCGCAGGCGCCGTTGCAATCGCCCACACGCCGCCCAGCAGCGCCAGCACCTGCGACGTACCGAACCACAGCAGCGCCAGACTGACGAGAACGAAACACAGCACTGCCGACGTCACGACGGTCGCAAGCAGCCATTTTTCGCGCCTGAGCCAGCCGATGTCGACATAACGTCCAAGCTGATACACCACCAGCGCCACAGCAATGTCGGCAAAGATGTTGGTCACGCTCAGCACATCGCCCGACAACCAGTTCAGGCCGCCGCCACCGAGAATGAAACCGACGATCAGATAACCAGTGATGCGCGGCACCCACGGCGACTTCGACACGATATGACCGGCTATCAACCCGAACAGCAACAAGCTACCGAACAGCAGCAACGCGTTCCATTGAACCGGTTGCGCAAGGGCGAAAGACGGAAGAGTCCACTGCATAGCTCCTCCTGACATGATTTGTGTTGACGGTGCGCTCAAGCATCGTCTGTTCCCTGACGATGCATCGAAGAAGACGCACTGAAGATGATTGAAATGAAGCGAAGCTTACGAAGTTACGGAGAATAAACCAGTTTTATATTAAACGAAATATTTTCCTGTGTTGCGGTGTTGTGGTCGTCGTTATTCTGAATGGTAAAAGCGCGATCATTATTCCCAGAGGCGGCCGTCGGCTGTAATCAGTGCAGACCTGATTCGCTTGTCAGAAAACACCGACAACATCGCCTCGCGGTAGCCCGCAAGCTGCTCTTGGTAAGCGGTGCGCTCGCTGTCGAGCAGGTTGCGTTTGTAATCGAGAATCCAGACTTCGTCGTCGAACACCACCACGCGATCGCAACGCAATACGCCTTCGTCGGTGACGATGTCCATCTCGTTGCGGGCATGACGATGCAAGGCGGGATTGAAGAAACGCTCCAGCGCCGGTTGCGTCAATATCTTTTCGGCCTGGGCGCGTATCACTGCCGCCAGCGGCCGCGGACACGGCAACCAGCGCGCGATGGTCGCCTCGTCGGGCAACGTCGGCGGCCATGCGTGCGCATGCAGCGTACGTTCCAGCAGCGCATGCAGGGCCACGCCTTCATCGATGGCGTCGTTGCGATAATTCTCCGGCGCGTCGATGTGCGACGCGGGCTGCGGCGCCGGGATGAACAGCGGCAGCGCAAACGTTTCTTCTTGCATTGGCGCGTCGTCGTTAACCTGCGTCGGCGGATCGATGTCCTCCACGCCCTCGGCTTCGCCGGCCCGGTCGAACAGCCGGTGATACCAGCTACCGTCCTGGATGCCGCCTTCCAGCGTGCCCTTGGCGCCGGCGACGCCGCTCACGATCAGCAATTGCTTGGCGCGCGTGACGGCGACATAAAGTAAGTTCCAGTCTTCCTGCATCCTGAAATGCTCTTCGGCGTCGAACCAACGGTCGCGCGCCATGCCGCGTTCGCTCTTGCGGCCGAACGCGGAAAAATGCGTCGGCGCGTCTTCGTCTTGCGGCCAGTCGCACAGGATGCCGACATTATCGTTGGCAGGATCGCTGTGATTGGCATCCATCATCACGACCACCGTCGCCTCCAGGCCCTTGGCACTGTGCACGGTGAGAATGCGCACCGCGTCTGCCGCGGCGTCGATGCTGGCTTCATCGGGCGCATCGCTTTCGGCATGGCGCTGCAATACGCGCAGGGCATCGATGAACTTCGGCAGGCTGGGATAACGGCCGGCGTCGAGATTGAGCGCCAGTTCGACGAAGGCGTCGATGTTTCCCAATGCCTGCGTGCGCATGGCGAGCGCCGCCGCTTGCGCGTAGCGCGCCACCAGTTGCCCTTGATGCAGGATCATGTCGAGCAAGTCGTGCACCGGATAGTGCGGCGCGGCGGCCAGCCATTGCGCCAGCAGTTGCGCGGCGCGCGCGATAGCCGGCGACGCCAGACCCGATGCATGCTGGGCGAGCACGCGTTTCCACCAATCGGATTCGCTGCGTTGCGCCAGTATGATCAGGTCGTCGTCGGATGCGCCAATGATCGGGCTCTTCAGCACATGCGTCAGAGCGCGCGCATCGTTGGGCGTGATCAGGAAAGTCAGCAAGGCAATCAGGTCGGCGATTTCGAGCGAGTCGAGCAGGCCGCCTCGCTTGTCGGAAACGAACGGAATACCGGCCTCGCGCAATGCGCTTTCATAGGCGATCAGGTGGCGGCGTTTTTTCACCAGCAACATGACGTCGCCCCACTTGAGCGCGCGGTCGCCCTGCTCGCCCTTGACCATGATGCGCCGACGCGCCAGCAGGATGGCTTGCGCCACTTGTCGCCCTTCGTCGCGGCGGCGCGCGTCGTCCTCTTCCTCGCGCGGCGTAGTCAGCGGATTGCGCATCGGCGTCGACTGTGCGCCGGCCGCGTTCTGCTCTGCTTCGACCTCTGCCGCTGCCTGCACCAGCGGCAAACGCCACACCGCGCCGCCTTGCATGCCGAGCGTGGTCTGCGGCGCAAACAGTGCGTTGCGGCCGGCAAAACTGGCGTTGAGCACATCGACAATCGCGCTGGCGTTGCGACGCGTCTGATTGGCGCGCAGCACGGCGGCGCCCTGCTGTTCCAGCAAGGCCCGCGCCGCCGCGAACACGCGCGGCTCGGCGCGGCGGAAGCGGTAAATCGATTGCTTGGGATCGCCCACCACAAACACGCTGGGTTGCGCCGCATCGTCGCCATAGGCGCGCAGCCAGGCGCGCACGATGCTCCATTGCAGCGGATTGGTGTCCTGGAATTCGTCCAGCAGGATGTGCTTGTAGCGCGCGTCGAGTCGGCTTTGCAGATACGCCGCGCTCTCTTCGTTGGTGAGCAGGCGATAGGCATGCCATTCGAGATCGGCGAAGTCGAATACGCGCTGCTCGGCCTTGACCTCCTGATAGGCGTCGAGATAGGCGCGTCCTGCCGCGAACAAGGCGCGATTGAGTTTGAGTACGATGCCTTCGCCGCTGCGGCGCTGCAATTGCTTCAAGGCGTTGCCGGTCAGCTCGAAAATTTCTTCGAACAGCGACACGGCGGCGGCTTCGTCGACGCCGTAGTGCCCGGCCAACGCCGCTTTCAATGCCTTGGTGCGCGCATTGTTGCCGCGCGGCTTGTCGGCGTCGTCGTAGAACTGCGCCGCCAGCGCGATGAAATTCTCCGGCGACGCTTCGCCGCTCACCAGCGTCTCGATCGCGACGGCACGCTTCTGATTGGCAACCGCTCCCTTGCCAAGAACCGACGATATTTCATATAGCCGCGCCTTCAGGACTTCATCGGTCCAGACATCCAGCCGGGCATCGCGCGCCGCATCGGGGCCGCACAATTGTTCCAGCCATTGCAACGGCGCCTCGTCCGACGACAGCGGCGGCATGGTCGCCGCCCACCACTCGGCGCGCTTGTCGATGAAGGCGTCCAGCAAGCGCCGGGCGCCGCTGTCGCCGGCCAGATCGTACAGTTCCAGCAGGGCCTGCTTGGTCTCCTGACGTTCCGGTCTTTGCATCGCCTGCATGAAGCGGCGGTAAGCCTCGTTCATGAGTTCGCCGTTTTTTTCGGTCAGCGCGTAGCCGTGCGGCACGCCCGAAGCGAGCGGCGCGATCTGCAAGAGGCGCGCGAACCAGCTATGGAAGGTATCGATCGACAACCCCTGTTGCCCGGCCAGTATCTGCTCGTACAAGCCGCGCGCCAGCGGCATCGCGCGCGGCAGTTCGCCTTCGCCGATGCCGCGTTCCAGCAGCAGGCTGCGCGCCTTGTCGGCCGGCGCGAGCGTCAGGTCATGCAACAGCTCCATCAGGCGTTCGCGCATTTCCTGCGCGGCCTTGCGCGTGAAAGTGATGGCCAGCAGCTCGGCCGGTTGCGCGCCGGCCAACAATAGCCGCAGCATGCGCGCCACCAGCAGCCAGGTCTTGCCGCTGCCGGCGCAGGCTTCCACCACCACCGACCGATGCGGGTCGCAGGCGGCTGCCGTGAAGGCTGCGGCTTCGGCCGGACGGCCATTGATTTCGTAAGCGGAAATCGGCGCAATGCCTTGATCGGCGCTCATTGCCAGACTCCCTTGCGGCACAGGCCGCGCACGTCGCAATACTGGCAAACCGATTCGATGCCATTGGCTGGCAACGGCGCGCCATCGCCGACCGCCTGCATGACCGTGACGATCTGTTGCTTCAATGCCTGTTGTTGATGCTCGAAATCCGGCGCGGCAACGTCGCCGGTCCTGTCCTTGAAGGTTTCCAATGCGACGTAATGCGCGGCGGCCATGCTTTGCCCGGACAGCAGACCGTAGAAGGGCAACTGGTGATCTTCGGCATTCTTGAGCCTGACCACCAACGATTGCAACGAGCTCGTCTTGTAGTCGAGCACGGCACGCTCGCCTTCGCTATTTTCATCGACGCGATCGAGGCGGCCATAGAGTTCGATGCTGCCGCCGTCCCATTCCAGCGCATGCTGCAAAGGCAACTCGCCCAGCACGAAATGCCAGCCTTGCGCTTCGCGTTCATTGGCCCAGACCAGATAGGCCGGCATCACTTTTTGCCAGCGCGCGGCGTAACCGAGCGCAGAGGGATGCTCGCGGATCGCCTTGTCGAATACCTCATCCGAAATCGTCGCCAGCAATGCCGTGCGCTGCTCCGGCGGCGTGTTCGCGTCGCGCACGGTCTCGTGGTATGTCATCAGGATTTCATGCAGCCAGCCGCCGTAATCTCGCTTCTCGGGCATGTCGGACAACTCATCCATCACGTTCACGCGCAGCATATGCTGGGCAAAAAACTGGTAGGGGCACGCGACCAGCCGGTTATAAGCGCTGGCCGACAATCTGGCCGGCAGCAAGGCCGGCGCGGCAGGCGTCGGCATGGTCGACGGCGATGCCGCCAGTTCATGCAGCGGCAAAGCATGGCGGCGCTCACGTATCGGCGCCATGCCGGCCTTGGCCAAGCACAGTTCCAGTCGCTCCAGCCACGGGCTTTTGGGATTCGGTTCGCCGTCCTTGTGGGTCTGCCAGCACAGCACGACTTCGCGATTCGCGCACAGCAGCTCGGTCAGGTCGCGCAATTGCTGGCGTTGCCGCGAAAGACGCGTGGGCAGCCCGAGTTCGTGGCGCACGGCATTGGAAAAGAACAGCATTTCCTGCGGCTGCGACGGCAGGTGTTCGGCATCGGCGCCGATCACCAGCACGGCGTCGAAATTGCGCAGGCGCGCGCCGTTGAGCGGCAACATAACGACGCGGCGGTCGGTGATCGGCGGCATGAAGGTGACGGCGTCGAGCTGCAAGTTCAGCAACGCGCGCCATTCGGCGAAGGAAAACATGTCGCTGCCGTTGGCATCGGCGTTCCTGGCGCCGATATCTTCCAGCAATTGCAGCACCTGCTGTCCGGCGACATCCTGCACGAAAGCACTGCGCATGTCGAGCGCATCGAGCAACTGCTGCGCGCACTCGCTCCAGGCCGCCAGGCTCTTGCGCCCGTCGAACACGGCCGCCTGCGCGGCGATGGCGCCGAGGCATTCCGCGGCGGCCGATCCGGCGTTGAACGGCGCCAGCACGCTGCGCCATTCTCCGGAGATATTTTCGCGCCGCAATTGCCACTCGATCTGCATCACGGCACCGGCTTTGTCCGCCATGCCGGCAAAAATGAACGGCGACTTCAGCAAGTCGAGCAATGCGGTGGTCTCGCCGCGTGAAGTGACGACGTCGCACCAGGCGGCCATCGCCGCCGCGGCGCGCGTGGTCGACAGCTTCCAGCCGGTTTCGTCCGCCACCGAGACTTGCGCGCGTTCCAGCAAGGCGCGCAGGCGACGCGCGCTGACGCGGTCCTGGGCGACGATGGCGATGTCGTCCTTGCCCTGCCGCAGCCAGTCGAGCACGATCTGCACGCTTTGCAGCGAAGCGTCTTCGAGGCTGCCTGCCGGGCATAACTCCAGCGTCGGCGCATCCATGCGCGGTGCGAACAGATCATCCGGCATGGGCGCCAATGGCGCATCGCACAATTCGGGCCAGGCGGTCTGGTATAGCAGCGCAATGTCGGGACCGCGCCAGTCGATCTGCACCGGCTGCACCTCGGCATGTTCGCCGTAGACTTCAAGGAAAGCCTGCTCCATCGGCTCGGGCGCGACCGGACTGATCCACATCAGCGGCGCCAGCGGGGCATGCGCACCGGGTTTCGCCAACGCCAGCATGCGCGCATAGCGCTGCGCGGTCTTGTCGTTGCCGTCGAGTTGGCTCTTCCAGATCGACCACACCAGTTGCGCCTCGTCGGACAGCATGCTGCGCGCCGACGGCGGCAATTGGTCCATGGCGGCCTGCCAGCGCACGTCGGCGTCGCCCGGAGCGCGCTCCATGGCCGGCAGCAAAGCCTGGGTCAGCTCGTCCGAGAGCGACAGCAGCGTCTGCGCCAGCGGCAGCAAATCGGTATTGCGGCGCGCCGTGAACATCTTCTTGAGCCAGCCGTGCTGGCGCAATTGCGCATAGAGCTGCATCAGGCGTTCGCTGTCGTCCTGCGCCGGCGGCGGCGCCTGCATGGCGAGCCAGCCGGCCATGGTGTTGATGCGCGGCGGGATGAAGCCGGCATGCCGGGGCGACATCCGCGCCAGTTCCTGCGCCAGCGCCGCACGCCAGTGCACCGCATGCGAAAACGCCGGCACCACCACCTGATAGCCTGAAAAATCGCGCGATCCGGCGCGCACGGCGGCGCCCAGCATATGATCCGCGTCAAGCAACGCAGCCGCGGTTTGCGGCCAGAAATCGATCGAAGGGGTAATCAGCAGGGGCGAATGCAGCATTGAAAACGGATCCGGAAAGACGCCGGCACAAGCGGCCGGAGAGAAAATAAATATTTATCGAAAGCATTGCCGGAATCTATCGATCCGGGACGCCTCTGCGGCATTGTATGCGAGAGGCTGCGCCAATTGGAGACAGGCTTTGCATCAAGGCTGCATATCAGAGCGCATCCCATGCCTATTGATGAAATGAGTTCTGAAAAGCAGCGGGCACACTTTTCCCAAAAATGGGTTATGATTGCCTCCGTACCCCGCCGAATACCCGTTGCCGCACTTCAAAATAACTTGAATTAGGGCACAACGACTCCACCTGCTACATTGCAATCCAGGAAGCGTTGATGGCATACGCCAAGCAAATGGTATGTTCTCCCGGCGCTATTTGACCACTGACTATATCCCTCATACAGAGACTTATTATCATGAGCGAAAACATTAAGCACATCTCCGACGCCTCTTTCGAAGCCGACGTTCTGAAATCCGACAAGCCGGTCCTGGTGGACTTCTGGGCTGAATGGTGCGGTCCTTGCAAAGCGATCGCCCCGATTCTGGAAGAAGTCGCCAAGGAATACGACGGCAAGCTGCAGATCGCCAAGCTGGACGTCGATTCGAACCAGAACATTCCCGCCAAGTTCGGCATCCGCGGCATCCCGACCCTGATTCTGTTCAAGAACGGCGTCGCTGCAGCGCAAAAGGTCGGCGCACTGGCAAAAGGCCAACTGACCTCGTTCATCGACAGCAATATCTGAGACTTACCGCGGCGATACGCTCGTATCGCCGCCTGCGCTTGCCTGGCTGAATAGGCAAGCCCGTTCTTTTTTGGTTTTCCTTCGTTGGTTTCATTAACACACCACGTAACTCCCTCCCCCACCTTTTTTATTCCCGTCCCGGGACACTCTTATGCACTTATCAGAATTAAAGGCGTTACACGTCTCCGCATTGCTCGAAATGGCAATCAGTCTGGACATCGATAACGCAGCGCGCCTGCGCAAACAAGAACTGATGTTCGCGATCCTCAAAAAACGCGCGAAATCGGGAGAACAGATTTTTGGCGATGGCGCCCTCGAAGTGTTGCCTGACGGCTTCGGCTTCCTGCGCTCGCCCGACGCCAGCTATATGGCGTCCACCGACGATATTTACATCTCGCCTTCACAAATCCGCCGCTTCAACCTGCACACCGGCGACTCCATCGAAGGCGAAGTGCGCACCCCAAAAGACGGCGAGCGCTACTTTGCGCTGGTCAAGGTCGACAAGGTCAACGGCGAAGCGCCGGAAGCCTCCAAGCACCGCATCCTGTTTGAAAACCTCACGCCGCTGCATCCGAACAAGATCATGCAGTTGGAACGCGATATGCGCGGCGAGGAAAACATCACCGGTCGCATCATCGACCTGATCGCGCCAATCGGCCGCGGCCAGCGCGGCCTGCTGGTGGCGTCGCCGAAGTCCGGCAAATCGGTCATGCTGCAGCATATCGCCCACGCGATCACCACCAACCACCCCGACACCGTCATGATCGTCCTGCTAATCGACGAACGTCCGGAAGAAGTTACCGAAATGCAGCGCTCGGTGCGCGGCGAAGTGGTCGCATCGACCTTCGACGAACCGGCCACGCGCCACGTCCAGGTCGCCGAAATGGTGCTGGAAAAAGCCAAGCGCCTGGTCGAAATGAAAAAGGACGTGGTCATCCTGCTGGACTCGATCACCCGCCTGGCGCGCGCCTACAACACCGTGATCCCGGCATCCGGCAAGGTCCTGACCGGCGGCGTCGACGCCAATGCCCTGCAACGTCCGAAACGTTTCTTCGGCGCTGCGCGCAACATCGAAGAAGGCGGTTCGCTGACCATCATCGCCACCGCGCTGATCGAGACCGGCAGCCGCATGGATGACGTGATCTACGAAGAATTCAAGGGCACCGGCAACATGGAAGTCCACCTGGAACGCCGTCTCGCCGAGAAGCGCGTCTACCCGGCCATCAACCTCAGCAAGTCCGGCACGCGCCGCGAAGAATTGCTGATCAAACCCGATCAACTGCAAAAGATCTGGGTGCTGCGCAAGCTGATGTACGACATGGATGAAATCGAAGCAATGGAATTCATCCTCGACAAGATGAAATCCACCAAGAACAATGCCGAGTTCTTCGACATGATGCGCCGCGGCAGCTAAATACAGCGATCACCGCGCAACAATCCGGAATCCGGCATGACGACATGCCGGATTTTTTATGCCTTCAACGTCCGGATATCCACGAAAAAATTATCAAACAATTAACTTTGACAGCCTAAAAACGACGAAAGATCAGGCACAACAGCGGCAAACGACGAATCGATCCATGCCGACCGCGTTTGCATTTGACGCAAACCCATGATTTCATTGTATAATTTCGCACTTTTCATCCCCGGCAAGTGATCGGCAATCGGGTCAAGGAGCAAGACGACCGACGAAGTGGCGATTGGCTACCATTAATTTTCAAGGCAAAAAATGAAACAAGGCATCCATCCCGATTACCGTGAAGTTCTGTTCCACGACGTTTCGAACGACTTCAAATTCGTCACCCGCTCGACCATCGGCACACGCGAAACAGCCGAATTCGAAGGCAAGCAATATCCGCTCGTGAAGATTGAAGTTTCTTCCGAATCGCACCCGTTCTACACCGGCAAGCACAAGATCGTCGACACCGCAGGTCGCGTCGAGAAATTCCGCCAAAAGTTCGGCGCCGTCGGTTCCAAGACCCAAGTCGCAGCAGGCTGATTTCTGCGCAATGGCGAAAAAGGCAGCTCAGGCTGCCTTTTTTGTTTTTTGTCCGCGACAATCCGCGAACTGTCTCATCTGCCTCAATCGGCATCTGCCCGACCACGCGCCAGTTACGGTCTAATACAACTTTTAACAGTGTTTTGCTGCACAATATCGCCTGCGAACCGATACCCAGCCACCGCACCCGAATAGTGCAAAAACGTAAAAGAGCAATAACATCTTGATGAAGCCCGTCCGTCTCCCTGCCGCCGCGACCAATGCTCTGCCTCGCTGGGGCTTGCTTGCATTGGGCTTGCTGTACATCCTGCCCGGCCTGATCGGCCGCGACCCGTGGAAGAATGACGATGCCGCCAGCTTCGGCATCATGTGGACCATGGCGCACGGCACGCTGCAGGACTGGCTGGCGCCGAATATCGCCGGCATGGCGATGCCGGCCGAAAGCCCGCTGGCCTACTGGTTCGGCGCCCTTTGCATCAAACTGTTCGGCTGGCTGCTGAGCGACCCGCTGGCGGCGCGCCTCTCGACGGTGGGCTGCTTCCTGATCGGCTCGTTGTCGATCTGGTACGCCACTTACCTGCTGGGTCGCCGCAGTGAAGCGCAACCGCTCAAGCTGGCCTTCGGCGGCCAGCCGGAGCCGCGCGATTTCGGCCGCACGCTGGCCGACGGCGCTTTCCTGATTTACCTCGGCTTCCTCGGCCTGCTGCTGCACAGCCACGAAACCAGCGCCAAGACGCTGCAAATCGCGCTGGTGGCCTATGCCATCTATAGCGCGGTGCGTGTGTTCGACACCAACAAGCCGCACCAGGCGCTCTCGCTGGGAGCGGTGCTGGGCCTGCTGGTGCTCACGCACGGCTGGCTGCTGCCGGCCGGCGTGCTGCTGGGCTTGCTGACGCTGTCCGGCCTGTATCACCGCCCTGTCTTCAAATCGCTGCTGTGCGTGGTATTGCCGACGGCGCTGGCAATCTGCGTGATCTGGGTATTTTCCATCCGCGCCCTGCTGCCGGAAGCCGCTGCGCAATTCTCCACTTGGCTGAGCTGGAATAGTTATCAGATCAACTGGCCCACGCTGGCTTCGCTGAAATTCTTCCTGAAGTACGGCGTCTGGTTTGCCTGGCCGGCCTGGCCGTTCGCCGGCTGGGCGGTATACGCCTGGCGCCGCCAGCCGCAATCGCTGCACATCTCGCTGCCGCTGGCCTTCTTCATCCCGCTGACGCTGCTGGTGCTGCTCAACGTGCACAGCGAGGAAGGCATCCTGTTGCCGCTGCTGCCGGCGCTGGCCATCCTCGCCGCCTTCGGCATCCCGACCATGAAGCGCGGCGCCATCAATGCGGTGGACTGGTTCTCGGTAATGACGCTGACCACCTGCGCCGCATTCATCTGGATCGGCTGGATCGCCAAGGAAACCGGCTGGCCGGCGCAAATCGCCAAGAACGCCTTCAAACTCGCGCCCGGCTACCAACCCGGCTTCAACATGATCGCGCTGGCGATAGCGATCCTGACCAGCATTTTCTGGATATTGCTGGTCCATTGGCGCATCTCGCGCCGGCCTTCGGTGCTGTGGCGCGCGGTGGTGCTGTCGTCCGGCGGCGTAATCCTGTGCTGGGTCTTGCTGATGACCTTGTGGCTGCCGTGGATCAATTACGGCAAGAGCTATGCCGGCGTGGCGCAGCAAATCGCAGACAACATGCCGGTAGTCAAACAATGCGTGGAATCCAATGTCGGTCCGGCGCAGCGCGCCTCGTTCGCCTACTTCGGCAATGTGCGCTTCGAAGATCGTCCGGACATGCGCTGCGATTTCCTGCTGCTGCAAGACAGCATCGACAACCAGAACGCCGAACAGATGCTGCGTCAGTACGAGGGCCGCTGGCAATTGCTGTGGGAAGGCCGCCGTCCTTCCGACCGCGACGAACGCTTCCGCCTGTATCGCCGCGTAGGCCGCTAGCCCGGGCGGACGTCCCCGGTTCATCATGCGCTCCCGCGCGGATGATGGCCCCCGCCGCCTGCAGCAATGCCGGCGTTGATTTTTTATTGCATGACATCACGTACCTACACTTTTCGCATCGCCTCGCTCGCCTGGCCCATCCTGATCGGCCAGTTGGCGCTGATCGCCAACGGCGTGATCGATACCGCCATGGTGTCGCGCTTTTCAGCGATGGATCTGGCGGCGCTGGCGCTGGGCGTGTCGATTTACGTCAGCGTATTCGTCGGTCTGTCCGGCGTGCTGCAGGCGCTGCTGCCCGTCATCGGCCAGCTCTACGGCGCGCGCCGGCTCAGCGATATCGGCCTCGAAGTGAAGCAGGGATTGTGGTTGGCATTCTTCCTCAGTTGCGCCGGCAGCCTGGTGCTGCTGTTTTCGCCGGTGTTCCTGTCGTTCGCGCAGGCCTCTCCCGAGCTGGCCGAGAAGGCCACGCTCTACCTGCGCATTGAGGCGCTGGCGTTGCCGGCGACGCTGGGCTTTCGCGTTTATGCCGCGCTCAATACCGCCATTTCGCGTCCCAAGATGGTCATGGCGATCCAGATCGGCGCCCTGCTGCTGAAAATCCCCCTGAACGCCTGGTTCATTTTCGGCGGCCTCGGCCTGCCCGCTTTCGGCGGCCCCGGCTGCGCCATCGCCACCAGTCTGATTGCCTGGCTGATGCTGCTGACCGGCTGGGCGCTGGTGCGCGCCGCACCGATTTATCACGAGTTGCGCGTGTTCGGCAGCGGCTTCGTCAAACCGCAGTGGAAAGCGCAGCTTGGCCTGCTCAAACTCGGCATCCCGATGGGCCTGAGCTATTTCATCGAAGTCACAGCCTTCACGCTGATGGCGATCTTCATCGCGCGGCTAGGTGCGGTCGCCGTGGCGGGCCACCAGATCACGGCTAACGTCGGCACCGTGCTGTACATGCTGCCGCTATCGCTGGCCAACGCCACCGGCACCCTCGTGGCGCATGCCATCGGCGCGCGCGACTGGCCCAGCGCGAAAAAGATTTCGCGCGCCGGCATCCGCCTGTCGGCCATCCTGTCGGTGCTGATCGGCGTGGTAGTGTGGTTTGCGCGCGAGGACATTATCCGCGCCTATACGCCCGATGAAATCATCATCGCCTCGGCGCTGCCGCTGTTCCTGTTCATTGCCTTTTATCAGTTGTTCGATTCGCTGCAAGTGACGACCGCGTTCGTGCTGCGCGCCTATAAGGTGGCAGTGATTCCGACGGTGATCTACGCGGTTGCGCTATGGGGAATAGGATTGGGCGGCGGTTACCTCCTCGGCCTCGATCCGTTCGGCGTTTCGCCGCCATGGCTGCACGGCGCCGCCGGCTTCTGGCTGGGCAACAGCATCAGCCTCGGGCTGGTAGCGTTCTTCCTGACCTGGTATCTGCGCGTGATCCAGCGGCGCGTTGCCCAGCCGCAGTAATTGCAACTTCAGGCAAACGCCCGGCCCGGTCCAAGCAATTGCTGCACCTCGACCGCCGCAGCCGGGCGCGCCAGCAGGAATCCCTGTACTTGGTCGCAGTTGAGTTTTTGCAGCGCTTCAAGCTGAGCCTCGGTTTCCACGCCTTCCGCGACCACCTCCATATTCAGCGCATGCGCCAGCGCGATGATGGCCGATACAATGGCCAGCCCCGATTCACCACCCTGGTCGAGGCGCGAGGTAAAGAACTTGTCGATCTTGAGCTGGCGACAATGGAACTGCTGCAAGTACGCCAAACTGGAATAGCCCGCGCCGAAATCGTCGATCGCGATGTCGTAGCCGAGCGCTTGCAGATCGGTGATGATGCGCGCACTCTTTTCGACGTTCTTCATCGCCGCCGTTTCGGTGATTTCAAACATCAGGCGCTGCGGCGAAATGCCGGCCTGGCTGACGATGGCGGTGATGCTGTCGACCAGGTCGGGCCGCATCTGCAACGGCGACAGATTCAGCGCCACCTTGACCGGCGGCACGCCCGCGGCGTCCCAGCAGACAATCTGCGCGCACACTTCGCGCAAGACCCAGTCGCCGATGGAAATGATCTGGCCGGAACGTTCGGCGATTGGTATGAACTCGGTTGGACTCATGCTGCCCAGCTCCGGGTGGTCCCAGCGCAACAGGGCTTCGACGCCGGTCAACGTGCGCTCGCGGCCTTCGAACTTGGGCTGAAAATGCAGCGACAACTGGTTGTGCTCCACCGCTTGCTGCAAGGCATGGCGTATGGTCAGGTGGCGCATTGCGCTGGCGTGCATGGCCGGTTCAAAAAAACGGTAGGTGTTGCGCCCGTTCTGTTTGGCCTCGTACATCGCCGCGTCGGCGTTCTTCATCAACGCATCGACCGTATCGCCACTGTTGGGATAGACGGCGATGCCGATGCTCGACGTCACGCGCAGCGTCGCATCGTCGACGCGGAAATCCTGGCGCAGCACGCTGAGGATATTTTCCGACAGGTTTTCCACTACCTCCGGCGAAGCGAGATTGCCCATCACCACCACGAACTCGTCGCCGCCGATACGCGACACCATGTCCTCGCTGCGGATGCAGGCGCGGATGCGCTGGCCGACCGCAACCAGCAAGCCGTCGCCGACCGCGTGGCCGAGCGAATCGTTGATCGCCTTGAAACCGTCCAGATCCATGAACAGCACCGCAAACGACAGGCCGCTGCGCTTGGAGACATGGATCGCATGCTGGATGCGTTCAGCCAGCAAAGCGCGATTGGGCAGGCCGGTCAGGACATCGTGCGTGGCGAAATGCAGCAGTTTGTCGTTGGTGCGTCCGACGATTTTCTTGAGCAGCTTGGTCTTTTGCGCACCACTGAAAATCAGCGCCGCGATCAGGATGAACAAGGTGCCGAGAATCACCGCGCTCATCAGTTTGTCGCTGTCCATGCCGCCGCCGGCGCTGCCGATGCTGTCCGGCGCAAAAACGGCAGCCGCCATACCCAGGCAGTGCATGCCGAAAATCCCCAGACCCAACACCGCCGCCAGCGCAACCCGCTTCCAGAAATTGTCGCTCTTGCGCACATTGAGCATGAAGACGATCCAGATGTTCAGCGTCGCCGTGGCCATCGCCAGCATGACCGCCACCGCTGCCAGCCAATGCGTGTAATGCGGTGCCGGCGTCACCTTCATCGCGCTCAAACCGAGAAAATGCACCAGCGACAAGACCGCTCCCAGGCCGGCGCCGTCGGCCAGCATGCGCGGCCAGCGCAAGCGGCGCTGGGTGGCCCGCTGCAGCAGATACAGCGACAGGCCGATGCACAGCAACAGCGAAATGGAAGTGAGGAGCGCGTCGTAACCGACGTTGATCGGCAACTGGAACGCCAGCATGCCGGTGAAATGGGTGGCCCAGATGCCGACGCCGAACACCATCGCGCCGCCGCAAAGCCACATGCGACGATAGCGCGCAGTTTCCTGGGATGAAATGCGTTCAGCGATTTCCAATACCGTGTACGAAGCCAGGGTCGCAACAAATAGTGAAAAGCAAATCAGCAAAAGGTTATAGGAGCCAGCCATGATCTGAAAAATCCGTCTGCATCTTCCGTTCAAACTGCACGTTACGAAATGAATCTCAGTAATTCACTACAACAAAACGAAGCTGGTTCGACGCGTGGGCGGCGCATCCGATTTTTACAAACAAAAGCAGAAGAAAAGAGCGTCGCAGACGCTCATGGTTTTTGCAGGCATTGCTGGCTGTCGTTTGCTCGTTATTCATTCGCGACAACCGGCGCAATCCCTTTATCCGCGCCTATTCTAGCTCGTTTGCGTCAAATACGCCCGGCTTCCTCGCATGCATTTCCGGAGTCTGAAACAAACTGCTTTTTTAGCCATGCTGCAGTGACGCGTTACTTGCTTTGCGACATCATTGCGCGTACCGGCTTTTTCTGTCCGAGAGAACTCAGAAGGTCTGCAGGCGCTTGCCTTACCGGCCAGGAAGACTTGCCGGACGTCATGTAGACATATACCCACACGTTACAATTGTTATCTATCAGTCAACTTAAAAATAAGACAATATAAACAGACCGGCGTGACGATTCGCGGGTTTGATTATAAGTCACATCATTAGCGTAATTATTAAGAAAATTAAAAGTACCCAATTTTAAGCAACTAGGCAGTAAGTTCCAGTCATGGAAAACGCGAACGAAAAATTTGCAAAACGACTGCGCGCCTCGATGGAAAAAGCAGGATATGAGCCTAAACCTGCCGTCCTGGAACGCGAGTTCAATTTGCGCTATTGGGGAAAACCGATGACATTGCACGGCGTACGACGCTGGCTTCTCGGTGAATCCATGCCTAATCAGGACAAGCTGGAGACGCTTGCCGAATGGCTCATTGTCACGCCGCAACATCTGCGCTTCGGCGAAGAGATCGGCAAGCGGATCGACAAGCGCCGCGCCCGTTGGGAAGAAGCGATCGGCTACCGCGAACGCGAAGCTTTCGAGGCTTTCATCAACCTGCCGGCGCCGCAACGCAAGATCGTCAAGGAAGTGATCTTCGCCTTCGCCCAGATCGCCTCGCCCACATCGGAAAAAGCGAGCGGCAAAACCAAAGTCTGAACTCCCTGCCCATCATTGCATGCGTTGCATCCAGACATTGCTCCACAAGCTAACGCGCTGCGCTTAAGGCCGCAACGACAGCCACGCAATGTTCGACCTGTTCGACAATGGCAATCGGCACCGTCTTCTCACCTTTGAGCACGGCCTCGATCCAGCGTGCCGTGACGTCGGCGTCGCGGCCTTCCGGCAAATCGGGGATCTCTTCCGCCACCTTCTGCTTTTCCACCAGCATAGTGCGCTGTCCGTCATGAAACCAGTCGATCTGCTGCGCGCGCCGCGCGTTGGCGACGGTTTCGCCCTCGGTGCCGCGCATCAGGAAGGCATCGCCGCGCTGATGCGGCGCCGCGCTGCCGAAATACTTGCTCAGCATCTCCAGATATTCCGGGTGCGTATAGGAAGTCAGGCGCAAGGCCGGACCGGCGAACGGTTGCATGATCTTCACCAGCGTATGCGTGGAATTGCGCACACCCAGAATGCGGCGCATGGCCAGCAGGCGCGCCATCTTCGGCGCCAGCACCTGGATCGGGATGAAAACCGGTTGTCGGCGCGCCAACGCCGCTTCCGCTTCCTGCACGCTGGCGGCATGAGGGAGGCCGAGGGCGGCGAAGATCTCGGCGCTGGTGACGCGTTGCGGATCGTGCGTGACGCCATGCATCAGCACCGGCACGCCTTCGCGCGCCAGCAGCAAGGCCAGCAAAGGCGTCAGGTTGGCCATGTGGCGTGAGCCGTTGTAGCTGGGAAGAACCACCGGCGCATAGGCGCCCTGCGGCGCTTGCAGCGGCGCAAACGACGTTTCGGCGGCATCGAGAAAGCCGGCGATTTCGTCCACCGATTCGCCCTTGACGCGCATGGCCAGCAAGATCGCACCCAGTTCGAGATCGCTGACGCGCTCTTCCAGCATGGCCGCATACAACGTGTGTGCGTCGTCGCGCGAGAGGCTGCGGGCGCCGTCCTTGCCGCGGCCGATTTCCTTGATGAAGCGGGCCGCAGCCAGCATTTCCTTACCTGATTCCGTCATGACATCGCCCTCGTTTTTCATGTGCGCAAGGGTACACCATGAGGCAAGGCTTGCGCGCTGCCGAGGTCGGAGGCGTCTTTCCTTTACAATAGCGCCTTCGGACGCCTCGGCGCCCTCACCGTTTCCCCTGCTGCAATGATAGTTCTCGGCGTCGAATCCTCCTGCGATGAAACCGGCCTGGCGTTATACGACACGCAAAAAGGCCTGCTCGCCCATGCCTTGCATTCGCAAATCGCCATGCATGAAGAATACGGCGGCGTCGTTCCCGAGCTGGCCTCGCGCGACCATGTGCGCCGCGTCATCCCCCTGCTGAGGCAAGTCTTTGAAAAAAGCGGCATCGCCCACAACGACATCGACGCCATCGCCTACACGCAGGGCCCCGGTCTGGCCGGCGCATTGCTGGTGGGAGCCTCGGTGGCCTGCGGCCTCGGCCTGTCGCTGGACAAACCGGTGTTCGGCGTACATCATCTGGAAGGCCATCTGCTGTCGCCGCTGCTGTCTTCCAACCCGCCGCCATTCCCTTTCGTCGCCTTGCTGGTGTCGGGCGGCCATACGCAATTGATGCGCGTCGACGGCGTCGGCCAATATGCATTGCTGGGCGAAACGCTCGACGACGCCGCCGGCGAAGCCTTCGACAAATCGGCCAAGCTGCTCGGTCTCGGTTATCCGGGCGGCCCAGCGATTTCGCGACTGGCCGAATTCGGCGAACCGGGCGCCTATCAATTGCCGCGTCCGATGCTGCACTCCAAGAACTTCGATTTCAGTTTTTCCGGGCTCAAGACCGCCGTGCTGACGGTGGTCAAGAACCAGACCACCAACATCTGCGAACAGGACAAGGCCAACATCGCACGCGCCTTCGTCGACGCCATCGTCGACGTGCTGGTTGCCAAGTGCATGAACGCCTTGAAGCACACCGGCATGACGCGTCTGGTGATCGCCGGCGGCGTCGGCGCCAACAAGCAGTTGCGCGAAGCGTTGAACGCCGCCGCAGCCAAACGGCGCTATCAGGTGTTTTATCCCGAGCTGGAGTTCTGCACCGACAACGGCGCGATGATTGCATTTGCCGGCGCCATGCGCCTGCAACAACATCCTGAAGCCGCCAAACGCGACTACGCGTTCAACGTGCGGCCGCGCTGGCCGCTGGATGAATTACGCAGCACGATTTGACGAGCGTAGAAAGCCCGGCGCAGGCCGTAATGCCGTTCGGTTAAGTGTACAAAGCTCCTTGCCGCATCGTCAGTCCATCACAACTGTCGTCCTGACGGAAGTCAGGACCCAGCGTCGTATTAGACGTTTTCACGACACTGGGTCCCAGCGTGCGCTGGGACGACGACTGGGAAAACAGGCTTAACCGAACGGCATTACGGCCTGCGCCGGGCTTTCTACGTGTGAAGCACGCGGTCACTTCTTCTTCGAACCGATCCTGCTTTCCTTGCCGGCCAGCAAATTGGCGATATTCTTGCGATGGCGAAAGATCAGCAGCGCGCTCATCGCCAACACCGCCAGCAGGATGCCGTCGGCGCTGCCGAACAGCAGACCGTAGTAGAACGGAGCAAACACGCTGGCGATCAGCGCCGCCAGCGACGAATACCGGAATGCGTAGGCAACGACCAGCCATGTGACCAGCGTCGCCAGAGCGAGCCATACGTTCAGCGCCAGCAGGATGCCAAGCGCTGTCGCCACCCCTTTGCCGCCGACGAAGCGGAAAAACACCGGCCATAAATGACCGAGGAACACGGTGATCGTCACCAGCGCAATGCCGGTGTCGCCGACGCCGAATTGCGGACCGAATCTGATCGCCAGCCATACCGCCAGCCAGCCTTTGAAACCGTCGCCCAGCAGGGTCAACGCCGCCGCCTTTTTGTTGCCGCTGCGCAGGACGTTGGTGGCACCGGGATTCTTCGAGCCGTAGGTGCGCGGATCGGACAAGCCGAAGGCCTTGCTCACCACCACGGCGAATGAAATGGAGCCGATCAGGTAGGCGGCGATGGCAAACAACACTGTATTCATTAAATCCTTCTTTCTTAACGCCGTTTTACAGCGGCTTGTTTATTCTTCCAGCGCACAGTGTACCGGTTTGCTGCGCAAAACTTCACCGATTACCCCCGGCGCAATCCCTCCCGATCAGGAAACCGCGCCGGCCGCCGTTGATGCAAATCGTCGGAATCGCAACTAGTTCGCACGGCGTGCTTGCCAAGCCAATCCTGCTACGGAACCGATCTGTCTTCCCAGTACGATTTTTGCCCATTTTGGGAAACGAGTCTTATACAGGACGATTATCCTTGGCGCTACAAAAATGTGGGGTGGCACGACTTGGGCACCGAACACATGCATTACCCTCCGTCAAGTCGATATGGACGGCGCTGACGTTCATTGGGATAGGGTCAAAAGCTCGCCGGTTGTCAGCGCGCTTCCACAAATCAGCTTCCCATCAGGGACGTTTATGGTAAGCGGAAAGTTCTGACCGGAACAGTCGGACCGGATACCCGATTCGCGCCGCCGGTTTCCGGCGGGACGACAGCACCGCCTCAGCGTGCATCAGGTCTGCATCTTCCGATACAAGGTCTGCCGGCTGATGCCCAAGGTGCGCGCGGCCAGCGAGACGTTGCCCAGGCTTCGTTCCAGCGCCTGCTCAATGGCGTTGCGCGACAGTTCCTTGAGGTTCTGAGGCGCCTCCTGCGATGCCGGCAGCGTTGCTTGCGGCCGAGCCAGCAAGTCCTCGGCGATGTCGTCCGGCAAGTGCCTCCAGTCGATGCAGGTTTCATCGGCATCGAGCATGGCGGCGGCCGTGCGCAGCACACTTGCCAACTGGCGCAGGTTGCCCGGCCAGGCATGACTGCGCATCTGTTCCCGCAGTCCTGGCGCCAGATGCAGATCGCGCCGGGGATGCAGATCGTTCAGGATCTTTTCCGTCAGGCTGAAAAAATCGCTGCGTTCGCGCAGTGCCGGAAGCTGCACCGTCAGTCCGTTGATACGGTAATACAAATCGCTGCGGAACGCGCCCCTGTCGGCCTCTTCACGCAGCTTGCAATGGGTCGCGCACAACAAGGCGAAATCGACCGCCACCGCAGCGCCGCCGCCCAGCGGCGTCACGCTGCGTTCCTGCAAGACGCGCAACAAACGCGTCTGCATCGGCAACGGCATGTCGCCGATCTCGTCGAGGAACAGGGTGCCGCCATGCGCCTCGCGCAAGCGGCCCGGACTGCCGCCCTTGCGCGCGCCGGTGAAGGCTCCCGGTGCATAGCCGAACAGTTCTGCTTCAATCAGATGTTCCGGAATCGCGGCGCAGTTGATGGCCACAAACGGGCCGTTACGACGCTGACTGCTGTCATGCGCGGCGCGCGCAAAATACTCCTTGCCGGTGCCTGACTCGCCCTGGATCAACACCGGAATCGCTTTGTCCAGCACGCGCCGCACCTTGTCGGCGGCGCCGCGCCATTGCTGGTCGCCGCTATCGAGCGCGGCCAGCGCATCGGCCGGCGGGATCACCGTGGCCGGCCTGGAACTGGCCGGCGCCAGCACCGCATGATCGACCTGCAACTGCACAAACAGCAGCGTGCCGTCATGCAAGCGCACCGGCATCAACTGGCCCGGCCGGCGGCGATGAGACGCCAGCAGGGTTTCCAGAACGAGATCCATGACATTACCGAGCTGCACGGTGCCGATCTGCGGCGCGGTCAAATGCAGCAACGCCAGGCCGATACGATTGGCGCCCACGATCCAGCCGTCGCCGGACAAGGCCACGATGCCCTCGGCCACGGTGCCGATGCCTTCGGCCTGCCCGTGCAGATGCAGCCGCAGATGTTGCTGGCGCCGGCAGTCGGCCGTCAGCAAGCGGTTCTCGATCATGCGCGCGGCCGTGTTGACCAGGCCCAGCGTATGCGGATGCCCGCTGTGTTGCTCGCCGGATACATCGAGGATACCGAGCAATTTTCCGCTGGAGGACATGATCGGCGCAGCGGCGCAGGTGAGAAAACCGTTGCGCTCCAGAAAATGTTCGGCGCCGTGGATTTCGATGGCGCATTCCTCGGCCAGCGCCGTACCGATTGCGTTGGTGCCGCGCTGGGCTTCGTGCCAGGATGCACCGGTAGATAAGGCGACCCGCTCGGACTTGTTCATGAAGTGCGGATCGCCCAGCGTATGCATGAGCGTGCCGCGGTTGTCGGCCAATACCACCACGCTTTGCAGCGGATGGACCTGTTCAAAGAGGTATTGCATGACAGGACGCGAATACGCCAGCAGTTCATGATTGCGCGTGAGCACCTGGCGCAACTCCCCACTGCTGGAAAATTCTGCGGCGGGCAGCCGGCCGGCCGGCAGCAAACCTGCCGCCACGCTGCGCTCCCAGGAACGCGCCAGGCGCTCGCTGATGGCGCCGACAGGCGTGTTGCCATGATCGATCAGGTGTTGCCGTGCATGGCGCAAAGCCAGTGCAGAGCTTGAATGTCGCACGGTGTCTCCTCGACGTCGGGTTACGCCCGACTATTGTGCCCCCAGTATAGAAATACTTCGAGGATATGCGCAATGCCTTTGCCGGCGATGCCATCCGACTGTCACGTTTTGGAACAGTTGTCACATTCCGGATCGTTCCAGATCCACCGCAAAGTACCGCCCAAGCCTCTCGTCAATCAAAAAACAATCAACAAGATCAATGACTTATGAAACACCGCCGATTTGGCACAGGAATTGATAGATAGACGTATCCATCAGGGATTTCAATAACTAGCAGGAGACCGACATGATCTACGTATCCCCCGGCAACGCCGGCGCCAAAATCGCATACCAGGCTCAGTACAACAACTTCATCGGCGGCAAATGGCTCGCCCCGGTGAAAGGGCAATATTTCGACGTGATCACGCCCATCAGCGGCAGGCCATATACCAAAGTGGCTCGCTCCACGGCCGAGGACGTCGAACTGGCGCTGGACGCCGCCCATGCCGCGGCCGACAGTTGGGGCCGCACGCCGGCCGCCGACCGCGCCAACATCCTGCTCAAGATCGCCGACCGGCTGGAAGCCAATCTGGAATTGCTGGCCTACGCGGAAACCGTCGATAACGGCAAACCTATCCGCGAGACACTCAACGCCGACCTGCCGCTGACGGTCGATCACTTCCGTTATTTCGCCGGCTGCCTGCGCTCGCAGGAAGGTGCGCTCAGCAATATCGACGAAAACACCGTGGCCTATCATTTCCAGGAACCGCTGGGCGTGATCGGACAAATCATCCCGTGGAACTTCCCGATTCTGATGGCCGCCTGGAAGTTGGCGCCAGCCATAGGCGCAGGCAATTGCGTGGTGCTCAAACCGGCTGAATCGACGCCGATCAGCATCCTGATCCTGGCCGACCTGATCGCCGACCTGCTGCCGCCGGGCGTGCTCAATATCGTCAACGGCTACGGCCGCGAAGCCGGCATGCCGCTGGCCACCAGCAAGCGCATCGCCAAGATCGCCTTTACCGGTTCCACCACCACCGGCCGCGTGATTGCCCAGGCCGCCGCCAACAATCTGATTCCGGCGACGCTGGAGCTGGGCGGCAAGTCGCCGAATGTGTTCTTCGCCGACATCATGGACAAGGATGACGGCTTTCTCGACAAAGCCATCGAAGGCCTGGTGCTGTTCGCCTTCAACCAGGGCGAAGTATGTACCTGTCCGTCGCGCGCACTGATCCAGGAATCGATCTACGACAAGTTCATGGAACGCGTGCTCAAGCGCGTAGCCGCCATCAAGCAAGGCAATCCGCTCGACACCGACACCATGATCGGCGCCCAGGCATCCCGCGAACAACTGACCAAGATCCTGTCCTATCTCGATCTGGGCAAACAGGAAGGCGCGCAACTCCTGGCCGGCGGCGCGCAGGCGCAATTGCCGGGGGAACTGGCCGACGGCTATTACGTGCAGCCGACACTGTTCAAGGGCCACAACAAGATGCGCATTTTCCAGGAAGAAATCTTCGGGCCTGTGCTGGCCGTGACCACTTTCAAGGACGAAGCCGAAGCGCTGGAAATCGCCAACGACACGCTCTACGGCCTCGGCGCCGGCGTCTGGAGCCGCAACGGCAACGTCGCCTATCGCATGGGCCGCGCCATCAAGGCCGGACGCGTCTGGACCAACTGCTATCACGCCTATCCGGCGCACGCAGCGTTCGGCGGTTACAAGGAATCCGGCATCGGCCGCGAAACCCACAAGGTCATGCTGGACCACTACCAGCAAACCAAGAACCTGCTGGTCAGCTACAGCGAAGAAAAGCTGGGCTTTTTCTAAGCCATAGAACAGCGGTATCGTTCACCAAGGGGACGGGCTGCCGTCCCCTTTATTGTCTCTAAACCGGCGGTGGCGCTACCGTGTCGCGTGCCGATAGGCGGGAGCGGGAGAAAACCATGGTTGATAAAGTCATCGCTACGGCGGCTGCACTGGAACTGGTCGCCCATCTGAAGCAAAAACATGGCGACCTGATGTTCCACCAGTCCGGCGGCTGCTGCGACAACAGTGCCGCGAATTGCTACCTGCCGGGTGAAATCACCATCGGCGCCGGCGACGTCTATCTGGGCGATATCGGCGGCTGCCCGTTTTACATCGGCCGCGCCCAATATGCGTACTGGAAGCACACGCAACTGATCATCGACGTAATCGACGGACATGGCGGCACCTTCTCGCTGGAAGGGCCGGAAGGCAAAGCCTTCCATACCCGCTCGCGCGTGTTCAGCGACGAGGAAATGGCGCAGATGCTGCGCGAAGAAAAAGAAGCAGCAGCGGAGAAATGAACGGGCGAACGGGCGCACCCGATTCCAACCACGAGAATTTTTTTGGTAAAGCGACATCCGACGCCCAAGCTTGCATGTCCCCCTGGCGGAAGGCGTTATTGATTTAACGCCACATTGACAAGTCGTATGTCGAGCACTCGGGCCAATTCGGCGGGCGGCATGCTGACCAGAAATCCTCTGCGCCCGCCGTTGATGTAAATCAATGGGAGTTCAAGAACGCTGCTCTCCGCATAGACCGGCATTTTCTTCCTGGTGCCGAAGGGACTTGTCCCTCCCACCAAAAAGCCGGTATGCCGATTCGCAATCTCGGGACGACATGGTTCAATCTTTTTGCACCCAGCTTGACGCGCCAGCTCCTTCGTTGAAACTTTGCAGTCGCCGTGCATCAGCACAATCAAAGGCTTCTCTGTTTCATCTTCCATAATCAGCGTCTTGATCACCATGTGTTCGCTGACGCCTAACGCCAGCGAGGACACTCTGGTTCCTCCGTGCTCTTCATAAGCATAGCGATGGCTTCCATAGACCACTTTATGCGCGCGCAAGTATTTGGTAGCTTGCGTTTCCGGACCATTTTCGATTTTCATTTTTCCACAGCCAGACAGGGGCATGATCTTGCGTAATACTTCATCAAATCCGGGCAGTTCGGGGCGAAGAGCTTTCTTGACACGCACTTAACCGCGCGGATGATGTTCCGCATGCAATTTCTTCAGGCGCTCGCGCGCCACGTGAGTATATATCTGCGTCGTTGAAATATCCGCATGGCCCAGCAGCAACTGCACCACGCGCAGGTCCGCGCCGTGATTGAGCAAATGGGTGGCGAAGGCATGGCGCAAGGTGTGCGGCGACAGCGGCGCGCGGATGTCGCCTTGCAGCGCGTACTTCTTGATCAGCGTCCAGAACATCTGGCGCGTCATGGCGCCGCCGCGCGCGGTGACGAACAGGGCGTCGTCGACCTGGCCTGCGAGGATTACCGGACGGCCTTCGTGCAGGTAACGCTCGATCCAACTGCGCGCTTCTTCGCCGAACGGCACCAGGCGTGTCTTGTTGCCCTTGCCGGTGATGCGCAGCACGCCTTCGTTCATGCCGACTTCCACCGACTTCAGCAAGACCAGTTCGGATACCCGCAGGCCGCTGGCGTACATCAGTTCCAGCATGGTGCGATCGCGCAGGCCCAGCGGCGTGGCGACGTCGGGCGCGGCCAACAAAGCGTCGACCTGCCCTTCCGACAAAACCTTGGGAAAGCGCGGCGGCTGCTTGGCCGACCTGAGGCGCAGGCAGGGATCTTCGCCGATGCGGTTCTGCCGCAATGCCAGCAGGAAAAACCGCTTGAGCACCGCCAGGCGGCGATTGGCCGAGCTGGCCTTGGTGTCGGCATGACGCGCCGCGAAATAGGCGTTGAGGTCGTCCGCGTCGGTGGCCAGCAGATCCTTGTGCCGCTGGGTCTGCAGCCAGTGCGCGAACAAGCTCATGTCGCGCCGGTAAGCTTCCAGCGAATTCTTGGCGAGCCCATCTTCCAGCCACAACGTGTCGCAGAATTCATCGATGGCGACCAGGCTGGCGCCGGTGGCTTCGACCTTGGGCATTTTGCCGGCGACGGCTTTCCGTGCTTTGGGCGCAGACCTGGCAGCCCTGTTTGCCTCAATAACCATCGACGCCTTCATGCGCCAGCAGCCAGCGCTTCACGCCGATGTGGAAGCAGTCCTCGCTATCGTGATGCGAGAAACCGCCGATGCCGCCCGACGCCGTCACGCGATGGCAGGGCACCACCAGCGGAAACCAGTTGGCGCCGCATGCCTGCCCCACCGCACGCGGCGCCGACTGGATGAATTTGGCGATCTGGCCGTAGGTGCGAACCTCGCCGCTCGGAATCGACGAGATCGCCGCCCATACCTTGCGCTGGAATTCGGAACCCACTTCGGCCAGAGGCAGCCTGAACCGGTAGTCCGGCTTTTCGATATAACACAGGACCTGCTTTGCCGCCTTGTCGGCCAGCGCATCGGTGGCGTCCTTTTCGCGAAAGTGTTTCGGCAGATACACCATCTCCTGCAGCACGCCCGCGGAAGTGCGAATACCGACCGCGCCGAACGGAACGTGTACGATGGCGGAAAAGATGTCGCCTGCTTGTGCTTTCATGATTCTGAAACATTAAAGGAATACGCTATTTAAGCACATTGCCGCCGTCCCCTGCCACCTCACCAAGGATCCCGCCTATGCCCAACAGCCCCGTCAGCCACGCCGATCACCTGGTCGTCACCGCGCCCACGCTTGCCGCGGGCGTCGCCTATATCGAACAGACGCTGGGCGTGTCGCCCCAGCCTGGCGGCGAACATGTGCGGATGGGAACGCACAATGCTTTGCTCAAGCTGGGACACGGTTTCTACCTGGAGGTGATCGCCATCAATCCGGCGGCGCCGGCGCCGGAACGCGCACGCTGGTTCGGACTCGATTATCTGACGGCCGGCAGCAAACCGCGCCTGGCGACCTGGGTAGTGCGCACCGATGATATCGAAGCTGCCGTGGCCGCAGCGTCTGCCGCCGGCATCTCGCCCGGTCCCATAGAGGACATGAGCCGCGGCGCGTTGCAATGGAAAGTCACGATCCCCGCCGACGGCAGGCCATTGATGGACGGTGTCATGCCCAGCCTTATCCAGTGGCATACATCGAGCCACCCGACCGACAACATGAGCAATCAGGGATGCGCGGTGGTGAGGCTTGAAGGTTTCCATCCGCAAGCGGAAGCGATTGCGCTGAGCCTCAAGCAAATCGGATTGCAGAGCCATGTCGCCATGCACCGTCCCGCTGAGGGACAAGCTCCGCATCTGCTGGCGCTGATCCAGACGCCGACGGGAATGCATCCGCTCGGCTTGTCGACGTAGCCGCGTTTGAAAGAAGCAACGGCGCGGCAAATAAAAAAGGCGCATCTGACGATGCGCCTCAAAAATGACCCTTGTGCGTCCCGGCCGTTTAAACAGCTTCTTGAACCCACGTCTCCTCAGTATCCTCGGTATCAATACCGTTTGTTATGTATCACCCACTTCAAATCTTGTTTCAAAGCCATGACCACCAACAATACTGCGACTGAAATCCCGTTGTCCTTTCAGACGAAGGTCGCACTTTAACAGTACTTGCCCCGCATTAAAAGTATTTTTTGCGCAAATTCAAAACATATTTTTTAACAATATTTCCCTAATACAACATCGCCGCCATCACCGCTTCCGACAGGCAATGGCGGTGGTTTTCCTCAATCAAAAACCAGGTTGGGCAGCCACAGCGAAATCTGCGGCACATAGGTCACCAGCGCCAGGAATGCCAACATCGTCAGCAGCCACGGCATCACCGCCACGGTGAGTTCGGTAATACCCATCTTGGTGATGCCCGAGGCCACGTACAGGTTCAGGCCGACCGGCGGATGGCACATGCCGACTTCCATGTTGACCACGATCAGGATGCCGAAGTGGACCGGATCGATGCCCAGCTTCATGGCCACCGGGAACAAGATGGGCGCCATGATCAGCACGATCGAAGAAGGCTCCATCACATTACCGGCCAGCAACAGCAGGACGTTGACCACCAGCAGGAAGGTGATCGGGCCGAGGCCGCTGTCGGTGATCATCGCCGCCATCGCCTGCGGAATATTCTCGCTGGTCACCAGGAAGGAGAACAGCACCGCGTTGGTGATGATGTACAGCAACATGGCCGACATGGAAGCCGAGTCCAGCAAGACCTTGGGCACCTGCTTCAGGCTCATGTCCTTGTAGACGAACACGGCGATGATGAAGGCGTATACCGCCGCCATCGCTGCCGCTTCTGTCGGCGTGAAAACGCCGGTGTAGATGCCGCCCATCACGATCACGATCAGGAACAGACCCCAGCCGCTCTTGCGGAAAGCCGCCGCACGCTCGGCCCAGCTCGCCTTCGGCAGGCGCGGGTAGTTATGCTTGCGCGCCAGGTACCAGGTCGTGAGGCCGAGCATGACCGCCAGCATCAGGCCCGGCACCACGCCCGCCATGAACAGCTTGCCCACGGAAGTGTTGGTCGAGACCGAATACATCACCATCACGATCGACGGCGGAATCAGGATGCCCAATGCGCCGGAAGTGGTGATGACGCCCGCGCCGAACTTGTTGGGGAACCCCTGGCGCACCATTGCCGGCAAGATGATCGAACCGATCGCCACCACCGTTGCCGGCGACGAGCCCGACACCGCCGCAAACAGTGCGCACGCCAGCACGCCGGCCAAGGCCAGGCCGCCGTGCCAGTGGCCGACCATGGCCGTGGCGAAGTTGATCATGCGTCGCGCCACGCCGCCGTGCGTCAGGAAATTGCCGGCGAGAATGAAAAACGGGATCGCCATGATCTCGAACTTCTCAATGCCCGTGAACAGCTTCAGCGCCACCGACTGGATCGGCACGTCGGTCATGGTGAACAGGAAGGTCAATACCGTCAGGCCGAGCGAAATCGAGATCGGCATGCCGGTCAGCATCAAGCCGAACAGCAGGACGAAGATGATTGCTGCATTCATGCTTTTTCTCCTTTGATTTCTTCATCGAGGCCTTCGACGTAAGCGTGGTCGTGTTTGGGCAGTTCACCGGTCTTGATGAAGGCCCAGGCCACCTGGAGAAAACGGAAACACATGAGGTAGGAACCCAGCGGGACAGCCATATAGACCATCCACATCGGCAACTCCAGCACTTCAGATGTGCTCGAGTGCTGGCTGATCTCCCATACGAATTGCGCCCCCAACGTACCGACGATGCCGGTAAACAACGCGCCCGCCAGCAAACCGAAAACGACGAACTTGTTGCGCCACGGTGCGTTCATGCGGTTGATCAGCACATCGACGCCGACGTGGATGCCGGTGCGCACACCATACGCGGCGCCGAACTTGGCCATCCACACGAACATGTAGATGCACAGCTCCTGCGCCCAACTGGTGTTGATCTGGATCAGTTGATCCTGCAGCCAGGGAATCGGCAGGCCGGAAGCGTAGCGGTGCACCACCGCCACGAAAATGATGAGGGTCGCAGCCGCCATCAGGAATGCAATCAGCCACTCTTCCAGGTGGTCGAGAAATTTCAGCATTACGTCTCCTCGTTGGGAACAGGCCGGTCATCGAACGCAACCCGCTCCCGTCAGTTTTCTAGACGCAGGCGCGCAACGCGATGCGCGCCTGCGACGATGTTGTTATTTCTGACCCAGCGCTGCCGCTTCCTTGTTGACCGAGGCAATCAAGTCCTTGCCGATGCGATCGGCCATCTGCGTCTGCACCGGCAGCAAGGCTTTGCGCCACTCGGCTTTTTCCTTGTCGTTCAGGTAATAGATGGTGGTCTTGCCGGTCTTTTGCACAGCGGCCAGCGCGGCATCGTTCTCTTGCTGGGCGATGGCGTTGGCGTACTTGGTGGCGTCCTTCATCGCGCCTTCGAGCGCGGTGCGGATATCGGCCGGCAAGCCGTCCCAGAACTTCTTGTTGACGATCACTGCATAGCCCAGGTAGCCGTGATTGGAAACGGTCACGTGCTTCTGCACTTCATGCATTTTCTGGGTGTACAGGTTGGAAGGCGGATTCTCGGTGCCGTCGACCACGCCGGTCTGCAGCGCCTGGTAAACCTCGGAGAAGGCCAGCACCTGCGGGTTGGCGCCGAGTGCGCGCATTTGCGCATCGAGCACCTTGGACGACTGGATGCGCATCTTCAGGCCGCGGAAATCGGCCGGCGCGTGCAGCGGCTTGTTGGCCGACATCACCTTGAAGCCGTTGTCCCAATACGCCAGGCCGGTAATACCCTTGGGTTCCAGCTTCTTGAACAATTCCTTGCCGATCGGACCTTCGGTGACGCGATACAGCACTTCCTTGCTCGGGAAAATATACGGCAAGTCGAAGACTTCGAATTCCTTCACGCCCAGCGGACCGAACTTGGCCAGCGACGGCGCCAGCATCTGCACGGCGCCCAGTTGCAGCGCTTCCAGTTCTTCCTTGTCCTTGTACAGCGTGCTGTTCGGATAGACCTCGACCTTCACGCGGCCCTTTGTGGCTTTCTCTGCCAGCTCCTTGAAGCGCTCGGCGCCTTTGCCCTTGGGCGTATCGTTGGCGACCACATGGCTGAATTTGATGACGATGGGCGCCTGGGCGAATGCATTGCCGGCGATGACGGCTGCGGCGGAAAGCGCGAATACCAATGACTTGAGTTTCATTTGTCGTCCCCTTTTCGGTTTATAAAATTTTATAGAAACAGATATAGTCACAATTCTGACGTGAGCGGCATTTTGCCACGAAGGAAATGCACCACAAGTGTGGATAACCACAATTCACGTGGTGCGCCGCAACATCCACTGCGCCGCGACGCCTCGCGATAAACTAGGCGCACTCCCATATCACTCACAAGGCGCCATGACCCCGCCGCACATCTCCACGCCGTCCCATTTACTGTCGCCCGGCCGCCGCCACCTGCTGCGCTGGGCCATGCCCATCCTGCTGGTGCTGCTGTTCCTGATGACGCTGATCTGGCTGCCGCGCCAGGCGCAACAGATGGAATCGAGCGAGCGGCAGGAACAACTGATTGCCGATTCGCTCTGGGTGGAGCAGGCGATCCGCTTCCAGTTGAGCCGCGACGACGAGAGCATGCGGCTGATCGCCCGGGAAATCGCCGGCGACCATCTGAAAAAGGAACAATTCCGCAGCCGCCTCAACGCGCTGCTGCGCAACAACCGCGAGTTCTATCGCGTGACCTGGTTCGACGCCGACGGCAAGCCGGTCGCATCGACCGACGACTTTCCGGTGTCGCGCCATGAGCTGTCCGAACCGTCCCAGCAAACGGAAGCGCATGCGCGCACCATCCACCGCCCGCTATACAGCGCCCCAGCGGTGCCGCCCGGCATCGCCGAGCCGATGCTGATGGACTATCACATCCCGCTGTATCGCGACAACCGCTTCATCGGCAGCGTCGTCGCCAGCTATTCCTTGTCGCGCGTGCTCAATGAAATGGTGCCGTGGTGGTTCGCCCAGGACAACGAAATCATCCTCACCGACACCGACGACAAGGTCATCGCGCGCCGCACTGCCGGCGGCCCCGGCCTGAACGTCTACACCCACCGGCGCGAACTGGAATTGCCCGGACTGACCCTGCGCCTGCACACCAACAGCACCAAGAGCGCGCCCAAACTGCTGCCCAACCTGCTGGTGGGTTCGGTCATCGTGCTGTCGCTGGGACTACTGTGGAGCCTGTGGGCGCTGTGGCGCGACATCAATCGACGCATGACGGCGGAAGAAGCGCTGGTGCATGAAGTGTCCTTCCGCACCGCAATGGAAAATTCGCTGGTCACCGGCATGCGCGCTCGCGACCTGGAAGGCCGCATCACCTACGTCAATCCGGCCTTTTGCAAGATGGTCGGCATTCCCGCCGACGAGCTGGTCGGCAAGATCCCGCCCATGCCCTACTGGGCGCCGGAAGCCATGGACGAGTACCAGGAACGCTTCTCCAAGGTGCTGGCCGGACGCATCACGCCGCAATTCGAGACCATCTTCCAGCGCAAGGACGGGGAACGCTTCCCGGTGTTGATTTTCGAATCGCCGCTGGTCGACCAGAACGGCAAGCAAACCGGCTGGATGGGCTCGATCCTCGACGTCACCGACCGCAAGCGCGCCGAAGACCTCAACCGCATGCAGGAAGAAAAGCTGCAAGCCAGCGCGCGCCTGGCCAGCATGGGTGAAATAGCCTCGACGCTGGCGCACGAACTGAACCAGCCGCTGGCCGCGATCTCCAGCTACACCACCGGCGCGCTCAACATGATGCAGAACGGCGCGCTCGATCCGTCCTCGCTGCAGCCCGCGCTGGAAAAGATCAACACCCAGGCGCAGCGCGCCGGCAACGTCATCCGCAGCGTGCACCAGTTCGTCAAGAAGCGCGAGCCGACGCGCCAGCCGGTGTCGATCAAGACCATCGTCGACAACATCACGCCGCTCATCGAGTTGCAGGCGCAGCAATTCCTGGTGGTGCTGCAGACCGCCATTCCGGCCAACCTGCCGAACGTACTGGGCGACGCCGTATTGCTGGAACAGGTGCTGCTCAACCTGACCCGCAACGCCATCCAGGCGATGGCGGCGATCGCGCCGGAGCGGCGCATCCTGCGCATCGCCGCCGCGCTCGACCGCCAGACCTCGTCGCAGCAGTCGAACCGACAATCGATCGTGGTGTCGGTGGTCGATCAGGGCCACGGCATTGCGCCGGAAGTCGCCGCCGGCCTGTTCTCGCCGTTTTTCTCGACCAAGACCGAAGGAATGGGCATGGGGCTCAACATCTGCCGCACCACCATCGAGTTCCACGGCGGCACGCTGACCTATGCCAACAACCCTACTGGAGGTACAATCTTCCGCTTCTCCCTGCCCGTGCAGGATTAACCCCAACAAAAACGCGCGCGCCCCCGGCCAAGCGTCACCTTTCCATAGCCACGATGCTGCACATTGTTGACGACGAAGAAATCATTCGCGACTCGCTCACATGGCTGGCGCAATCGCGCGCCATCGCCGCCACGGCATACGCCGGCGGCGCAGAATTCCTGGCGGCGATGGAACAGGCCGGCGAGTTCGACGCACAGGGCGAGTGCATCCTGCTCGATGTGCGCATGCCGGACCTGAGCGGCGTGGCGCTGTTCGACGCGCTGAAGAACCGCGGCATCATGCGGCGACGGCCGGTGATTTTCCTGACCGGCCACGGCGACGTGCCGATGGCGGTGGACATGCTCAAGAACGGCGCCTTCGATTTCTTTGAAAAACCGTTCAACGACAACCAGTTGATGGATCGCGTGCTGGAAGCGCTGCAGGCCTCGCGCGCAACCGGCGAGCAGGATGCCGTGCGCATCCGGCTGGAAGGCTTGTCGAGCCGCGAGCGTGAAGTGCTGGACCTGATCCTGGTCGGCAAAATGAACAAGGTCATCGCCGACGAACTCGGCATCAGCATGCGCACCGTGGAAGTGCACCGCGCCCATATCTTCGACAAGATGAACGTCAAGACCGCCGTCGAACTGGCGCGCCTGCTGAAATAAACCGATGCAAGTCGCCTCCCTGCTCCTCCCCGATTTCACTCTGATCGTGATGGGCGCGATCATCTATCGCATCACCAACTGGGGCGATGCTTTCTGGACCGGCATGGAAAAGATGGTGTACTACCTGCTGTTCCCGGCGCTGCTGTTTTACTCCACCGCGCGCCTGCAATTGAACCTGGCAAGCACCGGCAAATTCTTGCAGGTCGGCGTGCTGTCGCTGCTGGCCGGCATCGCCCTGACCTGGCTCGGCAAACCCTTCATCAAGGCCAGCCCGATGACTTATGAGTCGGGCATGCAGACCGCGTTTCGTTTCAATTCCTACATTGCGCTGGCGATCGCCTCGCGCCTGGCCGGCGAAGAAGGCATCGGCCTGATGGCGCTGCTGATCGGCTTCGGCGTCCCGCTGTGCAACATGGCCGCGGTGCATGCGCTGGCGCACCGCAGCGGCAACCTGCTCCGGGAACTCGGCAAGAACCCGCTGCTGATCGCCACCGGCAGCGGCCTGCTGTTCAGCGTCGCCGGCCTGCACCTGCCGGAAGTCGCCGGTGCCGTGCTGTCGCGCCTGGGCAGTGCTTCGATCGCGCTGGGCCTGCTGATGGTCGGCGCCGGCCTGCGCCTGGAAGGGATGAAAGAAGGCAAGCTGATGACGGCCTACTTCACGGCCATCAAATTACTGGCGGTTCCCGGCGTCGCTTACTGGCTCGGACGCCGGCTTGGCTTGCCCGACCTGCAATTACGGATCGTGGTGCTGTTTTGTTCGCTGCCGACGGCATCGAGCTGCTACATCCTCGCCGCGCGCATGGGCGGCAACGGCCCGGTCACGGCCTTCCTGATCTCGTTCGGCACGCTGGTGTCGGCGCTGACGATTCCGTTCTGGCTGACGCTGGTGCATTGATTGCTGCGCCTGCGCAGTCGACTATCTCACATCCACAAATACATCGTCGCTCCAGCGAAAGCCGGGACCCAGCGGCGTATCGACCGACGTCAAGACACCGGGTCCCCGCTTTCGCCGGGACGACGGTCTCTTCGTCATCAATTCAGCGTCTTACCTGGCAGGTTCCAGCACAATCCTCTGCGTCGTCGCCTGCTCCACCGCCTTGCGCGAATACAGCAGGGGAAAGTATTCGCCGTTGAGCCATTTGTCGGCCAGGTCGCGATAGTGCGGGCTGTCCGGATCGCCCGATTGGCCCGGCGAATTGACGGCTTTGGAATTGTCCCAGTTGCCGACATCGACCACCACGCGGAACGACGGTCCGTTGGTCTGGCGGAAATCGCTGGGACGATAGGTCGACTGGTTCGGCGAATAGGCGCCGCCGTGCTTGGGCAACGGACCGACATTCAGTTTCGCGCGCGTCGCCTCGTCGACCACACCGGCCAGCGGATGCTCCATGAGGTTGTGGTGCAACTTGCCCCACTGCCATTTGCTCGCATCGTCGCCTTGCAGCTTGACCATCTCGGCATAGGCGTCGCTGAGGCTCGCCAGCAGGATGGCGTCGCGCTTCTGCGCGGCATCGGCGCCCAGGCGCTTCTGCGGCTGCTCCAGCGTGTCGAGCATCACGGCGACATCCGGCGCCCCCATCGCAGCCGCGGCTTCCTTGCTCAGCACGGCTTCCTTGAACGCCTTGCCGAGATGACGCGTCAGCCAGACTTCATACAAGGCGGCTTGCGGCGAATCGACGCGCTCGACATAGTCCCAGCCGTTGAACACATTCAGCGCCGCCTGCGTCTGCCCGTCGGATGAGGTCAGCGGCTTGAGCAGCGTCGCCAGGCGGCGCGCAGGAATCGACAGGTCGTCGTTCTGCAGCCGCATCGAATCTTCCAATGACACCTTCGGCAAAGAAGCCAGCACTTCGCTGATGCGCGTGAAGCGCGAATTGTTGGTCCATTCGAAACCGAGCTTGCGCTCGCGATATGGATAGTCGTCAGGCAGGTTCATCTGGTTGGCCGAGGCGAACCAGCCTTGCCTGGGGTTGTAGGTCGAGGGCAATTGGTCACCGCTCCAGAATCCGGCCCACTCGTAACGGCCGTCGCCCGGCACCGGCAGCAAACCGTCCCAGTTCGGACGTTTGGGCGCGAGGCCGCCCGGCACCCAGCCGATGTTGCCACTGACGTCGGCGTAGACCTGGTTCTCGGTCGGCGCGCCCCAGTTCAGCATGGCGCGTTTGAAGGATTTGAAATTCTTCGCACGCATGTAATCGATGCTGCCGAAGTATGGCGACATGCCCGGCTCCAGCCAGCCCGAACGCACGGCGAAGGCGCGGTTCTTTTCCTTCTCGACGAAGATCACCGGTCCGTGGCGCGTGAAGGTCAGCTCGGCCATCGCCGGTGCGGCACCCTTGACGGCGATCGGCTCGCGGATCACCGTGAACGGCTCCCACTTGCCCTGGTATTTGTACTCGTTGGCATTGTCGGGATTGAGTTCGTAGACGTAGAGGTCTTCCTGGTCGATGTTGAAAATGGTCAGGCCGAATGCGATGGTGCCGTTGTGACCGATCGAGATGCCCGGCAAGGCTGGTTCGCCGGCGCCGATGACGTCCATGCCGGGCGCGCTCAGGTGCGCGATGTAGCGCAGCGACGGCGCGGAATAGGCGCGATGCGGATCGTTGGCCATGATGGCGCGGCCGGTCGCCGACCTGCCCGGCGAGACGACCCAGTTGTTGCTGCCTTCCATGGTTTCTTCGAGGTTGTCGGCAGCGGCGACCAGGATGCCATCGCCGTTATCGGCGGCGCGCGCATTGAGGCTTTCCTTGGTGATCCTGACGTTTTGCGTGGCCAGTTGGAATACCTTGAGCAAACCGGCCGGCAGACAGGGATCGAGGCCTTCCGGCATCGTCGCGTCCCATGCCGGCGTCAGGCCGAAACGGATTTCATCGGACTTCAGGTCGGCCTTGCAGGCGACATTGGCGCGCGCGACCTCGCTGGTCAGGTTGCGCGTCAGGCCGTGGCTGCGGATGCGCACGACGTCTTCCGGCTGCCATCGTGCGGGCAGATAGGCGAGCTGTTTGAATTCGTACGGCAAACGATCGGGATGCGCCGACGCATAGTCGACGTAGGCATTGATGCCGGCGACAAACGCGGTCGCAACCCGCTGCGCCTGTTTGCCGTAAGACGTCCATTCGCGCTGCATGTCGCCGCGATACAGGAACAGGCGCGTGGCCTGGTCTTGCGCCACGTATGCCGGGCCGAATACCTCAGACAACCGGCCGAGCCCACGGCGACGCCACAGGTCGATCTGGAACAGGCGATCGCGCGCGGCATTGAAACCTTGCACGAAGAACGCGTCGTCCCGGCTGGCGGCATAGATGTGCGGCACGCCCCATGTGTCGACGAGGATTTCGGCTTTCTTGTGCAGGCCGGGGATGCGCAGGGTTTCCGTCTCGCCCGCGGCATGCGCCGGCGACATGGCGACGCTGCCGGACAGCAGCAGCGCCAGGGACAGGGGTTTCAATTTTGACATCGCTTGTCTCCATTTTGTTTTTCGTGGAGACGACACTTTACAAGGTTTACAAGGAATGCCTCTCCAGCGCCCACATCACGTGTTCACGCACCAGTGCGGAAGGATGATCGAGGCGTGCGCACAACGCAGCGAGGATCCGTGCATCGCCCTTGTGCGTGACCGCGGCATTGCCGAGTCCGACCGCCATGTTGCGCAGCCAGCGCTCGTGGCCGATGCGGCGGATGGCGCTGCCTTCGGTGTTGCGGCTGAAGTCGTCTTCGCTCCAGCCGAACAGCGCCACCAGCGAAGCATTGTCGAGGCCGTGTCGCACGTCGAAATCGGGCAACCCGCTTGTCTGCGCAAACTTGTTCCACGGACAATACAACTGGCAATCGTCGCAACCGTAGACGCGGTTGCCGATCAGGCTGCGCAGCTCGACCGGGATACTGCCCTTGAGCTCGATGGTCAGATAGGAGATGCAGCGGCGTGCGTCGAGTTCGTAAGGTGCGACGATGGCCCGGGTCGGGCAGACGTCGATGCAGGCGCTGCACTGGCCGCAATGCGGCGCGACCGGTTGGTCCACCGGCAGCGCCAGGTCGGTGAACAGTTCGCCGAGGAAGAACATGGAACCGGCCTCGCGATTGAGCAGCAGCGTATGCTTGCCGCGCCAGCCGAGACCGGATTTTTCCGCCAGCGCGACTTCCATCACGGGCGCGGAATCGGTGAAGACGCGATAGCCGAAAGGACCGATTTCGTTTTCGATGCGGCCGGCGAGTTGCTGCAGGCGCGCGCGCAAGACCTTGTGATAATCGCGACCGCGCGCATACAGCGAGATCACGGCGGCGCTGCCGTCGGCGCTGCGTCCTTCCTCGCGCTGGCGCCAACCGGCTGCGGCCGCCTCGGGCAGATAGGGCATGCGGGCAGTAATCACGCGCACCGTGCCCGGCACCAGTTCTGCGGGCCGCGCACGCTTCATGCCGTGGCTTGCCATATAATCCATCTCGCCGTGGTAGCCCTTGTCCAGCCAGGCCTGAAACCCGGCTTCGCGATGCGACAGGTCGACGTCGGCAATGCGCAGGTCGGCGAACCCGAGTTCGCGTCCCCAGGCTTTGATGGCGTCGGCAAGTGTTGCAAGGTCAGTCATTAATCGTAGTCAATACGTCGTTTCAAACAAGAATTTATGCAGCCATCCCATCACACCCATTTGCAGGACGAAGCCGGCACCGCCGCGCTGGGCGCCGCGCTGGCCCAGGTGCTGGAACCCGGCATGGCGATCTACCTGCATGGCGACCTCGGCGCCGGCAAGACCGCGCTCACGCGCGCGCTGCTGCATGCCGCCGGCTACCAGGGCCGCGTCAAAAGCCCGACTTACACGCTGGCCGAGCCGTATGAGGTAAAGCTCGCAGACCGCATGGTAACCGTTATCCACTTCGACCTCTACCGCATGGCCAGCGCGGAGGAGTTCCTGGAAGCGGGTTTTCGTGAACATTTCAACGAAAACAGCGTCTGCATCATCGAATGGCCGGAAAAGGGCGAACCGGTGTTGCCCGCCCCCGACATCAATATCTCGCTAACAGTTGCAGGACACGGACGTGATGTAGAATTACGGGCGTTGTCTGACAAAGGTCATCAATGCCTCGCTCGACTGAAATTCGCACCAAATCTCTGAAATCCAAGACCCGCCGCACGATCCTCAAGGCAGGCGGCACGCTCCTCGTCTCCGTATTGACTCCCATGCCGGCGCTGGCATCGCAGATCCTCGCGGTGCGCGTGTGGCCGTCCGACGACTATACCCGCGTCACGCTGGAAAACGACAGCAACCTCAAGGTCACCCATTTCATCGTCAAGAATCCGGAACGCCTGGTGGTCGACATCGAAGGCATCGACCTCAATTCGACGCTCAAGGACCTGGTCGCCAAGATCCAGCCCAACGACCCCTACATCAAGCAAGTGCGCGTCGGCCAGAACCGCCCGAGCGTGGTGCGCCTGGTGTTCGACCTCAAGGACGAGATCAAGCCGCAAGTCTTCACGCTGGAACCGGTGGGCGAATACAAATACCGCTTCGTCATCGATCTTTATCCGGCCAATCCGCCCGACCCGATCGCCGCGCTGATCCAGAAAGGCGACTGGCCCAAGGACCAGCAGACCGAAGTCAAGCCGCCGCTGGCCGAGGCCAGACCGGACGCCAAATCCCCCGACGCCAGGCCTGACGATGAACCTGCGGTCGCCAAGGCCAGGCCGCAGGACGACCCCAGACTGCAACTGACGCGCATGATCACCATCGCGCTCGATCCCGGCCACGGCGGCGAAGACCCCGGCGCCATCGGAAGCCGCGGCAATCGCGAAAAAGACGTGGTGCTGTCGATTGCCAAGCGCCTCAAGAAAAAAATCGAGGAACAGCCGAACATGCGCGTCATGCTCACGCGCGACGCCGACTTCTTCGTGCCGCTCGGCATGCGCGTGCAAAAGGCGCGCAAGGTGCAGGCCGACCTGTTCATCTCGATCCATGCGGACGCCTTCGTGCAGCCGACCGCGCGCGGTTCGTCGGTGTTCGCCCTGTCGGAAAAAGGCGCCAGCTCGACCGCCGCGCGCTGGCTCGCCAATAAGGAAAACTCCGCCGACCTGATCGGCGGCGTCAACATCAAGACCCACGACAGGCAACTCGCCAGCGTCTTGCTGGACTTGTCGACCACGGCCCAGATCAACGACAGCCTGCGCGTCGGCAAGGCAGTGCTCGGTGAAATCGGCGGCATCAACAAACTGCACAAGGGCGCAGTGGAACAGGCCGGCTTCGCCGTGCTCAAGGCGCCGGACATCCCGAGCATCCTGATCGAGACCGCCTTCATCTCCAATCCGGAAGAAGAAGCCAAGCTGACCGACAATAGCTATCAGGACGATATGGCCGACGCCATCATGACCGGCATCAGGAAATACTTCTCCAAGAATCCGCCGCTGGCCAAGAACAAGCTGACCTGAAGCGCAAAACCGTCCGCGTAGCTCCCGAACTCCCGATGCATTGCACCGGGAGTTTTTCTTTGGGCGCAACTTTCTTGCCCATGAGAATCGCCTGGCGGCCTCAATCCTGAACAGAGCCGTATTCACGCCTCATTTCCGCCCACCGCCGGATGGTGAGGCCGCCTTATGATGAACGGTCAATTGCACAACGAAATTGGCGACGTCATTCATTTGTTCATTGCGTTGCGCGAACGATGCCGATCAAGCACACCTGCTGCCGGCAGCGATTGCTTTTGCACAACATTTGTCGTGTTTCACTGCCGCATATCCGATTCTTTACGAACAGCAACATCGTCATTGCATGTTTTACAGATGGGAGGAACACGTGAAGATTGCCAATATCACGATCAGCCGTCGTCTCTGGCTGGGATTCGGTATCCTGATGCTGCTGATGGTCGCCATGGCTGCAGTCGGCGTCAACCGCTTGTCGCAGCTCAACCGGCAAATGAACGACGTCATCCACGACAAGTATCCCAAGACCGTCATCGCCGGCGATATCGTCGACCAGGTCAATGTGGTCGCACGTTCGGTGCGCAATATCCTGCTGCTGAAAGACGAACAGCAGATCAAGAGTGAAAACGACCGCATCGTCGGCGCTGAAAAAACCATACAGAACCGCCTCGCCGACCTGGACACGCGACTCACCGATGCGCCCAGCCGCACGCTGCTCGGCGAACTACTCGCCGCGCAAAAGAACTACCTCGACAAACGCGACAAGGTGCTCAAGCTGGTGGCCGACGGCACCAAGGAAGGCGCGATCGACCTGCTCATCAGCGATGTACGGCCGGTGCAGAACGCCTATATGGGCGCCGTCGACAAACTGATCAGGCAGCAAAACGACATGATGGTGGCGGCCGGCGAAGAAGTCGAACGCAATTACCGGCACGCCAGCAACATGCTGATCGCACTGGGCGCCATCGGCCTGGTCATGGCAGGTTGGATCGCCTACGCCATCACGCGCAGCATCACCGTGCCGCTCAACCGCGCGGTGGCGGTTGCCAAGACTGTCGCGGCCGGCGACCTCACGTCGGACATCCGCAGCAACGGCAAGGATGAAACCGCGCAATTGCTGGATGCCTTGAAAACCATGAACGACAATTTGCTGCGCATCGTCAGCCAGGTCCGCACCGGCACCGATACGATCGCCACCGCCTCAAGCGAAATCGCCAGCGGCAACCTCGACCTGTCGTCGCGAACGGAACAGCAAGCCGGCGCGCTGGAAGAAACCGCCTCCGCCATGGAAGAACTGACCTCGACCGTCAGGCAGAACGCCGACAACGCGCGTCAGGCCAACCAGCTTGCCGTCTCTGCCTCGGAAGTCGCCATACAAGGCGGCAACGTCGTCGGACGGGTGGTCGACACCATGGAGTCCATCAACGCCTCGTCGCGGAAAATCGTCGACATCATCAGCGTGATCGACGGCATCGCCTTCCAGACCAATATCCTGGCCTTGAACGCAGCAGTCGAAGCCGCGCGCGCCGGCGAACAGGGCCGCGGCTTTGCCGTGGTAGCCAGCGAAGTGCGCAGCCTGGCCCAACGCAGCGCGTCGGCCGCCAAGGAAATCAAGACGCTGATCAACGATTCGGTGGAAAAAGTCGGCAACGGCAGCAAGCTGGTCGAGCAGGCCGGCACGACCATGAACGACGTGGTGTCGAGCGTAAGGCGCGTGACCGACATCGTCGGTGAAATCACCACCGCCGGCCAGGAACAAAGCGACGGCATCGAGCAGATCAACCACGCCATCACGCAAATGGATGAAACCACCCAGCAAAACGCCGCCCTGGTGGAACAGGCCGCCGCCGCCGCGCAATCGTTACAGGAGCAAGCCAGCCGTCTGGCGGAAGTCGTGAGCATATTCAAACTCGACGAACGCAATCAGATCGGCGACCGCAGCGCGCCGCACCGCACGGTCAATGTGACGCCGCGGCCGGCAGTCGCGGCAAGCGCCGCACCCAGGAAACTGGAACGCGCCGCATCACCGGCGCCGGACGGCGCACAGCATTGGGAGGAATTCTGAAACCGGCCTTCGGTTGCCGCGCTTATCGGCGCTTGCCGAGGAATTTCCGATAAAACTGCCACAAGCCGCCCAGCACAATCGGCAGGATGGCGGCCGCGATGCCGATCAGCACCAGCGAATTGAGGCGGTCGCGCACCCACGGCATATTGCCGAACAGGTAACCGAACACCAAGAGGCCGACCACCCATAGCAAGGCGCCGATGATGTTGAAGAACTGGAATTTGACGAAGGTCATTTCCGAGACGCCGGCGATGAACGGTGCGAATGTGCGCACGATGGGCGTGAAGCGCGCCAGGATGATGGTTTTGCCGCCGTGCTTTTCGTAAAAGGCGTGGGTCTTCATCAGTGCGGCGGGATTGAGCCAGCGGTAATTGTGCGTGAGCACCCGATGCCCGATTGCGCTGCCGATCCAGTAGTTGAGCGTATTGCCGCTGACCGCCGCGGCCGTCAGCAGGAACATCAGCACCCAGATGTCCATCGCGCCGGTGGCGCAGAACGTACCGGCAATAAACAGCAGCGAATCGCCGGGAAGAAACGGCAGCACCACCAGACCGGTTTCACAGAAAATGATCAGGAACAGCACCACATAAATCATCGTGCCGTATTGCTCTATCAGGATGCCGAGGGACTTGTCGACGTGCAACAGCACGTCCAGTAACTGCAAGTAATCCATACACTCATTTCATTGATCGCCGCTCATGCTGCGCGGGAATCATACACCACTGGCGACTTCTCCCCCAGCATTGCACATGCGGCGCAAAAGTGCGATCCCCGTTGTGCGGGCAGAAAACCAAGGTGAAATATTTGGACGCTGCACTCAAGTACGACTATTTTCCTTCCGATAAAGTCGGATATGTCGATTCGCTCCTGATGACAGCCGGCGATGACGGCGCAAACGATTCGCAAGGACCAATGAGAACAGTGTTAACCGGAGACAAAAATCTGTCGTTATTTGTTCAACACCGGCTGTCCAGGCCGACCGCAAGAACAAAAAGCAGCATATGATCATACCGAGCGGGGGAAATTGACGCATATGAATGCAGTCGAGGGATGGGAGGGGAACAGCCCCATGATGGACGGCGAGCGCCTTAGCCAGGAACTACAACAATATCGCAGCGCCCTGGCGGAGAAGGAAGCGCTGCTGACGGCATTTTCCCGCTCCATGGCCATTCTCGAACTGGCGCCCGACGGCACCATCCTTGCCGCCAACGACAACTTCCTCACGCTGATGGCTTACCAGCAGAGCGACATCGTCGGACGCCATCACAGCATGCTGTGCAATCCGGAACACGCCGGGTCGCCCGAATATGCAGAGTTCTGGCGCCGCCTGCATCAGGGCGAAGTCGTCTCCGGCACCTTGCAGCGCATGCGCAGCGACGGCTCCAGGCTGTGGCTCGAAGCGACCTGCAATCCAGTGTTCGACGCGCAGGGCCGGTTGCAACGCATCATCTCCATCGCGGCCGACGTCACCGCGCACATCGACGATTCGCAGGAAAAGAACAGCATCCTGCGCGCCCTCAACCGTTCGCTCGGCGTGATCGAATTTACCGCCGACGGCATCATCGTCGGCGCCAACGGCAACTATCTCAAAACCATGGGGTACCTGCCCGCGGAAATCGTCGGCAAGCACCACCGTTTCCTGTGCGAGCCGGAATATGTGAACAGCCAGGAATACGAAAATTTCTGGCGCGACGTCAACCAGGGCCGGTTCTTTTCCGGCCGCTTCAAGCGCATGGCGCGCGACGGCCGGCCGGTATGGTGGGAGGCAACCTACACGCCGGTGTTCGATGTCGAAGGCAAGCCGGTCAAGATCATCAGCATCGGCGCGGACGTGTCGTACCGCATGGTGCGCGAGCAGCGCGACCGCGAATACCAGCACTTGCTGTCGCTGGGCATCAATGAGACCGACAACGCGGTGTTCATCACCAACGACGCCGACCACATCGTCTTCCACAATACCGGCTTCAGCCGCATGCTCGGCTTCGCAGCCGACGAAGTGATCGGGCGGCGGCCGCGCGAGCTGTTCGAAGGACAACCCGCCATCCTCAAACTGATCGACGACTGCTATGCCGTGATCGCGCAGGGCCGGAGTTTCCACGGCGAAGAGATGATGATCGACAAGCAGGGGCATCCCTTGTGGGTGTCGACCGTGGTCAATCCCATCCTCGACGGCGACGGCAAACTGATCAACGCGGTCAGCATCCTGACCGACATCACCAACGCCAAGATGCATGAAGTGCTGCAGTACAAGGCGCTCAACGCGATGGTGCGCGAAGCCAGCCTGCATGAAGTGCTGACCATGGTGTGCGAGGAACTGGAACGGATCGCGCCGGACGTGGTGGCGTCCATCCTCCTGGTCGACGAGCACGGCCTGCTGCATCCGATTGCCGGCCCCAGCCTGCCCGAAGAATACAACCGGGCAATCGAAGGCATCGCCATCGGCCCGAACGTCGGCTCGTGCGGCACCGCGGCATTCCGGGCGGAGCCGGTGGAAGTCTACGATATCGAGACCGATCCGTTGTGGACGGATTACAAGCATCTGGTGCTGCCGATGGGCCTGCAGTCATGCTGGTCGACGCCGATCACCTCGGCCGACGGACGCGTGATCGGCACCTTCGCCTTCTACTATTACGGCAAGCGCAGGCCCGACGCCTTCCACCATCGGCTGGTGGAAATCAGCCTGCACCTGTGCGCGCTGGCGCTGGAACGCGAGGAAACGCGCTCGCGCATACATCAACTGGCGTTTTACGATGCGCTGACCGGCCTGCCCAATCGCAGCCTGTTGCTGGTCAAGGCCAACCAGGCCATCGCCAATGCGGCGCGCACCAAGATTCCGCTGGCGGTGCTGTTCATCGACCTCGACCGCTTCAAGCAAATCAACGACTCGCTGAGCCACCAGGCCGGCGACGAATTGCTGCGCACGGTGGCGGGACGCCTGCAGATCGAGGCGCGCAAATCGGACATCGTCGGACGCCTGTCCGGCGACGAATTCGTCGTCGTGCTGACGCAATGCGACCTGCACCGCGTCACCGACGTGGTCAAACGCATCCAGGCCAACCTGTCTCTCCCCTGCCAAGTTGCCGGGATAACGCTGACGCCGTCGGCCAGCATCGGCATCAGCCTGTTTCCCGATAACGGCGAGACCATCGAAATGCTGCTGCACCGCGCCGACATGGCCATGTACCAGACCAAGGCCAAGAACCGCGGCCGCTTCAGCTTTTTCAGCGACGAGATGAACACCCAGGCGCAGGAACGCCTGGCGCTCGAAGGCGCCTTGCGCGACGCCCTGCGGGGCGGCGACTTCGAGTTGCATTACCAGCCGCAGATCAATTTCAACAGCGGCCTGCTGCACGGCGTGGAAGCCCTGGCGCGCTGGCGCCATCCGCAGCTCGGGCAAGTGTCGCCGGCGCGCTTCATCCCGATTGCGGAAGAATGCGGCCTCATCGGCGAACTGGGAAAATGGGCACTCGAAGAAGCGTGCTATCAGTTGAGCGACTGGCGCCGGCGCGGCATCGATGTGCCCTCGGTATCGGTCAATCTGTCATCCACCAATTTCCACGATCTGGAACTGCCGCAATTCATTCAGGGACTGCTGCAGCGCTATGCGCTGGCGCCCACCGACCTGACGCTGGAAATCACCGAAACCGTGATGATGGACACCAACCCCAGCACCACGCGCACCATCCGCGAAGTCCACGCGCTCGGCGTAAAGCTGGCGATGGACGATTTCGGCACCGGCTACTCCAGCCTGGGCTACCTGCGCAATCTGCCGGTGTGCGAGTTGAAGCTCGACCAGAGCTTCGTGCGCGACATGAACGTCGACGACACCGTGCTGGCCCTCACCAGCGCCGTGATCCGCATCGGCGAAAGCCTCCATCTCACTGTCGTCGCGGAGGGAGTGGAAAACAAGCAGCAATACGATTTGCTCAAGCTGCAAGGCTGCGACGTGGCGCAGGGCTATCTTTTTTCACGGCCGATGCCGGCGGACAATTTTGAACTCTGGCTGGAAAGTTTCAATATTGACAATTTTCTGTCGATCCCGTCTGCCCCCTGACATGGATTCGCCACAAGACCAATAAATAAAGTGGCCAATAAACAACTTGTTATCAGGTTTATTGCAGAACAGAAACAAGACTTCAAAACGATCTGGCTATACTTGGACCCACTTGAAATGTGAAATTTCACTCCCCCGCATGCACACATTTGTTCCCGAACGTGTGCAGACGGTAACCGAGGCCCTGCGCCCAATGAGAGATGCCATGAAAACTTCCGCCTTTCATTACCGAAACTGGGCTGTCGGCACCAAGCTCACCTCTCTCACCCTGATGCTGGTCGGCGCGCTGCTCATTGCGGCAATCCTGCTGATCGGTTACGCGACCTCGTCCGTGCTGGAGCAACGGTCCACGGTGCAGATCAGCGATGAAACCCGCGGCGTGATCAACATGGTCGACATGTTCGACCGCTCGATCAGCAGCCAGGTGGAACGCTTCTCCAACATGTTCGCCCATGCGTTTCCGGAAAAATTCTCGCTCGATGCCGGCCGTACCGTGCAGGTCGGCGACAAGGCCACGCCGGTGCTGCGCAACGGCAGTACCGATCTCAATCTCGACTTCACGATTCCCGACCGCTTTACCGCGCAGACCGGCGTCACCGCCACCATCTTCGTCAAGAGCGGCGACGATTTCGTGCGCGTCTCGACCTCGGTGAAAAAGGAAAACGGCGAACGCGCGGTCGGCACCCTGCTCGACCGCGCCCACCCCGGCTATGCCGCGCTGCTGGCAGACAAATCCTATACCGGCCTGGCAACGCTGTTCGGCAAGCAATACATCACCAAGTACGTCCCGATCAAGGATGCCGGCGGCCAACTGATCGGCATCCTGTATGTGGGCGTCGATATCTCGGACGATATCAAGGCGCTCAAAGACAGGATCAAAGCGCTCAAAATCGGCCAAACCGGCTATTTCTATGTCATCAATGCCCAGAAGGGCAAGGACTTCGGTACGCTGCTTTCCGGCCCGGGGAGCGGCAACAAGGACTTCGGCGCGACCATTGCCGGTCCGCAGGATGAAGGCAAAAATCTGCTCGGCCTGAAGAATGTCAACGGCAAGGAATTCATCAAGGAGATGCTGGAGCAGAAAGAAGGCGTCCTGCACTATCTGTGGGATAACCCAAACACTGCCTTCAAGGGCGAACCGAAGATGGCGGCATTCAGCTTTTTCCCCAAATGGAACTGGGTCATCGTCGGCGAAATCTATTCCGAGGAAGTGACCGCGGAGATCGCCGCCATCCGCAACCGCCTGATTCTGTGCGGCGCCGTATTTCTGCTGCTGGTCGGCGTGGCGATGAACCTGCTCATCAAGCGCGTCGTGACGCGTCCGCTGGCGCGCGCCTGCGAAGCCGCCAGCACACTGGCGGGCGGCGACCTGACCGTGCGCATGCCAGTCGACCGGCAGGACGAGATCGGCCAGCTCATGGGCGCCGTCAACGGCATCAGCGACGGTCTTGCGCACGTCGTCGCCGATGTGCGCCGGGGCACCGAGCAAATCATGACCGCCTCCAGCGAAATCGCCACCGGCAACCTCGACCTGTCCAGCCGCACCGAGCAGCAGGCCGGCTCGCTCGAAGAAACCGCCTCGGCCATGGAAGAACTCACCACGACCGTCAAACAGAACGCCGACAACGCCGGCCAGGCCAACCAGTTGGCCCTGTCGGCGTCCGACGTGGCGTCGCAAGGCGGCGCCGTGGTCGGCAAGGTCGTCGACACGATGGGTTCGATCAACGAATCCTCGCGCAAGATCGTCGACATCATCAGCGTGATCGACGGCATCGCCTTCCAGACCAATATCCTGGCCCTGAACGCGGCGGTGGAAGCGGCGCGCGCCGGCGAACAGGGCCGCGGCTTCGCGGTGGTGGCGTCGGAAGTGCGCAGCCTGGCGCAGCGATCCGCCACGGCGGCCAAGGAAATCAAGACATTGATCGACGACTCCGTGAACAAGGTTGAAGAAGGCAGCAAGCTGGTCGAGCAAGCCGGCACGACCATGAACGAAGTGGTGTCGAGCGTGAGGCGCGTGACCGACATCGTCGGCGAGATCAGTTCCGCCAGCCAGGAACAACGCGACGGCATCGAACAGATCCACATCGCCATCTCTCAAATGGAACAGACCACGCAACAAAACGCCGCTCTGGTGGAACAAGCCGCCGCCGCCGCGCAATCTCTGCAAAATCAGGCACAGACGCTGACGGCCTCGGTCAGCACCTTCAAGCTGGACGAAACGCATACGATGGCCTTCAGCCCCGCGCCCGCCAGACCGGCGCCGGCGAACAAACTGAAAATTGAGCCGAAAATCAAATCGAAAGCCGCGCCGGCGGCCAAATTACCGACGGCAAAGAAAGTCCTGCCGTCACCCACCGATAGCGACAAGGGCGGGGACTGGGAACAATTCTAAGAGGGTGTTACAAAATTTAAATAATGGTTTAAGAAAGCTCCGGCAAATAAGCACACACGCCAAAACGAGGAATGCCTGGTACCGGATGGCGAGTTTTTCATCACGGATTTTTCGACGGCGAAACGAACGGAGCCAGACGAGTAGATCTTCCGCGACTCAGCTTCTTTTTTCAAGTTGCGGCCGTAGAGCTTGTGTTGGTGTCATTGCATTTCCTGTCGTTTCGCGTGTATTCATTCTCGTGCGGCCATCGATTTATTTCGCTGTCGCAAGCGCCTGCTGCCGGCCGAATTCCGGCCTCGCCAGCAAAGCCTTGGCAGCAGTGTCCGACCAGTTCCCGTTTTTCGCATAGGCATAGGCCAGATCGCCGCCGATGGCGGCCGTATCGCTGCCTTGCAGATGGGCCTTCAGCAAGGCGTCCGCAACGCTCCGCTATTGAGCGCGGGCGCAGCCTGACGCGCCTGCTCTAACTGTTGCACCACCTGATTGAAATCGAATTGCTCCACCTTCTTGTTGTGCATCTTGTCGCCCGATGCGGCGTTGTAGTCGGCGCTGCCTTCGATGACCATTTGCAATGGTCGACAGATTGTGCGATGCCGTGGACGGGCACCAGGTTGCCGCCTATCATCGACCATGGCTGCGCTAGTGGGCTCGCCGGCAATGCAAATAGCAATACCGCCGACGGCCCCCATGGGCGCGATCAATAACGGCAGCGCTGTAGATGCGCCAAGTACCCAACGCGTCATGAGTCCTGTCAGCAGGATGCCAATCAGGGCACCGCTGCATGCACGGAGCCTCTCGCGGCCTCCGACGGCGGTCGGCGCCGGAATAAATCCCTGCAGCCAATGAACAAGATCGGTCAACAGCGTTCTTTCAGGAAATTACCGGCTGACCATATAGGAGCCGGCTTACCGGCTGTTGCCGCGTTCCCGGTTCCAGGCGGCGAAATTGGGGAAGGTGGCACATCAGGCAGAAATATATCGCAGCGTGACTGATATTTGATGCAGATCATATGCTTCAAATAGCAGGCGCGTACATTGGCATATGGTTGATTGGCACGCTCTCGTTGCGTCGCCGACACTAAATTATCAACAAGGAAATGACATTCCTTCGACAGGCTTCAATTCCGGGATGGGATGAGATCGTTATGAAACGCATCATATTCGCTCGAAAAAGGTGGATGAAGGTATCCGCACCGGTTGGTCTGGTCATGTGTGTGCAAACCGCGATGGCCGCTGCGCAAGCGCCGTCCAAACTGAAGGGCGACTTCGGACCGCCTCAGGGCGAGCCGATCCATGCGGTGCTCACCAGCCCGTCGAATGTGCCATCGGCCCTTCATCGCAAATACCGGCGCTTGCCGAACGGCGATTACAACCACACGACCGCACTGATCCTGCTTGACGCCGAAGGCAGAATTGCAGGCAGCGCGTCGAAACTCGGCGAAGTCGATGCAGATTTCGTGAAACTCATCAGGGAGCACAGCCAGCCATGAATGCAATCGCAAACGGCATCGAGCTGTCCGAAGACCTGATCCGCAAATTCGACAAATCCGGACCGCGCTACACGTCATATCCCACTGCCGACCGCTTCGGTACCGATTTTGGCGAGCAGTCATACCTGACCTATCTCGAACAGCGCGCGTCGCGGAAAATCAACCCGCCATTGTCGATCTACGTGCACCTGCCGTTCTGCGAATCGCTATGCTATTTTTGCGCTTGCAACAAGATCATCACCAAGGACCATGAGCGGGTGGCCGAGTACCTGCGCTACCTTGAGAAGGAAATGGACCTCGTCGCGGCGCGCATCGGGCCGGATCACACCGTGGTGCAGTTGCACCTGGGCGGCGGCACACCGACCTTTTTCAATGCCGATGAATTGCGCCAGCTCATGACCATGTTACGCGGCCGCTTTGCGTACGCGCCGGATGCCGAGCTCGGCATCGAAATCGATCCCCGCACGGTGCGCGCAGGCACCATGGCGCTGCTGGCCGAACTCGGCTTCAATCGCAACAGTTTCGGCGTGCAGGATTTCGATCCGCAGGTACAACAGGCGGTCAACCGTATCCAGCCGCTGGAGATGGTGGAGCAAGCCGTGCGCGATAGCCGCGCAGCGGGTTTTCAGTCGACCAATGCCGACCTGATTTACGGCTTGCCGAAGCAGACGCTGGAAAGTTTTGGCCGCACGCTCGACAGTCTGATCCATCTTTCACCGGACCGCATCGCGTTGTACAACTACGCGCATTTGCCGAGCCGCTTCAAGGCCCAGCGCCAGATCGTGGAAAGCGATCTCCCGAGCGCCGAGGCACGCCTTCAGATCTTCCTGATGTCGACCCGGCGCCTGCTCGATGCCGGTTACGAATACATCGGTCTCGATCATTTTGCCAAGCCCGGCGACGAATTGAACCTCGCCCGCCTGAACAAGACCCTGCACCGCAATTTCCAAGGCTACACGACACGCGCCGAATGCGACCTGATCGGCCTCGGTGTCTCGGCGATCAGCAAGGTGGGCGACTCCTACAGCCAAGCCGTACGCACGGTCAAGGAATATTGCCGGCACCTCGATGATGGCCATCTGCCGATCGAAAAAGGGCGCGCGCTGAGCCACGACGATCTGCTCAGGCGCCATGTGATCATGACGTTGATGTGCAGTGCGCCGCTCGAATTCGACGCTATCAATGCCTCGTTCGGGATCGACTTTGTCCGCTATTTTGCGCCGGAAATTGCACAGCTAGGGCAATTCGAGGAAGCCGGCCTGATCACGATCGATGACGATGCCATTCGCGTCACGCCGAAGGGCCGCCTGTTCGTGCGCGCCAGCAGCATGGTATTTGACAAGTATCTGGGTCAGCCGACCATCGTCAAATTTTCAAAATTGATCTAGGGTCTTCGCGCATGGCCAAGAAATTTCCGATTCATCCCGTCAATCCCGAGCGCGTGTGCTGGGGCTGCGACAAGTATTGCCCGGCCGATTCGCTTGCCTGCGGCAACGGTTCGGAACGAACACAACATCCGGTCGAACTGTTCGGACCGGATTGGCAATCATGGGGTCTGGATGCTGCCACGCCGGCAGAGAATTCAGAAAAGTCGCCAGGCGCCGCGTAACCGGCGGCCGGCGCATCAGACGAACGGCAGCGCCTGCCTGGTGATTGCCACCGACCCGATATAGGCGAATATCAGGACTGCCGTAAAGAATGCGGCAATGCGGATGGCCCTGGTCTTGCCCCGTTTCAAGGCAATCGTGCCAAGAACAATATAAAAAATCAATGCAACGACCTTGGCAGTCAGCCAGCCCTGCATGATCGGATACTGCCCGCTCCATACGGCCAGCACGGCGGCACTCGCCAACAGCATCGTATCTACCACATGCGGCACAATCCTGACCCAGCGCTGCTGCAGCCGGGTTGAATTGCGCAGCATCCAATACCCACGCAGGAGGAACAAGCTGCCGCTTGAGGCCGCGCAAGCCAGGTGAAAATGCTTGATGGCGTAGTAGTCCACGACGGCGTGCTCCCTGGTCGGCATCAACAAACGACGAAATCGATCACGATCTGTCCTGGATCGCGCGAGACGTAATCGCACCGGATGCGTGGGCCATAGTAGCCCCGGATCTGCGACAGCAGCGGTATTGGATCATGATCGTTGCAAAAGCGCAATCGCTCGCCGACGATGAGCGCTTCGAGCGCGCCAAAGATGGCCGCATGGCGGACTCGCTTGGCGATGCCGCGTGCGTCAAAGAGATAAGTACCGTCATTTTCGGTTGGAATGGAACAGTCGTGCATGATTGTTGTACTCCCGTTTAGTTGAAAATTCGGGAGGCGACCCAGGCCGCCTCCCTGCTCGATGCAATGTGCCGTTCAGGTCCGCAGCGCTGGTGCCGTACCAACCGGGGCGACTTGTGCCTTTCTTCCGCCGGTCAACAGGCGCAGAGCGAACAACGCCAGCAGCAAGGCGCCGCAGGTGAACACTACGTCACCAGGAACGCGCATCCATACGAAGGTTTCCATGATGTGGGAATGGATGACTTCGGGCGAACGGGCGAACCACATGCCCTTGGTGATGCTGGCCCAGGCTTGATATATGCCGGCCGGCAGCAGCGAGATGAACACCATCATACCGAGACCTATATTGAGCAGCCAGAACATCGGCTTCAACAATTTGTCGGACCATGCCGCACGGTCGGACAATCCACGCAGGCAGAACAGCAGCAAGCCGATGCCCAGCATGCCGTACACGCCGAACAACGCGGCATGTCCGTGCGCGGCGGTCATGTTCAACCCTTGCAGGTAGTACAGTGCGATCGGCGTGTTGATGGCAAAGCCGAGCAGGCCCGCGCCCACCATATTCCAGAAACCGACAGCGATGAAGCACATGATCGACCACTTGTAGCTTTGCACCCACGGCGCTGCATTGGCGCGCTGATAGTTGCGATACGCTTCCACCCCGATCATCGAAAGCGGCACGACTTCCAGTGCTGAAAACATCCCGCCGATGGCGATCACGAAGGTTGGTGTGCCGGTGAAATACAAGTGATGCAAGGTGCCCAGGATGCCGCCGAACAGGAACACGATGGTTTCCAGCACGATGGCGCTATTGGCCGTCGCCGCCCGGATCAAACCCAGCCGCGTGAACAGCAGGGCAATGACGGCGGTAGCGAACACTTCGAAGAAGCCTTCCACCCACAGATGGACCAGCCACCAGCGCCAGTATTCGATCATCGAGTAGTGGGTATGCTGACCCCACGCCAGCGATGTGGCATAGAATGCGCCGATGCACAGGGCAGCAAGAAACACCATGGCAATCAAGCCGCGACTTTCGCCCGGCCTCTTCAGCGCCGGCCAAAGGCCTCGTCCGAGCAACAGCACCCAAAACAGCAAGCCGACGAAGAGCAGGATCTGCCAAACGCGGCCCATGGTCGTGTAAGCCAGCCCCTGGTTACCGATCCAGAAACTGAAATCGTTGCCCAGGTGTTGCAGCGAACCGACCCAGCCGAATGCCGTGGAACCAACCACGATGAACAGCAGCGCATAGAACAGCACGTTCACGCCCAGCTTCTGGTATTTCGGTTCATGACCAGAAATTGCCGGCGCGATGTAAAGACCGGTGGCCAGCCATGCCGTGGCGATCCAGAGAACCGCGAATTGGGTATGGATGGTGCGGCTGATCGTGTACGGCAGGATTTGCGCCAACGGATAACCAAAGAAAGAATGACCCTCGACCGAGTAGTGGGCCGTGATCACGCCCATCGAGATTTGTGCCAGGATCAGGCCTATCACGACATAGAAATACTTACGCGTCGCCTTCATCGATGGCGTGGGCTTCATGTCGAACAACGGATCGGCCTTGGGCGGCGCGGGGTCGCCCACCTCCTTGCTGATCGAATGGAAGAAGATCATGGCGGCGATCGCTGCGATCAACAGGATGATGCTGGCAATCGACCAGATCCCGGTGCCGGCAGTAGCCGTATTGCCGACCAGCGGTTCATGCGGCCAGTTGCTGGTATAGCTGATGTCGGTTTCGCCCGGACGATCGGCGGCAGCAGCCCACGACGACCAGAAAATGAATGCCGGCAGCGCCTGCAAGTCTTCAGACTTCGGCAGGGTACCGGCATTCATCGCATACTGCTCGCGCAAGCTGTCGAGTGCAGGGTCGTTGCCGAACAAGCTGAGGTAATGCTGCCTGACTTGATTCACCGCTTCGGCGCGTTGCGGCGACAGGGCGATGCTGCCGGTGGTGGCGTCGTAGGTGTTGCGTCGCATCTCGCCTTTCACCAAGCCATCAATGTTGCTCTGCTGACCGGCATTCAATTGATCGAACGGCTTGCCGAAATCACGTTGGGCCAGCACGTCGCGCAACGCGAGTGCTTCGCGGTGCAGCCAATCGGCCGACCAATCCGGCGCGACGTAGCTGCCGTGGCCCCAAACCGTTCCCAATTGCTGGCCGCCGGCCGAAAGCCAGGCCTGTTGCCCAAGATCGACCTGACCCGCCGAGAAAAGCACGGCGCCGTTGGTGCTGACAACCTGATTCGGGATGGGCGGCGCTTTCAAGTAGATTTCTTTGCCGACCCAGAGCAGGACTGCGAATGAGATCGCACACATGATCCCTAGCCAAGTCCATAGTTTGCGCGTCGAGTGCATGACATGGTTCCTTATTGTTGACGTTCAGTTGAGAAGAAGATGTTTCGCGGCCTTATAAAGATGCATATTATATGAATGTATTGTAAGATGCAAATTGAATGCATCTTATCGCATGGCGTTGCTCGAAACGGACAAAGATGTATACTACTTACTTGATTAAATGCTTATTCTGTTTCGTCGCAAGACGGACTTGAACATCGGAAGACAATAATGCGCCTGACCGCCTACACCGACTATTCCTTGCGCACCCTGATGCATCTTGGGCTGAATCGTGATCGGCTGGTCACGATCAATGACATTGCGGAATTGCATGGCATTTCCAAGAACCATTTGATGAAGGTCGTGCATCAATTGGGCCAGACCGGAATGGTTGATGCCGTTCGCGGCCGCAATGGCGGACTGCGGCTCAACAAGGAACCGGAGGAGATCAATATTGGCGAAGTCGTCCGCAATAGCGAAACCGATTTCTACATGGCAGAGTGTTTTGACCGTGAAAACAATTCATGCGTCTATGCCCCGGCATGTGTCCTGAAGGGCGTGCTTAGTTCCGCGACTGCGGCCTACCTTGCGGTTCTCGACAATGTGACACTGGCAGACCTCATCAAGAAAGCCCCTTTGCGTTCCGGTCGCGCACCGGCGGCGCAGCCGGTGCGTATCCACAAAAAATAGTCAGTGTTGTGGACGTTTCTCCATGTGACGATTGACGGACCAAAAGAAGTATATTTAATACATTTTAAAAAGTGAATCAATCATGCGCCTTATGACTATAGATGAACCGCAGGTGATCGACGCATCCCATATCTGGCAATCGGATCATCCCCTGTGGCGCCTGGCCTTCCGGCCGTTCTATCTCGCTGCTGCGGTGTTTGCCGTGCTCGCCATTCCCCTATGGCTGGCCAGTTATTTCGGCTGGATCGCCGGAGGCTCGCATATCACCCTGTTGTGGCACATGCATGAGATGGTCTTTGGCATGGTAGCCGCCGTGATTGTCGGCTTCCTCTACACGGCCGGCAAGAACTGGACCAATCTTTGGACGCCCAGAAAGGCACCGCTCGCCGCACTGGTCGGCCTGTGGCTCGCCGGACGCGTCGCCATGTTGGTTGCGCCGCCTTGGCTCGCAGCGGTCGTGGACCTGGCTTTCCTGCCGCTGGCCGCATGGTCCTTCTACAGGGTATTGCGCAAGGCCGACAACAAGCGCAATCTTTTTCTGGTTGGACTGTTGCTACTGCTGGGAATCGCCAACGCAACGTTTCACGGCGCAGCACTTGGGCTGATCAGGGTCTCGCCCATCCTGTCCATACAAGCTGCCATCCTGATCGTCGTTCTGATCGAGTCTGTCATCGGCGCCCGTGTCATCCCCATGTTCACCAGGAACGGTGCGCCAGGTACAACGCCGGTCGTCAACGGCAAGCGCGACCGCATTACGATCATTCTTGCCGTGTTGGCAGGTCTGGCCTGGGTTACCGGTATTGCGCCGGTTTTCACCGCATCCATGGCCTTTGCCGCAGGATGCGCAACCTTGGCAAGGTTGGCCGGCTGGCAGCCGCATCGGACGCTGCGTGTGCCGTTGTTATGGATACTCCATTTGTCCTATGGATGGATAGCCATCGGCTTCTTCCTGATGGCCTTGGCATCGCTCGGCATCGTTCCGGCAAGCGCCGCATTTCACGCGTTGACGGTTGGATCGATGGCCGGATTGATCATGGGCATGATCACCCGCACTGCGCTGGGCCACACGGGGCGTCCGCTGAAGACAGGCATTGCCGAGCCTGCCATGTATACGCTGATTCAACTCGGTGCGCTCGTGAGGCTGTTGGCGGCGCTCGGTGTGGATGGGGACGGCCATGTGACCTTATCGTTGGCTGCAGGGTGCTGGTCAGGCGCGTTCCTGATCTATGTCATTGCCTATGGGCCCTACCTCCTTCGGCCTCGCATTGACGGTCTGGACGGGTGACTGGACGATTGATACAAGTGGGCAAGTCTACTTCAATAGAGAGGCATCAAATGGATAGCATCACAAATTACCTCGGCAGCGCTCACAGCCACTGCGACGACCGCTTCGTCGAGGCCGAAAATGCCGTCCTGGACGGCTTGTGGGACAAGGGGGCGAGATTCTTTCAAGAGTTTACGGCAATGGTTGAACAGCATTTCGCCATGGAGGAAAAGATACTTTTTCCCGCTATCGAGGCTGCAACGGGCAACGCCAGCGGGCCGACCGAAATCATGCGCAATGAACATGAGCAAATGCGCCGCATCGTGGCCATGCTTGTGGAAACCATCGCAAAGCGCGACAAGGCAGCCTTCCTTGGCCAATGCGAGACCTTCAATATCATGGTGCAACAGCACAACATAAAGGAGGAAAGTATCCTTTACCCCATGGCCGATCGGATCCTCGGTGCACGGGCCGGCGCTACCATCAGCGCGATGCACCACTTCGAAGAAACGGCGAGGTCCTGATGGACTTGGAGATTTCTCTCGATGTCCGCGGACTCGCCCCACCTGAACCCTTGGAACGGGTACTTGACACCTTGGCGGCTATAGGCGCACAACAAAAACTGCGCGTGCTGATCGGTCGGGAGCCAATTCCGTTGTTCGTCATCCTTGACAAGAACGGCTACGCGCACAGCATGTCCCGTCGCTCCGCTTCATTGTTCGAGATTCTGATCTGGCGTCGCTGATCGAGTCGCATGCAACGCACACATTCCTTCGAGCATACGCCGCCGATATCGGTCCCGTTGCGCTTCTTTCTCACTGCGCCGGCCTTCGCCGTCGCGGCGGGAATTTTACTGGCATGGCAGGGGCCACTGCCCTCGCGGTGGTCCGCCACCACACTAGAATTGACCCATTTATTGACTCTCGGTTTTGCGACCATGTCGATGGTCGGCGCATTGCTCCAGTTCATTCAGGTCATGGGCGGCGTAGCGATTCCGCAGGTCACGCTTACCGCAGGCTGGTTGCATGGCCTGATCGTTGCGGGAACGCTTGCGTTGCTCGCGGGATTCGCCACGATGGAGGCAACCTGGTTTCACATGGCGATCATCAGCCTGCTTGGCGGATTCTCGCTGCTGCTGGTTGTGTGCTGGCTGGGGTTCAGGCGAAGCGGATCGCAGAATGCCACGTTCCGGGCGATTCGCCTTGCCCTGATCGCTCTGGGCGTCACAGCCGGTTTCGGGGCCATGGCCGGCGCCGTCGCTGCCGGCGACGTAATACTTCCCTTTGAAAGACTGGTCAATCTTCACGCTGCATGGGGTCTGCTCGGGTGGGTTTGCTTGCTGATCGTCGGCGTTGCATATCAGGTTGTTCCCATGTTTCAAATGACGCCCAGCTACCCAGCATGGGCGACCAGGATATTCGCGCCCGCGATCTTTGCCGCTTTATGCATATGGTCAATTATTGGAATTCTTCTTCCGAATTCCTGGCTGACCACGTTGCTTGCCATGGTGATCGGCGTTGGACTCACAGCATTTGCCGGCCTGACTTTGGACCTGCTCCGTCAACGGAAGCGTCGCAGGCCAGATCCCACCACGCTGTTTTGGCTGCTCGGCCTAGCCAGCATGCTTGGTGCCGTCGGTATGTACGTCGCCGGCAACATGTTTCCAGAAATTTCTGCGTCGCCAACCCATGTACTGCAAATCGGAATATTGATCATTGTTGGCTTCGCCTTTTCCGTAATCAACGGGATGCTCTACAAGATCGTGCCATTCCTCGTCTGGTATCACTTGCAAAATCGAATGGGGCAAACCGGGAGGAAACCGCCCAATGTGAAACAGATCATCTCCGATAGCACGGCCACCGGGCAATGCTGTGCGCATCTTGTTGCATTGACTTTGTTATTGGTCGCATCGATTTTTCCGCAGCAGCTAACTCGCTTTGCGGCAGTCGTTTTCATAGCATCCTCATTTTGGCTCTGGGCTAACGTTGCGAGTGCCACCGGCATCTATTTGAAAAACTCCAAATAACGTGCTCGCATGATCTGTGCCGAGAGGTCAATGTGATTAGCTGCCTTCTGCAAAGGAAATCGGCGATGTACTCGCCACAGATATATATTTCCATTTGGCTACACGCTTATTGTCCATGACGAGCCGCTGGCATTGCTCGTAGAAAAATCGAATCTGTCTTTTCGTGCCGAAAATGCACCACTGAAAGTTGGGGTGGGTTGTCCACAGAAACATTGAAACGACGCGGGAGAACGAATGCGCCATGGCTGCTCTGAGGGTATTGCCGACGACCGGCGCGCAAATTCCTTGCCTATTAAATGTCCGGTTCTTGATACATTGCGGCCCGTTGCGACCTGACCATTGATTTCGGGTGGCAGAATTGGGATGCCAATCGGTGGCAAGGTTGGTGCGAATATGCAATCAACATTCGCGACGGAGTCTACCCAGGAACCGGCATCGATGCGAAATCGCATGCCCACAATTTGATCCAATATAGGAAGGCATAGCACGGGCATCTCGAATGGCGCTGGCTTTACCCAAGCACAGTGGGAGGCGTACCACACGGAAATCCGCAATTTTCGGAACTCCAATGTCTCCCATCGAAATATTGTCCTTACCGGCAATGTTCCCGACATGACCCCTGCGATGAAAATTGCAGAGCGTATTTTGCGTGGCTGAAACGCAGATTCCCGGATCGGGCCAACCGAAATCGCTAGCCAAGTTCTATCTGGAATCGCAAACGGAAGTGCTGATCGTGTTGCGTAGAGATTGGACCAGTCTTTCATGATATCCGTCGGCAACGCACCTCACCGATACTATGTACCCTTGGAATTGATAGGGCGCACCGTTGAATGTGAAGCCTGAGATTGCCTTCGTATGAAATTAACGCGTGGAAATTTGATTGAATCAGGCCGCACACAGATACGTCGCGTCATCAACCGCCACGAACATGTCGTCAATGAAGCCGTTGTAGTTGCGGTCGTGCGCCAGCGTTTGCAGCCGCGCCGTCTCGACCTCCCATCTGGACCAAGAAAATCCCCGCCTTGGCTGGCGGTATAATCGCCGGATGAACGCACCAGACCGCAACAACCGCCCTCTTCGCCCCATCCAGGCCCTGCCCGACCAGTTGATCTCGCAGATCGCCGCGGGCGAGGTGATCGAACGCCCCTCCGCCGTCGTCAAGGAATTGCTGGAAAACGCCCTCGACGCCGGCGCCACGCAGATCACCGTGCGGCTCGAGCAAGGCGGCGTCAAACGCATCGCCATCACCGACAACGGCCGCGGCATTGCGCCCGACCAGATGCCGCTGGCGCTGGCGCGTCACGCCACCTCCAAGATCGCCTCGCTGACTGACCTGGAAAACGTCGGCACGCTCGGTTTTCGCGGCGAAGCGCTGGCCTCGATCGCCTCGGTCGCGCAACTGACGCTGACCACCCGCACCGCCGACGCCACCCACGCCTGGGAAATCACCGGCTCGCAAGACGGCAACGTCGTCCCCGCCTCCGGCGCGCCCGGCACCACCATCGACGTGCAAGACCTGTATTTCAATACGCCGGCGCGACGCAAGTTCCTGAAGTCCGAACAGACCGAATACGGCCACTGCGCCGAAGTCGTGCGCCGCATTGCGCTGGCGCGCCCCGACGTAACGTTTTCGCTGACGCACAACGGCAAGACCGTCGATCACTGGAACGTCGGCGAATTCGCCAAGCGCAGCGCGCACATCCTCGGCGACGAATTCGCCAATGCGCGCCTGCCGCTGGACGAAGCCGCCGGACCGCTGCGCCTGCACGGTTTCGTCGGCCTGCCGACCGCCTCCAAGGCGCGCGCCGACAGCCAGTATTTCTACGTCAACGGCCGCTTCGTGCGCGACAAGCTGCTGACCCACGCCGTGCGCGCCGCCTATCAGGACGTGCTGCACGGCGACCGCTATCCGTCGTATGCGCTGTCGCTGGATCTGGACCCGTCGCTGGTCGACGTCAATGTGCACCCGTCCAAGATCGAGGTGCGCTTTCGCGACAGCCGCAGCGTGCATCAATTCGTGTTCCACGCCGTCAGCCGCGCGCTGGCGCAGACCTCGGCCACTTCCTTCGGTAATGCGCCTGCGCCGCAAGCTGCCGGCAGCGGCCCGTTGCCGTGGATGCGCGACCAACAGCAGACGGCATTCGGCGCGCCATTGCGGCCGAACTTCTCCGGCGGCGGCAATGTCGGCGTCGCGCAAAACACCGCCGACTACGGCGCGTTTTTCCGCCCCAGCGTGCAAACCGATCTGGCGATGGAATCGACGCCCGGCGCCGATGCCACCAACGGCGCCAATGGCATCAATGGCGTCAGCGCCTTCACCGCGCAGATTGCCGCAGCCGGCGCGCAATCGCTGCCCGCCGACGACTTCCCGCTCGGCTTCGCGCTGGCGCAACTGCACGGCATCTACGTGCTGGCGCAAAACAGCAAGGGCCTGGTGGTGGTCGACATGCACGCCGCCCATGAACGCATCCTGTACGAGCAACTCAAAAACGCGCTCGACGACAACGCCATGTTCGTGCAGCCGCTGCTGATCCCCGTGACCTTCTACGCCGACGCGATCGAAGTCGGCACCGTCGAAGAACATCAGGAAACCCTGAGCGCGCTCGGCTTCGACATCGCCGCGATGTCGCCGACCACGCTGGCGGTGCGCGCCGTCCCGGCGCTCCTCAAGAACGCCGACGCCCAGACGCTGGCGCGCGACGTGCTGCGCGACGTGCGCGAATTCGGCGGCTCGCGCGTGCTGCTCGAGCGCCGCAACGAACTGCTCGGCACGCTGGCCTGCCACACCGCCGTGCGCGCCAACCGCAGCCTCACCGTGCCTGAAATGAATGCCCTGCTGCGCCAGATGGAAGCCACCGAGCGCGCCGACCAGTGCAACCATGGCCGTCCGACCTGGAGCCAACTGGCCCTGTCCGACCTGGACAAACTCTTCCTGCGCGGCCAATAAGATGACCGCAACACCACTGGCGGTCGCCATCATGGGACCGACCGCCTCCGGCAAGACCGCAGCGGCGCTGGAAATCGCCAGGTACATCCCCTGCGAAATCATCTCGGTCGACTCGGCGCTGGTCTATCGCGACATGGACATCGGCACCGCCAAACCGAGCGCAGAAGAACTCGCCGGCGTGCCGCACCACCTGATCGACATCCTCGACCCGACCGAAGCCTACTCGGCCATGCAGTTCCGCAACGACGCCCTGCGCCTGGCGCAGGAGATCCGCGCGCGCGGCAAGCTGCCGCTGCTGGTCGGCGGCACCATGCTGTATTTCAAGGTCCTGCGCGACGGTCTCGACGACCTGCCCGAAGCCGATCCCGCCGTGCGCGCCCGCCTCGACGAAGAAGCCGCGCGCGACGGCGTGCCGGCCCAGCACGCGCGCCTGGCCGCGCTCGACCCGGCCACCGCCGCCCGCCTCAAACCCAACGACAGCCAGCGCATCCAGCGCGCGCTGGAAATCATCGCACTGACCGGCCAGCCGATGTCGGCGCTGCTCGCGCAAAAAGACGCCGAAGCGCTGCCCTTCACCCTGCTGCCGCTGGCGCTGGAACCGTCCGACCGCGCCGTGCTGCACGAACGCATCGCGCGCCGCTTCGACTTGATGCTGGAGAATGACGGCTTGCTGGAAGAAGTCCGCAAGCTGCGCGCCCGCGGCGACCTGCACCTGGGCCTGCCGTCGATGCGCTGCGTCGGCTACCGCCAGGTCTGGGAATACCTCGACGGCCAATACGACTACGCCGAGATGCGCGAACGCGGCATCATTGCCACCCGACAACTGGCCAAACGCCAGATCACCTGGCTGCGCTCGACGCCGGACCGCGTGGTGGTCGACTGCAATGCATCCGACGCCACGCAGATCGTGATGGAACACGTCCGCAAGGCGCTCGCGGCCCAGTCCGGCTGAGGGATGCGATGACATGTGGATAGAAAGGCAACCCCGGAAGTACAGTTTTTCTTGACAGACTGAAAGCCGGCCAGCATAATCACGGGCTTGCTTTTGGTGATATAGCTCAGTTGGTTAGAGCACAGCACTCATAATGCTGGGGTCGGTGGTTCAAGTCCACCTATCACCACCAAAGACACTGTAAGCCGTTGATCCGAAAGGGTCAGCGGCTTTTTTGTTGCCGTTTTATCATAACCTGTTTCCACCAAGCCATCGACCAGCCAATACCAGTTGTAGATCGGCTCCACAGCGACACCAAATAGATCAGCTCGATAGGGACTGAGCGCGGTACTTATTTCTGCCGGATTATTCCGTGGACGTTTGGAATATGTTCTGTTGACGACTTCAAACCCTATGCTTCAGTGTATGGTTGCGTGAATCGCACCAGTCACCCATCCGTGATTGGCAGTACATCTCACTTCTTCATTAGTCTCCAAAGCGTGGTGCGGCCGATCCCAAGCGCACGGCTCGCCGCGGCCCGGTTGTCGCCGTTCTGTTCCAGGGCGCGTAGTATCTCGTCGCGGGTTACGACCGCCGGCTGCAAGCCGACGACATCGCCTCTGACCGTCGAGGCCGGCGATACATGCATGCGCTCAAACTCAGGAAAAACATCCCGGTGCTCTTGCCACGCGCCGCTAGCCGTATCGCCCAGATAAATTGCCGCGCGTACTATCAGGTTATCAAGCTCCCGCACGTTGCCTGGCCACGCGTAATGTTCGAACAGTGGCGTCAGGAATTCCCGCACGCGCTCCGTAGCCATGTAGGGTAACTCGTATTTTGTTGCGCTGCGCGAGAGCAGGTGCTGCGCCAGTTCCGGTATGTCCCCGCGCCGCTCGCGCAACGGCGGCAGCTCTATTTGCAACAAATTGAGCCGAAAATACAGATCGGCGCGAAACAGCCCCTGTTCGACCAGCGCATGCAGGTCGCGATGCGTCGCGGCGATCACGCGAACGTCGATCGGCGTCGCGCGCCCAGAGCCGAGTTTCATCACTTCGCGCTCCTGCAGCACGCGCAATAGCCGGCTTTGCGATGCCGCTGGCATTTCGCCGATTTCATCGAGAAAAATCGTCCCCGTATGCGCGATTTCGAAGAGCCCTGGTTTGCCGCCACGCCGCGCGCCGGTGAACGCGCCTTCCTCATGGCCGAACAGCTCACTTTCGATCAACCCTTCCGGCAACGCCGCGCAATTGAACGCAACGAATGGGTTGCCGCGCCGGCGGCTCGCATTATGAATACCCTGTGCGACCAGCTCTTTACCAGTGCCGCTTTCACCGGTGAGCAGCACTGTGGCGTCGTGTGCGGCGCCAGCCCGCGCAAGACTACGCACCCGCTCGAGCGCCGGCGACGCCCCGATCAGATCGGCCAGGTCGTGCCGCGCCACCAGATGTTTCGGCCGCTGGCTGGTGCGCAGCGAGCGCTCAATGCGCTGCGCAACCAGCGCGTCTTGCACTGTGACCACCGACCCGGAGCGTAAGCCGCGCTCGATGATAGGTACACAATTAACGATCAACTCACGACCGTCGATCTGCTCGATGCGCTCGTCGATAGGCATGTCGGTGGCTAACGTTTCGCGTAGCAGTGGGCCGACTACTCTCGCTAGTTGCGATGGCAGATCGCGCGCGCGGTCAAGTCCAAGCAGATCGATCATCGCCGGATTGACTGCTTCTAGCTGGCCGGAGTCATCGAAGGCGGCGACGCCGTCGCGCAGATGCGCTACGATTGTATTGAGCCGCACGCGCTTCGACTCCTTTTGACGACTCATGCGTGCCAGTTCGATGGAGCGCTCGAACGCTTCTTCGACGGCGCCGAGCGAATATAGAAACACGCTCTGCAGTCCGGCTTGTTGCGCAAGATCGCATGCCATGCCAGGACCAATGATAACTGTGCAGCCCTCAGCCACGAGCGTGTCGACGGCCACGCGGACCTCGTCAATCGAACGGTATGCGCGCTGTTTCAATGCGACGTTCAACCACGCGCTGAGGTCGCTCAGTTCCCTCGATACCGTTTCGTGTAGAACGAGGCCGATCGGCGCGCCTGGCCACATTGCGATTGCCTGGGTAATAGCGCCTAGCACGTCGAAACCGTTCACCTTGACCATCACGACCGGCACATTCAGGTTGTCGCGCAGATATGCGCCGTTTGAGCCGGCAGCGAGCACGACGTCGACCGTTCCTGCATCGACATGCGCCTGCAGCGCTGTCACGGCAGTGCCATAGCCCTCGCGCACCGAAAAGAACTTCGCGCGTTCTGCATAACGGGGCATGACAGTTTCGCAGAGTGTTCTTAGTCGGCTGATGCTGACCAGCGCGATGCCTGGGCGGTCCTGGTTCGGGTTCGAAGCGAATGTTGACATGATGAAATCCTCAAAGGCGAGTGGAACGTTCTTGAAACGTTTCACTTAATAGATGGAACATTACCACATGAGCATCTTCACTACGCCGCCCCTATAAGTCATTGATTTTTCGAGAGAAATAAAAAATATCATGATCGGCACGCTTCCTGCATAGGTTTCTGATTTATAGCCACTTATCCCAGAGACATACCCCATGACCACTTTATCTACTGCTCGCCGCGCTGCGTTCCGCGCCAAGGTCGAGGAACGCCGGGGCCTGCTCGTACCCGGCGCATTCAACGCCATGAGTGGCCGGGTCATCGAGGACGCCGGCTTCGAAGCGCTCTATCTGACGGGCGCTGGCGTTACCAATATGTCACTCGGCCTGCCCGATCTCGGTTTTATTGGCTTACACGAAATTGCAGAGCACACTGCGCGGGTCCGCGACGCTGTTGAGCTGCCGTTGATAGTCGATGCCGATACCGGCTTCGGCAATGCGCTCAATGTACGCCACACGGTGCGCACGCTCGAGCGTAGCGGCGCCGATGCGATCCAGTTCGAAGACCAGGTGATGCCGAAAAAATGTGGTCATTTCGCTGGCAAGGAGGTGATCGCGGTGAGCGAAATGCTCGGCAAGATCCGCGCGGCGGTCGACGCGCGCGAAGACCACAACCTTTTGATCATCGCCCGCACCGATGCCGCCGCAGTGCATGGGATCGAAGACGCGATTGAGCGTGGCCATCGATTCATCGAGGCCGGCGCCGACATCCTCTTTATCGAAGCAACCGAGTCGCTCGCCGATATCGAGCGCTTACCCAAACTGATTGATGCGCCGCAGTTGATTAACATCGTAATCGGCGGCAAGACGCCGATGCAATCGCGTGAAGCGCTCGGCAATCTCGGCTATGCGATCGTGCTGTATGCGAACGCGGCACTACAAGGCGCAGTGCTCGGCATGCAACGAGCGCTCGGCACTTTGCACGCGAATGGCCAGCTCGACGAAGATGCTTCATTGGTCGCACCGTTCAGCGAACGGCAACGGCTCGTCCACAAGCCTTTGTACGATCGGCTTGATCGAGAATACGCGGCAAAAGACAAGTGAGCGGCAACGCCACTTGATCACGCCAATAAAAATCACACTAATAAAATCAAGGAGATTTGATGACAACAGCACCCAACCCAGGCGACGCGCGCGGCATCAATGCGACCGCTATCGCAAGCAATCGGAATTCCGGGAGCACAAAAAATGCCGCTGCACCGCTGCACATCCGTTCGATTGTGGGCGGCTTGGTCGGTAATATGATTGAGTGGTATGACTTTCTTGCGTACAGCATCTTCTCGATCTATTTCGCAAAATCGTTCTTCCCAAGCGACAAGCCGACCGTGCAGTTGATGAACACCGCAGCGATCGCGGCGGTCGGTTATTTGGCGCGACCGCTTGGCAGTTGGCTGATCGGGCTGTATGCGGACCGGCGCGGCCGCAAATCGGCGTTGACCTGGTCGGTCACGGCAATGTGCGTCGGCTCACTGATGATCGCCGTCACGCCAGGCTATGCGACGATCGGCGTGTTCGCGCCGATCGTGCTGATTCTCGCGCGGTTGCTGCAAGGTTTGAGCATGGGAGGAGAATACGGCACCAGCGCGACCTATCTGAGCGAGATCGCTCCAGCACACCGCCGCGGTTTCTATCTTGGCTTTCTGCAGGTCAGCGTAGTGGCGGGGCAACTGGTCGCGCTCGCGTTGATGCTAGTGATGCAGAATGTGCTCTTCACATCGGAACAAATTGAACGCTGGGGCTGGCGCATTCCGTTCGTCATTGGCGGTGCGCTCGCGTTGTTTGCGCTGTACATGCGCCGTAACGTCACTGAAACCGAGGCCTTCAAACATAACGCCCAGCAAGCGGGACCGTCAGTCACACAAGAGATGTTGAAGCACTGGCGGCAGATCGTGTTAGCGATTGGCATCACGGTCGGCGGCACCGTCTGCTTCTATACGTACACGGTGTATATGCAGAAGTATCTGGTCAATTCGGTCGGACTGAGCAAGGAGACATCAACCCTGATCTCCGCCGGCGCGCTACTGCTGTATATGCCGCTGCAGCCGCTTTTCGGCCTCGCATCGGATATCTTCGGCCGGCGGCCGGTGCTGATCTGTTTCGGCTTGTGCTGCACGTTGTTCTCCGTGCCATTGTTCACCGCGCTCAGCCACACGAAAGATCCGCTCGTCGCGTTTCTGCTGTCGTTCGCAGGACTCGTGATGCTGAGTGGCTTTACCTCGGTTCACATGCTCGTGAAGACAGAGCTGTTTCCGGTACGAATTCGTGCACTCGCTGTTGGTTTGCCATACGCGCTGACGACAGCGATCCTCGGTGGCACGACGGAGTTCGTTGCGTTGCGTTTCAAGGCGAGCGGTCACGAACAGTACTTTTATTGGTACGTTACCGTCTGGGCAGCGGTGTCGCTTCTCGTCTATTTTCGAATGCCAGAAACCCATAGTCGAAAAGTCGCAGCATAAGGAATGCGTGAGGTAGCCTTAGAAAAATGGACACAGCTTACACGCAGTTAAAAACTGTCTTTATTACTGTGCCCACTTAGAAAGAGAAGGCCAATGAAAATTGCAATACTTGATGACTATCACGACACCATACGCACGCTGCCCTGTTTCAATAAATTAACAGGCCACGACATCACGATTTGGAACGACCATATACAAGATGTTGATGTGCTAGCTGAACGATTACAAGATATTGAGGTGCTGGTATTGAATCGCGAACGCACAAAAATTCAGGCCACATTATTAGCGCGCCTCCCAAATCTCAAACTGATCAGCCAACGTAGCGTATACCCACACATCGACATTGCTGCCTGCACACGACTCGGCGTGATCGTCTCATCTAGTCAGCACGCTGATACCCCTAACTATGCTGCGGCAGAAATGACGTGGGGCTTAGTGCTTGCGAGTGTGCGCCAGATTCCGCAGCAAATGTGGGCTCTGAAGGCCGGAAAATGGCAAATCGGTGCTGGTAGTACTTTGCGTGAGAAGACCCTAGGTATTTATGGTTATGGCCGGATTGGGCGCGTGGTAGCAGGATATGGTAAGGCCTTCGGTATGAAAGTGTTGATATGGGCGCGGGCAGAATCACGCAAGAAAGCAGTAGCGGATGGCTACGAAATTGCTGAAAGCAAGCAGGTTTTCTTTGAAACATCGGACGTCATTTCTTTGCATATGCGATTGTATGAAGCAACGCGCGGCATTGTCACTGCTGAAGATCTCGCCCGGATGAAGACGACTGCAATGATCGTCAATACCAGTCGTGCAGCACTTATAGCCCCAGGTGCCTTGGTGCAGGCTCTACAAGCAGGGCGCCCAGGAATGGCAGCCGTGGATGTATTTGAAGATGAGCCTTTGCTCGACATTAAAAATCCTTTACTCAACATGGATAATGTGATTTGTACGCCGCATATTGGCTATGTATCGCGTGATGAATTAGAAATCCAATTTACCGATATTTTTGATCAGATTATTGCCTATGCGAACGGCTATCCAACGCATGTCGTGAACCCAGAAGCGTTATTAGAAAATGGGCAGTAGTCTTGAACTAGTCATTGCTCAAGAAACTGTGACGACAAAAAAATGGGATTTTTTCTACCAGAAGAATAAAGCCTGCGACTGTAGAGAAAGGTCGCCTACCAGTAGTGAAAAATCAAGATGCTCTGCTGCAATCGAAAAAACAGACACAATTTTAAATCGGGTTAAGACTGTCTTAACTACTGGTGTCGCCTTACGTTTTCTGGATAGAAATAAACGCTCGTTTTTTAATGGTGTCGGGAAGAAAATTTAACATGATCAGAAATATGAAAATTGGCAAGCGACTGGGACTGGGTTTTGCCGCCATTATGCTCTTGTCGACGGTAGTCACCGCCATCGCCGTATGGAGGCTGCACACGATCGCTAGCGCGACTCAGGCCATGATGGAGAAGCCCTTGACCAAAGAACGCTTGATCAGCGATTGGTATCGTTACATTTATGCAAGCGTTCGTCGCACCACTGCGGTAGTCAAAAGTACCGATCCGGCATTAGCAGCTTTCTTCAAGCTAGAAACCAATCAGGCGGCGAAGATCTCGGGAGAGTTGCAGGTACATATCAAAGAGTTGCTCGCCAGCGATGAAGAGAAGCAATTATTCGAACAGATTGTGGCGCAACGCAAAATTTATCTGAGTGCGCGCGATGGTATTTTCCAAGCAAAAAGTCAGGCCAATGTCGACCCGACAGTGATTGAGGCCGCCTTTGACAAGAATTATCTGCCTGCAGCCAATGTCTATCAAAAACAGGTTGAAGACTTGTTGCAACTGCAACGTAAGGCCATTGATGAACTTAGTGTCAGCATTGTTAACGTGACAAGTCAAAGCAGCCATCTCTTGATGGTGCTGGAAGCATTGGCGCTGACGCTGGGCGTGGCAAGCGCCTGGTACCTGACCACCAGCATCACTCACCCGCTCCATGCCGCAGTCGGTATTTCGCGGCGAGTAGCTACTGGTGACTTGTCGGACGACATTGCAGTCGACAGCACAGACGAAGCCGGCCAGTTGCTGCAAGCGCTCAAGGATATGAACTATAGTTTGCGCAATATCGTCGGCAATGTGCGTAACGGCACCGATATTATTGCCACGACGTCAAACCAAATCTCGAGTGGCAATCTCGATTTATCCTCTCGCACCGAACAGCAGGCCGGTTCTCTCGAAGAAACGGCATCGGCCATGGAACAATTGACATCGACGGTCAAACAGAATGCCGACAACGCGCGCCAGGCCAGTCAGTTGGCAGTGTCGGCCTCGGCGGTGGCGATTTCCGGCGGCAGTGTGGTCAGTCAGGTCGTCATGACCATGGCTTCGATCAACGAATCCTCCAAGAAAATCGTCGATATCATTAGCGTGATAGATGGGATTGCGTTCCAGACCAATATTCTTGCCTTGAATGCGGCTGTGGAAGCTGCCCGCGCGGGCGAACAGGGGCGTGGTTTCGCAGTCGTGGCGTCGGAGGTGCGCGGTCTGGCGCAGCGTTCGGCAGCAGCGGCCAAGGAAATCAAGTTGCTTATCGACGATTCGGTTAATAAGGTCGGCACCGGTAGCAAGTTGGTCGAGCAGGCCGGCTCCACCATGGATGAAGTGGTCAATAGCGTTAAGCGGGTCACCGATATCGTCGCTGAAATCAGTGCCGCCAGCCAGGAGCAAAGCAGCGGTATCGAAGAGATCAACCGCGCCATTACCCTCATGGATGAAAGCACCCAGCAAAACGCCGCACTGGTGGAGCAAGCTGCGGCAGCGGCGCAGGCGATGCAGGAGCAGGCCGCCAAGCTGGCGCAATTGGTCAGTGTGTTCAATCTTGGCACGGCGTTGCCGCTGCTATCAAGCTCGTTGCCCAGTACCAGACCGGAATTACCACATTACGGTACCAACAGCGCCTGATATTGCAGGAACGGGCTATATCCAGCCGAAGCTGAGGCGAACTATCAGCGTAGTCAATCCGTACAGCCTGCTACTGCCTGACTAAAACCAAATGGCCGCCGCGATTCACGGGGCGGCTCACACTGCCTCAATCACTGTCAAGCATCAACGTACGTTATTTTTGCTCGCAAACAGTGCTATCAGCGCAAGCGCAGAGATCACGATCAGGTAGTACGCCGGAGACATGATACTGCCGGTGTGCTTTACCAAAAGCCCGACTACAACCGGCGTCATTCCACCAAACAAGGTCATGGAAATGACGTAGGAAAGCGAAGAGCCAGTGGTTCGGCAACTGGTAGGGAAGAGTTGTGAAAGCAGCGATCCAACCGGCGAATAGTAGAAACTGTAAAACACTATCGACAGCGTCGTTTGGAATATCACGAGAGTGATAAAACTTGGCAGCAGGGTGAGCATGTAAAACAGCGGAAGGATCAAGATCATTCCAAATACAAGGGAATACTTCATCATTTTCACTGTACCAAAGCGATCTGCCGCCATGCCCCCAAGTAACGGAAATACAAAACAAAGAAGTCCGCTAATCATCGACGAAACGAAAGCCGCGTCTTTGCTTACGCCAAGATTATTGATTGCAAAGGTGGGCATGTAGATGTTCATGAAGCTCGCAAGCCCACCAATTCCGGCAATCACTGCGCCCGCTATTATTTTCGCCTTGTAAAATCTGACCGCCTCGCTTAGCGGAGATTGCTGCACTTCCTTGCGGCTTTCAAATTCGGATGTTTCACTCACCTTGTTGCGTATATAAAGCCCGACCGGCCCAATCAGGCAACCAAAGATGAATGGAACGCGCCATCCCCAGGATCCGACTTGCTCAGGCGTTAAAAAATGATTGATACAGTAGGCAAAAAGCGATGCCATGAGGACTGCCAAACCAGAGGCAGAAAATTGCATGCTACCGAAAAATGCTCTTCGCTTTGGGTCTTGCTCCGTGAGGAAGGAATTGGCTGCAGCAAATTCGCCCCCGGCGGAAAAACCTTGCAGCATTCGTCCCAGCACCAGGATTGCCGGCGCCAATACACCTATGCTTTCGTAAGTTGGTACAAATGCGATGATTGCAGTGCCGCACAACATCAGGAATGACGCCAGGCTCAAGGTGAAGCGACGCCCATGCTTGTCCGCCACAACGCCCAGGACAATTGCGCCAATGGGACGGACCACAAACGAGCTTCCGAAGGTCAGCAGACTCAACAGCAGTGCGGTCTGTTCATCACCTGTAGGGAAAAATAATTTGGCAACGGTGATGGCAAACATCGCGTAGACCAACAGGTCGAACCACTCGAAAAACGTGCCGAAGTTGGCCGCCAGGACATCACGAGTACGATTCTTGTTGCGAATGCCCGGAGACGCCGGGGCAGCCCCCGGGGTTGTGCTTGTATTTTTCATGCGTTCTTCTTGTGAGAATTAGATCGAGAGAGACTTCGTCTTCTCAAATTGGAATTTCAGCGAATCCAATGAAAGCTGTCGGGATTTCTCGTAAATCACGAACTCATCAAGAACCGGGGCCTGCAATGCTTGTTCAAAACCGCCCTGTGCAGAATCTGCCACATAGTCTTTTTGCTCGTTCCCACCCAAATTGGATTGGAAAATCCCGGCGGCGCTGACGGGGAGAAAATCTTCGTAAATAATCGGCTGTATGCCAACGATTTTTTTCTTGATCAGGACTTTAAGATTGAAATTATTGTTTCCCCGGGTGGCTGCAGCGAAAGCTTCTTCATCGACAATCGCATATCTGAAAAATGCCAGTTCCTCGGTATGCAATGTTTGGTAGTCGTCCGGAAAATCGGAAAACACCGCCTGGAGGCGGCTCTCATAGTCGGTGGCCGTGTTGCCCGATCCATCCATGGAACGCACTTTGGCAAGAAGTTGATCGTATAAAGCGCGTCCTTTGCGGGTCAAGGCAACGCCCCTCTGCTCGATCTCTCCAAATCGTGCCGTATGCGTACCGGCGTCCGAATCACCCTTGAACGCAATGGCTTCCACCAGCGCTTTAAAGCTTGTTTGCCGCAGCAATATCGGGCAACGCCGACGAGGAGGCCCCTCGATGAGGTCTTTTGCTTTGATGCCGCGGCGAGGCATTTCAAGCTGCGCGGCATCGATGTCCAAGGTGCGCGGCGTCAAATGATTGATATGTGGGCCCTTGAAGCAAACGACGTCGGCTATCAAGCGGTGTGCGCCGAGTAATTTTTGGTAAGTGCTTGAGCTGACCGTTGCTTCGCTATGCCAACTGAAGGTCTTGGTAACTTCCGCAATGAACTGATCTGCATCACCACAATGCAAGCCCCCCTCTTTCTCTGCCTGAGCCAGCAAGGAGAGCGCCATTGGCGTGAAGATTTCCCGCCCAACCAGGAGCTGCCGCGCCTCTTCGCGCAGCTCTTCATTTTCGATCAGCTCAAGGCGCAGCAACGACGTGAAAACCCGGAATGGATTGAAGCGGAGTGCGGTATCCTCGATTGGCCGAAATGCGGTGGCGTGGACGGGAACCCCGGCGACCGACAAGTCGTAGTAACCGACTGGATGCATGCCCATCACTTTGAAGATTCGCCGCATTGTTGCCAATTCGCGTTCAGTACCCAGGCGAATGGCGCCGTGCCGCTCGACGTCGATGCGGTCGAGTTCTCCCGTCTGGAGCAATTCCTTCCTCAAAGCTACATCATCTTCCAGCGTGCTTCTATTGATATCTCCAACCAGCTCGAGCAAGGTACCGTATTGCGGAACCTCTGCCCGATACATGCCTGACATCGCCATGGAAAACTTTGCGCGAATTTCGTCTGGCGAAATAAAATTTGGTGTGTTCATAGCCGTGTCATCAATGAGGAACTTGATTGGTAAAAAATATTCTCGTCAGACCTGAGTAATGAATTTCGTTGTCAGATAGCCGTCGAAGGTCTCGGTGCCCCCTTCCGATCCCATGCCGCTGTCTTTAATGCCGCCAAACGGCGTCTCCGGCAGTGCGCTTCCGAAATGGTTGATGTTCACCATACCGACTTGGAGTTGTTGGGCCGCAGCAGCGGAAGTCTTCAATGATTCCGTGAACACATAGGAGGATAGTCCAAATGGAAGACGATTGGCGCGCTTGACGACCTCTTCAAATGTGCTGAATCGCACAATTGGTGCAATGGGACCGAACGGCTCTTCATTCATCAACATGGCATCGTCATGCAAGCCGGTAACTACTGTTACCGGGAAATAACTTCCGGGTCCGACCGGAGCATGGCCTTTGAAATGAATCGTTGCGCCACGCTGATCAGCGTCATCCATGAAGCGGCTCATGGCGTCGACCCGGCGATCATGTGCCAGCGGCCCCATGCCGACATCTGCATCAAGTCCATTTCCTACTTTGATCGCAGAAACCGTATCGGTAAAAACTTCCAGAAATTGATCGTAGGCATTTTCCTGAACATAGAATCGGGTCGGCGATACGCAAACCTGGCCAGCATTGCGTACTTTGTTTTGCGCCAGCAGAACCGCGGCTCTATGGATGTCGGCGTCATCGAATACGATCACGGGAGAGTGTCCGCCAAGCTCCCAGGTGCCGCGTTTCATGTGTGTACCAGCCAACGCCGCCAAATGCTTGCCTACGGGGACTGACCCCGTAAATGAAACCTTTTGTACGATCGGTGAAGAGATGAGATGCCGGGATATGGCCGCCGGATCGCCCCAGATGATGTTCAGTACGCCTTTCGGCAAACCCGCTTCGGAAAACAATCGGGCAATCGCCATCACTGCGCTGGGCGATTCTTCCGGGCCCTTCAGGATGATGCTACATCCCGCACCGATAGCCGCACTGATTTTGCGAATCGCCTGGCCGAAAGGAAAATTCCAGGGCGTGAATGCTGCGCAGACGCCAATCGGCTCGCGAATGACAAATTGCCGAACTTCCGGCGATCGGGAAGGAATAACACGGCCATAAATGCGACGACACTCTTCCGCGTGCCAATCTGCATGATCGGCGTTGGCTTTGACTTCTGCAATTGACTCAAACAGGGGCTTGCCCTGGTCGAGGGTAATGTTGCGTCCTATCGATTCAGCCTGCGCCCTCGCCAAATTAGCAAATCGACGAAGTACGTCGGATCGCAATAGCGGAGATGTTCTGCTCCATAGATGAAATGCTGATTCTGCGCTTTGAAGAGCAGCGTCAAGATCATCTGTCGTCACCTTCGGGAGCTGGCCCAGTATTTCATTGGTCGCCGGATTCATGACGGGCATGGTTACGCCATCGGACGAGCAACGAAATTCGCCATCAATGAACAGAGCAAGACTTTCGTAAGAAGTATTCATATGGCTTTTTAACCCAAATCAAATCTATCAAAAGAAAAGGCATCCTCTTCACGGCGGTTTCGATTGGATTTGTCGAAGATGATCCCGGCCATCATGTCGCCAGCCGCAAAGCCGATTCCAAAGCCATGCCCTGAAAACCCGGTCGCGATGAACAAGCCAGGTGTGGAGCCGACTCCGGAAATAATGGGAAGGGCATCAGGAGTCACATCAATTAAGCCGCCCCATTGCCTGGCAATTTTTGTCTGAGCGAATTGCGGAAATGCCAATCTGACGCTGTCCATGGCCTGGGAGATAGTTCGCTCTGTGGGGATCGCGTCATACACTCTGTTTTTTTCAAATGGGCTGACTTGTTCCATCGAGAATTTTGTCGGGACGGCGAGCTCTTCGAAGAACTTCTTTCCAAAGCGAAGCTTCAGAAGCTTGCTCTCCGCTCTCCAGGCGGGGAAAAATTTCCAGAAGAGCTTGAAACTGTCCGGAACAATTTCCACGATGGACGCATTCAGCTTGGAAATAACATATCCACCTGAGCAATGAGGCCTGCATGTGTATTCCCCGCCATTCAATGCCACCTGGGGACCATTGCCGATCGGCGTAGTCTCAAATGCGGTAGCTGCCACCTTGAGTTGAGGCAAGTTGATACCGAAATTTCCGCAGAAGAGACGAGACCAGATACCGCCCGCGCATACAACGGCCGCGGCGCCAAACCGGCCTTGCTCAGTCCATACACCGACTACTTTTCCTCCCGCGACATCGAGACCGCGGACAGCGCAGTTCTCGACAATCTTGACGCCGGCGAAAGCTGCCAATTTCGCAACAATTCCCGGGACCATTTGCGGCTCGGCAACACCGTCCTCAGCGCTATACAGCGCACCTGCCAACGGCTGTTTGGTTCCACCGACCAGGTCTTCAGCCGCTGCACGTCCCAGCAGTTCGCCCTTGACGCCAATCTGGCGCGCCGCGGCAAGCCACTTTTCATGAGAAGCCATTTCCTGTTCGCTTGACGCAAAATACGCAAGTCCCGTTTTCCGATAGCCGACGTTCACTTGTTCCTGCAATTTCGACCACGTTTCATTCACCCGGAGAGCCATTGGAAGCTCGGCAAGATCACGCCGCAAGCTGCGAATCCAGCCCCAGTTTCGGGAAGACTGCTCAGCACCCACTGTTCCCTTTTCAAAGAGCGCGACCTGCAAGCCTTGGCGGGCCAAAGCCCACGCAGTGCTAAGGCCAATGATGCCACCACCGATAATGATGACGTCCCAATTTTTCTGTACAGATATGGTGTGCATGGTGCTTTTTTGCATTGCATTTATTCGTTATGGCTACTGGTCGGGATACTTCACAGCGGGTGCAAGACCCGGCGCAAGAAGTCTTTGAGTCTGGAACTCATTGGTTGACTCAATACCTCGGACGCGATTCCCTCTTCGACAATCTTTCCGCCGTCGATAAAAATCACCCGGTCAGCGACCTCCCGGGCAAACTGCATCTCGTGTGTGACGACCAGCATCGTCATGCCGCTCTCCGCAAGCTTTCGCATCACTTCAAGAACGTCGCCAACAAGTTCCGGATCCAATGCGGATGTCGGTTCGTCAAAAAGGATGGCTTTCGGACGCATTGCCAAGGCGCGCGCAATCGCAACACGCTGCTGCTGCCCTCCTGAAAGCTGAGGTGGAAATGCCGAAGCCTTATGTCCCATGCCTACACTGTCCAGCAAATCCATTGCGTGCCTTGTCGCATCTTCCACAGCTTCTTTCTTGACGAAAACCGGGCCTTCGATAACGTTTTCCAGGACCGTCCGGTGCGGAAAGAGATTGAAGCGCTGAAACACCATCGCCACTTCGCTGCGTATCTTCCTCAGATCCGTCGGGTTGTCGGAGACCGGGTCGCCGTCCACGGTAATGGAGCCGCCAGTGTGCGTTTCGAGCCCATTAATGCAACGCAGCAGAGTCGATTTTCCGGAACCTGATGCCCCGATTACGCAAACCACTTCACCCTGGCGAATATGCGCGTCTACCCCTTTCAAGACATGATTGGCGCCATAGCTTTTTTCAAGCGATTGAATAGTAATCATCTTTTGTTATTCCGTTTCTCAAGATAACGAACAAGAACGATGAGAGGCACGCACATGGCGAGGTAGAGCAGTGCTACGAGTCCGAAAACCGTCGAACTCTTGAACGTGCTTGCAGCAATCAGTTTTCCCTGAAGCGCCAGTTCTGCCACAGTAATCGTTGAGGCCTGCGATGAATCCTTGAGCATCATGATCATGATGTTTCCGTAGGGTGGAAGAATCAGCTTGACAGCCTGAGGTAGAATTACGCGCCGCATGGTCAGGCCCCATCCCATGCCGATCGAGCTCGCCGCTTCGAGTTGACCTCGATCAATGGCTTCAATACCGGCGCGGAAATTCTCTGCCTGGTAGGCCGAGTAGGTCAATCCCAAACCAAGGATGGCCGCCTGAACCGCACTTAATGACACGCCCCAATCGGGCAACACGAAATAGAAGAAAAAGAGAACCACAATTACCGGAATGCCGCGCAAAAGATTGATGACAATCACGCTGATCCACGCCAGCGCCCGAATGGAAGACACGCGCAGCACTGCCCAAAATAATCCAAGTACAGTTGAAAGAAGCAGGGATCCAATTGTGACGGTAATTGTCAGGTAAAGCCCTTTCCCCAAGATCGGCAGGTACTCGATTGCATCGCCATAAAACTGATTCATAGTTAACTCGCAATGGTGGCGTAGATGCGCTTACTTCATGCCCCAGGTCTTCAGGATGGCATCCAGTTGGCCGTTGGATTTAATTTTGGTGATGGCGTCGTTCAACTTTTTCAGTAGCTCAGGCTCTCCCTTGCGCACGGCCAAACCGACTTCGCCCGGCAACGTAGGTTTATATGAGGACACCATATGGATATTGGCGTAGTTGCCGGTGGAGATTCCGTAGGCAGCAATGGGGTAATCAATAAATGCGGCGTCGATCCGGCCGACGTTGACATCGCGCATTAACTCTTGAATGTTGTCGTAAATCTTCACTTCCTTGAATACACCTGCCTTTTGGAGTGGTTCAATGTAAGCGGTGCCTACCGCGACGCCGACTGTTTTTCCCTGAAGGTCGGCGAATGATTTGTATTGAGCGGTGTCTTTGTTCGGCACGGCAAGTCCTTCTCCATAGCCATAAATCATCTGGCTGAAGTCGACTATTTCTGCACGTTTGGGAGTGATGAACATGGGGGTTGCGATGACATCGATTTTCTTTGACGTCAGGGAGGCGATCAGAGAGGAGAAGGGAATTGGCTCGAATTCAAGCTTCACACCTGCCTCTTTTTCGACGGCCTTCATGATATCGATCATCGCGCCGCGCAGCGTATTTGTTTTTGTGTCAAGGAAGGAGAATGGGCTGCCAGTCGGGCTTGATCCAACTTTTAAAATAGTCTGAGCGATCGCGCTGTGTGCACCAGCCGCGTACATGACAAACGAAAGAATAGCAACCATACATTTCATGAGAATTCCCCTTTTTAAATTGACCAAAATATGCCGGATGGTATTGCGAAGTGATTTCCAAAAACAGAGATCCACTTGCTGATTCGTCCGGGCAATCGAGATTTTTATCTTCGTTGTCGTCCCGGACCGGTGTTGATTTTTCTTTGAGATGTTTACTTAATTTGCACCTTCGTCCGTGCATTTTTCTTGCGCGGCGGTGTCCACGAGAACGTAAACTTTTTTCACTGCTTCGATAGTTTTCCAGGTGCCGGTAAAATTCGGTTTGATCACAAAGGAATCTCCCGCCCGGAAGATCTTTGACTCGCCGCTATCTTCCTGGACTTCGACTACACCTTCCAGAATGTGGCAGAACTCATAGATGCTGCCCCGTATTGCGATTTGCTTGCTCTCGGTACTGGCCCATACGCCACTGCGAACCATCGCGCCATGATGGTCTTGCTCCCAGGACGTGAACACGGGTTGCGAGCCCTCCAGCAGGCGTTCAGCCAGGCAAGTCCCATTTTCTCCTTCACCGAGCCCGGAAATTTCAATCTTCTTGACTTTGTTCATTGCGCTCTTTCAGTCGTCAGTTTGTGAACAGCCACCTCTATCGTTTAACGATGCAGTGATGCTATGGCGTCATCTTCGGTGAGTAAGAACTGGTTCGCAAATTCTTTATCCGTCGATCAAATTCCAGTTTGGAATGTGATGTAGCACTTAGTCCAAGTCGGTGCCGGACGCTATTTTTCGGCCCCAATGTGGTGCCATTTTTTAGGGAATTGAGCGATGCTGGTGCGCAGGAAAAGGGAGGATGGGTCGGGCAAGCGGGGAGGGGTTTATTGCGTCTGGAGTTTTACCGTTTCCAGCAGGCACTCCTGGACGATTTCAAGGAATTGTTCGGCTTGCACAGAAGCCGGACGTTGCTCCGAGACGATCAGGTCGACGTGGACCATACACTCGGGCATGAATGGCTTTCTCAACAAGCCGGGATATAGTCCAAGGCGAACTGAATAGGGATCGACAATGGCAAGGCCGTAGCCTTGTTCAACAATCTTGCAAATAGTGGTCGTATAGTTGGCCGTTACATCAATGTCTTGTTGCACGTATTCTTCTGAAAACGCGCATTCAATCATTCGCTGCAGCGCCAAGTTGTGACGATAGCCCACAATTTTCTGCCCCGCAAGGTCGGGCGGACGCACCACATCCAGGGCTGCGAGCGGGTGATTGACAGGCATGACGCAGACCATTGGAGAAGAGTGGAGTCTGCGGATATGGCCATAGGTATCAGTTGGTCCACTAAGTACAATACCTACGTCAGCAGCAAAATTTCGGACTGCATTCGCCACTCCGTGTTCTCCCCCCGCATTCAGGCAAATCTTGCCTTCGCTCCATCGGTCCTTGTAGCGTGCAACGGCTTCCGGAAGAAGGATCGACGTCAGTGTAGGAGACGCTTGGACGGTGAGCTGATGTGATCTTCCGTCCCTCAGTGCGCCGGCCGCCTTTTGAAAATTGAAGACCTCCTCATTGACTCTGTTTGCATCCGCCATGAGTGCATAGGCGTCGGCAGTCGGTTTGAGGCCGGTACCCGTGCGCAAGAAAAGTGCGAAGCCCAATTGTCGTTCGAATGCCGCAAGCGCCTTGCTAACACTGGGCTGCGTAGTATGCAGCGCGGCGGCAGCTCCATGTGTGGAGCCGGTCTCCATAAGTGCCTGGAAAACCTCTATGTACTTGAGACGAAATGGATTCATTGTCCGGGATACTGTTGTCGAAGGGCCGGGTTGTGGATGACTGGACAGGCATTCTCCCGACTATGCCATGGCTGCCATCGCAGGGCAACTCTGTGCTGCCTGGTGGACCGATCCGATCGGATGCAGGCGACGCTGCCATGGCACTATGCCGCTTTGATGTGATCAAGCAAAGCCTGCAAAGGATGGCGCAGCTCTTGCTTGGCAAACCGTTTCACCTGGCTGCGGCAAGAATACCCGGTTGCCAGCGCTTCTCCCGGGACCTGTGGCGCCTCTACCTGCGTAGCCCATGACTGCTGATAGATTGCCTTTGATGTCTCGAGGTTGCGGGCTTCGTGCCCATATGTTCCTGACATTCCGCAACAACCGGTTTGTTGCACATGTATTTTGAGCCCGCGTCGGGCAAACAGTTGCACCCATTGCTTCAGACTATCCGGGCTATTTGTTCTCTCCGTGCAATGAGGCAGCAATCGGTACTCGGGTATTGCGCCGGCGGTTTGCATAGCGGGTAAGACATCCATGAGCCATTCTTGCGGCATCAACACGCGCGGTACTACGCCGATATTTTTCACTTTCAGATATTCTTGACGGTAAGTCAGTGTAATAGCCGGATCCAAACCCACCAGAGCAATTCCACTCTCTGCCAGCCGGCGCAGTTGCGAAGCATTGCGAATCGCGACTTTGGAAAAAGCGTGGAGAAACCCCTGAACTTGCAGCGGCTTTCCATTTGGTTTCAGAGGCGCGAGCCATACCTGGAATTGCAGGCGCGAGGCAAGTTCGATGAGAGTAGCAAGTTGCCCGGTATCGAAGTAACGCGTAAAGGTATCCTGGACGAGGATAATACTCGCATCCCTTTCTTTCGCAGTCAGTCTTGATAACGCATTCGGCTCGGCGGGTCGCACATTCCATTTTTTTATGACGGCAGCAAGGTCCGTCCGGCTGATCGAAGGACTGTCGACCATGCCAATATAACGCGCCAGCAGCCGGCGCACCCAACTAGTGTTCATCAATCCATTGTAGAGCGCAGGCATTTTGGCCAGCAATGGGACCGTCATTTCCAGCGAGCCAATCATGTAGTCACGAACGGGACGAAGATATCGCAGGTGGTATAGCTCAAGAAACCGGGAACGAAAATCAGGCACATTTACCTTGATTGGACATTGCCCTGCGCACGATTTGCAGGCGAGGCAACCGGCCATGGCATCGTAGACCTCGTGCGAGAAATCTTTTTCCCCTCGCGCTGCGGCGCGGCTATTCCGCCAACGTGCCGGCAGCCTGGCTAAAAACGCTTGCGGTTTTTGCGTGACGGCCAATACATCGACGCCCGCATTTCCCTGTAGCCGCAGCCATTCGCGCGTTAGCGCAGCGCGCCCCTTGGGCGAGTGGACGCGCTGGCGGGTTGCTTTCCACGATGGGCACATGGCGTCATGAGGATCGAAGTTATAGCATGCACCATTCCCATTGCAATGCATGGCGGTTCCATAGCTCTGCCAGACCCGCTCGTCTATTTGTCGGTCATATTCACCGCGCAGAGGAACCGCATCGATCTTCAACAGCATCGTCATGCTCGCCGCTGCGCTTGCAATCTTCCCTGGATTGAGCTGATTGTCGGGGTCGAAGGCCGCTTTCAACTGCTGCAATGAGGGATATAGTTCGCCAAAGAAAGCAGGAGCATATTCTGAGCGAACGCCCTTTCCATGCTCGCCCCAGAGCAGACCGCCGTATTTCTGTGTCAGTGCCGCCACCGCATCGGAAATAGGGCGGATCAGTGCTGCCTGGAACGCATTCTTCATGTCCAGGGCAGGTCTGACATGCAGGACACCTGCATCGACGTGACCAAACATCCCGTATTCCAGGTCGTAACTATCAAGCAACTGCCTGAACTCGGCGATGAAATCAGCGAGATGTTCCGGCGGCACAGCCGTGTCTTCGACAAAAGGCTGCGGTCGGGCCTCGCCCTGGACATTGCCGAGCAATCCCACTGCCCGCTTTCGCATTGCATATACGCGCTTCACGGCATCCTCACCTGTCGCCAGGGTATGGCCCAGACGTACAACGCTGGTATCCTCACGCAGATGGACAATGAATGCCTCGACGTCAGCGGCAAGCTTCGCCGAATCGTCGCCGCTGAATTCGATCAGATTGATGCCAAGCGTCGGATGATCGGGGTCTTGCGGAAAATACTCGCCAACACTGCTCCAAACAAAATCTTGCATGGCCAACAGCAGAACTTTTGAGTCCACCGTTTCAATCGACAAGGGCTGGTGGGACAAGAGTGAACGAGCGTCTCGAAGAGCATCCATAAAGCTGCCATAGCGCACATTGACGAGCGTCGAAAATCGCGGCAGCGGAAGCACATTCAGCTTCGCCTCTACGACAAACGCAAGGGATCCCTCCGCACCGCACAGCACGCTATTGAGATTGAATTTGTTTCCCGGCTCCCTCAAATGTGCAAGATCATAGCCAGTGAGGCAGCGATTGAGTTTCGGAAATTTGGCTTCAATCAATTCAGCTTTTTCTTCGGCGATGCGGCGTGCAGTACGATATATCTTTCCTGTGCGGCCTTGGCTGGCGCAGGCCTGCTCCAATTCGTCAAGATCGAGCGATTTGCTATGCAGCAGTTCTCCGCCAATCAATACTGAATCGAGCTCGAGGACGTGGTCGCGGGTCTTTCCATAGCTGCAGCTTCCCTGTCCGCTTGCATCGGTACTAATCATGCCACCGATAGTGGCCCGATTTGACGTAGACAATTCGGGCGCAAAGAACAATCCATGCTGCTTCAGTGCTGCGTTCAATTGGTCTTTGACAACACCTGCCTGGACCCGGACCCATCTCTCCTTCACATTGATCTCGAGGATCTTGTTCATATGCCTGGAAAGATCCAGCACCACGCCATCGGTGAGAGATTGGCCGTTTGTTCCCGTACCGCCGCCACGCGCGGTTAGCGCCACGCCTTTGAATTCCGACTGACTTAGCAGTCGTGACACTATTTGAATATCGTTGGCGTGCGCTGGATACATTACCGCTTGAGGCAGGCGCTGATAGATGGAGTTGTCCGTCGACAAGACGGTTCGATTTGCGTGGTCGGTGTGTATTTCACCGCTAAAACCTGAGGATCGCGCTGCCTCCAGGAAGGAGAGGTAATCCCCATCAATACCAGTGATGCCTTGCGGCAATGCAGCGATTGACATGGCTCTGTTCTGTTTATAAGGAAACGATTAAATCATGTTATGTACTCATGATTACGGAACTACATCGACTGTAGTATCCTCTTTGAAAAAAAGTTTACAAACGTAAAATATTGCCGCAATTGATGCATACAGGTTATGAATTATCGTCGTTTAACGCCATCCATGTCGCTACTCCTTGCTTTCGAGGCTGCCGCCCGCCACGAGAGTTACACGCGCGCGGCTGAAGAACTGTCTCTTAGCCAGAGTGCCATCAGTCGACAGGTACAGGCACTGGAAGAGCAACTTGGCGTGAGTCTCTTTCGACGCGAAGGGCGTGTCGTGAAATTGACGGAGCTGGGACGTCGCTACCATTCGGAGCTCAATGCCGCACTTGGGCGCATTCGCAATGCGACGCTCCAGGCCATGTCGCATCAGGCAGGTAGTGGCGCCTTGCGTCTCGCAACCTTGCCGACATTTGGCTCAAAATGGTTACTGCCACACTTGCATGAGTTCTATGACATCAATCCCGACGTCACCATTCATGTCCACTCACGGATTGGACATATAGATTTCCATGCAGAAGAAATTGATGCGGCAATTACCGTTGGTTCGGGAGATTGGCCTGGAGATCTGGTTAGCCATCGGCTATACAACGAGTTTTTGGTCGCCATCACCGGACCGCAGCACGTTTTGGGGTCCCAGGATTTACTGAAATGGGCAAGCGGTCAGGTGCTATTGACAGTCACATCGAATCAGCAAGCGTGGGCTGAGTGGTTTACCCATTACCATTTCGATCATAGAAAAATGCGTGCCGGTCCCAGTTTTGAACTTACCTCGCATCTTATCCAAGCCGTGCGCGCGGACATGGGGATTGGACTTATTCCCAAAGTCTTGATCGAGGACGAGTTACGGCGTGGCGAGCTGGTCGCTATTGGTGACGCCATTACAAGCAGACGAAGCTACTATTTTGTTTACCCTTCCGGAAGCGGCGAATTGCCCTCGCTCGCGGCATTCCGTGATTGGATTTTGAGTTTTCGTCATTCGTGATATCCACCTGATTGCTCAGGTCGGGTGTCGTGGAAATGACCCTGACTGCCCCTCCGCGATCTGAAACATAACAATTTAAGTTATTCAAATAGCGGTTGACGCTCTGACGGAACCTGTCAAGTCCAATCTTGAGCCAGTACACCTTAACATCTCCGTCCCCGCGGCCGATAGCGGACTCAAGAAATCATGATGATAAATAATGTTCACATTGGCTGAGTCTCATGGAGAAGAAATGAATTCCATCGCAGGATTAACGCAGGATACTCCAATGAAACAAGTCCGAGAGCCGCTCGTACGCACACCGGACCGTTGCCGAATTTACCAATCAATCGCAAGCCGGAAACCATCTTCGATTGCCAATTAAAAAATTGCGGAATCATCGGCCATGAAGCGCCAGCACACATCAAGGAGCCCGTTGCCGTCTGATCGTCTTGCTTGGCATTCCCCAAAAACACCTGCAATCCGCAGGTGTTTTCATTTGCGCGTTAGGATGCATGCGCATGAATCTTGCTAACTCTTAGTCCGCCAATTCCGGCGATCAACACTAGCAATGGCGAGAGTTATGGGTGCAATCGAGAAATATAGTGAAATGGGGATCGACCTGCGTCTGGTCGAGAGTTTCGTGCTGGTAGCGCGTTGCGGCACCCTGTCGCAGGCAGAGGAAGACAGCGGGATTTCCAAGGCAACGCTGAGCCGCCAAATGACGCGCCTAGAAGACTTGCTCGGCCAGCAACTATTCATCCGGACTTCGCGCAAGGCGACATTGACGGAAGCCGGACGCTTACTCTACGAACGCTGCTCACGCCTGATGCGCACCATGCAGACCGATCTCGAAACGGTACTGATCGATGTACAAAATCTGAGCCGGGGCATCAGCGGCGAGCTGCATCTGATGACCACCAATTATTTCAGCACCACGTTTGTCGCGCCTGCCGTCGAACGCTACATGTCGCTGTATCCCAAGGTGCGCTGTCATCTTCGTATCGTGGAAGACAAGCCGAATCCGCTATTCCCCGACGAGGCCGATTGCTTTGTATGCACGACGCCGCCCGATCACCCCAACCTGATCGCCAAGCGAATCGGCTCCTTCCACTGCCGTCTGTATGCCAGCCCGGCCTATTTGAAACAGCACGGGGCGCCGCAACATCCGACCGACCTCTCGGCGAATCTTTCTGCACATCGTACCAATGTACGTCGTGATGAACTGAGCGACGGCAAATGGCGCTTCTATCGCGAGCGCGAATGCGCGGAAGTCGCTCCTGCCTGTACGGTGGTGAGCAACGATTATTGGGTGGACAAGACTTTTTGCATCGACGGCTATGGGATCTCTTACCTGCCGGATTTTTTTACTCGCGTGGAGGTCGATGCCGGCGTACTGGTGCCGGTATTGCCGGAATGGGCGTCGGCAACCTTACCGGTGTATTGCGTCTATCAGAAGCAACGCCACGCCTCGGAAAAGCTCAAGGCATTCATCAACCTGATGGCCGACAACTTCTCCAGCACTGAGACTTTCATGATGTACGTCGTGCTGGGTCGCAAGAATCAGGCCGTCGGCATAGCAGCGAAAGCGGTGCCGGCAACGGTAAGCGTGTCCCGTAAAACTCAGGCGTAGGCAGGTATCCCCGGCATCACGATGAATCCCGGAAGCGCCCGCACTCGGCGCAGCCAGCGATTGATATTGTGATACCCGGAGCGGTCGATACCTCCATCGTGGCACAAAGCCGGATAAGCAAAGCAGGCAATGTCGGCGATGGTCGGGTGTGCGGCAGCGATCCATTGCTGGCCACGCATTTCACATTCCGCCAGATGCTGATCGAGGATCGCCAGCGCCTTGTACGCACCGCTGCGCGCGGCATCGGCATCTATATGTTCATAGCCCATCAGCATGTCATGCAGGCGCACCGCCGAAACCTGCATCAGCTCGCCGCCTGCAAACGCCTGCCACATGGCGATGCGCCCTTGCGTCGCCGGATCGGTGGGATACCAGGTAGAGGACGTGTCGTAGCGCGCAGCGACATAGAGCAGGATAGCCTGGGCGTCGCGCAAGACAAGATCGTCGTCAAGCAGTACCGGAATCTGTCCAAGCGGATTGATGTGTAGAAAATCGGGTTGTCGATGTGCCTTGCCAGGATAGAAATCGACGGCGATTTTTTCATACGGCAGATTGAGCATCGACAGCAGCAGGCGCACCTTGTAACAACTGCCGGAAATCTCATAGTCGTAAAGCTTCATTGCAGCGATCCTTCCTTCACTTGCTGCGGCAAGACGCCGAATTGCATCCCCACTGCGCGCAACCAGCGGCGATAACCGACACTGGCCGCGTCGGCGCGAGCCGGAATTTCATTTTTTTCATAGAGCGGAATGCGCCGCGGCGTCTGCTGTTCCAGGATCAGCCGGTCCTGCAGAAACACGGTCTGCTGAAAATGCAACGCCTCTGTATCGCTGGTGTCCTCTTCGAGCAGCAAGGTATAACCGAACACGCGGCAGTGCTCTTCATCAAGCGGCTGCACCAGCATGCCGATGTTGTCGACCGCGCCTTCTTCCTCCGCCGTCTTGTAGAGCACGGCGACGAACGGGCCGGAAGTGCGATAGATGTACGCCGTGTCGCGCCCGGCGTCTGCCGCCATCGACGCCCTGGGCTGATAGAACATGCATTCGGTGGCCCATACTTCGGCATCTTCCGCGCGCACTTCCACTTTGTAGTCGCGAATTTCGGTCACCGGTTCGGCGCCGAGAATGCCGGTATGCACAAACGGAAAATGCCCCATGTCGAGAAAATTCTCGACCAGCCGCTGCGGCGAGGTGCGCACGTAGACGCCGCCCCAGGTGATCATGCGTCGCCGCGGATCGACGAACTCTGCCACTTCGATCATCGGCCTGGCTTCGTCGGAGAGACATACCCAGACATGGCCGTAACGCGTGCGAACCTGTACCTGGCGTTGCGACGTCAAATCGCCATCCACTTCATGCACCTGAAACGCGTCGCCGTGGCGCAAGCAGACGATCTCCTGTCCAAGCAAGCGCGTGCGATAGGGAACGCCTTGCGGCACATCCGTGATCGCGCCGATGACGATCCATTCGCGCAGAGCGATCGGGTCGGTGGTCTTGCTCATGACGCGAGTCCCTCCAGTTTCAGTTGCACCAGTTGCAGTTGCGAGGACAACGCCAGCAGCCATGCCGGCGATGCCGCTGCTTCGGCCGGTGTCAGCGCGACGAGATGAATACCCGTCTTGCCTTCTCCGGCATCCTGCAAGGCATACAAGCAACCGTTTTGTGCGACGCGGCCGTCGTCGGTAGGAAGCCAGTAGCCGGAGTTCTCGTCGATGCTTGCATGCTGCAGGTTGTGCTCGCCAGCCGCAGCGAACGATGGCGATGACATGGCTGCGCGCACCTGTGTCAGCGCGGCGCTGAGGTAGACCGAACGCACCGGTTTGGAGCGCATTGCCGCCACATGTTCAGGCAACGCGGGCGGTGATCCTTTCCAGATGACGCCATACGCTTCCTGCACGCCATGCGTCTGCAGAAAGATGACGCCGGACGGTGTATGCGATGGATGCGCCGGGATGTATTTGCATTGCCCCTGATTGTCGTACGACCAGCCGTGGTACAGGCAATTGAGACGGTCGTCCCTGACGAAGCCGAAATGCAAGCGCATGCCGCGATGCGGGCAGCGATTCTGGTTGGCGTGCAGCGTACCGGCAGAATCCCTCCAGAGCGCTATTTCCAACTCCGACGCGCGCGCCAGGATGACCTGATTGCATTCCACCGCATTGCTCAGGGCAAGTGCTTGAGAAACTGTCATGCAGTGCTCCCTTGAATATAAACGCTCAACTGGTGAAAGCGCCAAGTATGCCTTCGACATACCAATCCATTTTGCGGATATCTGCATCGGCCAGCACGGCGCTGGCAGCCAGACGCTGCTTGCCGGCCGTATCTTTCACCGGACCGGTGAACGGACGCACCGTCCCGGCTGCGAGGCGTGCTTCATAAGCACTCAGACGTTCCCTGCCGGAGGCAGGAATGGCCGGATTGTAGGGCGCCATCCTGACGATACGCGCCTGCACGCCGTCCCAACGATCGGTGGCGACCCAACTGTTGTCCAGCACGCGCCGCGCCGCTTCGACGTAGACGCCCGACCAGTCGAGGGTGAACGAGGTCAGTTGCCCCTTCGGTGCGAACTTGCGGAAATCGCTGGCATAGCCGACGCTCCAGGCGCCCTTTTCTTCCGCCGTCTTGACGCCGGTAATGTCACCCGAGGTTGACAGCAGGACGTCCGCATGCGAGGCCAGCAAAGATACGGCAGCCTCGCGCTCCTTGGCCGGGTCGATCCAGGTATTAAGCCAGACCACCTTGCAGACGATTTGCGGATCGACCGAACGCGCGCCCAGCAAGAAAGCGTTCGCGGTCGCAATCAGGTCCGGAATCGGAAAGCCGCCGATGAAGCCCAGGATTTTGGTCTTGCTGACCGAGGCAGCAGCGATGCCGGCGAGATACGAGCCTTCGTAGTAACGTGCTTCGAAGGTGGAAAGATTGTTCAGCATATGCAAACCCGAACAGTGCTCGAAGCGGACGTCGGGAAACTCGCGCGCCACCTTCATGATCGGCGTCATGTGCGAAAAACTGGTACCGAAAATCAATTGATGGCCCTGCCCGGCTAGATCGCGGAACACACGTTCGGCGTCCAGCGGATTGAAGATGTTGGTGATCGCCATGGTTTTCACCCGGCCCGGAAAAGCCGCATCGATCGCCTGACGCGCCAGGTCGTGCTGCTTGGCCCAGCCATAGTCGCCGATGGCGGAAACATGGACGACTCCGACCTTGAGCGGTGCGGATGCTGCGGGGGCGGCAACTGCGTGCAGGGACTGTCCCATCAGCGAGAGCGGTACGGCGCTTGCTGCAGCATGCTTGAGGAAAGTACGGCGATTGAATCCCATGGTTGCTCCTTGTTGTCGGTGCTTGCATTATCGGGGCGACAAACCGAGCGGATCAACATAGTGGATGCGCATCTGCTTTTCAATTTTGAAACGGATGCCAGTCAAGGAAAAATCAGCAGAAAATCACATTGTTGATTTTCTCGCAGAATTTCACTCTTTGGCTAAGATTGCCACACGATCGCACGATCCATAACTGCTCTGGCTGTTCTTTAATAGGAGGCCTCGGAATGGGAGGCAAGCGACGCAATACTTCCTCATCGAAAGGAATTGGGCGAGTGGTTAGCGCATGCCCTTCGTAGGAATCACAATGTCTCGATACTCTTTCGCCAAGTTCTGTAATACGGGGGGCTTAAAGTAAATCCGTGAATCGTCTGCACATCAATCGCATTGTATTGCTCGTGCGCGCCGATGATACCAGCCGCTACACACTTGCAGCACGGGTCGTCGCGACAAAGAAATGATCAGTTAGGATTAGGGCTCAATGAATCAAATCGGAGATAAAAATGGCATCAATTCTTGTAAATATCTTCCTCGATGGGCAACCGTTTAGAGATCGAAACTGGTCTCATGTCCCGAGAATCGGAGATATGTTGACCTTTGATAATGGGAAGATCAAAGTCAAGGTGATTGCAATTATTTGGGCAGATATGGGCCAGGAAGCCCCTCAAGGTGTCTCGATTGATTGCAAGAGTTTTACTATCGACTGATATCGAATGAGCTTCAAATATCTAGACTGACTCACACCAACACATGACATTTAGCTTATTCAAATAACGATTGACGCTTGTTTACTTGGTACGCTAATCTTCATCCACCCCTGACAAAGGGGATCGGGTTTGGCGACTCGACTTACACATGGCGGACAGCCGCTTCCTTAGCGGCTTTTTTACGTCCGTACTGCCTCTGCACGTCTTCAATGGCGGGCCCTGGCGGGGATACCTTCGGGTATGCCGGTTGCCGTGTGTACCGGTTCGCCAACCCTGCTTTGCGCCCGCCTCCCTCATTTGGCGATGAAAGGCCGGCTTCCATCCCATACACACGGAGGCTCACATGCCTGGCACGACCGCACCTGCACAAAATCCCGACACCAGACCGGCAGCCCCACGCCAAGCCAAAATGAAATCCGCCGCCCTCGGGCGCATTGAGAAGTTGGAGGCCGCAGTAAATAATATGGATGCCCTCTCCCAAGAGGGCTATAGTCAGATATCCGCCATTGCGACACTGGCCCTGCTGAGCCTGGAAACACCGGAAGGCCACCATCCGGCGCACATTGAAACGCTTGCCGTCGCGCTTGCCGCCGTGCGCAAAATCGCTTGCGACATCGAGAACTGCATCAACGTCACCGCGGAAGAGGTCGGGCTCAACCATAAAGACCGCCGCTCGGAGGCGAGGCTGAAAGCCCGGCGCGAAGGTGCGGGGCAAAGGTGTGGCGCAATCTGCCGGGATAGCCGCCGCGACGCCGCAGGCTGAGGCCGTCCAGAACCATCGTACAATTCGCTCACGGAAGCAATCGGGTCACATCAGGTATTTCTCGCGGAGGGGCAAATGGCTGGAGTCAGCATCAAGAAAATCATGAGCACAAAGCTCGTCACTGCCAGCCTGGACGACAAGCTGGAAACGGTCAAAGAGATTTTTGACAATCTGAAATTCCACCACCTGCTGGTGGTGGAGGAGCACAAGCTGTTGGGCGTGGTTTCCGACCGCGATCTGCTCAAGGCCCTGAGTCCGAATGTCGGGTCGGCCAGAGAAAGCTACCAGGATCTTGCCACCCTGAAAAAACGCGTGCATCAGGTCATGACGCGACGCCCCGTGGTGCTGCAGGAAAGCGCCACGGTCGACGATGCGATTCACATGTTCAATACACATGGCGTTTCCTGCCTGCCGATTGTCGATCCGGACTTCAAGCCTGTCGGCATCGTGACCTGGCGCGATATCCTGAAAAATCTGCGCATTCATCCGACCGGCACGTCAGGGCCGACGGCCTGACCCAGCGTCAAGCCAAGGCCGCTGCGCCCGGCACCACGGTCGCAAACCGATCCGCCAGTGCCGCCAGCACAGCGCGTTGTACATCCGCCGCCGGCACCACGCCGTTGCCCAACGCGTCCGGCAAATCGCGCGTCGCGCAGGCTGCCGCCACGACCGTCGACACGTAGCCATGATCCAGCGCCGAGCGCGTGGTGGCGCTGATGCACATGTGGGTGGCGAAGCCGGCGATGATCAATTCCTTCTTGCCAGCCTTTTTCAGTTCGGCGTCGAGCGTTGTTCCCGCGAAGGAGTTCGGCAAGGTCTTGACGATCGTGAGTTCGCCGTCTTGCGGTTGCAGGCCGTCGATGATGTCGACGAACTCGCGTTGCGGGTCGAACAGCGCCGCACCCGGCTTGGCGTGATGGACGATATGGAACACCGGGGCGCCGGCGGCGCGCGCCTGCCGGAGCAAGTGCGCGATCTCGGCGACGGCGGCGTCGATGCCTACCAACGGCACGCCGCCGGTGGTGTATTCGGTCTGGTGGTCGATCAGGATCAGCGCGGCGTCCTGCCACGTTGGGGTGCGCGGTGCGGCGCCGGCGATTTGCAGCAGCGTTTTCGGGGTCGACATGGTTTTTTCCTTGTGAAGGTTGGGCGATTGATGTCATGGTAGTTGGTTAAAATACGCACATCAATTGTCAAAATTAGCCATCCATCCATGAATAAATTAACAGATCCATCGATCCCTGCCGTGCAACCGCGCGATGCCGATTGGGAAGGCTTGCGCACCTTTGCCGCCTTTGTCGAGTCGGGCAGTTTTTCCGGGGCGGCGCGCGTGCTGGGCGTGACGCACGCCACGGTCAGCCGGCGTTTGCAACTGCTGGAACATACCTTGCAAGGTCCGCTGTTTACGCGGCGTGGGGACGATACCGAATTGACGCGACTGGGCGATACGGTGCTGGGCGCGGCGCGCGAGATGCAAGCGCAGACCGCGCAACTGGCGCGGCGGCTGGCCGGCGAGGATATCCGCATGGAGGGCAAGCTGCGCATCGCCTGTACCGACGCGATGGGGACCATGTTCCTGGCGCCGCGCCTGCCGGCGCTGCTGGAGCAATGGCCCAGGCTGGATATCGAATTCAGCATGAGCCACCGGACCGTCAGCCTGGCGCGCCGCGACGCCGACCTGGCGATCCGTTTCGCCAGGCCGCAGGACGGTGAGCTGATCGCTCGAAAGCTGGGTACGCTGCGCTATTTTCTGTGCGGCAGCGAGGAGCGCGTGGCGGACTGGCGCGCCGCGCCGGCGTCGGCGCCCTTCATCGGTTATGACGACGACGTCCCAGATATCCCCGAAACGCTGTGGCTGGCCGACCGCGCCGGCGGCAATCCGGTGCGTTTTCGCAGCACCAGCCTGGTGGCGCAGTGCATGGCGGCGCGCGCGGGCGTGGGACTGGCCTTGCTGCCGCAGTATCTGCTCGCGCCGGAACTGGCGCTGGCCGAGGCGGCGCCGCAACTGCAGCGCGAGGCATGGGTGGTGTATCACCGCGACCTGAAGGCCCTGCCGCGCCTGCGCGCCGTGCTGGATTGGCTGGAGATGTGCTTCGCCGCTGAATTGCGGCCGGAATAGTTGCCGACAAGGCATCTTTTCTGCGCCGTTGCCCGCCGCTACCCGCTGTTGCCGGAATGGCCGGATCCGCGTCCGCCCGCGGCTCCCGGCGGCATCCGGTGCTATAATCGCGAACCTTGGAAATACCGACCGCAGTCCATCCGGCGCATGCCGAATTGATGTCGAATCCGGCGATGACGCGCCGCTGTTGCGGCTGCTGCCGAGCGGGCGGTTTCGACTTCGTTTTCCCTTGCCGGCGCTACACGCCACCCATGCGCCATCGCTGCGTCCTCAAGTTTGAATGACATTTATGCAGAAAAAAGTATTCATCAAAACCTTCGGCTGCCAGATGAACGAGTACGACTCGGACAAGATGGCGGACGTGCTGAACGCCTCCGACGGGCTGGTCAAGACCGACCGGCCGGAAGAGGCCGACGTGATCCTGCTCAACACCTGTTCGGTGCGCGAGAAGGCGCAGGAGAAGGTGTTTTCCGACCTGGGCCGCCTGCGCGAGCTGAAGAAGAACAATCCCGATCTGTTGATCGGCGTCGGCGGCTGCGTCGCGTCGCAGGAAGGCGAAGCCATCGTCAAGCGCGCGCCTTACGTCGACATTGTGTTCGGCCCGCAAACCCTGCACCGCCTGCCGCAGATGATCAGCGAGCGCCGTTTCAGCGGCCGTCCGCAGGTCGACATCAGTTTCCCTGAAATCGAAAAGTTCGATCACATGCCGCCGGCCCGCGTCGAAGGCGCGACCGCTTTCGTGTCGATCATGGAAGGCTGCAGCAAGTATTGCAGCTATTGCGTGGTGCCGTATACGCGCGGCGAGGAAGTGTCGCGCCGCTTCGACGATGTGCTGACCGAAGTGGCCGGATTGGCCGCGCAAGGCGTCAAGGAAATCACGCTGCTGGGCCAGAACGTCAATGCCTTCCGCGGCGAGATGGCCGATGGCGAGATCGCCGATTTCGCGCTGCTGATCGAATACGTCGCGGACATCCCAGGCATCGAGCGCATCCGTTTCGTCACCAGCCACCCGAAAGAATTCACGCAGCGCCTGATCGACACCTATGCCAAGGTGCCGAAGCTGGTCGATCATCTGTACCTGCCGGCGCAGCATGGTTCGGACCGCATCCTGGCGGCCATGAAGCGCGGCTATACGGCGCTGGAATACAAATCGGTGCTGCGCCGCCTGCGCGAAGTGCGCCCCAACATCGCCATCTCGAGCGATTTCATCGTCGGCTTCCCGGGTGAGACGGAAGAAGATTTCAACGCGCTGATGAAGCTGATCACCGACATCGGCTACGACACCAGCTTCAGCTTCGTGTTCAGCCCGCGTCCGGGCACGCCGGCGGCCAACCTGGCCGACGATACGCCCTATGAGGTCAAGCTCAGGCGTCTGCAGCATCTGCAGGCGGTGGTGCAGGACAACGCCAACAAGATCAGCCAGGGCATGGTCGGCACGATCCAGCGCATCCTGGTGGAAGGTCCGTCCAAGAAAGATCCGAACGAACTGCAAGGCCGTACCGAGAACAACCGCGTGGTCAACTTCGATGGCGGCCCGCACGGCGCGCGCCTGATCGGGCAGTTGGTCGATGTGTCGATTTCGCAGGCGTTCCCGTTTTCGCTGCGCGGCGAGATCGCGGTCGCGCAAGCATCCGAATCCGCTGTTTCATCTACCTACCGATAACGAGCCAGATTGAAAAAATCACCCAGCCAGCCTCACTACTTCATCCCGGAACCGCTCGACAACAAGCGCCTGGCGCATCTGTGCGGGCCGCTGGATGAGAACCTGCGGCAAATCTCGTCCGCCCTCGACGTGACGATCTTCCGTCGCGGCGAGAAGTTCATCGCCAGCGGCGGCAACGCCGAACGCGCGGTGGACATCCTCGATCGTTTCTACTCCCTGGCCGACAAACCGGTGTCGGTGGAAGACATCCAACTGGCGCTGGTCGAACAGCGCGCCACCGCGACCATCGACGCCGAGCTGAACCAGGCGGAAGTGGCAATCGACAATAAAGACAAGACCGAAATCGAAAGCCCGATACTGAAAACGCGCAAGCACGACCTGCGCGGCCGCACGCCGCACCAGAGCCAGTACCTGCACGCCATCCTCGAACACGACATCACCTTCGGCGTCGGCCCGGCCGGCACCGGCAAGACCTATCTGGCGGTGGCCTGCGCCGTCGATGCGCTGGAACGCGACGCCGTGCAGCGCATCGTGCTGACGCGCCCGGCGGTGGAAGCCGGCGAGCGCCTGGGATTTTTGCCGGGCGACCTGGCGCAGAAGGTCGATCCTTACCTGCGTCCGTTGTACGACGCGCTGTACGACCTGCTCGGTTTCGATCGCACGCAGAAGCTGTTCGAGAAGCAGGCAATCGAAATCGCGCCGCTGGCCTATATGCGCGGGCGCACGCTGAACCATGCTTTCATCATCCTGGATGAAGCGCAGAACACCACGCCGGAACAGATGAAGATGTTCCTGACGCGCATCGGTTTCGGCAGCAAGGCGGTGGTCACCGGCGACGTCACCCAGATCGACTTGCACCATGGCCAGAAGAGCGGCCTGATCGATGCGCTTACCGTGCTGCCTGACGTGCGGGGCATTGCGTTCTCGCGCTTCACCAGCAGCGACGTGGTGCGTCATCCGCTGGTGGCGCGCATCGTCGACGCCTATGAAGCCGTCTCGCCCGCCGGCAATTCGCACGTCACTTCCAGCAACGCCGTCAAACGCCTCAGCCAGGGCGTGACCCAGTCCGCCAAGCCGCGCCATGCAAAAAAATAAGCTGACCCTCTCCGTCCAGTACGCCGATCCGCGCCTGAAGGAAAGCGTGCCGCGCACGCTGATCCGGCGCTGGATCCAGGCCGCGCTGTTCGCGCCGGCGGAACTGACGATCCGCTTCGTCGACGCCGAAGAGGGCCGGACGCTGAACCGCGATTACCGCGAAAAGGATTACGCCACCAACGTGCTGACGTTTGCCTATAACGAAGAAGGCAAAGACAGCGAAGCGACGCAGGCCGACATCATCCTGTGCACCGACGTGCTGGAAAAGGAAGCAAAAGAACAAAAGAAGCCGCTGTCCGAGCACGCGGCGCATCTGATCGTGCATGGCGTGTTGCATGCGCAAGGCTACGATCATGAGGACGAAGAAGAAGCCGTCGAGATGGAAGCGCTGGAAACGGAAATTCTGGCTGGACTGGGCTTCGGCGATCCTTACGCGGACCGCCGCTAAAGCGGCGGCGCCGCCATCGGATCCGGCATGCGCCGCAGAACGCCCTGCGGACGCTATTCGCCGTCGCGATAACGTTTCACCGCCGTACGCAGAAAGCCGAGCTGGCGGTTAAAGCGCGTGCAATGGTCGCAAATGCTCAAATGCCAGCGCAATGCCAGCCTCCTCACAAATGACAACTTGCGGTCTTGGGCGTCGCACAAGACGCGATGTGCTTCCTTGCAATTCATGAAATTCGCTCCCGTTGCGGAATTGTAGACGAGTCTCCGGCGTCTTTATGATTTGTCGGTTCCGGACGCGATTTCTTACAATTTGCTGAATTCAGGTTTATCAATGACCAGCCATCAGGACACTCCCACCGCCCGCACACGCCTCGCCCGGAACTTACGCCGGTGGCGACTGGCCCGGGGCCTCTCGCAGGATGAGTTGTCGGCCGGCGCCGATCTGTCCCAGACCTTTTTGTCGCAGATTGAAAACGGCAGCCGGAACGTGTCGCTCGACAACATTGAAAAACTGGCGAATGTCTTGCAGATCGATGTGACTGCGCTGCTTGCTCCTTAGCGCATCGTCATCGCCGTTTTTTATTTTTTCAATATCCCTGTAAGAAATCCTGTCCCCGCCCGACCAAGCAGCATGAATCAACATTTTCATGCCTTGAGGAGACGAACTTGAACACCGCCGCCCCCGCCATTCCGACAGCGACGATCCATCCGCTGTGGCTGCGCATCACGCATTGGATCAATGCCCTGTCGGTCGTCATCATGATCCTGAGCGGCTGGCGCATATATAACGCGTCGCCGATTTTCCCTTTTTCCTTTCCCCGGGAGTGGACGCTGGGCGGCTGGCTGGGCGGCGCGCTGCAATGGCATTTCGCCGCGATGTGGCTGCTGGCGCTCAATGGCCTGGCGTATCTCGCGCTGAATCTGCTGACCGGACGCGCGCGGCGCAAATTCTTCCCGCTGCGACCGAAGGAAGTGGCGCGGGACATGCTGCTGGCGCTCAAAGGCAGGTTGCAACATGCCTCCCTGGCCGACTACAACGCCGTGCAAAAGCTGGCCTACCTGTCCGTCATTGCCGATCTGGCGCTGATCGTGCTGTCCGGCCTGGCGATCTGGAAATCGGTGCAACTGCCCTTCCTGCGGGAGGTGATGGGCGGTTACGACAACGCGCGCGTCGTGCATTTTTTCGCCATGAGTTTTCTGGTGCTGTTCATTGCCGTGCATGTCGCGATGGTGGCGATGGTGCCGCGCACCTTGCTGGCCATGCTGCGCGGACGTTGAGGAGCCTGCCATGATCAAGAAACCCAACCGGCTTCCGGCCTCGCTCGACAGCGAACTGATCGTCAAGGACGCCCGTCGCGCGCTGGAACTGTCCATGCCGTCGCGCCGCCTGTTCGGCAAGCGCGCGCTGACGCTGGGCGGCCTGGCGCTGCTGACCGGCTGCGACATCACCGACAACGCCTCGGTCAATCGCATGCTGACCAGGATCTCGCGCATGAATGACGGCGTGCAGGGATGGCTGTTCGACCCGGACAAGCTGGCGCCAACTTATCCGGCATCGATGATCACCCGGCCTTTTCCGTTCAACGCCTTTTATGGCGAAGATGAGATCACCGAGGTCGACGGCGACGCGTATCGCCTTGAACTCAAGGGACTGATCGACAACAGGCGGCCGTGGACATTGCCCGCGCTGCGCCGCCTGCCGCAAGTCGAACAGATCACGCGCCATATCTGCGTCGAGGGTTGGAGCGCCATCGGACGCTGGGGCGGCGTGCCCTTCGCCGGCTTTCTCCGACATGTCGGCGCGGATCTGAGCGCGAAGTACATCGCCTTCCGCTGCGCCGACGACTACTACACCAGCATCGATATGCCCACGGCGCTGCATCCGCAGACGCAACTGACGCTGACTTACGACGGCGACATCCTGCCGCCGAAGTACGGCTTCCCGATGAAGCTGCGCATGCCGACCAAGCTGGGCTACAAGAATCCGAAGCACATCGTTTCGATCGAAGTAACCAACACTTACCCCGGCGGTTACTGGGAAGACCAGGGGTACAACTGGTTCGGCGGCGCTTAGCGGATTGCTAAGGGTTCCGCCGGTTCATGGCGCTTTGCCAATTTTTTAATTTCTAGGAGATCCACATGAAAAAAGCACTCTCTACCCTGTTCGCCTGTCTGATGATGGCTGCCGTTTCGGGCGCCTATGCCGCCGATACGATGGCAAAGGACGATATGTCCAAGGATTCCATGTCCAAGGACAGCATGCACAAGGACGGCACGAAAAAGAAACACGTGAAGAAAGATTCCATGAACAAGGATTCCATGGCCAATGACGGCATGGCCAAAGATGGCATGGGCAAGGATGAAATGAAGAAGTAATCTTCGTTTCTTTCGACATGTCCGCGGCATGCGCATGCCGCGGACATGTCTGTCCATCGGGAAACTGTTGCAATTTACGACACACGGGTCGGCGCATTTGCCATGCGTACAGGCATGAAATCGGGTTTTAGCTGATTTGTCATATATTTGTTGTATCCTATGCCCGTCGAAACAACGTCGGACCCACGGCTCACGCCATATGCAAGATCACTCTAGTGGCGTCAAATCTCTTGACGCTAAACCCCACCGTTCTCTGTTTGAACGTCTCACCGCTCTCATCTCCCCCGAACCCGAAAACCGAGCCGAGTTGCTCGAAGTCCTGCACGACGCCCACGAACGCAACCTGATTGACGCCGATGCGCTGTCGATGATCGAAGGCGTGTTCCAGGTGTCCGACCTGGCCGTACGCGACATCATGGTGCCGCGTTCGCAAATGGATACCATCGATATCAGCAAGCCGATCGAAACCTGGATGCCCGAGGTGCTGTCGACCTCACATTCGCGTTTTCCGGCGGTGGAAGGCGAGCGCGACAAGGTGGTCGGCGTGCTGCTGGCGAAAGATCTGCTGCGCTACTACGCCGAAGAATCGTTCGATGTGCGCGACATGCTGCGCCCGGCGGTGTTCATCCCCGAATCGAAACGCCTCAACGTGCTGCTGCGCGACTTCCGCGCCAATCGCAACCATATGGCCATCGTGGTCGACGAATACGGCGGCGTGGCCGGCCTGATCACGATTGAAGACGTGCTCGAACAGATCGTCGGCGACATCGAAGACGAATACGATTTCGACGAGGAAGAAGACAACATCCTCGCCATCAAGGACGGCGCCAACGGCCCGCGCTGGCGCATCAAGGGGCTGACCGAAGTGGCCCAGTTCAACGAAACGCTGGAAACCGATTTTTCCGACGAAGACGCCGACACCATCGGCGGCCTGGTCGCCAACCATCTCGGCCGCGTGCCGCGCAAGGGCGACGAGTTCGACATCGCCGGCATGCACTTCGAAGTGCTGCGTGCAGACGCCCGCCAGGCGCACGTGCTGCTGGTGGAAAAGCTGCCGGAGACGTCGGCGGCCGGGGAAGAACAATAGTCTTCCCGCGTGAACCGTCCCTCTCCCTTCGCCACTGAAAACTCGACGACGATTGCGGCCGATGCGGCCGCATTGCCGACGTCGACCGCCTCGCGCTGGACGCCGCTGTTTGCTGTACTGGCAGGCGTCGCCAACGTGCTGGCGTTTGCGCCTTTCAATATCTGGCCGATCCAGATCCTGACGCTGGCGTGGCTGTTCCGCCAGGTGGCGCGCGGCGATTCGCTCAAACGCAATGCCTTGACCGGCTGGCTGTACGGCTTCGGCTGGGCGGCTTGCGGCGTGCACTGGCTGTATATCAGCATGCACGACTACGGCGGCATGGCGGCATGGATGGCGGCGCTGGCCGTCGGTTTGCTGGCGGCTTACCTCGGCATCTATGCGGCGCTGAGCACCGGCATCGCCAGTTGGCTCAGGCGGCGCCGGCCGATGTCGCCAACCGTCTTGCTGCTGCTGGTGCTGCCGGCACTGTGGGCGCTGACGGAATGGGCGCGCGGCTGGATTTTTACCGGTTTTCCGTGGCTGACCTCGGGCTATGCCCATAGCGTCGGTCCGTTCGCGGGCTATGCGCCGCTGGTCGGCGTCTACGGCATCGCCTGGATTGCCGCCGCCGTCGCCGGCGCGCTGGCGATGCTGAGTCTGCGCACCGGACCGCGCGCATTGCCGGCAGTGCTGGCCGTGGCGCTGGCAGGGGCCGGCGTGGCGCTGCATGCGATCGACTGGACGCATGCAGCCGGGCGGCCGATCACGGTGCGTTTGCTGCAGGGAAATATCCCGCAGGAGATGAAGTTTTCCAATGACGCGCTGCTGTCGTCATTGATGATGTACGACGAGATGATCCGCAGCGCTCCGACCGATCTGATCGCCACGCCGGAAACCGCAGTGCCGCTGCTGCCGCAACAATTGCCGCCGGATTACCTGGCGCGCCTGATCCGCTTCGTGCAGACTTCGGGCAGCCATCTGGCGCTGGGCATCCCGCTGTCCGACGGTCCCGGCCTGTACGCCAACAGCGTGATCGGGTTTTCGCCCGATCCGGCCACCGCCAGGACGCCGTATCGCTATGACAAACACCATCTGGTGCCGTTCGGAGAATTCATCCCGTTCGGTTTCCACTGGTTCGTCGACATGATGAGCATCCCGCTGGGCGACATGACGCGCGGCAAGCCTTTGCAGATGCCGTTCGAGGTCCGGCAGCAATGGATCATGCCGAATATCTGCTATGAGGATCTGTTCGGCGAAGAGATCGCGGCCCAGCTCGGCGGCGCTTATTACGCCGGCCAGCCGCAAGCCAGCATCCTGCTGAACCTGTCGAACATCGCCTGGTTCGGCAACTCCATCGCCCTGCCGCAACACTTGCAGATTTCGCAGATGCGCACGCTGGAAACCGGCCGCCCGATGCTGCGCTCCACCAATACCGGCGCAACGGCGGTGATCGGCCCCAAAGGCCAGTTGGAGTCGGAATTGCAGCCCTACACGCGCAATATGCTGAGCGCATCGGTGCAGGGCTACCAGGGCCAGACACCCTATATCCTGCTCGGCAACAAGCTGATGCTGGCGCTGACCGCGGCCGCATTGGCGGCGGCATGGCTGTTGTCGCGCCGCAAGGGCGCCAAAGAATGAACTTCTGCCGGTTTCCGGCGATTTTCCTTTCCGTTTCCCCTGAATGGGCCGCATAAGCCCCGCAAAAACCGCTAAAATTCAGGGTTTTAGCAATTCCTTGCCCACATTTCCGGCAACACAAAAAGATGCTCACATTTCAACAGATCATTCTCAAGCTGCAAGAATATTGGGATGCGCAAGGTTGCGCATTGCTCCAGCCTTACGACATGGAAGTCGGCGCAGGCACCTCGCATACCGCCACCTTCCTGCGCGCGATCGGCCCGGAGCCCTGGCGCGCCGCCTACGTGCAGCCGTCGCGCCGGCCCAAGGACGGCCGCTATGGCGAAAACCCGAATCGCATGCAGCACTACTACCAATATCAGGTGGTGCTGAAGCCGGCGCCTGAAAATATCCTCGATCTGTACCTCGGTTCGCTCGAAGCGCTGGGCCTGGATCTCCGGCAAAACGACGTGCGCTTTGTCGAAGACGACTGGGAAAACCCGACGCTGGGCGCCTGGGGCCTGGGCTGGGAAGTCTGGCTCAACGGCATGGAAGTGACGCAATTCACTTACTTCCAGCAAGTCGGCGGCCTCGACTGCAAGCCGGTGCTCGGCGAAATCACCTACGGCATCGAACGCCTGGCGATGTACCTGCAAGGCGTGGAAAACGTCTATGACCTGGTCTGGACCGAATGGGTCGAGAACGGCGTCAAGAAGAAGCTGACCTATGGCGATGTGTTCCATCAGAACGAAGTCGAGCAATCGACCTTCAACTTCGAGTATTCGAATACCGACTTCCTGTTCTCGCTGTTCGGCAATTACGAAGCGGAAGCCAAGCGCCTGTTGGAAGTGCCGCTGGCGCTGCCGGCCTACGAAATGATCCTGAAGGCGGCGCACACCTTCAACCTGCTGGACGCGCGCGGCGCGATTTCGGTGACCGAACGGGCCGCCTACATCGGCCGCATCCGCAACCTGTCGCGCGCGGTGGCGCAGGCGTATTTCGACTCGCGCGAGCGCCTCGGCTTCCCGATGCTGGGTGATGTACGCCAGGTTGCCTGAAGCCGGCCGCTCCCGGTAGCAAGTAGTATTGAATGGTTCGCGCGACGCCGGCAGCCGGCGCTGCGCCAGACAAGCTAGAAAACAGAAAATGACTCAGACACTTTTAGTAGAACTCCTGACCGAAGAATTGCCGCCGAAGGTGCTCGCCAAGCTCGGCGATGCATTCGCCAACGGTATTTTCAACGGCCTGAAATCGCGCGACTTCCTCGACGAGGGCGCGACCGCCACCGCTTACGCCACGCCGCGCCGCCTGGCGGTCTCGATCAGCAAGGTGCGCGCCACCTCGCTGGACAAGGCGATCCGCGAAAAAGTCCTGCCGGTCGCCGTCGCGCTTGATGCCGAAGGCCGTCCATCGGCACCGCTGGTGAAGAAGCTGGCCGCGCTCGCCGCACAAACCGGTGTGCCGGTCATCACGCCCGATCAGTTGGAGCGCGCGCAGGACGGCAAGGCCGAAAGTTACTTCTACAACTACACTGCCAAGGGAACGGCGCTGCCGACCGGTTTGCAGGCCGCACTGGAAGAAGCCGTCGCCAAGCTGCCGATTCCGAAGGTGATGAGTTATCAACGCCAGCACGGCCGCGCCGCCGGCGACACCGTGCATTTCGTGCGCCCGGCGCATCGCCTGATCGCGCTGCACGGCAAGGACGTCGTGCCGCTCAACATCCTCGGCCTGGACGCCGACAAGATCACCCAGGGCCATCGTTTCCTGTCGCAAGGCGCGATCTCCATCGATTCGCCTGAAACTTATGTCGAAACCCTGATCAGCAAGGGCAAGGTCATCCCCGGTTTCAACGAGCGCAAGGAAAAGATCCGTCTCGACCTGCTCGGCAAGGCCGGCGGCGACAAGGTGCTGATGCCTGAAGCGCTGCTCGACGAAGTCACTGCGCTGGTGGAGTGGCCGGTGGTCTATGAATGCAAGTTCGACGATCAGTTCCTCGCGGTGCCGCAGGAATGCCTGATCCTGACCATGCAGACCAACCAGAAATATTTTGCGCTGACCGACGCCAACGGCAAGCTGCGCTCGCGTTTCCTGATCGTCTCGAACCTGGAGACGGCCGATCCGCGGCACATCATCCAGGGCAACGAGCGCGTGGTGCGTCCGCGCCTGTCGGACGCCAAGTTTTTCTTCGAGCAGGACAAAAAGAAATCGCTGGCCGAGCGTGTCCCGCTGCTGGCCAATGTGGTGTACCACAACAAGCTCGGCAACCAGTTGCAGCGCACCGAACGCGTCAAGGCGCTGGCCGGCGCCATCGCCAAACTGCTGGGCAACGATGTCGCGCTGGCCGAGCGCGGCGCGCTGCTGGCCAAAACCGACTTGCTGACCGACATGGTCGGCGAATTCCCGGAACTGCAAGGCATCATGGGAACGTATTACGCGCGCCATGACGGCGAGCCGGATGAGGTCGCGCTGGCCGCGTCCGAGCATTACCAGCCGCGCTTTGCCGGCGACGCCTTGCCGGTCTCGGCAACCGGCACCGCCGTGGCGCTGGCCGACAAGCTCGAAACATTGGTCGGCATCTGGGGCATCGGCCTGCAGCCGACCGGCGACAAGGATCCGTTCGCACTGCGCCGCCATGCATTGGGCGTGCTGCGCATGCTGGTGGAAAAGCGCTTGCCGCTGGCTATCCCGGTGTTGCTGAAGGAAGCCGCCGCACTGTTCGCCGGCAACAGCAACTTCAAGGATCCGGGCGCCGACGTCAGCGCCTTCCTTTACGACCGCCTGCGCGGCCTGCTGCGCGAACGCAACTATGCGCAGAACGAGGTCGAAGCCGTGGTCGCCCAACAGCCTGAAGTGCTGGACAACATCATCGAACGCCTCGATGCGGTGCAAGCCTTTGCCGCCCTGCCGGAAGCCGATGCGCTGGCCGCCGCCAACAAGCGCATCACCAACATCCTGAAGAAGATCGAGGGTAACGTGACCGGCCCGGTGCAGAACGGCCTGCTGCGCGAAACCGCCGAACAGGCGCTGTATTCGGCCATGCTGCTGCTGAAGCCGCAGGTGGATGCGGCGTATGCGCAGGGCAATTTCAGCGGCGCCTTGAAGGCGCTGGCGCAGTTGCGGCAGAACGTCGACGGCTTCTTCAACGATGTCATGGTCAATGCCGAAGACGAGCAGTTGCGCAACAACCGCCAGGCATTGCTGGCCGAACTGCATCAGATGCTCAACCAGGTCGCGGACATTTCCAAGTTGGCCGCATAACATTTATCGATGCTCAAGGGACGGGCAAGAAGAAAATGAAACTGATCATTCTGGACCGCGATGGCGTGATCAATCACGACTCGGAAGCGTTCATCAAGTCGCCGGCGGAGTGGATCCCGATCAAGGGTTCGCTGGAAGCGATCGCCCGCCTCAACCAGGCCGGTTATCGCGTGGTCGTCGCCACCAACCAGTCGGGCGTCGGCCGCGGCCTGTTCGACATGATGATGCTCAACGCCATCCATCAGAAGATGCACAACGCCGCGCAACAAGTCGGCGCCGACATCGATGCGGTATTCTTCTGCCCGCACGCCGCCGACGACAATTGCGATTGCCGCAAACCCAAGCCCGGCATGTTCAACGAAATCTCCCGGCGTTTCGGCATCAGCCTGCGCGGCGGCGTCATCACCGTGGGCGACTCGCTGCGCGACCTGCAAGCCGGCTTTGTCGCCGGTTGCGCGCCTTATCTGGTGCTGACCGGCAAAGGCGAAAAGACGCTTGAAAAAGGCGGCTTGCCGCCCGGCACGCTGGTTTATCCCGATCTCGCCGGCGTGGTCGATTTCATTTTAAAAGCACCGGTCGAAGTATCGGTCTGAAGTTGTCTGAGGTTCACAGATCTCATAAGGGAGACTGCATTTTGCGTATCAACCTGTTTTTGCGTTCCGCCCTGTTTGCGCTTTTCATGGCGGTCGTCACGATCGTCTGGTCGATGGCCTGCATCCTGTTCGCTCCGTTTCCTTACGCCACGCGCTATTACCTGACCTCGCGCTGGAATGTCGCCGTGCTGTGGGCTGCGCGCGTCATCTGCGGCATCCGCTATGAGGTGCGCGGCATGGAGAACCTCCCGGATGCGCCGGTGGTCCTGCTGTCCAAGCATCAGTCGGCATGGGAAACGATTTTCTACGTGATCGGCATGCCGCGGCCGCTGGTGTTCGTGTTCAAGAAAGAACTGATCTACATCCCCTTCTTCGGCTGGGGCATCGGTCTGCTGCGCATGATTCCTATCGACCGCAGCAAAGGCCGCGATGCTTTCGCCCAAGTGGTCGAACATGGCCGCAAACGCCTGGCCGACGGCCAGTGGGTGATCATGTTCCCGGAAGGCACGCGCATGCCGGTCGGCAAAGCCGGCAAATATAAATACGGCGGTCCGCGCCTGGCGGTGGAAACCAACACGCTGGTGGTGCCGATCGCAGTGAATTCCGGAGAGTGCTGGCCCAAAGGTTCGTTCATCAAAACCCCGGGTCTCATTACCGTGTCCATCGGCAAGCCGATCTCGCCGGAAGGCCTGGATGCGGCACAATTAAGCCAACGCGTCGAAAATTGGATAGAATCCGAGATGCGCGTAATTTCTCCGGCGGTTTACGCCGCCGCTGACAAGACAAAGAACTGACACCATCGGCCCCAACACATTGAAACTGCTTCGTCACTCTCAGCCAGATCCCAACCAGCTTACGCTGCAACTGGATTTCTTCACCCCGACGCCGCCAGAGACGACGCAGGACAACCCACCGCCCTCGCTTTTGCAGGAACAGCCACCGGCGCCGGAATTGACGCAACAGACGCCGTTTCCGCCGATGTCGCCGCCTATCGGCCGTCCCGCCGACGGCAAACGCCGCATCCAGCTCGAGGAGCATCATCTCGACTACTCCCTGCTGCGCTCCAAGCGCCGCTCCATCGGTTTCCTGATCAGCGATGAAGGCCTGCGCATCACCGCGCCGAAATGGGTCACGCTGGGCGAAATCGAAAACGCCATCCGCGAAAAGCAGCGCTGGATTTTCACCAAGCTCAATGAACGCCGCGAACGCTCGGCGCGTCGCCTGCAGCCGCAGATGCAATGGTGCGACGGTGCGACGCTGCCCTACCTAGGCCAGGACATCACGCTGCGCATCCGCGCCCGTCAGGCCGCCGGCATCGCCTACGATGAAGCATCGCTGGAATTGACCGTGGGCTTGCCCGCCGATGCCGGCGAGCAGCAATTGAAGGATCGCGTGCAAGGCTGGCTGCAGGCCCGCGCCAAGGAAACCTTCGCGGCGCGCCTGCCGGTGTATGCCGAAAAACTGGGCGTGACCTATCAGTCGTTTGCGCTGTCGTCGGCCACCACGCAATGGGGTTCATGCACCGCCGACGGCCGCATCCGCCTGAACTGGCGCCTGATGCATTTTGCGTTGCCGCTGATCGACTATGTCATCGCGCACGAGTTGTCCCACCTGCGCGAAATGAACCACAGTCCGCGCTTCTGGGCGACGGTGCAATCGATCTTCCCGGAGTTCGAAACCGCCAAACGGGCGTTGCGCGAGAGCGCGCCCGAGACTCTGCCGATTTTCTGATCCCGCTGTATTTCATCCTGCCGGATGTGCCGGGTGCTGCGTCGTCCGGCAGGATGAAATCACTTCAGTCTTTTCTTTCAATGAGTTCGATCTTGCAACCCCATGCCCCCGCAAATATCGCGAATGCGGGCATGGTTTAGCGTTGAAAAACCAAAGGCTTGGCTGTTTTATTGTTGTCCATATTTGTTCCGCACGAATGGACAGGAATGGACAGGTTTGTTGCTTCGCGAAGCTCGGTGACAGGATGATAAGAAGACGTCAATCGCGATCAGGTGACGCTCTCGTAAATGTAAGATAATGTGCGTCGAGCAACAATAGCCATAGGCCATAGGAAGGAGTAGCCAGATGAGAATGTTACATACGATGCTGCGCGTCGGAAATTTGGATCGTTCAATTGATTTTTATACGAACGTCTTGGGCATGACGTTGCTGCGGAAGAATGATTATCCCGACGGAAAATTTACGCTTGCCTTCGTCGGCTACGGCCAAGAAAGTGATCATACCGTTTTAGAGTTGACGCATAACTGGGATACCGAGTCCTACGACCTGGGTACCGGGTATGGCCATATCGCTATTGAAGTAGACGATGCTTATGCCGCTTGCGATGCCGTTAAAAAGAAAGGCGGCACAGTTACCCGAGAAGCAGGACCAATGAAGCACGGCAAGACCGTCATCGCATTTGTGACGGATCCGGATGGATACAAAATAGAGTTCATTCAAAAGAAAGAACGACACGATTCTGCAGATTGAAGAAAAGCGCAGGCCGTTTTTATTGTGCGTCCTGCGCGCATTTCACCTCAGCAGACCTCAATAACCCAGCGATTTTCCCGCGCCCAGCAAGGTCGCCACGCCCAGGATCGCGAAGATCAACGCAGCGATGCCATGTACGATACGCACGGGAATCCGGTTGGCGATGCGGTCGCCCAACAGTACGGCGGGCACGTTGGCTATCATCATGCCCAACGTCGTGCCCGCCACCACGGGCAGGAAAGCATGGTATTGCGCGGCCAGCGCAACTGTCGCCACCTGCGTCTTGTCGCCCATCTCCGCGAGGAAGAAAGCGATCACGGTCGTGCCGAATACGCCGAAGCGGCCGAACTTCGCTTCGCTCTCGTCGAACTTGTCGGGAATCAGCGTCCAGATCGCCATGCCGATGAAGGACAGGCCCAGCACCCAACGCATGGTTCCGGGAGAAACCAGCGACGTAATCCATGCGCCCAACGCACCCGCAAAAGCATGATTGGCGATGGTCGACACCAGGACGCCAAGAATGATGGGCACCGGCTTGCGGAATTTTGCAGCGAGAATGAAAGCGAGGAGTTGTGTCTTGTCGCCGATTTCGGCAAGAGCAACGATACCTGTGGAAATGAGAAATGCATCCAATTGGGGTCTCCATGGCCGGACAAAAAACAATGACCACGCCTCTCCCCGGCCATTCCGGAGGCAACGTGGTCAAAGGTCTTGTCAAGCTTTAGGACCGCTTGCACCATGGTCTGTGGACCAAGTATGTTGATGCAAACCCCTCCTCAGGGCGGAAGGCGACTACTCCCCAATGACCGGCGCATTTTACTCAATTAATTTCGATCAGTCCACAGAAAACACAAGAGAAGCAGGAACCAAGCCGCGCAATGAGACTCTTTATAAAGCCGGTGCTTTCCATGCCTTTTCCAGGCAATGCCATCGGTTGCGGGCATTTCCGTCTTGCCGCACATCCTCGCAAACGCAGACCGCGATGCTTCTGCTCCACCCGCGCCATTCCGGCCGAATTGACAGTCCGACATCTCATTGCCTATGATCAATCGACGCACCTTCCTGAGTTCCGCCTCCGCGACCGCCGCCACTGCCGTTTTCGCCGCACTGGGCATTCCTCCCGAAGCGCTCGCCGCCAATCGCATCAAGCTGGGCAACGCCGCGCCGTTCTCGTTCGACACGCTGATCGCGCAAGCGCGCGCTGCGGCGCAGAAGCCCTACAAGGCGCAGATCAAACCGCCTCTCGATGTCCTTGAGAAAATCGACTACGAAGCCCTCGGCAAGATCAAAGCCAATACCGACCACGCATTGTTCGCCGACGGTCCCGGACAATTCCCCGCGACCTTCTTCCCTCTCGGCCGCTTCTTCCCGGCGCCGGTGCACATGTACGCGCTGGAAGGCACTAGCGGCAACGCCAGGGCGCGCGAAATCCTCTACGACGAAAGTTATTTCGACATGCCGCCCGACAGCCCCGCCCGCAAGCTGCCGCGCGGCAGCGGTTTTGCCGGATTCCGCTTCCAGGAAAGCCGCTTCGGCGACCAGGCCAGACTCGACTGGCGCAAGAACGACTGGGTCGCCTTCCTCGGCGCGTCGTATTTCCGCGCCATCGGCGACCTCTACCAATACGGTTTGTCGGCGCGCGGCATCGCCATCGATGTGGCGCAGCCGGGCAAGGCGGAAGAATTCCCCGACTTCACGCACTTCTATTTCGAAGCGCCGGCCGGCAAGAGCGACAGCGTCGTGGTGTACGCCATGCTGGACGGCCCGAGCATCGCCGGCGCCTACAAGTTCACCATGCGGCGCGATCCGGACGGTGTGGCGGGCGTGCTCATGGAAGTCGAGTGTGCGCTGTTCCTGCGCCGGGATATCGGCCGCCTCGGCATTGCGCCGGCCACCTCCATGATGTGGTTTTCCGAAGCCGTCAAAGGCGTCGGCGCCGACTGGCGTCCCGAAGTGCATGACTCCGACGGCCTGGCGATGTGGCGCGGCAACGGCGAACACATCTGGCGTCCGCTCAACAACCCGGCGCGCATCACCGCCTCGGCATTCAGCGACGACAATCCGCGCGGCTTCGGCCTGCTGCAGCGCGACCGCAATTTCGACCACTACCAGGACGGCGTGCATTACGAGCGGCGCCCGAGCCTGTGGGTCGAACCGCTGGACGGCTGGGGCGAAGGTTCGGTGCAACTGATCGAAATTCCGACCGACGACGAAATCCACGACAACATCGTCGCCATGTGGGTACCGAAAGCCAAGGCCGCGGCAGGCGACAGCTATCGCCTGCGCTACCACCTGCACTGGCTGAAGGATGAACCGTTCCAGACGCCGCTGGCGCGCTGCATCGCGACGCGCCTGGGCAATGGCGGCGTGCCCGGCCAGCCGCGTCCGCAAAACGTGCGCAAGTTCATGGTTGAGTTCAAAGGCGCACCGCTGGAGAAACTGGCGATGGGCGAATTGCCGGAAGCCGTGCTGTCGACATCGCGCGGCAAGTTTTCTTACGTCTTCACCGAAGCGGTGCCCGACGGCGTCGCCGGCCACTGGCGCGCGCAATTCGACCTCGCCGTCGATGGCGACGATCCGGTCGACCTGCGGCTGTACCTGCGCTACAAGGACGAAACGCTGTCGGAGACCTGGTTGTACCAATATCAGCCGTTCAAGACGCGCGGCATTTACTAGAACTCATTTCGTCAATAGGCGTGAGCTGCGTTCCAGATCACGCGGCGGAATGTTTCCAGCGCTCCTCGTCGACCAGTTCGAGGAAGCGCATCAGAGGCAAGGCGTCGGCCGATTTGCGGTAAGCGATGTTGAGGGGCACGCGCAAGTTGCCGGTGGAATCGAGCAGCTTGTAGGTGACCGCGGCATTCTGGAACTGCGCCATCGATTTCGGCATCACGGAAATGCCGAGCCCGGTCGCCACCAAGTGCAACGCGCTCATCAGACGCGAGGGCTGCCCCACTACCCTGGGTGAAAAACCGGCATGGCTGCACGCATCCAGGACGATGTTGGCGATGCCTGATCCATTGATCTGCCGATACAGGATGAAGGGTTCGTCGCGCAAATCGAGCAGCGTCAGCGTTTCGCGCTTGTCTGCCGTCAGCGGATGGTCGGACGGCAGTGCCACCACCATTTGTTCTTCCTGGAAGCATTTGCTGGCCAGCGTCGGATAGCGCGTCACCTCCGACCGGATGAATGCAATGTCCAGATGTTCCTGCTCCAGTTCGCACAACAAATCGTGCGTGGCGCCTTCATCGATTTCGACCACGATCAACGGGTAAGCGGCACGAAATGCGCGGATCAGGCTGGGCGTGGCGTCGTGCATCGACGACGAGCTGGTGAAGCCGATGCGCAGCCGGCCCTCTTCGCCGAGATCGAAACGCCTGACGCGTTCGATGGCCTGTTCGGACATTGCCAGAATCTTGCGCGCTTCGCTGAGGAAGAATTTTCCGGTCGCATTCAGACGCACCGTGCGCGCCGAGCGTGCGAACAGCTTGACGCCCAGTTCATCTTCGAGCGCCTGGATTTGCTGGCTCAGCGGCGGTTGCTGGATGCCGAGCCGGGACGCCGCGCGCGTCACATGCTCTTCTTCGGCAACGGCGACGAAATAACGCAAATGTCTCAATTCCATGATGTGCCTGATTCATATCGATTCATATCGGATAGAACAGCGTCCTGATCGACGCTGTCGCGATCTTAACACCGGCACCAGGGAAGCCTGCCGCCGCAAAACACTCGGCGGCATGGCGCGAGACGTTCAGAACAAATGCCGGATGCCGAACGCAATGGTGCCGGCGCCGCCCTTGCTGCTGAGCTTGTCCATCAGGTAGATGCTGTACAGGGAGGTGCGGCGCGACAAGGCATATTCGTAACCTGCGGCATAATCGTTGCGCGTCACATGAGGCTGCCCTTGCGTCACGATCCGGCTGTTGGCCCACGATGCCGATATCTTGCCGGCGGCGCCGACCGGGATCGACACGCCGAGCTGCCCTGTCTTGTCGCTGACGTTGGTGCCGGTGGTGTCGGTTTTGTAGAAGGTGCCGTAGAGCTTGACCACCTTGAGGTTGTACGTGGCGCCGCCCATCCAGGTAGTCTGCTGCGTCACGCCTGTCGGGAAACCCGGGCCGGTCTTGGCCGACTGGTTCAGCAGCACGGCAGTCAGCGGTCCGGAACGGTAGTTGGCGGAAAGACTGCGGTTGTTCTTGCCGTTGGTGTTCGGATCTTCGCCAAGCGACAACAAGGCCGTGCCCCGGAATCCACCCGCCTCCGGCGTGACGTACCGCACCGCGTTGTTCCATACGCTGTCGCCGACGACATCGCGGCCATAGGTCGGAATCCAGGTCTGCAGCATCAGCGGAGAAAGTTGCAGCGACGCGCCGAACGGATTGGTGGAGGCCGTCGCCTTGAGCAGCGGAATGGTATAGCGGCCGGTAGTGATTTCGCCGAGCGATCCCGACAAACCCACAAACGAATTCTTCGACATGAACGGATCGGTCGCATTGCGTCCGATGGCGCCGGTGTCCGGCTGGAAGAAGCTTTCCAGCACGAATAGCGCCTTGAACGAGCCGCCCAGATTTTCCTCGCCGCTGATGCCCCAGTAAGAGGTATAGGTGCCGCCGCCGTTGACCGAGGAAGTCGCGGCGTTCTGGTCGCTACGCTTGACCGAGCCCATATAGACGTCGACCAGTCCGTACAGCTTCACGCCGGGCTGGGTCTGCGCCATGACCGCGCATGGCGCCGCGCAGGCGCCGCAGATGAGAGCGTATTTCGCCAATACGCCAAGTTTCCTGTTTGTAGTTTTCATGTCCCGTTGTCTCTTTATAAGGTTTGATTTTGTTGTGGAATGCATGCCCGAAAAATGCCGCCGACTGCCGCTACCCGCCCATGCACAGATACTTGATGACCAGGTAGTCGTCGATGCCGTAGTGCGATCCCTCCCGCCCCAGGCCCGACTGCTTGACGCCGCCGAACGGCGCCACTTCATTGGAAATCAGGCCGGTGTTGATGCCGACCATGCCGCTTTCCAGTCCTTCCGCGACGCGCCATACGCGACCGATGTCGCGCGCGTAGAAGTAGCTGGCCAGGCCGAACTCGGTGGCATTGGCCATTGCCAGCACGTCTTCCTCTGTCTTGAAGCGGAACAAGGGCGCCAGCGGACCAAAGGTTTCTTCCGCCGCCACGCGCATCTCGGCGGTGGCATCGGCCAGCACGGTCGGCTCGAAGAAATTGCCGCCGTGCGCATGCCGCTTGCCGCCGGTGAGCACGCGCGCCCCCTTGGCGACGGCGTCGGCGATATGCGCTTCCACCTTGGCAACCGCCTTGTCGTCGATCAGCGGCCCTTGCGTCACGCCGTCCTCGCGGCCGTCGCCGACCTTGATCCGGCGCACGCGCGCCACCAGTTTTTCCGCAAAGGCTTCGTACACGCCCTCCTGCACGTACAAGCGATTGGCGCAGACGCACGTCTGCCCGCCGTTGCGATATTTGGAGATCATGGCGCCGTCCGCCGCCGCATCGAGGTCGGCGTCATCGAACACGATGAACGGCGCGTTGCCTCCAAGTTCGAGCGAAAGCTTCTTGATGGTTGGCGCGCATTGCTGCATCAGCAAACGTCCGACCTCCGTCGAGCCGGTGAAGCTCAGCTTGCGCACGACAGGATTGGACGTCAGCTCCGCGCCGATCTCGCGCGGCGAACCGGTGACGACATTGAACACGCCCGCCGGCACGCCTGCACGTTCGGCCAGCACAGCCAGGGCAAGCGCGGAGAACGGCGTCGCCTCGGCCGGTTTGAGCACCATGGTGCAGCCGGCCGCGAGTGCGGGCGCCGCCTTGCGCGTGATCATCGCCGCAGGGAAATTCCACGGCGTGATCGCGGCGCAAACGCCGATCGGCTCCTTGGTCACGACGATGCGCGACGAGGGTGACGGCGACGGAATGGTGTCGCCGTAACAGCGCTTGCCTTCTTCGGCGAACCAGTCGACGAACGACGCGGCGTAGGCAATTTCGCCCCTGGCTTCCGCCAGCGGCTTACCCTGTTCGCATGTCATGATGGCTGCCAGGTCATCGGCATGCTCCAGCATCAGGTCGCTCCATTTGCGCAGGATGGCGCCGCGTTCCTTCGCGGTCTTCTTGCGCCAGGCAGGCCAGGCCGCATTGGCCGCCGCGATAGCGCGACGCGTTTCCGCCTGTCCCATCAAGGGCACGGTGCCGATCTGCACGCCGCTGGCGGGATCGGTCACCGCCAGCGTCCCTGTCGCGTCGGCAGCGCACCAGCGGCCGCCGATATATGCCTGCCGGCGCAGCAGGTTGGGATCTTTCAAGTCCAACATTTGACGTTCCTTCCCACAAAACAACATACCAATAAGGTTGGTTAAATACGGATAATCGGCATCCGGCGGTTTCTCAGGCGAGAAACCGTGGACTCACATCGAGGCAATGAATAGTTGAATTACGGTGCAAGCGGCCGCATCGGCCAGATCGCTGTCGTCAGGATCGGTGCGATATGGGTACGGCGCTGCCGGTCGTCGCCACGGTGCTGTTGCGCTGGCCCGACTTGCGCGACAAACGACCGAGACTGAACACGCAAAAAGCCCCGAACAGCATCGGCAAGGCGCCGATGTAAAAGAGCGTGGTTATCGGCAGACCGCTATGCAGGCCCAGGCCGATCAGGTAAGGGCCGACGATCGCGCCGAGCCGTCCCACGCCATACGACCAGCCCGCGCCGGCGGCGCACAGGTCGGTCGGATAAAAATACACCGGCAGCGATGCCGCCGCTTTCTGCGTACTGCCCACGCAAAAGCCTGCCAACATGATGACCGCGAAGATCAATCCGACCGGCTGCTGCATGACCGGGCCGAGCGCGGCAATGAACAAGGTGCCGATGACGAACAGCAAACCCATTACACGGTACGGGCCGAAACGATCGATAAAAGGTCCGACGATCAGCACCGCGGCAATGCCGCTGGCGCTGAACAGCGTTCCGGTCGCAGTCGCGGCCGACACGCCGAATCCCTGGTCGATCAGGACGGTCGGCAACCAGCTTTGCAGGCAGAACGTCTCCAGCAGCGTGACGAAAAACACACCCCACATGGCCACGGTGCCCCATAAGCGCTTGTCGCGGAAAATGTCGGTCGAGGTGTACTTCACCGGCGTCGCCTTGCCATAAGTCACGGCCACGTTGTCGGCCAGGGATGTCCGAGCAGGATCGATGCGGCGCAGGATCGCTTCCACCTTCTTGCGCTTGTCCGGCCGCGCCAGCAAGAAACTGATTGATTCCGGCAGGTAACGCATCAGCAGCAAAAGCGCAAGAGCAGGAATGACGCCGCCGATGAACAGAATCGGACGCCAGCCGTAACGCACGAGCATCAGGCTGGCCAGCGAACCGCCGGCCACCGCGCCGAAAGCGAAACCGGTATTCATCAACACCATGATGGTGCCGCGATATTTGCGCGGCGCATATTCGCCGGTCAAGGCGATCGCGCCGGGAATCGCTCCGCCCAGTCCGACGCCGGTGATGAAACGATAGACCATCAGACTGGCGACGCTGTCGGCCAGCAAGGTCAGCATGGTGCAAATCGAAAACATCGCCGTGCACAGCAGCACAACCTTGGTCGGCCCGATCCGGTTAGGGAGCGGCGAGAGCAGGATCAGGCCCGCCAGCAAGCCGGCGAAACCCGAGGAAAACACCATGCCCAACGCGGCTTTGTTGATCGCCCACTCCTTGGTGATCGCTGGTGCGATGAAGCCGATGATCTGAGTGTTGAAACCGTCGGCGAACAGCACGACGGCGCACAGTACCGCCACGGTGATGCTGAAGGACGTCACCCCGCGCGCGTCGATCACATCCTGGACGATAAGCTTTTCTTGGAACCTGTTCATCAAGTCTCCTCCTGAAACACTTCACGTTGGCGATCGGCCTGGCCTTGTGGCCATGTTTTATTTTTTCCGATCGGCAACCGGGTCCGGGGCAAATGCGGATTGCCCCTGCAATGTCGAACGCGCTATTTTCGGTCTGGTCTGACGGCCACGCTTGTCGACGAAATTTTTTGCTGCACTACTTCGCTGCGCCGTCGAAACGTCGGCCCAGGCGATTGAACGTTGCGTAGTAACCCTCCTTGAACCAGTCGTTGGCGGCCATGCGGTTGCGCCACGGCGTGTTGCGGGCGCGCTCGCGTTGCGGCGACGACAAGGCCGCATCGCTGTTCAGGTAATGGATCGCCAGCCGATTGTACGTGCCCGGCTCGGCGCTGGTGACGGCGAAGCGCCGCACGGCCAGCCAGTCCGTGCATTCCAGCAGGATGGGAATGTGATCCTCGACATACCACGCGTCGAAATTCGCCAGTTCCTCTTCCGGTACGGTAAACATCGCCGTGAACAATACCGGCGCCTGCTCGGCGCGCTGGTCCAGCTTGCCTGCATTGCCGATTTCGTCCGCCAGATAGCGCGTGAAGCCGGTCACGTTCTGCAGCATCCAGCGCGTCTTTTCGCTTGGCTGGTTCTTGACGACCTGATAACCGGGCGTCTTCAACGCGCCCTGCGAATCCATGTCGTACACCACCAGGTTGCTGTCCCGATCGACGCTCTTGTAGCGTTGCGCGCCCTGGAACCCGTCAAGCACCATGCGCACCGGAATATGCTCGGTGTCGTACCAATGATTAAAGTCCGTCACCCAATCGGCGCCCGGCGTCATCTCCGAGAACAGAATCGATTTTCCAAACATTGTCTTCTCCTGATTGTTTCCTGCACGCTGCCTCCATCCCGTCGCCATGCGCGGCGACGGATCGTCCGGTTGAACTATGCAGCGTAGCCGGTTTTCTCGTAAAAATAATGCAGCGCCGCTTCCGCGCATTCCTGGTCCTGTATCGCGGTGCCGGCGCTGATGCCGATGCCGCCGACCACCTGGCCGTCCACGCGCACCGGCAGGCCGCCGCCGATCACGCAGAAGTGGCCGCCGTTGGTGATGTGGATGCCGAAGGTCGGTTGTCCCGGCACGCACAACTGGTTGTAGACATGCGTGCCGTTGCGCGCCGCCGCCGCCGTGAAAGCCTTGTCGATGGCGATCGAAATGCTGCTGATCTTGGCGCCGTCCATGCGGTCGAAGCGGATCAGGTCGCCCGCTTCATCGGTCACGGCGATGCACATCGGGATATTCATCTCGAGTGCTTTCTGCGCAGCGCCCTCCAGCAGGATGACGCTTTCGGCGATGGAAAGTCGTTTTACGGTGAGCATCATGTCTCCTTGCTGAACAGATCGGTGGCATGCAGGCACGCGGTCATTTCTTCCAGATCGCGGCCTTGCAACGGCTTGAACGGCGGATACGGATTGCCGGCGTCGACGCCGACCGCCTTCAGCGCCGCCTTCGACACCGGCAACAAACCGTGGCGCATCCAGCGCGCCGGGAACAGCGCGAACTGCGCCTGAAGACGCGTCGCTTCGGCCAGGTCGCCAGCCTGCCATGCTTCGATCAGCTTGCAGCCCAGTTCGGCCGCCGGCGGCGGCAGCGTACCGCCCGATCCGCCCAGTTGCAACGTGATCAGCAGCATCTGCATGGTGGTGTAGTACCTGGCCAGGCCGGCACGATCGATCTCCATGATCAGGCGCGACACGCGCGACAGATCGCGCGAACTTTCCTTGACGTATTTCACGCGATCGAGCCTGGCCAGTTCGATGGTGGCGTCGACCGAGACGTCGGCGCCCGGACCGGCATTGATATACAACACGATGGGCAGGCCGATCTCGCGCGACACGGCTTCGAAATAGGCAAGCTGCTCGCTCTGCGTCGACTCGCCGCCGAACGGGCGCGACGGCACCAGCAACTGTACCGCCTGCGCACCCAGCTTTTGGGCATAATGCGCCAGCTCGACGGCGACCTTGAACGAGGGATGTGAAATGCCGACAGCGGTCGGCACGCGGCCGTCGACGAACTCGATGGTATGGCGAATCAGTTCCTTGCGTTGCTCCAGCGTCAGGTAGTGATACTCCTGCACCTCGACGCCGGCGGCCACCACCATTTCCGGACGGCAGCGCTGCACCACGTAATCGACGCCGCGCTGCAACGCCGGATAATCGACTTGCAGATCGTCGCCGAACGGCGTCAGCGGCGGAACCAGCAATCCTGCTGAATTCATGAAAAATCTCCTCAATTTTTTATTGATGCTTGCTGTGCGGCCGTGCCTGGGCAGCGCCGCCCCGCGCACTCTTATACGAACGACGGACGCTTGCGCAGCGCTTCGATATCGAAGCCGGCGACGGCGCGATAACGATCGCCGATCTCGCGCAATTCCTTGTCGGAAATGATGTCGTTGATATGGTCGAAACGCTTGCCGCCGGAGCGTTCGTACACTTCGCGCAACACCGTGTCAGGCGGATTGGCGCGGTTCATCAGCACCACCTTTGAAGTGGCCTGGACGCGCACTTCGTCGTATTCATTCAGCGCGTCCAGCGTCACGCCCTTGCGCTTGAAGCAGCCTGCGAGGTAACGTGCATCCAGGATGGCCTGGCCGGCACCGTTCGAGCCGCGCGGATACATCGGATGCGCCGCATCGCCGAGCAGCGTGATGCGGCCGGAGGTCCAGGTCGACAGGGGATCGCGATCGACCATCGGGAAGATCAGTACGGGATCGGTCTTCTGCAACAGCGCCGGCACGTCGAGCCAGTCGAAATGCCAGTCTCGGTACGGCTCGAAGAAGGCATCCAGCGAACTGACGCGGTTCCAGTCGTAGGACGCCGGACGCGGACGCTCCAGCGTCGCCACCCAGTTCATCAACTGGTTGCCTTCGGCGTCGATGTTGTTGCGGATCGGGTAGACCATCAGCTTGCCGACCGTCATCCAGCCGGCGCGAATGGTATTGGCCCCGCTGAGGAAAGGCTTGAAGGGCGTGACGCCGCGCCAGATCGTCAGTCCCGAATAAATCGGCTCGCCTTCCTGAGGATAGAGTTGCTTGCGCACCACCGAGTTGATGCCGTCGCAGCCGATCGCCACGCCGGCGCGCACCGGAGCGATCGCTTCGCCCTGCGCACCTTCGAACCGGATAGTGACACCATTGCTGTCCTGATCGACCTTGATGCAGCGATGGCCGGTGACCACGCTGTCGGGACCAAGACGCTCGATGACCGCATCCAGGAAAACCTTTTGCATGTCGCCGCGATGCAGCGAAAATTGCGGCCACGGATAGCCTGCGGCCTCCCCCGCCGGTTCGGTGTAGATATGCTGACCGAACTGGTTGAAGTACGATGCATCCTTGGTGCGGATACCGACTTTGTCCAGCGCCGGCACCAGGCCCAGTTCGTCGAGTTCGCGCACGGCGTGCGGCATCAGGTTGATGCCGGCGCCGACCGCCCTGATTTCGGGAACTGCTTCATATACCCTGCAGCGCACGCCGATCTGATGCAAGCTCAACGCCAGGATCAGCCCTCCTGCGCCTGCGCCGATGATTGCCACTTCAGTGTCTTTTTCCATTCTTCCTTGCCTCCAAATCAATTTAAAAAATCACACACACGAATGTTTTTTTAGATGTCTGGAGAAAATTATAAGGAGAATGTTCATATTTGAAAAATATGAATTAGGTCTAACATGCAGATGAAATACATATACTTATCGGGCGCAATGAAATTGACCTGAAAGCCGCATGTGAAGCGGCTTTCCGCCAAACTGAGCAAATCGGCGAGCGCAAGGCGTCCCCGCAAATTGACACCGCACAGGAAAAAATGGCGTCAGGACAAACCCAGGGCTTTCAGCCGCCGATACAAGGTTCGCTCGCTCATCCCAAGCTGTAGCGCAAGTTCGCGCCGCGTGCCGGCGGACTTGCTTGCCTGCGCGATCAATTGTTCGTCGGTCAGCCTGCTCAATGTTGCCGTTCCCGTCCCCGCAGATGAAGAAACCTGCCGCACTCCCAATCCGGCGGGCAGGTGTTCGATGCGTATTTCGCCATCGTCGGCGAACAGCCGCGCGCGCTCCAGCACATTGCGCAATTCGCGGATATTGCCCGGCCAGTCATGGCGCTGCAGCAGGTGCATGGCGGCGGGATGGATGCTTATCGGGGCATGCGCGCCGGGGTTGCCGACGCCGCCATGACGCAGTAAAAAGGACTCCGTCAGCAATGGAATGTCGTCGACGCGTTCGCGCAGCGCCGGCAAATGAATGGGAAAAGCGCTGATCCGGTAATACAGGTCCTGACGGAAGGCGCCGGCCGCGACCATCTCCTGCAAAGGCTTGTGCGTGGCGGCAACCAGGCGGAAATCGGCGCGCTGGGTCTCGACGCTGCCGACGCGGCGGAACGTGCCCGACTCGATCAGCCGCAGCAACTTGACCTGCATGGCCAGCGGGATGTCGCCCATTTCGTCGAGAAACAGCGTGCCGCCCTTGGCGGTTTCCACCAGTCCCGGCTTGCGCGCCAGCGCACCGGTGAAGGCGCCCTTCTCGTAACCGAACAATTCGCTCTCGAACAAGGTCTCCGTCAAGCCCGAGCAATCCACCACCACGAAAGGGCCGCGCGCCCTCTCGCCGGCATCGTGCAAGGCGCGCGCGAACAACTCCTTGCCGGTGCCGGACTCGCCCAGCAGCAACACCGGCAACATCGACGGCGCCACGCGCTGCAAGGCATGCAGGGATTGGTTGAACGCTTCGGAACGGCCGACCAGGCCCTCCGCGTTCGGACTGGCCGTGACGCTGCGCACGGTAGTCAGCCGTTCGACATAGGCCACCACTTCACGGCGGCTGTCGAAGATCGGACGCAGTTCGACATCGACATGCTCCGGTCCGCGCGGCGTATGATGAATATGCAACACCCGGTCCGGGCCGCGCATTTCAAGGGCTCTTTTCATGGGGCAATGCTCACCGGCCTGGTCGCACGGCATGTCGTAGTGATGCGAGACGCGATAGCATTTGCGCCCCAGCAAAGGCTGGTCGGCAACGCCGAACTGGCGCTTGTAGGCGACGTTGGCGGCAATGATGTTGTAATCGGGATCGAGCACGATCATCGGCTGCGCCTCATGCTCGAGAAACGAAACCAGCGACTGCATCGCCGGCGTGTTCGCCGACTCGCCCTGCCGGTTCTGCCGGTCATGGTCATCGCCGTCGAAGCTGTCATGCGTCGACATGAAGTGCCGCCTTTCGCGCCATCGATGCGCCGTTGGGATAAGAGGGATCGACTATCCGCATTTCCGCCACAACTGTCAATATGGCAGTGCCATGACAGTCATGGCAGTCCCATGCAGCTCCGCGCCGTGCGTCGCAATACTTGCCGCGCATCCACAAAAACCATACAAAACAAGCGACTAGAACAAGAGGAGGAAGAGGATACGGCCATATGGTACGGATTCTGCTGAAACGCTTTCCGATGACAACCCGCATCCCTGCCGCAGACAGGATGCTTTTTGAAGAGACACTCTTATGGACAAGCTTAGTCCGATGCATATCGAAGGCCTGCATGACGCAGTGACCGGAACCGTCAGCTATATCGTCATGGACATGGCCAGCCGCCAATGCGCGCTGGTCGACACGGTGCTGGATTACGATCCCAAATCGGGCCGCACCTCCACCGATAGCGCAGACCGCCTGGCCGCCCGCGTGCGCGAACTCGGAGCCACCGTGCAATGGCTGCTGGAAAGCCATGTTCACGCCGACCATCTGTCCGCCGCACCTTATCTGAAACAATTGTTCGGCGGCAAACTCGGCATCGGCAGCCACATTACCGAAGTACAAAGCGTGTTCGGCAAGCTGTTCAATGCCGGCGTCGGCTTCGCGCGCGACGGCAGCCAGTTCGACCATCTGTTTCGCGACGGCGAAAAATTCACCATCGGCAAGCTGAACGCCACCGCGATGCACACGCCCGGCCATACGCCGGCCTGCATGACTTACGTGGTCGACGACGGCGCCTCCATGGCCGCCTTTGTCGGCGACACGCTGTTCATGCCCGACTACGGGACGGCGCGCTGCGACTTCCCCGGCGGCGATGCGCACGTCCTCTATCGCTCGATCAACAAAGTGCTGAGCCTGCCGCCGCAGACGCTCCTCTACATGTGCCACGACTATCAGCCTGACGGCCGCGAAGTCCAGTTCATCAGCACCGTGGCGCAAGAACGCAAGGACAACATCCATGTGCATGACGGCGTCACCGAAGAAGCCTTCGTCGCCATGCGCACCGCGCGCGACGCCACGCTCGCCACGCCGGTGCTGATGCTGCCCTCGGTGCAGGTCAACATGCGCGCCGGCCATCTGCCCGAGCCGGAAGACAACGGCATTTGCTACCTGAAGATCCCGATCAACGCACTCTGAAACATCGCCCGCACTTCGCACCACCATTAAATAAAAACAAACAATTCCACAGAGACCACATGCCATGAATACATCCGCCACCGGCGGCGAGCCTGCCCTCGCCGCACAGCCCTTTCGCATCGCCGACGCCACCTACGAAATCGTCATCGTCGGCGGCGGGACAGCCGGCATCGCCGCCGCAACCAGCCTGCTGGCGCGCCGTCCCGACCTCGACATCGCCATCATCGACGCCGCCGACGTGCATTACTACCAGCCGGGCTGGACCATGGTCGGCGGCGGCATATTCACGCCCGAGGAAACCGTGCGCACCATGGCGGCGGTCATGCCGGCAGGCGTGCGCTGGCTGAAGTCGCACGTGGCCGCCTTCGAACCGGAACGCCACGCCGTGGTGCTCGACGATTGCCGCGTGGTCCACTACAAGCAACTGATCGTCTGCCCCGGACTCAAGCTGGACTGGGACATGATCGAAGGTCTCAGCGAGACCTTGGGCCGCAACGGCGTGACGTCGAACTATCAATTCCAGTCCGCGCCCCGTACCTGGGAAAACGTGCGTGCGCTGCGCAGCGGACGCGCGATCTTCACGCAACCGCCGATGCCGATCAAGTGCGCCGGCGCACCGCAAAAGGCGATGTATCTCGCTGCCGATCACTGGAAAAAATCCGGCGCACTCAACCACATCGATATCGAGTTCTGCAATGCCGGCGGCGTGCTGTTCGGCGTGGCCGCCTATGTGCCGGCGTTGATGGAATACATCGAAGCCTACGGCATCCAGCTCCGCTTCAACCATAACCTGGTCGCCGTAGACGGCGGCGCCAGGACCGCGACCTTTGTCCGCACCGGCGCCGACGGCGCGAAAGACACAGTGGTCAAGGAGTTCGACATGCTGCACGTGGTGCCGCCGCAGACCGCTCCCAACTTCGTCCGTTCCAGTCCGCTGGCCGATGCCGTCGGGTGGGTCGATGTCGATCCGGCCACGCTGCGCCACAAGTCGTTCGAGAACATCTTCGCGCTGGGCGACGTCGCCAACACCACGAATGCCAAGACCGCCGCGGCCGTGCGCAAGCAGGCGCCGGTGGTCGCACACAATGTGCTGGCCGGGCTCGGCAAGAGCGCCGACAAGCGCCTGCACCATTACAACGGCTACGGCTCCTGTCCGCTGACGGTCGAACGCGGCAAGATCGTGCTGGCCGAATTCCTGTATGGCGGCAAAGTCGCGCCGACCTTCCCGTCGTGGCTGATCGACGGCACCAGGCCGTCGTCGCTGGCGTGGCAACTGAAACAACGCGTGCTGCCGAAACTGTACTGGGAAGGGATGCTCAAGGGCCACGAATGGCTGGCGCGCCTGGAGCAGGAGCACTGATGCGCGCCGCGCCGCAGGTCGAAGGAGAACGGCAATGCTGCTGAATGCGGGACTCGGCTTCGCCATCGGCGTCATCCTCGCGCTGACGGGCGCCGGCGGCGGCATCCTGGCGGTGCCGGTATTGATGTTCGGCGCCGGGCTCAGCGCTTCCCAGGCCGGTCCCATCGGCCTGATGGCGGTCGGCATGGCGGCGGCCCTGGGCGCATTGCTGGGATTGCGGGCCGGCATCGTGCGCTACAAGGCGTCGCTGCTGATCGCCGCGAGCGGCATGGTGATGGCGCCGCCCGGACTGTGGCTGGCGCACCATAGCGACAACCGCTGGCTGACGCTGCTGTTCGCCGCGGTGCTGCTGTATGTGGCACTGCGCATGCTGCGCCAAAGCAGGCGCAGTGCGGCGCCGGAGGCAAGCCCCTTGCAGAAAAATCCCCCCTGCATCCGCAATACCGAGACCGGAAAAATCATCTGGACCACGCCCTGCGCGCGGGCACTGGGATTGTCCGGCGCCATCGCCGGCTTTCTTTCCGGCTTGCTCGGCGTGGGCGGCGGCTTCGTGATGGTGCCGGCGCTGCAGCGCTACACCGACCTGGCGATGCAATCCGTGGTCGCGACCTCGCTTGCCGTGATTGCGCTGGTCTCGGCAACGGGCGTGGCCTCAAGCGCGCTCGCCGGTCAGTTGGACTGGACCGTGGCGCTGCCGTTCTCGGGCGGCGCGCTGATCGGCATGCTGGGCGGACGCATGCTGTCGGCACGCCTGTCCGGCCCTCGTCTGCAACAAGGATTCGGCGCCGTCGCCGGGTTGGTAGCGATCGGGATGGTCGTCAAAGCTGTACTTTGAGGTATTGACGGCCTGAAGAAAGATGTCGCGCCCGCGGCATCCATCAACGACTATTTCCATAAGAACAGAGACATGAAAATTGCAAACCTCAAGGTTGGGACAAGACTGGGAATCGGGTTCGCCATTGTGCTGGCGCTGGCGATCGTATCCACCGCCATCGGCATCTGGAACATGCGCCAGGTGGCGATGGCGACGCAGCGCATGATGGCCGCGCCGCTGGCAAAGGAAAGAACGGTGTCGGACTGGTATTTCAACATCAGCGCGGCCGTCATCCGCACCTCCTTCATCATCGAAAGCAACGACAACACGCTTCCTGACAAGTTTGCCGCCGACATCGCCGCCGGCGCCAAGAAAGCCGCCGCCATCCAGAACACCTTCGAACTGACTTCCGACAGGGAAAGGGCAATGTACGCAGGCATCAAAACCTATCGCGAAAAATTCCAGGTCGCCAAGAACGCCGCGATGAAGGCCAAGCAAGCCAACGATCCGTCCGAAACCGCGCGGGTGTACCAGACCGAATTCAAACCCGTCGCGCAAGGCTACGAAGCGGTGGTGCTGGATTTCCTGAAGCTGCAGCGTGAAACCATCGACGCCACCGCCCAGCAGATTGCCGATCTGTACGATAAAAGCTTGCGGCTAAGCATCCTGCTGGGCGTGCTGATCGTGGCGCTCGGCGCGCTCTGCGCCTGGATGATTTCACGCTCCATCACGCGCCCGCTGGCGACCGCCATCGGCGTCGCGCAAACCGTGGCCTCGGGCGATCTGACCAGCCATATCGAGGTAAATACGACGGACGAAACCGGACAACTGATGCAGGCGCTGAAGGACATGAACGGCAGTCTGCTGAAAGTGGTCGGGGCCGTGCGCCACGGTACCGACGCCATCGCCACCGCGTCCGGCGAAATCGCCGCCGGCAACCTGGACCTGTCCGCGCGTACCGAGCAGCAGGCCGCGTCGCTGGAAGAAACCGCATCGTCGATCGAAGAGCTGACCTCGACCGTCAGGCAGAACGCCGACAACGCGCAGCAGGCCAACCAGCTTGCCGCCTCGGCGTCCGAAGTCGCGGTGCGCGGCGGCGCCGTGGTATCTGAGGTGGTCGACACGATGGATGCGATCAATGAATCGTCGAAGAAGATCGTCGACATCATCAGCGTGATCGACGGCATCGCCTTCCAGACCAATATCCTCGCATTGAATGCCGCGGTGGAAGCCGCCCGCGCCGGCGACCAGGGCCGCGGCTTCGCGGTGGTCGCATCGGAAGTACGCAGCCTGGCGCAGCGTTCGGCCGCCGCGGCCAAGGAAATCAAGGGCCTGATCGGAGATTCGGTGAACCGCACCGACGCCGGCGTGCGCCTGGTCCGGCAAGCCGGCATCACTATGAGCGAAGTGGTGGACAGCATCCGCAACGTCACTACCGTGATGAACGAGATTTCGACCGCCAGCCACGAACAAACCATCGGCATCGAACAGGTCAATCAGACGATTTCGCAAATGGACGAAGTCACCCAGCAAAACGCCGCCCTGGTGGAACAGGCTGCCGCAGCGGCGACATCGCTGCAACACCAGAGCGACAACCTGCTCGGCGTGGTCAGCGTATTCAGGATCGGCGCGGCGCAGGAAGCGCCCGGACCGTTGCGAAACATCACTGTCGCGAACGCCCCTATCGCATTGCCGGCACATGGCAATGCGGCAGCGCCCCTGCGCCTCTGAGCCTGGGCGCCGCGGCAACCGTTGCGGCGCCGGCTTCGGCGCCCGGCATGCTTTGCATAAATACCAGCCTTGTCATCAATTCGACATATTTGGCGCTTACTCTTGGGAAAAAGCGCTTCGCGGCCACCGCGAGGACATCCCGAATTGAGGCGGAAGATTGCGGTTACCACTATCGATACGGCCGAAATGGCTGAATGCTGCGCTCCAGAACGGCCGGGGGCTGTCATTGGGATATGTGCTGCTATCGTGTTTCCTGCTGGCAGTCATCTGGTCCATCACGTTCACCCGCATCCGCAATGAAAAGACCCTGGCGATCGAAAGCTCCGTCTCCGACAGCAGGAACGTCGCCGCCATCATCTCCTCGAACCTGGAAGAAATCCTCAGCAAGGCCCTGCTGTATTCACGAATAGGAAAATCCGTGCTGGACGGCGACGCGCACGCCTCAAGCTATCTGTCGCCGCTGTTCCTGGGCGACTCGGCTTATTTGCGCGTGGCGATTTTCGACGCCGACGCCAGGCTGGTTTACTCGTCGGCGCACCAACGGCAGGAGCCTGAATTCTCGCAACTGATCAATGCGGCCTACGTCTCTTCGCTGCTGTATTCACAGCGCCAGGGCGGGATGATCATCAGTCCGCCGCTTAAAAAAGACGGCTATACCTGGCGCGTGCCCTTGCTGATTCCGATCAAGAACCAGAAGGATCAACTGCTGGGATTCTTCACCGCCATCCTCGATCTCGGCTATTTCCTGAAGACCTACAAAGAGGTCAGCATCAGCAGCGGCAGCCGCATTGAAATCCTCAATTCCACCGGCTTCCAACTGGCGGAGCTGAGCGGCAGCACGCTGTCGGGCGGCAGCAATTTTGCCGGCGAAGACTACGCGCTGTTCCTGGTCGACAACAAGGCCGACGGCGAGATCCACGCCGTGCGGCCAGGCGAACAGGAGCAGCAGATCGGCGTGCAGCGCAAGCTGGAACGTTACCCGCTGGCCGTGATCGTCAGCCGCGATCCGGCTTACGTGCTCGGCAGGCTGGCCCAGCCGCATCGCGAATACCTGTACCAGGCGATCATCATCTCGCTGGCGGTCCTGTTGTTCTCGTATGCCCTGGTCAACATCGCGCATCGCCGCAAACGGCTCTATGAAAAGCTGTTGTATTCGGAACGTGAAAAAAGCGGCCTGATCGACCAGTTGGAACAGGAAAAATCGCGCGCCTACCAGTTGGCCTCGCACGACTACCTGACCGGCATCCCGAACCGCATGCTGTTCCATGAAATCGCCGCCACCGAATTATCGCGCGCGCGCCGCAGCCGCAAGCTGTATGCGCTGTTCTTCCTCGACCTCGACAAGTTCAAGATCATCAACGACACGCTCGGGCACGCGGTCGGCGACGCCTTGCTGCAAACCGTCGCCAGACGCTTGCGCGCGGTGCTGCGCGAGTACGACCTGGTGGCGCGGCTGGGCGGCGACGAATTCGTCGTGCTGATTTCCGAAATCGCCGCCGAAGAACGCGTCGCCGAGATCGCGCGCGACCTGGTCACGGCAATCAGCGAACCGTATCCGGACCTGGAAGGACACGAAGTCCAGACCACCACCAGCATCGGCATCGCACTCTATCCGCGCGACGGCCAGAGCGTCGACGAACTGCTGACCAGCGCCGACGCCGCCATGTACACCGCCAAGAAAGCAGGCAGCGGCGCCTATCGTTTCTACGACGCTTCGCTCAATGCCTCCGCCGCGCGCGGCCTCGAACTGCTGGCCCGCTTCCGGCAAGCGCTCAAGAGTGACGAGTTCTGTCTTTACTACCAACCCAAGGTGGAAATGCAGAATTTCGACATCGTCGGCATGGAAGCGCTGATACGCTGGAATCATCCGGAGCACGGCCTGATCTTCCCCGGTGATTTCATTGCGCTGGCGGAAGAGCACGATCTCATCATCCCGCTCGGCCACTGGATCATCAAGGCAGTCTGCCGCCAGCTTGCCGAATGGCGCAAACGCAATATCCCGCTGCTGCCCGTGGCCATCAATGTATCAGTGAAGCAGTTGCAGGACGAACTGCTGCTGGAGACCATCCTCGAGTCCCTGAAGAAATACCGGCTGCCGTCCTATCTTCTGGAAATCGAAGTCACCGAAAGCTGCTTCATCGACGACATCGACAGCGCCAAGGAGGTGCTCGAAAAACTGCGCACCGAGGGCTTGCGCATCGCGCTCGACGACTACGGCACCGGTTACGCCGGCCTGAGCCATATCAAGACCTTGCCGGTCTACGCGCTCAAGATCGACCGGTCGTTCATCCGCGATATCCGCAACGACAACAGCGACGCCATGATCGTCGCCTCGACCGTCTCGCTGGCGCGCAACCTGGGACTGAAGGTCATTGCCGAGGGCGTGGAAAGCAAAGAGCAGCTCATGCACCTGAAGGTGATCGGCTGCGACCAGGTGCAAGGCTTCTATCTGCAACGGCCCGTTTCGGCGGAACAGATCGAGCCGGTGCTGCAAAAAGGGAGATTTGATCCGCTATGAAACGACATCGACATGCATGCCGCAGCAGCGCCGCGCTGACGCGGGCCGCGTTCGCACTCGCACTGACACTGGCTTGCAGCCTGGGCAATGCAGCGGCGGCGCAGTGCGAGAGACCGGCACGCCTGCGATTTTCATTTGTGCCGCAAGGCGAATTGCAGGACGACGGCGCAGCGCTGCAACCACTGCTCGGCGACCTGGAAAAGAGCCTCGGCATCCCGGTGGAAGCCTCCACGCCCGCCTCCTACGGCGCCGTCACCGAGGGCCTGCTGGCCGGCGCCGTCGATCTCGCGCGGCTGGGACCGGCGACTTACGTCTCGGCGCACAGAAACGATGCGCGCATCACCCCGTTTGCATCGCTGGTGCGCATGGCCGACGCATTCAGCGAAGGCAATGCATCGGCTTATTATTCGCTGCTGATCGTGCGCCAGCATGGGTCAGTCACCTCCATCGCGGGGCTGAAGGGTAAACGGCTGGCGCTGGCGGATCCGGAGAGCACATCCGGCGCGCTGATCCCGACCCATGTCTTTTCACGTCAGATCGGCACACCGCTGAACAAATATTTTTCACGCATCGGCTATTCGGGCAACCATGAACAGTCGGTCGCCGCCGTATTGAACAAGGAAGCCGACGCCGCCTTCGTCGCCAGCGCCAATCTCGGTTCGCTGATCGCCGCCGGCAAGGTCAAACGCGCGGATCTGCGCGTACTGTGGAAATCGGCGCCCATCCCATTCGATCCCTTCGTCTACCGCGGCCAGTTGTGCGACGATATCAAGAAAAAAATCCGCGCGGTTTTTTTCAACAAGAAAAGCGCCAACCTGCAAGCCACGCTGACCAACCTGCGCGCCCAGGAATTCGTGCCGGTCAGCGACAAAAATTACAGCATCATCCGCGATCTGCCGTGAAATACGCCGGCGCAGGTTCCGACTCGCGAAGATGACACACGTCGCCGTGACAACCCCTCCACACCCTACGCATTAGTCATCGCGCTTCAGGCGCCAGGCTGCCGCAAAGCATCCCGCAGCCAGAACGAGGCTGGATATCGCCAGGATGCACGCCAGATTTTTTCCCCTGAACAGCTCGTGCAACCTTCGATTGAATGAGGCGATGACGACGGCCGCATTTCCCCCATACATTTCCAGTTCGCCTGTGTGTTGTTTCGACTCTTCGGTTTGAATAGGGTAGGCGTGTTCACCGATGATTCGATATTCCGCCGCATCCGCCGGCGATGTCGGAGTTTGATAGACAAACAAAGCGCTCGTCATTCCCACAAGCAGAATGACGATTCTGAGCAAAGCAAACCGGGCTGCGGGCTTCAGATATCTGTTGTGCATCATGCGCCACTCCTTTCTTGAGAACGGGCGTTTCATCCATGCCGTCATCCCCGGAAAATATCGAAAGGCTCGATTCTCAACACCTTGCGAATGCTGATATAGCTGGAGATGGCAGCAATCAATACCACCATCGCAAACGCCAATGCCAGATTTCCGAAGGTGATCAGCGACGCATAATCTGGCAATGCGCGTTTAGCGACGAAGATGAGAAGCGCGCACAATCCGACTCCCAGGCCATAGCCGGTCAACGCAGTGAAGGTCGCCTGAAAAAGAATCATGGAAATCAGTTCGCGGCTCTTGGCGCCAATCGCTTTGAGCGCGCCGAATTTCTCCAGATTTTCCAGAATGAAGGTGTAGAAGGTTTGGCCGGAGATAGCCAGGCCGACGATGAAACTCATTACGGTCATCAACAGAATATTGGTGCCTATTCCCGTCTGGTAGGTATAGAAGTCGCTGATTCTTTGCGTGAACTCCTCCTTGGTCAATGCCAGATAGCCCATTTTGGCGACCTCCGCCCTGATCGCCGGCATTGCATCGGCGGTCTTCAACTGCAGCAATATATAGGAAGAGGTAAAACGTGTGGTCGGCAGGTACTGCACCGCTCGGCTATATGTCGTATACAGCGTCGGCACCCCGAACAGCCCTCCCGAGCTGACTTTTGCAATGCCGACGATGAGACCGCGATGATCGTTCACTTCGAATTCGGCGCCTATTTTTGGCGAACCGAGTTTCCGGTATTCCGAATCGTTGACGACGATGAATCCGTTCTCGGTATAAATGTCGCGCATATTGCCTTGCTCCAGTTCGGGACGGCCGAACAAACTGGTGTCATCCAAGCCCAGTATCGAGACGGCCTGATACGTGCCGCCGGACAACTTGACCAATGCGCCACCTGAATAGAGCGGTACCGCATAACGCACCCCCGGCATGCTGCGCACGGCGTCGAGCACGTAATCCGGCAAGGGAATGGTATTGGCGACGGTATTGACGGCGGGATCCATGATCCACACGTCTGCGCCGATATTGGCAACCGTCGCGGAAGATCGATTCAGGATGCCGGCGAAGATCGACGTCATCTGCACCATCAGGAACACCGCAAAAGTAATCCCGATCAGGAGCGAAAAGAACTTGCCTTTGTCGTTGGTGAGAAGTTTGTAGGCGATCAAGTATATGCCGTTCATATCATTTCCCACCCACCTGTACCGATGCCGGTTGTTCAACGAATGGCGGCGGCGCATTCCACCATCCCCCGCCCAGAGCGACGAACAAGGCGGTGGTGTCCTGATAGCGTTGCGCCGACACCTGCAGGTAAGCGATCTTCGATTGATAGTACTGGCTATCAGCGGCCAATACGTCCAGGTACGAAACCAGCCCCGCGCGATAATTCGCTTCGATCAATTTCAACGTTTGTTCCGCCGCGCCCAGTGCCTCGGCCTGCGCCTTCATCGATTGGGCATCGTGTTCGATGGCGGTCAGTACATTGGCAACTTGCTCGAAAGCAGACAGGACGGTCTGACGATAACTGGCGAGTGCCTGCTGATAAGCATCTTCTGCGGCACTGCGTTTATACCACGTCGCGCCGCCATGAAATATCGGGATGTCCATGCTGGGACCGATACTCCAGAATTTGCTTGAAGAGTCCGTCAGGTTCCCGAACCTCGTGTTGCCGAACGCATAGTTGGCGCCAATGCCGAAGCTCGGAAACAGCGCGGCGGTGGCCACCCCGATTTCAGCGCTGGCGACATGCAACTGCGCTTCCGCCGACAGAATGTCCGGGCGCTGGCGCACCAGTTCGGAGGGCAGGCTCAATGGGAGATTTTGCGGTAATTCCAGCTCTGCCAAGTCAAACGATGAAGTGTACGTCCCGCTTGCGGTAGTACCTTGCAGATTGGCCAACAAGTGGTCTGCCTGGTCGCGCTTTTGCGCCACCGTTGCCAACGCTGCCCGGGAACTGGCCAGCAGGCTGCGCAGGCTGAGCACTGTCGCATACGATGCAATGCCTCGGTCCGCTTGTTTCTCGGCAATGGCAACTTGTTCTTCCTGGCGTCGGATAAGTTCTTGTGTCGCTTCGTATTGCGCATTGTACGCAGCACGAGCGATTGCGGTATTCACCACATTGCCCGACAGGGTGAGGTAAGTCGCGAGTGCGACGTATTTCTGATAGTCGGCCTGCGCACCCAGCGCCTCCACCGCACGCCGTTGCCCTCCGAATATGTCCAAGGTATAGCTGATCGCCGCGCCCAGGGTAAAAAGGTTGAAGATCCCGGCAGGGCTGGCGGCCCCGTACCGGAAAGCGGAGGGCAATTGCCGCGTCGCGGAGAAACTGCCGTCGATCTGCGGGAAAAATACGCCATAACCGGCTTGCAAACTGTGCTGGCTTTCTTTCAGGCTGGCTTGCGCGGCCTGGAGACTGGCGTTGTTAAGGAAGGCGCGATTCACCGCTTCGGCGAGGCCTTCCGAATGAAACATCTTCCACCACTCGGCTGAAATGGCCGCGTCCATATGAAAGCGCTGTACATTTCCACCGGCGTCGGCAACCGTCGTTGACGGATCCTGCATGGTATAGCCCGCTTCAATCGGAGGAGGCTGGCGGACATAATCGACACCTACCGTGCATGCGCAAAGCAGGTGGGCAACCGCCGCACCCGCCGCATAACGCCACGACTTAGTTATGGCCGACATACACATCAACCAGTTGACCGGGATAGATTTTCATCTCGGCGGTTTTTGCGAATCTGAAGATAACGGGCAAGACGCGCAAGTCGACTCTTTCCTGCCGTTGATCCGACAGAGATATCTTGGGAGAAACGTAGGGCTGAATCCGCACGAACTCAAGCGGAATGTGAAGTCCGCTGCCCCGGATCGACATCTGCGCCTTGATGACTCCCGGAGACGGCAGTCGATTGATCAGTATTTCATCTATGTAGCATCGGACGTTGAGATAGTCTTGCTTCCCACCCATCATGATTGCCGGTTTGTTTGCCTGCGTATAGGTATCGTAGACACCTTGCGCGGAGATGTAGCTCCCCGAGGAAGTATTCAACGCAAGCACCACACCGTCGACCGGCGCCTTGATTGTGTATTTACCAAGCAGAACCTCCGCAGCTTTGCTTGAACTGCTCAACGCCTCATATTGTTTTTGCAGATTGCGGATGTCATAGCTCCAGGCGCCGGCGCGCACCAACTCATACTGCCTTTTGGCGACTTCGCGGCTGGCCTGCGCCGTCTTGAGCGCATTCCGGGCATTGTCCAGCACATCGCGGCTGACGGATCTTGGCTCAATGTCGAATGAGGCTTTCTGTTTGTCGAACTGATCCTGAGCCGTTCTTTCATTCGCCGCCGCCAAGTCGAGCTGCGCTTTGGATGCCGCCAATGTCTCTTTGCGAGGTTGAGCCTTCAGCTCCTCCAGGGCGGCGAGCGTCGCCTCGGCCTGCGACTTCTGCTGCTCAACGACAAGCCGTTGCGCCGTGTCGTCCAGCACCATGAGCGTTTGTCCCGCCGTGACCGTGTCGCCCTCGGTGACAACCACCTTGGCCACGGTGCCGGCGACTTCCGGATAAATGTTGATGTTCGAGCCGTTGGTTTGTGCGCTCTCGACGATACCGTTGGCAAAGATTCCATCTGCATACGGATTCGCGGTGGGAGCAAACAAAGGGGATTGCGGCTTGCTGGTGCGATTCATCAGATAAGCGCCCGCCAGCGCAGCGAGCAGGCCCAGCCCCGAGATGACGAAAATAAGGCGATTTTTCATATGGTCCCCTTATCAAAGCCGGTGATTTTCCCGTCTTCCATGTACATGATGCGGTCTGCAAATTCAAAAATGCGCGTATCGTGCGTCACAATCAGAATGCATGTTTTTTCGTTCAGAACCTGATCGTGAACGAAGGCCAGAATCTTCTTTCCGGTGTCGCCGTCCAGTGAGGCGGTCGGTTCGTCCAGAATCAGAATCGACGGATGACTGACCATCGCTCTGGCTATCGCAACACGTTGCTGTTCACCGCCGCTGAGTTTCACCGGCGGCAACTCGGCCCGTTCCTTGAGTCCGACGATCTCCAGGTATTTGTTTGCTTCGGCGAGCGCGCGGCTCCAGCTTTCCTTCTTGAGAATCAAAGGGATCGCCACGTTCTCTGCCGTGGTCAGGCGCGGAAAAAGATGGTAGTCCTGAAAGACAAAACCGATCGTATTCAGTCTGAAGTCCGCGAGATCGTCCTTGTCGAGACGCCAGATATCCTGGCCGTTGACGATGACGCTACCTTCATTCGGTTTCAATATCCCCGAAATGATGCTCAACAAGGTGGTCTTGCCGCTTCCAGAAGGCCCCACGATAAACAGCATCTCGCCAAAATGGAGATCAAAACTTGCGCCGTTGACCGCTACGGTCCTGGCATCGCCTTCGCCGAACCACTTGCCGACATTCTGTGCACTGATTGCAGGCGCTCCAGGAGGTAGTGTTTTCTTCCCGACACCGGCCGCAGAATGACTTCCGATGGTGTCGAAATCTGGCGGCATGTTGGGCTTTTCAAAAGAAGTGGCAATGGTTGAAGTTTGTGCAGCGACGAAGTCCCGATATCCGAGACATTGATGAGCCCGATCCTACCTCTTGAATGTCATCTGCTACTTGATATGCATCAAGTAGCAGATCAAAGGCAGGAGACAGCGGGAGCGAGCGACATTATCCATCTCGTCTTATCGACATCTGAAGGCGATTGGCGGATTGCAGACATATTCAGATCCGAGGACAAGTCGATATTGCCTTGCAGCACCATGCTTAAGCGTCAAAAGAAACTCCATAGACCTGTCGAAATTCGACTGCCGCCATAGAGAGAGCATCGCGCATTCTCGATGCCACGGCGAAATAATCCAGTGCGCGATTTTTGTCGACGGACTTAAACGTCTTTTGATATGAATCAAATTTCAGGCGTAGTATCGGACTATATTTCTTCTCTTGAAATGCGCTTATCGTTGCCTCCGTTTTCAAAATGGCGGTGATGGGTAAGGCGATGCTGGTTATCGCCAGTTCCGGATCGATTGTGCTCCTGTCTACATTGGTCTGCCGAGAGTTGCCTCGGATTTTGCGACAACCTCCTCTTTGCACAAGCGCTCAAAGATGCGTGGAATGCCATCAAGACCCGCTCAAAAGTAATGCCCCCGAAAAATTCAAGGTGAACATATGGAAGAGCTTGCGCAGTCATCGTGTATTTCTCTTGGCATAGCGACCATAGATAATGCACACAAGATATTGACCAGGGAATTGGTGGCGATCCTGAACGCTCCCGATCATGAGTTCACCCGCTGTTTTCAGAGGATCAGCCGATTGTTGGAAAGCAGCTTTCGGGAAGAAGAGGAACTGATGGAAAGGATCGCATACCATGATCTGCGCGCCCATCGCGAACAACATGCGGCACTTCTCAGCGCCTTGCATCACATCATTCCCAAGGTGATGAATGGCGATTATGTTCTTTCGCGCCAGATTCTCTCCATGTTGCCGCAATGGTTTCTCGGACATCTGGTCAAGATGGATGCTGCGCTGATCAAGGCACTGGCCGCCGCCGGCGCACAACCGATTCCAAGAGCTTATGCATTGCCGACCCAGCGTGGCTCACACTTCTGCATTGATGAATAGCAGTATCGTCGTGCAACGTGAACGATCTGTGCGGCAGCTATTCAGCGACGGTGTTGTTCGTGGAGGCGCTGGCAATGCGTGCACCGTTTTGCGGTGGGATAAGCCTCAAGCCGGGCATAGGCGATCGTACATCCGCACTCGGTGCAAAGGCCGTACTGTCCTTCGGACATCCTTTTTTTCGCAGCTTCGATATCGGCCAACTCGGCGAACTCCATGTTGGAGAAGGTATCTTCTGCGTCTGTCGTATCGCAACTATCCGTATCATCGGGCACATTTACCCGGGCCCTGATCAGGACCGCTGTCTCCTGCTTGTCGAGAAGCTCTCGAAGATGTGTCAATTGTTTTTCTGTGGGATACGCCATGGCATTTCTTCCTCATCTGGGCTCGCTTGCGGAGCTGAAATTCATTCGACCAACTGCATTGCAGGTCAGCTCGCAGATTCAATACGACAAAATAGCTTTCTTCATCGGCTTGCAACCATTGAGCAAGGGCTAACGCTCCTCGAAACTATCCGAGGTCGTTCTGTTTCTGTCTTCATCCTTCATCGCCCACAGCGCGGATATCAAAACGATTCCTCCGGCAGCCACCACGATAAGGGCCGCGCTGCGATTGTCCGAGAAACCAAGCAGCCACGGGGATGCCACCGACCAGCATCCCAGCATCAAAAGCACGGCTTCTTCCCAGAGGCCCGGCGTAAACAGGGAAAAAAGAGCAAAAATCGCAATGACCAATCCCGTGGCAAATGCATTTTGCGAAATGTATTGCTGCGGATATTCCATCAGGAAAGGAGACGCGACAAGCGCGATCCCCACAGTCACCATCATGCAGTCTTGCCAACGCGTGTCAGCATCGATTTCAGCGAACATGTTCACAGCAAGCCCCTCCTTCAAATAGTGAAGTTTGATTATGAAGACTATGTCGGATCGAATGTTGATCCAAATCAAAAACGGGACTGCCTGAAATTGTCGGCGTCGCTCTCTGCCTGCATGTCCGGGCGAGCATGGCAGCTTCGTTTCCGTTGTTTGCACTATCGCAGCGGCGGCAGCGGAACGGCAGTCACGCGCGGAAAAAATGGAGGCGTCGCCCACTCGGGTCGTGTCGTGCGCTGAGAGTCCATCACGATCAGGTATCTTCCGGGGCCATGCACCCTGGGCGCGGGCATCGGCACCGAAAGATGAATGCCGTTGCTTACCGCAGCCTCGTAATCGGCATCGATAATGCCGTATGCATCGAGCAGACGATTCAAGCTGGCGGGAATCCGAATGCATCCTTTGGATTGGATCGTCCCGAGCCGCGATTCGAGTAGGGTCGGGTCAGTGGCATGCATCTGCAATCGCATCGTACTCAAGCCGCCGCTACCCCAGCCCCGGGTGGCCTGTTGCCAGCCGAAATCAAAGACGCGCATGCCTTTCACACCATAGCCGCGAACGCCGAGCGCATTCTTTGTTCCTTCTGCGCGGAAGTCGGGATTGTCGATGGAATGTTCAAATACGCCCGTTGGGGTCTCAAAATGATCGTATTGCCCGACTCGCCCGGTCGATACCGGGGATGCGCCGATGAACAAGGGACTTTTCCCCTCTTCCAGCCAAAAAAGGAAGATTGCCTGCACTTGTGCGCTGCGATCGACCAAGATGACATATTGCGGGCTCTCCGGCACGTTGTCCTGAAGCGCTTTGCGCACAAAATCGGCGTACAGCGACTGCTCTTCGATTGGCGGAGCAAGAGCAGGAGCAACATATTGACGGTAAATCACGACAAGTTCGTCCGGCATGGTCTGCGCAACGCAGGATTCCTCAATGCCAAAACCAAGGCAGACTGCCGCCGTCAGAACGGCGGCAAGCCTGCTGAAAGGCGCTGCTACTGCGGCCATACGAATACCAGACGTCGATGCGCTCCCTTTTTTACGGAGGTCCTTTGCGATTTACGCACGCCGTCTTGCGTCGCCTCGACCTGATAGTTTCCGTCAGGTAAATTGGCGAGGAAAAAAGGGCCTTCCGAAACAGCGTCGAGGACAGTCTTGCCAGTCGCATCTTTGATGAGAATGCGGTAGTCCGCAGTGTATTGTTCTCGTGGGTCTGCCTTAACTACAGACACGACTTCCAACACATACCGGGAAGCCATCGATTTCATCTCGGCGGCTTCGTCCGAACCAATGCCGCCTGAGATATAGGTAGTCTGTCCGGAGACCACCTCGACCGGGGCAGCATAAGCGGCCGAAATCTGCATCAGTACAAAGACCAGGAGAAAGTATGGCGATCGCATATTACTATCCTTAAATAAATGAAGTCGTCAGGAAAGGTCAGACATCGGGAATGCGCTTGACGATTACACGCCGGTAGGAACGCACGCTTTCCAGACTCGTACTCGACGATGTCGCCTGTTTCCCGCTATTCGTATAGGTTTTCCGAACAGAATTTCTTAGCGTTTCAATTGCATCGCGAAACGACTTTTCAACGTCTTTCCAACTATCGTTTCCTTTTTCCCGGAACTTCTGCCACCTTGCCTCAAGGCTTTGCTGCTGTTCTTCAAAGTTCTCAAGCTCCGAAGTCATCTTTTCTTTGGCTGCGTCAGAGGCGCTCTTTGCCTTCCCTTGCAAGGCATCCAGATCTTGCTTGAGCTGGTCCAGCTCGTCACGGCTTGCTTTCAGGAAGTCGTTCTTCCTTATCTGATCTTGGTCCGCCGTATCGGCTGGCGCGCTCTGGTCTACGGTCTTTGTCCTCGGCAAGTTCAATTCGCTTCGATCGCAACCAGCAAGCAGCACAAGGCCGACTGCCAACAAGAAATATCGCAGATTGTTCATTTCATATCCTTCAAATAGCGTCTGTTCCAGCTCGCGAACCGGGGGCGCCATTGATCAGGGACTGACGGCGCATAGCCCATGGCGCTGCGCCGTGTTTCAACTGATGGTTAATTTCTTTGCGCCATTGCGAGCCTTTTTCGGCAATGTCAACTCAAGGACGCCATCCTGATATTTGGCAACCGCATGTGCGGCATCGATTTCATGCCCGAGTGAAAATCCGCGATACAGGCGACCGGAAAAGCGTTCGCTGCGCACCACCGTTTCACCGTCCTTTTGCTCCTTGAACTGAGATGTTTCCGCCACGATCGATACCTGCTTGCCGTCGATGTCGATTTTGATGTCATCTTTCTTCATGCCGGGAATGTCTGCCTTCACGGTGTATGCCTGTTCATTTTCGGAGACATCCATCTTCATGCCTTGCCCGTTCTCGAACGCCTGGAGCGAAGGCGTCAGACGAAACTCACGAAGCATATCTTCGATGCCGCCGAAAGGTTCGAAACGTGCAATGTCGTTGAACGGAGAATATCGTGTCAAATTGCCAGCCATGATTGGCCTCGCTTTCTATCAATGAGATTCCGGAGGAAGCTGCAACGATAAATCCGTCGCGCTATCGCATAACGACATAACATCATCGTTGATTTCAAGCATAGGCCTCTCGGCAAGCGTTCAATATGATCCATATCAAATGCGGCGGCAGTACTGACGATTAACATGGGGTCGTCGTTCGTCATTCGTGAAAAAGCAAGGCGAGTAGTCCCGACGACGGGCGCGTCTCAGGTATCGTTGCCGCAGACCGTAAAATCAAGATGAGTGCCATCCGCAAGCTCGTTCTCATGAAGCAACAGGCGCAGGATGGCAATTTCCATGACTGCCTCTGTTCGACATTGAGCGCACATATAAAAACCGTGCGGAATCACTTGGTCGAGAGAGAATCCCATGGCAATGTGCCGTTTGCGAGATGTCTCAGGCCGATCATATTGAGAAGGCGGAGATTGCGATGATGGATTTCGATCAAACCGCCGGATCTGAATTTCGCAATCAAACGACTGATGCTGCTGTTGGTCAATCCAAGCAAGCTTCCGATATCGTCTCGCGACATGCGCAATTGAAGCGCCGACGATGAGTATCCTCGGATGGCGTGTTCATGCGAGACATTGCAGAGAAATGAGGCGAAGCGTTGTTCCGCTCGCATCTGCGAGATCAGCATCATGCTTTGGCCGAATGCGATGCTGTTGCTCATCAGGTCCAGAAAATCCTGAAGCAAATCCGGCCTGGCCGCGAGCGAGCGTATAAGTCGAGAAAGCTGAATTTCAATGATTTCACTGTCTTCCAGCGCGACGGCAATGGTGCTGCGGACATTTCTCGCAATATCTTCCAGACCGAGAATATCTCCCGTCATATGAAATCCGACAACTCTCTCGTCTCCCCCCAGATTGACAAGTGTTGTTTTGAAATATCCTGCATGAATGACAAAGAGATTGCGACCGATACCACCCGTGCTGTACAAAACTTGTCCTCGATATACCTTCTTGCGGAACGCTATTCCATTCATGAGAAGTCGCAGATCACGATGAGATAAAGTGACATCGCTCTCCCCTGGAGAGCATGCAGAGATGCGATGGGAAAACGGCGATTGGGTCATTTCGATGGTTCACGCGATAGCGTTGTTTGTTTGTATTTGCGTCGATATTACCCTCTACGGTCGCTCCATTTCCGACAAACGTCGGTCCTCTCCCGCCATCGTTCCGGCTTTAATCCCTTCGATTGACATAAGTCAACCCTCTATCGTCGAAAATCATATAAAAAGTCAAATGTCCTGCCAAGGAGATCAAGGTACTCCAGCTCGCTTCGGTCGTCCGACAGGTTCCGCTTAAAAACAGGATATAAAAAAAGGAGTTGCCAATGCTGCTGCATAGCGCAGAGAGGGTTGATAACCAAAAACCAATATCTGAAAAAGACATATCGGTCTTATCGTCGCAGACGGGGTCATCTTGCACGATCTCATTGCCATTGCGGATGCGTTTGAGATGGCAGACAGACTGCTTGCGACGGAGTTCTCCGGGATAAGCGGATATAAAGTATCGCTGCTCTCCATTGATGGAAAGATTGTCATTTCCTCCACATCGATACAGATCATGACTCTGCCGTTACCCGATGCTGCGGTCCATTTCGACACGCTGATAATTGTCAGCGGAAAAGGCAATCTGGATATCTCTCACAATTTTCGTTTGATGAACTGGCTGAGGATGATTCGCCCCTCGGTGCGCCGAATCGGCGCCATGAGTTGTGGTGTATTGGTTATCGGCTCAGCAGGATTCCTGGATAATCTTCATGCGACCGCCCCCCGATTCCTTGAAGAGAAACTCCTGGAGGAGTTTCCTCAAATTCACATCAGAGACGATGCGATCGTCGAGGACGGAAATATTTACACCACGAGCGACTACGGAATGGGAGCAGTGTTGACGCAGAGATTATTGCAGAGCGATCTTGGCGCTCATCTTGCGAACCGCGTCTTGGCCAGCCTGATCCAGGCTCAGACGAAAATGACTGAGGCCTGCGTTCCCATCAATGAGAAAATTGTAAAAATAGAACAAAATCGGAATCCAATGTCCGCAGCCATAGACTTCATGCGAGACAACATATCGTCGTCGGCGGTATTGTCCGACGCGGCCGATTTCGTTTGTATGAGTGAACGTAATTTCCAACGAAAATTCAAGATATCGACCGGCAAGACTCTTTATCAATTTCTCACTGATTTACGACTGGAGATTGCCCAGAAAATATTACGTGAGAAAAATTCCACTCCTCAAGAAGCCGCGCGAAGTGTCGGGCTGTCCGAACAGAGGCTGGAGACATTGTTCAAGAAAAATCTGGGTATCTCCGTTTCGGAATATTGCCTGACAATCAGCATGACGGCAGCGCAAAAATATCCGTCTGACTTGGCATTTCCGATACAAAAGACGACGAATTGCCTTGATCTGTGAACGGGGTGCTTCTTTCCAAACAATTCCCGACAGGTTATCCCGTACTGGAAAATCTACTGGAAAATCATCAATCCCTTGCATGTTCAACTTATCTGCAGCACTGCCGTACCTTTCAGTGCCCCCGATCTCAAATCGGACAAGGCTTGATTTGCCTCCTTCAGGGGATAGGGCACGATATGCATATGCAACGGCACTTCCGATAACAATGCGAAGAAATCCTGTCCGTCCTGACGCGTCAGATTGGCGACAGAACAAATGCTCCGTTCCCCCCACAGAAGGGAGTAGGGAAACGTCGGAATATCGCTCATATGGATGCCGGCACATATGACGATGCCGCCTTTATGTACATGGCGCAACGCTTGCGGAACGAGCTCTCCGGCAGGCGCAAACAGCAGCGCTGCATCGAGCGGAGACGGTGGCGCCTCATCGCTGGAACCGGCCCAGGCAACTCCGCAGTCATAAGCAAGCCGCTGCGCCGCGCTATCGCCTGGACGCGTAAACCCATAAACGGTTCGTCCCTGATGGCAAGCGATCTGCGTGATGATCTGCGCGGCCGCGCCGAAACCGTAGACGCCGATGCGCTGCGCCTGTCCAGCCATTCTCAACGCGCGATAGCCGATGAGCCCGGCGCACAGCAACGGAGCTGCTTCGAGGTCGGAATAATTATCCGGAATGGGAAAACAATATTGGCTGTCTGCCGCCACGTATTCCGCGTACCCGCCATTGATGGTGCATCCTGTAAAGGACGGGTGATCGCAAAGATTCTCCCGTCCGCCAACGCAATACGGACAATGGCCGCAGGTATGCCCAAGCCACGGGACACCTACGCGATCACCGATGCGAAATCTCTGAACCGCCGATCCCGTCGCGACTATCGTGCCGACTATCTCATGCCCCGGAATGACAGGAAACACAGCGTTGGGCAACTCTGCATCCACCAGATGTAAATCCGTCCTGCAAACGCCGCAGGCATGTACTTTGATCAGCAGGTCATTGGCCTGCGCAACAGGCTTTTCGACGGACCGCAGTTGCAATGCTTCGCCTGCAGCATTCAACACCATTGCCGTCATCTTCTCTTGCATTTCGTTCCCTCTTCAATTCTCGTGCCGGACGTGTGCAAGGCATCGAGCTGATGCGGCGACCAGCGTGATTTCGTGACGCATCAGCCCATGCCGCCCACTTCAACGGATGGAGATGTTGTTCTGCACGGATGTAACGCCAGGAGCAGACCAGGCAGCATATCCGGCTTGTTCTTTTTCCGCCCACGATTTGACTTTTCCATCCAGAACGGCCATCCCGCCATTGACGCCGACATTGATATTGTTGGCGTCAATCTGCGCATTACGCACCAGGGCATCGCGGATTTTGGATTTTATATCTGAAATATGCACCGTGGGCTTGATGGTCATTTTGTTGGTGACGCCTTTGACGCCCGACAGATATCGCACCGAGCTTGCGGCCGAATCCTGTTGATAATGCCATTCGACTTCGCCATCCAGCGTGACCCAGCCGTCTGCAACCGTGACTTTGACCTTGTCTTTCGGCAACGTCGAGTTGGCTTGCAGCGCCTTGAGCGCCATTTCGGCGATTTCAAGGTCAGTCCGCTTGAAGGAACCTGCCAGCTTGACCTCCACTTCGTCAACCACCGCCTTTACGTTGGCGACGCGTTTGGTAGCCTGCTCGGCATTTTCCTTATCGGCAAATCGAGGAACATAACCCGACAATGTGGCAATACTGTCCTTCACCGCGACAGTAATGTGCGTTGCATCGATCGATGGATCCCAAGTCAATTCTTCAACGATTTTCTTCTGCAATTCAATATCTATACTCATCGCATTCTCCAGAAAAGTAGGTTGTGTCAAAAAAACAAGGCCAATTGATCCAGGGGCCTCATTTGTCCAATAAAAAGCTTATTTTTGCGTTGATGCGGTAACGGGTGATTTTGTTGTTGTCGACGGTGGCGTCCATCTCTTTGATATAAATCGACTTGATGTTATTGACGGTCTTGCCAGCCATCTTTACCGCTATCTGCGCCGCATCCTCCCAGCTCTTGTCTGACTCCGCCAGCACTTCAATCACTTTAAGTAGGTTCATTGTCATCTCCAGGTTAGGAGAGTTGAATTTACGCCCCGCTCCACCCCGATTGCTGATCTACATCAAAAACGTGACGAACGCATGGATTTACAGTGCCATGAACAATATCCGACTTCGTGCTGATAGGACTGCTCCAATGATGCTGCATCGGCAAAGCCGCGGTGTTGACTTACCGATTCACTTTTTGATGTAGATCAGTGTCGCGGCGCGGTATCAGATGCACAGTGTTTCACGAGTTTCGACAACCACCGGCACCGATCGCAGGAAGGAAATTACCTCATGAGCACTGATACCGACAATGAGTTGCAGCAAAAAGTCATAGATGAAATGCATTGGGATCCGTCTTTCGATGAAGAACACATCGTTGTAGGAGTGAAGGACCACATTGTGACGCTGAACGGATATGTCGCGAAGTTCGCGGAGAAGAAAAATGCGGAACTCGCTGCCGGGCGGGTCGGCGGCGTCAGGGCAGTCGTTGACAATCTGGATGTCCAACTACCGGGGAGTTGGGAGCGTAGCGATCTGGAAATTGCCGAGGCCGCGCTTCATGCGATTGCCACCCACGGTTCCCTTCCGAAGAAAGGCATCAAAGTGACGGTGACGGATGGATGGATCACGCTGGATGGAGAAGTCGAATGGCGCTTTCAACACGATTGGGCGGAAAACTCGGTCAGACCGCTATTCGGCGTGAAGGGGATTACCAATAAGATCGTCGTCAAGCCGAAGCTTCAGATCACGGATGTACAGGCGAAGATCAAGGAAGCGCTTGTTCGCAATGCACAGATCGAGGCGGACAATGTCAGCGTTACCGTGTCCGGCACCCGAGCAGTCTTGGGCGGTCACGTGAAATCGTGGCCTGAAAAGAACCAGGCCGAAGACGCGGCATGGGCAGCCCCGGGAGTAACGGCAGTCGTCAACAACATTGTTGTCGTTTCTTGACCATTTTTTTGAAACCTCACTTGCAGACATCGACTATTACAAACCCTGAAGGACAGACATGACTTCCATAGCCATTCATGAACCGATTTCCGACCGGCTTCGCAATGCATTGAAACACGCATTTCGCACTCCCTGGCGACACGATGATGTCGAAGCCGGGGCGCGTAGCTTTCAACTTGATCTCGACCTCTATGAGGACGACGACAACTATATCGTCGTCGCCGATCTTCCCGGTGTCGACAAAAGCGACATCAAGATAGACGTTGAGGGAAATCAGGTGAGCATTACCTCGACCATCAAATATCGGCAGAAAAAGAACGCGTCTCTATTGTATTCGGAGAGAACCGAGGGCGATGTGTATCGTTGCTTCTTTCTGGATTTCGATATCGACCGCGAACACGTGAAGGCCAAATATACCGACGGTCTTCTGGAACTGACCTTGCCCAAGCTGCCTCACACGCAGAGGACCAAGCGCCTGGCGATTCAATAGCTGAATGGATCATGGAAGCTGAACACATTGAGAGGCGGTAGCAACGACACTACTGCACATTAAACGTTTGGACGGGTAAGACTATGACAGCCTTGACGCATTTGTTTTATGACGGTTCGCCGTCAATGCCGGAAATGCTCACTCTGAGCAGCATTCCCGATTATTCGGCGACGCCGCAGGATATGGATTGGGACAAGGAGAGCCTTCATTCTCATTGCATCTGCCGGGAATGCGGTGCTGCCTATGACGATGGCGAATGGAAATGGAGCGCGCCGTCATCTGTAGCCGTCGAAGTCCAGTGTCCTGCATGTCGTCGTATCGATGAAGACATGCCGGCCGGATATCTGATCATTCACGGCGACTTTGACCTGCAGCAACAGCAGGAGCTGCGCTGCCTGTTGTTACGCCGGGCAGCGCGAGAGATGGCGGCATATCCAATGGAGCGGATCATCAACATTTCAGAACAGATGGACGGAACAATCGTCAAGACCACCGGACTGCGCTTGGCGCGCAGCCTGGGCGTAGTCCTTGCCACCACTTATCGCGGCTCGCTCCGCTTGCGCTACAAGGATGACGAGCGTTGCCTGCGCGTCGACTGGCATAAGTGGAGCAATCGCTGTCGGATCGTGCACAAATCGAAAACGATGGATGGCGGCGCGTCTTCGTTGCCGCGTCAAGTCAGTGTTGCCGATGCGTGATGGAAAAAGCATGAAACATGCGTGCGCGTCTCAGAGATAAAAGAGAAATTTCAGGATATCGCGTGTCGGAACGTGAGGATTCTGACCAATTCAACCAGGAGATTTTTGGTGACAGGACTTTTTCAACGGTGGCTCATTGTCATCTTCTCGATCTCGCTCTGCGCCTGTGCATATCCTGAACGTGGGTATCAGGTGCGCGGCAACTCACGATTTCAGTACGATGATACGCAAGTCGCGGGCTGGTCGATGATGTCATCCGAGGAACGGGTTGAATATAGAGCGAAGATGACGAGCCTGCCCAGCTATGAAGAATGTCTGTCGTACATAAATGAGCATTACAAGGCCATGCGCAATCGTGCAGCCGAACAAGGAGTGACCAAGCCGATAAATCGATCCGATGTCTGTCAGCGCATGCGTGCCGCCGGCATGTTCAATTGAATGCCGCTATCGTCGCGTTGATGTCATATCCCGATGCGCCAGTGCAAGCCGCCTTGATGCGAAATAATTGATCGAGATCAAGCGCCTCGCGGTCGGCAGGAACATCATGTAAATCCGTCCTCAATAGATTTCAGGAGTTGCCATGACCCAGATTCCATCCACTTCCAATCTCGCCGTCGCTACATATGCCCAGCATCAGCAAGCAGAAGATGCGGTCAAGGCCCTGCAGCTCGCAGGTTTCGACATGAAAAAAATTTCCATTATCGGCAAGGATTATCGTCTTGAAGAACACGTCGTCGGTTACCTGAATGCCGGTGACCGCGCCAAGATTTTCGGCAAACTGGGCGCATTCTGGGGTGGACTGCTCGGCATTTTGTTTGGTTCAGCGATGTTGTCTATTCCTGTGGTGGGGCAAGTCATCGTTATCGGGCCGCTGGCGGCGTTGATCTTCGGTGGTCTGGAAGGTGCGGTTCTGGTGGGAGGCGCGAGCGCATTGGTCGGCGCAATGACTGCCATCGGCATCCCGAAGAATTCCGTACTTCGTTATGAAAACGCCATCAAGGCCGGCGAATTCTTGCTGGTGGTGCATGGCACCGCCGACGATGTCTTGCATGCCAAGAGTTTGCTGCGGACATCGGGCCCGCTTTCATTTGATCAGCACAACACACAGGATGCGAATATCGTGATCGCCTCGCAAGCGGTGTAGGAATCGGGAATCGCTGCACGCCTTGGGAACCCGATGGCGAAAACCGTACCGATGGTTGCGGAGGATTTTCTAGAGCGCATCTCACGCCTATTGATGAAATGAGTTCTAGTACACATGCACGGAAACGCCTTGTTGTCTAAACTGATCAGGAGATTAAAATGGCATATAAAACAGTCGTTGTACTCGTGAGTGAATCCGAGAGCGCCGAGTCATGCATTGAGGCCGCCGCAACAATTGCGAAAATGGAAGAGAGCCATCTGATCGGCGTGGCCATCACTGGTGTGACGCGCTTCCTGAAGGAGACAGTGACGCTTGACAAGGACAATCCGGGTATCGCTCCCTTTTTGGATGTTCTGCGAAAAAGGGCCGGCAAATTACTCGAAAAATTCAACAAGATTGTCGAGACCATTGGCGTCAAATCGGTGGAGACGCGCGCCCTCGACAATCCATTTTCCCGAGATGCGGGACTATTGGGCACTTGTTGCGATCTCCTGGTTCTCGGGCAAAGCGATCCCAGCGACAGTAATTCCATCGAATCCGAGATCACGGCGGATCTCCTGACAGGATCTGCTTATCCTGTTCTGATGATGCCGTATAAGGAGTCATTCAAGAAAGTCGGTTCCCATGTATTAATTGCCTGGGACGGAAGCAGAGAATCGCAGCGCGCAATCCGCGATGCAATTCCGTTTCTGCAGAAAGCGGAGAATGTTCACCTTGTCACGTTTAGTCATGGCCTGCAAGCAGAAGATCTTCATCGGCAATCATTGGCGGACATCCAGGCGTATTTGATGCGTTACGGCGTGCGTGTCGACGTCAGCGAAAGAGCGACCAATTCCGACGTCGGCGATGCTTTGCTGATGTTGATAAGCAGTACACGCTCAAACCTGCTTGTGATGGGATGTTATGGTCATTCTCCCTTCCGCGAAATGGTGTTCGGAGGAGTCACTCGCAAGATATTGAAAACAATGAATGCTCCCGTACTCTTATCTCATTGACCATGCCGAATATCTTGAATGTCGATTTACGGTCTGATTGACATATCGTTCAGCACACTTTCCGGTCGCTGACACAATGGCGAGACATTGCCGGATCCGGTTCAATGGTCTCGCATTTCTTTCGGATTTGAGCACAAGATACCCCAGTGCAACATTGACGTCTCTCGCAACGAGCAGGTCTGGTTGCACGCAGCAGGCCATTTGCGAAATAATCGTCGCGAAAGCAACCTAGGCTGGACGGGAGGTTGTTCAATGCTTCTGCAAAGGACACGCGTCCTGCCCAGAATTACAGCGCTGACAGCGTATCGTCCGGTACTCTCCCATCACGCCTCCCCCCTCAATACTCAACGATATGGCAATTTGGACACTCCCGCGTATTCCAGGAGGTCAATTGCGGTCACTTGATTTGACATGAACTGATATAGATCAAAGGATACGTGCTTAGATTGCCCAACGGCGCTCTGGAGTTCCTAATATAAATCAAGAAGATGCGAGTGTATCCGCACGACAATATCCGATTGCGTGGGCTTATCGAGTGAGTGCGTCATGACCATGTCTTCCATCTCCTTCGCGTCGCAGAGTGTTCCTCCGATTCTCCCGGGCAAAAACGACTATGCTCTCTGCTTGACGCATCCTTGCTGGCACGGATTGAGCGAGTCCGACGCAATCAGCCTGGACCGTATGACACGTTGTCCACGTGTTCGCATGGGCGATCGTCTTTATCGGATGAATGACCTGTTCGAAAACCTGTACATCGTTCAGTCAGGCTGTATCAAGACATCGATTGTGAATGTTGCCGGCGTCGAACAGGTCACCGGGTTCTATCTGCATGGTGAGATGTTCGGGATCGACGGTATAGTGGATAAGCGATACGCGGCTACGGCGGTCGCGTTGGAAGACGGCCAGATATATGAAATCCCCTTTGAGCAACTTGAGAAACTTTGTCTGGCGTCACCCGATCTGCGTCACCGCGTATTGAAAATAGCCAGTAATCAAATCGTGTCAAGCCAAAGCACCATGCTTATCGGAACAGTGCGGGCGGAGCAGCGCCTTGCCATTTTCTTGAACAATTTTTCCGTTCGCAATTCACTTCTTGGCCATTCTGCGTTCCAGTTTAGATTGCCCATGACTCGTTACGATATTGGCAGCTATCTTTACCTCACTAGTGAATGTGTGAGTCGCCTCATTGCAAAATTCAAGACCACAGGACTCATCGAAGTCGACAAACGGGAGGTGCGCCTGCTTGACATTGCGGCGCTGAAGTCCTTGGCCGATGGTTCTTGCCCCTTGCTATTGAACGAGCGTGCGGCCTGATGCGGGGCGCACTCCAATATCTTCCTGTATTCGTTCACTAACGCTTTCAAAATCAGTTCGTCAGTTCCTCAGTTCCTCACTTCTCTCTTCTGCACGATTTTCTCGCGCTGTCCATATCCGCCACTCCCTGCTCGGATACGCCAAATACCTTGTCCACATTGGGCAGGGTTTTGTCGCGACTCCGCGCTCCCCTCGTTCTATTATCAAATCATCCGGATGCATCGCAGCATATAGAAAATAGTCTCTGATGATTTTCCGGAGTCAATGGAACACAAGCAGCAATTGTTGCCGCCAATGTCCGCAGGACACTGAAACATTATTATCTGGAAACTCACGGGATTGACATGCGACGGCTTATTACACGGGACGGCATTGCAGCCGCGCTGCAGCAGGAAACATCAGGCATGCCGCTGGAAGACATTATCGAAGACACCGGCGTCTCCAGGCGCGCCTTCCTGAAAATGCGCAAGCGCTACATCCCCTTGTCAGATCTGCTCAGGGATCTGCGTGCATTGCAGGAAGAAAATTTGCGCCTGAAGGAATCGATTACCGACCTGACAATCGAGCTCTGCAGGCTGGTCGATCTGCTCCATCCAAAATAAAGCGTCGGCCGACACTATCGATCACTGCTCGAGGACTTCCTCGGCATCTCGATCGGCTCAGACATCAACATCGCACCACCGTAGTGAATGAAGCCCTAAGGCATGAGCCATGAAAAACAAAACCAGAATTGCCTTGGCAGTTGCGATCGCAAGCTTCGGTCAGACGGCGGTACAGGCCGAGACGCCGATATCCGGGCTCGAAGCGGCCGTTGCCGCGCCCGCATCGCCATTACCTGCGACGCCGGTAAACCGTGCAGCGACAAACTCAGTCAGCGAAACTGCGGCGACGTACGGCATGGATGCGAGTACAGATACCGATACCTTTTCGGATGTGGCTATACCGGCGCCGATATCGGTTCCTACGCCCGCGCCGCCGCCACTGCCGGCAGCCAAAACCGCCACGGTCGGCGCATTGCCAGCGACACAAGACGATCTCATCGCACGCCTGAAGAGTTTCGACAGAGTGCTATTGCGCCATCCTGACGACCGGGCGGCACGAGAAGGAAGACTGTTGACGCTCTCCCGGCTCGGCGCCGGCGACATCGCCATTGCAGAGGCCGAGCGCTATCCAGCCGTCAGTCGCGAAGTGGTCGCCCGCCTCTACGAAGAGAGAGCGACACTTGCCGTTCGCTGGAGTGAAAATACCTACTACGCCAAACCGGGTCAAGAATATCCCGGCTATGACCGCGCGATAGCCCTTGCACAGGCCAATCTGCAGCAATATCCGGAATCGCTGCAGTCACGTTACGACCTCGTGCGGGCGTTGAACAATCGCAAACGCAGAACTGAAGCCATCGCGATTTATGCGGCGCTGCCGGACCAACAATCAGACATCCCTTCCGAGGTGCATGAAAGCGCAGGCTCCGCCTATCTGGCGGAGAAGCAGCCGGAACTCGCCGAGCAGGCATTTCGCAAGGCCGTCGCCAGGAAACCAGGCAATTTCAACGCCGGCATGGGCTTGTTCTATGCACTCGTGGATCAAAACAGATTTCCGGAAGCGCGTGAACATATCGATACGCTGGCCGAGCAGGCCTTGCTTCCGCAAGACAAATTCAGTGCGGCAACTGCTGCCGCCTTTGAACGCGCCTTCGAGGGGCATCTGGAGGTGGCGCAGGTGCGCCTGGAGAAATTGCAGGATGAAGCACCGTCGAGCGACCAACTGCACATGGCGCTCGGCAAGGTGTATCTCTGGCGTGGCTGGCCTCGACGCGCCCGCGAGCAATTCGACATGGTCATGCAGCGCGACCCCGACAACCTTCAGGCCGGCGCTGCTTTAGTGGAAACCGATGCGTCGCTCGGCAACTTCGGTGCCGCCGACGACAGGCTTGCACAACTTAAGGCGATAGCGCCGGCGGATGGCGACGTCATGAATCAGGCACGCGCGCAAGAAGTACGCAACTACAATGAATTGACGGTGTCGTTGATCGGCACGCGCAGCTCTGAAAATATCAGCTCCGGGCGAGGCGTGATCGTCGAAAGCAAACTGCTTGCGAAACCGATGTGGCCGCAATTACGCCCATTCATTCACGAATACTTCGAGCGCGGCATCACCAGTCAACTATCCTCTGATTACCGGCGTCTTGGCGCCGGCTTGCAATACACCATCGCCAACGTGGGTGTCGTCGAAGCCGAAGTACAGCAGGAATTTTTCAAGAACCCGAAAACCAGTGTCGCGCTGACCGGAGATTTCCGGCTCAACGATCAATGGACGGTACGCGGACGCATCGATTCAAACTCGCTCGATGTGCCGTTGGTAGCGCGCTATTACGACATCTCCGGCTGGCAGGTCGGTGGCGGAGTGAGCTATCGAGACAGCGAACGCTGGTCGGTCTCGGCCGATGTGAGCCAGTTGAACATGTCCGACCAGAATACGCGCCGCTCGGCATTGGTGCGTGGCGCCGCCACGGTGATCCAGGGACCATCCTACAAGGGCAGCGTCGAGCTGGAGCTGTACCGCGCGACCAACAGCGTCGCCAACGCGGCCTATTTCAATCCTCAGGACAGTCAGTCAGTGATGTTTTCTTATGTCAGCGATTGGAATAACTTCCAACGCTATAACCGCTCGTTTGGACAACGGCTGATTCTGTCGATAGGACGCCAGTCCGAGCACGGTTTTTCATCCGCAACCATCGGAGGCGTCAGCTATGAGCAGCGCGTCAGCGTGAGCGACACGTTGTCGTTGAATTACGGCGCCGGTTATGTCCGGCGCATCTATAGCGGCAACATCTCTTCCGGCCCCGAAGTCCATCTGAACCTGAACTGGAAATTCCTATGACCGCCTCGCGTCTGCACCGCTTTCAACCGCGCTTGCCCGCTGTTCGCCATCCGCACAGATTTTTCCTTGCGGCGCTATTGCCCTTGCTCGGATTGTTGCTGGCCATTCTGTCGACGATGGTGCAGGCGGCCACGACAACGACATCCACAACGGAAACGATCACCGTCGCGCCGGGCCAGTCTTATCTGGTGTTTTGTTATCACTCGGTACCTGCAACGGCCAATGGCAGCGCAGGAGCCAACAGCACAACCAATTTCGCAGGCCAGTTGGCCTGGCTTCGCAGCAACGGCTACACCGCCATCAGCATGGACGACATACTGCGGGCCAAGGCCGGCCAACGTCCGTTGCCGCAAAAGAGCTTTTTATTGACAGTGGATGACGGTTACGAAGATTTTTACGTGAATGTCTTCCCGTTACTGAAGCTCTATAAGATCCCGGCGGTATTCGGTCTGGTCGGACGGTGGATTGAGGATGGCCGCGATCCGAAAGTCAGTCAGAGCGACCCTGGTTATGCCAGCCAGCAATTCGTGAACTGGGCGCAGGTCAGGGAAATGTCCGACTCCGGCCTGGTGGAAATGGCGTCGCACAGCTACGACCTGCATCACGGCATTCTCGCCAATCCGCAACACAATACCGAGCCTGCCGCAGTGACGCAGGAATATGACCCGGACAAACAATCCTATGAGACGCCCGATCAACGTCGTCTGCGCGTCAGATCCGATCTGCGCAAGAACTCGGCCCTGATCGCCCGCCACACAGGAATCCGGCCTCGCATCATGGTCTGGCCGTATGGAGCGGTGGACCGCATCTCGGCGGAGGAGGCTGCCGCCGCCGGAATGCCGATCAACTTCACATTGACGGATGGCGTAGGTTCGACGCTCGACACCGCCGTCATCCCGCGGAATCTGATCGGCGATGAGCTGCCGCTGACCAGCTTCACCTACATGGTTACGCACGAAGTGCTGCAAGACAATGCCGATGCGGTGCGGGCGATCAAAATCAGTCTTGACCGGGTCTACGATCCCGATCCGACGAAAGAAGACGAAAAGCTCGGCCGCATGCTCGATCAGACTGCCAGGCTCGGGATCAACACGGTCTTGCTGCAGCCCTTTGCCGCACCGGCTAGCGGGCGTTTCTCCAGCGAAGCTTATTTCCCTAACTCGGTGTTGCCGATGCGCGCAGATCTGCTCAATCGCGTGGCCTGGCAATTTCGCAGCCGTCTTGGCGTAGATGTGTTCATTCTGATCGATACCGCCAAGGTTGCACGTATTGAGAGCGGCATTCCGCATCCGCTCGACATCTCGGATCGGGAAGACCGCGAGCACTTATTGAACCTGTACAGCGAGCTTAGCCTGGCAAGCCCTGCCCAGGGACTGATGTTTGACACCCCCGCCGTTGACGGGGCGCAATTCAACTTCTACGTCGAACTGCTGGGGCGCAGCAGTTACATCAGGCCACCCATGCTGTTTTACGCCGCCGGCGATGAGAATTCGGCTGACGCCATCATTCATTTATCGTTCTCGCATGCGATGACGGGAGCGTCGGACAGAGTTGCTTTTCCTGCGCCCGTCGACGCACCGCCGGACAAGATGGCGACCTTCGTGCGGCAACTCCCGGCAAACCGGGCCGGCATCCTTAGCTTGCCGGTCAAGGGAGCCAGCATCAAACAGCTTGAGAACGTCGTGGAGAACATGTCTTTTTTCCAGCGGCATGGTGTGTCCGATTTCATGCTTGACGACGACACGTTCATGGACGATCCGGTGAAGTTCGATATGTTGAGAAAGGCCGTGTCCCTCAAAAACAATCCGCTTCTTACACCAGGGAAATAGACAAGATGGAAAATCCATCATTTTACGTAGCGATGCTTGGCCTGATATCGGACTATGTGTTTTTTTATCCGCTGGCAATGACTCATGTCTGGCTCATCGGCGCGCTGCTGTACTACCTGAAGTGGGAACGCGCGCAGCCGGAAACCGTCAGGCTGGCGCACTATCCTCCGATCTCGATTCTGCTGCCTTGCCATAATGAAGGCGACAACGTTTACGAGACCATCGGCTGGCTGTTGCAACAAGATTATCCGGCCTACGAAATCATCGCGATCAATGACGGCAGCACCGATAATACGGGCGAGTTGCTGGATCAGCTATGCACGATGCATCCCAAGCTACGCGTGGTGCATCTGGCAGCCAATCAGGGAAAGGCGGTAGCCATGTGCGTCGGCGCGCTGCTCGCCAACAGCGAGTATCTTGTCTGCATCGACGGCGATGCATTACTGGAGGTCGATGCCTGCAGTTGGATGATGTCGCATTTCGTGCACCCGCACGTGGGCGCCGTCACCGGCAATCCGCGCATTCGCAATCGCTCTACCTTGCTGGGGAAAATTCAGGTCGGAGAATTCTCAAGCATTGTCGGCATTATCAAGCGTGCGCAGCGTATCTACGGCCGTATATTCTCCGTGTCTGGCGTCGTAGCGGCATTCCGCAAGTCGGCGCTGGCCGAGGTCGACTTCTGGACGCCGGACATGATTACCGAGGACGTCGACGTCACCTGGAAATTGCAGCGCGCCGGCTGGGAAGTCCGTTTCGAGCCCAAGGCGAAATGCTGGATACTGATGCCGGAAACCTTTGCCGGCCTGTGGAAACAGCGGCTGCGCTGGGCGCAGGGAGGATCCGAAGTTTTTCTGCGCAACGCCGACATCTTCCTGCATTGGAAACACCGCCACATGTGGCCCATGTTCATCGAGCTGGCAGCCAGCTTGCTATGGGTCTATGCCACCGCCTCGTTGACAGTGATTTTGCTCATTGCTTTTTTGCTCGGCGAGAGTACGCCGATGCAGCCTTGGCAATCGATCTTATCGACGCAAAGTACATTCTTCATCCTGATCATCAGCTCATTGATCCAGTTCAGCTTTGGCCTGTATCTCGATAGCCGCTACGAGAAAGACTTATGGAAGACCTATGTGTGGATCATCTGGTACCCCTTTGTGTACTGGATAATGATAGCCTGCGCGACGCTTGTCGGATTTCCGAAGGCGCTATTCAGGAAAAAAGGACAACGAGCAGTCTGGACCAGTCCGGACAGAGGATTCAAATCATGAAATCGCAACTCATCATCAACCTGAATACGTCCAAACGACCGTTGATACGCGCCCGCGACAGTGTATTGTTCTTCTCTTGCTGGGCGATGTGGGGCGCCGTCTTCCTGGCGGTCGTCAATGGCAGCGAATGGAGTGAACTGGGCACATCGTTTCAGCACTGGCTGATGGCGCAAGAAATTTTTCTCAGATCTCTGCTGGCGTCGTTTCATATCCCGACGACCTATGTGATGATGCTGCTGCTATTGGTCGTCGGCTTTTCACTATGGTCGGCGGCAAACCTGGTGCTATCCCCTCCCCTCCGCGCGCAAGGCGCGACGCCCCCGTTGACGCTCGAAGATATGGCGCGTCATTTCCACCTTGATCTGGCTCTGGTCGATGCAATGCAGAAGGAAAAACAGGTTCTGGTTTTTCATGCTTTGTCCGGTGTGGTGACGGAATTGCGCAGAGTGCAAAACCGTCCGCAACATCAGCTTCTGGAAGCATGAATACCGTATGCAAAAATCATTCTTCGGTCTTGTCGGCGTCGGATATGTTTCGCTGAATCTTTCATTGCTGCTCTCCGACGCCCACGCTGCTACGAACGCGCACAACAAGATCAAGACGACACCCGCACCAACGCCGTTACAGATTGAGTTGGTCGTCAGAACCGTCAATAATTTCAAGACGAAGAAAGACATAAGCGATTTTTTCAGGCATGCGAAGAAGGCCCATGTGACCCTTGTTCATCTCAACGTCAAACAGGATGAAGACGATGAGCGCCCCTCCGGCCAAGTCTACTATGCCAGCAGCATCGCGCAGATTGCCGCAGGCTACGAGAAGTTCGATGTCCTCGCAGCCGCCATCGCCGAAGGCCATCGGCTCGGCATCAAAGTCTATGCGTGGATGCCGCAATTCCATGATCAGGCCGCGATGCGACTGCACCCGGAATGGCAGATGCAGTCTGCCGAAGAAGGCAGCAGCCGGGCATATAAAGGAAAAAATAACACCGAATTCTTCATCAACCCGATCAATCCCGATGTGCAAGCCTATGAGCGTAGTCTTATCGCGGAAGTCGCGCGCAACTATCGTGTCGATGGCATTTCGCTCGACTGGCTGCGCTTCGACGATGTCAACATGGATGTCGGCGACTATACACGCCAGCTTGCGATACAGGAAATCGGCATTGATCCCTTGCTGCTGAACTACGCTGAGCCCTCTGCGTCCTCCGCTGCCTGGCAACGATGGCGTGCAAGAAAAATAGGCGCCTATGTCCGCGGCGTACGAGAAACGTTGAAGGATGTCCGACCAGGTGTGAAACTGGCCGCCTTCCTGTTGCCGCCGGAATTCACCGAGGTCGGCCAGAACCTGGCCGCCTTCAGCGCCGATTTGGACGAAGTATTGCCGATGGCATACTTTAAGGATTGGGGACGATCGGCCGGTTGGGTGAGTGGCAAGCTTATGCAGGACGTCGTACGTAAAAAGAGCAGCAGTACGCAAATCAAACCTACGCTCGACGGTACCGGAACGGAGAAACAGAACATCGGCATTCTGATCGATATCCGGAAGATGTTTCCGGAAGTGCGATCGATTGCCTGGTTTTCGGCGGTCTACTGGCAGCCGGCGGAGATGGAGCGCATCGCCGCCATGCACAAAGCCGCGATGAGAGCGCGGCAGGCAGTGAATTGAGCCGCGCGCCCGGCGGATATCGCCAAAGTTCTGAAAGCACGATTTATCGAACAACACTGGCGAGGAAAAATCCTCTACCCAGGTTATTGATAAGAGTCCGAAATGCGATATCGAGCCAGACGGATTGACGCCCAGACCGGATTTCCGCAGCGGCGATACACGCTATAGAATCTGAAAAAATCGTCGAGTTTCATATCATGACCGTATTGTGATGGTTGAAATTGCCTCATGATCTTTGATTGCTTCTGCCAGAACGAGGCGTGCGGAACAGGAACACGCAAGTCAATAGCCTCTCTTGGCGCGCGCAATCACATCGTTGGCCAGCAACCGGACGGCGGCAATCGCCGTGCCGTCCAGCTTGGCTCGTTCGTCGCACAGCAGGAGCAGCAAGTGATGCATTTCCGACAGCAAATCATTGAGGGCGTTATTCAGGACCAGCAAAGACTCGATGGCATCATCTGATGATTGATTCATGGTCGTTCCCTTCTATGATCGGGATGGAACAAAAGGCGGTAGCCGGCGACAGCGCAAGTCCGCTACCGCGCGGGTAGCCGAGCGTTGATGAAACAATGCGCTTCCCATCTCATCTTCCGCTCTTGCTGTACGCCAGCTCCACCGGTTCGCTTGCGCGTAATAGCTGCCGCGGTTGCAATGCCCTTTCGCTGCGTCGGTACTCGCATGGCGAGGTGTCGAGGTGCTTGCGAAACAGCTTGGCGACGTGCTCACCGCTGAAGAATCCGCAGCGTCGCGCAATCTTGTCGACCGGCAGATCGGTTTCCCGTAAATGCTGGCGTACGGCCTCCAGACGAATCTTCATAAGAAAGCTATGCGGCGTCTGTCCCGTCTCGCGCTTGAACTGGCGCTGGAAGTTGCGCTCGCTCATGGAGACGAAATTGGCCACGTCAACTATGCTGATCGACGACGCCATATGCTCCTCGAGCCAACGCAGTGCTTTGTGGATCCGGCCGTTCCTGAGCGATTCATCGACGCGATGCGTGGTCTGCGGATGAGGGTGAGGATTTTCGCGTTGGCGCTGATAAGTGACCAGGCTTTGCGCCACGCGCTTCGCAAGCGTGGAACCCAGATCTTCCTCGAGCAAGCGTAGTGCAATATCTGCGCCGGTACCGGCATCGCTGGAAGTGAAAATGTTGCCGTCCTGGAAAATCAGGGTATCGCGCTCCACAACAATCAATGGAAACTCCTGCTGCAATTTATCCCGCAAAGCCCAGTGTGTCGTTGCTCGTCGATTATTGAGCAGACCGGTCGCTCCGAGTACGAAGACACCCGTGCATAACGCAGCGGTGCGACGTATGCTGGAGTGCGTATCTTGCAGCCATTGGATCAACCTGGGATCGCGATAGGCATCGAAATTTCCGCTGCCGCTGGCAATGATCAAACTGTCCAAATTATGCGCGTCGGCGGGCGGCAACGGACTTGTCATCACCGCCACCGACGACGACGACATGATCATTCCTCCCGATGGCGACAGCAGCGACAGCCTGTAGCCTGTCGACCCCGAAAATACCGAAGAAATCAGCTTGTCGCCCACGACAAAAACCTCCGCGGCACCGACGATGTCGGCCAGGATAACGCCATCTGAGACGATGATGCCGATATGCCTGATGGCTGTACGATCTTCAGCCGACTGTATTGTTTGAAAACTTTCCATTTTTACGAATCTCTCCAGATAACTGACGATTCTTTCGCACCCGCCGTTTTCCGACAGGTCCATCTTTTGTGGAATTTTTCTACTGCTGTTCGTTAAATAAAACGACTCGAAACATGTTTTTAATTAACAGCATTGCGAACAGCGAATACAACACAACGATCCGCTCTCCGCCCCTGCCGGCACTTCATGAAAATCCGGCTCCCACCCCTTTTTAAATCATTGCATTGCCACTTGCTGCGGTCTCCTCCAACAGCTTCGTTATTTGTGTGCAATGTCATCTTTGAGCCGCCCGATATCCAAAGTCAGTTCGGCCACTAGCTGTTTTAGTCTGCTGTTCTCTTCTTGCAGCACTTTCAAATCGTTCGAATACTCGGGATGCGCTCCGTATTGCTTTTTCCAGCTTAGAAAGGTCTTCTGTGAAACGCCTGTCTGCTGAAGAACATCCGCCAACGGTATGCCCAATTCTTCTTGTTTGAGTGCTGCTGCGATTTGCTCTCTTGTGGCGTTCCGCTTCATTCCATAGCCTCTCTTCTTGGTGTCAGTGAAACAGGGAAGCACAAGGACTCCGGCAAATTACTTGCCTTCAGCAACGGCATCCGTGATCGGTTTCGCCTCCGGCTCGTCATGCGTGACGGCTGCAACCGCCACATTGGCATCTGCCGGAACTGGTGCCGTGGCTGGTGCCACTGTCGCTGGCGCTGCCTCAAGAGGTTCGACGCCGAGGCGGCGACGGACAAATGGATCGGTGTATTGCTCCCGTGACTGATTCAGACTGGTGGTCGCAATTGAAGGAGGCGCCGCCGACGGACAGGAACGACCGGTAGCTTCAACTGCTTTGCGATTTGCCGCACTCTGGCAGAGCAAGGCCAGCGCCACATCATTGAGTCCCATGGCGCGAAACTCCCTGGAGTCCAGGCGCCGAACGCAAGCTTCATCAACCATCGTGGTGCCGCCGGTAGCGCCGAATCCGACAACCGACAGTCCGAACGAAGACGATCCCATACACGTATCGGAAAACGTCGACGTCAGCGAAGGTGCCGCCATCGCAGGCGCTGAGCGAACGGTATAGCTGCCGCCGTAGTCGACTGTCGCCTTTGTGCTGGCGGCACCGGCGCCAACGTCGGCGGCAGAACCAGCGCCCGTACCTGTCGTCCCGGAAGTCAGCGATACGGTGACGGTGGACGTGTTTCCGGATGCACTGCCTCCGGTCGCCGCCCCGCCAGTGGCGGAGCCCCCGGTGGCTGCGCCACCGCTTGCCGATCCGCCTGCTCCGCCTGCTCCGCCGTTCGCAGTCGATGACGAACTGGACGAAGGCGACGAACCTCCTCCATTACCGCCATTGCCTCCGCCATCTCCCGATCCGGCCCATGCTGTTGGCAGAGCAAATATCGAGGCTGCCAACATCCCCGCTAACTTGTTTTTCACGGTCCACTCCCTTGTATTTTCTTGTTTCGCGGCGGGAGAGCCTTTGGGCCCTCCTGCTTTCTCTATTGCGTCACATTGGAACTGGATCAGTGAATGAACGCTGTAGCGGCAGAGTTGCCACCGTTACCGCCGTTACCCGCTGTCGCCGGACCGCTCATGACATTACCGCCCTTGGTCACGGAAAGCGCCGAGCCGCCGTTGTTGCTGTTGCCGCTTGCCGATGCGTCTGCCGAACCGGTCGACGAAAAAGTCTTGCCGCCGATTGCTACGGCATTGCCGTTAGCCGTTTGCGTGTTGCCGGAGGTGGTGCTTGCCGCCGGATGGAAACCGCTCGGTGTGCCGCTGCCGGAAGTACGTCCGGCAGTGGTATTGCCGCCTGCTGCATTGACGCCGCCGGTCACTGTGCGATTGCCCCCTGTATTTGCGACGCCGCCATAGTTGCCCTGGACCGCACCGCCGCCGGTCGCTGCTGCACCGGTAGTAGCGCCGCCTGTTGCATTGCCCGATGCAGCATTGCCGCCAGCACCGCCGTTACCGCCGGTTGAGGCGACAACGGTATTGATGCGTGTCGAATTCGACGCTTGCTGTTGGCTAGGGCCTTGATGGGCGATAGCCGGTACGACGAACAATGTGGCTACGATTGCTGCGATGGTTTGCTTTTTCATTTTTACTTCTCCTGAAAGGACGTTGGATGCTTCACAAAACGGACTTATTAAAAAGGTCCTGTGCCGCCATTCGCCAATACAAGCCACGCTGCAATCGCTGCTCTCTCTTTTGAAAACTATCTCGTCGGCGCCATCGCTTGCTGCATATGCTTGTTTGGTTGAGTTGATATTAGGACGCTTGTTAAATTCGTTTGCGACAAAACCTTGTCAGCGAAAGACGCCATGGATGGCGCTTTTAGCCAAGCCTCGGGAAGATTGCAAACAGAAAATCTTCTTCGTAGTGAGGAATACATGCCGACGCCTTTGCCCTTTCGGAAACGATGAACAAATGACTTTTCGCAAATGAGCCTCCACATGACATCGGGCTCTGGGTCGCAAGAAGAAATATCAATTTCAAAATCAATGCATCCCCAAACAACGAGGAAGCTGTACTGAGCAGATGGGACGTTCGTCGAAAGAATTGATATACGGTAGCTGCGGCAAGCCAAGGAAATAGACCTGATGGCAAGACGAGCTTCCGTCAATGAGAGAGAGAAAGACTGCGCGAGCCGGTATGACAGGCAACGCTTTCCGTGACGCTCTCAACTACCGACGAATGAATTGGGGGGAGGGGACACCGTTCGGTAAAAGGATGAAGCTGAAGTCAATTTACAGTAGAAATGGTTTTATTGACAACACAAATATACCTGGCATGAGTATTTTTTTGCGAATAGTCCACGGTTACCGGGTTTCCGCCTGCGTGGCAGCCCTCTTGAGTAATGCCCTTTGAAAACATTGGGAATTTGCACTAAAAATTGGCCCATATTCACGACACAATTCCATCCCGGCAATCAGATAGGGGAAGAGTTTCCAGCGATTGATATGACATTGATGGGGATGACTTCAGCGAGGCCGCAAAACGTTCTCAAACACACCTCGCGCCATCTCGGCAAATCCCCTATGTCAGGATGGTTGTCGCGTTAACTTAGAACTCATTTCATAGATAGGCGTGAGATGCGTTCCAACTTTATTGGTGCATGGTCCTCGACGTCTATTACCGCAAGATCATCAGGCATGAAGTGCATATCGCGGAGTCGGCTGAACCGGGATCGCCGTTACTGTGCAGAGCCAATCAGTGCGCCGACATCGACAGCATGTGACGGCAGGCGACTGTTTGACGTAGATCAACGCATTCTTGGCTGCGCTATTTAAACTGTGCGTATGTGATAACGATCAAGCGAAGTATCGAATACGCTCCCCCGTTTCATCTTTTTTCTAAAAACCCACATTTTGAGGAGATATTTTATGTCGACCACCCATGTCGTCGTCTGGATCGATCACAAGGAAGCACATGTCATCCACTTCACGCCGGAAGCTGCGGAGAATGAAATCGTCCATAGTCATTCGACACATCCGCATCTACATGTGAAATCAGGCATACAGGGTTCAGGGCATGCCGCCGAAAACGTTTCCTTTTTCAACGATGTCGCGAACGCCATCAAGGACTCTCTTGAAATCCTCATTGTCGGACCGGGATTTGAAAAACTGAATTTGATGAAGCACTTGCTGAAGCATCAAAGTGCAGTGGCTGAAAAAGTGCTGAGTGTAGAGACTGTCGACCATCCGACAGACGCTCAAATACTTGAATATGCCCGCAAGTATTTCCGTCGCGCAGACCGCCTGCGATAGTCTCTCGATGGTGAGTGCCGGTTCGACGACTGCTCATCGTCGGCCGGCCGCACATATTCAATCGTCCTTCGCCCGTCGCTTGGAATTGATGGCAACACCCATTGCCTGGGCAAATCGCCCGCTCACCGTCGCTTTACCCGTGACGCGTTTTTAAGCAATTTCGCCGATGGCTTGCAGCGGCGGCGGCGTATGTTTTATCATTCTTCGCGCTTAGCTGACGGCTGCTGCTTGCATTCCCTGCCCGGGTGTATGCGGCGCGTAGATCTCATCGATCTCTGCATGAAAATGCTGCAGCAATACATGACGTTTTAATTTCAAGGTCGGCGTCATCAAGCCGTTTTCCAGTGACCATGGCTGCGTCGTCAACCAAACCATGCGCGGGACCGCATAGACGGGAAAATGCATGCTGGCCTGCTTGACCTTACGCAGCACGGCCTCTCTTAGTATTGGCGAGTCCAAAGCGGTCTCCCCTGCCGCCAGCGACAACTCACGCAACAATTGAGCCAGTCCGACTTGGCTCAGCACCACAAAAGCGGCAATGAATGGCCTGTTATCGCCAACCACAAATACCTGTTCAAACAAGGGATCTGCAGTGATTGCCAGCTCCAGGTCTGCCGGCGCCAACTTCTCCCCGGTCGAAGTCACAATGATCTCCTTGATCCGGCCGATAATGCGGATGCGTCCGTCCTCCAAGACCGCCTGGTCCCCGGTATGCAGCCAACCGTCCGGCGTCATTGCCCTGGCGCTTTCTTCAGGGCGTTTCCAATAGCCGGTCATCACGCCATCGCCACGCACCTGCAGTTCCTGGTTCTCACCGATGCGCACAGCCACCCCTGCCAGCGGCCTGCCGACAGTGGCAGGCCAATTGTCGGTCGGTGTATTGCAGGCCACCACCGGCGATGTTTCAGTCATGCCGTAGCCTTGCACCAAGGGTAACCCCAAGCCAAGAAAACATTCGGCAACCGTGTGCGGCAAAGGCGCACCGCCGCATACGGCGATACGCAACCGCCCACCGAAGCGGTCCAACAGCTTGCGCGCCACCAATGGCTGCAGGACAGCAAACAGCAAAGGATCAAGCCAGTGCCGGGAAGCATCAGTGCTCGGCAACTGCTGATTACGGCAAAAGCGCCGCCAGCCGATTGTTTGCGCCAGCGCGAACAAGCGTTGCGCCAGCACGCCGGAAGCAGCCAGTTGCTCGAGTAATTTCGCGTGGGTGCGTTCGTAGATGCGCGGCACAGAGACCAGCACCGTAGGCCGGATCACGCTCAAATCTTCGGCAATCTGGGCGACCGATCTGACATAGGCGACGCAACTGCCGGCGGCAATCGCCAGGTAATATCCGACAGTGCGTTCAAACGTATGCGATAGCGGCAGGATCGACAAGAATACATCCTCCGACTCGACGTTCACTATTGCCATCACCGCGCGAATGTTCGACAAGATATTACGGTGCGTCAGCATGACCCCCTTGGGTCGACCTGTGGTTCCCGAGGTATAGACGATCGCCGCCAGGGCGTCGCCCGACATTGAAGGCTTATGGTGCCCGTCCGGCAAGACGCCGCCGGCCAGCCAGGCGGGCAAGGCGATCACCAATATCTGGTCATGACGCGCCGAGTAATGCTCGGTGAAGTCGCCGTCATCGGTCACCAGTACCGATTTCAATGACGGCATGGCCTCGCCGACGCCAACGATCGCATCCCATTGCTCGCGCGTCGACACGGCCAGCATTGTCGCTTCGCAATCGGCGAGGATATATGCAATGCTGGCCGGGTTATCGAGCGCATGCATAGGCACCGGCACCAATCCCAGCGCCAGGCAGGCTTGATCAAGGCAGACCGCATCGATGCCGTTGGGCAACAAGATTGCAATCCGCGCCCCCTGCGGAAAGCCCAAGGCTGCCAGCGCGCTGGTCCAACTCCTGACGCGCTCGCCGATTTGTTCCCAGTTATGGGAATGCCATTGTCCCGTTATCGGATTGAAATGGCGATATGCCTCGTTATGGGGCGTCTGCTCAAGCCGCCAGTCAAACAACTGCCCCAGCGTTGCAATATCCGCCAAGCCGACTATCGTATTGTTCATGACATCCCTCTTCCTCTTTTACCTGCTATTTGTCACCACTCTAGTAGCAATGCTTCACGCCCGGATTGATATGCGTCAAGTTTTCATTGGTGAAGCGTAACAATTGGAGTGGAAGTGAAGGACGCTTGCCTGGAATATAGCGGGTGGTGCGAAGGCGAAGAGCGAAATCGGCGGCATGCGCGTGGCGACAGCCGAAACCGACATCTGACGCACATCGGATCCAGGCAAGATAGGCAGGTCGATGGCAAGCAGACTATTTGACGGATCATGTAATCGGTATGGCGAATCGCCGACGTGGATTGTGTTGCACCTTCCTTACTGCATTCCTGGCGTTTCCTCTCGTGTTGCCAAATCGGATCGATCCACGACAATGCAATCGGTTGTTAAAATCAAGCTGGCGATCGACGCAGCATTTTGCAGGGCCAGCCGTGTCACTTTTGTAGGATCGATGATCCCCATCTTTATCATGCTGCCGTATTCATCGGTGGCTGCGTTGTATCCAAAATCGCCGGTCCCATCGAGCACTTTTTCAATGATGACATCCGGTTCGCCGCCGGCATTGCAGACAATCTGGCGCAGTGGCCCTTCCAATGCACGATGAATTATTTTCACGCCCGACTCCTGCGCCATATTGCCGGTTTTTATGTCCGTCAACGCCGCGCGCGCACGCAGCAAAGCCACTCCGCCACCGGCGCCGACGCCTTCCTCCGTCGCTGCGCGAGTAGCATGTATCGCGTCTTCAACCCTGGATCGCTTTTCTTTCATCTCGATCTCGGTAGAAGCGCCAACCTTGATCAGCGCGACGCCCCCACTTAGCTTGGCGGCGCGCTCCTGCAGTTGCTTTTTTTCATAATCGCTTTCGGTGCGATCAATCTCTTTTCGAATCTGGCTTATGCGATTCTTGATTTTCTCGGCATCGCCGGCGCCGCCGATCAGGGTCGTATTGTCTTTGTCGATTTCAATACGCGAGGCGCGACCAAGATCTTGTAGTTCCAGTTTTTCCAGATCCAAGCCGGCCTCTTCAGAGACTACATGCGCTCCGGTAACGATGGCGATATCCTCAAGTTGAGCTTTGCGATGCTCGCCAAATCCAGGGGCCTTTACAGCGCAAACTCTTAACGTGCCGCGCAAAGAATTGATCACCAGCGTTGTGAGTACGTCCCCGCCGATATCCTCGGCAAGGATGAACAACGGCTGGCCGGTTTTTATCGCTTTCTCGAGAAGCGGCAATAGTGTTTCAATCGATGAGATCGGCTTTTGAGAAAGCAGAATCAAAGGGTTTTCCAACGTCACGCGATCCTTGTCGGATTCGTTGATGAAGTAGGGAGACAGATAACCTCGATCGAACTGCAGTCCTTCGACAATCTCCAGTTCGTTCTTCATGCCCCTGCCATCCTCGGATTTGACCACGCCGTCCCCGCCGACACGCTCCAGAGCTTGCGCGATCATCTCGCCGATCGCCATGTCGCCGTTTGCCGATATGGTACCCACCTGCATTATTTCCTGATTCGAACTGACCTTTCTTGAATTTTCTTGCAGCCTTGCGACAATGGCGTCGACTGCCATATCTATACCGCGTTTCAAATCCATCGGATCGAATCCTGCAGCGACGAACTTCATGCCTTGTTGGACGATAGCCTGCGCCAGTACCGTGGCAGTGGTGGTGCCATCGCCTGCCATCTCGGAAGTATGTGTCGCAACCTCGCGCACCAATTGCGCACCGAGATTCTCAAAATTATCCTGCAACTCAATTTCCTTCGCGACCACCACTCCGGAATTGATAATCAATGGCGAACCGTACGGTTTTCCCAGAACGACGGTCCTGCCTTTTGGGCCGAGCGTGACTTTTACAGCGTTCGCAAGCGTATTCAGCCCCAAACACAATTTGGTTCGGGCGGCATCATGAAACAACAGTAGTTTGACCGACATGGCAGTCTCCTCACCATAGAATAAATCCTGAAACTGAAAAGCCCGGAAGATATGTGGAACTCATTTCATAGATAGGCGTGAGATGCGTTCTAATAAAGAAGCAAAATCGCTTTTTCCATTGCGATCGGCAAGCGCGCAAATAACCAGCACAACTGCGACCGCGCGCCCTGGTCCTGCGTGCAATCAGCGGTTCTCATTTTCTGCGAACCTTGCAGAAAGATGAGGATGATCCTGCTTTACCTCATTTTTTTATTGGACAAGTCGACCAACCAAATAATCTGTAGGCGGGGCAATAACCGAAAACACCCGTCAATAAAGGGATGACGCCGATATACCCCCATAGTCCGACATAGCCCGACAGTGCTGCCAACACCAATCCTGCGCCGACAACGATACGTATCCCTCGATCAATGCTTCCGACATTACTCATCATGCGCTCCTTGCGTTCGTGAACCAGAATCTAATACCAAGAACAAATATTTTTGAGAAATTTATTGTCCAATGCGCCGTTAATAGGCATGTGATATATCGCACAGCGCTGCCGATGGCATCAAGGCCATCGAGAATCAACCACTTTCTTGTGAATTGTTACGCTGCCGTCTTGAATGACCGTCCGCGGAGATGCTCGCACTCGCAGCTATTTATGAAATGCACTCTGATTTTTCATCCTAAGCAGTAAACGGATGATAAACATTGATCTGGATCAATCGCAGGACTGGGGATTGATCCATTCTCATTTTGAGTGGCGGCGCCGGGCGGCATCTGTGCAGAAGAAAAAATACGTCGCGCATTCGATAGCTTTCTTTTTCGGAAAAATGCGCGTCGGCGACGTCGGAAATCCTTGCAGTCCGTAGATGCGGCCTATGTCGGCAATTCTCGGCAAAAAACGACATCATGGGAATCCCGCAATTTTGATGCAGATCAGAATGCGATGGTTCTTCCGCTCTTAGCATGGCAAAACAACCGAGAAACAGGGTTGCCAGTCTAATTTCACAGATTGCTCACGATTTACCTCATGAAGGACAAATTATGCCAACCGGTATCGTAAAGTGGTTTAACGACAGCAAGGGTTTTGGATTTATCACGCCGGATAGTGGCGGTGAAGATTTGTTTGCACATTTTTCCTCCGTTACGATGGATGGATTCAAAACGTTGACGGAAGGACAGAAGGTCAGTTTCGAGATCGTACAAGGCCCCAAAGGAAAGCAAGCGTCTAACATCCAAAAAATTTAGCGTAAAAATGAATGCCGTGGGATTCGTTTCTGGTTACGTGCCCCGTTTTATCTACCAGGCATTTCAGATTCGCCTAAAGGACCGGAGAATATATGCATGAAACAGAACGCATCAAAGATCGCACCGAAGGCGGAGCGAAATTGGCGGAACGGCTCGGCGCTTATGCCCGGCGTCCTGATGTGATTGTGCTGGCGCTGCCGCGTGGCGGTGTACCGGTCGGCTTTGCGATTGCCCAGGCATTGGACGTACCGCTTGACGTCTTGCTGGTGCGAAAGCTGGGCGTTCCTGGAAACGAAGAGTTTGCAATGGGAGCCATTACCAGCGATGGCGTCTATGTACTGCAATCTGATGTATTGAGGAACTTTGATATTTCCGCAAAGATAGTCGAGGCAACAGCGCAGCGCAAACTCAAAGAGCTGGCTCAGCGTGAAAAGCTGTATCGGGCCGACCGCCCCGCTCTTCAGTTGGAAGGTCGAACCGCGATCATTGTCGACGACGGCCTGGCGACTGGATCCACCATGCTTGCGGCCATCAAAGCGGTACGCAAGGCCGGAGCGGCGCGTCTTGTTATTGCAGTTCCGGTTGCCGCGCCGGATGCAATCCGTCAGATTGAGTCGCAAGTGGATGAGACCATTTTCCTGATGGCTCCAGAACCCTTTTATGCAGTCGGCATGTGGTATGACGACTTCGGTCAGACCAGTGATGACGAGGTGGTTGCATTCCTTGATAAAGCTGCCAAACGACAGGCGCAAATCAAACCAGGGAAGGATATTTCTGCTTGACATCTTTCTGCACGCGGGTCTGACGCAGCCCGGTCGTGCCTGATCCCCGAAAACTGCATCAGGGACTTGCAAGTCGGCGGCCGATGTCGTCGCTGGAATTCATTTCATCAATAGGCGTGAGTGCGAGCTTGCCCTGTTTGGGTTCTTCCCAGAAAGGGCGCTGGCCGCGTCGCAGGCCTTGCGAGTGCATTTTCTGGGAAGAACGCATCTCACGCCTATCGATGAAATGAGTTCTACGTAAATGTGATGGCCAAGAAAACCATGAGGAGATATTGGCGATGCGAGCAATGCAAAGAGAGCTGATCTGCATCAAGGTTGGCGGGGTCCGCTTGGAAGGAATGCTGGATCTGCCGCGAAATTCCATCGGCACAGTCCTGTTCGCTCACGGCAGCGGCAGCAGTCGCTTTAGCCCGCGCAACAACTTCGTGGCGGAACGACTGCGGCAGACCCGTCTTGGCACATTGCTGGTCGACCTACTGACGCCGAACGAAGACCAGAACGCCGCGACCCGCTTTAATATCGCCTTGCTCACACAACGCCTGAGCGCAGCCTGCGATTGGCTGCAGCAGAATGAAGGCACAGCAGGACATCCATTGGGATTGTTCGGCGCCAGTACCGGCGCGGCCGCAGCATTGCAAGTGGCTGCTACGCATAGTTCCGATATCGCGGCGGTTGTCTCGCGCGGCGGCCGCCCCGATCTCGCTGGCAATCATGCACTTCGCAAGGTCCGCGCCCCAACGCTATTGATCGTCGGCGGACGCGACTTCACCGTCATTGAATTGAATCGCAAAGCCTATGCCACGCTGAGTTGCGAAAAACGATTGGAAATCATTCCTCATGCAACGCATCTGTTTGAAGAGCCCGGCACCCTGGAAGCTGTTTCTGTACTGGCATCAGCGTGGTTTACCCGGCATTTGATCGGATCGGACGCTACTTGACCTGCCACAAACCAGAAAGGGTATCTCGTGAAATCAGAATCCATTAGTAGTGCCATCCGGTCATCTGCAAGCATTCTCACAGGCGCCGATACTGATTACGACTCCTTGCTGGCGTTAATCGGCGAAGCGCGATTCGTTTTGCTGGGTGAGGCAAGTCACGGCACGCAGGAGTTCTACCGGGAACGCGCGCGCATTACGCAACGACTCATTACCGAACGAAATTTTACGGCTGTTGCAATCGAGGGCGACTGGCCGGATGCTTATCGGGTCAATCGTTATGTCCGCCATCGGAGCGAGGATAAAAATGCCGAGCAAGCGCTGGGAGGCTTCAAACGTTTTCCTACCTGGATGTGGCGCAATGCGGAGATGCTTGATTTTGTGGACTGGCTGCGCGACTACAACGGCACATTCATGCGGCAGCGCCCGGATGTCGGTTTGTATGGTCTAGACCTTTATAGCCTGTTCACTTCAATCGAGGAGGTACTGCGTTATCTCGACAATGTCGATCCGCAAGCCGCGCGCCGCGCCAGGGAGCGTTATGCCTGCTTCGATCACTTTCAGAAGGACAGTCAGACATATGGTTACGCCGTTGGCCTCGGCATGTCCGCCTCTTGCGAGGAGGCTGTTGTGACTCAACTGCAAGATCTGCGTGTACAGGCTGGAAAATATTTGCAGCATGACGGGGCGGATGCGACTGACGCATTTTTCTATGCGCAGCAAAATGCTCGTCTCATCGCGGACGCCGAGCAATATTACCGCACCATGTTTTCCAAACGTGTATCTTCCTGGAATTTGCGCGACCAGCATATGATGGAAACGCTTGACGCGCTTGCGCAACACCTTCAGCATTCGTTATCCGAACCGGCGAAGATCGTGGTCTGGGCACACAACTCTCACCTTGGCGATGCGCGCGCCACGGATATCGGACGTCTTGGCGAATGGAACGTAGGTCAATTGGCGCGCCAGTCATATGGAGAACAAGTTGCTTTGATCGGCTTTACGACCTATCGGGGAACCGTGACTGCCGCGTCCGATTGGGATGCCCCTGCACAACGCAAGCGCGTGCGGCCGGCACTGACAGGAAGCTACGAAGAGTTGTTTCATCAGACCGGAATTGAACGCTTCATGTTGCCTCTGCGCGGAAATGATTCGTTAAAAGACGAGCTATCTCAGCCATACCTGGAACGCGCCATCGGCGTGATTTATCTGCCGGAAACCGAGCGGCAAAGTCACTATTTTCATGCAAACATGCCGCAGCAATTCGACGCCATATTACATTTCGATGAAACGCACGCTGTCAAGCCGCTTGAGTTAAGCAGTCATTGGGAGACTGGAGAAGCGCCCGAGACCTTTCCGGTTGGCCTCTAGGATCGCATCGGATTTTCCCTTTCGACGTCTGCAGTATCGGATACGACGGCACAATACGACGTCATCAGCAGGCGGTCCGATCCAAAAGATGTGTGCCAGATGATTAGATGAGAACAATCCGGATTCATGAAGCGAACGTCGCCCCGAAAAGCACGTCGTTATCGTGAGTACCCTACCGACTGGACAACGATAATGCGTTGGGCAACGCTCAGCCCCATCATCTTGGCGAGCTTCGGACGATCGACCCAACCTCGCACGACAGTGCCGAGCCCTTCCGCAGCACAGAAGAGATAGACGTTCTGACTGATGAACCCGACATCGAGCGCTGCATAGAATTTTTTCTCTGTACGAGGAGCATCCCCCATCTTTTCCAGATTGGCGACGTATACAAGATTGATCGGAACATGCGGCACAAAATCTTGCCAGCCTGTGGCCCCGCGAAGATCTTCTTTTCGGACAAGAGACAGAACAAATGCATGCGGGTCAAACAGATAGAGTCCATCCGATCTGGCAACATAAATGTCAATTTCTTGCCAATTTTTCGCAGATGGTGCAGTACGATGCGAACCCTCCGGGCGGTTGATGCCGAAGGCGGACCACAGAAGTCGGGATAGCGTTTCAACACTGATGTCCCGATCGCTGAAGTCGCGATTCGATTTTCTCAGTTTCAATATCTGCGTCAGATGATTTTTCAGATCCGATGCCGCAACGTCTGATGCAACGGGAAGAGGCGGAGTCAATTTCAATACGGTTTGATCAACGATTCCTGGCGAGCTTGTCATGACATATTTCCTTAGCTTCAGTTGATGTTTGAGCGTGCGCTGCAGCCGACGCTTGCTCATGAGGCGCCGCTTCTGCGATTTGGAATCGCAACATTCCTGGCTTTCTTAGGCTTCACATCAGAATTGTCCGCCGCAACGCTAATCAGCAAGTTGCTTGATATACGCACCTGACACGGCTTCATGGCCGAAAAGAATATTTGGCACCGATGTCCTGCGGACCACTTTGCCTTTGACGTCATTTGGCAACACTGATCTATATCAAATAACACCGTGGAAGAATTTGAGAGAACAATGCTCAGAAATCTGCTTTCGATACGATCAGCTCCATACATGGAGCAATGCTCCAGCATCACATTACCGTTTCGCAGCATGTTCGACACCCTCGGTTTCAAGAAGAATGACCGTGGCAAGGATTGACAAGATACCGAACAGGCTTTTTGAAAAATCTATATCCTGGATTGCTGCGATAGTGTCTCGATTGGAATGAGCGGGCCAGTTTTTATTCGGAGTCAGACTTGCTTGAGGAACTCAGGAGAGCCATTGGTTTTGAATGGCGCGAAATTGATAAATCTTCTTTACGCATGTTGTCTTTTATTTACTTTTTTTGACGGAACAAGGTATTACTCATAGATAGAATGATTGACATCATTTTGACAATAACCTATGAGGGGAATACAAATGATTGCCAAGATATTAAATACCATCTTCGTTGGTACGAGCCTTAGCTTATTGCTCTTCATACTACTTATCTTCGCGATTACAGAACCGATATAGGCCATTTTCATGCCAATTCCGGCAAGTCATTGCCGCAAAGCGATGGCAACGAGTTCAGTACCGTTATCCGACTGAACGGCTATGCAAGATCAGATCCCGAATATTACCCATACGTTTTGGGGATCTTGATGAATTTCCTGCGGTGCGCCCCATCCCCTCGAAAAAATAGATAACTCGCGAAGGTTCCGATAGGGGAGTATTCAAATTCAAAAGGCTATGAGCCAAGACAACTTTATTGGCAATGACGACGAGCATGTCTTCGTCATGCAATAGAACCGGCAACCTATCCCCTGAGGGGGTGTGAGATTTTGGTGATTCTCACTTTCCGTGATTCGTAGTCATGCATACCAGAACTCATTTCATCAATAGGCCTGAGTGCGAGCAAGTCCTGTTTGGGATGGACTGCAAGGTGCTCCCTCCCGCATTGCACATTCGGCACCGCTACGCGACTCATCACGCGTCTTGCCAGCGCCCTTTCCGGGGAAAACGCATCTCACGCCTATTGATGAAATGCATTCTAGAAGAGTGAGAGCACACGTCGTCGCTTCTATGCAAAGATTTTTATCTTGCTCATCGTCTTATGCGAAGAACTTTATCATTACGTTGATACAAGACAAAAAAAACTCCAAGCTCTTTACGAAACTTGGAGGCATTCTTCAGAAAATATTAATTTAAGAACAAAGGCTTATGGAATATTGAAGATTATTCTTCTTTACACAGAAAGTCTTATCAAATTCAGAACGGAATGTCGTCATCCATATCCGAAAAATTCGGTGCCGGACGCGCTGCTGCCGGTGCGCGCGCGGCTCCCGCGGCAGCGCCGCCGGTATTCTGACGTGCAGGAGCAGCGCCGCCGCCGTAACCGCCGCCGGCCTCATCCATCGATGAACCGCCGCCCATGCCCTGGCGGCTGCCCAGCATTTGCATGGTGTCGGCGATGATTTCGGTGGTGTACTTTTCCACGCCGTCCTTGTCGGTCCACTTGCGCGTCTGCAGGCGGCCTTCGACGTAGACTTGCGATCCCTTCTTCAAATATTGGCCGGCGATTTCAGCCAGCTTGCGGTAGAAGGTGATCCGATGCCATTCGGTGAGTTCTTTCTTTTCACCGCTGTTCTTGTCTTTCCAGCTTTCGGTCGTGGCGACGGCGACGTTGGTGACGGCTTCGCCATTGGGCATGTAACGCGTTTCCGGGTCACGTCCGAGATTGCCGACGATGATGACTTTATTGACCGATGCCATTATTTCTCCTGAATTTCACTAATTTTCAACTAATTTTCAAATCAAGCGGTTGCGCTTGCGGGCTGAATGCCACGGCGAGGCAGGTTTTTCATGTTAGACGCGATTATAAGCCAGGTCAGTGTTGCCACAGCACACATTAAGAATACCGAGGGCGCGCCGGCGTATTGTTTCAGCCAGCCGCCGAGCGCGCCGCCGCAGAACAAACCCAGCGCCTGCAGAGTATTGTAGACGCCCAGCGCCGTGCCTTTGGCCGCTGCCGGGGCGATCCGCGACACCAGCGACGGCTGGCAGGCTTCGAGGATATTGAACGCGATGAAGAAGGCGAACAGCAGGCATACCAGCGCCCACCAGTGCGCCGCGAAATGCGACAAGGTCACCCACATGCCGATCTGCACGACCAGCAACAAGGAAATGGCGGCGACGAAGACTTGTTTCATCATGCCGCGCTTTTCGCCGATGAATACGGGCGGCAACATGAAGACGAACGATGCCAGCACCACCGGCAGGTAAATTTTCCAGTGCTCGGCAACCGGCAGGCCGGCATATTGGACCAGCGCAGCCGGCAAGACCACAAACATCGCCATCTGCGTCATGTGCAAGGCGAACACGCCGAAATTCAGGCGCATCAACTCGCCATGGCGCAGCACCTCGCCCCACGGCACGCGCCTGGCCTTGACCATCGGCGCATCCGGCACCACAAACAGGACGACGATGATGGCTGCCAGCGCCAGTACGCCGGTCAGCGAAAAAATCCCGTCCATGCCGATCAGCCGGTAGAGCACCGGCGACGCCACCAGAGACACGGCAAAGGTCAGGCCGATGGAGGCGCCGACCATCGCCATCGCTTTGGTGCGGTGTTCCTCGCGCGTCGAGTCGGCGATGAAGGCGGTCACTGCCGCCGAAATGGCGCCGGCACCCTGAATCGCCCGTCCGACGATCACCCAGGTGATGTCATGGGCCGCGGCAGCAACGAAGGAGCCCAGCGCGAACAAAATCAATCCGATGACGATCACGCGCTTGCGGCCATATTTATCGGAAGCAATGCCGAACGGAATCTGGCCGAACGATTGCGCCAGGCCGTAGATGCCCATGGCCAGGCCGACCATGGCGACATTTTCTCCGCCCGATAAGCCTTTGGCGTGCACGGCAAATACCGGCAGGATCAGGAACAGTCCCAGCATGCGCAGGGCAAAAATCGATGCCAGCGATGCGCTGGCGCGGATTTCGGTGCCGGTCATGCCGGCTTTGGCTGCGGATTCGGGGGAGATAGCGTTCATGGGTAAGATAGCGTGGCTAAGCGCGCTGTCGAGCAGCGCCGGCGGGTATCCAAACCCGGTATGTTAGCAGCAATCAAAACGGCGATCGCTTTTTTCAGGTATGTTCAGGCGACAATGCCGCCTCCCCCCGAATTCGCCAGGACTTCATGTTTCGTTTTGTAACGCAATGTTTCTGAGGCGGCAATTATGTAACAATGGGCGGTTACCCAATCCGGCCCATTGATTGCATTCAACCTTATGCTTTCCCCCGTTCGCGCTCCCTACCTGACCACCTTCCAGCAGCACCTTACAGCGAGGATGGCGTGGCTGACATTGGCGGCCGTCGCGTGCGCATACTTGCTGCCTGGCATCTTCGGACATGGTCCGTGGAAACAGGACGAAGCCTACAGCTTCGGCATGATCCATCACATGCTGACGAGCGGCGAATATCTGGTGCCGACCAACGCCGGCGTCCCCTTCATGGAAAAGCCGCCGCTGTACTATTGGACCGCCCTCTTGTTCGCCAAGGCGCTGCATCCTTGGCTCAGTTATGCCGACGGCGCGCGCGCGACCTCGGTGTTCTTCATGCTGGTCGCCCTGCTGTTCATCGCGCGGATTGCGCGCGCGGCGTGGAACGAGGACGGTTTCCTGAACGCGCGCGTGCTCGGCACGCTGGCCCTGTTCGCCGGCACGGTCGGCATGGTCAAACATGCGCATGACATGTTCACCGATGTCGCCCTGGTGTGCGGCGGATCGATCGCCATGTATGGCTTGCTGCAAATCGCGCAGAACGAACAGAACAAGACGCCGAAGCTGGCGGCCGCGATATGGTTCGGCTTGGGCGTCGGCATTGCCGAGATGTCCAAGGGCTTGTTTGTTCCCATCATTTACGCCGCAACCGCTCTCTGCGTCGCCGCCATGGTGCCAGCGTGCCGCTCGCGATCCTATCTGTATATGATCGGTGCGGCCATCTTGGTGTCGCTGCCGTTCTTCGTGATCTGGCCGCTGCTGCTGGCGCAACACTCGCTGCCGCTGTTCATGGAATGGTTCTGGGACAACAACGTCGGACGTTTCTTCGGTTTTTCCGTGAAAAAACTGGGTTCGGGCAATGATCATGCCGTCATTTTCCGCGCCCTATCGGGTTTCGCCTTGCCTGGCGCGCCGCTGGCGGCGTTCGCGATCGTGACCGGCGACTGGCGCAAGATGAACCGGCCGCGCATTGCCGTGCCTCTGTCGTTCACGCTGATTTGCGTAGTCCTCCTGCTGGTGTCGGCCACGGCGCGCCAGTTGTACCTGCTGCCGCTGATCCTGCCTTTATGCATGCTGGGCTCTCGTGCGATCGATCGCCTGCCGGACTCTCTGCACGCCGGCTGGGATTGGTTGGCGCGTTTGTTTTTTGGTGCGGCAACTGCGTTTATCTGGATGGCATACGCCATTTCCACCGGTCCTGTCGAACAACATGATCTTCTTTCGCCTCTTGCGAAATGGCTGCCGATCGACTATGTCTCGCCCTTGCAGCCGCTGGCGTTGACGACGGCCGCCCTGCTGACGCTGAGCTGGCTGCTGTGCCTGCCGCGCCTGAAGCAATTCGGAAAATGGCGCGGCGCCGGTAGCTGGTTTGCCGGCATCACGATGACGTGGGGCGTTGCTTACACACTATTGCTGCCGTGGGCCGACCACGCCAAGAGTTATGAATTCGTCTACGAACGCCTGTCGGCCGAGCTGCTTCCTGCATGGCGCGAGGGCGATTGCATGGCCAGCATCGGGCTGGGGGAATCGGAAGCGCCCACCTTGTACTACTACACGGGCATCCTGCACCAGCCGGTGAACGCTGCGCAGAATACCGATTGCCGCTGGGTGATCGTGCAGTCGCCGTTCGGCACCGGTTTGCCTGCAGGCGGCTGGAAGCCCTTCTGGACAGGTTCGCGTGACGGCGACGACAAACAGACATTCACCGTCTACGAGCGCAGCGCGCCGGCCGCCGCCGGCTCAGCCGCAAATGGTGACTCCTGATATAGTAATAGGTTGATCCTCCATTCGATGTTCATATGAACCTCTGATGGAAAACTTACGCTGAAGGCATCCATGGAAGAAATTCGCATTCGCGGCGCACGCACGCACAATCTGAAGAACATCAGCCTCGACCTGCCGCGCAACAAGCTCATCATCATCACAGGTTTATCCGGCTCGGGCAAGTCGTCGCTGGCTTTCGATACGCTGTATGCGGAAGGCCAGCGACGCTATGTCGAATCGCTGTCTTCCTATGCGCGCCAGTTCCTGCAACTGATGGAAAAACCCGACGTCGACATGATCGAAGGCCTGTCGCCGGCGATCTCGATCGAGCAGAAGGCGACCTCGCACAATCCGCGCTCGACCGTCGGCACCGTCACCGAAATCCACGATTACCTGCGCCTGCTGTACGCGCGCGTCGGCACGCCGTATTGCCCCGATCATCCGGAAAATCCGCTGGCGGCCCAATCGGTATCGCAGATGGTCGACGCCGTGCTGGCCATGCCGGAAGACACCAAGCTGATGATTTTGGCGCCGGTGGTGGCCAACCGCAAGGGCGAACATGTCGACCTGTTTGAACAGATGCAGGCGCAGGGCTTTGTGCGTTTCCGCATCCAGAGCGGCACCGGCACGGCCAAGGTATATGAAATCGACGACCTGCCCAAACTGAAGAAAACCGAGAAGCACACCATCGACGTCGTCATCGACCGCATCAAGGTCAAGGCCGACATCAAGCAACGCCTGGCGGAAAGCTTCGAGACCGCGCTGCGCCTCGCGGAAGGCCGCGCGATCGCGCTGGAAATGGATACCGACAAGGAACATCTTTACTCCAACAAATTCGCCTGCCCGATCTGCGGCTACTCGTTGCAGGAGCTGGAGCCGCGCCTGTTCTCGTTCAACAATCCGATGGGCGCCTGTCCGGAATGCGACGGCCTTGGCCACATCGAGTTCTTCGATCCGAAACGCATCGTCGCCTTCCCCAACCTGTCGCTGGCCAGCGGCGCGATCAAGGGTTGGGATCGGCGCAACCAGTTCTACTTCCAGATGCTGTCGAACCTGGCGGCGTTCTACGAGTTCGACATCGACATCCCGTTCGAGCAGTTGCCGGAAAAAGCGCAGCAAGTGATCCTGTACGGTTCCGGCCGCCAGACCATCCCGTTCACCTACGTGAACGAGCGCGGCCGCACCGTGATCCGCGAGCACACTTTCGAGGGCGTGGTCACCAACCTGCAGCGCCGCTACCGCGAAACCGATTCGATGGCGGTCAAGGAAGAACTGGCCAAGTTCATCAACGAAAAAGAATGCCCGTCCTGCCACGGCGCGCGCCTGCGCGTGGAAGCGCGTTTCGTCAAGGTCGGTTCGGGCCGCCAGCAGCGCGCGATCTATGAAGTGGCGGCGACGCCGCTGCGCGAGACATTGTCGTTTTTCGAGAACCTGAAGCTGACCGGCGCCAAGAAGGAAATCGCCGACCGCATCATCAAGGAAATCGTCTCGCGCCTGAAATTCCTCAACAATGTCGGCCTCGATTACTTGTCTCTCGAACGCAGCGCCGACACGTTGTCGGGCGGCGAAGCGCAGCGCATTCGCCTGGCTTCGCAGATCGGTTCCGGCCTGACCGGCGTCATGTACGTGCTGGACGAGCCGTCGATCGGCCTGCACCAGCGCGACAACGACCGCCTGATCGGCACGCTCAAGCACTTGCGCGACATCGGCAACAGCGTGCTGGTGGTCGAGCATGACGAAGACGCCATCCGCACCGCCGATTACGTGGTCGACATGGGCCTCGGCGCAGGCGTGCACGGCGGCGAAGTGATCGCACAGGGCACGCTGGCCGACATCCTCAAGAGCAAGAAATCGCTGACCGCGAAATACCTCAACGGCTCGCTCGAAATCACCGTGCCGAAAAAGCGCGTGCAAGCCGATCCGGAGCGCCAGTTGACCATCACCGGCGCCACCGGCAACAACCTGAAGAACGTCAGCTTCGACCTGCCGGTCGGCCTGCTGACCTGCGTCACCGGCGTATCGGGTTCCGGCAAGTCGACGCTGGTCAACGATACGCTGTACCTGGCCGCCTCACGCCACCTCTACGGTTCGCAGACCGAGCCGGCGGAGCATGAGTCGATCAGCGGCCTGGAACACTTCGACAAGGTGATCTCGGTCGACCAGGCGCCGATTGGCCGCACGCCGCGTTCCAATCCGGCGACCTACACCGGTTTGTTCACGCCGATCCGCGATCTGTTCGCGACGGTGCCGATGGCCAAAGAGCGCGGCTACAGCGCCGGACGCTTCTCGTTCAACGTCAAGGGCGGCCGCTGCGAAGCCTGCCAGGGCGACGGCGTGATCAAGGTCGAGATGCACTTCCTGCCGGACGTCTACGTGCCGTGCGACGTCTGCCACGGCAAACGCTACAACCGCGAAACGCTGGAAGTGCAATACAAGGGCAAGAACATCACCGAAATCCTTGAGATGACGGTGGAAGACGCGCATGAATTCTTCCTGCCGGTGCCGCTGATCGCGCGCAAGCTGCAAACCCTGCTCGACGTCGGCCTCGGCTACATCAAGCTGGGCCAGAGCGCGACCACGCTGTCCGGCGGCGAAGCGCAACGCGTCAAGCTGTCGCTGGAGTTGTCCAAACGCGATACCGGGCGTACCCTGTACATATTGGACGAACCGACCACCGGCCTGCACTTCCACGATATCGACCTGCTTCTGAAAGTGATCCATCGGCTACGCGACCAAGGCAATACGGTGACCATCATCGAGCACAACCTCGACGTCATCAAGACCGCCGACTGGGTCATCGACCTCGGTCCTGAAGGCGGCGCCGGCGGCGGCCAGATCATCGCCACCGGTTCGCCGGAAGACGTGGCCAAGAATCCCGCCAGCATCACCGGCCAGTATCTGGCGCCATTGCTCAAGAAGAAAAAATAGGAAAGAAGGAATAAGAAAGCGCCATGGAAAACCAACTTTCCTCAGCCCAGATTGCCGCCTTCCGGCACGATGGCTACCTGCTGCTCAAAGGCTTCGTTCCCGCGGCGGCTTGCGACGACATGCTGGCCGTCGCGCGCGAACATGTGCAGCAGGCCGTCGCGCCGCTCGAATATGAAGCCGAAGTCGGCTACGAGGGCGCGCCGGCTTCGCTGGACGCGCCGGGCGGCCGCACGGCGCGGCGTTTGCGCGCGGCATGGCAGCGCGACGCGCATTTTCGCGCCTGGGCGTCCGATCCTCGGCTGGTGGCGGCGCTGCACCAGTTGTTTGCCGAGCCGGTCTGCGTCACGCTGGCGCATCACAATTGCGTGATGACCAAACATCCGACCTTCGGCACTGCCACCGGCTGGCATCGCGACATCCGCTACTGGTCGTTTCCGCGCAATGAACTGATTTCGGTCTGGCTGGCGCTGGGTCCGGAACATGTCGACAATGGCGGCCTGCAATTCATCCCCGGTTCGCAGCGGCTGCAATTACAGCCGGAACAGATGGACGAACTCGATTTCCTGCGCCCGGAAATGCCGGCCAATCAGGCATTGTTTGCGCAGGGCATTTCGCTGCCGCTGGACAAAGGCGACGTGGTGCTGTTCCACAGCGGCCTGTTCCACGCCGCCGGCAGGAACAACTCCGACCAGGTCAAGGCTTCGGTCGTATTCGCCTACCATGGCCAGAGCAACCCGCCGACGCCGGGAACGCGCTCGGCGGCATCGGACGACATCCTGCTGGACTGAGGAACTCCCCAAAAGATAAAAAAGGGTATTGCCAGCGATGGCGATACCCTTTTTTCATGCCGGCGCCGCTGCGCGCAATCGGATCAGAATTGTTCCCAATCGCCGTCGTCGCCAGGCTTGCCGGCTGCGCTCGCCGCCAATGCAGGTGCCGGTGCAGCCGCCGGTTTGGGTGGCTGCTTGGCAGCGGCTTTTTTCACCGCCGGCGATGCGGTCGCGGCCGTCGGGCGCGGCGTGATGCCCATCGTCCTGCCCGGAGCCGCGGCAACCTGGCGACTGCCATCGAGCTTGAACACGCTGACCGCCTGCGCCAGACGCTGGGCCTGGTCCTGCAGGGATTGTGCGGCGGCGGCGGCTTGCTCCACCAGCGCCGCATTCTGCTGCGTCGTTTCGTCCATCTGCGTGATGGCGCGATTGACTTCTTCGATGCCCGAACTCTGCTCCTGGCTGGCAGCCGTAATTTCACCCACGACATCGGTCACGTGCTTGACGCTGGAGACGACTCCATCCATGGTGACGCCGGCTTGCTCGACCAGCTTGCTGCCTTCGCCGACTTTTTGCACCGAGTCGTCGATGAGTGTCTTGATTTCCTTGGCAGCAGCGGCGCTGCGTTGCGCAAGGCTGCGCACTTCCGACGCCACGACTGCGAAACCGCGGCCCTGTTCGCCGGCGCGCGCCGCTTCCACCGCCGCATTCAGGGCGAGGATGTTGGTCTGGAACGCAATGCCGTCGATCACGCTGATGATGTCGACGATTTTCTTCGACGAATCATTGATGTTGTTCATCGTCACCACCACCTTGCTGACGACATCGCCGCCTTCGATTGCGATCTGCGACGCGGAAGCTGCGAGTTGGTTGGCCTGGCGGGCGTTATCGGCATTTTGCTTCACGGTCGAGGTCAGTTCTTCCATTGCCGAAGCGGTCTCTTCCAGCGAGCCGGCCTGGCTTTCGGTGCGCGCCGACAAATCCAGATTGCCGGAGGCGATTTCACTTGAGGCCGTCGCGATGGTGTCCGTGCTGACGCGCACTTCGCCGACGATTTGCTGGAGACGGCCGTTCATGGTCCGCAAGGCTTCCATCAACTGCCCGGCTTCATCGCGCGAATGCACTTCGATAGACTGAGTCAGATCACCGTCGGCAACGCCACGGGCTACCTTGACGGCTTTGTTGAGCGGACCGGAAATAGCACGCACCAGCCAGATGCCTATGATCGCCGCCACCGACAAGCCAACCGCAATGGCCGCGATCGTCATCGTCAGGAAAGTCCGGTAACGCGCCTGCGATTCGTCATAGAGCTGCTTGCCGACATCCTGCTGCAACGTGGTCAGCTTGCTCATGGTGACGTTGAGTTGCTTGAACAATTCCAGCATCTTTCCATTGTACAAGTCGGTTGCCCCCTGAAGATTCCGGTTACGCAGCGCCTCGATCGCCGGCTTGACGCCTTCGACCACAAACTTTTTGTTTTGTGCACCGAATTGCGCCGCAAGCTTCGTTTCCTCGGGTGTGAGATAAGTGGCGAGATATTCCCCCCAAACTTTTTCTCCGTCCGCCAACTTCTTCACCAGGTTATCCATACTCTTGTCGATCTCTCCCGAATCGCCGACGATGGCGCTGGAAATCGTATAGCGCCCGGCATTGACGGCATCGGTCACTTGCAACAACTGTCCCAGTGCCACCAGCCGATCCTCGTAGAGCGATTGCATCGCGGTATTGGTTTGCTGCAGGCTGACAATACCGACGATGCCAAATAGCGCCAGCAGAACCGAGAGAAAGCTGACAACGAAAATCAGGCGCGCCTTGATGGAGAGATTCTTGAACATGGAAACTCCTTCCGAATGGCAGGACAAACACGTTGCGTAGGAGATCAGTGTCCGAGCATTTGTCGCAGGAAGATACTCGGAATAGAGCCCTGCCGGGGTCGCATTTCAACGAATTGACGGCCACGGTCCCATCTATGGATCAAACGGCAGGAGAATCATCGCAGCGAGATTGCCTATGAGCACTAATGAACACCACTCTGTCAGGTTCCTGAAAGGTCGCCTGTTGTTGCACAACATCGGCGACAGGCCGTTAATGCGTCTGATGATTTGGACTACTTCTTCAGCAAACGTTTTTCGGCGCGCAGTATGTTTTCGCCGGTCCCCCGCAAGACCACAATGTCGCCGGCTTGCAGGATCGTGTCGGGAGTGAAGTCGATGCGCAGCTTGCCGCGCCTGAGCATGGTGACGTCGGTATCGAACTGTTCCAGAGCAACCTGATACAGCGTCTTGCCGATGGCGCCGGCGCTCTCGTCAAGCGCGACCGATTGCAGGCGCACGTTCAGATTGTCATTGTCTTCAGGCACATCCGAGGCGCCGTGGAAGTAACCACGCAGGGAGGTGTAGCGCTCGTCGCGCGCACTTTGCACGCGATGCACGACCCGGCGCAACGGCACGCCCAGCATCACCAACGCATGCGACGCCAGCATCAGGCTGCCTTCCAGCGCCTCCGGCACGACTTCGGTGGCGCCGGCGGCGAGCAGTTTCTCAAGGTCGGCGTCGTCGTGACTGCGCACAATGACCGGCAAGGTCGGCGCCAGTTCGCCGGCATGATGCAGCACCTTCAGCGCCGATGGCGTACTGGCATAGGTCACCACCAGCGCGGCGGCGCGATGGATGCCTGCGGCCACCAGACTTTCGCGGCGGGCAGCGTCGCCATAGGAAACGTTGGCGCCGGCGACGCGGGTATCGTGCACCAGTTCGGGATCGAGTTCCAGCGCGTGATAGGGAATGCCTTCTTCGTCGAGCAGCTTGGCCAGGCTCTGTCCGCTGCGGCCGAAGCCGGCGATGATGACGTGCTTCTGGCTCGACATGGTTCGCGTGGCCAGTTGCGTGAGCGCCAGCGATTGCAGCATCCATTCGTTGGACGACAGCTTCATGACGATGGCATCGGATTTGGCGATGATAAAAGGCGCCGCCAGCATCGACAACACCATCGACGCCAGGATCACCTGTATCAGCATGGGATCCATCAATTGCAGCCCGCCCGCCTGGTTCAGCAGCACGAAGCCGAATTCGCCGGCCTGCGCCAGCGCCAGACCGGTACGCAGGGCAACGCCGGTGGATGAGCCGAACAGCTTCGCCAGCGCGGCAATCAACGTGAACTTCAGCGATACCGGGCCGATCAGCAGGAACAGGACCAGCCACCAGTGTTCCAGCACCAGATGCACATTGAGCAACATGCCGATGGTGATGAAGAACAATCCCAGCAGGACGTCGCGGAAGGACTTGATGTCTTCTTCCACCTGATGCTTGTATTCAGTCTCGGAAATCAGCATGCCTGCGATGAAGGCGCCCAGCGCCAGCGACAGGCCGGCTTTTTCGGTAATCCAGGCGGCGCCCAGCGTGATCATCAGCAGGTTCAGCATGAACAGTTCCTGCGAGCGTCGCTTGACGACGATCTGGAACCAACTGCGCATGAGCTTATGGCCGAAGAACAGCAGCAAGGCCAGCACCACCAGCGCTTTGGTGGAAGCCCAGGCCAGCGTCACGACCAGGTTGCCGGAATTCTTGGCCAGTGCGGGCACCACGATCAGCAACGGCACCAGCGCCAGGTCCTGGAACAGCAAGATGCCGAGGATGCGGCGGCCGTGTTCGGTTTCCAGTTCCAGCCGCTCGGTCAGCAGTTTGGAAACGATTGCGGTGGACGACATCGCCAGTGCTCCGCCCAGTGCGAAAGCAGCCGGCCAACTGATGCTGTGCATTTGCGGCAGGATGTAGGCCGCACTCCAGCCGAACACCATCGCCACGGCAATCGTCCCCAGCACCTGCGCCACGCCAAGGCCGAAGACGATATTGCGCATGGAAGACAATTTGGGCAGGGAGAATTCCAGCCCGATCGAAAACATCAGGAAGACCACGCCGAACTCCGCCAGCGCATGCGTGGTTTCATTGTCCTCGGCAAAGCCCAGTCCGTGCGGACCGATGATGATGCCGACCACCAGATAACCCAGCATCGGCGGCAAATGCAGCATTCGAAATGCGACAACGCCAAGTACCGCGGCGCCAAGTAGAAAAAGAGTGAGCTCTAGTCCTGAAAACATGTAGTTGAAAACGAAGCAATTCTTATAAATGGAGGCCGCAGGGCCTGTTAAGCCAGAATCATGCCCGCCGCCAAGGATTCCGGACGGTATGGCGCCGCTGCAGGCACTGTTTCCCAAGGCTCCGACATCCCCGGCGGCGCGGCCGGATCAGCGGCTGGACATCCCTGGCGCTACACGAGGTTACATCTGGCAAGTTTTTTGCTTTCGTAATTCGTTTATACTTCGGTAATGAGTGTAACCGAACCTAAAATCTTGCCAAAAGCTTTTTCTACCGAACGCGCGCAGCGCGCGTTGAGTCTCGCCCGTCAAACCCTGCAGATCGAAGCCGACGCCATCCTGGCCCTGAAAGCGCGCATGTCCGACGCCGCGTCCGAGCCGCTGGCCCGCGCCGTGGGCATCTTGCTGGAATGCAAGGGCCGCGTGGTGGTTTCCGGCATCGGCAAATCCGGCCACATCGCCCGCAAGATCGCGGCGACTTTCGCTTCCACCGGCACGCCGGCGCTGTTCATGCATCCGGCCGAAGCCGCGCATGGCGACCTCGGCATGGTTACGCCCAACGATGTGTTCATCGCCATTTCGAATTCCGGCGAAACAGCGGAGTTGATGGCGATCGTGCCGATCATCAAACGCATGGGCGCCTACCTGATCGCCATGACCGGCAACGACGAGTCCAGCCTGGCGCTGCTGTCGGCAATCCACCTCAACGTCGGCGTCGCCAAGGAAGCCTGCACCCTGAACCTGGCCCCCACCGCCAGCACCACCGCCACGCTGGCGATGGGCGATGCGTTGGCGGTGTCGCTGCTGGATGCGCGCGGCTTCATGGAAGAAGACTTCGCCCGTTCGCACCCTGGCGGTGCATTAGGTCGCCGCCTGCTGACCCACGTGCGCGACGTCATGCGCACCGGCGACGCCATCCCGGCGGTCAGGCCGGACGTCTCGCTGTCGACGGCGCTGATGGAAATCACGCGCAAGGGCATGGCGATGACCGCCGTGGTCGACGACGACAACCGTCCGATCGGTGTGTTCACCGACGGCGACTTGCGCCGCCTGCTGGAACGCGGCGGCGATTTCATGAAATTTTCGATTGCCGACGTCATGCATCGCGGCCCGCGCACCATCAATCCCGACCAGTTGGCGGTCGACGCCGTCGAACTGATGGAAGAATTCCGCATCAACCAGGTCCTCGTCGCCGATGCCCAAGGCAGGCTGGTCGGCGCATTGCACATCCATGACCTGACCCGCGCCAAGGTGATCTGATGGCAGACCGATTCAGCACGGCCAGCGCCGCCGCGATTGCCAAAGCCGCACAAGTGCGGCTGATGATTTTCGACGTCGACGGCGTGCTCACCGACGGCGGCTTGTATTACGGCGCGGACGGCGAGCCGGTAAAACGCTTCAACGCGCTGGACGGCCACGGCATCAAGATGCTGCAGCAATACGGCGGCGTCGCCACGGCCATCATCACCGCCCGCCAGTCGCCGATCGTACTGCGCCGTGCCCGGGACCTGGGCATCGCCCACGTGTTCCAGGGCGTGCATGACAAGCGCGTCGCCTTTGCCCAGTTGCTGGAACAGACCGGCGTCGCGGCTTGCGCGTGCGGCTACCTCGGCGACGACGTGATCGACTTGCCGGTCATGACCAAGGTCGGCTTCACCGCCTGCGTCGCCAACGGCCATCACGACGTCAGGCAGCGCGTCGATTACATCACAGAAGGCTGCGGCGGCAATGGCGCCGCGCGCGAGATCTGCGATTTCATCCTGACGGTGCAGGGTCATTACGAAACGGCGCTGGCCGGCTACCTGGCATGAGTAACCATAGCGGCGAACGCGCGGCGCAGCGCATCCGGTTGATTATCGTGCTGGTCGTCCTGACGACGCTGGCGCTGGGCAGCTTCTGGGTGCTGCAGGTCATGCGCCGCAACATCGACGACACGCTGGCAGCGCGTCCGCGCAGCAAGCCGGATTACTATGTCGAACAATTCAGTTACGTGAAAATGTCCGAAACCGGCCAGCCGCGCTACGACATCGTCGGTGAAAAAATGGTGCACTTCCCGGACACCGATTCGTTCGAGGTGACCTCACCCGTGATCACCAGTCTGGACAAGGCAAAACCACCGATGACGCTGCGCTCGAAGCGCGCCTTCATTGAAGACGACAACAGCAAGATCCATATGTATGAGGACGTCAACGCCGATCGCGCCGCAATCGGCAAGACCGAAGACATGCATCTGAAGACCGAATACCTCCTGCTGCTGCCCGACGACGACGTCGCCAGGACCGACAAGCCGGTCGAAATCACGATGGGCAAGTCCGTCATGACCGGCACCGGCATGATCGCCAACAACGCGATACAGGAATTCCAGTTATTACACGATGTGCGCGGCACTTACCAGCCGCGTCCACGCTAGCGCCACAGCCAGCCGGCACAACCAAGCGAGATACTTGCGCAGATTCCTATGAAACCTACCTCACTACTGCCTCTGCTCACCCTGCTCCTGATGAGCGTCGTCAGCATCGCGCGCGCCGAACGCGCCGACACCGAAAAACCGACGCGCATCGAAGCCGAACAAATGGTCTACGACGACGTCAAGCAGGTGAAGACCTTCACCGGCAACGTCGTGCTCACGCGCGGCACGCTGCTGATCAAGGCCGGCAAGGTCGTGCTGACTACCGATCCGGCCGGCTATGAATTCGCCATCCTGTACGCCGCGCCCGGTCAGCTTGCCAGCTTCCGCCAGAAGCGCGACGGCGGCCCCAACCTGTGGATCGAAGGTCAGGCCGAGCGCATCGAATACAGCGAAAAAACCGAAATCTCGAAACTGTTTACGCGCGCCCATATGCAGCGCATGGACGGTCCGCGCGTGACCGATGAAGTCAACGGCGAGTTCATCTCTTACGACAGCCGTGCCGAATTCTATTCGGTCAACAACACCAACACCGGCGAAAGCAAACCCGGCAGCGGCCGCATCACGGCGATCATCCAGCCGCGCGTCGAATCCTCGAAGGGTCAATAAGATGGCGATCAGTTCTCTGGTTGTACGCGGACTGCAAAAGAGTTACGGCGCGCGCCAGGTCGTGCATGACGTCTCGCTTGAAGTCGCCAGCGGCGAAGTGGTCGGGCTGCTCGGCCCCAACGGCGCCGGCAAAACCACCTCGTTCTACATGATCGTCGGCCTGGTGCCGTCCGACGGCGGCGATATCGACCTGGACGGCGCCGCCATTTCACGCCTGCCGATCCACCAGCGCGCCGAACTCGGCCTGTCCTACCTGCCGCAGGAAGCTTCGGTGTTTCGCAAGCTGACCGTCGAAGACAACATTCGCGCCGTTCTGGAATTGCGCAAGGAAAATGGCAAACCGCTCAGCCGCGATGAGATCGAAGGCCGCCTGAACAACCTGCTGCACGAATTGCAGATCGAAAAGCTGCGCGAAAGTCCGGCTTTGTCGCTGTCCGGCGGCGAACGCCGGCGCGTCGAAATCGCCCGCGCGCTGGCGACCGATCCGCGCTTCGTGCTGCTGGACGAGCCGTTTGCCGGTATCGATCCGATCGCCGTGATCGAGATCCAGCGCATCGTGCGCTTCCTCAAGGAGCGCGGCATCGGCGTGCTGATCACCGACCATAACGTGCGCGAAACGCTGGGCATCTGCGACCGCGCCTACATCATCAACCAGGGCACCGTACTGGCCAGCGGCAGCCCTGACGATATCATTGCCAATGAATCCGTACGCCGCGTGTATCTCGGCGAACATTTCCGCATGTAGCGCCAGGCTAACTGAATGAAACAATCCCTCCAGCTACGCACTTCCCAGCATCTGGCATTGACGCCGCAATTGCAGCAGTCGATCCGTTTGCTGCAACTGTCCACGCTGGAACTGCATCAGGAACTGGAACAGATTCTGTCGGACAATCCGCTGCTGGAACGTCTCGACGATGCGCTCGACAATTCAGTGCGCCTGCTGGCCGACGGCGCCATCAGCCCGACACCGTCGGCGCAAGCCGATCCGGCCGAGAACGTCGCCCCCAGCGCCGCGCCGAGCGAAGGCGAAACAAGCGAGCTGACCGACAGCCTCGGCAACGGCGACGACAACGTCAGCGGCGATGCCGAATGGAGCTTCGACGACGTCGCCCGCACCGGCAAGACGCCCGACGACGAAGACGCCCGCCCGCAACTGGAAGCGCATGACGTCACCCTGCGCGAACATCTGCTGGAACAGGCGCGCCTGACCGTGCGCAACACGCGCGATCGAGCACTGGTAGAACTGCTCATCGACGCGCTTGACGAACACGGCTACCTGGAAGAATCGCTGGAAGAAATCCACGCGCGCCTGCCCGAAGAACTGGAAATCCAGATTGAAGAACTGTCAATTGCCTTAAAGCTATTGCAGAGCTTCGACCCCGCCGGCATCGGCGCGCGCAGCGCCTCCGAATGCCTGGCGCTGCAGATCAGGCGTTTGCCGAAAGTTGCCTTTGTCACACGCCGGCTCGCGCTCACCATCGTGGAAGATTACCTGGCGCTGTTCGCACAAAGGGATTTCAACAAGATCAAGAAAGCCCTCGGCTGCGACGATGAAGACCTGCGCGAAGCGCAGGCCGTCATTCGCCAGTGCCACCCTCATCCGGGTGCCGCTTTCGCATCGGAAACTTCCGACTACGTCGTGCCCGACGTCATTGTCAAAGCGACCAAGGACGGCTGGCAGGTTTTGCTCAATCACGACGTCATGCCGCGCCTGCGCGTCAACGCCATGTACGCCAATGCGCTCAAGCAGACCAAAGGCGACGGATCGCTCGGTTCGCAACTGCAGGAAGCCAAATGGCTGATCAAAAATATGCGGCAACGCTTCGACACGATTTTGCGTGTTGCTCAGGCAATTGTTGAACGGCAACGCAACTTTTTCTCTCATGGCGCGGTTGCCATGAGACCCCTTGTGTTGCGTGAAATAGCTGATACACTAGGTCTACACGAGAGTACTATTTCTCGTGTGACGACTCAGAAGTACATGCTGACCCCGCATGGCATGTTTGAGTTGAAATACTTCTTCGGCAGCCACGTCGCAACAGAAACCGGAGGTGAAGCATCCTCCACTGCGATACGGGCTCTCATCAAACAATTGATAGGAGCAGAAGACCCTAAGAACCCACTCTCTGATAGCAAGATTGCAGACATGTTGGCGGAACAGGGCATGGTTGTGGCGCGACGAACCGTCGCAAAATACCGCGAAGTGCTCAAGATCCCGCCGGTTAATCTCCGCAAATCTCTGTAAGTTTTTCTGTAGCAAAGCATCGTTGCTGTGTTCTCATGCGTGTTCGGGTGTTTCGCCTGATTTTGCCCTGCAGACAGCCGGACAATGCGAAAGAACCTCCAGCAATCTCACGATAGGAGTGCTGTATGAATCTGACCATTAGTGGCCATCACCTCGATTTGACCCCCGCCATCCGTGAATACGTGCAAAACAAGCTGACGCGCATCAAGCGCCACTTTGACCACGTGATCGACATCAGCGTGATTCTCAGCGTAGACAAGCTGACCGAAAAAGAAAAACGCCAGAAAGCAGAAATCAACGTTCACATCAAAGGTAAGGATTTGCATGTCGAAAGCATTGCACATGACCTGTATGCCGCCATCGACATGCTGATCGACAAACTGGACCGCCAGGTCATCAAGCACAAGGACCGCTTGCAGAATCATCATTCGGAGGCAAAACGCCTGCCGGAAGAGATTGTTCCCGCAGCAGCCACGTGATGATAGCCAACTAGCCGGCAAATTGGACCGGCCATGAAAAAAGGGCGCATCAGCGCCCTTTCTTGTTTTGGTCCTTGTTGTCGATCCTCGCCTTCAAGCCCCTTGCCTTCTTTTAGCTTGACGAAAAGACAACAGAAAATCATTTACGCATTTCCGGCATCACTGCGCATCATCTTCGCATACAACGATAAGTTGCCAATCGGACACTTTATTCATCGCGCACTCTCCCAACGCGACGGCCCGCTTTTTCATATAATGGCGGCATTGAGAACTTTTTGAAGGTGTAGTCATGAGCGATGTCCAATCCTGGATCAAGGAAACCGTGAGCCAAAACCCTGTCGTGCTGTTCATGAAGGGTACTGCGCAATTCCCGCAATGCGGCTTTTCCGGCAAGGCTATCCAGTTGCTCAAAGCCAGCGGGGCCGAGAATATCGTCACCGTCAATGTGCTGGAAAGCGCCGATGTGCGCCAGGGCATCAAGGAATACTCCAACTGGCCGACCATCCCGCAACTGTATGTCAACGGCGAATTCGTCGGCGGTTCCGACATCATGAGCGAAATGTACGAATCGGGCGAACTGCAAACCCTGTTCAAGGGCTGATCCGCTGGCTACCGCCACGACCGCCACGCCTTCCGTGCCGACCCGTCAACGCCTGATCGTCGCCATCACCGGTGCGACCGGCGTCGCCTACGGTGTGCGTCTGTTGCGCGTGCTGCGCGACGCCGGCATCGAAACGCATCTGCTGGTCTCCGAAGCCGGCGTGCTGAACCTGCATCAGGAACTCGACATGAGTCGCAAGGATGTCGAAGCGCTGGCCGATGTCGTGCATCCGGTGCGCGATGTCGGCGCCTCCATTGCCAGCGGCTCATTCGCATCGTCCGGCATGATCGTCGCGCCTTGTTCGATGAAAACGCTGGCCGCCATCGCCAACGGCCTGTCCGACAACCTCATCACGCGCGCCGCCGATGTCGTCCTCAAGGAGCGCCGCCGGCTGGTGTTGATGGTGCGCGAAACGCCGTTCAACCTGGCGCACCTGCGCAACATGACCAGCGTCACCGAAATGGGCGGAATCATCTTCCCGCCGCTGCCGGGCTTCTATCACCGTCCGCAATCGATCGAGGAAATGATCGACCATACGCTGGGCCGCGTACTCGACCTTTACCACATTCCTCATGCGCTCACGCCGCGCTGGTCCGGCCTCAAAAACCAGCCTGCATGAAAAAACGCGCTTCCGTTGCCAGCAAGCGCGTTTGATTTTGTGCTGAGAAAATTCAGCCGCGGCCGATGAACGGCATCTTGGTCGCCATCACCGTCATGAATTGCACGTTGGCGTCCAGCGGCAGGCTGTCCATATACAGGATCGCCTTGGCCACATGGCCGGCGTCCATGGTCGGCTCGACCTGCACCGAACCGTCGGCCTGCAAAGTGCCTTTCTTCATCAACTCGGTCATGTCGGTCGAGGCATTGCCGATGTCGATCTGGCCGCAGGCGATGTCGTAGCGGCGGCCGTCGAGCGAAGTCGATTTGGTCAGCCCGGTGATCGCGTGCTTGGTCGCGGTATACGACACCGAGAACGGCCGCGGCGCATGCGCCGAAATCGAACCATTGTTGATGATGCGGCCACCGCGCGGCGACTGCTCCTTCATGATCCTGAACGCTTCCTGCGTACACAGGAACACGCCGGTGAGGTTGATGTCGACCGCCGACTTCCATTGCTCATAGCTCAGCTCTTCCAGCGATACCGGCGGCGCGAAGATGCCGGCGTTGTTGAACAGCAGGTCGAGACGACCGAACTTCTCTTTCGCCTTGGCAAACAGATTCTTCACCGAAACCGGATCGCTCACGTCGGCTGGCACCACCAGTGCGTTGACGCCGGACTCGCCTGCAGCCTTGGCGGTTTCCTCCAACGGTTCCCGGCGGCGGCCCGCCAGCACGACGGCATAACCCTCGCGCAGCAAGGCCAGCGAAATCTGTTTGCCGATGCCGGAACCGGCGCCGGTCACCAATGCGACTCTCTTCAGTGCTGCCATTTTGTTTGTTCCTCCGTCAGGATCGCCGGGCAATGGGGCGCCAGCGCATTGTGTGTCTCGTTGTGTCTGTTGCAGGTTTTTTTGAGCGTTTTACTATAGCAGCAGTTGCGCGGTGGAGAGATGAGATATTTTCAGCCAAGCGCATGGAATATACTTCGCCCCGAAAATGCAGCCCCTCGCGCAACGCCCTCGACATGATCCGCGCCGCGGATATCCGGCCTCAACCGGCAATCCGTCCCGACGGTTCGCCCAGCAAGGTCGTCCGATACATGATGCGGCGCTGACTGTGATCGTAATCGGCCAATGCGATGTGCATGGCGCCGCGGTTGTCCCACATCATGGTATCGCCGACCTGCCAGCGATGGCGGTAGACGTTTTCCGGCACCACGCTGCGATCGTACAGGTACTGCAGGATCGGCCGGCTCTCTTCCTCCGTCATGCCTTCGATGGACAGCGTGGTCATTTCGCTCACGTACAAGGCCTTGCGTCCGCTGCCGTCGTGTACGCGCGCGATCGGCTGGTACACCGGCGGATTGCGGCGGCGGATGTCGGCCAGTTCTTCGCTGCTGCGCGCCAGCCGGGTTTCACGCGCGACGCTCATGTCGTGCAACGCATGGCGGCCGTCGAGTATCGACTGCAAGGTCGGCGACAGACTTTCCCAAGCATTGAACATGTTACAGAACATCGTATCGCCGCCAACCTCCGGCAGTTCCACGCAATGCAGCAGCGAGCCCTTGGCCGGGCGCAGGGTGGTCGACAAATCGGAATGCCATTGCCGCCCAACCGCCAGGCGTTTTCCTCCGGCTTCGTAGTTGGTCACCAGCAGGATTTCCGGATGCTCGGGATGACGGAATTTCGGGATCGCCGCATGATCGTCGAGCGCGCCGAAATGACGGCTGAAAGCGATGTGCTCCTCAAACGTCAGCGGCTGGTTGCGAAACAGCAGGATGACGTGGCGATGCCAGGCTTCCGTCAATGCCTGCACGGTGTCGGCGTCGAGCGGCCTGAGCATGTCGAGGCCAACAACTTCCGCACCCAGTGCGGAGGACAACGGTTTCAGGGAAAAGCTACTCATGCCGCCTCCGGAAAAAGGGCTACATCAGTTCGTCTCCGCTTTTTTGTTTGTGCGTTCTATACGGTTGGAATACGCGAACTGTCAGCCCAGAACAATGCCTTGCGTTGCAGGAAACTCATCAACAGATGCAGGCAGACGCCGATCGCCGACAACACGAACAGCGTGGCGAACACGCCGGCGGTATCGAGGTTGACGTTCATCTGCATGATGGCGTTGCCGAGGCCCTTGCGGGAGCCGAGGAACTCGCCGACGATGGCGCCGAGGATGCTGAAGATGATCGCGATGTTGAGTCCCGCAAAAATCATCGGTAGCGCACCCGGCAAACGCACCATCGTGAAAATCTGCCAGCGCGTGGCGCGCAGCGAACGCATCAGTTCCAGCCGCGCCGGATCGGTCGAGCGCAAGCCGCTGATGACATTGACCAGGATCGGGAAGAAGGCGATCGTCGCGGCGATGATCACCTTCGACGTCATGCCGAAGCCGAACCACATGATGAACAAGGGCGCCACCGCCACCTTGGGTGTGGTCTGGATGGCGATCAGGTAGGGATACAAGGTTTTCTCGGCCAGCGGAAACTGCGCGATCAGGCCGCCCAGCACGATGCCGAATGCAGCCGCCAGCAGGAATCCCAGCATGGCTTCGCCGAGCGTGTACAGCGCGTTGTCGAGATAGCCGGTATTGACCAGCGCCAGCGCGATATTCGAAGGCGCCGGCATGATGTAGATCGGAATCTCGAAGAGACGGATGATGGTTTCCCAGATCGCCACGACGGCGACGAACACGCCGGGAATCAGGAGCAGCTCGGGCCGCGCCCTGAGCGTGCGGACCAGGCGCGAAGACATGGGCGGAACCGGGGACGTCGCGGCGGCGCCGGAGTGGATGCTTTCCATCAGATGAATCCTTGCGTATTGAACTGGCTGCGAATGCGTTTGCTGAACACGCCGAAAGCGTCGGTCGACATGATGTCGAGGCCGCGCTCGGCGGGCAGGTCGACCGTCACCATGTCGACGATGCGACCGGGACGGTTCGACAGCACCATGACGTGGGTACCGAGGAAAATCGCTTCCGGAATCGAATGCGTCACGAAGATGATGGTCTTGCCGGCCTGGCGCCAGATGCGCAGCAATTCCAGGTTCATCACTTCGCGCGTCATGGCGTCGAGCGCGCCGAACGGTTCGTCCATCATCAGGATCGAGGGATCGTGGATCAGCGAACGCGCGATGGCGACGCGCTGCTGCATGCCGCCCGACAGTTCGTTCGGATAACGATTGGCGAATTCTGCCAGGCCGACCATCTCCAGCAGTTCCTGCGCGCGCACGCGGCTGGCCGCCATGTCCAATCCGAGCACCCTGGCCGGCAGCAGGACATTGTCGATCGCGGTTTTCCACGGCAGCAGTACCGGGCTCTGGAACACCATACCGATATCGCGATGCGGCTCATGCACTTCCTCGCCGTTGACCTTGATCGATCCCGCCGAACGCGGAATCAGTCCCGACAACAGCTTGAGCAGCGTCGACTTGCCGCAGCCCGACGGACCGACGATGGTCATGAAGCCGCCCTGCGGCACGGTGACCGAAATCGGACCGAGGGCCTGCACCTTGCCGCCGTCGTGCGTGGCGTAGGTTTTTTCCAGCGCTTCGACGACGATCGCGGCGGGCTGATTTACGTTGTTGGTTGCATCCTGGCTGAACGGCGTGTCGCGCACGATGGACATCACTGGCATCCGGTTGACTCCTGAAGGTCAAGCATCATAAGAGTGGTCATGAAGCCAACTTCGACTTCGCAAATTCGAGGCCGCCGCCGGCATTAACGATGTCCTGCAAGAACGGCGCCAGCGGCTCGACCTGCATCTGCTTGCCGGTCGTGACGTTGAGAATGCTGCCGCGGCTGAAATCGATGTCGAGCCGGTCGCCGTCGTCGATGGCGTCCAGCACCTCCGTCGTCGCCATCAGCACCGGCACGCCCATGAAGATCGCCAGCCGGAACGGCCCGCGCGACAACGAACGCACCAGCAGGCCGACGCCGAGCGCCTTCATCGCCAGAAAAGGATGGCTGTGGTTGCTGCCGTGGGCGAAATTGCGGCCCGCCACGATAACGTCGCCGGGCTGCGCCTGCTTGGCGAATTCGGGGCGCACCTCGGCCAGCAGATGATGGCGCAGCATGCGCGGATCGAATTCGAAGACGTGGCGCGCCGAGATCAACTGGTCGCTGGAAATGTCGCTGGAAAACTTCCACGCGCGTCCGCTGCTGACCGTCATGCCGCACCTCCCTCGGCATAAGCGCGCGGATCGGTGATGTGCCCGGTGATTGCCGAGGCGGCCACGGTCATCGCGCTGGCAAGAAAAATCTCCGCCTCGTTGCTGCCCATGCGTCCCGGGTCGTTGCGCGTGCTGGTGCTGATGCGGCGCTCGCCGGCAGTCAGTTGCGCGATGCCGCCGAAGCACGGTCCGCAGGTCGATGGCGAGATATTGGCGCCGGCGGCGGCGAGTTCGGTCAGCAAGCCTTCCTGCAGAGCTTGCCGGAACACCTGCTGCGTGGCCGGGATCACCAGCAGGTTGACGCCGGCATGCACCTTGCGGCCGCGCAAGATGGCGGCGGCGGAACGGATGTCTTCAATCGAGCCGGACACGCAGGAACCGATGTAGGCATGCTGGATCGCGATGCCCGACATGGCCTGCGCTTCGCGCACATGGTTGGGCGACGGCGGAATCGATACGCGCGGCGTCAATGTGGAAAGATCGAGATCGATGGTCATCGCGAATTCGGCGTCGGCGTCGCTGGTCAGCAATTGCGGATCGGACACGCCATGTTCGCGCAGGTAGTCGGCGCAGCGCCGGTCGACTTCGGCGATCCCCGACTTCGCGCCGGCGTCCACGCACAGGCCGCAAATCGTCATGCGCTCGGGCACCGACAACGTCGACAATCCCTCGCCCTGGTATTCGATGACGCGATAGCTGGTCGCCTCGTCGTCGAGCTGCTGCATGGTCGCCAGCACGATGTCGCGCGCCGCCACGCCGGGACGGCACGCGCCGTGCAGGCGCACGCGGATGGTCTCCGGCACCTTCATCCAGATCTGGCCGGTGGCCAGCACCATGGACACTTCAAAACCGAACGGCACCGACAAGGCGCCGACCGCGCCCAGGCCGGGCGCATGGCTGTCGGCGCCGGCCGCGAACATGCCCGGCGCGACCAGGCCCCGCTCCACCATCAACGGATGCGTGATGCCGACGCCATCGAAAAAATGGCCGACCGACCACTCCTGCGCAAGCTGGCGCGTGAGCTTGTTGCGCTCGGCGCCGGCGATGCTGTGTACCGGCACTTCGTGGTCGATGACGACCGCCACGCGCTCCGGATGCGCCAGTCTGGTCACGCCGATTTCGCGGATGCGTTTGATGTAGGCCGAGAACGAAACTTCGGGCGCCGTCACCAGGTCGGGGCTGGCCCAGATGATCTCGCCGTGTCCGACCGCTTCCCGGCCGCTGCTGCGGGCCAGGATTTTTTGCGTCATGGTGGCGCCCATGTCGGCTAGCTCTCGTCGTTCAGTTGCGCGTCGAAGGCGGCGGCGCGTTCCACGCCCACCAGGCGGCCGACATCGGCGAACGGCGCCATGCCGTCCACCAGTTGCACAGTGTCTCCGGCATCGAACATGCGGCGCAACATGTTTTGCTGCGCCTTGAAGGTGGTCTGAATCAGCGACAGCGGATACAGCGACATGGCGAATCCGGCTGCCGCAAGTTGCTGGCGCGTATAGCTTGGACGTACCGTTTCCGCGGCGACGTAGATCACCGGAATCTTCACGCTGGAAGCAACCGCCTCCAACTCGGCCGGCGTGCTCAGCGACGGCACCATGACGGCGTCGGCGCCGGCGCGTTCCATCGCCCGGGCGCGCACGATCACTTCCTCGAGGCCGTAAATGGTCATGGCATCGGTGCGTCCGATGATGACGAATTCGCTGCTCTCGCCGCTTTTGCGACCCGCGCGCGCGGCCTTCAGGCGCAAGGCCATTTCCTCGGTTGGCACCAGTTTCTTGCCCGCCATGGCGCCGCATTTCTTGGGCATGATCTGGTCTTCCAGATGCAGGCCGGCAATGCCTGCTTTCTCAAAGGCACGCACGGTTTCGACGATGTTGGCGGCGCCGCCGTAGCCAGTGTCGGCATCCACAATGACGGGAATCGACACGGCCTCGGCAATACGCGCCGCCTGCTGCACCATGTCGGTCATGGTCAGCAAGCCGATGTCTGGCTTGCCGTAGCTGGAGGCGAGCGAAAATCCAGTCATGTAGGCGGCTTCAAAGCCGGCCTGTTCGATCAACAGCGCACCCAGCGCGTCGTAGCAGCCCGGCACCGGCACGGCGCCGCCACGCGCCAGCATCTGGCGTATCAAGGTCCCTGGATGTTGCATCTGGTCTCCATTGTTGAAGCGTCTGAAACAGGTTCTGTACATCTCAGGACTGTACTTTACCCGCAACGCGCCGGGCTCGCACACCTCGATGCACGGCCTTTGTCACTTCTTGTTGACTTCATTTAAATATACTTAGTAGTATGTTGATGTCAAGGACGATTCCATCATTTCCTTAGCCGCATTGGCGGCCCCCGCATTTGTCACCCTGATGCTTTTGCAGCCGTAGTGTTCATGTCCGCAGGCGCCACACCGACGAGGCCGCATGACGATCGACTATCGCAAACTGATGCACTGGAAGATTCCCGTCGCGCGCCAGCACATACAACCGCGGGATTGCATCCTCTATGCACTCGGCATCGGCCTGGGCGCCGATCCCTTCGATCACGACGAACTCCGCTACGTCTATGAGGAAAACCTGCGCGTCTTGCCGACCATGGCGACGGTGCTGGCCTATCCCGGTTTCTGGATGAAGCTGCCGGAAATCGGCATCGACTGGACCCGCGTGGTGCATGCCGAACAGCAAGTCGTCCTGCACAAGCCGCTGCCCGTCTGCGCGCATCTTATCGGCGACACGCGCATTGTCGACATCGTCGACAAAGGCCCGGACAAGGGCGCGCTGATTTACCAGGAGCGCGTGGTCACCGAAGAAGACAGCGGCGAGCCGGTCTGCACCTTGCGCATGACGACGATGTGCCGCAGCGACGGCGGCGTGCTGGGCATGCCGTCCACGCCGCACACATCTCCCGCGGCATCGGCGCCCCTGCCGACGACGACGGCGGACTTCTGTATCGACTTGCCCATCCTGCCGCAAGCGGCGCTGATCTACCGCCTGTCCGGCGACAGCAATCCTTTGCATGCCGATCCAGAAGTCGCCCGGCGCGCCGGTTTTTCGCGGCCTATCCTGCACGGCCTGTGCACCTTCGGCATGGCTGCCCACGCCATCCTCAGAGCACTGTGCTGGCCGCCGGATCCCGTCGTCAGACTGGACATCAAATCCATCGGCGCGCGCTTCTCGGCGCCGGTATTTCCCGGCGAAACGCTGCGCACTGAAATCTGGCGGATCGATGCCGGACGCATCGGTTTCCGTTGCAGCGTGCCACAGCGCGACGTGGTGGTTCTCAACTGCGGCACGGCGGAAATCGCGCCGCACGCCGACGCGAAAATCGACAAGGACATTCATCATGGCGCTTGACGACCAGACCCGAAAACAGTTCGTGAACGCGGTCGAGCGCTTCGTCGCCGAGCGCCTGCTGCCGAACGAAACGCTGGTGGAAGAACTAGGCCGCGTGTCGGACATCATCCTCGGCGAAATGGCGGCGCTGGGCTTGTTCGGCCTCAGCATTCCGGAGCGATGGGGCGGCCTCGGCCTCGGCATGGAAGACGAAGTGGCCGTGCTGATTGCATTGTGCCGCGCCAACCTGTCGTTCCGCTCCGCCATCGGCATCAACAACGGCGTCGGTTCACACGGACTGCTGATCTACGGCAGCGATGCCCAGCGCCAACGCTACCTGCCGCGCCTGGCCGGCGGCGACCTGATCGCCGCGTTCTGCCTGACCGAACCCGACTGCGGTTCCGACGCCGCCGCAGTGCGCACCAGCGCGCGCCTGGACGGCGATGAATGGGTGCTCGACGGCGTCAAGCGCTACATCACCAACGCGCCCTCGGCCGACGTCTTCATCGTCATCGCGCGCACCGATCCCGACAGCAGCGACCATCGCGGGCTGTCGGCCTTCGTGGTCGAACGCGGCGCGCCCGGCCTCGGCATCGGCAAGACCGACCGCAAGATGGGGCTACACGGCTCGCACACCGCCGATGTGACCTTCGACAACTGCCGCATTCCCGCCGACGCCCTCATCGGCGAACTTGGATTCGGCTTCGCGCTGGCGATGTCGTCGCTCAACCGCGGCCGCCTCGGCATCGCCGCCGCCGCCATCGGCGCAGCACGGCGCCTGATCGACGAGGCGCTGAACTACGCGACGCAGCGCAAGGCTTTCGGCGCCCCCATCGCGCAACATCAACTGGTGCAGGCGATGCTGGCCGATTCAGAAACCGAAGTGCTGGCCGCGCAATGCATGGTCGAACACACGGCGCGGCGTTTCGACCGGAATCTGCCCGTGATCAAGGAAGCGTCGTGCTGCAAATTGTTCGCCACCGAAACCGTGGGAAAAGTCGCCGACCGCGTGTTGCAAATCTTCGGCGGCGCCGGCTTCATGTGCGAGTATCCGATCGAGAGGATTTACCGCGACGTGCGCGTGATGCGCATCTACGAAGGTACATCCCAGATACAGCAATTGCTGATCGCAAAACAAATGATCAAGGAACATGCCGGAAAACGCTGACCCGGCCCTCTCTCCGTCGCTCCGACAAACGCCGCGACCCAGTGGCGTTGCATCCGGCAAAGGATGCAGACCATGTTTGATTCCGGCGTTCCTGTTGCAACGGACAACTCATGGCCTGCCGCCGCCGCATACGACGACCTGCCCGCTGATGTAATTCGATTCCGGTATGCAGAACAGGTACACCGCCCCGGCGGCTTCCGCCGGCGTACCGGCGCGCCCCATCGGGATCATGGTTTCCAGGTTCTTCATCAGTTGCCGGTTGACGCCCACCTTGATCTCTTGCCCCGAAATGTTGATGGTGGCATCGTCGCCCGCGGTCGCTTCGGTCAGCCGCGTCTTGATGAGGCCGAAGGCAACGCTGTTGACGTTGACCTTGTAGCGTCCCCACTCCTTGGCCAGCGCCTTGGTGAGGCCGTTGATGGCGGACTTGGCTGCGGAATAATTGGCCTGTCCGGCATTGCCCATCACACCCGACACCGACGAAATATTGACTACCTTGCGGAACACTTCCACACCCTGCTCCGCCTCTTCCTTGGCGGCGCGGCGGAAATATTCCGAGGCCGCGCGCAAGATGCGGAACGGCGCCGTCACATGCACGTCCATGATGGCGTCCCACTGTTCGTCGGACATTTTCTGGATCACATTGTCCCAGGTATAGCCGGCGTTGTTGACCACGATGTCGAGCCGACCGTAACTCGACAATGCGGTGTCGACGAAGCGCGCGGCGAAGTCCGGCGCCGTAACGTTGCCGCCGCAGATCACGGCGCGTCCGCCGCCGGCGATGATTTCCCGGACCACGGCGGCAGCGACGGTTTCGTCGAGATCGTTGATGACCAGGGCGGCGCCCTCGGACGCCAGCTTGAGCGCGATCTCGCGGCCGATGCCACGACCCGATCCGCTGACGATGGCGACTTTTCCTTCGAGTTTTTTGCTCATGCCGTCTCCTCTTCGCGACGTTTTCGACACGCAGTCGGCGCTGCCCTCAATGCAATTTTTCGTACACGGTCACGACGCAGGCGCCGCCCAGCCCGAGGTTGTGCTGCAAGGCCCAGCGCGCACCGTCGACCTGGCGCTTCTGCGCTTGCCCGCGCAACTGCCACACCAGTTCCGCGCATTGCGCCAGACCGGTGGCGCCAAGCGGATGGCCTTTCGACAGCAAACCACCGGAAGGGTTGGTGACCACCTTGCCGCCGTAGGTGTTGTCGCCGTCGAGGATGAATTTTTCGGCGGTGCCCGGCGGCGTCAATCGCAGCGCTTCGTAACTGATCAGTTCGTTGGCGGTGAAACAGTCGTGGAGCTCGACCACCTGGATATCTTCCGGCCCGACGCCGGCTTCGGCATAGGCGTTATCTGCCGCTCTTGCCGCCATGTCGTAGCCGACCAGGCGCCGCATATCGCCGCTGTCGAAGGAGTCGGGCCGGTCGGTCGTCATCGCTTGCGCCGCAATGGCGACGCTGGTATCGAGACCGAACCGGTGCGCAAAATTTTTCGAGCACAGTACTGCCGCCGCTGCGCCGCAAGTCGGCGGACAGCATTGCAGACGCGTCAGCAAACCGAAAACGCTCGGCGATGCCATGACGTCTTCCAGCGTGACCTGCGTGCGAAAAACCGCATACGGATTATTCGCCGCATGGCGTCGCGCCTTCACCGAAATGCGGCCGAAAGTGTCGGGAGAAATGCCGTACTGATCGAGATAATCCTGCCCGGCGCCGCCGAAGAATTGCGGCGCGCGCGGCACGCCCGGATCGTGGCCGCGATTGGCCGCCATGGCGTCGAGGAAGCGTTGCAGCGGCGCCGGCCGGTCCGAGTATATCGTCCTGAGCGGACCGGGCATCATCTGCTCAACGCCGACTGCCAACGCGCATTCGATGGCGCCGCTGACGATCGCCTGGCGCGCAAGGAATAGCGCAGTCGAACCGGTGGCGCAATTGTTATTGACGTTGATGATGGGAATGCCGGTGAGGCCCACTTCATAGAGCATCGCCTGGCCGACGGTGGAGTCGCCGTAGACATACCCCGCATAAGCTTGTTCGATCGCTTCGTAACGCAGGCCCGCATCGGTCAATGCGGCGCGAACAGCGCTTGCGCCCATGTCCACATACGACGCATTCGTACCCGGTTTTACAAAGGGCACCATACCCACACCGGTCACATAGACTTTCTCGTTCACAGCCGTCTCCTCGCCTTGACCGAAGCATATTTGGGTGGGTCAACGCACGATGTTCAATCAACGTGTAAAGTATTACGAACGCTTGTACTAAAAAAGTCGACGCGATATATTTGACTCAAAACATACTACTTAGTATATTAAATCAAAGTCAATAAAAGAATAGCCGCTCTACAACACACTGGCAGCCGATGCCCTCGGCGGGAATGGAGAGACGATGGTGATTATCTGGGACCCTCCGCTCGATCAAGACGCGAGCAAATGGCGCGACATCGCGCGCCGCATTGCACGCGATCATCTGACGCCACGTGCGGCCGATATCGACCGCGACCAACGCTACCCTCGCGAAAACGTCCAACTCCTGCACGAGTGCGGCATCGCCACGATGTTTCTGCCCAGGCAATACGGCGGCGGCGGCGCCTCGCTGACTGCCTTCTGCACCGTGATCGAAGAACTGGCGCAAGCCTGCGCCTCCACCAGCGGCATCGTCGCCACGCTGCAACTGGGAGCGCTGCCCTTGCTGCGCGCCGGCACCTGCCAGCAGAAGGACACCTACATCCGCGCCCTGGTGACCGAACAGAAAACGATTTCCTTCGCACTGAGCGAACGCGAAGCGGGCTCCGATCCTTCCAACTTGCAAACCCTCGCCACCCCGGAAAACGGCGGCTGGCGCCTGCGCGGCGAGAAGCGCTGGATCGGCGGCGGGGGCGAATGCTCCTACTACGTCGTGTTTGCGCAAACGGAGCCGGGCAGGGGACGGCTCGGCATTGCTGCCTTCATCGTGGCCGCCGATGCCGACGGCGTGCGCGACGACGCGCGTGAGGACAAGATGGGCATGCGCGGCACCGTCAACAGCACCGTCGTACTCAACACCTGGGTCGCGAACGACTGCATGATCGCGCCGCCGGGAAAGGCGCTCAAGCTGGCGCTGGAAGCCCTCAACGTCGGCCGCGTCGTCGTGGCGGCGCAATCGAACGGCATCGCGCGCGCCGCATTCGACGCCGCATCACGCCGGGCGTCGGTCCGCACGACGTTCGGACAACGCCTGATTGATCATCAAGGCATCGGTTTCAAGCTTGCAGATGTCGCAACTCGACTATCCGCAGGTAGAATGTTGACATACGAGACCGCCCGCAGTTTTGATACTGGTCAGGATGTCGCACTCATCGGCGCGCAGGCCAAGCTGTTCTGCAGCGAAGCTGCGCATGATGCCGTCGACATCGGCGTACAAGTATTCGGGGGGGAAGGTTTCGTCAAGCCTTCGCTCGTCGAGCGTCTTTACCGTGATCAGCGCGCCACCGAAATTTATGAAGGCACTTCGGAGATCCAGAGACTGGTGCTCGCACGGGCGATTCATGCCGAGTTCAACAATGAGGAGCAAGCATAATGAAGGTCGACACAGTACGTCCCACATCGACAATGAATGAATACACCGGAAGCGAATCTGATCCACGCAGCGAGATTCTCGATGCCGCCGCTCTGGCATTCATGACAAAAGGTTATGCCGCTACCAGCATCGACGATGTCGCCGATATCCTCAGCGCCACCAAGGGCAAGATCTACCACCACTACCGCAAGAAAGCCGACCTGTTCTTCGATGTGCACAAGCGCGGCATGGAAATGGATTTGGCTGCCGTGCAGGGCGCCGCTTCGCTGGCGCATGACAAAGCCATCGACAAGCTGCGCGCAATGACACTGGCGCACATCACCGTCATCATGGAACACCTGCCATACCAGCGCGTGGCCGTGCAAGGCCTGGAGATGCACCTGGCCGGCGAGACCACAGCCGCCCAGCGCGACGTACTGTCGGAAATCCTGGTCCTGCGCGACCAGTACGAAAACCTGTTCCGCGACACCATCAAGCAAGTCATGGCGGAAGGTCACGCGCCCGATCAGGATCTGCAGATCGTAGTGAAGGCCTTCTTCGGCGCATTGAACTGGACCACCATCTGGTTCCGTCCGCGCGCAGACCAGACTGAAGAAGAAAAGCTGGCGATCGCCAACTCCATCTCCACTTTTGCGATTCGCGGCCTCGGAGCGGAATAATGCGCTCCGGTGCGCTCATTGCCGCCGCGCCTTTGCATCTCGATCCCGTTGAAAGCTGGGATCGCGCCACGCTGGAAGAATTCCAGTTGGCCAAATTGCGCGTGCAACTGGCGCGGCTCGCCCAAGACAGTGCGCACTATGCGCCGCTGTTCCGGCGGCTTGGCTGGAACGTCGGCGAGCTGCGCTCGCTGGCCGACCTGAGCAGACTTCCGTTTACCCATAAATCCGATTACGTCGGTTCAATCGGTGCGCAAACGCCGTTCGGCAAGTTCATGACGGTGCCGCAGAGCGACGTCCGACGCATGCATTTTTCGTCGGGAACGACGACCGCGCCGACGCCGCAATTCTGGACCGAGCGCGACCTCGACCGCTGGGCCGGACTGTATGCGCGCCACGCCCATGCACAAGGTATCGGCGCCGGCGACATCGTGCAATGCATGTTCACCTATACCTGGTTCGTCGGCGGACTGGGCGCCACCGCCGGCTACCAGCGCGCCGGCGCCATGGTGATCCCGGCCGGCAGCCAGGATACCGAACGCCAGATCAATACCATCTTCACTTACGGCACCACCGTGCTGTGCGGCACGCCGTCGTTCATCACCCATCTGGCCGAAGAAGTCAGCAAACGCGGCCTCGATCCGGCCGCCTCCACCGTGCGCGGCATCATGATGGGCGGCGAACCGGGCGCCAGCATTCCCGCCACCCGCCGCCGCATTGAAGCGCTGTGGGGCGCACGCGCCTACGACGCCTACGGCTGCCTGGAATTCCAGCCCATCGCCGGCGACTGCGAAGCCCAAGCCGGCCCGCATCTGGCCGAAGATTTCGCTTATGCCGAAATCGTCGACGCCGACACCGGCCGCGCCGTTCCCGACGGCACGCCCGGCGTGCTGGTGCTGACCCATCTCGACAAGCAAGCCGGCCCGCTGGTGCGCTGGTGGACCGGCGACGTGGTGGTGCGCGATTCGACGCCGTGCAGTTGCGGGCGCACGCATGCGCGTCTGGTCGGCGGCGTGCGCGGCCGCGCCGACGACATGCTGGTGGTGCGCGGCGTCAATGTCTTCCCGTCTGCAATCGAAGAACTGGTGCGCAAGACCGCCGGCCTCGGCGATGAATACCAGTTGGTGATCGACGCCTCCGTGTTCGACGCCGCCGGTTTCATGAAGTCCATTCACTTGCGCGTGGAACAGACCGAGCCATCCGCCGAAGCCGAAAAGCTGGCAGCGCAATTGACACAAGACATCAAGCAGCGTCTGCAAGTGGGCGCGCACGTGGAAGTACTCCCGTTCGGGACGCTGACGCGCAGCACGCACAAGGCCAGGCGCGTCGTCAGGGAGTAGTTCCGGAAATCGCCGCCGTCACCGGGAGGGAACAGGCATGGAAGCGATCGTCACCGTAGAACGCGCCGATGCCGTCGCCTGGGTCGTCATGAACCAGCCCGAGCGCCGTAACGCGCTGACGCCCGGGATGCGCGACGCGCTCACCGAAATACTCGAACGTCTGGCCGGCGACGCAGGTTGCCGCGCCGTGGTCCTGTGCGGCGGCGACCGCGGCTTCTGCGCCGGCGGCGACCTGGCCAGCCTGCCGGCCGGCGACACGCTGGCAACCCGCCAGCGCATGGCGCTGGCGCATCGCCTGCTGCGCACGATCACCGACATGCCCAAGCCGGTGATCGCCATCGTCGACGGCGCCGCGTTCGGCGCCGGGATGTCGCTGGCGCTGGCCTGCGACTACGTACTGTGCAGCGAACACGCCCGTTTTTGCACCGCCTTTTCCAACGTCGGTCTGATGGCGGACATGGGCTTGCTGTGGTCGCTGCCGCAACGCGTGAGCGCCGGCCAGGTGCGGCGACTGCTATTCACCAGCGCCGTGGTCGACGGCGAAGAAGCGCTGCGCCTGGGCCTCGCCGACCAGTTGGCGGCGTCCGGGGAACTGCGCCGGACCGCCGCCGATCTGGCGGCCCGATTCGCCGCCGCGCCGCCCCTGTCGGTGGGACTTACCAAGGCTGCGCTCGCGCGCCTGCCGGGATCCCTGGATAGTGTCATGGCGCTGGAGATGGATGGCCAGTCGCAATTATTTTCAAGTGCAGATTTTACGGAAGGCCGTCGCGCCTTCCTGGAAAAAAGACGGCCGCAATTCCAGGGCCGCTAGGAGCCGCTGACAAAACACGGCTAGCGACATTGTTTTATCAGCAGCCCCAAATCCATACCTGCAAGTATCCGCATACGCGGTTAGCATGCAGGACTTCCACCGAGGAGAAAACACCATGAAAAAAATTGCCGCCGCCATCGCTTCGCCGCTTTGCGCCGCTCTTGCCGGCGTCGTCGCCAGCGCCCTGATGACTGCCCCGGCCATGGCTCAAGGGCGAGAAAAAGTCACCATCGCCATCGGCACCGACGTGCTCGATGCCTCGCAGGTCAACAACACCTCGCTGCCGATCTACACCAAATGCTGGGAAAACGCCGGCCTCGACGTCACGCTGCAGCCGACCAATTCCACCACCGCCATGCAGGCCGTGCTGACCGGCCAGGCCGACATGGTCAACATGGGTCCCGCCGCTGCCATCATTGCGCGCACCAAGGGCGCGCCGATCAAGGCGGTGTACCTGAATATGCGCCACAACTTCCAGTTCCCGGTGGTGCTCGACTCCTCGCCGATCAAGACCATCACCGACTTCAAAGGCAAGACTATCGGCGTGCTGTCGTACGGCTCGCAAATGGTGCAGATCTTCAAGGGCATGCTCAGCGAAGCCGGACTCAATCCAGACAAGGACGTGACCTTCGTCGAAACCGGCTCGGGCGCGCAAGCCGTGACAGCGCTATCGAAAGGCCGCGTCGATATCTGGGGCACCTGGGATTCGCAGATCGCCACGGCGGAGAACATGGGATTGAAGCTGCGCCGCTTTTCTTCTCCATTTTCCGACAAGCTCAATTTCGGCGGCTCCTATTTCGTGCGCGACGACATGATCGCCAAGCGTCCTCACGTCATTGAAAAAGTCCTGCGCTGCGTGGCGATGGGCTCCGTCACCGCGCTGACCAATCCCGAAGGCGCGCTGAAGGTGCACTGGAAGGTTTTCCCGTTGACCAAGCCATCCAGCCTCGATGAACAGACCGCCGTCAAACAAGGCCTGCATATCGTCCTGACGCGCGGCGAATTCCTGAAGCTGGAACCGGGCGTCAAATGGGGCGAAATCCCGATCAGCGCCGTCGCCAACATGGTCGCCTTCATGAAGGCCAACAACGTCATCCAGACCAGCCCCAAACTGGAAGACCTGTACACCAACCAGTTCATCCCGGCGATCAACAATTTCGATACCGCCAAGGTGGTGGCGGCGGCCAAGGCGTTGCCGAAGTAAACACACCGACGCAGCAAAAAAAAACGACGCGCGTCAGGCCGGAGAAATGTCCCGGTCCGGCGCGGTCAGCCGTTCCAGACGGCTCAGATATCGCATTGCCATCTCGCGGCTGTCGCCGCACATCTCCGCCGATGCCTGCAAACTGGAACAACACGCGGGTCGTTCCGGTTTAGCGCCTATGATGCGGAGCCCCCCCCCAAAAAAAAACACTTCTGTTTGTTTGAAATGAACCAATTTTTGGCGATCTCTTGCAAGCCCATCCATCGAAGGATGATGCCTAACCAGAACTCATTTCATCAATAGGCGCGAGATGCATTCTATTAGCAGCACCTCCTCATTCACTGATTTTCTGAAAGCGTAACTTCCTTACCCCCTCATGCAATACCTGTTCAAAAAACATGGCATGTGGACGTACCCAGAAACCCGTATCCTTGTCTAATTGCCGATATACCACGAGCTCCTCCCCTGTCTCACTGTGCCGTGCCATACAGATCACTTCATATTCTCCTCCTCCATAATGACGAAAACGTCCGAGTGGGGCTTGTAATAGAGGCTGCACAGGAGGGTGGTGACTCATATCTATAACCTTTAAGAAAATTGAAAATCCCTGCCGACGCAGGTAATTAATCCGGATTCACGCTGATGATGATTTTTCCGACGTGGCTACCAGCTTCAAGCTCACGAAAAGCAGATTGGGCATCTCGATATGTGAAATTGGCTGATACATAAGGAACAAGAAAGTTCTTGGCAGAAAAATCCAACAAATCAATCAAAGAACGAGCGCTGCCTACGTAAATACCGTGAACGGTGACCAGTTTAGTGATGAGCTCCAAATATTCTACGTTGTCATAACTCCAGCCCCCAAGTCCGCCAATGACTGCAACATGTCCTCCAAAGGCCACTGAACGAAGCGACTCGCGAATTGTTGAATTTCCACCGAGTTCCAAGACAAGATCCGCGCCGTGTCCATTTGTCAGACGCTGCACTTCATGCGACCACGTAGGGTTGTTGCGATAATTAATTGTTCCCAGGCTGGTATTTGTCAGCAGTTCCGCTTTCCTCTCATTTGAGGTGATCAGAACCACTTTTAGGCCCATAGCTTTAGCAAGCTGCGCCGCCCACATCGAAACACCGCCCGTACCTTGAATCAATACCGTTTGGCCTCTAACAAGCCGCGCCAGTTCAACAATGGCAATCCATGCCGTGACCCCAGCGCAAGGAGCGCAAGCCGCTGAAGAAAACGATACGCCTAGTGGAATACGAACAAGCGAATCGGCAGGTACGATAACTTCTTGCGCCAGCCAACCGTCCACGTTACAGCCAACGGATAGTTCGACTTTTTCCCGACTAGGCGGGCCATCCTGCCATCTAGAAAAAAAGGCGCCAACGACCGGATCACCAAGCGCAAAAACATCACTCACCGCGCTCCCTACTTCCAGAACGATACCGGCGCCATCGGAACATGGGACAATCGGCCGATCAGCCGGCGCCGGGTACTCGCCTCGATAAATTAATACATCTCGGTAGTTGAGAGAGACTTTCTTTACCGCGACGCGCACTTCATGCGGTTTGATGTCTCGAGGTATGAGAGAAAACTCTTCCAAGGAGTCGAGACCTTGACCTGGTCGGAATCGATATGCGGACGGCATTAGCGCACAGACCTCTCTGTTTTTAGTAAAAATCCGCACAAGTCGACAATAATTTTTTCAAACATTCTCCCACTTTTTTAGCAAAAAATTTCCGACATTTAACGGGCTCACTGAACTAGTCACGCATATCGAAATGGCACTGTTCGTGACGGAAAATGACGTAAGATAAATGATATAAGTATTCCGATCAAATGAATTGTCGCGGCGCGTTGGCATACTTTTTTGTGCCGCGAATCTCCAAGCAGTGCCGGACTCACAACTACGAGGTGTTCAAGTACTCTCGTACACCTCAACGGTCGTTGCCCTCTACCGCCTCGACGGTACAGTGCTTTTTAGGAATCCTGCAGCAACATCTGCACGGGACGGCCTGAGCAATGATCGCTGCTTAGATGCTTTGCGAGCTACTTTCATCAACCCGCAAGACGCCACATTAATTGTCGATGCCATAGCAAAAAATGAACGCGTTTTTGCGGAATTTAAAATGCTCACTGCGAAACAAGGCGAGCGCATCTTCGAATTGGACTGTAGGCCACTCACTGATCCTCTGGATGCTCAGCTCGTTTTAGGGATGAGCGGGCGTGACGTAACTGCTTATAACCAACTCAAATCTGAACACGATGCTTTGATGGAAGCACAGGTACGTTTAGCCCAGGATGCTGCAAAATCGGAGAAAGAACTCACCATTGCTGCACGTAAGGTTTTTATGGCTACTGCATCGCATGAGTTGCGGACGCCATTACAAAGCATCATGAGTAGTCTTGATCTTTTGGAGCGATATCCTCATGAAATTGAAACTTGCATCGTTCCAATGCGTGAAGCTGTCCAGCAATTGAACGGAATTGCGGCTGATCTTGTGGAGTTTGTGCGAGCGAATAATGCGCCGGGCTTGCGACTTCGGGTTTTGCACGGCGTGACTTTTTTAAGAAAGACACTCAGCCAGTTTCAAAAACAAGCCTTAGCTAAAGGTATTGACTTCAGGATAGAACTCGAAGGTTTGGATACGAGAATCAAAATTGATGAAATACGGATGAGGCAAGTTCTTACAAACTTGGTAGGCAACGCAGTAAAGTACACGCCCGCCGGGGCAGTATATATACATGCCATGCTTCGAGCGGAAAATATTCTGGCTGTACGCATTGCAGACACTGGTGTTGGTATGAGCAAGACAGCGACCAGCCGAGTTCTTCAGCCATTCACACGAGGAAGAAAAAGCAGTCTCATGAATCCGCAAGGGCTGGGCTTAGGTTTGGCGATTGTTCAATCTCATCTAACGGATATGGGAGGGGAAATGCAAATTAAGTCGAAGTTACAGGTTGGCACTGAAATTAATATCTGTGTACCTCTTCGAGATTTGGAAAACGAATTTGCCGATCCAGCATCGACTTAAGTTTTTCAGCAATAATTGACGCAGGGAATGGGAACGGCAATGCATGGCTGGACACGATGTGTTGAACGGCCTGCATTGTAACGCGACGCGGCGCCGGCATCGTCGGCAGGCAGACGATGATGACCATCGATGAATTGCGCAACGGTACGCCAGTGACGATGCCGCCGTAGTGAATTATTGGAACACAGCGGGAAAATGCAAAACCGCATCGGCCGCATGCGCATCCAGAACCGGATTAACGCAGATACAGGGTTTCTTCGTAAGTCAGCGGTTCGTGGTTCGCCACTTTTTGCAGAATTTCCCGACGCTTGATCGATGCTTTCGACGGCTGCCTCACGGCTTGCTGCGCATTGACCTGATTGCCTTTGTCGGCTTCCTTCGGAGCATTGTCCGCAAAAACGCTGCCGGCGGCGACGAACAGAAGGACGGCGGCGGCAAGTTGGGGGACGCTGCGGTTATGACGAGCTGTTGTGGTGCGCATGGCGATGCTCCTTGTAAAGTTAAGTGCGATTGCTTGTAGTGAAGTGTAGTTTTCGGATCGGCAATGCACTAGGAGGAAAATTCCGAATTCATTGTTCCATCCGTCGAACAATAAAACCCTTGAATATCTTCTCCGCCCCCCCC
>NZ_CBXX010000008.1 GCF_000577615.1 Herbaspirillum sp. RV1423
TAGCATGGCGAGCACTCCCTCTCGTAAAGGACACTCGCCATGCCCGATCTATTCAATCCCTCCCGCCTTGCAGCGCATCTCAAGACCCTCACCGGCCAGCAGCAATACCATGTGATCGTTCCCGGCACCGCCTCTGCGGCACTGTTGTCGGTCGTCTCCTTCGAAGCCGTCGAGAAGTTGGGCGAACCGTATCGCATCACCATCCAACTCACCCATCCGCAGGAATTACAGCGCGCCGACTATCTTGGCAAGGATGCCAGCTTCAAGATCACGCCGTCCGTCATCGATGCGCTCACCGGCTACGCCAACGATGCCCCCGAGGGCCGCACGTTCGCCGGTTGCATCACCCGGTTCAACAAACTCAAACAGACCGCCGACTTCCACAGCTACGAATTCGTCATCGAACCGCTGGTCGCGCGTCTGCGCCTGACCCACGCCAGCCGCGTGTTCCAACACAAGACCGCGCCGCAGATCATCGAAGCCATCCTGCGCAGACACGACTTCAACGGCAACCAGTTCCTCTTCAAGACCCGCAGAACCTATTCTTTGCATGCTTTTCGCCTGCAATACCAGATGAGCGACTGGGACTACATCCATCTGCTCATGCGGCAGGAAGGTCTCTATAGCTACTTCACCCCCGGCAAGTTCGGCGACATCATCGTCTTCGGCGACGACATCGACCATTACATTTATCTGCCTGAATTACGCGTTCCGTATCGCGAAACCGCCGGACTGGAGTCCGGTCAGGAAACGGTGTCTGCTCTGCAAACGCACACCCAAACGGTTCCCGCCTCCTATAGCGTGGCCGACTATCACCCCGACAACGCCTGGGAGCGTTTCAAGGAAGAAGCGAATATTGCCCGCAAGGACACCACCACCTACGGCCAGCCCTACGTCTACGGCAGCCACCATCTGGATCAGAAAGAGGCCAAATGGGAAGCACAACTGCGCCACGAAGCCGCCATCGCCCACCAAATCACCTACACCGGCCAGAGCAACATCCTCGAACTGCGCCCGGCCCGCATCCTGCGCATGGATCAGTCCCTGCCCGATGCACCGAATGGCCAGGTCATCGTCAGCGTCACCCACAGCGGCGCACGCGATGCTGCCTACAGGAACAGCTACACCGCCATCCCCAGCGACCGGCGCTTCCGCATCGCGCTCGACGAAGCCAACTGGCCGAAGATCGCCGGCACGCTGTCGGCAAGAGTCACCTCGCCGAACCAATATCCCCATGCCTACATCACCAAGCACGGTCATTACAAGGTGCGCTTCGATCTTGATTTCGACGAATGGGATCCGGGCCAGGAGAGCGTGCCGTTGCGCCTTGCCAAACCGTTTGCAGGGGCCAACGAAACCGGTTTCCACTTCCCCATCATCGACGGCACCGAAGCGGCGATTGCCTTCATGGACGGCAATCCCAACAAGCCCTACATCGCCCACCTGCACCACAACAGCCGCCAGCCCGACCACATCACCACCGAGAACCGCTGGCTGAGCCGCAACGTCATTCGCACGCAAAGCAACAACAAGCTGCGCATGGAAGACTGGAAGGGGCAGGAGCATATCAAGCTGGCGACGGAACGTGGCAAGAGTCAATTGAACCTGGGCCATCTGGTCGACAGCCAGCGTCAGGAGCGCGGACAAGGCTTTGAACTGAGGACCGACGGTCATGGCGCCATCCGGGGCGGCAAGGGATTGTTTGTCAGTACCGACATGCAAAGCAAGGCCCGCGGCCAGCAACTGGACATGCAAGCTGCGCAAACCTTGCTGCAACAACTGCAAGCCCACACACAAGGGCTCGCGCAAGCCGCCGCCGTCGCCAAGGCCGAAGTCGCCGCATTGCGCGAGCACAACGACTGGCTCACCGAGAGTGTGGCCGAACTCAAACAAGCCGTGCTGCTGCTGTCCTCGCCGGCAGGCATTGCCGCCGCCACGCCCAGCCATATCAACCTGAGCGCCGGGCAAGACATCATGCAGCACAGCGGCGACGACCACAGCATCAGCGCCGGCAAGCGCTTCTTGCTGGCCGCCAGCCAGGGTCTGTCCATGTTCGCCCACAAGATGGGCATCAAACTGTTTGCCGCCCAAGGCAAGGTACAGATACAGGCCCAAAGCGACAATCTGGAAATGGTCGGTCAACGGGATGTGCAGATCACCAGCGCCGCCGGCAAGACCGTGGTCAATGCCGCCAATGGCATCGTCCTGCACAGCGGCAGCGCTTACATCAAAATCCTCGGCGACAACGTCGAGATCGGCGGAGACGGCAAGCTCAATCTCAAGATTCGCAGCGTCGTCAAGGAAGAACCGGGCACGCTGTCGTACCCTTGCCCGTGTTCCAGCAAAAGGCCATCCCGCACACCGAACGTTACGTCCTCATGGACGGCCGTACCCTACGTCCCGCCGCCAACCACGACTACCGCATCCGGCTGGCCGACGGCCAGGTCGTCACCGGCACCACCGACGACCACGGCCGCACCAGCCTGACCAGGAACGACGTCGCGCGCGGCATCACCTTATTGACCAATCATCCGAAGGAGTCCTGACATGGCCGTCGTGAACTATCCCATCAAGCGCACTCCCCTCGACGGTGAAGAAAAGCCCGTCTATCAACATTCCGACGCCATGCATACGGTCGAGGGCGTCGAGGACGTCTTCGGCAACCTGACCTGGAAATCCTTCGAAACGCCCGAGGACTATCACGTCTACGCGCGTGTAGACCTGCCGATCAACCTGCCCGGCGTGGTGATCTTTGTGCATGGCGTGAACTCCGAAGGAGAATGGTATGACGCAGCGGAGCAGGCATTGTGCGATGGATTGAATGAGCGGCTGAATCGGGATGATCTCAAGCCGAATAAATACATATCCTATAGCCTGGAAAGTAAAAAGCCGATACGCCGTACCATTGCGCCAGGCAACGATGGCCGCTCTCCCGTCATCCGTTTCTACTGGGGTTACAGCGCCGGTAAGGGGCAAGAAAATAACTGGAGTATCCCGCTCAAGAATCCCGACCAGCAGGATCATGCCAGACATCCCGCAGCCGACGGCCCCTGGTACTGGGGCGGCGGCCCCTTCCAGAACGGCACCAACAACCTGCAACAGCTATGGAGCGGAGAAGGCTTTCGCCGTCACGTGCTGGGTGTCGACATGCAGCAGTTGAACACCGAAGCCGAGCGCGAATTGAACGACGCGCCGCCACGCGACTATTTTGCGCATGCCGCAGGACGGCTGGCGCGGCTGATCGACACCGTCCGCGAACAATCCCTAAACAGCCTCACCATCGTCGCCCACAGCCAGGGCACCATGCTCGCCATGGCCGCCACGCTGTTGTGCAAGAAGAGGCCGCCGGACGCCGTCATGCTCATGAATTCGCCCTACGCCCTGCACGACAAAGTCACCGATGCCCTGACCAGCGGCCATGACCGGCCCACCGACGGTGCGCGCCTGCGCACCTTGCAGGCGGTGGTGGACAAGCTGCGTCCCAACCAGCAACTCCTGAAGAGCAAGAAGCTGCTGGACAACATACGCATCGGCGCCACCAAGTGCGGCCAGATGCACTTCTGGCTGCCGGACATCGTGCATCCCTGCGGCACGCCCGAGCGCGACAACCACGGCCGTTTGTATGTCTACTTCAACCCGCACGACCGCGTCATGGGGGCCGAGCCCTTGCAAAGCATCGGCTGGCAGGGCATCGACGGCGGCACCCTGTTCGGCATGCAGGACGTGGTCAAGCAGCGCATGCTGGCGCGCGGCACGTCCTGCGGCGATGAACCGGCCCTGGTGCCGTTCGGCAAGCTGCCGCCGATTCTCGATCCCGAGCCGGGCGTCTCTCCGCACAATTTCTGGAACGGTAATCGCAATGTGTTGCTCGGCAAAAAACTCTGGACTGTGCCGCCAATGGAGCAGATGGCATCTATTAATGCCGAGAAGGTGCCGCAGCCGTTGACTGAAAAGGAGATGAGTCAGCCGAGGATTAAGGAAATTACAAAAATTATCAGTGGCAAAGAAATAAAAGACGAAGTTGAAGTTTATTTCGACGAAGCTCCTCATACCGAAAATCCATGGGGAGCGAAACGTGAAAGTGGAGACTATAAAGACCCTAGTTACTCTTACTTTTCTTCTATCTACACAGACAAGAAAATCGTCGATCACGACGATATCTATAGCGGGAAAATTCGTGAGGCCGAAAGTGACGAAGAAATGCAACGCCGTATTAAAAATTATCGCCCAATGCCAACTAATCACAGCACCATGCCTGAGCATGTTGAATTCATGAAACGTGTAGTCGCCTACGATTTGCCGGTTGGCTTCTGCGGCAGTTATACGCGGGAGAACTGGATCAAGTTGATTAAATTGGCGGACTGGGCCAGGTCCGACCTGTACTTCGAGACGGGGAAATTGGACGCGCCCCCCATGCCGCCCGAGATTGATCGCGAAGAAGTCAGTCACCAGATACGCCAAGCTGATGAGGAACGGATCAAGAGCAATAAAACGTATGGCGGGGCGTGATGAAGACAACGGAAAAAACAACTTCGAAGGACATAGCAATGAATGCAATCAAGACAAGTGCTGCAATAATGTTTGCCATCAGCGTAGCTGGATGTGCGGGCAATACTATTTCTGAACAAAATATTCAAACGGGCGCTATTCCACAATGGGATGTTCCCACGCAAGTCATTTATCGAATCGACGAGAATCGTTATATCTCAATGGAAAACTATGACCGGTGCTACGGTGATAGTTACTACGTTGATGAGACGGCTGGGATTCGCACCAGACTATGGCGCGGAAATTTGAGCAGATATCTCGGACGCCTGATCATTGCAGATCCGACAGGAATGAATATTGTCGTTCCCGATGCGCCGGCAGAATCTTGCGGAGATAGGGGGTGCAATGTTTATCTGTCATATTCCACTGATGGTGGACGTACCTTTAAGGATATGAAATACATGCAAAGTTCTTATCCAACAAAAGCCTCTGAAAACTACTCCATACTCGTCGCCAAGGATGGGTTTTATGTGGCTGAAAAGAGAAGCCAAACGACTGATTCTACGTACGTGATCAAATACCCTCTTGTACCAAATATTGACCTTGACAATCCTTACCCAGAAGGCGTCAAAGGGGAGGGTTTCGCTCTTTCAAAAAAATCTCTCCCACCATTACGAACCCCTTCCGGGCAAGACCGTTTCACCTGTGACGCCAGCATCCGCCCCAGCAATTTGCCCAAAGAAAAATGACTGCATTAAGGTTGCATACCGATCCGGCATGCAACCCTTACTGGGGCGGCGGCCCCTTCCAGAACGGCACCAACAACCTGCAACAGCTATGGAGCGGAGAAGGCTTTCGCCGTCACGTGCTGGGTGTCGACATGCAGCAGTTGAACACCGAAGCCGAGCGCGAATTGAACGACGCGCCGCCACGCGACTATTTTGCGCATGCCGCAGGACGGCTGGCGCGGCTGATCGACACCGTCCGTGAACAATCCCTAAACAGCCTCACCATCGTCGCCCACAGCCAGGGCACCATGCTCGCCATGGCCGCCACGCTGTTGTGCAAGAAGAGGCCGCCGGACGCCGTCATGCTCATGAATTCGCCCTACGCCCTGCACGACAAAGTCACCGATGCCTTGACCAGCGGCCATGACCGGCCCACCGACGGTGCGCGCCTGCGCACCTTGCAGGCGGTGGTGGACAAGCTGCGTCCCAACCAGCAACTCCTGAAGAGCAAGAAGCTGCTGGACAACATACGCATCGGCGCCACCAAGTGCGGCCAGATGCACTTCTGGCTGCCGGACATCGTGCATCCCTGCGGCACGCCCGAGCGCGACAACCACGGCCGTTTGTATGTCTACTTCAACCCGCACGACCGCGTCATGGGGGCCGAGCCCTTGCAAAGCATCGGCTGGCAGGGTATCGACGGCGGCACCCTGTTCGGCATGCAGGACGTGGTCAAGCAGCGCATGCTGGCGCGCGGCACGTCCTGCGGCGACGAGCCGGCCCTAGTGCCGTTCGGCAAGCTGCCGCCGATTCCCGATCCCGAGCCGGGCGTCTCCCCGCACAATTTCTGGAACGGCAATCGCAATGTGCTGCTCGGCAAAAAACTCTGGACTGTGCCGCCGATGGAGCAGATGGCATCTATTAATGCCGAGAAGGTGCCGCAGCCTTTGACCGAGGAGGAAATGAGTCAGCCGGTCGATACCGTTACGATCAATACACCTGATGGACCGAAAACAAGACCTGTCTACTTTGACCAAGCACTTGGAACAGCATACGGCTGGGGAGAAATTGATCCCAAAACGGGTAAATATCGAGAACCTGATTTCCCTCATTTTTCGTCTATCTACAAAGACAAGAAAATCGTCGATCACAACGACATCTATAGTCCGAGCGGAAAAGTCCGCGAACCTGAGAGTGACGAGGAAATGCAAAACCGGATCAAGGATTACCGGCCGCGCCCACCCAACCACAACACCATGCCTGAGCATGTTGAATTCATGAAACGTGTAGTCGCCTACGATTTACCAGTTGGCTTCTGCGGCAGTTATACGCGAGAGAACTGGATCAAGTTGATTAAGTTGGCGGACTGGGCCAGGTCCGACCTGTACTTCGAGACGGGGAAACTGGACGCGCTGCCGCCCCAGCCGCCCGAGATTGACCGTGAGACGGTTAGTGAGCAGATTCGCAAGGCCGATGAAGAGCGGATCAAGAGCAATAAAACGTACGGCGGTGCTTAATGAAAACAACAACTTTGAAAGAAAAGATGATGCATGTGATCAAGATCATGGGGGCAACGCTGTTCTCCGTCGGTGTAGCAGGGTGTGTTACAGAGCTACCCGAGCTCGCTCAAAGGAACTATCCACCGGCCAAGTTCGATGTGCCGCCACAGGTGCTATATAAAATCGATGACAACCGGTTTATCTCGCTTGAGAACTATCAACAGTGTTTTGGAGACACTTATTTCAACGATACGAAACAAGGAATACGCACAGAATTAGGACGCGGCACCATTGAACGCTATCGTGGTCGCCTCATCATTGATGACCCCACCGGAATGAACATTGTCATTCCTTCGGCACCACCTGCCCCTTGTGGAAGCCGAGGTTGCAATTCCTCCCTGATTTACTCCACTGACGGCGGTCGCACCTTCAAGGGCATGGTTTACATGAATAGCGGGATTCCCTCCAAAGCCTCTGAAAACTACTCCATTCTCGTCGCCAAGGATGGGTTTTATGTGGCTGAAAAGAGAAGCCAAACGACTGATTCTACGTACGTGATCAAATACCCTCTTGTACCAAATATTGACCTTGACAATCCTTACCCAGAAGGCGTTAAAGGAGAGGGTTTCGCTCTTTCAAAAAAATCTCTCCCACCATTACGAACCCCTTCCGGCCAAGACCGTTTCACCTGTGATGCCAGCATCCGCCCCAGCAATTTGCCCAAAGAAAAATAGCTGTATTGATGACCAGAGCGCAATCTCGACGAGTACAGCACCATGCCTGAGCACGTTGAATTCATGAAGCGCGTTGTCGCCTACGATTTGCCGGTTGGCTTCTGCGGCAGTTATACGCGAGAGAACTGGATCAAATTGATTAGTCTGGCGGATTGGACTAGGTCTGACATGTATTTCGAGACGGGGAAACTGGACGCGCTGCCGCCCCAGCCGCCCGAGATTGACCCTGAAACGGTTAGTGAGCAGATTCGCAAGCTGATGAAGAGCGGATCAAGCTACATAAGACTTATGGCGGAGTGTAATGTAGACAAGGACAAACATAACTGGGGTATGGTGGCATCGATCGTCATCGTGGAGGCTCATCATCGACGCCCACCGCAACGACGAATGGCTTCCTGCACAGTCTCAATACAGAAGTCTGTCGTCAGGGTGTTCGACAAGCGCCATAACAGAACCCGACTGCACCTTTGCGGTCTGCTTCGGGGGAGCATCAATCCACACAGCCGTGACCAGCCTCTTCTAATGCAGGGAACCCGTGACGATCAGCTCACGGATGATGCGGATGGTGTCGATGTCCGCCTCTTCATAGGCCGAGCGGCGGAACTGGTCGTAGAAGGCGCTTTCGCTGTCGACTTCTTCGGGCGCGCCGTCGTCGTATTCGAAACGTACGAACAAGGCTTCCTCTTCCGGTTCCTCGATGGTCATGCTCATGCTCGACGTCGGAATTTCGCCCTGCGCCGGCACTTGGTAATGCACGCGCAGCAGCGGCTGGTAAGTCACGATGTCGTGGATGCGCAATTCGCCATAGCGCAACATGCGCCTGACCGAATCGGCGGTCTTGTCGGACAGCCGGCATTCATCGAGATGCGGCATGAACAATTGCGGCGCTTCGGCGCGCATCACCAGGCCGCGCCATAATTGCTCGCGCGTCAGGTTGTCGATCAACGGATTGAGCGGATCGTTGATTTGGATCAGGTGGTTGAATTTCATGATGGCAGCCTGTTTCGGTATGCCGTTATTGTCCCACAGAAGCCCCGCCCGGGCAGGTCCGGCCTGCTACAATGGCGTGTTCTCCACCTCCCGACACGGCGACGATTGCATGTCTGCACCCGCATTTGGCCTGAACGCCCCGCAAAGCGAAGCTGTCCTGTACATGAATGGTCCCTGCCTGGTCCTGGCGGGCGCCGGCTCGGGCAAGACGCGCGTGATCACGCAGAAAATCGCCCACCTGATCGAAAACTGCGGCTACGAATCGCGCCACATCGCCGCGCTGACCTTCACCAACAAGGCCGCGCTGGAAATGCAGGAGCGCATCGCCAAGCTGCTCAAGGATCCCAAGCAGGCCAAGCACCTGACAGTCTCGACCTTCCACTCGCTGGGCGTCAAGATCCTGCGCCAGGAAGCCAAGCACCTGGGCCTGAAGGATCGCTTCTCGATCATGGACAGCGACGATTGCTTTTCGCTGGTGCAGGACCTGGCCGTGACCACCGACAAGCAACTGATCCGGCGCATCCAGACCGCCATGTCGCTGTGGAAGAACGGCCTGATCGATCCCGACCTCGCCCTGAAGAACGCCGTCGATGAAGAAGAGGCCCAGGCCGCGCGCATCTACCGCAGCTACGTCGCCACGCTCTCCGCTTACCAGGCGGTCGATTTCGACGACCTGATCCGCCTGCCGGTGGAGTTGTTCCGCCAGAACGAGGAGGTGCGCGACCGCTGGCAGCGCCGCCTGCGCTATCTGCTGGTGGACGAATACCAGGACACCAATACCTGCCAGTACGAACTGGTCAAACTGCTGGTCACCGGCATCGGCAAGAAGCCGATGTTCACCGCCGTGGGCGACGACGATCAGGCGATCTACGCGTGGCGCGGCGCCACCATCGAAAACCTGAAGACGCTGCAGATCGACTTCCCCAACCTGCATCTGATCAAGCTGGAACAGAATTACCGCTCCAGCACGCGCATCCTGCAGGCCGCCAATTCGGTCATTTCCAACAATCCCAAGCTGTTCGAAAAAGCACTGTGGTCGGAACACGGCCTGGGCGACCCGGTCAAGGTCATGGCGATGGACGATGACGAAGCCGAAGCCGATCAGGTGGCGATCATGCTGTCGGCGCACCGCTTCGAGCGGCACGCGAAATTTTCCGACTACGCCATCCTGTACCGCGGCAACCACCAGGCGCGCATCTTCGAAAAAGCGCTGCGACGCGAACGCATTCCTTACGTGATGTCAGGCGGCCAGAGTTACTTCGACCGCGCCGAAATCAAGGACATCATCAGCTACCTGCGCCTGATCGCCAACCAGGACGACGATCCGGCCTTCATCCGCGCCGTCACCACGCCGCGCCGCGGCATCGGCCAGGCCACGCTGGAAGTGCTCGGCACGGTGGCCGGTCAATGGCAATGTTCGCTGTTTGAGGCAGTTTACAAGGGTGGCCTCGAAGACAAGCTGGCCGACAAGCAATTGCTGCCGCTGCGCCAGTTCTGCGACTTCATCAACCAGATGGAATCGCGCGCCAGCCGGCCCGGTCCGTCCGGCAGCGGCGAGAACGCCGCGCAGGTGCTGGACGACCTGATGGAGGCGATCAATTACGAAGGTTACGTCTACGACGCCTTCGATGAGCGCCAGGCGCAAAGCAAATGGCAGAACGTGCAGGAATTCACCACCTGGCTCAAGGAGCGCGGCTGCGGCGGCAAGGACGGCGCAGGCGAAGAGAAGAACCTGCTGGAACTGACCCAGATGGTGGCATTGATGACCATGCTCGAAGGCAGGGACGAAGAGCCCGACGCCGTGCGCATGTCGACGCTGCACGCCTCCAAGGGACTGGAGTATCCCCACGTATTCCTGGTCGGCGTGGAAGAAGGCATCCTGCCGCACAAGGGCGACCCGGATGCCCCGGCCGAAACCATCGCCGCGCGCATCGAGGAAGAACGGCGCCTGATGTATGTCGGCATCACGCGCGCCCAGCGCAGCCTGCACATCACCTGGTGCAAACGCCGCAAACGCGCGCGTGAATACGTCGCCTGCGACATGTCGCGTTTCGTCAAGGAAATGAACCTGAACGTCGGCGACGCCGTGCCCAAGGAAGAAGAACAGATCACGCCGCAGAACCGGCTGGCGAACCTGAAAGCGCTGCTGCAGAAACCGCGTCCCGCCCCTGGCGGCGAGTGAGGACGCACCGGCCGGTATTTATTGCATATCGCCCAATTTTTTCGCATCAATCTCGCGCGATTCTCGGGACGATGCCCTATTTGCCTATTTGCCTATTTGCGCCGCCAATAGCGCTGAAAAGCGCCGTAAACGTTTACAATCCTCCCCTTCCCGCCCCCACGTCCTCGCGTTGCAGGCGAAACGGCTGCGGATGTCCCGCTATTTTCATTTTTACAAGGTTGGCCATGAACAAGTTCTTCAAGCAATTCGTCCCTGTGTTGGCGCTGGTTTCCGCGCTGTCCGCCTGCGGCAAGAAAGACGAGCCGGTCGCGCAAGTCCCGGCTGTGCCCGCCGCCAAGGTCTACCTGGTCGGCGTGGAGTCGGCCTATGCGCCGTTCTCCGCCGAGAATGAGCAAAAGGACGTGGTCGGTTTCGACATCGACATCATGAAGGCGCTGGCGCAAAAAATCGGCATCGAGGTCAAGTTCGTGCCGACGCCGTTTGAAGGCTTCTTCAACTTCCTGGCGCAAGGCGATCGCGACCTGCTGATCTCCGCCATCACCATCACCGACGAACGCAAGCAGACCGTCGACTTTTCCGAGCCGTACTTCGAAGCATCGCAACTGATCGCGGTGCCGGCCGGCGATGCCAAGGTGCAGAAGTTCGACGACCTGAAGAACCTCAAGGTCGGCGTGCAAAGCGCGACATCGGGCGACGAGATCGTGCAGCAGTTGCTGGGCAAGAACAATCCCAACATCAAGCGCCTCGATTCCACGCCGCTGGCGCTGAAGGAACTGGAAACCGGCGGCGTCGATGCCGTTGTGGCCGATGACGCGGTGGTCAAGAATTACATCACCAACAACCCCGCCAGCAAACTGCGCACCGTCGCCGACGCCGGCTTCCCGAAAGAGTATTACGGCATCGCCGTGCGCAAGGGCAACACCGAACTGCTCGGCAAGGTCAACAAGGGTATGGCCGACCTGAAGGCCGACGGCACCTTCGACAAGATCAGCGCACAGTACTTCGGCCCCAAGAAGTAAGGGCCTTTCCGCCGCTCCGGCCGCGCCATCCGGAGCAAGGCTGGGGGCGGCGCTGCGGTATAATGCGGACAAATGCGTAATCCGGCCGGATTGCGCATTTTTCATGTCCACCATACAACTTTCTCGCCATGGATTTCCGCTGGAGCATCATCGAGGGCTACGCGCCGCTGTTCATCAAAGGCTTCTTCATGACGCTGGAAGTCGCCGTGATCAGCATCATCGCCGGCACCGTGCTGGGACTGCTGCTGGGCATGCTGCGGCTGGCCGACGTCCGGCATGGCATGTGGAAATACGTGCTGCGTACGGCCAGGTGGATCGCCGGTTTCTACGTCGCCTTTTTTCGCGGCACGCCCTTGTTCGTGCAGATCCTGCTGATCCATTTCGCCGTGATGCCGGTGCTGATCCATCAGGACAACGGCCTGCTGATCTCGGGAGAATTGGCGCGCACCATCAAGCAGGATTACGGCGCGTTCGTCTCCGGCGTGGTGGCCTTGTCGCTCAACGCGGCGGCTTATATCTCCGAGATTTTCCGCGCCGGCATCCAGTCGATCGACCGCGGCCAGAGCTATGCGGCGTCCAGCCTGGGCATGGGCTATCGTCTGCGCATGCGCTACATCATCCTGCCGCAGGCCTTCCGCCGCATGCTGCCGCCGCTCGGCAATGAAGCGATCACGCTGCTCAAGGATTCCTCGCTGGTGTCGACCATCGGCCTGGCCGAACTGGCCTATGCCGCGCGCACCGTGGCCGGCAGCTATTCGCGCTACTGGGAGCCGTACATCACGATTTCAGTGGTGTATTTCAGCATGACGATTTGCCTGGCGACGCTGGTCGCCAGACTTGAAAAGAAATACAGTGCCCCATCCCGCCACTGACTCCCGCCGGATCGCCATTGTCGGCGGCGGTCCGGCCGGCCTGATGGCCGCCGAAGTACTGGCGCTGGCCGGCGTGCAGGTCGACCTCTACGATGCCATGCCATCGGTCGGACGCAAGTTCCTGCTGGCCGGCAAGGGCGGCATGAACATCACCCACTCCGAAAACATCGACGGTTTCCTGTCGCGCTACGGCGCGCGCCGTAATGAAATCGCCGCGCTGCTCAAGGCATTCACGCCCGATGATTTGCGCGCGTGGATACACGGTCTCGGTATCGACACCTTCGTCGGCAGCTCGGGGCGCGTCTTCCCGGCCGACATGAAAGCGGCGCCGCTGTTGCGCGCGTGGCTGCATCGCCTGCGCGAAGCCGGCGTACGCTTTCATATGCGGCATCGCTGGCAAGGCTGGGACGCCGACGGCAGGTTGCGCTTCGCCACACCCGAGGGCGAAGTCGCCGTGCCGTCGTCCGCGCTGATCCTGGCGCTGGGCGGCGGCAGTTGGGCGCGGCTCGGCTCCGACGGCGCCTGGATGCCCTTGCTGCAAGAACGCGGCGTCGCGCTCGCGCCGTTGCGGCCATCGAACTGCGGCTTCGATGTCGACTGGAGCGAACATTTCCGCAGTCGCGCCGCCGGCGAGCCGCTCAAGACGGTCGCCGCCAGCGTGACGCTGAGCGACGGCAGCATCTTGCGCCGCCAGGGAGAATGCGTCATTACCGACGCCGGCATCGAAGGCGGGTTGATCTATGCGCTGTCGGCGCCGTTGCGCGACGCCATCACGCCATCCGCGCCGGCGACGCTGCATCTGGACTTGTTGCCTGACTGGACGGCGGCGCGCCTGCTGAGCGAACTGCAACATCCGCGCGGTGCACGCTCCATGTCGAGCCACCTGCAAAGCCGCCTCAGGCTCAAAGGCGTCAAGGCGGCGCTGCTGCGCGAATGTACCGGTACAGAGGATTTCCACGACATGCACAAACTGGCGCAGGCGATCAAGCATTTGCCGGTCAGCCTGCGTGCCGCGCGCCCGATAGACGAAGCCATCAGCAGCGCCGGCGGTGTACTATTTGAAGCCATGCAAAACGACCTGATGCTGCGTCGATTGCCGGGCGTATTCTGCGCCGGGGAGATGCTCGATTGGGAAGCGCCGACCGGCGGCTATCTGCTGACCGCCTGCTTTGCCAGCGGCCGGACCGCCGCGCAAGGCGCATTACGCTGGCTGGGCGAACGCCCTGCCGGCAAGGAGAACACACCATGATCGACGAAGAACGTCTGGTCGACATCGAACTGAAGCTGACGCATCAGGAAGACACCGTCGATACACTCAACAAGATTGTCTACGAGCAGCAAAAGAAAATCGACCAGCTCGAAAAACTGCTGAGCGCGCTGGCGCGACAAGTCAAGGACACCGCTAACAGCATCAGCGAGCAGCGCACCATCGAGAACGAAAAGCCGCCTCACTATTGATATCGTGCGACCTGGTTTTCCATTGCATCGACAGACGGTTATACGCTCGCCATGAACGCCAACGCCCGCCGCATCGCGCACCTCGACATGGATGCGTTCTACGCATCCGTGGAATTGCTGCGCTATCCGGAATTGCGCGGCCACGCGGTGGTCATCGGCGGCCGTTCGGTGCATCAGCCGACCGTGCGCACGGATGGCACGCGCGAGTTCGCCAAACTGCGCGACTATGTCGGCCGCGGCGTTATCACCACGTCCACTTACGAAGCGCGCGCACTCGGCGTGTTCTCCGCAATGGGCATGATGAAGGCGGCGCAACTGGCGCCCGACGCCATCTTGCTGCCGGTGGATTTCGACTCGTACCGGCACTATTCGCGACTGTTCAAGAAGGCCGTCGCCGACATCGCGCCGCTGATCGAAGACCGCGGCATCGACGAAATTTACATCGACCTGAGCGAACACGCCGAAGAGACGCGCGCGCTTGCTACGCGGATCAAGGACGCGGTGCGCGATGCCACCGGATTGTCGTGCTCGATCGGCGTCGCCCCCAACAAACTGCTGGCCAAGATCTGCTCGGATCTGGAAAAACCTGACGGCCTGACCATCCTCGACATGGCCGATGTGCCGACGCGCATCTGGCCGCTGCCGGCGCGCAAGATCAACGGCATCGGACCGAAAGCCGCCGAGAAGCTCACGACGCTCGGCATCCTCACCATCGGCGACCTCGCCGCGGCGGACGCCGGTTTGCTGCAGGATCATTTCGGCCGCAGCTATTCCGCCTGGCTCGGCAATGTCGCGCAAGGCATCGACGACCGTCCGGTCTCGACCAGTTCCGAGCCGAAATCGATCAGCCGCGAGACCACCTTCGAGCGCGACCTGCATGCGCGCCATGACAAGGAGAAGCTGTCGAGTATTTTCACTGCGCTATGCACGCGCGTGTCGGAAGACCTGCACCGCAAAGGCTATGTCGGACGCACCATCGGCATCAAGCTGCGCTACACCGATTTCTCGACGGTCACGCGCGACGTCACCTTGCCTGCATCGGTCGCGGATGCGGCCGCCATCCGCCGCGCTGCTGGCGAATGCCTGCGGCGCGTACCGCTGGAGCAACGCATCCGCTTGCTGGGCGTGCGGGTCGGCGCCTTGTCGAGAAATGACGGCACGCCGCAAGGCGAAGATTTTTCGCAGGGCGAACTGCATTTCACCTAGAACTCAGGCGGCGTGCGGCGCAGCGCCGGGGCCGCAGATAAAGTGTGCCGGAATGACCGGCCCGATTGTGGCTGCGTGTAAAATGGACGCTTTTGCCCGAACGCCATGTGGTTTAAGAATCTCCAGATCTATCGCCTTCCCGCACCGTGGGCCATCAGCGCCGATCAGCTCGAGTCGCATCTCGCTTCGCAGGCGTTTGCCGCCTGCTCCAGCCTGGAAATGCAGTCGCAGGGCTGGGTGTCGCCGCGCAGCAACGAGCGCCTGGTGCATGTCGTCAATCGCCAGTTCCTGCTCAAGCTGGACACTGAAAAGAAGCTGCTGCCAAGCACCGTGATCAACCAGGTCGCCAAGGCGCGCGCGGCCGAGTTGGAAGAACAGCAAGGTTTTCCGCCGGGCCGCAAGCAAACCAAGGAATTGAAAGAGCAAGTCGCCGACGAGTTGCTGCCGCGCGCCTTCAGCATCGTGCGCAGCACCTGGACCTGGATCGATCCGGTCAACGGCTGGCTGATCGTCGACGCCGGCAGTCCGGCCAAGGCGGAGGAAGTCCTGAAGCTGTTGCTCAAGGCGATCCCGAAATTCCCGCTTGAAACCTTGCGCACCGTGCGCTCGCCGTTGTCGTCGATGACCGACTGGCTGGCTTCCGACGAAGCACCGAGCGGCTTTACCGTCGATCAGGACACTGAGTTGCGCGCCAGCGGCGACAGCAAGGCGACTGTGCGCTTCGTGCGCCACACCCTGGAACCGGACGACGTGCGCCGCCATATCGAATCGGGCAAGCAATGCACGCGCCTGGCGCTGACCTGGAACGACCGCGTCTCGTTCGTTCTGACCGAGAACCTGAGCGTCAAGAAGATCACGCCGCTGGATGTACTGAAGGAAGACAGCGACGTCACCGCGAAGAACGACGACGAGCGCTTCGATGGCGACTTCATGTTGATGACGGGCGAGATCAGCAAAATGCTGGCCGACCTGATCGAAGCGCTGGGCGGTCAGTTGCGCGAGAACGACGGCTCGGCTGCGCTGGCGGCCTGATTCACCTCGGCAAACAACAACGCCGGACGATCCTCGAGATCGGTCCGGCGTTTTTTTATTGTGTTTTCATTGCGCCGCGCGTTTTTTCTTGGGCACGATCAACACCGCGTCGAGCGCCTTCATAGCGTGACAAATGGTGTTGAACAGCCGTTCGCAACTGATGCCGTCGCGCGCACTCAGCGACAGCCCATGCAGGACGGCGGTATAGAAATCGGCCAGGCCGTCGATATCGGCGTCGGCACTCAACTCGCCCTGCTCCTGCGCCTTGCGAAAACGCTTCGCCAGTTCGAGACGTTTCTTCTGGCGGCGCACCGTCAGCTCGTCGGCGTGAGCGGAATTTTCCGGCGCGCAATTGATGGCCGAGGTGACCACCATGCAACCTTTGCCGTTGGCCGGATCGGCAAACATGGCGACGCTGGCTTGCAGCATGCTGCGCAAATCCTCGCGCACGCCCTTGCCTTCTTTCAAGGCGTTGATCGGCCCGACGGCGGTGGTTTCCGAATAGAAGTTGACCGCTTCGCGAAACAGCGCATTCTTGTCGCCGAAGGCGGCATACAAGCTCGGCGCCTTGACCCCGATCGCAGCCGTCAGATCGGCCATGGTCGTGCCTTCGTAACCCTTGTTCCAAAATACCTGCGTGGCCAGGCGTAGCGCTTCGTCCCGGTCGAAACTGCGCGGCCGCCCTCTTGTTTGCTGCATCGGAATTCTCCTTTTTTACAACGATTGCGTGGGATATTGAAACCCAGTTTAGCTTATTCTATCCTTATTTTAATTTAAGTTACAAAAATACCTTGACAACATTTTCAGCTAAAAACTATTATGTAACACGCATTACATAAATACTGACTATGATGATGCAAAGGTCTTCTTGCCTTGCCGGCAAGAAAGCCGACAAACGAACCGGGGAGCGCAAAACCCGGGCTGAGGGTCAATATCGGCGGATCGCATGCGGCGCATAAATATGCGCAATAATGTGAGTCCCCCGCGATTGCTTTCTGCCGGTTCATCCAACGACGTAACGAAAATGCAGCGAAAGGAAATGTCATGACACGCAAGACCCGTATAGAACATTACCGGAACATCGGTATCAGTGCGCACATCGATGCCGGTAAAACCACGACCACCGAGCGCATCCTGTTTTATACCGGCGTCAACCACAAGATCGGTGAAGTGCATGACGGCGCCGCGACCATGGACTGGATGGAACAGGAACAGGAACGCGGCATCACGATCACGTCCGCCGCCACCACCGCCTTCTGGAAAGGCATGGCCGGCAATTATCCGGAACATCGCATCAACATCATCGATACGCCGGGCCACGTCGACTTCACGATCGAGGTCGAACGCTCGATGCGCGTGCTCGACGGCGCGGTCATGGTCTACGACTCGGTCGGCGGCGTGCAGCCGCAATCCGAAACCGTGTGGCGCCAGGCCAATAAGTATGCGGTGCCGCGCATGGCCTTCGTCAACAAGATGGACCGCGTTGGCGCGGACTTCTTCCGCGTGCAGAAGCAGATCGCCGACCGCCTGAAAGGCAATGCCGTGCCGATCCAGATTCCGATCGGCGCGGAAGACCATTTCCAGGGCGTGATCGACCTCGTCAAGATGAAAGCCATCATCTGGGATGAAGCCAGCCAGGGCGTGAAGTTCGAGTACCAGCCGATTCCGGTCGAGCTTGAAGACACCGCGCGCGAGTGGCACGACAAGATGATCGAACAGGCCGCCGAAGCCAATGAACAATTGCTGGAGAAATATCTCAGCGGTACGCCGCTGACCGAAGCCGACATCAAAGCCGGCCTGCGTCAGCGCACCATCGCCGGCGAGATCGTGCCGATGTTGTGCGGCAGCGCGTTCAAGAACAAGGGCGTGCAGGCGATGCTGGATGCCGTGATCGATTATCTGCCGTCGCCGATCGACGTGCCGGCGATCAAGGGTCACGATGAAGACGACAACGAGATCGAGCGCCATCCTGCCGACGACGAAAAATTCTCGGCGCTGGCATTCAAGATCATGACCGACCCGTTTGTCGGCCAGTTGATCTTCTTCCGCGTGTATTCGGGCACCGTGAACTCGGGCGACACCGTCTACAACCCGATCAAGGGCAAGAAGGAACGCCTGGGCCGCATCCTGCAGATGCACGCCAACGAGCGCAAGGAAATCAAGGAAGTGTATGCGGGCGACATCGCGGCCGCGGTCGGGCTGAAGGACGTCACCACGGGCGATACGCTGACCGATCCTGATCACGTGATCATCCTGGAACGCATGATCTTCCCCGAGCCGGTGATTTCGCAGGCGGTGGAGCCGAAGACCAAGGCCGACCAGGAAAAAATGGGTATCGCCCTGAATCGTCTGGCGCAGGAAGATCCGTCGTTCCGCGTGCGTACCGATGAAGAATCCGGCCAGACCATCATTTCCGGCATGGGCGAGCTGCATCTGGAAATCCTGGTCGATCGCATGAAGCGCGAATTCGGCGTCGAAGCCACCGTCGGCAAGCCGCAGGTGGCCTATCGTGAAGCGATCCGCGCTACCGTCGAAGATGTCGAAGGCAAATTCGTCAAGCAATCCGGCGGACGCGGCCAGTACGGCCACGTGGTGCTGAAGCTGGAACCGCTGCCGCCCGGCAAGGGCTACGAGTTCGTCGACGCCATCAAGGGCGGCGTGGTGCCGCGCGAGTTCATCCCGGCGGTCGACAAGGGCATCCAGGAAACATTGGGCAGCGGCGTGCTGGCCGGCTATCCTGTGGTCGACATCCGCGCGACGCTGACGTTCGGCTCCTACCATGATGTGGACTCGAACGAAAACGCGTTCCGCATGGCCGGTTCGATGGCGTTCAAGGAAGGCATGCGCCGGGCCAGCCCGGTGCTGCTGGAGCCGATGATGGCCGTCGAAGTGGAAACGCCGGAAGAATACGCCGGCACCGTGATGGGCGATCTGTCGTCCCGCCGCGGCATGGTGCAAGGCATGGATGAAATCGCCGGCGGCGGCGGCAAGATCATCAAGGCGGAAGTGCCGTTGTCGGAAATGTTCGGCTACTCGACTTCCTTGCGTTCGGCAACACAGGGACGCGCGACTTACACCATGGAGTTCAAGCATTATGCCGAGGCGCCGCGGCATGTGGTTGAGCAGTTGGGTACGGAGAAGAAGGGGAAGTGAGGGTTTGATCGCAGAATGATCGAGAGTCTTTCTTCGCTCTTTGTACGACGCAAAAGCCCGGCTTAGTTTGCACTAAGCCGGGCTTTTGCTTTTGTGAGGCATTGGGGCTCGCCTACGTTCCGCAGGCCGCGGATTCGCTTGCAAGCGAATCCCTTCGGGCCCCGCCGTGAGTCGCGCAGGCGGCTCACTCCGCTCCGATGTCAGACATGCCCTTCGGGCATGATGAATAGGAGGCTTAAAAACAAAAACGCCTGCTTAGTTTTCACTAAGCAGGCGTTTGTGTTTTGGCGGAGCGGACGGGGCTCGAACCCGCGACCCCCGGCGTGACAGGCCGGTATTCTAACCAACTGAACTACCACTCCAGATTTGGTTTTCAGTCTCGCTGAAAGACCGCTATTGTAGCGGAGCTTCCCCAGGATTTCCAGTACTTTTGTACAAATTAAGCCTGAAATTTGCCTTCAAACGCCAATTTGCTCAGCGGTTCGCGCGGGCTGGGCAGTTCTCGAGCCTGCAGACCTTCAGGAAGTATGGATTTGTCGCCCAATTTGCCGATGGCAATGGCTGCTTCCACTGCAAAGTCCGCCGGAACACCCAGTTCCGTACGCGCCTTGTCCTTGTCGAAACCAGCCATGCCGTGCGCATGCCAACCCGACAAACTCGCTTGCAGCGCCATATACGCCCAGGCCGATCCGGCGTCGAAGGAATGCGTGGGCGCAGGTGCCGGGGCAGTGGCGCCGGGCGGCGTAAAGGTGGTCTTGGACAGCACGACGATCAGGACCGACGCCTTTTCCGCCCAACTGCGGTTGAAGTCATTCAACAAGCCGAGCAGGCTGTCCCATTGCGGCGTACCGCGACGCGCATAGACGAAACGCCATGGCTGCGAATTGTAGGAAGACGGCGCCCAGCGTGCAGCCTCCAGAAAAGTCAGGACGGTTTCTTCCGAGATATCGGCGCCGGTATAAGCGCGCGGTGACCAGCGACCCAGGAATTGTGGATCGATGGGATGATCGGCAACGCGCGGATTGGATTGCGACATGGTGACTCCTGAGAAATGAAATAAGTTCTGGTCAAAATCGAGCAAAGGAGGCATCTTAGCAGGTGTTTTCCGCGCCTGCAGGGCAGGCCCTGCCGCCAAACGGCATCACGCCGGTTTCGCTTCGCCAGCAGAATTGAGCGAGCGCAGGAAAACCCTGAAAAACCGCTGCCAGCTTGCCTTGCCGAAGGATTGTGCTACCATGCGCGCATACAAGAACGACACGGAGACCAGCCATGAACATCCTCAGGGAAACCGAACGCGAAGTCTGGGTCGACGGCACGATTTACCAGTTCAAGTCGAAAGTGGAAGCCAGCGGCTTCGAAGACATGTGCCGCGCCATCGGCAAACTGCATCACGCCATGCAGCTCTACCCACCAGCAGCTATCGTTCCGACCGCGCCGCATGACCGCACCGAAGAAGTCTGATCCAACATACCAATACCCCCATAAAAAAACCCGCGAACCTTGCGGTACGCGGGTTAAATCCAATCCTCAGGGGGGTGATGAATTGGAGGGGAGGGAGTAGTCAAGATAACGTCCCCATCCCCCGCCTCCTATCATTTTTACACCCTGTAACATTCGTTACATCGTCATGTACACCGTACGTTTGCGTATCATTTTCCGATACAGAAGCGTGAAAAAATCACCCCCAGCAAATCATCCGGCGTGAACTTGCCTGTGATGCTGGCGAGGCGCTCCTGCGCCAGGCGCAATTCTTCCGCAAACAAATCGAGCGACTTGTCGCTGGCCTGATTGTCGACTGAAGCGTGGAAAGCGGCACTCTCCAGATACTCGCGCGCGGCTTTCAAAGCGATCAGATGACGCTCGCGCGCGAGGTAACGCGATTCGACGGTTTGCTGCCAGCCGGCGATGCGCAGCAGTTCGCCGCGCAACAGATCGATGCCGACCTGGTCGGTGGCGGATAAGTAAATATGCGTGGCGTCGGGCATCTGGTCGACGGCCGGCTTGTGACCGGAGCGGTCGATCTTGTTCCAGATGCGGATAACGGGAATGCCGTCGGGAAAACGTTCGGTGATCTTCTCGTCTTCCAGCGTCGGGCCGTGATCGGCGTCGAGCATATGCAAGATGACGTCGGCTTTGGCGACCTCGCCCCAAGTGCGTTCGATGCCAATGCGCTCGACTTCGTCGGGGCCGCTGCCATCTTCGCCGGCGTCTCGGATGCCGGCTGTGTCGATGATGTTGAGCGGCATGCCTTCGATCTGGATGGTCTCGGTGACCTTGTCGCGCGTGGTGCCGGCAATCGGCGTGACGATGGCGACGTCGGAACCGGCCAGCACGTTGAGCAGCGAGGACTTGCCGACGTTGGGTTTGCCGGCCAGGACCACGTTGAGGCCGTCGCGCAGCAGCGCGCCTTGCGACGCATGCGTGAAGACGTCGTCGAGCGTGGCGCGTATCGCGGCGAGCTGGCCGCGCGCATCGGATTGTTCTAGGAAGTCGATTTCTTCTTCCGGGAAGTCCAGCGTCGCCTCGACCAGCATGCGCAGGTTGGTGACCTTGTCGACCAAGTCATGGATGACTTTGGAGAAGGCGCCGGAAAGCGATTCCGATGCCGACTTCGCAGCCGCCTCGGTCGAAGCCTCGATCAGGTCGGCGACGGCTTCGGCCTGCGCCAGGTCGAGCTTGTCATTGAGGAAGGCGCGCTGGGTGAATTCGCCCGGCTCGGCCAGGCGCAGGCCGATCGCGGCGCCGGCTTCGAGGCAGCGCGCCAGCAACATTTGCATGACGACCGGGCCGCCGTGGCCTTGCAGTTCCAGCACGTCTTCGCCAGTGTAGGAATGCGGCGCTTTGAAGTAGATCGCCAGGCCCTGGTCGATCATGCTGCCGTCGGCGCGCCTGAACGGCAGGTAGCTGGCGTGGCGCGGCGCCAGCGATGTTTCGTCCTTGCCGCACACGGCCTGTACGACCGGCCACAGGTTCTTGCCCGACAGGCGGACCACGCCGATGCCGCCGCGTCCCGGGGCGGTGGCGATGGCGACAATGGGGGAGGAATCGAGAGTCATGGTGCGAGAAATATTTCAGAAAAAATAATAGGCGAAAAAAAGCCCGTGAAAATCATGCCACGGGCTTCTGAGGGAAACAAGGAAGCAATTATTTCGCCTTGCCGGCTTCCAGTTTCTTGGTGATGACCCATTGTTGCGTAATCGACAGCACGTTGTTCACGACCCAGTACAGCACCAGGCCGGACGGGAAGAAGAAGAACATGACCGAGAACACGATAGGCATGAACATCATGACCTTGGCCTGGACCGGATCCGGCGGCGTCGGGTTGAGCTTGGTCTGGATGAACATCGAGACCGCCATCAACACCGGCAGGATGTAGAACGGGTCAGGCGCGGTCAGGTCGTGAATCCAGCCCAGCCATGGCGCACCGCGCATTTCGACGCTGGCCAGCAGCACCCAGTACAGCGAGATGAACACCGGGATCTGGATCACGATCGGCAGGCAGCCGCCGAGCGGGTTGATCTTTTCGGTCTTGTACAGCGCCATCATTTCGCGATTCATGTTTTGCGGATCGCCTTTGTGGCGCTCGCGAATCGCCGTCATCTTCGGCGTGACCGCCTTCATCTTGGCCATGCTGCGATAGCTGGCGGCCGACAGCGGGAAGAACACCAGCTTGATCAGCACGGTCAGCAGGATGATGGTCCAGCCCCAGTTGCCGACCATGGCGTGGATGTGGATCATCAGCCAGAAGATCGGCTTGGCGATGATGGTCAGCCAGCCGTAGTCCTTGACCAGTTCCAGCCCTGGCGCGGTGGTTTCCAGCACCTTGGATTCCTGCGGACCGGAATACAGATGCGCGTCCATGGTCACGCTGGCGCCGGGAGCAATGCTGCCCAGCGGCAGGATGTTGCCGACTGCGTACAGGTTGGTGGCGACCTTCTTGGTGAAGATGTCGCGCTGCGCTTTTTCAGGCGGGATGAAAGCCGAGACGAAATAGTGCTGCACCAGCGCGATCCAGCCGTTGTCGGACTTGGTGGCGTGCTGCTCCTTGCCTTCTTCGATCTTCTCGAAGGTCAGCTTCTGGAAATGATCGGCGTCGGTATACACCGCGGGGCCGGTGAAGGTGCTGTAGAAATGCGATTCGCCGCCCGGCTTGTTGCCGTCGCGCAGCAGTTGCAGGTACAGCGAAGGAGTGATCGCGGCGGCGCTGTCGTTGGTGACGGTATGCTTCAGATCGATGAGGTAGCTGTCGCGCTTGAAGGTATAGGTCTTGGTCAGCTTGACGCCATTCTCCTGCGCTTCCAGCACCAGTTGGACTTCATTGCCGCCGTCTAGCGCACGTGCGCCCGGCTTGGCTGTGAAAATCGACTTGTGGTTCGGGAACTGGCCGCCGATCAGGCCGGACTCGGCCAGATAGGTGTGGCCGGCGCTGGAATCGAACAGGACTAGGTTCTTGGTCGGGTCGACGGTGTCGCGGTGCTTCAGCAGTTCCAGGCGCTTGAGCTCGCCGCCCACGGTGTCGATGTCGGCCTTGACGACATCGGTCGTGATGGTGATGGTCTCGCCCTTGGCGGCAGGCGCGCCGCCAACGTCAGCCGCGGTCGCAGTAGGATTGGCGGCATTGGCGGCTTGCGGCACCGGCGATTTCGACGGGTCAGCGCCGGCGGCTGCCGGTTGCGCCTCTTGGGTTGCCGTCGGAAAAAACATCGAAGGCTTGCCGTTATGGCGTTGCCAGCTATCCCAGAGCAGCAGCAGGGAGAACGAGAACACAACCCACAGGACGGTACGTTTGATATCCATAAGAGTATTGACCAATAAATCAGGAGTGGCTGCAACCGTCGGCGGTCACAGTGGGAGAGGAATCCGGAGTGGTGGACTCAGGCACAGGGTCGAGTCCGCCGGGATGCCAGGGATGGCATTTGCACAAGCGCTTGCCGGCCAGTACGCTGCCCTTCCATGCGCCGTGGCGGCGAATGGCTTCCGCCGCATAATCTGAACAACTGGGATAGAAACGGCAGTTCTGCCCGAGATAGGGGCTGACTCCCAGCTTGTAGGCGCGTAACAGCAGGAGTAAAGGCGTTTTCATCACTTATTTCCCGGCTTCCTGGCAAACGCTGTCGCGTTCAGCAAAAATGCGAACAACTGTGACAGTTCTTCGCGCAATTCCGCTTTCAGTTTCGCGTTGGTCGCCGGTCCGTTCTTGCTGTTGACCGGCTTCGACAAACGCACAATGCAATCGACCTGGGGCAATGCCGCCTGCCGGAACAATTCGCGGGTGACGCGCTTGATCGTGTTCCGGGTGACTGCGCGCGGCGCCATGCGTTTGGCAGCGACGACGCCCAGGCGGGCTGACGACAAGTCGTTATTGCGGGCATACAGTACGAAATGGGACGTACGATACACCGGACGCAAACGAAAAACGGATGAAAACTCATCCGTTTTAACGATTCGCTGATCGCGTGAGTAGAGATAGGAAGGATCGCCTGTCACGCAAACAGCAACGCACTTATTTCTTGGCGTATTGCTTGGATCAGACTGCGGCCAGACGCTTGCGGCCCTTGGCACGGCGAGCGTTGATGACAGCGCGACCGCCACGGGTTGCCATACGTGCGCGGAAACCGTGGGTACGCTTACGACGCACGACGGATGGTTGGTAGGTACGTTTCATGTTGGACTCGCTTACTCAATAATCAGCAAAAATAAATCGGAATCTCCGCGGAATTTCTGTTTTTCTGCGCGTGTCTTTTCTTGTTGATCAGAGAGACATTTGAGAGCCGAAACCGCAAGGCGACAGCACGAACGCAATTCAACGGATGGTGAACCCTGAATTAGACTGCATTTTTCACTTGTTTGTCAATGACTTATCCGCGCGGGTTCTTTTGCCGCCCCCGCCCGCAAGCGGGGCCGCAAACCATACCTGTCGCATCGTGAACGGATTTCCCCTGTCAGCCTGTAGGGCCATGCTATCGATAAGATCGCGGAGCTTATTAGAAAACTATCGATGCAATCGTTGCGGACCGACCACATATCAATCAAGCAACAATTCCAGATAGCAACGCAATCCTGCTCACTCCCATAAGTCCATGGATCCAATGCTCACGTCATCGGGGGCAAACCCGGCATCAAACTTGCATTGCCTGAATCGAGCTTTCGCTGCAGCGCGGGAATTGTCCCTGAAGGCCGAAAACCCCTCTCAGATTCATCTGCGAGGCGATCGTTTAAATTCGTCGGCGCGGTCAACCATCCATCTCGCTCAACCATTTAGACGATAGGGGAAAACACCAAAAACACGCGCGCGATTTCAGTGTTTCCGCATATCGAAAAGCTGAATGCGAAAACGTTGGTTGTTTGTGGATATAAGAAAATGATTTCGCAGTAGGCTGAAACAAAAGCAGCACGTTCACGTCACGAAAAAAGGAATAGAATAAAAACGGATTTTTTATTTTCCGGTCCAGATTCATCAGCGCGCAGCATTGAAAAATTCGACGCCGCGCACAATGATGAAATTGATCAGGAGCGGATGCTCAGGGAAACGCGGTCGATAAATCTAAAAACATAACGCACGTATTCAATTTGTTATCTCATTGAAGTTACGGAGGTGGTATGGATATCTACAGCAGCTTTGCGAGTCGCTTTGACAAAACCAGAGAAGAAGAATTTTCGCTTGAAGAGTATCTGAGTCTTTGCAAAAACGATCCGGCTGTGTACGCATCGGCCGCAGAACGCATGCTGATGGCGATTGGCGAACCGGAGAAGGTCGACACTCGCGAAGATCCCCGTTTGTCCCGTCTGTTCGCCAACAAGGTGATCAAGGTCTATCCGGCCTTCAAGGAATTCTACGGCGCGGAAGAAGTCATCGAACAGGTCGTCGCCTACTTCCGCCATGCGGCGCAAGGCCTGGAAGAAAAGAAGCAGATCCTGTATCTGCTGGGCCCGGTCGGCGGCGGCAAGTCGTCCATCGCCGAGCGCCTGAAACAGCTCATGGAGCACATCCCCTTCTACTCGATCAAAGGTTCGCCGGTCAATGAATCGCCGCTCGGCCTGTTCGACTATGAAGAAGACGGCCAGATCCTGGAAGAACAATACGGCATTCCGCGCCGCTTCCTCAAATCAATCCTCAGTCCGTGGGCGGTCAAGCGCCTGCATGAATTCAACGGCGATATCCGCAAGTTCCGCGTGGTCAAACGCTATCCGTCGATCCTGCGCCAGATCGCCATTTCCAAGACCGAACCGGGCGACGAAAACAATCAGGACATTTCCACGCTGGTCGGCAAGGTCGACATTCGCAAGCTCGAACAGTACTCGCAGGACGACGCCGACGCCTACAGCTATTCCGGCGGCCTGTGCCTGTCCAACCAGGGCCTGCTGGAATTCGTCGAAATGTTCAAGGCCCCGATCAAGGTCCTGCACCCGCTGCTGACCGCGACCCAGGAAGGCAACTTCAAGGGCACCGAAGGTTTCGGCGCGATCCCGTTCGACGGCATTATCCTGGCCCACTCCAACGAGTCGGAATGGAAGGCCTTCCGCAATAACAAGAACAACGAAGCGCTGCTCGACCGCATCTACATCGTCAAGGTGCCGTACTGCCTGCGCGTGTCGGAAGAGATCAAGATCTATGAAAAGCTGATCCGCAGCTCATCGCTGGCCAAGGCCACATGCGCGCCGGGCACGCTGAAGATGATGGCGCAGTTCTCGGTGCTCACGCGCCTGGGCGAGCCGGAGAATTCCAGCCTGATTTCCAAGATGCAGGTGTACGACGGCGAAAACCTGAAAGACACCGATCCCAAGGCCAAGTCGTATCAGGAATACCGCGACTATGCCGGCGTCGACGAAGGCATGACCGGCATCTCGACGCGCTTCGCGTTCAAGATACTGTCGCGCGTGTTCAACTTCGACACCACCGAGGTGGCGGCCAATCCGGTGCACCTGATGTACGTGCTGGAGCAGCAGATCGAGCGCGAGCAGTTTCCGCCCGAGCAGGAGCAAAAATACCTGTCCTTCGTCAAGGACACACTGGCGTCGCGCTACGCGGAATTCATCGGCAAGGAAATCCAGACCGCCTACCTGGAGTCATATTCGGAATACGGCCAGAACGTGTTCGACCGCTACGTCACGTATGCCGACTTCTGGATTCAGGACCAGGAATTCCGCGACCACGACACCGGCGAAAGCTTCGACCGCGCGGCATTGAACGCGGAACTGGAAAAGATCGAAAAGCCGGCCGGCATCAGCAATCCGAAGGACTTCCGCAACGAAATCGTCAACTTCGTCCTGCGCGCGCGCGTCAACAACGGCGGCAAGAATCCGCTCTGGACCAGTTACGAGAAGCTGCGGGTGGTGATCGAGAAGAAGATGTTCTCCAATACCGAGGATTTGTTGCCGGTGATCTCCTTCAACGCCAAGGGTTCGACCGAAGAGATGCAAAAGCACGAAGACTTCGTCAATCGCATGGTCAGCAAGGGTTACACGCCGAAACAGGTGCGCTTGCTGTGCGAATGGTATTTGCGCGTGCGCAAATCTTCTTGAGTCAGAAGAGGCGGATTGCCTGCGGAGTTAACGACATCGCTTCATTGCAAATCGCATTTGGACCTGCTTTCGATCTGTAACGAGAGACCGTCAGCCGGTGTCGGCCGGAGCGCAGGAACCGGAGTGTACTCCAGGTACATGAGGATTTCGAGCACCGCCCGGCGCCGGATCACGGTCTCGCAGTAAGATCGGGAGCAGGTCCCCACTAGCAGGAGAACGGACTTGCTGCATCAGATAATCGACCGTAGGCTTGCTGGCAAGAACAAAAGCATCGCCAACCGGGAGCGTTTTCTCAGGCGCTTCCGCAGCGATATCCGCCGTTCCGTTACCGAAGCGGTACGCGATCGCAGCATCAAGGATATCGAGAACTCCAAGAGCATCAGCATTCCGCGCAAGGATATTTCCGAACCGGCCTTTCATCACGGCCGCGGCGGCCGGCGCGAAATCGTGCATCCGGGCAACCAGGATTACCTGCAGGGCGACCGCATTCCGCGCCGCAGCGGCGGTTCCGGCGAAGGCGGCAGCACCGCCAGCAACGAAGGCGAGAGCCAGGACGACTTCACCTTCGAGTTGTCGCGCGAAGAATTCATGCAGTACTTCTTCGAAGACCTCGAGCTGCCGCGCCTGATCCAGACCAACCTGATGACGATTCCGAACTGGAAGAACATGCGCGCCGGTTACTCGGTCGACGGTTCGCCCAACAACATCGACATCGTACGCTCGCTGCGGAGTTCGCTGGGCCGGCGCATTGCGCTGGGCGGCCCGCTGGTTGCCAAGCTGCGTGAGCTGGAAGAACAACTGTGCGAACTCAACAAAAATCCCAACGACAAGCTGCCGGAAATCAGCCTGCTCGAAGACGAGATTCATCATCTCAAGGCGCGCATCTGGCGCATTCCCTTCATCGATCCGTTCGACCTGCGCTACGTCAACCGCATACGCCAGCCGCAGCCGTCGAGCCGCGCCGTGATGTTTTGCGTGATGGACGTATCGGGTTCGATGGACGAGCAACGCAAGGATTTGTCGAAACGCTTCTTCATCCTGCTGTACCTGTTCCTGACGCGCAATTACGAACACATCGAGGTGGTCTTCATCCGCCACCACACGCGCGCCGACGAAGTCGACGAAGAGACCTTCTTCCACTCGCAGGAAAGCGGCGGCACGGTGGTGTCGAGCGCGCTGGAACTGATGCAGGACATCATCAAGGAACGCTACCCGTCGAACGAATGGAACATCTATGGCGCCCAGGCCTCCGACGGCGACAACTGGAACGACGATTCGCCGAAATGCCGCGCCATCCTGGACGAAAGCATCCTGCCGATGTGCCGTTATTTTGCCTATATACAAGTGGCCGAGCCGGAACAGAATCTGTGGACGGAATACACGCAACTGTTGTCCCAACATCCGCACTTCGCGATGAAGAAGGTGCAATCGTCGGCCGAGATCTATCCGGTCTTCCGCGAACTTTTTGAAAAACAGGCCACGGCATGAATACGCGACTCAAGACGCCGATCAAGTACGATCCCCTGCCTTGCCCGTCGGACTGGAGCTTCGAGCTGATCGAGCGCTACAACGACGAGATCGCCAAGGTCGCGGAAAGCTACAAGCTGGACATCTATCCGATCCAGCTCGAGATCATTTCCGCCGAACAGATGATGGATGCCTATGCCTCCTCGGGCATGCCGGTCAACTATCGCCACTGGTCGTTCGGCAAGCATTTCCTGGCGACCGAGCGCGACTACAAGCGCGGCCAGATGGGCCTGGCCTACGAGATCGTGATCAACTCCAATCCCTGCATCGCCTACCTGATGGAAGAAAACACGATGACGATGCAGGCGCTGGTGGTGGCGCATGCGGCGTATGGACACAATTCCTTCTTCAAGGGCAACTACCTGTTCCAATTGTGGACGGATGCCAGCGCCATCATCGATTACCTGGTCTACGCCAAGAGTTATATCGCCGAATGCGAGGAGCGCCACGGTTTCGATCGCGTCGAGGAATTACTCGACTCCTGCCATGCGCTGATGAATTACGGCGTCGATCGCTACAAGCGCCCGCAACGCATGTCGCTGGCGCAGGAACAAGCACAGCGGCGCGAGCGCGAGACCTATGCACAATCGCAGGTCAATGAATTGTGGCGCACGCTGCCGGCCAAAAAGGAAACCACAGCGGCGCAGGTCGAAGAGCGGTTCCCACCGGAACCCCAGGAAAACCTGCTGTACTTTGCCGAAAAGAACGCGCCGCTGCTCGAGCCCTGGGAGCGTGAGGTCATCCGCATCGTGCGCAAGATCGGCCAGTACTTTTATCCGCAGCGGCAAACCCAGGTGATGAATGAAGGCTGGGCCACGTTCTGGCATTACACGCTGCTCAACACCATGTACGACCAGGGCAAGCTGACCGACAGCTTCATGATGGAATTCCTGCATTCGCATAGCAACGTGGTGTTTCAGCCGCCGATCACCAAGCCCTATTACAACGGCATCAATCCGTATGCGCTGGGCTTTTCGATGATGAGCGACATCCGCCGCATCTGCGAGAACCCGACCGACGAAGACAAGCAGTGGTTCCCCGACATGGCCGGCAGCAACTGGCTGGACACGCTGCACTACGTCATGCGCAACTTCAAGGACGAGAGCTTCGTGGCGCAATACCTGTCGCCCAAGCTGATGCGCGACATGCGCATGTTCGCCGTGCTCGACGACGAAAGCCGCAGCGAGCTGGAAGTTTCCGCCATCCACAATCAAAGCGGCTACCAGTACGTGCGGCAAGCCTTGTCGCGCCAGTACGACATCAACCATCGCGAACCGAATATCCAGGTGTGGTCGGTCAACACGCGCGGCAATCGGAGCCTGACCTTGCGCCACTTCCGCAGCGACGGCCGCTCGCTGGGCGACAACACCAATGAAGTCTTGCGCCACATGGCGCGGCTCTGGCAATTCGACGTGTATCTGGAAAGCGTGGACGACAACGGCTACATCGTGCAACGCTATGAATGCATCAGCGACAATCGCTATGTCTTGCGTACGTAGACGGCCCGGATGGCCATAAAGCATTGCTGGTAAACATGGAAACCATTCCGCTTTTCCCGCTCGGTTCGGCGCTCTTTCCGGACGGGCGGCTGCCGTTGCAGATATTTGAAGTCCGCTATCTGGACATGATCAACAAATGCATCGCCAGCGGTACGTCGTTCGGCGTGGTGGCGCTGACGGCCGGCAATGAGGTGCGCAAACCGGGCCAGGTCGAGAGTTTCGTGCCGGTCGGCACGCTGGCCCACATCAATGAATGGTCGGCGCCGGTGCAAGGCCTGCTGCGTATTTCCTGCAGCGGCACCTCGCGCTTTCGCATCGCATCCAAAGAACAATTGAAGCACGGCCTGTGGATGGCGCAGGTAGAGCCGCTGGAAAACGACCGCAGCGTCGCCGTCCCGGAAGAACTGCAAAATACCGTCACGGCGTTGATGAACCTGCTGGCGTCGCTGAAAAATCATTCCATCCCGGAGAGCGACATTCCGGTCGCATCGCCTTACCGCCTCGACGACTGCGGCTGGGTTGCCAACCGCTGGAGCGAGATGCTGCCGATGAGCGTGGAGCAAAAGCAGGGCTTGCTGGCGCTCGACAATCCCCTGCTGCGGCTTGAGCTGGTGCAGGATCTTCTCGGCGAACGCGGCTTGCTGCACTGAAGTCGCTCAGGGTGGCAGTATCCCCGTTTCCACCAGCAAACCGGTGACGCCGGACCAGAAAATCTGTATGCCGATGCACAGCAGGATGAACGCCGACAGACGCAGCACCACCATCGTGCCGAGACGGCCCAGCAGGTTGACGATCTTGTTGGCCGAGCGATAGCACAGATACACCACCAGCGCGGTCAACGCCGAGCCAAGCGCCGCGCTGCCGATCGACATCACCCAATCCACCAGCCGCGCCGGCGTGTTCGCGCCCAAGGTAATCGATGCCGCGATGGTGCCCGGCCCGACCGTCAGCGGAAAGCTGATCGGATAAAAACTGCGCGCCTTGAGTTCTTCGTTCGATTCATCGTCATAGGTTTTGGCCACCTGCGTCGGGATCGAAGCCTCATGCTCGTTGTCGCCCAGCAGGCGCCAGCCCGACACCGCCACCAGGATGCCGCCGCCGACGCGCACGATGGGCAGTGAAATACCGAAAAAAGCCAGCACGTGCGAACCGATGAAGATCGCGCCGACCAGCATGAACCAGCAATTGATCGCTACCTGGCGGGCAACGCGGTTTTCGATCTGGCGCGGCACGTTGCCAAGCAGATTAGCGAATACCGGCGCCACCCCAAAGGGATTGAGGATGGGCAGCAAGGTCACCGGGATCAGCAGCACAGCTTTGAGAAAAATAATTAGCATCTGGGGCCTGTTAACATTCAATTTGCGAGATGCGAAAAACAAGGCAGGCGGTCGCCTGCACTTCCCATAGCGTAATGCAGGAGCGCCGCCAAATCAAACCGGCAGAAGCGGCATCGTCGGATTCCCGTCTAAACGCTTGCGCCCCGCAAACCACCATTAGCACCATTAGCACCATTAGCACCATTAGCACCATTGTTGCGCAGCGTGCGCCGCAACAGGAACGCGCCGATGCCGAAATTAAGCAGGTTCCACAGGATGCCGTTGACGAAGGCAACATGATAGGAACCGGTCAAATCGAAGATCTGACCCGACATCCAGCCGCCCAGGGCCATGCCCAGCATGGTGCACATGATGACCGCCCCGACCCGGCCGCCGGCTTCGGAGGCAGGGAAGTACTCACGCACGATGATCGCATAGGACGGCACGATGCCGCCCTGGAACAAGCCGAACAGCGCCGAAATCACATAGAGAGACGCCAGTCCGTCGAACGGCAGGAACAACAGCAGCGCAATGCCCTGCAATGCCGAACCGAGCAACAAGGTGCGCAAGCCGCCAATGCGATCGCAGATCAGGCCGGAAATCAGCCGGCTGACCACGCCGCAAGCCAGCATCAACGACAGCATCTGCGCACCGCGCGCGGCGCCATAACCGAGGTCGCCGCAATAGGCGACGATATGCACCTGCGGCATTGCCATTGCCACACAGCATGCCACGCCGGCCACGCACAACAACAACTGCGCCTTGTTCATCGCCAGGCCGAAAGGACGATCGGACGTCAGATTCATGCCGCCGCGCGAGGCCGCAACGGTCGCCACCGGCGGACGGCGGCGCATCAGCAGCGCGAGGCCGCCCATGACGATAAAACACACTACACCGAGCCCGAAATAGGTCTGGCGCCAGCCGACCGTATCGACGAAATGCTGCACAATCGGCGGCCAGATCGCGCCGCCCAGATAATTGCCGCTGGCGCACACAGCCACTGCGATGCCGCGCCGACGCACGAACCACAACGACGTATCGGCGATCAGCGGCGAAAACGTCGCCGAGCTGCCGCACAAGCCGATCAGCACGCCATGTGCGAGCGTAAACACGACAATGTTCGGCGCCATGCCGGCAACGATGAATCCCACGCCAAGGCAGACCGCGCCGACCAGCAGCGGAACCATCACACCGAAACGATCGGCCAGTTTGCCCATCAGCATGCCGCCGATGCCGAAACCGATCATACTCAGCGTGTACGGCATCGACGCCACGCCGCGCGCGACGCCGAATTCGGCCTGCACCGCCGGCAGCACCACGGCCACCACATACATGCCGCTGGCGCCGACCACCATCAGCACCAGCGTAATCAGCAGGCGCACGACGGCATAGGAAGAATCTGTTTCGGATGGGGGATGTGCTACGGGAGTTGAAATCACGCGCGGGTTCTCCGTCTCGTTTGTTGAGGTCTTGTCATGTCTCCTGCGGCTTCGGCGAGAATGGCCAATACGACAACACATTCATCAATTTAGCAGCGGAGCACAGCCTAACATGAGACGCCGACGCCTGCAGACAAGGGGGCCAAAGCAAAACCTCCGGGGAAAAATCCTCGGAATCAGATCAGGCGATAGCCGCTTTTCTCTTTTTTCTGGGCGATCTTCTGGATCATCTTGAAACCCGCTTCCTGATCGCTCACCACCGTCACGCGTCCGCCGCCGCGCGCTTGCGGCTTGCCGGTCCAGCTTTGCGTGACGATCCAGTCGCCCAGCAAATCCTGCGTCAGATCGGCGATGAAGATGCGCGCCGCATCCGGCTGCTCGGTGAAAAAATTCAGGCGCATCGGCCCGGTGACTGGCAGCATATGGGTAACGTTGTCGGCGGAATCGATCATGGCGCGATGAGAAAACAGGATAAATGAAAGAGTAAGCGAAAACGCCGGTCAGGACAAATTCGGCGCCAGCCAGCGTTCCACGTCCTCCTTGGCGACGCCGCGGCGCGCGGCCATGTCGGCGACCTGGTCGTCGCCGATCTTGCCGACCACGAAATACTTGGATTCCGGATGAGCGAAGTAGAAACCCGACACCGACGCGCCCGGGAACATTGCATACGATTCGGTCACGCTCATGCCGATTTCGTCGCATTGCATGACCTTGAAGGCATCGCCCTTGACCGTGTGTTCCGGGCAGGCCGGATAGCCGGCGGCGGGACGGATGCCGACGTATTTTTCCTTGATCAGCTCTTCGGCGCTGAGCGACTCCTGCGGCGCATAGCCCCACAAATCGGTGCGCACGCGCTCGTGCAGGTATTCGGCAAAGGCTTCGGCAAGACGGTCGGCCAGCGCCTTCAACATGATCGATGAGTAATCGTCGTGCGCGTCTTCAAAACGCTTTTCGTACTTCTCGATGCCGAGGCCGGCCGTCACCGCGAACATGCCGATGTAATCTGCGATGCCGGACTCCTTCGGTGCGATGAAATCGGCCAGGCACTGGTTCGGACGCGCCACGCCGTCGATCACCGGCTTTTCGGTCTGCTGGCGCACGCCGTAATAGGTCAGCGCCACTTGCGTGCGCGTCTCGTCGGTATAAATTTCGATGTCGTCGTCGTGGACGGTGTTGGCCGGCAACAGCGAGACAATGCCGTTGGCGGTCAGCCAGCGGCCGTCGATGACTTTTTTCAGCAGCGCCTGTGCTTCTTCGAATACCTTGCTGGCAGCCTCGCCCACTACTTCATCGGTCAAGATCGCAGGATACGGTCCGGCCAGATCCCAGGTCTGGAAGAACGGACCCCAGTCGATGTATTTCGCCAGCGTCGCCAGATCGACGTTCTTGAACACGCGCCGGCCGATGAACTTCGGTTTGACCGGGGCAAATTCCAGTTGCATCTTGTTGTCGCGCGCGGCGGCGATCGGCAGCAGCGGCACTGCTTTCTTGTTGGCGTGCTGCTCGCGGATGCGTGCGTAATCGGTCGCGATGTCGGCGACGTACTGGTCCTTTTGTTCGGGCGTGAGCAGCGACTGCGCTACCGCGACGGCGCGCGAAGCGTCCGGCACGTAGACCACCGGACCATCGTAATTCGGCGCGATCTTGACCGCTGTATGCGCGCGCGACGTGGTGGCGCCGCCGATCAGCAATGGCATCTTGAGGCCGCTGAAGTAACTGTCGCGCTGCATTTCCTTGGCGACGTACGCCATTTCTTCCAACGATGGCGTGATCAGGCCGGACAGGCCGATGATATCGGCGTTCTCTTCCTTGGCCTTGGCCAGGATCTGCGAGCACGGCACCATCACGCCCATGTTGACGACTTCGAAGTTGTTGCATTGCAGGACCACCGAGACGATGTTCTTGCCGATATCGTGGACGTCGCCTTTCACCGTGGCGATGACGATCTTGCCCTTGGGCTTGGCGACCACGCCGGTTTCCTGTTCGACCAGGCGCTTTTCTTCCTCGATGAAGGGAATCAGATGCGCCACCGCCTGCTTCATCACGCGTGCGGATTTCACAACTTGCGGCAGGAACATCTTGCCCTGGCCGAACAGGTCGCCGACGATGTTCATGCCGTCCATCAGCGGACCTTCGATCACATGGATCGGCCGGCCGCCGCTGTTGAGCAGATTCTGGCGCGCTTCTTCGGTGTCTTCGACGATCCATTGCGTGATGCCATGCACGAGGGCGTGCGCAAGGCGCTTATCGACCGGCTCACTGCGCCATTCCAGCGTTGCTTCTTCCTTCTTGTCGCCGGCCTTCAAGGTGGCGGCGATGTCGATCATGCGTTCGGTGGCGTCGGGACGCCGGTTCAGCACCACGTCTTCGACCGCCTCGCGCAAGTCGGCAGGCAAGTCGTCGTAGACGCCGATCATGCCGGCGTTGACGATGCCCATGGTCATGCCGGCCTTGATGGCGTGATACAGGAATACGGTATGGATGGCTTCGCGCGCCGGGTCGTTGCCGCGGAAGCTGAAGCTGACGTTGGACACGCCGCCGCTGATCTTGGCGTACGGCAGGTTCTGGTGGATCCAGCGCGTCGCTTCGATGAAGTCGACGGCGTAGTTGTTGTGTTCTTCGATGCCGGTCGCGACCGCGAAAATGTTAGGGTCGAAGATGATGTCTTCCGGCGGGAAGCCGACCTTGTCGACCAGCAGGCGATAGGCGCGCTCGCAAATCTCGATCTTGCGCTTGAACGTGTCGGCCTGGCCGACTTCATCGAACGCCATGACGATCACTGCGGCGCCGTAGCGGCGGCACAGCTTGGCTTCATGCAGGAATTTTTCCTCGCCTTCCTTCATCGAAATCGAGTTGACGATGGACTTGCCCTGCACGCATTTCAGGCCGGCTTCGATGACCGACCACTTGGACGAGTCGATCATGAGCGGCACGCGCGCGATGTCCGGCTCGGAGGCGATCAGGTTGAGGAAACGCGTCATGGCGGCGACCGAATCGAGCATCGCTTCGTCCATGTTGATGTCGATGATCTGGGCGCCGTTTTCGACCTGCTGGCGCGCAACGGCCAGCGCTTCGTCGTATTGCTCATTGAGGATCAGGCGCGCAAATGCCTTGGAACCGGTGACGTTAGTGCGTTCGCCGACGTTCACGTAGAGCGAGTCGTCGTTGATGATGAAAGGCTCCAGGCCGGACAGCAGCATCTCGTGCTTGCCTTCCGGAACCTTGCGCGGCGCGATGCTGGAGACGGTGTCGGCGATCGCCTTGATGTGCGCGGGCGTGGTGCCGCAGCAGCCGCCGGCGACGTTGACGAAGCCGCTTTCAGCGAAATCCTTCAATAGCGATGAGGTGACATCCGGGGTCTCGTCAAAGCCGGTATCGCTCATCGGATTGGGCAAACCCGCGTTCGGATAAATGCAGACGAAGGTGTCGGCGATCCTGGACAGTTCTTCCGCATAAGGACGCATCAGCGCCGCGCCCAGTGCGCAATTCAGGCCGACGGTCAGCGGTCTGGCGTGACGGATCGAATGCCAGAAGGCCGGCACGGTCTGGCCGGACAAGATGCGGCCCGAGGCGTCGGTGACGGTGCCGGAGATCATGATCGGCAGACGCGCTTTTCCCTTGGCCTCGGATTCTTCGAAGAAGGTGTCGATCGCGAACAGTGCCGCCTTGCAGTTGAGCGTGTCGAAAATGGTCTCGACCAGCAGCACGTCGGCGCCGCCTTCGACCAGCGCGCGCGTCTGCTCCAGATACGCAGCGACAAGCTGGTCGAACGTGACGTTGCGCGCAGCGGGATCGTTGACGTCGGGAGAAATCGACGCGGTCTTCGGCGTCGGTCCGAGCGCGCCGGCGACGAAGCGCGGCTTGTCGGGCGTCGAATACTTGTCGCAGGCGGCGCGCGCCAGCCTGGCCGACTGCACGTTCATCTCGTACACGAGATGCGCCATGTGGTAATCGTCCTGGGCCACGCCGGTGGCGCCGAAGGTATTGGTCTCGATCAGGTCGGCGCCGGCCGCCAGGTATTGCTCGTGGATTTCCTGGATGATGTGCGGCTGGGTCAGGCTGAGCAGTTCGTTATTGCCCTTGACGAACAATTCCTTGCCCGGCACGCTGAAGTCCTTGAAACGCTCGCCGCGATAATCTTCCTCCGTCAGTTTGTATTGCTGGATCATCGTCCCCATGGCGCCATCCAGAATCAGGATGCGCTGCGACAGCAGGTCACGCAACAGCAGTTCGGTTTGGGACAGATCGTTTGGCTTCATGGCGAGATTCTTCGGTGTGAAATAATGAGGACTTACGCAAAACCGCCCCGGCGTCGTTGTGCTTCCTGGCCGTACTGTCTTCGTCAGCACGCCCGGCCGGGACAATTTTGCGCAAGTCCTGATAATGCAAAAACCCGGACATTCAACATGCCGGGTTCATCAAATCGGTAAAGTCTTGAAATTATACGTGAAACGCCCGCAAAACCTTTGGTCGGCACCGCTGGCTTCTTCCGCAAACAACGCATACCCGAAACCCACAATGACACAGAAAATCCTGATCCTGACTGCCCTCGCCTCCGAACTGAACGGCGCCACCGCCCCGGCCGGGGTGGACGTCATCTATACCGGGGTCGGCAAGGTCAACGCCGCCTCCACCGCAACGGCAGCGATCCTGCAGCATCAGCCGCAACTGGTCATCAATTTCGGCACGGCGGGCAAGATCAATCCAAACGTTGACGGCCTGCTGGAAATCGCCAGCGTCATCCAGCGCGACATGCTCGCCATTCCGCTCGCCGAACGCGGCGTCACGCCCTTGTCGGACGAGCCGAGCAGCTATGCTTCCGGCCATGGCGACGCGCGCTGCGGGACGGGCGACAGTTTCGTCACGGCTGGCGATGCCTGGCTGACGGCGCAAGGCGTGGATGTTGTCGATATGGAACTATTCGCCATCGCCCATACCTGCCATCGGTATGGCGTGCCGTGGCGCGCCTTCAAGTTCATCACCGATACGGCCGACGACAATGCCGCCGACCACTGGAACGACAATGTACACCGTGGCGCCGACCTGTTCTGGGAACGCTTGCGCACGATGCTGACAGCGTAAATTCAAAATAGTATTCGAACCATTTCTCGACATTTTTCCGATATGTGCTGATTCTGCACATATCTTGTGACGCCGCGCTACTGTTGGCCCGCCGGCTGCTCGCCTATTCTTCGTCCTGTCGCTTATCAACCCAGGAGAGGAAAACATGTCGCACCCAACCATTCGCACCATCGCCGGCGCTTCCGCACCGGTTGCACTGCAAGCCGCCAGCACCGCGCTGCTGGTGATCGATTTCCAGAACGAGTACTTCAGCGGCAAGATGCCGATTCCCGACGGCATGGCGGCGCTGAACAACGCCAAACGCCTGATCGCTTTCGCCGACCAGCACAAAATTCCGGTGTTCCACGTCCAGCACGTCACGCCGGCAGGCACGCCGATCTTTGCTATCGACGGCGACACCGTGGCCATCCACAAGGACATCCGGCCCGCGCCTCACCATACCGTGGTGCAAAAAAGCTCGGTGAGCGTCTTCCCCACCACCGGCATCAAGACGCTGATCATTTCCGGCCTGATGACCCATGCCTGCGTCGCCGGCGCGGCGCGCGACGCGGTTCCCGCCGGTTACGACGTGATCGTCGCTGCCGATGCGTCGGCAACACGCGACATCGACGCCCCCGGTGGCGGCGTGATTGCCCATGACGTCTTGCATCGCACCGCATTGACGACGATTGCCGACACGTTCGGCGATGTGATCGGCACCGACGCCGTTCTCGAATTGCAAGTGCAGTAAAACCCCATGCCGGCGCTGCCGGAGTCAACCTTCAAGAGGATAGATATGAAACGTATTGCAACAGCATTGCTGTTCCTGGCCGCCGCCGGTGTCGCTGCCGGCAGCCTGGCGAACGACAACAAGAAAACTGGCAAGGCTGCCGTCCAGCCGCTGGTGTCCTTCCCGGCCGCCGATCTGAAATGGCGCGAACTGCCAGGCACCGGCGGCATCAAGGTCGCCGACGTGCGTGGCAGCATCACCGGCAAGGGGCCTTACGACGCCTTCGTGATTTTCCCTGCAGGCAAGGACAATCCGTATCACCTGCATACGCAGAACCTGCCGACCGTGGTGCTGAAGGGCACGTTCTACGCCGTAATCGACGGCGAGCGCATCGACTATCCGGCCGGTTCCTTCTATAACCTGCCGGCCAACATGCCGCACTACAGCGGTTGCGCCAAGGGTGAAGACTGCTTGCTGTTCCAGTACCAGGCCGACCATTTCGATCTGGTGCCGGTCGAGAAGAAGTAGTCCGCGCTTTCCGGCGGAAGCAAAAAAGGCTTCACCTTTACCGGTGAAGCCTTTTTTTATATTCGCGGCGCTCAGAACTCCCAGCGCGGCGTCGCATAGTAAGTCGCCAAGAAATCCACGAAGGCGCGCACCTTCGGCGACAGATGATGATTTTGCGGATACAGCACGTAAAGATCGCGCGACTGCAGGCGATACTCGGGCAGAACCTCCACCAGATCGCCGCGCTTCAGATCTTCATGTACGACAAAAGTGGCCGATGCCGTGATGCCCATCCCTGCGCGCGCGGCGGCGCAGACGATCAGGCCGGTATTGGCCTGGACATTACCGCTCAGGCTGACCAGTTGATCGTGTCCGTCGGGCCCGGTGAATACCAGTTCGGTGGTTTGCAACGCCAGCGAATACGCGAGGTAATTGTGTTGCAGCAAATCCTTAGGCTCGCGCGGCACACCGTGTTTTTTCAGATAGGCCGGCGAAGCCACCAGAGCCATGCCGCTGCTGATCAGACGTTTGGCGACCAGCGTCGAATCGGGCAAGGTGCGCGTGATGCGCAAACCGACATCGAACTCCTCGCTGATGAGGTCGACGAAGCGGTCGTTGCAGACCAGATCGACTTTCAGTTCGGGATACGCTTGTATGAATTGCGGCAGCCAGTTCGGTATTTCCAGCATGCCGAACACCATCGGCGCATTGATGCGCAATACGCCGGCGGGACGCGCCTGGTGGTGCGACACGACGCGCGTGGCGTCCTCGACCTGATCAATGATGTCGACGCAGCGCTGGTAATACACCTGCCCGACTTCGGTCAGCGAAAAACGACGCGTGGTCCGGTTGAGCAGTTGCGCTCCCAGCAACTCTTCCAACTGGCGCACCTGCCGCGATACCACCGTATGGGAGATATCCAGCACATCGGCCGCCGCCGAAAAGCCTCCGCTTTCCACCACACGCCTGTAGATGCGCATTGCCGCCAGTTGATCCATTCTTTCTCCGCGATCGTTGCCGCCTGCAACGGAAACTGCGTTATCGGAACACTCCATCCGTCAACGCAAAGCCTTTGAGAAATTCTGCCACCGGCAGGCGCTTGCCGCCAGGCTTTTGCAATTCCGTGACCTGCAGCACGCCTTTGCCGCAGGCGACTTTCACGCCGTCCTGCGCATTCGCGGCGAGCACGCTGCCGGGCGCGGCGGATGTGTTTTCCGCCAGCGCCCGCGCTTGCCACAGCTTCACCGTCACATCGCCGCACTGGGCCGACGCGCCCGGGAAAGGATTGAAGGCGCGAATCTTGCGCGCCAACACCTCGGCCGGTTGCGTGAAGTCGAGCGCAGCTTCTTCCTTGCTGACCTTGGCGGCATAATTGGCGCCCTCGTGCGGCTGCGGCGTGGCGGGCAAATCATTTTTCTCCAGCTTCTGCAGCGCCTCGACGATCATCTTGCCGCCCAGCGCCGCCAGCTTGTCGTGCAGGCTCCCGGTGGTGTCGGTCGCGGCGATCGGCAACGATTCGATCAGCAACATGGGGCCGGTGTCCAAACCTTCTTCCATCTGCATGATGGTCACGCCGGTCTCGTTGTCGCCGGCTTCGATGGCGCGATGGATGGGCGCGGCCCCGCGCCAGCGCGGCAGCAACGAGGCGTGGATGTTGATGCAACCCAGACGCGGGATATCGAGCACGCTGCGCGGCAAGATCAGGCCATACGCGGCGACGATCATGATGTCGTGCGGCGTGTTGCGCAGCAACGCGTGCGCCTCGCGCGCCACCTCGGGATACTTGCCGTCCAGGCGCAACGATACCGGCTGCGCCACCGGCGTGCCGTGCGCGATGGCGCATTGCTTGACCGGCGAGGCATGCAACTGCATGCCGCGGCCGGCAGGCCGATCGGGCTGAGTCAGCACCAGCGTGATCTCATGGCCTGCGGCGTACAGCGCTTCCAGCGCGACGGCGGCGAATTCAGGGGTTCCGGCGTAGATGATTTTCATGGCGTTGCTCGTTCATAGATGTCGTTTCTTGTGCGGCGCCCGGGCAAAGGCGAAGTCGTACAAGCAGTTCGGCAGCAGGCGCAACAGCTTGGCGACCACACCCATCTGCCACGGGATCACGCGATAGCTGGCACCGGCGGCGATGGTCCGCAAGGCGCGCGCGGCGAATTTTTCCACCGGCATCAGGAAGGGCATGCGGTAGTGATTGACCCGGGTCATCGGCGTCTCGATGTAGCCGGGCGCGATCGTCACCACCTTGATGCCGCTGGCGCGCAATTCGACGCGCAGCGATTCGCAATAGCTGATCACGGCAGCCTTGGAGGCACTATACGCCTCGGCGCCGGGCAGGCCGCGTATGCCGGCGACGCTGCCGATGCCGACCAGGCGGCAATCCTGCGGCCGTGGCTGCGCTTTCATGGCGGCGATGAAGGGATGGAAAGTAGCGACCGTTGCTGTCACGTTGGTGGCGATGATGCGTTCGAATACGGGGATGTCTTCCGCATATTCCGTCAGCGTGCCTTGCGAGATGCCGGCGTTGGCGATCACCACGTCGGCGCCACCGGCGGCCGCGAGAAAATCTTCCGCCGCCTGCTGCAAGACTGCATGATCGGTCACATCCAGCGCATAGATATAATGCCGCTCGGGATGATCCAGACCGGCGTGAATCTGCTCCAGCATGTCGCGGCGGCGCGCCGCCAGGCCCAGCACGGCGCCCTGCTTTGCATAGGCTTTGGCAAGGGCGGCGCCGATGCCGCTCGATGCGCCGGTAATGAAGACGCGCTGCATGGAATTCCCTTTGATCGATTCAACGCCATTCAATTGACGCGCCAATAAAAACGGTCCGTCCTCTCGCGAGCGACGGACCGGGTTCGGTACGGTGCGGCTTATTTCTTCTTTGCCGCCTTGATCGGTTCGGCCGGCTTGTCGCCGCCCTTCTCTGCGATCAACTTGGTCAGCAGGTGATCCATCACTTGCAGCGACGCGGCTTGCTGCATCGACTCCGGCTGATTAGCCATCGACGCGCCCGCAATCGACGGCGAAGTCAGGTAACGGCCATCGATGGCGATCGTCGGCACGCCGTCGATCTTGTACGATTCCTGCAACTGCGCGGCACGACGCACCTTGGTCTGCACGCCGAAGGAGTTGTACAGGTCGAGGAATTTCTGTTTATCGATGCCCTGCTTCTCGATGAATTCCAGGATGGTCTTGTCGGTATCGACGCGCTGGCGGTCAACGTGGATGGCCTGGAAAATCTTCGGATTCATTTCAGCGGTCTTGCCCATCGCTTCCAGCGTGTAATACAGCTTTTGCTGGGGAATGAAAGACTCGCGGAATGCCACTGGTACTTGCTTGAAGACAATCTTGTCGCCCTGCTTCTTGACCCACGCCGTCAGCGACGGATCGAAGGCCGCGCAATGCGGGCAGCTATACCAGAAGAATTCGGTGACTTCGACCTTCTTGCCGGAATCGGTAGGCTGGACTTGCTCCAGCGTACGATAATCGGTGCCGTTTTGCGGATTGGCGGGAGACGCGCCGGCCGAAACGGCCAGCAAACCCAGGCTGATGGCAGCGAGAGCATGACGGAACAAACGCATAAACTTAACCCCTTCTCAAGGTGTTCGACGATGAATATGATGGCGGGCCGCCACGCAATGACGAAAAAACCGGCCCTTATTTTGGTATGCGGACGATGGCTGCATCGACCCCGTTGTCAGACAATTTGCTCCGCATCCGGTTCACTGTCTCCTGCTGGGTGATCGGACCGATACGCACGCGATACAAAGTGCCGTTATCGGAGGGCCGTTCGCTGACCTTGGCTTCGAAACCGAGCAGGGCCAGCTTGGCGCGCGCGCTCTCGGCATCGGCCTGCTCGCGGAAGGCGCCAGTCTGCAGGAAATACGTCCACTTGTCGTCGGCCGCAGCATCAGACTTCGCGGTCTGATCCTTGGCTGCCTGGTCCTTGACCGGCTTGTCCTTGGCGGCATCAGCCGCCTTCGGCGTCGGCGCTGGCGCCGGCACAACGTCGGGCTTCTTGACTTCAGGCGCCGGCTTGTCCTGCTCGGCATCCTTGGGCGCTGCCGGCGCCGGCGGGGCTTCCTTGGCGGTGTCCTTGTTGCCGTACAGCGGCTTGTTGGGATCGGCCGCCTGGCCCGGCGACAGTTCGGTGCGCTCCTGCTTGGTCACCTTGTTGACGAAAGGAATCGGCGACTTGGTGATCATCAGGGCCACGACCACGGCTATGCCGAGACCGACGATGAGACCGAGGATCAGACCGAGGAAAGTGCCGCCGGCCTGCTTGCGTAAAATCGGATGGTGTTGTTTCACTTGTGTATTCATCGACAGGGTTACATTCTTGACGGAGCGGAGACGCCGATCAGTGCCAGGCCGTTGCGCAACACCTGGCGGGTTGCGCTCATGAGCGCCAGACGCGCCATTTTGGTTGGGACATCATCAACCAGCACGCGTTCAGCATTGTAGTAGCTATGCAATTCGCCTGCCAGATCGCGCAGGTAAAAGGCGACCTGATGCGGCCCCAGTTCCTGCAGGGCATGCGCCAGCGCTTCCGGATACTCGGCCAGCTTGGCCAGCAGGCTGACCTCGCGCGGTGCGGTCAGCGGCGACAGGTCGGATACCTGGCCCAGCGCTGCTTCATCGCCGCCCCATTGGCTCAGCACCGAACAAATACGCGCATGAGCGTATTGCACATAGTAGACCGGGTTTTCGTCGTTGCGCGTCAGGGCGACGTCGACATCGAACACGAATTCGCTGTCGGCCTTGCGCGAGATCAGGAAGAAACGCACGGCGTCGCGGCCGCGGGTCAGATCGGCCGCCCCGCCGCCTTCGGCCTCATTTGCCTCATTGCTGCCGTTGGACCATTCGATCAGGTCGCGCAACGTGACATAGGAACCGGCGCGCTTGGAGATCTTGACCTCTTCGCCGTTTTTCATCACGGTGACCATCTTGTGCAGCACATAGTCGGGATAGCCTTGCGGGATACCGACATTGGCCGCCTGCAAGCCGGCGCGCACGCGCGCGATGGTGCCGTGATGGTCGCTGCCCTGGATGTTGATGACCTTGCCGTAGCCGCGCTGCCATTTGGTGATGTGGTAAGCGACGTCGGGCACGAAGTAGGTATAGGTGCCGTCCGACTTCCTCATGACGCGATCCTTGTCGTCGCCATAGTCGGTGGTGCGCAGCCAGAGCGCGCCGTCCTGCTCGTAGGTCTTGCCGGCCTTGATGAGAGCGTCGACGGCGGCCGCGACCTTGCCTTCGGTGTAAAGCGAGGATTCGAGATAGTAATTGTCGAACTTGACCCCGAAGGCCTGCAAATCGAGGTCTTGCTCGCGACGCAGGTAAGCGACGGCGAAGCGGCGGATCGATTCGATGTCGTCGACGTCGCCGCTGGCGGTGGCCGGCTCGCCATCGCTGGCGGAGACGGTTTTCTTCGCCTTGAAATCTTCCGCGATGTCGGCGATGTAATCGCCGTTATAAGCCGATTCCGGCCAGCCGGCATCGCCCGGCTTGAAGCCCTTGGCGCGCGCCTGCACGGAAGTCGCCAGCGTGGCGATCTGCACGCCGGCGTCGTTATAGTAGAACTCGCGCGTGACGTCGTAGCCCTGCGATTGCAGCAAGGCCGACATGGCGTCGCCGAGCGCGCCCTGGCGGCCGTGGCCGACATGCAGCGGACCGGTCGGATTGGCCGAGACGAATTCGACCAGCACCTTCTTGCCTTCGCCGGCATTGCTCCGGCCGTATTGCACGCCTTCGGCCAGGACCGCCTTCACCACCGCCTGCTTGGCGGCTGCGGCCACGCGCAGGTTGATGAAGCCGGGACCGGCGATGTCCGCCGAAGCGATCAGTTCTGCGCTGCCGGGCTGGGCCAGCACGGCGTCGACCAGCGCCTGCGCCAGTTCGCGCGGATTTTTCTTGAGCGGCTTGGCCAGTTGCATGGCCAGGTTGCAGGCGATGTCGCCGTGCGACGGGTCGCGCGGGCGTTCCAGCGTGATCGTCGGCGTCAGGCCGGTGCCGGCGACCAACGGCGCCACGGCGGTCTGGAATAATTCGGTGATGCGTTGTTTTTGTTGGGCAAGCATGGGAACAGATGGGGTAGGCGGCACACGCCGCACTTTGAACTATAAACCCCGGATTATACCGGCTTGCCGCCCTCGGATTGAAGGCGATCTTTCCGCCCGCTCAGATTGCCGGCTGCGCCGACGGCAATTGCGCCTGGCGATAAAGATGCAAGATTCGCAACATGCAGCCCAGCGAGACGCCAATGAACAGGCCGTAAAGCAAACCGACCGTCGCCGTGAACAACCTCCCCTGGACGTAGCCGGAATGCAGCGCGTGCAACACGCCTACCGTGTATTTGACGGCGAAGACGGCGATCATCATCGACAGCGGGAGCCAACTGCCGCGCAGAAAAACGGTGCCGCGCTCCGGATGCGGCACCGCGCCGGTGCGCCCGGCCGCAGACCAACTCCAGGCGCCGCTGCCCAATGCCGCCAGCAAGGCCCAAACCCAGTGGGGCGTATGAACGACGATCTGCTGCAACATGGCGTCTCCTGAACGGCAAAGTGGGAAGGAATGCCGCCATGCTAGGCAATCGCCTGGGATTTCCCCAACGATATGCGACCAAAAGCCGGATTGCGGTAAATAGCCGCCGGTTTGATGCGATGAACGGCCAAAGCTGCGGCGTCAGCGCAGATCGTGAACAAGTTCTCAGATATCGACCGGATCGACTTCGAGCGACCACTTGGCGCGCGTCTTCATTTGCCGCAAGATGGCCATCCAATCGCGCAGGAAGGCCTGCAAGGCCGGACGCGAGGCGCATTCAACCAGCAACTGGGCGCGCTCGACGTTGGCCACGCGCGTCATGGTCATCGGGATCGGGTCGTTGATGGTGATGCCGGAATGTTCCATGCATGCGGCGGCGTCCTTCAGGAAGGCCAGCGCAACGTCGAGCTCGCCGGCTTCCGCGCGCAGCAGCGCCTGGTAGATGAACGGCGGCAACGCTGCCTGCTGGCGCTCTTCCAACAGTTGCGTGGCGAAACCGTCATAATCGTGCGCCGCCACCGCGCCGTACAGCGGATGGTGCGGATAGCGGCTCTGGATCAGCACCTCGCTGGGACTGCCGCCCTCCTTCCGGCCGGCCCTGCCGGCGCGGCCGGCAACCTGCATCAGTTGCGCGAACAGGCGCTCGCTGGCGCGATAGTCGTGCGAAAACAAGGCGGTGTCCGGATTCATCACGCCGACCAGCGTCAGACGCTTGAAGTCGTGCCCCTTGGCGACCATTTGCGTGCCGATCAGGATATCGACGTCGCCGCGATGCACGCTGTCGAAGGCAGTCTGTGCAGACCCTTTAAGGCGCGTCGAATCGGCGTCGATGCGCAGAATGCGTGCCTCCGGGAACATTGCCTGCAAACCTTCCTCGACGCGCTGCGTACCGCGTCCCAGCGGCTGCAAGTCGACGTTGCCGCACGTCGGACAGGCTTTGGGGATGTACAGTTCGAGGCTGCAATGGTGGCAACGCAGGCGCCGCTCCGGTTTGTGCAGCACCATGAACGAGGTGCAGCGCATGCAGTTGCTGATCCAGCCGCAGGCGTCGCAACTCAGCACCGGCGCATAGCCGCGCCGGTTCAGGAACAACAACGATTGCTCGCCGCGCTCCAGGCGCAGCTTCAGCGCCGCGACCAGCGTCGAGGTCAGGCCGTCGTTGGGACGGTCGCGTTCCATGTCGATCATTTTTACCGTCGGCAGGACGGCGTCGCGCACCGCACGCTCGCGCAGTTGCAGCTTGCGGTAGCGCCCGGCCTGGGTGTGCTGCCAGGTTTCCAGCGACGGCGTGGCCGAACCCAGCACCACGGGTATGCCCAATTGATGCGCACGCCATACCGCGAGATCGCGCGCGGAATAGCGCAAGCCTTCCTGTTGCTTGTAGGACGGATCGTGCTCTTCGTCGATTACGATCAGCTTCAGGTGCGGCAGCGAGGACAGGATCGCCAGCCGCGTGCCGAGCACGATGCGCGCCTGGCCCTCGTGCGCCGCCAGCCAATTGAGAGTGCGCTCGCCTTCGGCCAAGCCGCTGTGCAGGCTGACCACATGCACGCCGGGAAAGCGCGCGCGGATGTTCGATTCAAGTTGCGGCGTCAGGTTGATTTCCGGCACCAGCACGAGGATCTGCGCCGTCTCGCCGGCGGCTTCGCTCTGTGCCAGGATGCGCGCCGCAGCCTGCAGGTAGACCTCGGTCTTGCCGCTGCCGGTGACGCCATACAGCAGCAGCGGCGCGAAGCCTTGCGCGCTGGCGATGACATCGACCGCTTCTTGCTGTTCGGGCTTCAGTTGGGGCGTGTTGACGGGATTGCCGTCATGGCCGGCGTCGGACTTGGCCAATTTCTTGAGTGCGCGATCCAGCGCGGTGGTGGTCAGGGTGCGCAAGTTCTTGGGCAGGCCGGGCAAGGCCACTTCGCCCAAAGGACGCTGGTAATAGTCGGCTGCAAAGTTGCACAAAGCCAACCATTGCGGCGGCAACGGCGCCAACTGGCTGCGCACGGCGATCACGTCTTTGAGCTTGTCTTCAGGCACATCGGTCTGCTCGACAACGCCGATGATCAGACCTGCGACTTCGCGACGACCAAAGGGCAAGATCGCCAGTTGTCCAACCTGGGGAATCGCCTCGTCGCCGCTGCGGCGCCAACGATAGTCGAAGGTTCTGTCAAGCGGCGTATCGAGAGCGATCTGGAGAATGCGTTGTTCCACGAACTTAATGTGATTCCTGAAAAGATGACCTAACTAACGGTTTCATAACTACTTTTTCAACTATCCACAAATCCTGTGGATAACTTTGTGGGCAACTCGACCTTGACAGCCCTTTTCCCAGTCTGGATGCGGGTTTCAATAAATTGCCCAAATCGAAAGCAGAAATTAATTCGTTTAAAATCAATAAGTTATAAAAACACGACTAAGGACGAAAAATTTATTTTTAAATTTTTATTATTGCCGCGCACAAAAGCATTTTTGTGCATAAGTCCAATTTCTCCGCACCGAAACGGCATCGCTTCAAGATCATCTGCACTACTTTCCGTCAAGAAAAATTTGTCGGCAAGCATCCGACGGCGACGTAAGATTCCTTGCGCATTGCTCAAGTAAAACGTGAAAAAGGCACGTAACCCCCGGTTTCATAAGTGCTTTTTCAACTATCCACAAAACCTGTGGATAACTTTGTGGGCAAATGCCTCTTGACACGTCCGGAGCCTCCATTTCATGCGGGTCTCAATAGTTTGCACAAAACCCATGCAAGAAATAATTTCCTTAAAAATCAATTACTTGAAAAAATCGCATATCGTGCCGCCAACAAATATTGATATGAATGATTCCTGCTAAGAAAAGCCCAAGCTTTGTGCATAAGTAATGGCAGATTGTTAAAAATTTCGTTTCTGCTACATGCTGGTGAGTATGCCCGGATATTCACTGTTTCATTCCGGCCCATCCCACTTAGCCGCGCAATTCCCGGCTGATATTGTGGACGGCCTCGACCAGCGTGGTGACGGCTTCGGGCGGCGTGAATTGCGAAATGCCATGACCAAGGTTGAAGATATGGCCTACACCGGCTTCCGGCTTGCCGAAAGATTCCAGCAATTTGCGCACTTCCGCCTCGATTTGCGACGGCCCGGCGAACAATACGCTGGGATCAAGGTTGCCCTGCAAGGCGACTTGATGGCCGACGCGACGGCGCGCTTCGGCGAGATTGACGGTCCAGTCCAGACCGACGGCATCGGCGCCGATATCGGCGATCTGTTCCAGCCACAAGCCGCCGCCCTTGGTGAAAACGATTGCCGGAATCCTGACGCCATCCTTTTCACGCTTGAGCTGGCGCATGACTTCGGCCATGTAGCGCAACGAAAACGCCTGATAAACACCATCCGCCAGCGCTCCGCCCCAGGTGTCGAAGATCATCACGGCCTGTGCGCCGGCGTCAATCTGCGCGTTCAGATAGGCGGCAACGGCGGCGGCGTTGGTCCTGAGGATGTGATGCATCAGGTCGGGACGGTCGTACAGCATGGTCTTGACCGTGCGGAAATCGTCCGATCCGCCGCCTTCCACCATGTAGCATGCCAGCGTCCACGGACTGCCGGAAAAGCCGATCAGCGGCACGCGGCCGTTCAGTTCTGTACGGATCTGGGTGACGGCATCGAACACGTATTGCAGGCTGTCCGGTTGCGGTCCCTGCAGCGCCAGCACCGCCTTCTCGTCGCGCAGCGGACGCTCGAACTTGGGTCCTTCGCCGTCGGCGAAAAACAGGCCCAACCCCATGGCATCCGGCACGGTGAGAATGTCGGAAAACAAGATAGCCGCATCCAGCGGATAGCGGTCCAGCGGCTGCAACGTGACTTCGGTGGCGTAATCGGGATTCTTGGCCAGGCCGAGAAACGAGCCGGCGCGCGCGCGCGTGGCGCGATATTCCGGCAAATAGCGGCCAGCCTGACGCATCAGCCATAACGGCGTGTATTCGGTCGGCTGGCGCAGCAAGGCGCGCAGGAAAGTGTCGTTTTTCAGCGGAGCAAATTGAGGCATGAGCAATCGGGGCAATCGTGTTGGCCGAACCGGCAAACGCGTATTATCTCATTCAATCCGGGAACCGGATGCGCCGGATTGATGAGCGGCAGGCCTCGTGATATTGTCGTCGCTCTATAAAAACAAGGAGACAGAGATGAGCAAGTCCATGAAGACATGGCTGGCGGCGGCGCTGCTGACCGGCCTGGCGATAGTGCATACGGCCGGCGCCGCCGAGACCAGCCGCCTCGACGAGGTCCTCAAGTCAGGCAAGTTGCGCGTGTGCATGACCGGCGACTATAAACCGTTCACCTATTTCAAGACGGACAATACCTTCGAAGGCATGGATGTCGATCTGGCGCAATCGCTGGCCAAGGCGCTCGGCGTCGAAGCGCAATTCGTCAAAACCACCTGGTCGACGCTGATGGAGGATTTCCTCGCCAAGTGCGACATGGCAATGGGCGGTGTATCGGTCACGCTGGATCGCCAGAAGAAGGTCTCGTTTGCGGTCTCGCACATGCTGGACGGCAAAGCCGCCATCGCCCGTTGCACCGATACGCAGAAATTCCAGTCGCTGGCCCAGATCGACCGGCCGACCACGCGCGCCATCTTCAATCCCGGCGGCACCAACGAGCGCTTCGCCCGCGCCAATTTCAAGCAGGCTCAGTTGGTCCTGCATCCGGACAACGTCACGATTTTCCAGCAGATCGTCGACGGCAAGGCCGATATCATGGTGACCGACGCCAGCGAAACGCTATGGCAGGCCAAACAGCATCCGGAACTGTGCCCGGTCAATCCGGACAAGCCGCTGCAGTTCGCCGAGAAAGCCTTCATGCTGCCGCGTGCCGATGTGGCATTCAAGGAATATGTCGACGCCTGGATGCACATGCTGAAGGCGACCGGCGACTACGACCGCATCTTCAACAAATGGCTGCATTGATCGTCCGTCAATTGACATCCATTTGATTCGCGCCGATTCATGCCTTCGGCGCCGCGAACCAGGCCGCAGCGGCCTGCACCAGTTGTTGCGCCCAGATGCGTACGCCTGCCGCCGAAGGATGATAACCGTCGTGTGCCATCAGGCTGCGATCGCGGGCGTCGCTGCGGACCGGCACATAGATGGCGTGCGGCGTCGAGGCCGCCAATTGCTGCGCCACCCGGCTCAGGGCGCACGCCTTCATGCCGAGCACATGGCGCAAGGGCTGCGGCAAGGCCGGAAACAGATGCAGCGGCGGCACGCCGGCGATGATCAGCAGTTCCGGCGCCAGTTGCCCTTGTACGGCCGCGATCAGCGTCGCAAGATCGCGACGATAACGGCCGCTGCTGTGGAATGAGGTGCTGTCGTTGACGCCGAAAGCGATCAGCACAATCCGCTTCTTGTGCTGCGGCAGCGCCTGCAGCAGCGGCAAGACCTCGCCAATAGCATCGGCCACGGTAGCGCCGTTTTTCCCGAAAGCGGCCCAACGCACCGATTGCCTACGACATGCCGCCAGTTGCCGGGCGAACTCGGCGGTGATGGCATGCTCCTGCGTCTCCACGCCGACGCCTGCGACCGGCGACTCGCCGATGGCGAACAATTCGATCGCTCCATCGCTCTGATCATCTCCGCCACCGCCCTCCGGCAGACACACGCCTTCGCGCGCACCGGCCGCTTCCGGCAGGCGCGGTGTCACGCGGCGCGTGCGTTTGCCCTGCGCCTGCAGCCAGGGCAGCAGCGGCAAGGCGAACAATTCCGGCAACCAGCGGCGCATGACCCTATTTCACCTTGAGTCCGACCAGTTCCTGCTTGGCCGGTGGGAAGGCCAGCTTCATGTCCTGCAGGGTTTCCAGGACGATGCCGGCGATCGCGAGGTTGCGATGGGTCTTTGAGTTGGAGGGAATCACATACCACGGCGCGTGGTCCGTATCGGTGGCCTGGATTGCCTGGCCATAGACCTTTTGATAGTCTTCCCAGCGCTTGCGTTCTTCCAGATCCTGCACGTCGAACTTCCAGTGCTTGGTCGGGTCGTCGATGCGCTCCTGCAGCCGCGCACGCTGCTCGTCCTTGGAAATATGCAGGAAGAACTTGAGGATGACAGTGCCCGTTTCGCTGAGCATACGCTCGAAATCGTTGATCTGCGTATAGCGCCGCTTGCATTCGGCGGCGTCGATCCAATCATGGACGCGCGTGATCAGCACGTCTTCGTAATGGCTGCGATTGAAAATGGCCAGCTCGCCCTTGATCGGCACTTGCTGGTGGACGCGCCAGAGGTAGTCGTGCTGCAGTTCCCGCTGGCTCGGCGCCTTGTAACTGACGATGCGCATCCCCTGCGGATTGACGCCGCCGAACACGCCCACGACAGTGCCGTCCTTGCCGCTGGTGTCCATGCCCTGCAATACCACCAGCACTTTCCTGTCATGCACGGCATAGAGCATGGCCTGCTGTTCGCCTATCTGCGCGGCGATCTGCTGGGTTTGCAGCCTGTCGGCGGCCTTGTCGCCGCTCAAGAGCGGTTTGGCGGCGGCGTTGTCGTCCTTGATGTCGATCTTCTTGCCGGCACGGAACTGCTCGCGAATCTTCATGTTGCCATTCTCCTTGTTGGTTGGCGGGCGATGTGGCAGCGACGGAAATGCCTGCGCTTCTTTCTACAGCACGCCGTGCGTGATTCCCATTGCATGGTCGACTTTGATGCAACGGTCCATGATGACAGTCAGGCCGGCGGCCTCCGCCTTCGTTGCGGCGGCTTCGTTGACAATGCCTTGCTGCATCCAGACGCATGCGGCGCCGATGGCGATGGCTTCATCCACCACCGGCGGAATGTCGCCCGACTTGCGGAAACAATCCACGATGTCGATCTTCACGCCACTGCCGGCCAACGCTTCGGCCGCTTTGGTCAGGCTCGCATAACAGTGCTCGCCGAGTATCTCGGTACCCGCGTACATGGGATTGACCGCGACGATACGGTAGCCCTGCCGCTGCATGTAGGCGCTGACATCGTAACTGGGACGATCGGGTCGATTCGACAACCCGACGACGGCAATGATGGGCTTGGAAGGGTTGCTGACGTTCACAGGGCGAGTTCCTTTGCTGCAAGTGGCGTAACTGCGCGGCATGATGATGCATGATCGGCGCGTGTCGGTTTACTTTACCTCATCATGCAGCGCATCGGCATCGGACGATGAACCCGGACCATTCAAACGGCAAATGATGCCGCCAATGAATGTCGTCAATGCGGTCAGGGCAGGCAGCCAATAAAAAAGGCAGCCTGAGCTGCCTTCCTTATTGATGCCAAATGACTGATCGCCAATGCTTGCCGTCTAACGCTTCTGACGCAGTTTCTGAATCGCTGCCAATTGCGCCACCGCAGTTGCCAGTTCGGCTTGTGCGGCTGCGTAATCGATCTTGGAATCACGATTTGCCAGCGCTTCTTCCGCAAGTTTCTTCGCGGCGCTTGCCTTGGCTTCGTCCAGATCGGCGCCGCGGATTGCAGTGTCGGCCAGAACGGTCACGGTGTCAGGCTGCACTTCCAGCAAACCGCCGGCGACGAATACGAACTCGTCGTGCGCCTGTCCTGGAATCTTGATGCGTACGGCGCCCGGCTTGATGCGCGTGATCAAGGGGGTGTGGCGAGGATAGATCCCCAACTCACCCGCTTCACCCGGCAACGCGACGAATTCCGCTTCGCCGGAGAAGATTGCTTCTTCGGCGGAGACTACGTCAACGTGAATAGTATGTGCCATATCGTTTCCTATCCGGTCAGCCGCCTCGCCCGGATTCCAGGCAAGGACGACATCGCGAGAATCAAGAGATCTTAGTTGATCTTCTTGGCCTTTTCGATTGCTTCTTCGATCGTGCCAACCATGTAGAACGCTTGTTCCGGCAGGTGATCGAGTTCGCCGCTAGCGATCATCTTGAAGCCCTTGATCGTGTCTTTCAGCGAAACGTATTTACCTGGCGAACCGGTAAACACTTCGGCAACGTGGAACGGTTGCGACAGGAAACGTTGCATCTTACGTGCGCGGGCAACGATGAGCTTATCTTCCGGAGCCAGTTCGTCCATGCCCAGAATCGCGATGATGTCGCGCAATTCCTTGTAGCGTTGCAGCGTACCCTGAACAGCGCGTGCTGTTTCATAGTGTTCCTGGCCGACGACTTGCGGATCCAGTTGGCGCGATGTCGAATCGAGCGGATCGACCGCAGGGTAGATACCCAGCGAAGCAATGTCGCGCGACAGAACGACGGTCGAGTCCAAGTGGGCAAACGTGGTTGCGGGCGACGGGTCGGTCAAGTCATCCGCTGGCACGTAGACGGCCTGGATCGAGGTGATCGAACCGGTCTTGGTCGAGGTGATGCGCTCTTGCAGACGGCCCATTTCCTCAGCCAGCGTCGGTTGGTAACCCACGGCGGAAGGCATACGGCCAAGCAGCGCGGACACTTCGGTACCGGCCAGCGTGTAACGGTAGATATTGTCGACGAAGAACAGAACGTCCTTGCCTTCATCACGGAAACCTTCAGCGATCGTCAGACCGGTCAGCGCCACGCGCAGACGATTGCCCGGCGGCTCGTTCATCTGACCGTAGACCATGGCAACCTTGGAGTTTTCCGGGTTTTCCAAATCCACAACCTTGGCGTCGGCCATTTCGTGATAGAAGTCGTTACCTTCACGAGTACGCTCGCCAACACCGGCAAACACGGACAGACCGCTGTGCGCCTTGGCGATGTTGTTGATCAGTTCCATCATGTTCACGGTCTTGCCCACACCCGCGCCGCCGAACAGACCGACCTTACCGCCCTTGGCGAACGGACACACCAGGTCAATCACCTTGATGCCGGTTTCCAGCAGTTCTTGCGATGGCGACAGCTCGTCGTATGCAGGCGCCTTGCGGTGAATCGTTGCGGTTTGCTCGTGACTCACCGGACCGCATTCGTCAATCGGATTGCCCAGCACGTCCATGATGCGACCCAGCGTGGCTTTCCCGACCGGCACGGTGATTCCCTTGCCGGTGTTCTTGATTGTCATGCCGCGACGCAGACCGTCCGAAGTGCCCAGCGCAATGGTGCGGACGATGCCGTCGCCCAATTGCTGTTGCACTTCCAGCGTCAGTTCCGAGCCTTCCATCTTCAAGGCGTCGTAAATCTTAGGCATCGCGTCGCGGGGAAACTCAACGTCCACCACAGCGCCGATACACTGAACGATTTTGCCATCAGCCATTTTCGTTCCTTCAATATATAAAATTAAAACCTGTTACGCATCTCTGCATTAAGTCGTTAGACCGCAGCCGCACCGGCGACGATTTCGGACAGTTCCTTGGTAATCGCTGCCTGACGAGTCTTGTTGTAGATCAACTTCAACTCGCCGATCACGTTACCGGCGTTATCGCTTGCTGCCTTCATCGCGACCATACGGGCCGATTGTTCAGACGCCATGTTTTCCGCCACAGCCTGATAGATCAGCGCTTCGACGTAACGCACCAGCAACTCGTCAATCACGCTTTGCACGTCGGGTTCGTAGATGTAGTCCCACGAATGCTTGCCTTCGTCGGCTTGCAACTTGTCGCTCGACAGCGGCAGCAATTGCTGCAGCGTCGGCTCCTGGCGCATCGTGTTGATGAACTTGGTATAAACCAAATAGACCGCATCCAGCTTGCCTTCCTGGTAAGCATCGAGCAGCACCTTGACGGGGCCGATCAGCTTTTCCAGGTGCGGCGTGTCGCCGACCTGGACCACATGCGACACCACTTTGGCGCCGATACGGTTCAGGAAACCAAAACCCTTGTTGCCGATCGCAACGGTTTCGACCGCATTGCCTTGCGCTTCCAGTTCGCGGATCTTCGCAGTGGTCAGGCGCAAGGAATTGGTGTTCATGCCGCCGCACAGACCCTTGTCGGTCGTGACGATGATGAAACCCACCTTCTTGGCACTGTCCTGCTTGACCATGAAAGGATGCGTATACTCCGGATTGGCGCGCGACAAGTTCGAAGCGATGTTACGAATCTTGTCACTGTAGGGACGCGCCGCATGCATCCGGTCCTGCGCCTTGCGCATTTTGGATGCAGCGACCATTTCCATCGCCTTGGTGATCTTCTTCGTATTTTCTACGCTCTTGATCTTGCCGCGTATCTCTTTACCTGTAGCCATGAGATTGACTCCTTATAGCCTCAGTTGAGATTAGTACGCGCCGGATTTTTTGAAATCGGCAATCGCAGCAGCCAATGCCGCTTCAGCATCTTTATCGAGTTGCTTGGTGTCTTCGATTTTTTGCAGCAGGGCAGCGTGGCTGGTCTTCACAAAATTGTGCAGACCGCTTTCGAACGCCAGCACTTTCTTGACTTCGACGTCGTCCAGGTAACCCTTGTTGACGGCAAACAATGTCACGGCCATCAGCGAAATCGACAATGGAGAGTATTGCGCCTGCTTCAACAGTTCGGTCACGCGTGCACCGCGGTCCAGTTGCTTGCGGGTGGCTTCGTCCAGGTCGGAAGCGAACTGCGCGAACGCAGCCAGTTCACGATACTGCGCCAGGTCGGTACGGATACCGCCGGACAGGCTCTTGATGACCTTGGTTTGAGCAGCGCCACCGACGCGCGACACCGAAATACCCGCGTTGATCGCAGGACGGATACCGGCGTTGAACAGCGATGTTTCCAGGAAGATCTGACCGTCGGTAATCGAAATCACGTTGGTCGGAACGAATGCGGACACATCGCCGGCTTGTGTTTCAATGATCGGCAGTGCTGTCAGCGAACCGGTCTTGCCCTTGACTTCGCCGTTGGTGAACTTCTCGACGTAATCAGGGTTGACGCGCGCTGCACGCTCCAGCAGACGGCTGTGCAGATAGAACACGTCGCCCGGATAGGCTTCACGACCCGGCGGACGGCGCAGCAGCAGGGAAACCTGACGGTAGGCAACCGCCTGCTTGGACAGATCGTCATACACGATTAGCGCGTCCTGGCCGCGATCGCGGAAGTATTCGCCCATCGCGCAGCCGGAGTAGGCCGACACGTATTGCATAGCAGCCGATTCGGAAGCCGATGCGGCGACGACGATGGTGTAATCCATCGCGCCGTGCGCTTCCAGCGAACGCACGATGTTCTTGATCGACGATGCCTTTTGACCTATCGCGACGTAGATACATGTCACGTTCTGGCCCTTTTGATTGATGATCGCATCGATCGCCACGGCAGTCTTGCCGGTCTGGCGGTCGCCGATGATCAGTTCGCGTTGACCGCGGCCGATAGGCACCATGGAGTCGATCGACTTCAGGCCGGTTTGCATCGGCTCGGAGACGGATTGACGCGCAATAACGCCCGGAGCGATCTTTTCGATCGGAGCTGTCAGCTTGGCGTTGACCGGTCCCTTGCCGTCGATCGGCTGACCCAGCGCATTGACCACGCGGCCGCGCAGTTCAGGACCGATAGGCACTTCCAGGATGCGACCGGTGCACTTGACGGTGTCGCCTTCGGAAATATGTTCGTACTCGCCCAGAATAACGGCGCCGACGGAATCGCGCTCGAGGTTCAGCGCCAGACCGAAAGTGTTGCCTGGGAATTCCAGCATCTCACCTTGCATCACGTCAGACAGACCATGGATACGGCAGATACCGTCGGACACGGAAATAACCGTGCCTTGATTGCGAATCTCAGCGGTATCGCCAAGGCCTTGAATCCGGCTCTTGATCAGCTCGCTGATTTCAGATGCGTTGAGTTGCATACTAACTCCTAAAAATTTTTCTATCGCTTAGCTATTACGCCAGGGCTCAGGCACACGCAATTAAATTACGCAGCCAGAGCAACATGTAACTGTTGCAGCTTCGCGCGCACCGAGGTATCGAACACTTCGTCACCGACAACCACGCGCACGCCGCCGATCAAAGCATTGTCCACCTTGACGGTTGGCGTCAGCTTGCGACCGAATTTCTTTTCCAGCGTGGCGACCACATCCTTCAATTGCGCATCGGACAGTGCGAAGGCGCTGGTGATCTCTGCGTCGGCTGCGCCTTCCTGTGCGTTTTTCAACGCATGGAATTGCGTCGCGATCTCCGGCAACAACGCCAGACGGCCGTTCTGCACCAGAGCGTTGACGAAGTTTTGCGCTTCGACGCTCAGCGGTGTTTTCAGGACGGAAGCGAACGTGGAAGCGACCTGCTGATCCGACAGCGCCGGATTTTGCACGAACGCCTTGACGTCAGGATGCGCTGCGGCTTGCGCCATTTCGGAAACGAGATCGGCCCAGGCTGGCAGACTGCCGGCCTTGGCCACACGGAACAGGGCTTCTGCGTAAGGGCGAGCAATCGTTGCGAGTTCGGCCATATTACAGCTCTGTTTTCAGTTGGTTCAGCAAGTCGGCATGCGCCGCTGCATTGACTTCACGCTTCAGGATCTGTTCGGCGCCTTTGACCGCGAGGGTCGCAACTTCGCCGCGCAATTCTTCCCGCGCTTTGGTCACTTGCTGCTCTGCATCCGCCTTTGCATTGGCGATGATGCGCGCTGCTTCGTCGGAAGCGGTCTTCTTTGCTTCTTCGATGATCAGTTGCGCACGCTTTTCAGCGTCGCCGATACGTTTCTGGCCTTCGTCGCGTGCGGTCGCCAGCTCTGCCTGGACGCGCTTTTCAGCGGCGGCCAGGTCGGCCTTGCCGCGGTCTGCTGCGGCCAAACCGTCCGCAATCTTCTTCGCACGCTCGTCGAGCGCCTTGATCAACGGCGGCCAAACGAATTTCATCGTAAAACCGGCGAGGATGAAGAAGACCACGAACTGCGCAAACAATGTTGCATTTAAGTTCACGGTAATTTCCTTCTCAGAATATCGTGTGCCGAATCAGTCAATCCGGCAAAAATGAGAATCGGCTATGCCGTCGGATTATTTCGCGATGAACGGATTTGCAAATGCGAACAACATGGCGATACCGACACCGATCAGGAACGCAGCGTCGATCAGGCCGGCCAGCAGGAACATCTTGGTTTGCAGGGTGTTCATCAGTTCTGGCTGACGTGCAGATGCTTCGAGGTATTTACCACCCATGATTGCGATACCGATACAAGCGCCGATAGCACCCAGGCCAATGATCAAACCGCAAGCCAAAGCAACGAAAGAGACATCAGTCATGACAATTCCTTAGAAAGTTAAAGTTAATACGAAAATCAAAAAACAAACCAAAAAGCTAGAACCGTACTGCAGCCTTGTTAATGCGCCTCATGCGCCTGGCCGAGGTAAACCAGTGTCAACATCATGAAAATGAATGCTTGCAGCAGCACGATCAGGATGTGGAAAATCGCCCAGATCGAGCCCGCGATGACGTGGCCGACAAAGCCGAACGCCGTGGCGGCCGAACCCAGCAACGCGATCAGCAAGAACAGCAGCTCGCCCGCATACATGTTGCCGAACAACCGCATACCCAGCGACACGGTCTTTGCAGCAAATTCGATGATGTTCAACAGCAGATTGAAAGGCGCCAGCCAGATGCCGAACGGCGCCGCAAACAGTTCGTGAATAAAGCCGCCCAGGCCCTTGATCTTGACACTGTAATACAGCATCAGCGCCAGCACGCCCAGTGCAATGCCCAGCGTGCCGTTGAGGTCGGCGGTAGGAACGATGCGATGATGGATTTCTTCCATGCCGGCCAGACGCATGATGCCCGAGACCAGATCAACGGGCAGGAAGTCCAGCGAATTCATCAGCGCCACCCAGACGAACACCGTCAATGCGAGCGGCGCGATGAAGCTGCGATCGCCGTGGACGATGGCCTTGGACTGGTCTTCGACCATTTCGACAACCATTTCGACAAAAGCCTGGAAGCGGCCCGGAACACCGGAAGTGGCCTTGCGCGCTGCCAGGTACATGAACAGACAGGCAACCACGCCGCAGAACACCGACCAGAAAATGGTGTCCATGTTAATGATTGAAAAATCAACAATCTTGCTTTGGTGCTGCGAAGAGAAATGTCCCAGATGGTGGACAATGTATTCCGAAGGAGTAGGTGCGTGCGCAGCAGCAGTCATGGTCGATGTCTAAACAGTAAAATTAAGTAACCTTTAAGCACCGCGATGAAGCTCAGCACAAATGCGAGCCAGTTAACATCGCGATACAACCAAACAACTGCGCCCATGAGCGCAAGAGTCGTAGCAATCTTGATAAATTCCCCGAAGAAAAACGTCATCGGGTTAGCCCCATCAGGTTTGCGAGCACTTGTATAGAGACGCAGGGCGAACAGACTATTGGGGACGATGCAGCACATTCCCCCCAACAATGCCGACCACAACGCAGATACGCCGCCCAACAAACCAGCTGTACATGCAGCGACGACCATGGCCACAAGCTGCAGAAGGATGATACGCAGCATATATATCCAATATCGTGCAAGCCGCACTCATTATGAGCAGACGGCGGTTTAGAAGCCCGGCGATTATAAAGGCTTGCATCCGCATCCGTCAAACTTTTGGCGCGGGATTACCGTGATATATGGTGAAGTTGCCGGTCAATTGTCGGCTTTAACATACAACTGCATAGTGAGCCAAAATCGGGCAAAGGGCGATTACCTGCGAGGTAATACGAACAATACGAAACAAACTTCGGCAAAGCTGTCATTTGACTGACAAAAACGCGATCCTGTTTGGCAAAAATGCACAGGAAATACGCCGTGAGGTACGATGACTTGTGACGAGAACCTTAATACTGGCGCGACTTCTCCCTTACCCTTGCCATTTTTCACACCGGCAAGGTGACCCTGCCCCCTAAGCGCGTGCCATCGCCGCTCGATAGACCATGCCGCGCAGCTTTGCTGTATCGCTGTGTCAAAGCTGAATTCAGGCATCATAACCTTGTCGGGCCAACAATGGGCGATAAGTTTCCCAGTGAAATTATTTTGGAATGCACCTGCGTGAAGGCGTCCTAGCAACTGAGCATTCCTAAAACTCATTTCATCAACGGGCGTGAGTGCGAGCTTGCCCTGTTTGGGATGGAGTGCAAGGCGCGAAATGGGGTCAAGACTGGACGCCTTGCCCCCATTTCGTAACCCAGCAATCCGCCCAAACAGGCCGCTCCCTTCGGGTTCTCTCCAGAAAGGGCACTGGCAAGGCGCGTAACGCGTCGCGTAGCGATGCTACGCGCAAGGAGCGCAACGCGGCCAGCGCCCTTTCTGGAGAGAACACATCTCACGCCCGTTGATGAAATGAGTTCTAGTTACTATGCTGAACCGGCCGAGGCCTTTAGCAATCCTTTGCCAAGACATGATTACCAGGCAGGACTCTTACCGGATGGCGCAGACCACGATCAGCGTTATGCTGCAGTTGGGCGCGCAGGACGGCATTGGCCTCCTCGCTCAGCCAACTACGGTTATGTCCCCATATGCTGGGACCATCGGTCAGTTCCACGGCCTGCCAATTGGCGGGATCGATGACCAGACCGCCCCAGCCGTACTCGATCATGAATTCCGAAGGCGTCCTTACATAGAAGGACGTCATGTGGTCGTTGGAATGCCGCCCCAAAGTCACGGCGATGTCTTCCTCGCGCAACTGGGCGAGATCGTGCGCGTGGCCCACATCGTCGAACTGCATCAGCTCCATCATCAGGTGATGGAAGCCGCGCTGTCCCGTTTCTATCAGAGCAAAGCTATGGTGGCGCGGATTGACGTGCATGAAGTAGGCCTTGAACGGGGCCAGCACGTAGTCGGACACACCGAAGCCGAGCAGTTCGGTATAGAAAGGCAGGACGGACTCGATCCTGTCGCACGTCAGCACCACATGGCCGATGCCAAGCGGGCCGGTGCGGAATCCGGCGATATTGCGACCGGGCTCAAATGGATGATCGGCTTTTTCCGGTCCCCAGTAGAGTTCGACCCGGTTTCCTGCTGGGTCAAGCATCCAGATGAGTTCACGCACGCGACGCTGCCCGGCCAGCGCGGCACTGCCCCGCTGGACCCGAACGCCAGCCGCCTCCAGCCGCGCCGCCAGCGATTGCAAGGCCGCATCGCTTTCCACTTCCCATCCTATATGCTGGATGACGCCGTCCGGACCTTCTTCGAATTGAAAACGCTGGCTCTGGTCGTCCATGCGGAAGGACAGCGTCCGCGCCGATTGGTCGGCAATTTGCAGACCGAGAAATTTCGTGCCGAATTCAGCCCATTCTGGAAGGCGGCTGGTGCTGACACCCACATAACCCAACGCTACGACGCTCATACGGATTCCTCCATGAAACGGGTGACGATGCCAAGGAATTGCTGTTTCTTTTCGATCTGCACCCAATGGCCGCATTGGTCGATCGGATATAGGGTCGCATTGGGCAGTTTTTCCGCCAGCATTTCCGCCACCCGGAATGGGATGACGCGATCGTCGCGGCCATGCACGAGGGCCACAGGCATACGGATGGCGTTCAATTGCGCGTCGCTCAGTGCGAGCATGTCGACGCCCTGCTGTCGCGGCGCCGGGAACAACCGGGAAAAACGTTCCTGGACGTCGGCGCGAATGCTGGCGCGGTAGCGCATCTCAACCAGATCGTCCGTGACGATGGACTGGTCGTAGGCGAAGACGCCTATCAGTTCGCGCATGGCTTCGTGCGAAGGCTGATATCCCCACACCTTATCCAGCCCTTCGCTGATGGGAAAACTCGTCCCCACCGAACCCATCAGCACCAGCTTCTTGACGCGATCCGGATACATGCTCGCCGTCCTGAGCGCAATGGCTCCGCCGAAGGAATTGCCGATGATGGAAAACTGCGCGATCTCCAGTGCATCCATGAGGCCAATAACCTGCGCGACCCAGTTTTCCGGCGATGTCTGATATTCAAGCGGCGTTTGCGTGTAGCCGAAGCCCGCCATGTCGGGCGCGATCACACGATGTGTCGTCGCCAGCTCCGGCAGGACCAAACGCCAGTTGGCCCACGCCGTCACACCCGGGCCGGAGCCGTGAATGAGCAGGATGGCGTCGCCCTGCCCTTGGTCGTGATAATTGATGTCAACCCCGTCGAGGGTGATGCTGTCGCCAATCTCGGGAACGTTCTGGGTCATGCTTGCCTTTCGAATTCTTATGCCGTGATGAAGAAGAAAAATCAACCGCGCTTCCAGACCAGCCGTGCAGTGCGCGCCTCCGAGGTACCCTCCTCCAGGCGCGCCGCCAACACCAGTTGGCCGGCATCCATCGTTTCGATGCGGCGCTTCTGGATACCGCCCTTCCAGTTGGGAAAGGCGCTCAACTCGACGTGATGGCTGACGGTATCCCCGGCAAAGATGTAGGTGCCGGCATAGGCCAGCATGGAGCTGTATGCTTCGGCCTTTTCTTCCTGCGAGGCGTTCCATTGCCCGCCGGTGGTGAAGTTCTTGCGATCGCCGCGGCACAGAATGCACATCATGCGGCCGTCCGGATCATATTGGATGAAGCCTTCCACTTGCGGCCCCATCGGATAGGTACGGCGGCCATCGTCGTAAACCTGTTCCCAAGCAACGATTTGCCAGCGTCCGATTATTTTTTGCTCGCTCATTGACTGTCTCCTGTCATGTAAATTGTTGAAATCCCGTCACCCGGCAAGAGGCAACCTGTGGGTCTCTTCCTGCCGCATCAGTCAGCAAGGAAGTCCAGCACCATGCGATTGAATTTATCCGCATGCTCCCACTGCGCCCAATGGCCGCAGCGATTGAAGATGTGCATCTCGGCATTCGGCATGCCCCACAGCAAGCGCAGACCGACATCGAGAGGTACGAAACGATCATCCCGACCCCAGATGATGAGAGTCGGCGCCTTGACTTCGGAAAGGCGCGGGCCGTAGTCGCTGAACTGCTTCGGATTGGCCGCCAGGCTCTTCACCCAGTTGTCGAGATGGTCGCGGCGCGAGAGCATGTTGTCCACCCGCAGTTGCAGCAAATCGTCCGTCAGTGCGCTGGGGTCGTACACGAAGATGTTCATCATGCGCTTGACATTGTCGAGCGTCGGTTCGCGGTAGACGTGGTTGATCAGCTTGATGCCTTCCGTCGGCATCGGCACGAACTGGCTCGGACCGCCTGTGCCGCCGCCCATCAGGATGAGCTTGCCGACGCGATCCGGATTGGCGAGCGCGAAGGCCGTGGTGCTGTGTCCGCCCATCGAATTGCCGAGCATGTGAGCGCGCTCGACCTTGATCTGGTCGAGCACGAGCTTGACGATGCGGCCGTTGAAATCCGAACGCGAACCGGCCGTATTGAGGAACACATCGCTCTTGCCGAAACCGGGCATGTCGATCAGGAGCAGGCGATAGCCGGCAGCGGCAAAAGGCTCGATGTTGCGATGGAAATTGGCCCAGCCGGTTGCGCCCGGGCCCGAGCCATGCAGCATCACGACGGCTTGCCCGGATGCAGGACCGACATCGTTGTAGTGAACGTTGTATTCCACATCGCCATCGCGGACTTTTACGAACTTGCTTGTCGATGCTTCACTACAGGTTGTACTCATCTGCGATTCCTTCGCGTAAACGTACTTCGATGAAATGCGCCTGTGTCAGGCAGCCTTCTGCTTCAACATATCGAGGGCGACGTCGACGATCATGTCTTCCTGGCCGCCGACCATGCGGCGCTTGCCGAGTTCGACGAGGATGTCGAAGGCCAGCAGGCCGTACTTCTGCGCCGTCGCTTCGGAGTGACGCAGGAAGCTCGAATACACGCCGGCGTAGCCCAGCGCCAGCGTCTCGCGGTCCACGCGTACCGGACGCTCCTGGATAGGACGCACGATGTCTTCGGCCGCATCGATCAGTTTCTTCAAGTCGCAACCGTGGTTCAGGCCCATGCGATCCACCGCGGCAACAAACACTTCCAGCGGCGCATTGCCGGCGCCCGCGCCCATGCCGGTGAGACTCGCGTCGATGCGATCGCAGCCGTTCTCCAGCGCAACGATGGAGTTCGCTACGCCCAGGCTGAGGTTGTGGTGCGCATGCATGCCGGTATGCGTCTCCGGTTTAAGCACGTCCTTCAAGGCCTTGAAGCGGTCCGCGATGTCGTACATGTTCATCGCGCCGCCTGAGTCCACCACATAGATGGTGGTCGCGCCGTAGCTTTCCATCTTCTTGGCTTCTTGCGCGAGATTCTGCGGTGTAGTCATGTGGCTCATCATCAGGAAGCCGACGGTATCCATGCCGAGTCCGCGGGCGTATTCGATGTGCTGCCTGGAGACGTCCGCTTCGGTGCAGTGGGTGGCGACACGCACGACGCGGGCGCCGGCGTCGTAGGCATTTTTCAAATCGTGGATGGTGCCGATGCCGGGAAGCAAAAGCGTGGCGACCTTTGCATGCTTCAGTACACTGGCGACCGCTTCGATCCATTCCAGATCGGTGTGTGCACCGAAGCCGTAGTTGAAACTCGAACCTTGCAGACCATCGCCGTGAGCGACCTCGATGGAATCGACCTTCGCTTCGTCGAGCGCCTTGGCAATCTGAATGGCTTGCTCCAGCGAATACTGGTGACGGATGGCGTGCATGCCATCGCGCAGGGTGACGTCGGAGACGTAAATCTTCTTGGATTTGTCGAATTTGGCAGTCATGTTCTTTCCTTTGCTCGTTCTTACGCCGCCACGGGCGACAAGATGCGTCCGGCCATGCGCTCCGCCGTTTTCAGCGCGGCGCTGGTCATGATGTCGAGGTTGCCCGCATACGCCGGCAAGTAGTGGGCTGCGCCTTCGACTTCGAGGAAGACGGAAACTTTGAGGCCGGGTAGTTTGCCGACGCCAGGCACGTTCAGCGGGGTGTCGAAGCGGTCGAACTGGACTTCCTGCTTCAAGCGATAGCCCGGGACGTACTCTTGCACTCCAGCGACCATGTCGGCGACCGATTTGCGGATGGCGTCCTGGTCAGCATTGGCTTCCGTCAGGCAGTACACAGTGTCGCGCATGATGAGCGGCGGTTCGGCCGGATTCAGGATGATGATGGCCTTGCCCTTTTGCGCACCGCCGACCTGCTCAATCGCATTGGAAGTCGTCTCGGTGAATTCGTCGATGTTGGCGCGAGTGCCAGGGCCGGCGGATTTACTGGAAATGGAGGCGATAATTTCGCCGTAATACACCTTGGCCGCGCGGGACACCGCTGCCACCATCGGAATCGTGGCCTGGCCGCCGCAGGTGACCATATTGACGTTCTGCGCGTCGAGGTGGGTATCGCCGTTCACGACCGGAACGCAATACGGGCCGATGGCGGCAGGCGTCAGGTCGACCATGCGGATGCCGGGCTTGAGCTTCCTCAAGAAGGCGTCGTTCTTGACGTGCGCGGATGCGGAGGTCGCGTCGAACACGATGTCGATATCGGCGAAGTCCGGCATGCGCGTCAAACCCTCCACGCCTTCATGCGTGACAGCCGCGCCCATGCGCAAGGCACGCGCCAGACCATCCGAACCCGGATCGATGCCGACCATCGCGCCCATTTCGATATTCCTGCCGTGGCGCAGGATCTTGATCATCAGGTCCGTGCCGATGTTGCCCGATCCGATGATCGCGGCTTTGAGTTTCTTGCTCATGGTGACTCCTTAGTCGATAAATATCGCGCGCACACTGCCAAGTCCGTCGATCTGCGCCGTGAACGTCCCCGGCTGCGTGACGGCCACCATCGGACCGAGCGCGCCGGTCAACACCACATCGCCTGCGCGCAAGGGGGTGCCCATCTTCACCATCATGTCCGCCAGCCAGACGGCGGCGTTCAGCGGATTGCCGAGACAAGCGGCGCCATTGCCGCGCGACAGGACTTCGCCATCGCGGGACAGCGTCATCGCCGCTGCGACGAGATCCAGATCCGCAAGCCGCACCGGACGGCTGCCCAGAACGAACAATGCACTCGATGCGTTGTCGGCAACCGTATCCACAAAACGGATGTCCCAGTTCCGGATGCGACTATCGACCACTTCGATCGCCGCCAGCGTGTAGGCGCTGGCGGCGACGACATCGGCGAAGGTGTGCTTTTCTTGCGTCAGATCATGCTCCAGCACGAGCGCGATCTCTGCTTCGACCTTAGGCTGGATCAGGCGCGACAGCGACATCGGTGCGCCGTCGCCATAGGCCATGTTCGCAAAGAGCGCGCCGAAATCAGGCTGATCGACGCCGAGCTGCTTTTGCACCGCCAGCGAGGTCAGGCCGATCTTGCGGCCGACGATGCGCTCGCCTTGCGCAAGACGTGCATCGACGTTCGCCTGCTGCACGGCATAGGCCAGCGACAAGTCGTCGAGCGGGATTTCTCCGCGCAACGGAGACACCGTCTGGCGTGTTTCTTCTGCGTTGCGCAGCCTGCTTGCCAAGGTTTGTACAAATTGTTCTGACATTGGTATTCCTTTTGTGTCGGCTGTATTTTTTATGCCGCAGCGGGCACGGCGTGCATGGCTGCGAAACCCGCGATCCATTCCGGAATCGGGCGATAGAAATCCAGCGAGGCGCGGTAAGCGCCGTAGGCGGACAAGGCGCCGAAGGCCGCGACCCAAGTGCGGATTTCTTGCGCCGACCTGCCGCCCTCACGCACGATTTCTTCGTTGGTCATGCCATCGACGGCCGACAGCTCGAAGGCCAGTCGCACGAGAAACGCGCGGTCCCATTCGGGATTCAACGGATGCATGTTGCTGGCGCCTGCCGTGAATGCCCTGGCTGCGGCAATGGTGCGATCCTGGCGTGCATTGCGCGCCTCGGGCGTCGGATTGCGTCCGGCAATCAGCCGTTCCGTCGCTTCCGCATTCGCGCCTGTCAGTTCCGGCACCGGCGGCTCGTGCGAAATACCGCCGGAGCCGATCACCAGCACGCGCTTTCCGCTATGCGCCAGGAAGCGTCCGATGGCTTCGCCCAGCAGGCGCGCACGACGCATTCTCCCCATCGGCGGTGCAACCGAATTGATGAATACCGGGATCACTGGAAAGCGGTCCAATCCACCGGTCAGTACTTCCAGCGCCTGCGCGCAACCGTGATCCACCTGCATGCGGTAAGACAAGGCCACATCGATATCGGCAGCCAGCACGCTGCCGACCAATTCCTTGGCCAGTTCGGTTGGCACCGGTAACGGCCCGGCGAGACTTTTGTAGTCGCCGATCGAATGCGCTGCCGCGCCGATGCAAAACGGCGGCATCAGGTCGTAAAAGAAGCCGTTGTAATGATCCGGCGCAAACACGACCACGAGTTCCGGGTCGTAGGCGAGCACACGCTCGCGCGCGGCGGCCTGCACACGCTCGACTTCGGCGAGCACTTCCGGTACAGGATCGAAATAACCATGCAACGGCGTGTGGGACAGGCATTCGAGATGAATTGGCATGGATGCTTTATAAATTCTTGCTGAAAGTAATGCGCAAGGCGTTGCGGAAAATCCGTTCTTTCAATCCGCTGCGGCGCCATCGACCGGCCGGCGCCGCAGCGACTATCCCGAAACAATCCGCTCGTCCATCCGCATGAGTGTGCGAAGGAACGAGCGGTCCCGCGACCGACATCAGCGTCCTGCGGATTCCAGACGGGTCAGTGACACGTCGCTCGGCTTGGCCTCGAAGTTGGTGCGCCAAGTCGACACGTCGATCAGCGAAGCCGTCGCGTGGTTGCGCTGGAAGTCGATCACGTCCAGAGCGACAGTACGGACGTCGCCTTCCTTCTGATTGACATAGGAATGCAGTTCGATGAACTTCCAGAATTCGCCCTTGCGGTTATATGCCTCGACGTAGTGCACGCGAGGATACTGGGTCTCGATGTAGAGCACCTTCTTGCTGTACGGGTGCTGCGACGGCGTGACGGCCTCGACCACATAGACTTCACGCGGCTCGAAGGTGTCATCCAGATTCCAGTACGGCGCGGCGCGATCCAGGGTCGGATACTTCTCGGGAGTCGAAGACGCCTTGGTGTTCCAGACGTCAAGCTTGCTGTTGGCGGCAGCCAATACCCAGCGCTTTCCCAGCAACTTGTATTCGGGGTACCAGCACGGACGCGCATTGAAGCCGTCCAGATCGTCCTGCAACTGGTCGGAAGAGCCGACCGGGTCCATCCATGCGCCGCCCGACAGGCGGCGAGTGCGGCGAACGGCGGGAACGTAGGCCCAGACGTCCGGCACCTTGGTGGAGTCGTAGATCACGGTGTAAGTGCCGACGCCCTTGACTTCGGAAGGCGCCTTGAAGAACAGCAACTGGCGTACGCTCTCGTTATCGTCGCCGATGGATGTCGCGTTGCCGGTCAGGCGGCCCTTCATGTTATAGCGGGTGAACTCGGCCACCAGCTCGGCGTGGATGCCGCTCTTGCCGTCGATCAGCAACTGCGTGAAGCTGGGTACGGAAGACACGTCGCCGACCAGGGAACCCAGACTCAGGTTCCAGATAATCTTCTTCGCCGCTTCCGGATCCTTCGCGTCAATCGTCGGGAATGGTTCACCTGCTTTCCAGCCGTCGACTTGGCATGTCGCATCGTTGATCTTGGTCTTGCCTTCATTGGCCTTGCTGGCCTTGACCCAGCGCGCATCAAGGGCAACTTTCTTCGGCTTGGCCAGCGTCAGCTTCCAGCCGCTGTTACGGATGCGCCACTCCATTTTTTCGGTCAGCATGCTGGCGATGGTATGGCCTTCGAACGTGGCGCTCTTGACCTGGTCCAGGTTGGCGGCGGAAATCACCGTGCCTTCGGTCAGATCGGCAGCCAGGGCTGGCAGGCAAGCCGCGCCGATCAGCGCAGCCATCAGGGATTGGTACAGGGTAGTTGCTTTCATGATTGTTCTCCAGTGCGATCGATTAGAACTGATAAGTCAGGCTGGTGTAGACCTGGTCGCGATTGTGCAGATAGCCGAACAGCGTGGTCCTGTCGTTGGCATTGTTGGCCTTCATGTAGCCGCTGTCCCAGAAACCGTCGTACTCGACCTTCCAGCGCCAGTTCTTGCCGAACTGCATCGTGACCGACGGAATGAAGAAGCCGCCGCCATTGGTGATGTCCGAACCCAGCACGAGCTGCGGATGGACACGGCCGTTGTCGTAGCTCAGATCGAAGATGGTGGTCAGCAGCGCATTGTGCCGCTTCACACGACCGCCCCAACCCACGTTATAAAGCAGGTTTTCATTCGCGTCGAAGTTCTGAATCCACTTGTCGAACAACTGCACCGAGAAGAACATCGGCTTTTCCGTTCCCAAAAGCCCCTGCGTGAAAGCGAAGTTCTTGTCCATGCGGATCATGGAAGCAATCACGTTCTTGGTCTTCCAGCCATCGAATCCCGGCGCGATGAACTGGGTCATCAAGGACGGCGTCGCCGATGCATAGTTGAAAGGAGCGTCCTTGATATAGGCTACTTCGGCGCTGAACACGGCATCGGCCAGGTCGGAGTAGCGGCTGGCCGTTGCTCCAAACACGTTCACGATCGGATAGATGATTTCGCCGGCCATGCCCGCCGTGGTCGTACTGCCAATCGGCGTCGCGCCGGAAGGTACGCCCGCGAAGGTCGGCGACGGGTTCAGGATCGGCGAGTTGTAGAAGGTGCGCATCCACGACACCGAATAGTTGGTATCGCCGGCGATGCCGCTCCAACGTACGCCGCCGGTCTTGCTTTGGATGTCGGCCTTGGAATTATTCCAGGCGTAAGGATCGATATTCCGGAAATCCACGCCGGCATAGGGTTGGCTGGACCAGCGACCGCCATAGATATCGATTTCCGTACCGATATCCTTCTTGCGATCCCAGCCCGGACGAATGAATGCCTCGATGCCGCCGTTCGCTTCGGGAACGTCGACATTGACCTTGAGCGCGATATTGCCCTTGCGCAGTTCTTCGTTGGCTGGCTCCAGAAAGCTGCGCCAGACATTGCTATAACCCATGGCAAGGTCGTTGGCGACGAAGAAGTCGGTCTCGCCCCAGACGATTTGCTGCTTACCCAGACGGAACTTGACGCGGTCGCTGGCCTTGTAATCGGCATACCATTCACGCAGATCGACCTCGTTGTACAGGTCCATCACGCCGTGGTTGTTGTAATTGTTCGCCCCCATCCCTTCCAGATGGCCCAGGAACGACGTCTTGATTTCCTGAGAAGCGCGCGCCTTGAGGACGAAGCCGAGGGAATCATTCGCCTTGAAGTCGGTGTTCAGACGCAAGGTCGTACGTGCCATCGACACCTTGCCCTGGTCGTTATAGTTTGGCGTATCCTGCCAGTCCTTGGCATTGATGGATACTTCTTCCCGCACATAGCCGTCGAAGTGAAAACGATTCTCGCCGCCGTTGTCGTCGGCCATTGCCAGCGGAGCCGCGGCCACCATCACGGCAGCACGAATCAGCGGGCGGACGAGGCGGCTGGGTCGCATGATGCTCGATTTGCGTTGCTTCATTTTTTCTCCCGAAAAAGAGATGTGGATAAGAGCTGCATGTATTGGTGGGACTTTTTGTTTTTGTTCAGTAAATCAAGCCGCCTGCGGCAGCAGTACTTTGGCGTCGCCCCCCTGCGCGCCAAAGATGAACTTGGGACGGAACACGTAAATCAGCGAAGGCATCACGAACAGCGCCGACATCGCGGACACCGAGAGCCAGATGGCCATCAGCAGCCCCATCTCCGCCTGGAAACGCAGCGACGAAGCCCACCACAAGAGCGTGCTCAGGATCAGCACGCTGGCCGTGACGATGACGCCCATGCCGGCCGAGTGCAGCGCCTGACGGATGGCATGCTCGGGCGAACTGCCGATGGCGATTTCTTCCTTGACGCGGTCGGCGATGTAGAACGCGTAATCGACACCGAGGCCGATGCCGAGCGCGGCCACCGGCACCGTATTGATGTTCATGCCGATGCCCTTCCAGACCATGAAGGCGAAGGTCAGCATGTTGGAGATGATGACCGGCACCATGAACAGCATCCCGGCGATCGTCGAGCGATAGACGATCGTGCACAGCACCGCCAGCACCAGGAGCGCCAGCGCGATGGCTTCGATCTGGCTGGACAGGATGATTTCGTTGATTGCCGCCATCACGCCGACGACACCGCCGGCCAACTGCCAATGAGCATCCTTGACCGGATTGGCGGCGATGAATTCCTGGATGCGCGCGACCGCGGTGCGGATGGTTTCACCCTGACGATCGCGGAACATCAGCGTGACGGAGGCGTTGGAAGATTGCCGGTCAATAAAGCGATCCATGTCGCCCGGCTCGGAGACCGATTCCAGCATCGCCATGAGACTGGCGTTGATGGCCGCGTTGTCCGACATTTCCTGGTAATGCGGATTACCTTCGTGCAGGCTGGCGTTCACCTGCGGGATCACGTCGGCAATCGACAGCGAGCCGCCGATCTCGGGCTGTACTTCCATGAAGCGCTGGAAGCGGTCCATCGATTGCAGTACGTCGTTGCTTTTGACCGCACCCGGCTTGTCGCCGTCGCCGATCACCACGAACATGCGGTCGACGCCTTCGAAGCGCGAATTGATCGCCTTGGAATCCTGGTTGTACTTCGCGTGGGGCCACAGGATCGGCGAACCGGGATTGGCGTCGCCGATCTTCAGGTTCAGCGCATAAATGCCGGCGCTGACGATGACCACCAGGCTGACGCCCAACACTGCATAGCGGGCGCGGGACAAGGTGATGAAAACCGAGAAGTCCAGGACCTTGCGCAGGAGCGGTTGCAGGTTGAGCGGATGTGCAAAGCCGCGCGGCTTGCGGATGTAGGACAGCAGCACCGGCGTCAGGATGACGGCACTGACGGTGAGCGTGGAAACCCAGACCACAGAAAGCACGGTGAGCTTTTGCAACATCGGGATCGGACTCATGGCGACCACAGCCATGCAGGCGGCATCGGCAATCACGCCCAGCATGCCGGGGCGGAATAAATCGGCCAGCGCGACACGTGCGGCGGTGCGAGACAGTTCTTCGCCGACAAGTTGCGGTTGCGCATCCAGTTCGTCATCGAAGCGATTGACGATCTGTACCGAGTGCGATACGGCGCGTGATGTGATGAGCATCGCCACCACGATCACCAGCGGTTCGAAATTGATGTGCAGGATCTGGCAAATTCCCAGCGCCCAGATGGCGGAGACAAGTCCGGCCAGCAACGGCAGCATTACGCCGCGCCAGGTGCGCAGCAGCACGAAAAGCATGGCCAGCGTGACACCCAGCGCGTAGAGCACCAGATGCAAGGTCTCGGGCAGATAGTGATTGACCCAGCCGAACAGGATCGGATCGCCGACCACGCGAATCTTCACCGAGCCGTCATCGACCTTGGCGATCTGCGCGTTGATTTCTTTGAAGACCGTGGCGTAATCGACTTTCTGGTCGATGAAATCCACCGTGATCAACGTGGCCTGCAAATCCTTCGAAACATACGGGCCGTACACCAGCGGATTGCGCAGCACCGCCGACTTCAGCTCAGCCATCTTCTCGGCCGTCTGCGGCACATCGGGCCACATCAGCGGCGAACTCTCGATGCCGCTGGTCGAGGCATGCACTTCCTTGAGTTTCTTCGAGGCCAGCGAGGTGATCTGGAACTGGTTGACCGCGGACACTTCGCGCATGCCCAGAGTCAGGTCGCGCACCTTCTCCAGCAAAGACTTCTGGAAGATGTCGCCCTTGTCGACTTCGAGCATGATGGTGACCATGTTCGAGCCGCCGAAGGTGTCCTTGAATTTCTCATGCGTCTTCACGTACTCATGCTTCGAGGGCAGCATGTCCTCGAACACCGTACGCACCTGAATGTGCAGGGCGAACCAGCTCAGGATGAGGGTACAGGTCAGTAACAGACAGACGACCAGTTTGCGTCGGCTGATGCAGAAATGCGCGATACGTTCAATCATGGGAGCAATCTCGAAAATGGTGCGGTGATTTAATTCGATGCCAGCGGTTTCCATTGCTGGCCATCCCAGCTACCGACATCGGCGCCGGTCAGCCAATAGGAAGAACCGGATGCCAGCGCGCGGGTGTGCCACGACAGGGTGTGTTCGCCCAGCGTGCCGGTCTTCCATTGCAGGCCGTCTGCGCCTTGCTTACCGCTGATCCAGCGGCCCAGCGCGCCGACCGCGAACCATTCGTTCTTGTCGGCGTTCCACAGCACATCCAGCAAGTGGTCATGCACCGGCAACTTGGCGCTGGTCCATGTACGTCCGCCATCGCTGCTGCTCAGCACCGCTCCATCGAGGCCGACGGCAACGCCATTGGCCGCATCGCGGAAGGCGACGGACATGAGCGAACCCTGCACCGAAGCCTGCTCTTTCTCCCAGTTCTTGCCGCCGTCGCCGCTGCGCAAAATCTTGCCGAACTCCCCCACCGCGACGAACGTACCGCCATCGAGGATGGCGACGTCGTTCCACGCCACATCTTCTTCTTCGCGCATGCGCTCCCAGGTCTTGCCGTAATCCTGCGTGCGCAGCAGCGCGCCCATCTCGCCCACGGCGACCGCGACGCCATTGGGGCCGGTGCGCACGCGGTTGAGCTTGTTTGCGACTTGCGAGCGCGGCACGCTGTCCGCCTTGGTCCAGTGCTTGCCACCGTCTTCGGTATGCAGAATGACGTTGTCGTTGCCGACGGCCACGGCATGCGCGGCGTCGAAGGCGGCGATGTCCTGCAGGGACAGATTGACCGGCGTTGCCTGGCGCACAATCTTGTGGTCTTCGCCGATAGAGAGAATCTTGCCGTTGGAAGCGGCAACCAGAAGCGTGCCGCCTTCACCCTGCGCAATGCCGTAGACGCGGTCGCGCCGCTCCAGCGCCGGCGGCGTGACGCTCGCGCCAACGGCCTTGGGTTTGATGAACAGGCCGGCATACAGCAGACCGGCAATGATCATCCACGGTAGGGCTGACACAAGCAGACTGGTAACGCGCCGTTTCTCACTTGGCAGCGTCGGGTTCTCCACACGAAGACTGAAAGACTTGTTCATAGAGCAATTCACTTGGTTGACATGTAAAAAACTACTGGTGCGTACTGATTTTCTCGATTCCGATCCGGCGCGACTATCCGAACAACGCGGGCTTATCCCTTGCCCGCAATATTCATGACGGCGGCGTGACAATTTTTGGGTGGGTGCATCGCGCAAAAAGACGGCGCGCCGGGAATTGCCCCGGCACGTGGCCAGCCAAGGATCAGAAAAAGAATGTTTCAGGCCGGCGGGATGCGACCGAGCACGGATTCGAGGGCGATGCCGATCGCCAGCAGACGGCGATCGCTGCCCGCCGGCGCGTCCAGCTCCAGTCCGACCGGCAGGCCGGTGCGTCGTCCCAGCCCGACCGGCAACTGGATGCAAGCCAGTCCGGCGCTGGCCCCGGGCTCGGTATTGCGGATCAGGCGCTCGAAGATTTCCGGCTCGTTGACTTCGGGACATGCCACCGGTGCAACGATAGTGCTGGTGGGAAAGATCAACGCATCGGCAGCGTAGGTGTCGTACAGATACTGGTAGTGTTGCTTCAGCGCGGTGCGGCCGGTGTTCTCGGCGGCTTCGAACAACGGTTCGACATCGACCATGCCTTCGGGCGTCGGCGATTTTGCCGGCAGCACCAACTGCTCGTAGATCGACTTCACATCCGGGCTGTGGATCTTGCTGACCATTTCTTCGATGGACATGCCCGGGCCCTGTTCGCGCAAATAGGCTTGCATGCCGACCCGCGCTTCGTGGATCACCACCGGAAAACCGATCGGCTGGTTGAGTTCAAAAATCTGCGCATGAGGAATTTCGACCACGGTCACGCCGTGCGCACGCAGCTTGTCCATCGCCGCCAGCGCAGCTTCCTGCGTGTCTTCGTCGAGTCCCTGCCAGAACTGGGCCGGCATCCCCAGCCGCAACTTTGACAGCTCGATGGGCGGCAGCGTGTATTCGTCGGTGATCAGCGCATCGAGCAAAGCGACGTCGGACATACATTGCGCCATCGGTCCGACCGTATCGCGACTGGTCGAGATGGGAACCGTGCCTAGGCGCGGGTAGCGGCCGCTGCTCGGACGCAGAGAAGCGCAACCATTGAGCGCGCAGGGAATACGCATGGAGCCGCCCGTGTCAGTGCCAAGCGCCGCCAACGACATGCGCGCGCCGAGCGCTGCCGCACTTCCGGAAGACGAACCGCCGGCGATCCGTTCGCTATCGTAGGGATTGCGGATGCCGACCTTGCTGCCGGTATTGAATGCGCGGTTATAACCGGTCGCACCAAAAGCGAACTCGTGCAGGTTGGTCTTGCCCAGCACGATAGCCCCCGCATCGCGCAGCTTCTGCACGGTGGGTGCATCCTTTGCCGGCACGAAATCGGCGAACGCCGGCGAACCCGCCGTGCACGGCATACCGGCCGCATGGATATTATCCTTGACCACGAAGGGAATGCCGGCCAACGGCTTGAGCGGCTTGCCGGCGGCACGGTCCCTGTCGGTTTGCTCAGCCGCTTGCAATGCACCTTTTGCATCGACGGTCACAAAGACATTCAAATGCCTGAGTTCATCGATGCGGCGCAGACAGGCTTCAACCAATGCCGTGCTGGTCAGCGTGCCGTCGCGAAACGCCGTCATCGCTTCGTGAATACAGAGATCGGTCGACAGCGCCTCTGCTACCAATGGGGAAGTGCTCATACAGTACTCCTGGATTGTCGAATCAAGTGCAAATCAAATACAGATCAAATACGGAAGGCGTAGTCCTTGATCACTTCCGGACTAGGGAAGGCGGTCTTGCTGTGGCTGATGCCGAGGTCGAGCATCAGTTCGCACATCTTGTAGGCGATCACGCCGGGATTGAGGACCGGCACCGACAGGTTGGCCGCCAGGTAGGCATGCGACTGGTGCATGGTGGTGGACCCCAGCACCAGCACATCCGCGCCGTCTTGCTCGATGGCCAGCTTGGCTTGTTCGAGCAGCTTGCCGAACACGACGTCCTCCTTGCCTTGCAGCAAGGACTCGGTGTCGGGACGCACATCGATGGAGCGGATCGATGCCAGGCGCGATTCGAGGTTGTATTCCTTGAGCGTCTTGCGATACAGCGCGAACCACTGCGGCCACATGGTCAGGACGCTGAACTTGTGGCCCAGCGTGCAGGCCAGATGGAAGGCGCTCTGGCCCGGCGCCATCACGGGAATGGACAGGCGTGACCGCAAACCGTAGAGGCCGGAGTCGCTGACGGTATTGATGCACACCGCATCAAAGCCCTCCTCCTCGGCCTTCATGCCGGCAGCCAGCACGGCGGCGTCCATCATGGTCGTATCGTAGTAACTGTCGGCGAGGCTGAGCACGCTGCCCGCGCCGACGAACTCCACTTCGATGTCGTCGCGCACCATGCCGGGGGGAAGCTGCGAGGCAAACATCGCCTTGGTCTGCTCGTTCATTGGCACGGGGACGATAAGCTTGATGCGTTTCTTCATGACAGATCCTTTCGTTTTTTGCAGATTCATCGACAAAATTCCTTTACAAACCTATTTCGCTGCGCGGGCGCGTCAGCGTGTCGATCAACGCGTACATGATCTTTTGGGCGCAGGGAATCAACTCGGGTACGTAGGTCGCGCCCATGCCGCCCAATCCTTCAGCCACCGGCAACGGTGCGCCTTGCGCCGGCCACGGCCAACCGATGCGCGCGGTCGGCACGCCATAACGGCGCAATGCCGCACCATCCGTCTGTCCGCCCAGCCAGTCGGGCGTGCCATGCGGCTTGCCTTCGATGTGTTCCCAGCCGCGCTTGCAGGACTGGATGATCCAGTTCTGCGGATCGGTAGTGCCGCCGGGCACGGATCCGTACATTTCCCAATCCATTTCCAGCTCGGGACGTCGCGCCTTGAGGTCGGCGACGAAGGCCGCGAATTGCGCCTTCACATCGGCCGGCGAACTGCGCGGATTGACACGCACGTCAAAAAACAATTCGGTGAGGAAGGAAGGGAAAGCCGGACGCTCGGGATTGCCGCCGCGCACACCGGCGATCCAGCCGTGCGGCTTGATCACGCCGGAGGTGTTTTTCTCGGCATAATCGAGAATCCATTTTTCCAGTTCGGGAATGACTGTCGCAGTCGCACCGACCGAGCTACGGAAGCCCGGGATGTCATGCGGTACGCCCGCGTAACCCAGCGTGCCGTACACGCGCAGCTTGAACCAGGCCATGCCCGGCTCTTCGTGATAGACCCAGTTCCACGGCTTCATGATGACGGCGAAGTCGGGATACATGCCGCGATTGAGCAGATGCAACACCCCTCCGGACATGCCCGCGTGCTGGCGCGAAGAAATGTCCACCGGCATGCCGCCGTCGGCCATTCCCATCAGCAGATCGCCCCGCAGCGGTACCTTGGCTTCGATCAGTGCGGCGGCGACTTCGGTGAGCGTGGCGATCATGCCCTTGGGGTTGGATGCGCCGAGACCGAACACCCAGTCGTCGACCTGTTGCGCGCGCGGCTGCATGTCGGCCTCGGTGGCGGGGCCGGTCAGCAGTTCGCGTTCTTCCGGCGTGCAGTCGAGGTGCGTGTCGATCGGTGCATACAGCATCACGGAAGCGCCGCCGCCTGCGCCCTTGTATTGCGCCTTGACGTTGCCGCTGATGTCGGTCAGCGGCTGGTAGTCGGCCTCAAAGCCAAGCTTCGCCAGGTGGGCGACCATGAATTCGCTGGCTGCACGCGTGGCGCCGGTCGGGCTGTGGATATCGGTCAGATCGAACAACAGTCGTTGCAGGCGCCTGGGGTCGATTTTCGCGCAGGCCTGCTCATACCATTTCTTCTGTTCGGCGGAAAATGGGAGGGGAGTTGTTGTGGGTAGCATGACGGCGCTCCTTCTTGTCTCAATTGGTGGGCGTGAATTGTTCGCTGTAGATGTTGGCCGGGTCCGCACCCAGTTCGATCAGGCGTTTGGTGGCTGCGTCGATCATCACTTGCGGACCGCAGAGATAGGCGACGGTGTCGGGCGTCACATCGCCTTCGCGCAGGGCGCTGACCGGATTGCCGTGATGCATGCCTTCCTGCGGATCGCGGTCTACGCAGATGCGTGATTCAAGCGTCGGCAGCCATTGCTTGCGCAGCGCGATGTCTTCCAGGCAGAACAGTGCGTCCGGCGTGGCGCAGCCGAAGCTGAGCAGCATCGGCGGCTTGCGTCCGCCGCTCTGGCGCAGGGTGTCGATCATCGACAGGATGGGGGCAAGGCCGGTGCCGCCGGCGACGAAGATATGCGGGGCACGCCTTTTCTCTTCGCGCAGGAAGAACGAGCCGTACGGGCCGGTCAGCCTCAGCACCTGATCCGGCTCGGCCATCTTCGACAGGAAGTTGGACATCGCGCCGTCGGGCAGGATGCGAATGAGAAATTCCAGCTTCGGTATATCAGTGCCTACGCTCGAGGGCGAATAGCTGCGCAGCACGCCGAGTCCCGGCACTTCGATCTGCATGAACTGGCCGGGACGGAATTCCATCCACTCGCCATCGGCCAGCTCCACCGTCAGACGCACGGCATTGCTGGCAATCTGCTCGACTGAATCGATAAAAGCGTGGACTTCGTGCGCGACGCTGGTGCCGGCTTTGCTGGTGTAAGCGAGGTCGAAACTGCAATCCGACTTTGCTTCGCACACGCACAGCAGGCGTGTGCCGGCCGCCACTTCGCTGGCGAGCAGGGTCGAGCTGACACCGGCGCGAACCTGCGCGTCGCCGGACGCCAGCGTGGCGACGCAAGTCGAGCAACTGCCGGATTGGCACTGGTACAGCACGGGAATCTCGGCGGCGATGGCGGCGTCGAGGATGAATTCGCCGGCGGCGACGTCGAAACTACGGCTGACGCCGTCGGCATAGTGGAGGGTGACATGAGGCATGGTGTTTCTCGTGGCGATGAAATTTAAATACCGGGCGGATGCTGCTTGTGCCAGTCGCTGACGCGCTGCACGGCGATTCCCGCGCGGCACAGGAGGTTTTCCGAGCCTTTTTTCCCGATGAATTGGGCGCCCAGCGGCAAGCCCTGCCGCGTGAAACCGCAAGGCAGGCTCAGGCACGGATGGCCGCTGACGTTAAAGGGTGAAGTGAACTGAATCAGGCGCCGATTGGCTTCGGGGTCCGACGCGAGGTCGGCCAGTTGTCCGTAGGTCGGTGCGGCATACGGCTGCACCGGTGCGAGCACCAGGTCGACCTGGTTGAACAAGGCATCGACTTCACCGGTAAAGCGCTGCGCAGCGAGCAGGATGCGCTGGTAATCGAGGCCGCTCAGTTCGCGCCCGCCGTCGATCAGGCGGCTCAACGCCGGGCCGTATTCGGCGGCGCGACTCGGATAAGTGGCTTCGTGCGCGATCGCTGTCTGCACGCCGCAGTGACGTTCCCAATTGGTGCTGACGGTGCGCGTGTCGGGCATGCACACGGCCTGCAACACGCCGCCGCCTTCACGGATGAAGTCGATGATTTGCTGCAAGCCTTTCTGGATGGCGGGATCGACGCCGTCGCTCAACCAGGACTCGTCCACGCCGATGCACAGCCCCTCAAAGGTTTCACTGACGCCGGAGATTTCCAGGCTGCCGCCGGGTAGCGACGTGGGATCCTTGGGGTCATGACCGGCGATGACGGACAGCAGCCAAAGTACATCCCTGGCGCTGCGGGCCATCGGACCGACATGGTCGAGGCTGGCTGCCAACTCGAATGCACCGTACCGGCTGACGCGGCCCCACGTCGGTTTCAGGCCGGTAAGGTTATTGGCGGCGGAGGGGAAACGGATCGAACCGCCGGTGTCGGTGCCCAAAGCTGCGTAGCAAAGGCCGGCCGCCGTGGCCACGCCGCTGCCGCTGGAAGAAGCGCCGGCCCAATGCGCCGCCCCCCAGGGATTGTTGGGCGCCGGCAGCTCCGGGTGATGGATGGCGAACGCGCCTTCGGTCATGCGCATCTTGCCGAGGATGACCGCACCCGCATCCTTCAGCCGCGTCACCACCGTGGCATCTTCCGATGCGAGATAATCGCGATAAATCGTGGTGCCCGCCGTGGTCGGCATGTCCTTTGTCCAGAACAGGTCTTTCACGCCGATCGGCACGCCATGCAAGGGGCCGCGGGATTCGCCGCGTGCGAGTTCGGCTTCGGCCTGACGCGCTTGCGCCAGCGCTTGCTCGGTCGCAGCACAGGCATAGCTGTTGAGTTTGCCGTCAAGCTGTTCGATGCGCGCGAGTTGCGCCTGCGTGACTTCGACGGGCGAGATCTTGCCGCTGTGGAGGAGCTGCGACAACTCGGATATTTCCAGATAGTGCAATTCGTTTTCCATGCTCGCTCCAGGCCACGGAAGAAGCGCAATGTGAAGGTCTCGGCGCACGGCGACGTTGTTCGACGCGCCGTGCTGCGAAAAAAAGAAAAGTTGCGAACCCGGATCGAACCTGCCGACGGTCGGCAGGTTGCGAGTCGACTCAACAAGACCGTGCTTGATGGCACAGCCTTGTGCGCGACTTACACGTCATCCGAGATCTTCGGGACCTTGTAGCCGGGGCGCATGCCGTCGGCCGTATCCTTGAAGCGCAGGCTGGTGTTTTTCAGCGCGCCGGCAACGCCGCGTCCGGGCTTGGCGATGCCGCGATTCCAGCGCGAGGCCAATTTTCGCCAGGTGATCGGGGACACGTCGGTCGCCACCAGTTGCTCGTCATCCCAGCCGGTGCCGTCAGAATAGAAGTTCTGCATGGCTTCGCGGGCATACAGGTCGCAATCGTTGAAGCCGTGCAGGGCGAGCGGCTTGAAGACGCGGTCGAAGCGGTACTGGAACTTGTCGCGTTCAGCCTGAGTTGGACAAACGCGCACCAGCACTTCCCAGTATTCGTGCGTGTCGTCGGTGATCGGCACGTACCATTCGTACTGGACCACGTGCTCTTCCGGCCAGTTCTCGACCATCAGCACGCCCGGCAACACGACCGAGGTGCGGTAGAAACGGCCTTTGATGCCCTCCACCTTGAGGCCCAGCTTTTTGTTCTCCAGTACCGGTGCCCACTTGTCGGTGAACAACCACTGCATCAGCCCCTTCGGGCCCTTGTCGTCTTCGACGGTGGTGATGCAGTCATCGGCAGCCGGCAGGATACCCAACGGCAGCACCCACTCCATTGCATGAACGATGGTGTTGTCCTTGTGGACCAGAATGTGGGCATTGTCAAAACCGTTCTCGCAAGCGATGCGCCAGTTGCCGAAGCCGGTGCGGTGCATGCCCAGCGCGACAGCGCCTTCATCCAGCACGCTCGGTGCGGATGGCCACAGCGGATGTGGGAAGCGCTCGCTATTTTCCGGGAAGCGGAACGGCAGGTCGTCGGAAAGCGGCGGCACATCGGCATCGGGGAAATCGTCTTCGCGCACGAACACGAAGATCATGCCGGCCAGCTCCTGCACCGGGTAGGTAGTGATGCCGGTCGTGCCGACCAGTTTGTCGTCGGGGTTGGCCACGATGGTGGACAGCACGCCGGAATCGAGATCGAAGGTGAAGCCGTGGTACCAGCAGGAGATCGTTTCCTTGTTGAAGCACATCGGCTTCTCGGACAGGCGAACGCCACGGTGTACGCACTGATCCTTCAGCGCGTAGACCTTGCCGTCGACACGGCGCAGAACGATGGGGATGCCGCAGATCTGGATGCCTTCGACGTGGTCTTCCGGCAGCTCATTGCTGAACAAGGCCGGATACCAGTGATTAATGAAACCCCAAGCCGCATCTTTGTACGGCTGGTATTGACTCTGGACTTTGCTGCTGTTGGTGCGCTCTTCGCTGATGCCGTTCTTGATGACGCGGCGACGGACAACGGGTTGATCTGCCATGAAAGCCTCCTACGGACTGGAAAAAAGCTTCGCGCCTATGCGAAGCAGTTGATCTCATCCTACGTATCGCCATCCCGCTTGGCGCTCCCGTAGGTGAAACCTCTATCCCGTCAATGCACAAAAACACCGGAACTTCTCACGCTCACCTGTGTGCAGCGATCGGGATGTATCGATGTAGTCGTGGAGTCGATCCTGTAGCCAGCGAAATGAGGAAAGCCCCGGCAGAACGTCCGCCGGGGCTTGAGAGAAATGTTGCCGCGTTACTGCCTGCTTCACGCCGTCAGGCCGTCATGCCGCCATCGACCGACAGCATCGCGCCAGTGACGTAGCTCGACTTGTCGGACAGCAGGTACAGCACTGCTTCGGCCACTTCATTGGGCTGGCCGATACGGCGAATGGGGATCATGTCGTCGAGCAGATGGACATCGCCGCCGGTCGAACGCATGTAGTTCGGCGTCTCGGTCGCACCGGGACATACCGCATTGATACGGATGTTCTGACCCGCGTATTCTTTTGCGACCGCCTTCGTAAGACCGACCACCGCGTGCTTGGCGGCCACATAGTGGGCGATGCCGTTCATGCCTCGCAGGCCGAAGATCGACGCATTGTTCACAATGGCGCCGCCCCCCGTGCGCAGCATCGCTTCGATCTGGTACTTCACACCGTAGTAGACGCCCTTGAAGTTGAGGTCGATGATCCATTCCGATTCTTCGACCGGCGTCTGATCGATCGGTTTGAAGTCGGCGTGACCTCCCGCATTGTTGAACGCGAAATCGAGACGGCCGAAACGCGACTCGATGAACTTGACGAGTGCTTCATTATCCTCGCGGCGCGAGGCGTCGGTCACTTTGATCTCAGCCTTGCCGCCTGTCTTGACGATTTCGTCGCGCACCGCGGCAAGCTTGTCTTCGGTACGACCGGCCAGCACCACTGTCGCGCCTTCGGCTGCGAGCGCCAGAGCCGCGGCGCGTCCCATACCCGAGCCGCCGCCTGTCACCAGGCCGATCTTATCTTTCATCAACATACGAATCCATTTTTAACACTGCTTTCGCTCAGGTGAAGGCTGACTCTTGCTGCACACCGTTACCGAGGTCGCGCCGCAGGATCACCGGTGCGCCGCCGTACCGACGTTTGCTGATCCACGCGGACAGCGCGGAATCGAGATAGGTGGCGTGCTTCGGGAACCAATCCGCGAGCGCGACGGCAAGACGACGCACGTCGCGTAAGCCGACCTGTCCGATCTTCGCCAGCGCATTCACTTGCTGCACGGAGTCGAGCACCTTCTGATGTTCGTCGAGGTGACAATCCATATTCGGATACTCGGTGCGCTCCATCCACTCGCGCTCAGTACCGAAATGTGCAAGCAGGTGATCCTCAACCGCCTGGAGGCAGCCGAGGGCCGTCACCGCATCACATTTGGAAAGCGCCTTGACGACGCAGACGAATTCTTCATGGGCGTCGTCGATCGGACCATGACCGAGCAGCATCGCATCGCTCCACTCGAGTTTTTCGGCAGCCTTCTCGTCTAACCCGACCTGATGTGCGTGCGCGTGGTGATGGGACATGCATGAACTCCTGTGTCAGTCTGTCGGACAGTATTATTTTTTGGCGCCGATGAGCACGGACAGCATCACTGCCGGTGTTTGGCTGCGATTGCGCCAGGCATGGCGCGTACCGTTCTGGATCACGACATCGCCCGCTTTCAGATGCCGAATCTCGCCATCGTCGAGTTCGAGCCAAAGCTCGCCGGACAGGATCACGTCGTAGTCGACCGTTGCAGTGCGGTGAAAACCCGATCCGTCAGTATCAAACGACTCGGCCAGGCCCGGAAGGTACTTGGCGTATTCCGCGCCGGCAGCGGCGCCGTCGAAGTCCTGCGCAGCCATCACGCTATCGGGCGGAAACTGCACGACGATCACGCTTGTGCCGTGCGGCGCGGGCAGCATGGGTTGGATGCCGACCACCGGGTCGCGTCCATCGAAAGGCAACTTGGGCTCAGCCGTGGTCGTGGCCCATACCAGCGTGGTGCGAAAACCCGGCACCGCCGCGTAGTCGTGCGTGTTCTCGACCGGACCGTCAGACATCACCACCGACTTGCCGTTACGCTCGCCGGTTACGATACGTCTTACCATTTCAAACTCCTTGTTCTTGTTGCGAATGGGTCGTGCACTTACTGCACGATCACCACGTTGACGAAACCGCCCTTGCGTTTTTCTGCATCGGCGAGCGCCTCATTGGCCTGCTCGAGCGCATAGGTGTGATTCTCGAATACGCTCAAATCCAGTGTGCCGGCTGCGGCCATATAGGCCAGATCCTGGCCTTCGCCGACCGTGAACCACAGAGAGGTCAGCAGACTGATTTGCGAGCACATGATTTCGTGCAGGTTCAACGGCAGCGGATCGGACATCGCCCCCACCTCGACCAGACGACCGCCTCGCGCCAGCGACCGCAGGCAGTCGAGCGTGACCTGATGCGACGCGCCCGGGCCGATCGCGTCAAGCACCGCATCGACACCCATGCCGTCCGTCTCGCTCCGCACCCATTCACCGAGATCGCCGGAACCATACGAGAAGGTGCGAATGCGGTCTGGATCAAGTGCCCGCAGACGTTCGAGCAACTCGACATTGCGCGCCACGCAGAAGATCTTGACCGCGCCCATCGCCCTCGCAATCTGCACCGCGCCCAAGCCCAGCGTGCCGCTGGCGCCGCTGATCAGGACCGTCTTGCCGGCGCCGATACCGGCTTTGCGCAAGCCCGAATAGGCTGTACCCAGATAGCCGAAGCGGGCAGCTTGCTCGAAGCTCACCGCCGCCGGCAGCTTGACGAGACCGTCGGCCGGCGCCGTCGCATACTGGCTGAAGCCGCCATAGGGGTACTGCTGGTAAATCTGCTTCGAACGCGGGCCGAAGCCGAAATAGCCTTGGAAGGTATAGGCCACGCAGTTGGTCGGCTCACCCATGCGGCAAGCGTGGCACGAGCCGCAGGAGCGGCCCGGGTTGATGTACACGCGGTCGCCCGGCACAACCCCCGTCACAGCCGAACCGACTTCAGCCACTACGCCGGCGATATCGAGACCAAAAATCGCAGGCAGGTCCGGCAACGTCAGGTAAGAACGTTCGCCATAGTGGCTAATCACATTGCGCAGGTTCGGCACGACGCCGGACGCCTTGACCTTGACGACCACATCCGTCGGACGCAACAGCGTCGGGCGCGGAATCGTGTCCAGTTGGAAATGCCCACTGGAGTCGTACACGCGCATCGCCTTCATTACATTCTTTGCATTCATGTCTGTTTCCTTGATCTGGTAATAGGGTCGAGTTCACCCCGTGCGGCCCGCGCAGCAGCGGGATGTGGAGTGCGCCGCTCACGGCGCGGCCGACAACACCTGTCCTGGGGTCGATCCTATGCATGTAGAGCGCGGCTGGCGCTCCCGCAGGCGAAACTACTATCCCGCTAATGCAGAAAAGCGGGAGCCTTTGCGCTGACCGGCCTAGTTAATTACGGCGCGGGGGCGTTCAGGAGCGCATCAATGTTTCGGAGGGATTTCGTGGAAGGCGGTGGCGGTGGCACTTCGCCTGGCAGGGTGAGACTGAAGGAAGTTCACACATGCTGCAAGCGCACTACCTTGAGGTAATGCATCCGCGAGGGTGCTGTTATTTGGCTGGACAAAGCGCCCCTTGTTGAACCGGCGGGCAGCCGACCGGATTCCGAAGCCGTCGTAGGCCAGGACCTTGATCGTAGTCAGGCGCACGTCATATGTCACGCCGGCGAAGACGACGTGGCGAATTCAATCGATGAACAAGGCGACCTGAAGCGGTAAATTGAACCGCGACAGATCGGTCATGTCGGCAGCGTTCAGGAGCGCATCAATGTTTGGGACGGGGTTTCACCGAAGCGGCGCTTGTAGTCCGTCGTGAAATGCCCCAGATGACTGAACCCCCAGCGCAACGCGACGTTGGTCACCGCCCCGCTGGTAGGGGAGGCCAGCAGGAGTTCCTCATGCACACGGCGCAAGCGGACTTCCTTCAGGTAATGCATAGGCGAGGTATTGCGGAAGCGACGAAAACCCGAGTACAGGGAACGGCTGCTGACACCGGCATATTCCGCCAGGTCGCCCACCGTGATTGGCTCATGGGCATGCTCTTCAATGTAATGTTCAACTCCCTTGACAAAGGAGGGCGCAAGAGACTTCCCTTTGTCCTCGTACAAATCTTCACTGTAGTTGTTCTCCTGGCAGTTCAGCAGCATGCCCACGAACGTGCTTTCGAACTGGGTGCTCAACAGCGGCGATACCTTATCCGTGTTCGACAGAACATCGCACATCCATGCCAGCATCTGAACCAGACTGCGCCCATCCGGCGTATCCAGCGCCATTTCCATCTTGAATTCGACATCGTTCTGCAAGGTGCGTCCCAGATGCTGCTGGCACTGGCGCCTGACCACGTCATTGTTGACACGGACGATGATTTTCTCGGTGCCGGCCATGTGTCGAATGCTCGTGCGGACATGTGCATTCAGCACAATGCCCTGGTCGGGCTCGAGCAAAGCCCGTTTACCGTCGGACTCGATGAATTCGCGCCCCCTGATAGGAATCTGGATCAGCGAAAACGATTCCATCACGTCTGGATCAATGATGGTCTCGCCGCCATAGGTCATCCTTCCCACGCCCAAGCCGCCCACACGCCGATAGTTGATACGCGTATTGAACTGGGGATCTTTGGAATAGATGGCGTTTTTGCAAAAGATGCGCTCGCCAACCGAACGCGCCTCTTCGATATCGGATGTTTTGCACACGTCGTAACGTGACAGCACGGAGTCAGCCGGGGTCAGGGAAGGAAAAAGGGAGTGCGCCATTATCTGTCTCCTAGATAAATGATAAAAACCAGATACCGGGGTCCAGTTTGCCAAACGCACTGACTTCCGAGCGCACCGATCGGTACGCACATTGACGCAAAAAATGTGCCAGAAAATCCATCACTCAGCCTGTCTCCCCCATTACATGACGCGCACGATGTGAGCAGTGCTTTTGCCTGCTTCTTTATAGGAATGATCTGCGCCAAGGGTGAAAAATAGTATATACGATATGCGAACAGAACTTCCGTATTTTTGCCGCGCCCAATATTGGTGTATCGCCCAATTATGGGGCGCCCCCAGTAGGACATAGGAACGCTGCCAGCAGCAAAGGTGTGAAGCCGCTTGTGTATGCGGGAGCCGCGCCGAGTCATCCGCAGGATGACGCTGGAGCCGAACACGTGGTGCCGGCATGAAGGCAAGCCCGGCAAGGAGAGGAGTTTTTTGCGAGTGCCACTTGTAAAATGACCCAGGGCGTGCGGACTCTCCGACTCAGAGACCCGGGGCCGGTTAACCATTAATTTGGAATTATCGACGGGATTCGCTTGAAGAATGGCCCAAAGATATTTATATTGCCCAGCGTATTCGCGCTGCGCAATAAATGCACTATGTTCCCATAGCGAAATGCATTGCCATTTATGCAATTCAAAGGCCGTTTTACGGCTGGCAAACAGGCAGCGGAAAGTGGGCAGGCTCTAGAAGTGCGGATGTACAACGTTGTCGCTCGGATTCGGAAGCAAAAATCTGCCACGCGGCAAACTGATACTTCCAGCGACATGACTGATCAATAAAAGAAAACATGGTGCGGCTGGCGGGGATCGAACCCACGACCCTTGGCTTCGGAGGCCAATACTCTATCCACTGAGCTACAGCCGCTTTGGACGAACGTCGGAGAGGCATGAAGGATACAGTTTTTCCCTCTCGCCGTCCACGCAAAGCAACTATTTTCCGTTCCCAATGAATTACATTGTGTCTATAATCAAAGGTTGGGCGAGACAGCGCTTCTCTAAACAGTAATAAACACTGATTTTGCTTGAAATCAGGTCAACGCTTTCGAAGAATATTGCACTGAGGGAACTATGAGCGACGCACATAACGAACACGAATCCGCAATCAAGACGCCGAAGCAACTGATTGCCGCAGTATTGGCAGCTTTTCTGATCCCCATCGTCTGCATCGTCCTCCTGGTCCAGTACGTGACCAATGCCCAGAAGACCGGCGCCGGCTCCGAGAGCCAGACTCCCGAAATGATCGCCGCACGCATCCGGCCCGTCGCCGACGACGGCTTCACTTTCCGCGACTCCAGCGCACCGAAGCAATTGCTGAGCGGCGAAGAAGTCTTCAAGACCACTTGCTCGGCCTGTCATGCAGCCGGTGTTGCCGGCGCACCGAAAGTCGGCGATCCGGCCGCCTGGAAAGCCCGCATCAGCCAAGGTTACGACACACTGCTATCGCATGCGATCAATGGCCTGAACGCAATGCCTGCCAAGGGCGGCAATCCCGACCTGGATGATGTCGAAATCGCCCGTACGGTGGTGTATATGGCCAATCAGTCCGGCGCCAGCTTCAAGGAACCCGAAGTGAAAGCACCGGCGGCTGCGCCTGCAACCGATGCCGCAGCTCCTGCGGAAAAGAAATAAAGCGACGCCGGCTGCACGTCGGCAGCCCAGTCAAAAGCCCCGCATGTTGAAGTGCGGGGCTTTTTTCATTCCAGCGCGACCGACTTTCGTCGCAAACAAACATGAGACTTACCGCTGCTGTGGTTCCGCGACGAAAATTTCAACACGGCGGTTCCTGGCGCGATTGGCTTCGGTATCGTTCGCCACCAATGGCTCATGCGAACCACGGCCATCGATATGGAAACGGCCCGGTGAAACGCCGCGTGCGGTCAGGTAATCACGTGTACGTGCGGCTCGTTCCATCGACAAAGGGTTGTTGATGGCATCGCTGCCGGTGCTGTCGGTGTGGCCGATGATGGTCACCGTGGTTGACTGATTTTCGTTCAGCGTAGCGGCAAATCTGTCCAGCACGGGGCGCATGTTTGGCTTGATGTCGGCACGACCGGTGTCGAAGGAGATGTCGCTCGGGATTTCCAGCTTGAGGCGATTGTCCTGCGTCTGCGTGACTTGCACGCCGGTGCCTTGCGTGGCTTGCTCCATGGCGCGCTTCTGGTTTTCCATACGGGTTGACCAGACATTGCCGATTACGGCGCCAAGGCCTGCGCCAATGGCGGCACCTGCAGCGGTACGACCACCGCCGCCACCGCCTGTGGCAGCGCCCAGAATGCCGCCGATACCTGCTCCGACGCCAGCTCCCGTGGCCGTGCCGCGCTGGGTCGGCGACATGTCGGCGCAGCCGGCTGCCATCAGGGTCAGCGCGAGCGCGCCGATTGTTAATTTACGCATGATGATTTCCTTCTTTCTGATTGATGCGCCTGACGTATTGCGGCGCATCTTTGTCATTCAATTCATTCGCCGTCCGGCGTCGAAATATTATTGTCGACGTCATCGGCTTCAGGCGCGTTTTGCGCGCGATCCTCGCGACGCGTCAGATAATATGCAAACGCCGCGCCGGCGCTGATCACGGTGCCGTACAGCAAAGGCTTGCGCAGATAACGCTTGGAGAGCAGCGAAATGCCGCCGATCAGCAATGGCGACAGCGATTGCAGAGTGCCGCCACGCTTGCCCGAAAACGCCGCGCCGAACGTCGAAGAAACCGCGCCGACGATGCGGCTAAGCGCGCCTTTGGCCAGCGACTCGGCGGTCAGGTTGGCGCGCACGGTGCCGCGCGCCTGCATGATGCCGATCCGGAACAAGGCGCCTTCGGCCAACAGCTTGCGCTTGCGTTCTTCCAGCGGAACATCGGTTTTCCAGTCTGTTTGCGCCATGATTTTCCCTTATAGCAAGGCGTCGCGGTCTTTGCGCAGTTCCGCCATGGTGGCGGGCAAAGAGAGCTTGCCCTGCTGCAGGAGGGAGCGTGCATACCAGGCGATCGCCGCCGTTGCGATGGTGAAGAATGCGCCCAGGACTAAAAAAATCTTCCAGCCCCAGGAATCCCAGGCGAGGAAGACCAGCAGCACGGCCCAGAACGCCACCGCAAACCACAAGGCAATCGCCGCCAGCGTGAACAGCACGAGGAACCTCACCAGGTTGCCGCCTATTTCCGACAACTCCAGCGATGCCAGCTCGATGCGATTGATGATCAGGCCGAGCAGGTTCCGGGTGATGCCGAGCAATCCGGCAATCAGCCCGGGATTGGCCTGTTCCGCCTGCGCGTGTTTATGCTCCATCGTCGGCGCGCGCGATTACTTGCTGCGACCGATGACCAGACCGACCAGCAAGCCGACGCCGGCCGAAATCGCTACTGCGCGCCATGGATTCTCATGCACGTAGTCGTCGGTGCGGGCAGCCACTTCCTTGCCCTTCTCGATGGCGACGGCTTGCGCATTTTGTGCCGCCTCAACCGCTGCTTCCAGCATGGTCAGACCCTTGCTGCGCAGTTCGTCGGCCTTGTCGCCGGTTGCGGCTGCGGCTTCACGGAATAGTTCTTGTGCATCTTTGACCAAAGTTTTCATATCGTTTCTCACTGTTTTAAGGGCGGACTTCGTCATGGAGATTCTCCTATTGATTGAATGCTCAAGCGCATCAAAGCGATAAATGCAGAGAGAGCCCGAGCACGGCATCGACGATACATGATACCGCTACGCGCTTCGTGAGTCTGCCATTTCGACTGCGAAAAGCCAGACAAACCATCACGACGCAGGCTCGTTTTGATAGCGCCCTTCCATTATAAGTTTCCTGAAGGGCAAAACCGTTCAAAACCGCGTTTCCCGCGCAGTACGCAGGAAACTGTCGAGAATCGGCATGCAATCCAGCAATTCCGGCCCACCGGCGCGGTGAAATTCCGGATGCCACTGCAAACCCATGACGAAAGGCGCTTTGCGGTAGCGGATCGCCTCGACGATGCTGTCCGTGCCGGACACCGCCTCCACCGACAAGTCGCGCCCCAGGTCCTTCACTGCCTGGTGGTGAATGGAATTGACCACGGCGTTCTGGGCATTGAGCAACGACGCCAGCGTCGAACCGGCCGGAAAAGTCAGCTCATGGTAATTGCTGTCGTACAAATCGTTGACGTGAGCGATGGCAGCCGGCACGTCGGTTGCGATGTCCTGGTAGAGCGTACCACCAAAAGCGACGTTGATCAGTTGGCAACCGCGGCAAATGCCAAGTACCGGCTTGCCGGCTTCGATGAATTCATGCAGCAGTTCCAGCTCGTACATATCGCGCACGCGGTCGCCGTTCCATTCGGGACGGGTGGCGGCCTCGGCGTAGCTTTGCGGCGAGACGTCGGCGCCGCCCTGCAGCACCAGGCCGTCCAGATGCTTGGCGTAATCGCGCAGGCGGATGTTGCTGGGATGGACCAGGCCATTGGTATTGACGGTCGGGATCATGAACACCAGCACGTCGCGCGACATGACCCATTGCGCGATCGATTCTTCGAGATATTGCAGGGTCTTGCCGCGCAAGCCTTTGGCGCCGGTTTCGGGATGGAAGATGCGGGCCGAAATGCCGATCTTGAGCGTGCGCTGCATGATGCGGCGGCCCGCCTTGTCGGACATGGCCTTGAAGCGCGCGGCCAGCAGCTTCCAGGTTTGCGCCCACGGCGTTTCGATGGGCGGCGGCGAGAAGGACGAAGGCGGCTGCGGCGATTGGTGCGGTTGGTGCGGCTGTTGAGACGACGATGAGGTGTCTGGACGAGGCGGAGGCGGCGGGGAATTCGACTGATTGGCTTCGGAATCGCTAATATCGGACATGGCGGCTATCTAGGGTTGAAATCAAGGCTGTGACCAGGTGCAGCGCCCGCGAACAGGATTGCCAAAGTATAAGCGCATTGATTTGCTTTTGGCATCCGGAAAAGCGGGGGAACGGGCAAAAACGCCGTCGATGGCCTTTTGCGCTTCCCATTCGATGCAATAAACCAGACAACAATTCCGCAAGATATGTTCCAATCCTTGCTGATCTATTTCATTTTCAGGCATGCCCCACCATGACCACCTCTCGCATTCTTATCCTCTATGCGCACCCCGGCAGCGAACACTCGCGCGCCAACCGCGCCATGATCGAGGCAGCGCGCTCCTTGCCGCAGGTGCGCATTCACGACTTGTACGAGTGCTATCCCGATTTCCATATCGACGTCGAGTATGAACAGGCGCAATTGCGTGAAGCGGACCTGGTCGTGTTCCATCACCCTATCCACTGGTACAACATGCCGGCGCTGCAAAAGGAATGGACCGACCTCGTCCTGCAGCGCGGCTGGGCTTTCGGCCCAGGCGGCGAAGCCTTGCACGGCAAGGACTTCTGGCTGGTCGCAACCACCGGCGGCGATGAAGCCGCCTACCAGGCCGGCGGCCGCCACGGCCATGCGTTCGCCGACTTCCTGCCGCCTTACCAGCAGACCGCCAGGCTGTGCGGCATGCGCTGGCGGCCGCCCTACGTCCTGCACGGCGCGCATCAGGTGAGCACCGAAACGCTGACCATGCATGCCGCCAACTACCGTGCGCTGCTCGACAGCTATCCGGACTGGCCAGCCGCCGATTCTCCACAATAAAACAAAGACTTCACCATGGAACAACACCTGCTCAACCCGCTGATCTACCTGCTGGCGGCGGTCATCGCCGTGCCGATCGCAAAGAAATTCGGCCTGGGCGCTGTGCTCGGCTACCTGCTGGCCGGCATCGCCATCGGGCCGTGGGGACTGGGCCTGATCAGCCAGGTCGAGGATATCCTGCATTTCTCGGAATTCGGCGTGGTGCTGCTGTTGTTCCTGATCGGTCTGGAACTCGATCCGAAACGCCTGTGGTCGCTGCGCCGGCACATCTTCGGCTGGGGCAGCGCGCAGGTCGGGCTGGTCAGCCTGGGCCTGTTCGGTGCGGCGCTGGCAGTCGGCATCGACTGGCGCGTGGCGCTGATCGGCGCGCTCGGCATGTCGCTGTCTTCCACCGCGATCGCGCTGGCGACGCTGGGCGAACGCAAGCTGACCGCCACACCCGCCGGCTCGGCCGGATTTGCGATCCTGCTGTTTCAGGACATCGCGGCGATCCCGATGATGGCGGCGGTGCCGCTGTTGGGCGTGGCCGTCGCGCAAGGCAGCGGACAGGGCTGGCTGCACACCGGCCAAGTGGTTGCGGTGATCGCGCTGCTGATCTTCGGCGGCCGCTACCTGATCCGCCCCATCCTGCGCATCATCGCCAAGACCGACATGCGCGAAATTTTCACCGCATTCGCGCTCTTGCTGGTGATCGCCACCTGTCTGCTGATGCAATCAGTGGGCATGTCGATGGCGCTCGGCACCTTCCTCGCCGGCGTGCTGCTGGCCGATTCGGAATACCGCCATGCGCTGGAGAGCGATCTGGAACCGTTCAAGGGCCTGCTGCTGGGTCTGTTCTTCATCGCCGTCGGCATGTCGGTGGACTTCGGCATCTTCCTTGAGCAGCCCTGGCTGATCCTCGGTCTGGTGTTCGCTTTCCTGGCCATCAAGATCGCTGTGTTGTACGGCCTGGCGAAATGCTTCCGCATTCCGCGCGACCAGCAGGTGTTCTTTGCCTTCCTGCTATCGCAGGGCGGCGAATTCGCATTCGTGGTGTTCGGCGCAGCAGCAGCCGCGCAAGTCCTGACGCCGCGCATCTCGTCAATCCTGGTCGTGGTGGTAGCGCTGTCGATGGTGGTTACGCCGTTGCTGCTGCTCCTGCACGACCGCCTGCTGCTGCCGCGCCTGCTCGCCGCCAACAAGCGCGCCGAGGACGACATCGAGCCGCAGGACAATCCCGTGATCATCGCCGGCTTCGGCCGCTTCGGCCAGATCGTCGGCCGCTTGCTGCATGCCAACGGCATCGGCCTGACCATCCTCGACCACGATCCCGACCAGATCGAATCGCTGCGCAAGTTCGGCTTCAAGGTGTTTTACGGCGATGCCACGCGCATCGATCTGCTGCGCACCGCCGGGGCCGACAAGGCGCGCCTGTTGCTGATCGCCATCGACGACGCGCCGGCCAGCCTGAAACTGGTGGAGGCGGTGCAGCGTGCTTTCCCGCACCTGAAGATCGCGGCGCGGGCGCGCAACGTCACGCATCTGTACGACCTGATGGACCGTGGCGTCACCGTGCTCGAACGCGAAACCTTCGAAAGCGCGTTGCAGATGGGCCGCCAGGTGCTGCGCCAGCTCGATTTCGGCGCCTACCGCGCGCATCGCGCGGCGATGAAATTCCGCGCCCACAACATCGAAACGCTGCACAAGCTGTATCCGCATTACAAGGACCAGCAGCAAATGGTATCGATGGCGGTGCAGGCGCGCGAAGAACTGGAAGCCATGTTCGCCAGCGACAACGAGGCCATTTCAGACGACAAGCATCGCTGGGACTGAACGCCGGAAAACAAAAAAAGGCCGGACGCTGCCGTCCGGCCCTGGCCTGCTTACCGCCCGATATCAATTCAGATACACCGGCACGAAGATCTTGTCGTCGCCGCGCTCCACCAACAAGGCCACGCTCTTGCCGGCCTTGCTGACCAGGCTGCGCAACTGCTCGACGCTGGTCACCGCATTGCCGTTGAGCGACAGGATCACGTCACCGCTCTGGATGCCGGCCACCGCCGCCGGGCCGTTGACGTCTTCCACCAGCAAGCCGCCATGCACGCCGATCTGCTGCTGTTCATCCTTGTCGAGCGGGCGCACCGCCAATCCGAGACGGCCTTGCGGCTCGCCGCGATTGGCGCCGGTTTCCTTGGCGACCTTCATTTCGCCGACCGTCACGTTCAGTGTCTTGAGCGAACCGTTGCGCATCACGTCCATCTTCTGCGTGCTGCCGGGGGCGGCATCGGCCACCAGCGTCGGCAAATCCACCGAATGATCGATAGGCTGGCCGTTGAAGCGCAGGATCACGTCGCCGGGCTGCACGCCGGCTTTCTCGGCGGGACTGCCCTTTTCAACCGAACTGACCAGCGCACCTTCGGACTTCTTCAGGCCGAAAGATTCCGCCAGCGCCTGGTTGACTTCCTGCACCGAGACGCCGAGACGGCCGCGCGTCACCTTGCCATGCTGCACAAGTTGCTGCTCGACCTTCATCGCCACGTCGATCGGGATCGAGAACGACAAGCCCTGATAGCCGCCGGTCTGGCTGTAAATCTGCGAATTGATGCCCACCACCTGGCCCTTCAGGTTAAACAACGGACCGCCGGAATTGCCCGGATTGACGGCGACATCGGTCTGGATGAAAGGCACATAGTTATCGTCCGGCAGGCTGCGCGACTTGGCGCTGACGATGCCTGCGGTCGCGGTATTGTCAAAGCCATAGGGCGAACCGATCGCCAGCACCGGCTCGCCGACCTTGACCAGCGCCGGATTGCCGATCTGCACCGTCGGCAGATCCTTGGCTTGGATGCGGATCACGGCGATGTCGCTCTGCTTGTCCGAACCCAGCACCTTGGCCTTGAACTCGCGGCGATCGGTCAGCTTGACGGTCACCTCCTGCGCGCCGTCGACCACATGCGCATTGGTCAGGATCAGGCCGTCGGGGCTGATGATGAAACCCGAACCGAGGCCGCGCATGATTTTCGGTGTGCGCGGCTGTTGCTGAAACTGCGGGCCGAAGCGCTTGAAGAATTCGGAGAACGGATCGTTGGGATCGGCATCGGTGTTGTCGTCGGCCACGCGCTGCGCCTTGCCGGTGACGCTGATGTTGACCACCGCCGGACCGGCGCGCTCGACGATGCCGGAAAAGTCGGTGGGCGTCGCCAGTCCGCCGGGAGCGGCCGCAACAGCAGGCGCAATGGCCGCGGTCTGGACCGGCAGGATGCCGGCATGCGCGGCGGGAATATCGGCGCCACGGAAATACACGTAACTGCCGCCGACAACAGCGGCCAAGACGACGGCAAGCGTGTTGCGAACGAAAACGGTACGTCGATTCATGATGCACTCCTTAGAAATGGGCGTCTTTTCACCCGTTGGAATGCAGGATAAATCGCGAAAATTAAGACAGACTTAAGGAACGAAAAAAATCAGACAAGCCGGAATTCAACCGTCGCCAGCAAACCTTTCGCGGTGTTTTCCAGACGTACGGCGGCACCGTGCAAATCGGTAATCTGCCTGACGATCGCCAGTCCTAGACCGCTGCCCAGCACCGACTGCACGTTGTCGGCGCGATAAAAGCGGTCGAATACGCGCATCAGGTCTTTTTCCGGAATGCCCGGTCCGCTATCCCTGATCGTCACGATCATCTTGCCGCCGCCGGTCTGCATGGCGACGTCCACGGTGCTTCCCGGCGGACTGTATTGCACTGCATTCGACAACAGGTTGCCGAACAGGATGCGCAGGGCGTCGGCATTGCCGGCCACGCTGCCGACCGCTTGCGCAGTAATGCCCAGATCGATGCCTTTATGTTCCGCCAGCGGCGCGAAATCCAGCAGCACGCTGCGCAGCAAGGACGCCATCTCCACCGGCGCGTGCTCCTGCACGCCGGGCTCCTGCCGGGCCAGGGTCAGCAGTTGATGCACCAGATGGGTGGCGCGCTCCAGTCCGTTTTTCAGGTCGGCGAAGGCGGCGCGGCGCTCCTCGTCGTTGCCGGCGCGCTCGGCCAGTTGGGCCTGCAGGCGCAGCGCCGTCAACGGCGTGCGCAATTCGTGCGCGGCGTCGGCAACGAAGGCGCGCTGCACCTGCATGGCATGACGCAGGCGTTCGAGCAGGTCGTTGAAGGCATGCGTCAGGGGGCGAATTTCCTCCGGCAAGCTCTGATCGGCGATCGGCGTCAAGGTATGCATATCGCGCGACTGGACGTCGGCGGCGGCGCGCCGCACGGGCGCCAGGCCGTGGCTGACGGCGGCCCAGATCAGTGCGCCCAGGAAAGGAAACAGCAACAGCAACGGCATCACCGTCTTCACCGCCAGTTGCGCCGCCACTTTCTGACGCGCGCTTTGCGGCTGCGACACCTGCACCACGGTATTGCCGATCTGGGCGCTGTAGACGCGCCACATGCCGCCCGGCCCCGGCACGTCGATGAAACCGAGTTCGGCCTGCTGCGGCATGACGCTGCGCGAGTGCGAATGATAAATCACGGTGCCGGTGCTGTCCCAGATCTGCATCATGATTTCATCGTCCAGACCGGGCACATCCTGGCCCGGCGCAATCGGCGCGAAGGCCTGGCGCGGCAGCGAAGCCGCGATCTGGCGCATCTGGTAATCGAAAATCTCGTTGGCTTCGCCACGCGCCTGAAAATACAGCGCAATGCCGGCCAGCAAAATGCCGGCGCTCAGACCCAGCGCCAGCCACAGCAACAATTGTCGTCGGATGGAATTCATTTCGGCACCAGGTAGCCAATACCGCGCACATTCTTGATGAAATCGCTGCCGAGCTTCTTGCGCAGGGCATGGATGTGGACCTCGACGGCATTGCTGTCGATGCTGTCGTCCCAGCCGTACAACTTCTCCTCCAGTTGCGCGCGCGACAGGACCACGCCGGGCCGGTCGAGGAATGCGCGCAGCAAGGCGAACTCGCGTGCCGACAAGGCCACCGGACGGCCTTGCAAAAACACTTCGTGCGTGGCCGGATTGAGCACCACGTCGCGCACCTGGATCAGGCTGTCGGCGCGGCCCGATTGCCTGCGCAGCAAGGCGCGCATGCGCGCGGAGAGTTCCTCCAGGTCATAAGGCTTGATCAGGTAATCATCGGCGCCGGCGTCCAGCCCCGCGACGCGATCGGCCACCGCGTCGCGCGCCGTGGTGATCAGCACCGGAATCTTGTTGCCGCCGGCGCGCAAGCCTTGCAACACGGCCAGCCCGCTCTTTTGCGGCAGACCGAGATCGAGCAGCAGCAAGGCATATTCTTCCTGGCTCAGCGCCAGTTCCGCCGCCTTGCCGTCCTGCACCCAATCGATGGCGAAGCCGTCCTGGCGCAAACCCTTGCGCACCGCTTCGCCCACCATCAGATCGTCTTCGACCAGCAGGATGCGCATGTCGGCTTCCTACAAAAAACGCGCCAGCAAAAAAATCACCGCCGAAATCAGGATGGTCGACGCAAACGGCAATGAAAACACCCGGCCGAACAGCTTGAAGCGCACATCGCCCGGCAAGCGGCCGATGCCCAGCTTTTCGAGCCAGGGCAGGATACTGGAAAACACGATCACAGCGATGAAAATGACGACGACCCAACGTATCATATGCGGCCTCTGGATTTATAAGCGATAACTGCGGTCGTGCGCATACAGCCGCTGCGGCCAGTCGATGTGTTTGCCCACGGCGAGCACCTTGAACAATTCCCCCATCTCGGCCGGCGAGATCAGTTTTTGCACGGCATTGGCTTGCGGCAGGTATTGTGCACTCTGTTCCGGCGGCGTGCGCAGCAACAGATCGCCGATGCCTGCGCTGAGCAGGAAAGCCGCCTGGCTGGCATAGCCGAGCACCTCAAGACCGCCTTCCGCGGCAGCGCGCGCCATGGCCGTGAAATCGACATGCGCGGTGACGTCCTGCAAACCCGGCAAATAAAAGGGTTCGGCATGCGCATGGTGGCGGTAATGGCACATCAGCGTGCCTTGGCCACGCTCGGGGAAGTAATATTCCGACGCCGGAAAACCGTAATCGATCAGCAGCGCGGCGCCTTTTCCGTGCTGCAACATCGCCGCCAGCGATTGCATGAAGCCGACGGCGATCGGATGCACTTCAGTCAGGTAACCGGCCGGCAAACTGTCGGCCTCGGGAATCTGCGCCGTCAACCCGGCGTCGCAAGGCCGGTCGGCATGGATGAAAGCGCCGACATCGTCGAGCGCGACGCCGCGCTCCAGCCAGCCGTGCTCACCGCGCACGACCAGTTGCACCGGCATGGCGTCAAGCACTTCGTTGCCGATCACCACTCCGGAAAACGTTGTCGGCAAGCTGTCGAGCCAGCTTACCTGCGGAAAATCGCGCAGCTTCTCCTGTTGCCTTGCGCGCAACTGTGCGGAAATCTCGACGATGTAATAGTGTTGCGGCAACTTTCCTGCCGCGCGCAGTTCGCTCAGGATGTCGAAAGCCAGTTTGCCGGTGCCGGCGCCGAATTCCATGATGGCGGCATCGGTCTGCGCGAACAATTCTGTCGCCAGATGCGCCAAGGTGGCGCCGAAAAGCGGCGAAATTTCCGGCGCGGTTGTAAAATCACCGTCTTTGCCCAATTTTGCCGCGCCGCCGCTGTAATAGCCCAAGCCGGGCGCGTACAACACCAGCTCCATGTAGCGTGCAAATGAAATCCAGCCGCCGTTGCGCCGGATGTCGTCGGCGATCAGAAGCTGGAGGGAACGGGAAGCGGCAAGCGCGTCGGCGGATGGTTCGGGTAGTTGCAATTGCATGATGGGGCGTATTGTATTTGAATCCGCCGCCTTCTTTCCCGATTACCCGCAAATGCCGCCGCAAGCGCAGCATCCGCAACGCTCCATGATGAAATGAATGCCATGATTCCGTCTCGACAACAAGTTGCTCTCGTCACCGGCGCCGCAAGGCGCATCGGCCGCACGATTGCGCTCGCGCTGGCGCGCGACGGCTGGGACGTCGCGGTGCATTACGGCCAGTCGAAAGACGAGGCGCAGGCGGTCGTCGCCGAGATCGCGGCGCTCGGCCGCCGCGCCGTCGCGCTGCAATGCGATCTGGCCGACGAAGCCGCCGTGCGCAAACTGGTGCGGCAAGCCGGGCAACTCGGACCGATCGCCTGCGTGATCAACAACGCCTCGCTGTTCCGCCAGGACCAGGCCGACAGCTTTTCGATGGCGTCGCTGGACGCTCACATGCGCGCCAATGTCGGCGCACCGGTATTGCTGGCCCAAGCCTTGTACGACGCCACGCCCGCAGGCAGACAAGCGGTAGTGGTCAACCTGCTCGACCAGAAGCTGTACAATCCCAATCCCGATTTCCTGTCCTACACGTTGTCCAAGGCCGCGCTGCAAAGCGCCACCACCTTGCTGGCCCAGGCGCTGGCGCCACGCGTGCGCGTGGTCGGCGTGGCGCCCGGCATCACCATGGCGTCGGGCGACCAGAGCCAGGCCGACTTCGATAAAGCCCATCGCGTGACGCCGCTGGGCAAGAGCAGTACGCCGGACGACGTCGCCGCTGCGATCTGCTTTGTTGCGACTGCGCCGGCGATCACCGGTACGACGATCCTGGTCGACGGCGGCCAGCACCTGATTCCGTTGCAGCGCGATGTGATGTTTCTCGCGAAGTAAGCGTTTCCTTTCACTCTTTTTTATGCGGACTCCATGTTCTCCCTTTCCCATCCCGAATTAAACGATTGCCGCCGCCTGTTCCTGCGCAACTATGAAGTGCTGATCAACATCGGCGTGCATGAATTCGAGAAGAAGGGGGAACAGCGTATCCTGATCAACGTCGACCTGTTCATTCCGCTGGCGATGTCGACGCCTGAAAAAGACCAATTGCAGGAAGTGGTCGATTACGACTTCATCCGCAGCACCATCGCCAGGCGCATGGCGCAGGGCCACATCCATTTGCAGGAAACCTTGTGCGACGACGTCGTCAAGGCCATGCTGGCGCATCCCAAGGTGCGCGCCGTGCGGGTTTCCACAGAGAAACCCGATGTCTATCCGGATTGCGATTCGGTCGGCGTGGAAGTGTTCCGCGTCAAAGAAGCGCTCTGATTACTTATTTGCAGGACCACACAATGAACGATCTGCTTGAACATGCCCGCCTGGCCGAAGGCGAACAATCCGCCGCGCCGGCAACCGCGCCTTCGGTGAAGCAAGCCGAAAAAATCGCCTACGAAAACAACAAGCTGCACAAGCGCCTGTGCCGCCTGACGGGCCAGGCCATCGGCGACTACAACATGATCGAAGACGGCGACAAGGTCATGGTTTGCCTGTCCGGCGGCAAGGACAGCTACGCCCTGCTCGACATCCTGCTGACGCTGCGCGAGCGCGCGCCTATCCATTTCGACATCATTGCCGTCAACCTGGACCAGAAACAGCCGAATTTCCCGGCCGACGTACTGCCGGCTTACCTGGAAAAACTGGGCGTGGCGTATTACATCGAGAATCAGGATACCTACAGCATCGTCAAGCGCGTAGTGCCGGAAGGCAAGACCACCTGCGCACTTTGCTCGCGTTTGCGCCGCGGCATTTTATACCGCGTTGCAACAGAACTCGGCGCCACAAAAATTGCCCTGGGGCATCATCGCGACGATATCCTCGAAACCTTCTTCCTCAACATGTTCTTCGGCGGCAAACTCAAGGGCATGCCGCCCAAGCTGCAGTCCGACGACGGCAAGCAGATCGTCATCCGTCCGCTGGCCTACGTGAAGGAGGCCGACCTCACGCGCTACGCCGAAGTCAAGGAATTTCCCATCATTCCATGCGACTTATGCGGCAGCCAGGAAAACCTGCAACGCAAGCAGATCAAGGGCTTGATGCGCGAATGGGAGAAAAAATTCCCGGGCCGCGTCGACAATATTTTCGCTGCCTTGTCGACCGTTGCGCCGTCGCATCTGATGGACCGCAAGCTGTTCGATTTCGCCAATCTGAAGGCGACCGGCGAAGCTGATGCCAATGGCGACATCGCCTTCGACGAAGAGCCTTGCTCGACCGGCAACTCGCATGTCATTTCGCTACATCTGGACACTTGAGCTGCTACGGAAGAAGTCCGCCTGTCGGAAGCGCTTGTAAATTAAATTTACAAAGCCCGATATTTGCACGGATTAGATACCAAATACCCTCCTGATCATCGCTTGAAGCCATGCAGCATCATGATTTAATTTGCTCGTCGGATACGTAATTTCCGGTAAAGCCGGAAATTCGCTCCGGACGACGATATCAATCAAATCAAGAAAGTCGCGACAGCCGCAGGGGGCATCAAAAAAGGAAGCGGGTGATCCACCCCTTCCGCCACCGTGATGGATTCCATCCACGCCTCTGCCCATGCCGACACTGTTTATTTCGTGCATGAGGAAGTTTGATGGCAGCACAATTCTGGCGCGACAAGCGCGTTTTCATCACCGGCCATACCGGCTTCAAAGGTAGTTGGCTGACCTTATGGCTGCACCGTTGGGGAGCCAGGGTGTACGGCTATTCCTTGCCGGCGCCGACCAATCCGAGCCTGTTCCATCTGGCGCGGCTCCAGAATTGCGTGCAAACCGTGACCGGCGACATACGCGACCTGAAACACCTGAGCGAATCCATGGCGGCGGTCCAGCCCGACGTGGTCTTCCATCTGGCGGCGCAACCGCTGGTGCGCGACTCCTATTCCGCGCCGATCGATACCTTTGCCACCAACGTCATGGGCACCGCCCATGTGCTGGAAGCCGTGCGCCATACCAGCAGCGTGCGCTCGGTGATCGTTGTGACCAGCGACAAATGCTATGAAAACCGCGAATGGCTGTGGGGTTACCGCGAAGACGACCCGATGGGCGGCCACGATCCCTACAGCAGCAGCAAGGGCGCGGCGGAACTGGTCACCTCGGCGTATCGCCGCTCCTATTTCCATCAGGACGCGGATACCCAGGCCGCCGTTGCCAGCGTGCGCGCCGGAAACGTCATCGGCGGCGGCGATTTCGCCAACGATCGCCTGATTCCCGACTTCATCCGCGCCCTGGAGAAGGAAGAACCGGTCAGCATCCGCAATCCACACGCCATCCGCCCCTGGCAATTCGTGCTGGAACCGCTGTCGGGCTATCTGCAAGTCGCGCAAAAGCTGTACGAATCCGGTCAGCAATTCGCCGAAGGATGGAATTTCGGCCCGGCCGACACCGACCTGCAGACGGTCAGCCAGTTGTGCGCCACGTTCAACCATTCGCTGCAAAAGAACGACGTGACGCCGGTCGAAGTGCGCCTGGAAAGCCAGGCCGGCGCGCCGCATGAAGCGGCTTTCCTGCGCCTGGACATTTCCAAGGCGCGCCAGCGCCTGGACTGGATCCCCAAACTGGAGTTGTACACCGCGCTGGAGCTGACGGCGCAGTGGTATAGCGGCTATATCAACAATGAAGACTTGCGCACCCTGAGCGAAACCCAGATTGAGTTCTACCAGAATCTGACATAATTCCAACCTTATGTCACCGAGGCAAGAATCAGCATGAACATTTTGGTTACAGGCGGCGCGGGTTATATCGGTTCACATACCTGCGTCGAGCTGCTCAATGCGGGACACCGGGTTGTGGTATTCGACAATTTCTGCAACAGCTTCCCCGAAGCGGTGCGGCGCGTCGAAACAATCACCGGCAAGTCGCTGGCGCTGGTGGAAGGCGATATCCGCGACCGCGCGGCGATTGAACAGGCGCTGCGCCAATATCAATGCGAAGCCGTGATCCACTTCGCCGGCCTGAAAGCCGTCGGCGAGTCGGTCGCCAAACCGTTGGAGTACTACGACAACAACGTCGTCGGCACGATCCGCCTGCTGGAAGCCATGCAGGCGACCGGGGTCAAAACGATCGTGTTCAGCTCGTCGGCGACGGTGTATGGCATGCCGCAATTCCTGCCTTATCGTGAAGACCACCCGCTTTCAGCCACTAATCCGTATGGCCGCGGCAAGATCATGGTCGAAGAGATTCTGCGCGACTTTCATGTGGCTCAGCCGGATTCGCGCATTGCACTACTGCGCTACTTCAATCCGGTCGGCGCACACGAAAGCGGTCTGATCGGCGAAGACCCGCAAGGCGTACCGAATAATCTGATGCCTTTCGTCACCCAGGTGGCGATCGGGAAACGCGACAGACTCAATATCTGGGGCGGCGACTACGAGACGCCGGACGGCACCGGCGTGCGCGACTATATCCACGTGACCGATCTCGCGATCGGCCACGTCAAGGCTTTGGAATATCTGCAAAAACCGCAATGCTTTGCCGTCAACCTCGGCAGCGGCCAAGGCCATAGCGTGTTTGATGTCGTCAAGGCATTCGAGCAGACGAGCGGCAAGAATATTCCCTACAAGATCGAGCCGCGCCGGCCCGGCGACCTGCCCGCCTACTATGCCGACGTGACGCTGGCCAAATCCGTCCTCGATTGGGAAGCGACCCGCTCCCTGAAGACGATGTGCGCCGATAGCTGGCGTTGGCAGATGAACAATCCCAACGGTTTTCGTGCGTAATCGCCGGGAATACTGGAACAGATCATGATTTTTATCACCGGCGGCGCCGGCTTCATCGGCAGCAATTTCATCCTAGACTATCTGTCGGCTCATAATGAACATGTCCTGAACATCGACAAACTGACTTATGCCGGCAACCCGTTTAACCTGAGCAGCCTGGATAACGACGCGCGCTATCATTTCGTCCAGGCCGATATCGCTGATCGGGAAACAATCGCGGCGCTGTTTGCGCAACACCGGCCGCGCGCCATTCTCCATTTTGCCGCGGAAAGCCACGTCGACCGCTCCATCCATAGCCCCGGCGAATTCATTCACACCAACGTCAACGGCAGCTTCACCCTGCTGGAAGTCGCGCGCCATTACTGGTGCGACCTGCCTCCAGTGGAAAAGGAAAGCTTCCGTTTCCTGCATGTCTCGACCGACGAGGTCTACGGCACCTTGGGACCGAGCGATCCGCCATTCAGCGAAACCACGCCCTATGCGCCCAACAGCCCCTACTCGGCATCCAAGGCGGCATCCGACCATCTGGTGCGGGCCTATCATCACACCTACGGGCTGCCGACGCTGACCACCAATTGCTCCAACAACTACGGCCCTTACCACTTCCCTGAGAAGTTGATCCCGCTGGTCATCCTCAATGCGCTCGACGGCAAGCCGCTACCGATCTACGGCGATGGCCGGCAGATCCGCGACTGGCTGTTCGTCAGCGACCATTGCACGGCAATCCGCGAGGTGCTTGCGCGCGGGACGCCGGGTGAAACCTACAATATCGGCGGCTGGAACGAGAAAACCAATCTCGAAGTCGTGCACACCTTATGCGACATCCTCGACCGCCTGAAACCCAAAACCGCCGGCAGTTACCGTGACCAGATCGCCTTCGTGCAAGATCGCCCTGGCCATGACCGCCGCTATGCCATCGATGCGCGCAAGCTGGAACGCGAACTGGGCTGGAAACCGGCCGAGACATTCGAAAGCGGCATCGCCAAAACCGTGCGCTGGTATCTGGACAATCCGCAATGGGTGCTCAACGTCCGTTCCGGCGGCTACCTGAAGTGGCTGGAGCTTCAATACGGCAGGAAGGAAAATACATGATCTCAGCAGACCGCAGCTTGCCCGAGCGCAAAGGCATCATCCTGGCCGGAGGTTCCGGAACCCGCCTTTATCCGGCCACGACGGTGATCTCCAAGCAATTGATGCCGATCTACGACAAGCCGATGGTGTATTACCCGCTGACCAGCCTGATGCTGGCCGGCATCCGCGACATCCTGATCATCTCCACGCCGCAGGACACGCCGCGTTTTGCCGAACTGCTGGGCGACGGCCATCAATGGGGACTCAATCTGAGCTATGCGGCGCAACCGTCGCCGGACGGCCTGGCGCAGGCCTTCATCATCGGCCGGCAATTCATCGATGATGCGCCATCTGCGCTGATCCTGGGCGACAACATTTTTTATGGGCGCGAGTTCGAAACCCAATTGCGCACCGCCTCGGCGACGCCGGACGGCGCCACCATCTTTGCCTATCATGTCAACGACCCTGAACGTTACGGCGTAGTCGAATTCGACAAGAACCGCCGCGCCGTCAGCATTGTCGAAAAACCGGCCACGCCAAAATCGAGTTACGCCGTCACGGGACTGTATTTCTACGACAAGCAGGTCTGCGATATTGCCGAGGATATCAAACCGTCGGCACGCGGCGAATTGGAAATCACCGATGTCAACAACATCTATCTGCAACGCAACCAGTTGCAGGTCGAACTCATGGGACGCGGCATCGCCTGGCTGGATACCGGCACGCATGAATCCCTGCTGGAAGCGGGCCAGTTCATCGCCACCATCGAAAAACGCCAGGGACTCAAAGTGGCCTGCCCTGAAGAGATTGCCTATCGTCGCGGTTATATTGACGCAGCACAGTTGGAAAATCTGGCGGCCCCGCTAAAGAAAAACGCTTACGGCCAATATCTGTTGCGCCTGCTGACAGACATGAGCTATTAATCAGGTCCGACACTATCCATGCATATTATTCCTACCGCCATTCCCGATGTCCTGATCGTCGAACCCAAAGTATTCGGTGACGAGCGCGGTTTCTTTTTCGAAAGTTTCAATGCACGCCGCTTTACCGAGCTTACCGGCATCGCGGTCAACTTTGTGCAAGACAACCATTCGCGCTCGAGCCGCCATGTATTGCGCGGTTTGCATTATCAGATACAGCATCCGCAAGGCAAACTGGTGCGCGTCGTGGCCGGCGAAGTGCTGGATGTCGCCGTCGACATCCGCAAGCACTCTCCGACATTCGGCCAATGGACCAGCACCGTGCTGTCGGCCGAGAACAAGCGTCAGCTCTGGATTCCGGAAGGCTTCGCGCATGGCTTTCTCGTGCGCAGCGACTACGCTGAATTTCTTTACAAAACCACCGATTACTGGATGGCGGAACACGAACGCTGCATTGCCTGGAACGATCCCGCCATCGGCATCGATTGGAGTATCGATGCAGCGCCGATCTTGTCGGCCAAGGACGCCAACGGCAAATTGCTGGCCGAGGCTGAGGTATTCGCATGAAGATATTGCTGACCGGACAGAGCGGCCAGATCGGCCACGAACTGGCGATAAGCTTGCAAGGTCTGGGTGAAATCGTTTCATTTTCAAGACAGCAGATGGACCTCGCAGACCTGGATCAGGTCCGTGACGTCATCCGAGCAACACGCCCCGACCTGATCATCAATCCGGCGGCCTACACCGCCGTGGTCAAGGCGGAAAGCGAACCTGAACTGGCCATGCGCATCAATGGCGAAGCGCCGGGCGTCATCGCCGAAGAAGCACAACGTCTCGGCGCGCCGCTGGTGCACTACTCGACCGATTACGTATTCGACGGGTCGCAGGAACAGCCCTACGCCGAGTCCGCCCCGACGCACCCGATCAATGTCTACGGCCAAAGCAAATGCGCAGGCGAAGAAGCCATTGCACGCCATTGCGAAGCGTATTGGATATTGCGCACCAGTTGGGTCTACAGTGTCGGCGGCGGCAACTTCCTGAAGACCGTGATTCGCCTTGCGCAAGAACAGGAAAAATTCACCATCGTCGGCGACCAGTTCGGCGCGCCGACGTGGTCCAGAACCATCGGCGACGTGACGCGCCGCCTGCTGCTCAATGGCGGCTCGCAGATTGCCCCGGACCATGTGCGCCGGACCAGCGGCATTTACCATCTCACCGCCGCCGGCGCGACCTCCTGGCACGGTTACGCCTCCTTCATTGTCGATCGCTTGCAGGCGCTGAACGTGCCGCTCAAGGTCGGCGGAAACGCGATGATTACGCCCGTGCCGTCCAGCACCTATCCGGTTCCGCCTCACCGCCCCAAAAGCTCGCGGCTGGCGGGAGAAAAGCTGGCATCGACATTCGGCGTGTCGATGCCGCAATGGCAAACCGATGTGGCCGCCTGTCTGGAAGAAATCGTGCGCGAATATGGCCTGGCGGAAGGACTCCGGCTGCCTTGAGCGGAATGCGCATGCCTGCGAAAATATCCATCGTCGCAGGCATGCGATGAATATCAGTTGCTGGGAACGTACAATTTCTGATCGTCCTGCGTGATCAGATTCAACTGTCCCATGAACTGTTCATAATTGTCGCCGCCGCACACCGCGCGCAAATAACGCAGCAACAGATAACTGCCGAGACGCTCGGCGCAAAACGCCCACGCGCGCGACTGATAGGCTTCGCGTTTGACCTGGTAGCGCTGCACGCAGGCCCAGGCCACCGCCTCGATGTCGGCGATACTCTTGAGCCAGAAATCTGCAGGGAAGACGCCCAGTTCGACGCCGCCCATGAAAAATACGCGCTCGTCGAAAAAGCGCTCGACTTCATCGCTGTGGAGGACGCCAAGTTCAACCGCCGCCGCCGTGAAACGCAGCATGTCTTCTATATGGTGCGCACGGCCATAGTGTTTCAGATAACCGGCGCTTTGCCCGTCTACGACGAAACCGCAGGTCTTGCCGATCAGAAGATCGCTCGAACCCGGGTCCAGCATGCTGTCGAAGCTCTGGCGCTCCAGCTCCTTGTTCGACACCACGTCCATCATCCAGTTGTCTTGCGCCGGCACGCCGCTGATGCGTTCACGCGAAATGAACTTCCGGTACATGCAAACGCCGATGCGTTTGACGTTCGGATGATGCTTGAGGATGTAATTGCGCAAGGCGAAGTTGCCCACCATGCCGCCGACAATAGGATGGTAAGGCACCCATTGCGGCGCCAACTCGCGTAAATTCAGCCGCCCCTCCGCCTGCGATTCGCCGAGATAAATCGGCGTCACAAAGTCGGGAAACCGGATCGGCAGTTCAACGTGTGTGATGCATCCGTACACCAGCTCGGCGTCGCGTCCGCCAATAGCCGCTTGAGACGTCGCCGCTGCCTGCGTCGGCGGCTGCCGGCTGTACGCCAGAATACTGTTTCTCAGTTCCAGGAACCGGTCGATATAGGATATGTCGCCGGTAACAAGATAGTCTCGCTTCAGGGCATCCAGTTGCGGCAGTTTGTCCTGGTAGGCAAGCGAGGCAAGATCGGCGAGCGGCAGCGCTGCATGATCGAAGACCGCGATGCGCAGTTGCTGGTCCAGCGCCAGCACCAGTGAAGCGATGCGCTCCGTCAGCAAGACCTTCATGGCCGTCGCCGCCCCGGCAGATGACGCATTGAGCCGTTCGGCGAGCGCACTGTCGCCGGATTCGGCAAGCTCAAACACCTTTTCGGTCAGATCGAACCAGGTCTTCCAGAACACCGGTTTCGCCAGGACATAACCGGTCCATGCCGTTGTCCGGAAATCGGTGACGAATTCCCGCAAATCGAGAGACAACCCCAGCGCATCCAGATAGTCCTGAGCAAGCTGCTGCAAGCCGGGATGATGAAACTCACCCTCCTCGAACACATTCAGAAAACACGCCGCGTCGCGCGCATGCGGAAAAAAAAGATAGGCGTCGTTGCCCGGATTCTGCGCCACGAACTGCGCAATCCGTTCCGGCCCCATTCCGGTCTGCGCACCGAAACCTTCCGAAAAAAAACCGTAGAGCGCTTCATCGTCGACCGCTTCGTCCATGAAATAAGCACGAATGGCGGCATAGTCGCCCCAATCCTCGCGACCGCCCGGCGGCAACGCCATGAAACCGGCCTCGACAATGCGGGAAGTCTGATAGAGATGGATATTCATAAATCGTGCTTTTGCATCAACGAGTTCATCGGCAGCGGAGAAATAGTTACCATACCTGCAATCGCGGCACGGCGATGACAAAGCGGCCGCCCCATTGACGGATCGCCGCCAGTTGCGTTTCGACCTCGGCTTTCAGGTTCCAGGGCAGGATCAGAACATACTCAGGTTTTGCTTCCAGCAGCGCCGCCGGCGAAACGATGGGGACATGGCTGCCCGGCATGTACTTGCCCTGCTTGGATGCGGCGGCATCGGCCACCAGGGGCAGCAGGTCGGCATGCACGCCGGAATAATTCAGCAAGGTATTGCCTTTGGCGGCGGCGCCATACGCCATCACCTTCTTGCCCAGGCGTTTCTGCTCCAGCAGGAATTGCAACAAATCCAGCTTGATGGCTTCGGCCCTGGCCTGAAACCCCTGATAAGTGGCAATCGTCTCCAGTCCGAATTGCAGTTCCTGCTGCCTGACTCGCTCCAGCGCCTGGGTAGGCTGGTGGCCAGCGTGCTGATGGCAGGCATAAATACGCAGGCTGCCGCCGTGCGTACTCAACTGATCGACATCATAGACGCGCAACCCCAACGTGCGCATCATGCGATCGACACTACCCAAGGCCAGATAGGAAAAGTGTTCGTGATAAATGGTGTCGAACTGGCTTTGCTCGATCAGATTCAACACATGCGGAAACTCGATTGTGATGGTGCCTTCATCGGCCAGCAGCACCGCCATGCCGCCGAGGAAATCATTGATATCCGGCACATGCGCAAGCACGTTGTTGGCGGCGATCAAGTCGGCCTTGCCGTCGCGCGCCGCGATTTCCTGCGCCAGTTTCACACCGAAGAATGCTTCAACGATGGGAATCCCTTTGGCGCGCGCCGCGTCGGCGGTGCTGGTGGTCGGTTCAATGCCCAGGCAGGGGATGCCGCGTTGCTGCACATACTGCAAAAGGTAACCGTCGTTGGCGGCGATCTCGACCACCTTCGAGCCTTGGTCCAGCTTGAGGCGCGCCACGATCATGTCGACATAGTCGGCGGCATGCTTGAGCCAGGTGGTCGAGGTCGATGAGAAATAGGCGTAATCGGATTCGAACAATTGGTCGTAGTGCGCATAGTCCTGTGTCTGCACCAGCCAGCACGAACGGCAGACCATCACGCGCAGCGGATAGTAAGTCTCCGGCCGCGTCAGGTCTTCCTGGCGCAGGTATGCGTTGGACGGCGGCGAAAAACCGAGGTCGATAAAGGTATCGTGCAACTCGGTCTGGCAATGACGGCATTTCATATTGTTATCCCGGAAAAATCGGCGGTCAGCAAAGGATGCTGCAGATCGCGCGCGGACAAATGTTGCGGCGGCAGAGGCCACGCAATGGCGACGCGAGGATCGTCGTAGCGCAGGGCGCCTTCGGCAGCCGGCGCATAGGGCGCGGTGTGCAGGTAGAGCATCTGTACGTCATCGGTCAGCGCCTGGAAACCGTGGGCGCATCCTTCTGGAATGAGCAAGGCAAGGTCGTCGCCGGCCTCCAGCTCAAAGCCGCGCCAGGCCAGAAAAGTCGGCGAGCCGCGACGCAGATCCACCACCACGTCGAAGATCTTGCCGGCCAGGCAGCGAATGATCTTTTTTTCCGCATGCGGCGCATGCTGGAAATGCATGCCGCGCACGCTGCCGCGCTGCACGGTGTGCGAATGATTGATTTGCCGGATAGTCGCGCCTTGCAGCGCATCGGCCAGGTCGGTGTCGCAGAACCAGCGGGCAAAACCGCCGCGCTCGTCGCGCCGGCGGTCGGTCTCGACCAGCAGCACGCCCGGCAAGTCGGAAGCTAGCGTCCTCATGTCGTCGGACTCAGGCCCATTTTTTCCATTGCGCCGCGCCGTTGTCCCACAACTGGTTGAGCTGGATCTTGTCGCGCAGGGTGTCCATGCACTTCCAGAAGCCGTGGTGCTGCCAATTCAGCAGCATGCCGTCGCGGGCGATATTTTCCAGCGGGGCACGCTCGAAAATGGTGGCTTCGCCGTCTTGCAGGTAGTCGAATACACCGGCGCGGCACACCATGAAACCGCCATTGATCCAGCCGAGGTCGCCCGGCGGCTTCTCGCGAAAATCGTTGATGTAACCATTTTCGTCCGTATTGACCATGCCGAACCGCGCCTCCGGCTGCACGGTCGTCATGGTGACCAGCGCCTTGTGCCGCTCATGGTGCGCAACCAGCGCCTTGATATCGACATCGGCGACGCCATCGCCATAGGTCAGCATGAAATCCTCGTCGCGCAGGTAGTCGCGCGCCGCCAGCAAGCGGCCGCCGGTCTGGGTGTGCAGGCCGGTTTCCAGCAAGGTGACCTTCCAGGGTTCGGATTTGTTGCGATGCACTTCGACCTTGTTGTCGACCAGGTCGATGGTGACATCGCCCTGGTGCAGGAAATAATTGGCGAAGTATTCCTTGATCAGGTAACCCTTGTAGCCGAGCAGGATCACAAATTCGTTGAAGCCGAAATGCGAATAGCTTTTCATGATGTGCCACAGAATGGGCTTGCCGCCGATTTCGACCATCGGCTTGGGGCGCACATCGGTTTCCTCACCCAGACGCGTTCCCAGACCACCTGCAAGAATGACGACTTTCACTTTCTGCTCCCCGAACTGAACCGGCACCCGAGATTCCGCTTGAAGAGCCGGATCGGCGCTGCCATGAAACTACCGTTAGATATGCTTTATCGCGGTTATGTTACCTGTTTTGCCTGGACGACATCCCTTGGACTGGATGGTTTATCGCTTTCAATTTGCCTTTTTGGCACCACCCAAAGGATAAAACAGGCTGCCAATGAGGCGATTTATCGGGATTTTTGCCGCCATCTTTGAATTTAGGGCAAAAAATAGACTGCTATACTGGGTTCGCCGGCCCGGAACTGGCAATCTGCCAGCCCGGCAGCGATTCCCATCGTCGGCCGTGCCTCCCCCGCGAGCGTCCACAGAACACATGAGCACCACATGAGACAAGATTTGTTTGCCCGGCTGAATTCCCCCTATTACATCTACAGTCCACCGTTTCCGGCCACTTCCGGCGGCGGGAAAGCCCTGCACTATCTTTGCCATGCCCTCAACCTGGCGGGAGAAGAAGCCTATGTCACCGACGCCAGCATCGACACCTTGCGCGCCCCCCGCCTGACCCAGGAAATCATCAACGCGCACATCCAGATCGGACGCCAGCCGATCGTGATCTACCCCGAGGTCATCAGCGGCAATCCGATGAGCGCCCCCCATGTCGTGCGCTATCTGCTCAATCTGCCGGGCGCACTCAACCAGGAACCGCTGGACTGGGGCAAAGACGACCTGATCTACGCCCATCGTGAAGAACTGATCCCGCCGGGCATGACAGCGCCTTTGCTTGCCACGCCTCTGGTCAACGATCAGATCTTTCATCCCGGCGCACAGAATCAGCCTCGCCGGGGAACGCTGGTGTGGATCAATCGTTACCTGAATAAAGGCGGAACGCTGGATCCGCTGACACGCGATGCGACCGAAATATCCCTGCGCGTACCGCAACGATCCGCCGAGGAACTGGCCGCGCTGTTCCGTCAGAGCGAGTTGCTGTATACCTACGAACCGTCCACCACCTGTTACGAAGCGCTTCTGTGCGGCTGCCCGGTGGTCTACCTGCCGAATCCGGTCTCGCTGGCCAACCCGATGTTCGGCCTGGGCTACCTGAATGCGGCGGGCTCCGCCTGGGGGCCTTCCACGGAACAACTCGCCCACGCCAGAGCAACGGTGCATCAGGCGCCGGAAATATATCGCCAGCGCAGCAGCGCCTTCTGGCAACAGCTCGACGATTTCATCCATGCCACGCAGCAATCTGTGCATGACAAGACCATGTCGACGCGAACCTCCCAGGCGCAAACGCCGGCTTCCGCCTTGCCTCGGACGACCGCTCCGGCGGCGGCAATGCCATCCCGCATCCCGGGGCTGCTTGCCACGCCCGTGGGCCAATCGCCTCAAGCGAAGCGCAAAAAGCGCCTCCTCGTGTATTCGGCGGAGTCGACCTGGAGCCCCTGTCCGCAAATCCGCCTGATCCGCCCCTTCGCGCACCTGCAAGAGGATTGGGAACTCGTCTGGGGCATCCAGAACGGCAAATTGCAGACGGACCCGATCGATGGCGCCGACCTGATCGTCCTGCACCGCTTCACACCGGGCCTGATGCCGATCAGTTCACTCCAGGCGATTTTCGACCTTGGAAAACCGGTCATCTACGAATCGGACGATCTGCTCAACGAGATCCCGCACGACCACCCCGAGGCAGCATCCGGCGCCAGTTGGAAAGAAGGGATCGAGTACACCGTCAGGCGCGCCAAGGGAGTTGTGGTGTCAACGCAATTCCTGGCGGAAAAATATCGCCAGCTCAATCCGAATGTCCACGTCCTGCCCAACTACATCGACTACGACATCTTTTACCGTCCGGTGCCGCAGAGGCGCGACGACAAGATCACCATCGGTTTGCTCGGATCATCGATCCAGCCGTCGAATTTCGCGCTGGTGGACCAGGCCCTGCGTACGCTGGTCGAACGCTACGGCAAGCGCCTGCATATCTATTTTGTCGGCTGGGTATGCCCGAAAGGCTGGGAACACCACCCGCAAACCACCTTCCTCAGCTTCGTTCACGAATACGTCAACTACGCCGAGCAACTTCGGAACTGGAACTGGGATATCGCCCTGATTCCATTGGCGTCGGACGAATACAATCAGTGCAAGAGCTATATCAAGTGGCTGGATTATTCGGCAGCCGGCATCGCCTCGATCTTCAGCGATGTCTCGGTGTATAACGAAGTCGTGACGCACGACAGCACCGGACTGCTCATGCCGAACTCGGATCAGGCCTGGCTGCAAGCCATCACCTTGCTGATCGAATCGCCTGAAAAGCGCCATGCGCTGGCAAGCGCCGGACAGCAGGCAATCAAAGCCGGCTACGATCTACGGGAAAAATCCGCGCTATATAACGACGTCTATGGCAAGCTGGCCTCATGAGCGCTTGAGCACTGACGAATAAAGGAAGCGCAGCGTCGATGGTCATCAATGCGGCGATTTATCGATGTTTTCGCCACCAGCTTTGAATTTAGAAGCAATAAATAGACTGCTATACTGAATTTCAGTAGTACACCATGCCGTCGCAGCCGTTCTGAGCGGCAGTTCAGACGAGCCTTATCTCCGATACGTCCTCCGCTAGCCATTTAATATCGTGTTTCAGTAAATGCTTCCGGACCACATTGATGGACACATAAAATGAATGAGAGCGTCCTTTTGAACACTTGGAAATGGCAGCCAGGAATGGCTGATTTTCTGAGATTTCCATTTGAAAATGCAAAACGCATCTCTCAAAATTACTCCCAGGCGTGGCAAGACCTTTTTGTATTGACGATGTTGGATGGACGTTTGAACGGACGCTATCTGGAAGTCGGCGCCAATGTCGCCAACTTCCACAACAACACCGCTTTGCTCAATAGCGCTTTTTCCTGGGAAGGCATCTCTCTCGAATACGACCCTGCCTGCCTTCAATCATGGATGACTGAGCGTCCCGATGGCAATTTCGTGATTGCCGATGCACTGGCGATTGACTACAGAGAAGCCATCGCCCAGTGGTTTGGCCCCGACACGAAGCGCATTGACTACCTGCAACTGGACATCGACCCCAGTTTTAATACGCTCAAGGTATTGAAGCGGCTGCCGCTGGATACGCATCGCTTCTCTGTCATCACCTTCGAAACGGATGCCTATTCCAAGGATTTTCGCGCCCGCGACGAAAGCAGGGAAATTCTCCGCCAACACGGCTACGAGCTGGTCGCAAAAAATCTGTGCGTGATGTATGCCGTGGTTTCGCCCGACCCGATCCCTTTTGAAGACTGGTGGGTGGACCCTACCGTCGTCGACCGAAAGAAGATCGACGAACTGCAACAGTTGCCGAATCTGCCCTTGCTGCCTCAGCACGTTCTATTTCGCAATAGCTAGCTGTTGCAGCTTGCCGGATGATTGCCGCCCGACGCTGCACGAGGAATCTGCAGCGTCGCCCGTGTTACCCCAGCTTCAGCCTCTTTTTATAATGCCCCGCCAGCCGTATGGAACGATGATGGAAATTCAAAGCGAGGTAGTCGATGACCATAAATAGAATCACGGAACCTCATATATGGAACAGGTTTGACGAGAAAAATTACCTCGATTTTTGCCCATCCGTCGCGACGTTGCCCAATGGTGAACAGTGGGTAGCGTTCCGCAGAAACAAGAGGCCGCCCGTATGGGGTGCAGGCGAGATATGGATGGTTCGGGTAGATCAGGAACTGGCGCCGATCGGCACGCCGTTTCAACTCATTCCCGCGGGGGAAGATCCGCGATTGCTGGTCCTCGGCAATCGGTTGTTTCTCATGTATGTCTACGTGGACCGCAGCGATCAGGGTGAAATTGTCGGCACAACGATTGCCATCGCGAAAATTGACTGGGCCAATGGCTTTCAGTTGATCCATCACCTCAAACTGCCGCAGAATCCGCTTGGCTCAGGAAAAAAGCCGGACAACTCGCTTGTCGGCTACGAAAAGAACTGGGTGCCATTTTTCATCGACAGCGACACCATCGGCATCCTGTATTCCCATTCGCCGTGGATCGTCCTGGAACTGTCCGTGGCCGGCGCCCCTGGCAGTTGGTCATTTAAAAATGCGCATCAGGACAACGGACTGGAATGGGGATACGGCGAAATTCGCGGCGGCAGCGTTCCAATCGAATACAGTCCGAATGAATACATCACTTTCTTTCATTCATCAGCCAAGACCGGCGGAAAAAAAATATATTATGGCGGCGCCTGTATTTTTTCAAAGCACGCGCCATATACGCCCACTTACTTCACAGCCGAACCGCTGACGACATCGCCGTTCAAATCAGGAAGCGACAAGCATGGCTGGTATCTGGGGCAACCGATCATCTTTCCTCTCGGCGCATCTTTCAATGCAAGAAAAGATAGCTACGAGATCCTGTGCAGTCTCGATGATGCATTCATCTGTCTTTACTCCATTCCATCCACTTATCTCAGGGAACGGCTGCAAGCGGCCGGCAAGGACCACCTGGTCCCGCGCATCCTGAGCTACCGCAAGAAGAAACCGGACGACAAGGATCTCTTCGTTATTTCCGCCAAGAGACGCATTCCATTCCAGGAAGAATTGATCAGATTTTTCAATGCGATGGAAATCAGCGGGGATATCTACTTTGACATCGGTGCCGATGACGGAGATTTCCTCGTGCTGCTGAACAATCAATTTCGCCAGAGCTATTCCGTTGCCCCCACGTCCGACTCGCAAGCATCCAGGCAAAGAAACATCCAGTTGAATGCCATGCATTCCATCACCTCGATCGACGAGGCGCAATTCCCATCCTTCATTGCCGCCATGACGTCCGATATGCCGATCAAAACCGGCGACGAAATATGGATGCGTATCGACTGCGCTGAAACACACGCCAGTCTCGATACCTACATTCCGGTTGCGCTGCAAATGAGCGCTTCACTTCTCTTGTCCGGAATTTCCCAAGACGCAATGCGAGCGCTGCTCGCCCAGTACGACATGAACGGCTATGCGATATCAGTCATCGCCAGCCTGAATCAAGTCATGTACTTGCTTATCGAAAAGAGCCATGTCAAGAAATATGAATGGTTCATCTGATCCGGGAGAGTTCCGCCATCTCCATCGCCGCCATACGCTCGTCATGCCGCGCGGACAAGAGCCGACGACATGCGAGCGGCGACGAGTCCGGCGTTAATTGACAATATCCAGGTAAGGAAGAGGGAAAACCAATTTCCCTTTTTTGAGTTTGTTGTTCCTCACGAAAAATTCCTTGAAATGCCAGGGAAGAACAATCAGAAAATCCGGCTCGTTTTCAATGAATTCAAGCTCGGGCACGATAGGGATCAAGGTGCCCGGCGTAAAGCAGCCGTATTTTTCAGGATTCACTTCGCCCACCGCTGAAATCTCGGCGGCAGTGAAACCGCAATACTGCAAGAGCACGTTGCCTTTCGTCGAGGCCCCCAGGCAAACAACACACTTTCCTTCGGCCAGGGCATCGGCGACAAAACGGCGCAATACGTCTCTGCTCTCTTTCACTCTCGCTGCAAACTCCTGGTAAGGCCTCAATGTGTCCAAGCCGGATTTCCTCTCCTGTTCCAGGATTTCCTGCAAGTTTTTGCATACCGGATAGGCCGAACTCTTTTTTGCGGCGGTGATGGAAAAGCTGCCGCCATTGACGTCATTGAATTCGACATCAACGATTTTCAGCCCGCTTCGTTCGGTCATCCAATGTATCTGCTTCAATGCGTAGTATTCCAGATGCTCATGGCAGGCTGTATCGTAGGAATTGCGCTCCAGCATCAACGGCATGTAGCTTTGTTCAAATACCCAGACACCCTGATCGTCCAGAATTTCGGCAACCTCATTGACGAAATCCATCGGACGCTCAAGATCATAAAACATCGAAAATGAGGTAACGACGCGTGCTTTGCGGTTGTGGAAAGCATCGCGGAATACCTTCGCCGTAAAGAAATCGGGAATCACCGTCACCCCTTCCGGATAGTACTGCCGGAACTTGGCCGCAGTAGGATCGATGCCGACACGCGCAAAACCTTTGTCGCCGTATGCACGCAAGGTGGTTCCGTCATTGCTGCCGATATCCAGGATAACGGGTTCCCCGCTCATGTCGACCAGCCCCAGGATCCGCTCGACCTTGCTATTCAGATGTTTGACCATACTGGCGTTGAGCCCGGACCGGTAACCGTAGTTGATCCCATACATTTCACTCAGGTCATAGGAATGGGCAAGTTGCAGCAGGCCGCAACAATCCTCCTTGCCCGTACATTTGACCAGGCGCAAAGGGCCTTTGGTGATGATTTGATCACGCTGCTTGGGAAAAACGCCCGTCAGCGTTTGTTCACCGAGATCCAACACCTGTTCGAGATGCGTGTTGCCGCAAATCCGACATGCTTTCAATTCGCTATACATAAGAATTATTTCCCGTTCTTCAATTTATTCAGCTTTTTTCAAACGATCGCGATCCGCGTCCACGAGCATCTTCACCAATCCGGGAAAATCCACGCTCCGACGCCATCCCAGTTGCTGCTCGGCCCGGCCTGGATTGCCTCTCAACTCGACGGTGTCGATTCTGCCGCCAAACGATTTGTTCACTTTCACATAGTCGTTATAGTTTAATCCGACATATTCAAAAGCGATTTTGCAGAAATCCCGGACGCTATGGGTTTCACCTGTCGCGATAACATAGTCATCTCCGACTGCATACTGCGACATTCGCCAGATCGCATTGACGTAGTCTCCGGCATATCCCCAGTCGCGCCGGCTATCCAGATTGCCAAGCTCCAGCTCATCGGATTTTCCGGCGGCAATCATGACTGCCGCCTTGGCGATTTTCCTCGTCACATAATGCTCTTCACGACGGGGACTTTCGTGATTGAACAGGATAGCGGTGCTGGCGTGCAGTCCATATCGTTCACGATACATCCGGATCATATGCAATCCATAGGCCTTGGCAGCGCCGTAACTATTGACCGGCGCAATTTCCGTCGTTTCGCTTTGCGGCGTTGTCTTTGCTCCGGCAAATATCTCGCTGCTGGCAGCCTGGCAAAAATGCGTTGCCGATGAAAACTGCCTGATCGCCTCAAGAAAGCGCACTGTCGCAACGCCATTCACTTCCGCAGTCTGAATCGGATCGTCGAATAGCTGGGCGCTCGATGCTCTTGCCGCCAGATTATAAATTTCATCAGGGCGCGTCGTCGCGACCACCTCGTTCACCGCACGGGTGTCCGCGAGATCCAGTTTCATTATGTCGATTACCGCTGCGCCGCAATGCATCTGGCCCGAATCCCGATGACTCGCCCCCAGGACCCGATACCCCTGGCCGCATAGCAACTCGGCCAGATAACTGCCATCCTGTCCGCTTATGCCGGTAATCAATGCAGTCTTTTGACTGGCCACTTCGTCCTCAAATCGTTAGCGTTTCATATGCAACCACGGCCGCTCGGAATACCGCCCGCCATTACTCATGATAGGCATTGGTGTAATATCCATGCCGTTTAGTCAATTCGTCACGCTCCGTCACTTTCAAGTCTTCCCGCACCATTTCCGCGACAAGCTCCCGGAATGTAATCTTCGGTTCCCAGCCCAGCATTGTTTTTGCCTTGGTGGAGTCGCCAAGCAAAGTCTCCACTTCCGTCGGACGGAAATAACGCGGATCTACCGAGACGATGCACTTCCCTTGGTCGTCGTAGCCTTTTTCGTCCACGCCTTCGCCCTTCCAGCTCATGTTGATGCCCAGTTCCATGGCAGCGATATTGACGAAGTCGCGCACGCTATGTTGGACCCCGGTCGCGATGACAAAATCTTCCGGTTTTTCCTGCTGCAGCATGAGCCATTGCATCTCCACATAGTCCTTGGCATGGCCCCAATCGCGCAGTGCATTCAGGTTCCCCAGATACAAATGGTCTTGCAATCCCAACTTGATGCGCGTCAATGCGCGCGTAATTTTCCGCGTCACGAAATTTTCGCCTCTTAACGGAGACTCGTGATTGAACAAGATGCCGTTGCAGGCATAAAGGCCGTAGGCTTCCCGGTAATTCACCGTGATCCAGTATGCGTAAAGCTTGGCGACGGCGTATGGGCTGCGTGGATAAAATGGCGTCGTTTCCTTTTGTGGAACCTCCTGCACCAGCCCGAACATTTCAGAGGTCGACGCCTGATAGAACCGGGTCTTCTTGGTCAGTCCGAGGATACGTATCGCTTCGAGCAAGCGTAGTGCACCGACGCCATCGACGTCGGCGGCATACTCCGGGGACTCAAAACTGACCGCGACATGGCTCATGGCTGCCAGGTTGTAGATTTCGTCCGGCTGCGTCTGCTGAATGATCCGCGTCAGATTCGATGAATCGCTCAGATCGCCGTGATGCAAGAAAAAACGGACGCCTTCCTCATGAGGGTCGCTATAAAGATGGTCGACCCTGGCGGTATTGAATTGCGATGCACGACGTTTGAGGCCATGAACCACATAACCTTTGCTGAGCAGAAGCTCTGCAAGATAAGCGCCATCCTGACCGGTAACACCGGTGATCAACGCAACCTTATTTTCCATTTCTCAATTCCTTTTCGCACTTGCGATCATCAACACAAGGATCCATGAAGGAGCTCTCGAATCTGAATCTGCACCGTTACTGCCGGCGCAGTCCGAAATAAACCGGAACGCCATTCATACGTTCGGCACTGCCATCTCGCCGTTTGTCCTTAACTTACCCGGCCAGTCGTCGATGTGACGGCATGCGACTCGGAGATCATCATGTTCTGCCCGAATTTTCCCATATTACGCAACAGTTCCAGGATCAAAAAACTGTGCAGGCGTTCCAGCAGGAAACCCATTGAGCGCCTCTGATAGCCATCGCGCACAACGAAATAAGAGGAATTCATGAATCCCGATGCCCGCTCAAGATACAGATAAAGTTTTTTGAAAATCTCGATCTGGTAAATCCCCACACTGCATGCCGGTATGATGTCTTGATAGCGCAAGAATTTTGCGGCATCCACTGGACTGAACATTTCAATTTCCATCAGATATTTGACGAAATTGAGAAAATCCTCAAGCACGTGCGCAGTCGCATATTGGCTCACGACGCCATCCGAAAAATGCACGGGAGTATTGAAGCAACTGATGGAATTGGTCCTGTCAAAACAAGACGCATACTTGCCCATATCGCTTTCCTGAATAGTCGTGATCCAAGGACCATTGGAGGCTTTGGTGCCATCTACCGGCTCGGGCGACACGAATCGTCTATAGTGCGAAATATTGACGTACTCGAAATTGGACGCAATGGCATCGATATTTTTATAGAGCCAAAGCAGTTGCGCATATTCCGACAGCGCATGACCGTTTTCGCCGTAGATGTCGTCCGGTACGATTGCTCGTCTTTTGGCTCCGCCCGTAATCACGTTGGGCGAAATAGCCAGGTCGATGAAATGTGCATGCCTTTCCGGGAAAGGCAAATGCCCGATACATACGTTGATGGTATTCATACTCGATTAGTGGTCTCTTCAAAATCGTCTGGCACGCGACCGGCTCCTTGACTTGCGCAGCCCAGGAGGCTTATTTTCATCTGCTATTCCACTCCGATATCTTTAGTGCATTCGAATTCTTCTGCGATGCGGAAACGGGTTCGGGAATGGGTGCGGAAACGGGAGCCGCAACTGGAATCGTCAACCCTGGTGCGGGAGGAACGGCCTTGTTTTCGGCAAGCGGCGCCGGTGCGGCGCCGGGCAGCGTCAATCCAAAATCCGCATACCCCTTGCGCTCGTTCAGCGCCTCCCCTTCGAATACCAATACGTCGCCAATCAGTTTGTCCTCGTAATATTCGCCTTCGAACAGTCCGGGAAACCGCAACAACGAGAGCACCACTTTTTCCAAAGGCTTCGGCCCCAAGTAATAGGCGCCGCCGGAAGCCCAGGCCCGCAATACCGGCCGGCCGTAAACGCGCCGGTTCAAATCCTGATCGAGACACAGCCCCCAGTGCATGCAGCGATCGTGCTCAAGACTCGCCGAAGGCACGCCCGCATAGACGTTTTCTCGCACCAACTGGTCCAGACTCTGGCGCAATTTGTCGGCATCTTGCAGCATCATTTCGTCGTCGACTTTCAGGACCCCGACATTGTTGCCGATGTTTTCATAAACCCAGGTAAAAGCGGCTGCAACTTTTTGAGGGATCGCTTCATATCGATCCGATATATCGACTTGCAAGGCCCTCACATGCTCAATCGAAGATGTATCGGCGCCGCTCACAATCATGTATTCGATATTCGCCTGATCGAATTGCGCCGCCAGCCTCAATGCCTTGGCTTCATTTTTCTTGCTCGTGATGATCAAGACCAGATTCTTGATGCCCGAGGTCTTTTTCACCAATTCCTTGTAATCGCCGAGGATATCGCCGTTATACGGCATGGCGGCAATTGCCGACTTCAAATGCCAGATCGCCTGGCTGTTGTTTCCACGCGCCTGCTCAACCTGGAAACGCTTGTAGTCCAGAGTCCATTTATAACCGGAAGGAATGTGCAGAAAGTCCGTCTCCAGTCGATCGCATTCCTTGAGAAGGCTATCCCACGTCAGCGGGGAAACCGGCAGTTGAAGCAAAGTAATAACGCGCTGATTGAAGTCCATTGTTCTGTCCCGTCTGGTTGTCTGGTTGTCTGGTTGTCTGGTTGAAATGGCGAACGGTTATTGGCAATCGATCAATAACCGAGCCGTTTAATTTCCGATTGCATGAACGTGCGATGCAAAATGCGCTCCATTGCATCCGTCCAGTCATTGGTGAGATTCCGCAACAGAAGCGCCTTGCCCGCTTTTGTCACGCTCTTGCGCAAACCATCGCTGGTCATCAGCATTCTCAAATTGGCGGAAAGCATCTCCGTATTGCCGACCGGATGCATCATCACGTTACGCCCGTGATGCAAGCCGATGTGCCGATATGTCTCGAGATCGGACAAACAAACCGGCACTTCCAGTTCGAAGGCTTCCCAGATCGTCAGCGGCTGCGATTCGCTGTAGCTGGCCAGCACGAACGCATCGGCCGACGCCAGGTAAGACAAGGTTTCTTCATTAGGCAACTCGCCCAGCATGCGATACCGTTCGGGAAACGCATCCGCCAGTTTTTTCGCGCCGTCGCTCAACTGCAGGTACTTGCCGATGAAGACACATTCGATATCGTTGCGCAGATCGGCCTCCATGGCATCGACGGCCATGATGGTGTCTTCCATGCGCTTGCGCGGCTCGATCGTACCGATGCAGACGATGCGCTTCTTTTGCTTCGGCATCGGTTGCAGGTCTTCATATTTGTAGATTGCATCGTTCCAGAACGGCATCACATGCACCGTCGCAGGACTGTCGAATAAAAAGCTGCCGTACACGATCCTCTGGTATTCGGTCTGAAACACGATATGCGACGCATGCTTGAAACCCGGCGCCAGTTGCGGGAAGCGCAGGATCATGTCGCGGCCGACTTCGGCCTCATGGATCCACCATACCACCGGGCATTTCGGCGCCGCCTCGGCCACATGAGCGCCGGCCATCAAGGTATTAGCCACGACCAGATCGACGCTCTGGATATTTTTGACAATGGGAATGCCAAGCGCCTCGAACTTCTTCCTGACCTCGCCTTCGCCATCGATGCGCGGCATGACGAACACTTCATGATTCTGCACCAGACGTTCGGCCAGTCGCAGCATGGCGGTACTGGCGCCGGTGGTATAAAACTCGTCATTCAAAAGAAGAATCTTCATGCACTGCCTTCAAAAACCGTCTGTTTCAATTTGATGCCGCCAAATTCTGTACTTGTCATTGCGGCGGCTGACGTTCACGCGTGCCGGGTGCAGCATGAGCAAGATGCCATATTAATGGCAAGGCAAGCAGTCAAAGGGTCGAGAACATGCCGAATTAACCCTCAACTTTGCATTTGGACAAAACCCGCAAGGCCTGCCGGAGCGTCTGCATGCTACACTTTTGCCTTATTTACCACTGCTTACTATGAACGTCGTCATCCTCGCTGCCGGTATGGGAAAGCGCATGCAATCCACATTGCCGAAAGTACTTCACCCCCTCGCAGGCAAACCTTTGCTGGCCCATGTCCTCGACACCGCCAAGACGCTCGCGCCAGGTCCATTGTGCATAGTCTACGGTCACGGCGGCGATGCCGTCCCATCCCGTTTTGCTGGCGACATGCTGTCGTTCGCCAGGCAGGAGCCACAATTGGGCACCGGCCATGCCGTCGCCCAAGCCCTGCCGCACCTCGATGACAATATGCCTACGCTGGTGCTGTACGGCGACGTCCCGCTGACTTCCGCTGCCACGCTGCAGCGCCTGCTCAATGCCGCCGGCAGCGACAAGCTGGGTGTCCTGACGGTGATGCTGGACGACCCCACCGGCTACGGCCGCATCGTGCGCGACCAGGGCAAGATCGCACGCATCGTCGAGCAAAAGGACGCCAGCGAAGCAGAACGCGCCATCCGGGAAGTCAACACCGGCATCATCGTCGCCCCGACCGCGAAGCTGCGCAAATGGCTGGCGGCGCTGTCCAATCACAATGCCCAGGGCGAGTACTACCTCACCGACATCATCGCCAGCGCGGTTGCCGACGGCGTCGAGGTGGTGTCGGCGCAACCGGACGATGCGGTTGAAATCATGGGCGTCAACAGCAAGGTGCAACTGGCCGAACTCGAACGCGCCTATCAGCGCAGCATCGCCGATACGCTACTGGAACAAGGCGTCACGCTGCTCGACCCGTCCCGCTTCGATGTGCGCGGCACGCTGACCTGCGGCCGCGACGTCAGCATCGACGTCAACTGCATTTTTGAAGGCAAGGTCGACATCGAAGACGGCGCGACCATCGGCGCGAACTGCATCATCAAAGACGCCCGTATCGGCAAGGGTGCTCAGATCAAGCCGTTTTCGCACGTCGACGGCGCCATCGTCGGCGCGTCGGCGCAAGTCGGCCCGTATGCGCGCCTGCGTCCAGGCGCCGAACTCGGCGAAGAAGTGCACATAGGCAACTTTGTGGAAGTAAAGAAGAGCCGCATCGCCGCGCGCAGCAAGGCCAATCACCTGGCTTACATCGGCGATGCCACGATCGGTTCGGGCGTCAATGTCGGCGCCGGCGTCATCACCTGCAACTACGACGGCGTCAACAAGTTTGAAACCATCATCGAAGACGATGTCTTCGTCGGCAGCGACAGCCAACTGGTTGCGCCGGTGCGCATCGGCAAGGGCGCTACCATCGGCGCCGGCACCACGCTGACCAAGGATGCGCCGGCTGACCAACTGACGCTGTCGCGCGCAAAGCAATTGTCGCTGCCCGGTTGGACCCGCCCGGTCAAAATCAAGAAATAAGCTCGTGTTGCAGGATTGCGCTCACACCGCAATCCTGGTTTCAAACTTGCTGCGATGGATGGAAAAGTAACTGCGCACGTTGCGCACATTCTTGTGCGTGGCGAACAAACGGTGCGCCAACGCGTGATAAGCCGGCATATCCGCGACCTGCACCATCAGCACGAAATCCGGCCCCGGCGACACACGGTAACACTGCAGCACCGCCGGTTCGGTCGCCACCAATTCCTCAAACTCCACCTGTCGCTCGTCGCCCTGCTGGTCGAGCGTGATCTCCACGATCGCAGTCAATGCCGGACCGAGCTTTTCCGGCGCCAGAATGGCTACCTGCCGCGTGATCACTCCCGCCTCGACCAGGCGCTTGACCCGCCGCAGACAGGTTGGCGGCGAGGCATGCACGTGTTCGGCCAGTTGGAAATTGGTCTGCGCAGCGTCTTCTTGCAAAGCATTCAAGATACGCCGGTCCAACTCGTCTAGATCAATGGTCATAATCTATAAATTTTAGTTTTATTTGAAATATTATTTCACAATGAATATTGTGAGCAATAATAGTCTAAATTTATATTAATTTAGAAATTTTATTTCACTTCGACTAGCCTAAGATGACGCCATTCACTCATTTCAGAAAGGCAGCATATGTGCGGTATTGTCGGCGCGGTAGCGCAAAAGGATGTCACCCCTATCTTGCTGGAAGGCCTGAAGCGCCTCGAATATCGCGGCTATGATTCCTGCGGCGTGGCGGTGCATATGGACGGCAGGTTGCAGCGCTCGCGCAGCACGGCGCGCGTTGCCGAGCTGCAAAAGCAAGTCGCCGAAACGCACCTGGCCGGCTTCACCGGCATCGCCCACACGCGCTGGGCCACCCACGGCGCGCCGGCCACGCACAACGCCCATCCGCATTTCTCGCGCGACCGCATCGCACTGGTCCACAACGGCATCATCGAGAACTACGAAGAATTGCGCGTCGAACTGCAGGGTGCAGGCTACATTTTTGAAAGCCAGACCGACACCGAAGTCATCGCCCATCTGATCGATCACATGTATACCGGCGACCTGTTCGACACCGTGCAGCAGGCCGTGCGCCGCCTGACCGGCGCCTACGCCATCGCCGTATTCTGCGTCGACGAACCGCACCGCGTGGTCGCCGCGCGCCAGGGGTCTCCGCTGATCGTCGGCGTCGGCCAGGGCCAAAACTTCGTCGCCTCCGACGCCATGGCGCTGGCCGGCACCACCGACCAGATCATTTACCTGGAAGAAGGCGACGTCGTCGACCTGCAATTGCAGCGCTACTGGATCGTCAACGCCGCCGGCAAATCCGTCGAACGCGAGGTCAAGACCGTGCATGCTTTCACCAGTGCGGTTGAACTGGGCCCGTATCAACACTTCATGCAAAAGGAGATATTCGAACAGCCGCGCGCCATTGCCGATACGCTGGAAGGCGTTGAAAGCATCATGCCCGAATTGTTCGGCGACGGCGCGCACAAGATATTCAAGCAAATCGACTCCGTGCTGATCCTTGCCTGCGGCACCAGTTACTACTCCGGCCTGACCGCCAGATACTGGATCGAAGCGCTGGCCAGGATTCCGGTGAACGTAGAAATCGCCAGCGAGTACCGCTACCGCGACAGTGTCGCCAATCCCAACACGCTGGTGGTGACGATTTCGCAAAGCGGTGAAACCGCCGACACCCTGGCCGCGCTCAAGCACGCGCGCGGCCAAGGCATGCACCACACGCTGACCATCTGCAACGTCGCCACCAGCGCCATGGTGCGAGAGTCGGAGCTGGCCTACATCACACGCGCCGGCGTCGAAGTCGGCGTGGCCTCGACCAAGGCGTTCACCACGCAACTCGCAGCGCTGTTTCTGCTGACGCTGGCGCTGGCGCAAACCCGCGGTCTGCTCAGCGACGAACAGGAAGCGCACCACCTCAAATCCATGCGCCACCTGCCCGCCGCGCTGCAAAGCGTGCTGGCGCTGGAGCCAAGCATCGTGGCCTGGGCCGAAGCCTTCGCCCGCAAGGAAAACGCCCTCTTCCTCGGTCGCGGCCTGCATTATCCGATTGCGCTGGAAGGCGCGCTGAAGCTCAAGGAAATCACCTACATCCACGCCGAGGCCTACGCCGCCGGCGAACTCAAGCACGGCCCGCTGGCGCTGGTGACGGAAGAAATGCCTGTCGTTACCATCGCTCCCAACGATGCCCTGATCGAAAAGCTGAAGTCCAACATGCAGGAAGTGCGCGCCCGCGGCGGCCAACTCTACGTCTTCGCCGATGCCGGTTCCAGCATCACCCCCAGCGAAGGCCTGCATGTCATCCGCCTGCCGGAACACTACGGCTTGCTGTCGCCGATCCTGCACGTGGTGCCGCTGCAGTTGCTGGCGTATCACACGGCGCTGGCGCGCGGCACGGATGTGGACAAACCCCGCAATCTGGCGAAGTCTGTGACGGTGGAGTGACGTGTCGCATGGCGATTGTCATGTTTGTCACGAAACAACAGAAGCACTTTATATTGACCAGAAATGGGCGGATTTTCGGCCAACCTCAATCGGCCTGAAATCCCCTACCTATCTAACTTTGGCGGGCAGTTCTTGTACCAGATTTTCGCTCCTAATCGCACCCCCAAAGCTGGTAAGCATTTTTCCGACTTTATCCTTATCCAGACATCTTTTCGTTGCCATTTGGAAAATAAATTCCGTCCGCCCGAGAGCTGCGGGCACTCCGCACAGAAATCAATGAAGTCATAGATTTCGACCACCGAAAATGGGAGCCGGCATCGCCTCCCATAATCGAGCGACATCAATTCGATTTAATACAACAATTCAACCTCGGCAGGATTGTCACCGGCCTTAACGGTCGCGGCATCATCAATGACGCATGACCTTGAGAAGCCACCGCCGTAGTGCACCACGATGACGGAGATATCCGGTGGGAGTTTCCCTACGAACTGGGTGACGGCTACAGCCCGCTCACTCGCCAAGCTGCCTTGGAGCATCTCGGAAGCCCGAAGCGAGGTGCCCTTGGAGAGGGAGTCGACGCCTGCGAAGCAGAGCCGGAGGTTTATGCGTGTCCTCCCCAGGGCTGCTTCTGCTTTTCTGGGGCAGCGATGGAGATGACGGCCACACCAAGAAGTGTTGGCAACTGTTCGTCATCGCCCCTAGACATGGCAAGGACCTGCCGGCCCGATGTCGGCGGGTTATAAAGTTGCCTGCATATTTCCCGCGATGAAAGATGCATTATCGACCATACCAATATCAATAAATATTGACACTCAATTTAAGATACAGTCACCTCTTCAGCAAGGGCCACCGTGCCGCACCAGCACGCGTGGCTTATCCAATAAACCCTGCCTTCGCAGCCGCGAGCAAATCGGAGTAATCGAGATACTTTTCAAGACTGGGACTTCTCAGAATCACCAAAGCGCGCAAGAAAACCGGCACCGAGAATGTGCCGCTTTTAAGTTGCCCCGCAAGCCTCACCTTAGGAAGCGACATTCCCATCGCGAGCATTTTCTGCAGCAATTCCTCTTGCTGCATCGCAGGACACTCTCCAAGCTCTGCATCCAAAACCCTGATAGAACGGGCTTCCCAACCACCTTCTTCCTTAATGGCGGCGCCCCACAGCGCTGGCATCGGAGCTCCGGCCGCAGTCAGTATTTGAAGGAACATCGACAGCCTCACCTGCCCCAGGGAGACCCTTCGAGCGAGCGCCTTTTCGCCCTCATCAACCCCATATTCCTTCAGCCTCTTAGAAAGCTCTGCATACCCAATATCTTTCCGCGCAAGAACTACGCGAATCAAGCGTGCGGTCAGGCTTACCCACTGAGAATTCATTTCACTCACAAAATGTCCTTGAATTTTGGTCCGTACCGTCTAAGGTAAACACCAGTATTTGCTGATTTTTGTGATTATATGAAACCGGACAAATCCAGTTGAGCCTTCGGCGCCTAATCGCAATTGGAGTGGGCTCGCTTCACCACTCTTAGCGAACGACCACCATCAACTTCCATTGCAATCGAATTGGAGAAATAGAGGCACTCACGCCAAAGGGAATCACAGAGAAAAATTATATCCAGAATGAGAGCAGCGCAATTTTTTTACTGCGCTTGACCAGGACGGCCGAAAGATGGGTACGACAAATACGCGCCGTTAACTTGCGCACAGCGAGACAGTCGGCTATTATCGCCGGCCATTGCTTTGCTTTACGAATGCAAAGCGCGTAGATATGGATTATATACTTAAATATACCATTTAAACGGCAAAAGTGCAACTTTAAGCTCGCTTTGAATTTCCATTGGCGACACATCCATCAACCATAGGCAGACATCGACATGTAAACAACATCTCGGCACGACCGCGAAAATCAGCGCGGAAAACAAAAAAGACCCGAGAAGGGATGGCAGTCCCTTCAGAGGTCTTCTGTGATTACTACTTGGTACGTCACTAAGACATACGCGCCTACATGTACGCGCATCTTGTCCTAAGTGACGTGCCGTGTCAATACTTGCGCCCATTTTCTGATGGGAACGGTACTACGTCACTAGGACAAGAAATGCAACAGACTTCTCGCAACTCGGGCGACGCGCGCGCCTACCCCACACCCAGCCTGCAATCGGAGGCGGTTTTACAGTCGGCTCTCACCTCAGTCGACTCCATCTCGTTCCCCAAGCCACCCCAACAGGTGGGCCACGTTTCGCCAAAGGAGGCATTAGAGCTGTTCTGCATTGACAATTTCCTGGTCAAAATTGCGCCACCATCGAGTAGCGCCCATGCGGGTCCAGCGCAACTCGTCTTGGACATAGCTCCGCGACCGGACAGTGAACTCATAGCAAAAGTCCTCCTCGCTGCTCGCAGGAATAACCTGAGAAGAAAAGCTGAAGCCACAGCGCTACGAAAATATGGCTGTGAGCTCACCAGTCTTGAGCAGCGCTTCATCGTGCCGGCTCCTATCACTAACTACGAGGTGAACACGACGGCACTCGCGCAGGCCATCAAACGATGCTACCCACGGACCACTTTCACCACGCGAATTCTGAGAGCGTTCGCCGATACGAACAGCCCTGACTGCGAAGGACAGTGACATGTCCGGAGAAATTGTTGAAACGACCGCGCGAGGCAAAGCAGTCGTCGCGCCTGATAGCGGCCTCACTTCGCTGCTATCGATTGCCGATTTTCCGTCGAAGGAAATGGCGGAGATGATGCGCACTCCCAAGACCAGTGAGCTTATGAGTCGTCTGGAGCGAATCGCTGTGCCCACGGACGCGGCCAGCGTTCCTGGGCAACTGACCAAAAATGCTGAGGCTAAGGTCAAGTACAGACGGTCGTACTTCACGACGGCACCAATCCTGGAGTTTGTCTCTGCATTTGGTGCGTCCGTGCGCGACGCCTATCGCACCAAACAATTCGGAAATCCTGAGTACCGTCGTTACCTATTCGAGACATTGGCACTTCGAGTGGGAGACAAACTGAAGCCTCTTCCGGCTTGTATTCAGGAGGCCGCTGGAACGAGCTTCGCGGTCGTAGCTCCTGTTCAGTGCGGCAAAGCTGCTCTTGCAACCGCGCTTGAGCGGTGCTTTCCCAAGCCATTCAAGATTGAGAATCCGCCGCTCGAAGGTCTCTCAGAAATCCTTGTCTATCCGGTTATTCGGCTTAAGTACCCGAGAAATCGGAAGCTGAATGGACTGCTTAAGGATTTGCGCGCGGCCATTCTGGCGTTCTCCTCTGACGAGAAGACTAAGCGGAGCGCGTTGTCCGAAATGCTCGAGGACGAATCTGGCGACATTGCTATTGCGACCTGCATCCTCGTCAATGTGGGCGGCATCATCATTGAGGGCGCTACGGGTCGCAAGCTGGATTACGTGCACACCGAAGAAATCTTGGAATTCTTGGTGAAGGCGCGTGACGACGCGGGCATTCCGGTGATGTTGATGTGTACTCCTGCTTTCATGCATGGAGTAAATAGCTATGGCAAGACCTACGCATCCATCTTTGAAGGAATGACGCTTCACTTGGATTCGCTTGAGACATCAGTCCAAAAGGGACTAGCTGCCCAGGGCTCAAAAATCGCCGAGAGAAAACAACCGGAAAAGCCAGGCGAAGAGAAAGCATTCGTCAAAGAATTTTGGGATAGCGGCCCCTCAACCAAAAGCAAGCGTATGCCTGGTTGGCTGCCTCAATTTGTCGTCGACTACTGCTACGGCCGTCAAGGATGGATTGCTCAATGCATGGAGCAACTGGAAATCGAGCTCGGCGGTGCTATTGCACCTGACAGCTTAGAAAAGGAAATCGTTGAAGCAATATTTGAATATCGCATGAAGGCGATGAAACCGATTCGAAAGGTGCTTGAGGAGCTTGAAACGATTGGCTTCATTAACTCCAAGGCCAGATTTCTGAACACGGTGGATTTCCTCCCGGACGAGGTGTTTGAAATGCCGCGGCAAGAAAACTGGTACGCAATCCTCGCGACTGGGAGACAAATCAAAAATGACGTCATTGACGAATAAATTGCTGGAGGGTCATAAGGTGCTGATGGCCAGCAGATGGGGTCGTTACTACCCGGAGATTTGGGAGGCGGGGAGGAAGAATCCCCGCATCTCTAACCCCTTGATGGTCCTGGGATGGTTAAGCGAGATTGCCGGGTTTAACTCAGATGCGATTGAGCGAGGTATAGGTGCGCTGTGCGGATATCTTGCTGCGAATGGTGGTGCTGCCTACGGGCTGACCAGGAATTCCGTGCGGGAATTCGTATGTCGGCATTTTCTGAATGCTGAAGGAGGCGCTCCATGAGCGATGCCCAGACAAAACGAATGTCGGACCTGCTGTTCGTCTCCGGCTTCCCAGAGGGTGAGACCCTGTACAGCTGCCTGCATCGGAACTTTGAATACTCGCGCGTTCGTGACTTCCCGGCTGCATTCAAGCGGGCCTTCCACTGCAAGCCTGGCCTGCGGGGGACGCCAACAAACATAGGCGAGATATATGCTGCTTTCGCCTATAGGTTCCGCTCGTTCGATGAGCTCATTGCGAAGAACACGGAGTATCCGTTGTACCTCAAGGGTCTGCCCGAAGAAAAGAAGTCGCAGCTGATTGAGCGAATAACAGGGAAGGTTCCTGGGCCGGCCCGGCCTACGCGCCCTCCCCTGCTGTTCGGTTCCAGCAGCGAAACGGCGAAGTATTGCCCAGAGTGCTCGGAGCAACGACGCTACGACCTCGGTTTTACGTATCAGCACCTACGTGAAAATGCGCCGTACGTGGAATATTGCCCTATTCATGGAAAAGAGCTCCGTTCGTCTAACGTGCAACTTCCCCTATATGACCTGTACTGCAAGGAGATGCCAAGCGCCTACCAGCGCGAGCGCTCAATTGTACTTAGCCAGCGAATCTGGACGTGCTTGGATGGCGACCAGGACAGCAGTCAATTCGAGAAAGCCCAGGTCATCGAAACCTTGCGGCACGCGGGGTGGCTTGGTGAGAACGGTCGCATGAATCTGGCGCTGTTCATCCAGAGCTTTAGCGCGTTCTTTGCTGGCTCCTTCTCCGATGTTCGAATCGCCCTGCTTTGCCATGAAGAGAAGCTGGTGCACGACACTATACGTGCGCTGCTTCGGCCCGACCACGGAGTGTTCTGGCTCTGGTGCATCCTTTTCACTTGGTTCGCCAACGAGCGGCCATGTGAGAAGGTGCAACAGAGGCGCATCCCATCAGAGAAACCTGTACCACCAACGCCGGAAGAGGTTTCCAGCCAGTTGGCTGTGCATATGTCGTTGAAGGCCACTGCGGTTGCAATGAATATCCCGGCCTCGGCGTTGACCATCCTCTGCCGACGATACGACCTTCCCATCACTTGGCGCGCCAAGAAGATTGACAAGAATCTGACTGAGGCAATCTACAAGGCGTTTATCCGATGTCCCAGAAGGCTCCGTATGCCTGATTGAGGAACCAGAAACTCACCTGCATCCTAAGCTACAGCGCTATCTCGCGCAGAAAATTGACGAAGTTGCAGAACATCGCCGTCTTCAGATGTTCATGACTACCCACTCGACCGTATTCCAACAATCCAATACTTGGAAGGGCGTCCCAAAGATTTTTGATGCGACAGGCGCCGACCTGAGAGAGATGAACTGTGCATGGAGCGTCATGGATGCCTTGGGCATCCGGAACTCTGATATCTCACAAAGTAATGGAATTATCTGGGTGGAAGGCCCCTCGGATCGGATGTACATCAAGCATTGGCTACATCTTTTCTGTAAGCTCTATCAGAAAACTGAGCCCAAAGAAAATATTGACTACTCCTTCTGCTTCTATGGTGGAGCCCTTCTCTCACATATGAGTGCGGCCGAGGAGGACTCCCTGATTTCCATGCTAAAGATGAACAGAAATATGATTGTGGTAATGGACAGGGACTTCGACTTTTCCTTCAATCCAGACGGTGTGCTTATAGTGCAGAACTCAAGTTCACCAAAAGTACGGATACTCAATGAACTGAAACAGCTTTCTCCGGCTCGCCTAAAAGTATGGATTACAGACGGCTACACAATGGAGTCGTATCTCCCAGCTTCATTTAGAAGCAAATACTTCGCGGAAGTCGACGGGCGACTTTTCCTCCACAAGGGGCGCAAGGTTGAAATTGCATCAAAGTATATGAAGCGATATCTAGAGCTTGGTTCGTGCACCGAATCAATTGAAGCTCTAACCACGCATATTGAGATGCTACATACAGTCATAAATCAGTGGAACCTATGATGCGTATTCCTGATCCGAGTTTTCCTTTTTCCCAATCTCCCGTATTTTTTCGTTTAGATTCTCCTGAAGGTAGGCGTCCCAGAAACTACCCCAGGTATCAAATAGCCAGCAAATTAGTAAAATATGCCGTAGTGGATGCGTGCCAGAGCGCGGATTCCGCAATAGTCGGAGCACTAGCCCACCAAACGCGTTTGGGTTTTCTGTAACATTTGAGAAATCTGGTATATGAGATAGTTCGCCGGCGAACATCGAATATGCCGCGCCAATTTCCGTATTATTTAGCTTCCCGCTATTTGTTAGTAGTCCCCGTTTAGAAAGTGCAGAATGATAGGTTTTGACTAGAATCCTTGAGTCAAAATGAAAACCACGCTGCAACGATAGAAGCCGCTCAGCGGTTTGAGAGATCTTGATAGCGGCCGCTAATTCACGGGAACAGAATTGCCTGCAATCAATTGAAGTTAGGACCTGTTGATTTGGAAGAAGCCAAAGAAATCTTCCAATGCCATTCGATTTCTCACTCGCCATCATCAACGGCTGCTCATGCGCTAAGCAAATCCATATTCCTGGAAGTTGATGACTCAAATGCCAATACGCCGTGCCGAAATTCTTCTGATCCTCTTCCATGCATTCAGCACAGGCTTTCAAGGGATGATTGGCACCAAACCGACTGGTAAGTATCCCCAGTTGAAATTTCATCGATCCAATTCCACTGCCAGCCATAGCCAAAAACGCGGCCTCCTCATCCACAGCTGAGCGAAATGGAAGATAGAAAGGCAGGAGCGTTCGCTCCCGAATAATATCGTCCGTGGTTCCCAGAAGCCCGCCAGTATTCTGCACGAACATATCTATTCGGCTTGGAAAATCATGAGCAGTCCCTTTCTGCGCGTGACCGAATAGCTGTTTGCATGTCGTCGACGCGAGCAGATTCCCACTGAGCTTGTGGTACCGACTACACATGCTGAAGATGGTCTCGTTCGGGAGCCAGTTCGCAATTCCAGATGTAGGAAATAGATCTATCTGTGAGCGGTCAAAGGACATGGGATATAAATGGGCCGGAGAGACCATTACGGTGGCACGACTACGCACCTCACCTAGTCGTGCGCGCAACCTCTCGCGCTGCTATGGGATTCTGCCTCATATCCCTTAGCAGACTATAGGCAAAACAGGACGTTTATGCTCGATAAATTCCCGCTATAATTGCGCCGATCGCATTCGGAGAGGGATTGTCTCGGACTATACGAAACGGCAGATTTAGCGGCGGCCATATTGGCCTGTTTGTCTCAGACTTTAGCTTGCCCATTAGAGTCGGAAATGTCGGAAATACCGACATATTTGTCTCAGACTTTAATATTGCGGAACACATGTTATCGAACCACGAAACAATACGTTAGCGACCGTTTTTCAGAAGGGATAACCGGATAGCCTTCACTCAGCCGGAAACCCTTTTACACAAAGGCCGCTAACACTTTCTTTAAGCACAACCACCTTGCGTAGCACCGTCCGGATTGCGCTTCGCTGAAATCTACAAGAAACCCTCTGTGGTGGCCCGAAGACAAGAGGCAGGTTTGCAGAGATGGAGCCATGGAACGCAAGTCCTCCATCTGAAGTGATGCTTAAATCTTCAGGCGCCAGGCTCTTGGAGTCCCAGGGACCAGCCCGGCGGATAGCCGATATGCGCTCGTAGCGTATCCAGCAGGACCGTGACTCGGGCTGGCGGCTGCCTCAATGCGCGTAAGGCATGAATTCCTGTGCATGCATGTGGTTGCTCTGACCACTCAGGAAAGAGCTGCAAAAGATGACCGGTTTTGACATCTGGCCCGACCACCCAGTCTGGAAGATAGCCAATCCCTAGCCCCTCCCTGGCGGCGAGGCGCATCGCCTCAAAATCATCACAGGCAAACACAGGCTGCGAGCTTACTGCGCGCGCCGGCTGACCAAGCACGTCAGACCATCCCAGCAAGTCCGCTCCATGCAATTTGTCGATTAAGCGATGCGATGCCAGGTCTGCGAGTTCGGCCGGAGTCCCTGCTTGCGCGAGATAGGCTGGACTTGCACACAAAATCCGGGTCTGCGTTGCAATGCGGGTCCCGATGAGAGTGCTATCAGCCATATCACCGATTCGGATAACCAAATCCAGACGCTCTGCCACCGGGTCAGCAAGCCTTTCAGTGAGGTCCAATTCCAACCGCAAATCAGAATACTTACGAGCCAGTTCTCCCATGACTGGCATGACATAGCGCTTGCCAAACGTCGGGAAGCAGGCCACCCGCAGGGTGCCGGTCACTGCGCCCTTCATCGATGCCAATTCTTGCTGCGCGTCTTCCAGTGAGTCAAGGATTTGCCTGGCCCGCACCAATAGCGCCTCCCCCGCGTCGGTGAGTGTCAACAGTCGTGTGGAACGCAAGAACAAAGGGGTATCGAGGTACTCCTCAAGCGTATCAATCTGGCGCCCGATGGAGGAAGGCGTGCGACCACGGCGTCGACCGGCACCGGAGAAGCTGCCTTCCCGCGCCACATCGGCGAAGACTCCCAGAAACTCCGCGAATTTTTCTGACTGCATTTGTGCATTCCTTGCATAACCATTGTGGGGAAGAGTCATCTTATCAACAGTCCCCCTCAGTTTTAATCTTCTTCCTACGGCAAGCCCACATGCTACCGAATTCAACCAAGGAAGATAATCATGCAAAAGTATAAATACGACCAGCTCTATCTGTTTATCAATGGTGTCTGGCTGGAAGCTGGAAACCGCGACACCTCCGCTGTCATCAATCCCGCAACGGGTGCGGCACTGGGCCGTCTGCCGCTCGCCACTGCCGCAGACTTGGACCAGGCGCTAAGCGCGGCTAAAGAAGCTTTCGAGGTATGGCGCCATACAGTTCCCGCCGAACGCGCCCGCATCCTGAGAAACGCTGCCGGATTGATGCGCGAACGCGCTGAGCACATCGCCGCGCTGATGACGCTGGAAGAAGGGAAGCCCCTGAGCGAAAGCCGAGATGAAGTGCTGCGCGCCGCGGAATACTTCGAATGGTTCTCCGAGGAAGCGCGCCGTATCGATGGCCGCGTGGTTCCCGCCAATCGCCCTGGCGTCCAGCAATTAGTGAAGCGTCAGGCTATCGGTCCGGTAGCTGCCTTTACGCCCTGGAATTTCCCTGCCATTACCCCTGCTCGCAAGCTGTCGGCAGCCTTGGCGGCCGGTTGCAGCGTCATTCTGAAACCAGGCGAAGAAAGCCCTGCGACGGCCTTGGCCCTGGCCCGCTGCCTGGATGATGCCGGTCTGCCTAAAGGCGTACTGCAAATCGTCTTCGGTGTTCCGGACATGGTCTCGGGACAACTGATTGCCTCGCCGGTCATTCGCAAGGTCGCCTTCACCGGTTCCGTACCTGTGGGACGCCTGCTGTCCGAGCGTGCTGCCGCCGGCGTCAAACCCATCACGCTGGAGCTAGGCGGACACGGCCCCGTGTTGGTATTTGAGGATGCCGATATCGATGCTGCAGCGGCTGGCGGTGCCGCCAACCGCTTCCGCGGCACCGGCCAAATCTGCATTTCATCGACCCGTTTTCTGATTCAGCGTGCCGTCTACCCCCGCTTCGAGGAACGCTTCGTCGCAGCAACGCAGAAGCTGGTCATCGGTGACGGCATGGATAGCGGCACACAAGTGGGTCCACTAGCCAATCCGCGCCAACTGGCCAAGATGGAATCGCTGGTTGCCGACGCAGTGGCGCAAGGTGCAAAGGTATTGACTGGTGGAAAGCGTATCGACCGTCCGGGCTATTTCTTCGAACCTACCGTGCTGGCCGACGTGCCGATGAGCGCTCGCATCATGCATGAAGAGCCGTTCGGCCCCATCGCCGTCTTACGCCCCTTCGACATGCTGGAGGACGGTCTGGCGGAAGCTAATCGCTTGCCCTACGCACTGTCTGCCTATGCCTTTACCCGAGATGCACGTACCGCCATCGACGTCGGTGACGGCCTTGAGGCTGGAATGATTGGCATCAACCAATACCGCATCATCGCCACCGAACTGCCTTTCGGTGGAATGAAGGAAAGCGGTCATGGCTCGGAAGGCGGCACGGAAGGCATCGGCCATTACCTGACCAACAAATTCATCAGCCAGGCCTGATTCAGATACGAACAGGAAACGTCATGAAACCCATCGATTTCACCAGCCCTCGCGCAACGGCCCGCCACTTCACCCCCAAGCTGTCCGATTTCGTCGAGCAGCCGCTATATTCGGAAGTCTGGACTGACCCGGACCTCGCACCGCGCGACCGCAGCCTCATCACCATCGCTTGTCTCATCGCGATGAACCACGCCAACGAACTTCCCGCGCATCTGCGCCGCGGTATCCAGAATGGTTTGACGCAGGCTGAGCTGAGTGCGGCCATCACGCACTTGGCGTTCTACGCCGGCTTCCCGGCGGCCATCACGGCGTCCGCTTACGCCAACGCGGTGTTCTCTGAAAACCAAGCCGCCTGACTATATTTTTCTACCGCGCAAGCCCCGTAGCGGCCATCCGGCTCTATCGCAGCGAAATAAGGAACCATCATGAAAGCTATTACCTTTGACCAATTCGGCGCCGCCGACGTACTCAAAATCAACGAGGTCCCAGAACCTGTCCTCCGTCCCACCGACCTGCTGGTGCGTACCCATGCAGCCGGCGTCAACCGCGCTGACCTGACCCACCGTCGCGGCGGCTACGGCTGGCCTGACTTTGGCGACTCCACCGTCATGGGCCTGGAAATCGCGGGCGAGGTGGTCGCCATCGGCTTGGAAGTCCAAGGCTATTCTGTCGGTGACCGTGTCATGGGTATTGTTGGAGGTGGCGCCTATGCTGAGGTTGCCCGCATCGACTACCGTATGGCGATGCCGATTCCAGACGGCATGGACTATATTCATGCTGCGGCAATCACCGAAGTATTTGTGACTGCCCATGAAGCGCTCATTCACTTGGGCAAGCTGCAACCTGGCGAATCAGTTCTGGTTCACGCCGGAGCAGGTGGTGTCGGCGGTGCGGCGGTACAGCTCGCACATGCGGTTGGCGCGACAGTTTTTGCCACAGCACAGAGCAGCGCCCATGATCTGGTTCGCAAAATGGGGGCGAATCATGTAATCGATTATGAGAAAGAAGACTTCGCGGAGGCAGTTGCTACACGAACAGAAAATCGCGGCGTAAACCTCATCCTTGATTTCATCGGCGCACCTTACTTCGAACGCAATGTGAATTCGCTCGACTTCGGCGGCCGCCTGGTGCAAATCGGTATCATGGGTGGTATCGAAAACGCGAAGATACCGCTGGACCGTCTGCTGTATCGCCACCTGCAAATTATGGGCACAGTCATGAAATCGCGTTCACAAGAAGTAAAGCACGCCATGTCGCGTCGTTTCAAGGAACGTTGGTTATCCCAGTTTGGCAAGGATGGATTGAATCCAATCATCGATAGCGTCTATCCCTTGGCCGAGGCAGGCGCAGCGCAGAAACGCATGGAAGATGGTTTGAACGTGGGAAAAATTGTCCTGACTACCTGAGCAAATACTTAAGTTGTGCATACGCTTGTTCATCTAAAAACAGCGTGCAAAAAAAGTCAGACCTCTTCGGGTTTCTCAGGGTTCTTCAGAGCCCCCTGAGAAACCGTCGCCGCTTATCGCAAAAGGAATTTGCTTGATGGTTGCCAACCAATTAGGGCAACCTACGCTGCCCCGTCCCCCAGCTCTTTGGCAAAATCAAGAATTACTTGAGAGACAACATCTGGCCGCTCCTGCGGCAGCCAGTGACCACAGTCCGGAATCACACGTGTTCCTCGGAGACATGGCACCTTCGCTGACATGGAAGCAATTATCTCTTTCATGCCTGGAATGCTCAGCCCGGTGTCCCGCTCTCCAACTAGATATAGGCTCGGCACAGTAACGACCGCATCTGAATAGCTGGCCTCAAGCGCCCAATTCCTATCTAAGTTCCGGTAGTAGTTCAGTCCTCCCCGGAAGCCGCTTTCTTCGAAGGCCAGTGTGAAGACATCGATATCGTCTTGCGTCAGCCAAGATGGAAGTTTCGAAGGAAGCGGGAGTGATGCCAGCAATCCGTCTTTCCTGTTCACCATGCCGAACGGATTCGGCGTTCCGTCTCCCTGCTCGCGCGGCCCGGCTTCGCCAGACGCTGCATACAAAATTTTCACCAAGGTTTCGTTTACGCTCGTTTCGAACTCTTTTTCAGCCCTGCCTTCATCTTGGAAGTAGAGCGCGTACAGCTCCAGGTCTTCGGTGTGCGGGAAGAGCTGTGTCGGCGGAGCGGGAGCTCGCGGCATCATCGGCACGCCCAGCGCTATCAAGCCCCTGAATCGGCTCGGATATCTCAACGCAGCATGCCAAGCCACGGTAGCGCCCCAGTCGTTACCGACAATTACGGCGTCCTTGGCATCCAGGGCATTAAGCAGTCCCACCATATCCGCCGCTAAATGCTCCACCGAGAATAATTCCACAGCACCAGGACTATCGCTCTTTCCGTAACCGCGCATATCCGGAGCAACCGCCCTGAATCCTGCTGCTGCCAAGGGGCCCATCTGGTGTCGCCAGGAGTACGATGTCTCCGGAAAGCCGTGACAGAGCAGAATGACAGGGCCCTCACCCTGCTCAGCGACATTCATGTTGATGCCATTCGCGGCAACCATCCTGTACTGAATTTTTTCCACGATAGAATCTCCTGATAAGATACATGCGTAACATCATAAGTTACACATAATCTCTGGTCAACCTCAACTCTCATAATTCATTGAAAGGCGTAGATGCGCACTGACACTCGTTTGTCTCGCATGCTGCACGTGCTGGTCCATATGCACTTACTTGGCGGCAAAGAGACGTCGGAGACAATTGCACTCATGCTGAACACGAACCCGGTCGTGGTCAGAAGGACGATGGCCCGCTTGAAGAGCCACGGCATCGTACAGTCCGAGGGAGGAAAAGGCGGAGGATGGGTACTGGCGAGGCCAGCGGAAGAGGTGTCACTGCTGGATGTGCAAGCTGCACTGAGCGCGGAAGACATTTTCGCAATTGGCCTGTCATCTGATCATCCCAAATGCCCAGTAGAAGCAGCGGTGAATTCGGCTGTTGGTGGGGCGCTCGAGCAAGCTCAGGTGCGCTTCAGCGAAACACTTCAAGGCATCACGCTGGCTGACTTGGCTTCCTCTTTCAAGAAAGCAGAATAATCTGTGGCGACGTATGGACCACATCGACAAGCCAACCAGTTTATTAAAACTGACGGCGGGCCAATTACGCGGAATCTAAGCAATAGATGACGCGCCAAAGGCGGATCATCTAGCTTTATCCCCGATTAAGTCTTTCGCAAGATATCCGGCAATCTGTGGATTTTCTTTTATCCGACGGATGCTATAGCCATACCAATCACTACCAAACGGCACATACTAGCAGCGCGATAACTTATGCTTCACCCGACGCCATGCGACAACGATTGCACTGGTCGACAAGGCCAATCCACCTAAGCTGAGCAGCACCAGAATAAGCTCCCGCAACCATCCGACTTCAAGCATCGGGCGTAAATCCCAGCTATGGAGAAAACTGAACAACCAACGCCCGACGCGCTGCGCGCGATCCGCACTGAGTTCCAATTGGCCGGTACGGACATCGATATAGGCTTGCGTCGCTCCTGCATCGCCGAACTCGAATTTGAGAACGGGCAATCTCCGTTCGGAACCGCCCATCATCGCCTCCGGCTCACGGCGATAGAAATAGGCGTCGTATTCTGCCAGCAGCGCCCGATGACGGATCGGCGCCGTCATCAGATGAGCTGCGGCAGTTTGCAACGTGTCGACAGGCCATTCAGCAAGGACTGCCAGCTTCGCATCTTCCTCAACGACGAGGCGCGAATTGTCGGCGGCGTCGCGTGCGAGCACAAACGGCTTGCCGTTGAGTGTTTTCCACTCCAGCTCTACCGCATGGAAATCGCCATCCCGCAAAACCTGCAGGATGGCCGAGGGCGTGGCATCCACGCGTTTTCCGGCAGGCGTTCCGCCAGCGTAGGCAGCGATATCGGGCCGAATGCCGGCAGAGAAGATACCCAACGGGTTCATCGACATCAACCCACTGAAAATCCATGTCAGCGTAATCAGGGAGAAAGTCAGTCCGAGAAGGTGATGCCATCGCATCCAGCCGGTCTGATACGGCGACCGCGATCCGGATTTGTAACGCCCCGCAAAGCGCCAGCGCCAGACGCCGACCAGAATGCCGCTGCAGGCAAGCAACACGCATCCGGCCGACAGAAGGATCACCGTCCAGGTCCAGACGTCATCGACCGGCTTGTTCTTGAACATGTAAAGCCAGTGCAGCCAGGCGCCGGCGAAATTCCAAAGCCGTTGCATACGTGGGGCCTGCATGACTACTTCCCCCGTATGCGACGACACGTACAGCAGCGTTGCATCTGCGTCATGCATCCGGATCATATATAGCGGTCGGTGAGGATCCAGGCCGCGCGAATGCGTCCAACGATCTTCTTGCACCGCACCGACGTATGTCGCGTCCGCTTGCGGCAAGAACAGTCCCGCAGAACGCAATGCATCAGTGGCATCAAAGCGTCCGCGGCGCTCGCCGCTGACGGCGTCGAACACATCGACGCTGCCGTCGGCGTAATGCAATACATAGCGGGAACGACCGTCAGCGGCATTGAACGTCATGCGTTCCGGCGGCATGCGAGCGGCCGCCACAATTTGCTCCGGCGTCCGGTATGAGGGCTCGGAAGCCAGTGCGGGCAAGGCATGCGACCTATCCCAAGGAGTGAGCTTGGGATAGCCGACGAACAACATGACGATGCCGCTCGCGAACCACAGCGCCATCAGCACGCAACCCGCCACGCCGCACCAGCGATGAGTCAGGTAGGTCCAGCGCCGCAGGCGCACTGATAGCTTTGTCATCCCGATCAAAAGCGATGATTGACGCTGAACTGGACTTCACGTCCCGGCCCTGCCAGCCATTGCGTACTGTTGTAATACGCGGTGGTGTAGTAGCGCTTGTCGAATACGTTGTTGCCGCGTAGCGTCAGCGTCGTCGCCGATGTCGCCCTCCACTGCAGCGCCAGGTCGGTAGTCGTGTAGGCCGGCAGCTTCAGCGTATTGGCGTTGTCCGCGTAACGTTTACCCACATATTGCAGGCCGCCGCTGGCGGTCCATGCCGGCACGAAATTCCAGCTCAGCCACAAATTGGCAAGTTGTTCCGGGACATTGGTCGGCACATTGCCGTTACGCGATACCGCGACGCTGCCGACCGCCTCGGAAAAATCGTCATAGCGCGCACGCAGCAGCGATGCGTTTGCGTCCAGCTTCCAGTCCCTTGCGAAGGCCAACGACAAACTTGCTTCGATCCCACGGGAAGACTGCTGGCCGACCTGGACTTTCAGGTTGGGGTTGGCAGGATCGCGCGTGAGCAAGCTGTTCTTGCGAATTTCATAAGCGGCCAGCGTCCACTCCCCGCGCTTGTCCCAGAAAGCCTGCTTGAGGCCCGCCTCTAGCTGGCGGCCGGTGGACAGGTCGAATTTACTATTCGATTGCGTCAGGAAAAGCATGCCGCTGACCGGATCGGCGGCCTTGGAATACTGGCCGTACACGCTCAGATCCGGCGTGATAGCAAAGACCGTTCCCAGTCGCGAGCCGACGGTGGAGAATTTCTGGCTGAAATTGTTGGCGCTATTGACCAGATCGCTGCGAGAGACATCGGCATGGTCGAAGCGCAGTCCGGCCAGCACGGTCCAGCGCTCCGTCAGGTTCAACTTGTCCTCGCTGAACAGCGAATATTGCGACGCCGTATTGCGGTAACGTGGAATGAAGGGAATGGCGCTGCTATAAGTGCCGGGATCAAAGCTATAAGGATTGACCGACGGGAAGTCTCCTGCGTAAGTATTGTTGGTATGCGTAAAAGTGCTGGAGTTGATATCGAAGCCGACCGAGACCTGATTCTTCAATCCGAACAAATGACCGCGGAACGTGGCATCCGTCGTATTGCCGGTCTGCGACTGATCATGCCGGATCTCGGTAGCTGCGGAGCGGTCAACCAGACCGGTAGCGGCGTTGTAGGTGTAATACTCGGCATTGCGCCAGTATCGGTTGCTGTTGATCTGGTACAGGCGCGTACGCACGGTGGCGTCGGCATTCGGCGTCCATTGCGCTTCCAGTTGCGCCCAGCGATCCTTGTAGTCGATCGCGCTGTCGCTGACGTCATAGTTTTTGTCGCGCAGGGCCTCCAGTTGTTGCCCGTTGACCAGGGGCGTTCCGAAATAGCGCATCGGACGCTGGTGTCCCTGTGCGTAACTCAGTTGTACAAACAGTTCTGGAGTGACGTCCAATCGCAACGCGCCCGAGAAGGATAGATTGTTCGAATTGCCGCGATCAACCCAGCCATCGGAACGGTCTCCGCTGATGTCGACGCGATAAGAGAGCATGTCATTGATGGCGCCGCCGCTACCAAGGCCGAGACGCTGGGTATTGTGCGAACCGACGGTCAGTTCCGCCTCATTCTCGATCTTGCCGCGCGTCGGTTTTTTCGGGACCACATTGACCACGCCGCCGATAGCGCCATCGCCGTAGATTACCGAGGCTGGGCCGCGCAGCACTTCAATGCGATCGATACTCCAGGTGTCGAACGGGAAACTCACGCCTACGCCGCCATACTGGCGCACGCCGTCGTACAGACGCATGACCGATGTCGTGTCTGTAAAGCCTCGCACCGACAGCGAACTGCCGCTGTTGCCCGGATGGCCGATGCTGCTGTAGCCGGGCGCGCGGGTGATGGCGTCGACAATGCCGGCGTCGCCGCGCTCTTCCAACTGCTCGCGCGAAATCACGCTGACGCTGGCGGGATTTTCCAATGGTGTCAGGTCCAGGTTGGAGCCGACCGATACCGGTTTGCTCAACTGTCCCGGACTTTGGGCGGAGACAGAAATCTCCGGCAATGAGCCGGCCGCTTCGACTGCCCAGGCAGCCTTGCCCAGACCCAAAGCGCATGGCGCGCAAGCCAGCAGACGAAAGAGTTGCGTTGAAATGTTTGCGTGGGGACGATGCAGCCGCAATGCTTGTTTTTTCATGATGATGAGAATTGTGCGTACTTGCCCGTGAGCGGGCAGATGCGTCTCTACGCCGACGCGAGTGGAGTTGGCATAGGGAAGCTCGAAGGAATGCCGGCAATATCGCCGACAGGATCATCAACAGATCGCGGGCGGTCCGCGCGAGGGAAGCGTCAGCCACGCTTCAGAGAGAATGGGTATGGCCTTCCGGTTTGCTGCGGGCAAGGCCCAGCCGGCAGGTGCAGCCAGCACAATATCGAATCGAGTGGGTAAAACATACATTGCATTCTGTTTGCAGCAGAACGCGCAATGCACATGCAGACTGTCTTTGCTGTGACCGGCTCCCGACGTTCCGGCGTCGATGCCTTTGGCATTGACCGAACAGATTTCTCCCCACGGCGTCTGACTCGTCGTATCCGGTACGACAGCCGTCGCTGTACCGGACCACAGCATCGTCAGCAACGCTGCGATAGTGATCCAGGACATCAGCCGCAAAGAAGACTGGTAGGTTTTCATGGGCGCCGATTCTACCGCGCCGCTCATCTTTCAGTGCATCTGAAATTTCCACGTAACGATATGAGATTTTTCCGCATAGGCTTGTGTACAAACGCTTTCCAGCGGTTTGCAGCATTCAGTGCCGGCTTGAAGTGCGACAATTAGTCGCACCTCGCGGAGAAACTTCGGCGAAGCAACGTCTGCCACCGAATCGCTGCCGCGGGATGCCGCCGGTCTGACCCAAGCCATGACAATATTTAGAACAAGACCGGATACCAGGGCAGCGGCCCGCATTAATCATTGACGAGGAATCTCAACGCGATGTGCCGGAAAAATCGATATCGCCGCCCATTGTGGAAGTGTTGACCGATACGGTTTTCTCCCGCAAAAGCCGCTCAAAAGAGAAGCATCGAGGGTGGCGGTCGCCGATTGCAGCAAACTGAATGCTGACAATCGGGCCGTCAAGAGATGCTACCGATTCGGCCAATCGTTGCTCCCCTTCCCGCGCGTCTTGCACCAAAACGGCAGATGGACGGGCCGAAGAGAGACTTTCGACAAGCTCCACCCGTTCCTGCAGCGCGGGAGTCAACTCGTTGAACACAAGTCTTGTATCGGGCTGCGAAAGCCATATAGCGCGTGAGCCGGCGGCGAGAACGAACGCAAGCTGAAAAAGATAATCGGCGCGGTTTGTCGCAACGCATAAAACACGCTCGCAAGGCAGAAGGCGATAGAGATTCGTTTCACCGATAGCGCCAGGCAACTCGAGCTCCAAGCCAACCGCGCTAGTCTCTCGAAAAATATCGCAGCACGCAATCAATTCCCGGTCTTGACCGCCCTGCAACCAGGAACGCAGTTGCGACAATCCTTCCATCAAGCGACTCCGTTTTCCCGACAGGCCGGCATCTTCAGGCGAGCCCGGAAGCAACTTCAAAGGCGCTTTTGCCAGCAGTCGGCGCAGAAACAACGGCCCGACGACTTTCGGCCCGCTGGCCGACAGACCTTCACCGCCCAGAAGCTGCCCACCGAAAACAGACCCCGCGGAGCTTGTGTTCACACACAGATTACCTGCGCTGACGCCGTCCGTTACGAATTCGATGGTCTTCTCCAGGCGCGAATACAGGCCGAGCGAAATGAAGTTTCCCGCCGTCTTCATTTCGTCAAGAAGACGCGGCAAATCGTCTCGTTCGAACCGAAGTATGTGTAATACCGGTCCAAAAATATCGCCGCGTACTGCATCGATACTGCTTACTTCAACCAAGGTCGGCGCCAGGAAGTTTTCTGATTTTGCAAACTCATCCCCGATAGCCGCCTGGAAGACAGGATGACCGGTTGCACGCATTCTCGCAATATGTTCTTCGACTGACCGACGGACATCGCGACGAACCATCGGCCCGATGTCGGTGCTTGGAATATCCGTTCTTCCAATCGACAATTCGGCCATTGCTCCCTTGATCTTTTCGATAACCGGTTGAGCGATGTCGGCCTGGATGCAAAGAAGTCGCAATGCCGAGCAACGCTGTCCCGCGCTGTCGAAGGCGGATGCAACGATCTCGGCAACCACGCGTTCCGGCGACACGGATGAATCCATTATCATTGCACTCAGACCGCCGGTTCCCGAGATAAAAACCGGAACCTGCCCGAATGCATTTCTGCGCGACGCCGCCGCTCGATTGACCTGGCGGGCGACAGCGAGCGAACCGGTAAAGAGCACGTTTTCGACCCTGGCGTCTGCGACCAATGCGGCGCCGATATCGCTCCCGCCCGGCAGAAGCTGGAGTACATTGTCCGGGATGCCGGCCTGGTGCATAAGCTGAACGACTAGCGCCGAAATGAGCGTCGTTTCCTGCGCCGGCTTTGCGACGACAGAATTTCCGGCAGCAAGAGCGGCCCCGATCTGGCCTGCGAAAATAGCGATAGGCGAATTCCAAGGGCTGATGCAAGCCACGACGCCCATCGGTTGATGCGTATCATTTGAAAATTCGAATCGAATCTGCGCAGCGTAGTATCGCAGCGCATCGATGGCCTCGCGCAACTCCGCTACGGCATTCGCAATGGTCTTGCCGGCCTCGCGCACCGCGAGCGAAATAAGACGATACCGCGCCCCGTGAATCAGCTCGGCGCTGCGCTCCAGCACCAGGGCGCGTTGCATCGGAGACCATTTGCTCCAGACGTGGCTTGCGACGACGCTCAACCGCAATGCGCGGTCAACTTCATCTGGATTTGCCGGAGTGACATCCCCCACGATGTCGCTGTGGATTGCCGGGTTTCTGATGCAGCGGGATGCAAAATGACGTGCATCTTCGGATTTCGCCGACCAATGCGCTGCCCACAACTTTCCGGCCTCCCTTGCGGTGGCGTCAGCCAGATCCGAGAGTGTCGATTCGTCCGCCAGGTCGACTCCGAGCGAATTCTTCCGGGTTGTTCCGTAGAGTGCGATCGGCAACGGGATCGCATTGTGCGGCCGGCCGATGTCACGGCGCCCCTCTATCGGCATCTCTGCAACGTCGACTGGATCCTGAACAAGCGTGTCCACAGAGATGGCGCTATTTATCAAGTTTTTAACGAATGACGTCCCGGCGCCGTCATCAAGAAACCGCTGCACCAGATAGGGAATCACTACACGCGATGATCCGATGAGCGAGTGGATACGGCAAGGACGATCGAGGCTATCGGAAGCGTTTCCCTTCACCACGTCTGCATAGATATATTCGCCAACGCCATACAAACCTTGGAACTCATACTGCCCGTGGTGGAAGTCCCGACCGGCTATCTCGCGTATATACGCCAGCGTGTGAGGATTATGTGTGGCAAATTGCGGATAGATACTTTCCGGCTCGGACAAGAGCCGTCGTGCACATGCCAGATAAGAGATGTCGGTGTGCTCCTTGCGTGTGAAAACAGGATAGTCTTCCAAGCCCTCCCGTTGCGCACGTTTTATTTCTGAAGTCCAATACCCGCCCTTGACCAACCGCACCATCATTCTTCGGTTGCCGCGCTTGGCCAAACTGACGACGAAGTCGATGATTTCAGAGCAGCGCTTCAGGTAGGCCTGAACCGTAAAACCGATGCCATTCCATCCGCGGAGCGAGCGTTCCTCGCAAAGTTTCGCGAGAAGGTCCATCGACATATCGACACGGCCATATTCTTCCGCGCCTATGCACATGCCTATGCCGTATCCTCTGGCCAGCTCGGCCAAGTGCCGCAAGCGCGGGTACAGTTCGCTCATGACGCGCGGATATTGGCTTCGAACATAACGCGGATGCAATGCCGAGAGTTTGACTGAGATAACGGCTTTCTCGTAAATTTCCCTCGTACCTGCAGAACGTCCGATGTCGTGAATTGCATTCTCATAGAGATGCACCGCCCTTTGCGCGTCCTCCTGGGAAAGCGCTGATGCCAGGGCGAGGCCGAAGGAGTAGTTGAAATCCTTCTTCGATGCGGCGTTATGTATCGCCTCATCCATTGTCCGGCCGAGAACGAAGCGACCGCCCATTTTCCGGATGAGGGTATTCATTCCGCCGCGCAAGACGGGCTCGAGCACGGAACGCGCCATTCCCTTGATCCTCGATTCCAACGGATGCGCCTGGTCTTCCGCAAACAGATGCTTCGCGACGTTCAATAGCCTGGAAACCACGTTCAACGCTATCGATATGTCAGGGTCCAGACCGGAGTGCCGGTGCGCTTTATCGAGTTCACCGCGAATCAGCGCATCGCTTGTCGCTGCGTCCGGTATGCGAAGCAGCCCTTCAGCCAGACGCAAAAGCGCAACGCCATCAGGAGAAGAAGGCGGATACGTGCGGAAGAAGTCATGAATGAATCTGTCGAGACGATCGGTCGTCGCAGCAGCTCGAAGCGTGTGGACAATGCCGCTTGCATCGGCGAGAACACGCGTCTTCTGCGCCCAGGACAACCGCGCCGAATCGATGAGTAAGGCAACGGCTTGCTGCTCTGGCATGGGAAATGCTTGGCAACTGTCTCTTCGCGATGCGGACCTGGCCAGCGGCTCGGGCAAGAAAGAGGAACGCTCGAATAGCGTCGGAAGCTCGCTGGCAGTATTTGTTTCTGGGGCAATCATCGGCGTGGCCGTCCGGTTGGGCTGACCTCCACTATATGAAGCGCAATAGAGGGTTGCAATCAAAACCGTTTGGCGCTCCCATATGACATTCCAATGCATCCATCGCTTTATCGTCTGGACTGAGATAGGCAAATACGTATTTGCATGGAACGCATCTCACGTCTATTGACGAAATGAGTTCTGATATTTTCTCGTGTGCCTTAAGATTGACAAAAAGCTGACCTTTGGAAGAGACGACATGGATTTCAAGCAATTAAAATACTTCGCGCGCATTGTCGAACTGGAGAGCATCACTGCGGCCGCACAATCCCTGTTCGTCGCGCAGCCGTCGATCAGTCAGCATCTTGCAAATCTCGAAGCCGAACTCGGCGTAAAACTGCTCAACAGAGGGGTGCGGGGCGCACGGCCGACGCCGGCAGGGGAACTTCTCTATCAATACGCGAAAACCATCCTGCGACAAATAGACGAGGCGACCGTCGTCGTCAAGCAGGAATCGACCGACCCAACGGGACATATCTCGCTTGGCCTGCCAACCAGCACGTCGAAAATGGTGGCGGTCGAGTTATTGGCCGAACTGACATCCAGATACAAACAGATTTCCGTGGAGATTGTGGAAGGGGCTACCGCGGACCTTGCGGAAATGGTGGCGAAACAGACGCTTGATATTACGGTCGGCGTCGATATCCAGGAAAGCACCAAATTCGATATCTATCCGCTCCTGATAGAAGACCTCTTGCTGATAGGACCTGCATCGTCCCCCCTCGATCACTCGCCGACCCTGGAACAGCTTTGCATGATGCCGCTTGTGCTTCCCAGCTTTCCGAATTCTGTCCGGGTCAAAATGGAGCGCGCCTGCACCGAACAAGGTCTGCGGTACTCCGTCATCGCTGAAAGTGCAGCCGCTTCGGTGATGGTGGGCGCCGCCCGCGAAGGACTGGCCTGGACCATTCTCCCCTGGGCGGCGCTGAAGGGAGAAAACCTGGAATTGCTGCGGTGTACCCGGATCGAGGGCGTCACATTGCAAAGAACGCTTTCTCTCTGCGTGTCGAAGGGGGCCATTTCCAACTCGGCCTGCGGAGTCGTACGAGATACGCTCGCGCGCTTGATTCGTCAGAAGGTGGAACGAAAGGAATGGCTTCATGTGACCCCCATTTCATAGCGCATCCACAACCCGTTGCGGTTGTCGCTGACGAAGGCAAGACATGCCTGCCATAGTCGAATTTTATATATTGATTGGAATTTCATGTTTGTCATCTGCCCTGGAAAACAATAATCTGGTGACTCACATCACAATAGAGGGCCAAAATGAACGTAAATCGTCGTCATCTGCTCTGCGCAACTGCTTCCTCCCTGCTTCTCCCCCGTTTCGCGCTCGCCCAGCAAAATCAGACAATTGTTGGCACCTGGGGCGGCGATTTTGGCGATACGCTTCGCAGCGGAGTCGACACACCCCTGATCAAGCCGAAGGGAATCGAGGTGATCCAGGACATCGGGGCACCCACCCAGCGCAGGACCAAGCTGATGGCCGAGCGCCAGTCGCGCCGCGGCAGCATGGATGTTGCCTGTCTCGCAGACTTCGACATGTATGCCGCAGGCCAGGCGGGTGCGCTTGAACCCATCACCGAAGCGAACGTTCCGAGGTCCGCCCTGATCCTTCCGTTTTTGAAAAGCAAATTCTCCATCGCACACATCTATTCTGCGCACGTAATTGTCTACAACACGGAGTTTGTGAAAACACCTCCGAAGTCATTTGCGGATTTGTGGGACCCGAAATACAAAGGAAAAGTCGGCCTCTCCGACTTCCTGTTCACAACCAATACGGTGGTGGCTGCGGTCGTCGGCGGCGGGTCGCCTACAAACATCGCACCGGCGCAGGCGAAGCTCACTGAACTCCGCAATCTGGACGCCAAGGTCCTGCCCTCCACCGAAGCAGTCGCCGCAGCGCTGAAGTCCGGTGAAATATGGTTCACCATCATCGCGGCTGCGCGTGCCTATATGTGGCGCAAAGCCGGCATTCCGGTCGACCGCGTCATACCGACCGAAGGCGGCTTCCCGACGCTTTACGAAGCCGGCGTCCCGAAAAACGCTCGCAACAAGGCAAACGGCCTGGCCTATCTGAATGCAATGCTGGAGCCGGCGGCACAAACCGCATTTGCCGAGAAACTCGGCTACCTTCCCACCGTGAGCGACGCCAAGATTGCACCGGAGCTCAACGCCAGGATTGGCTTCACCGAAGCAGAGCGCGCCCGCATGCTCAAGATTGACTACGCCTATCTGGCTCAAAACCAGGTGCAGATGCTCGACTTCTGGACGAAAACGCTTAAGTCCTGAGAGGTCAGAATGTATTCACGTCCGTACTTCCGGCGAGGCTTGTCCGGAGCCACGTTTATTCACCGCGTATTTGTGGCGCTGATGTATCTCTTCATGCTCGCACCACTGATTTGCGTTGTATGGATGAGCTTCTTCAAGGATGCGATACCCCATTTCCCGCCGTCTGGTTACACCACGCACTGGTACGGCAACGCCTGGCGCAATCCGTCGTTCGCAAACGGCTTCATCGCCAGCATCCAGATTGCCGCCGTTGCCACGTTGACAGGCGGTGCGCTTGGCATGCTGGCTGCGTTTGGGATCCAGCGCAACAAGTTCAGGGGAAGCCAACTAGTCAGCACATTGCTGCTATCCCCCGTGCTGATTCCCGGCATTGTCGCCGGCATCGCGATTTATCTGTTTTATGTCCAGGCAGAAAAATTTCTCGACCGGGACATCGTGGGCACACACGCGAGTCTCGTGATTGCGCATATCTGTTTGACGATTCCGTGGACGGTCAGGCTCGTTGTGGCGGGGATGAAAGGCCTGGACCGCACGCTTGAAGAAGCAGCGAGCGTACTGGGAGCCAGCCCTCGGGTTGTCTTTCTGCGCATCACCTTGCCCATGCTTCGTCCGTCCATCGTTGCGGCGGCGCTGTTTTCGTTCGTGGTGTCGTTTGAGAACCTTGAACTGTCACTTTCCCTGGTCGGTCCAGGCCACACGACGCTTCCCATTGCCATCATGCAGTACCTCGAGTTCAATCTCGACCCAACGATCGCCGCCGTTTCTGCAATGCAGATTCTTCTTCTGGGAGCGGTGATGCTCATCACCGACCGCTTCGTCAAACTCAGTCAGGTTGTCTAATCATGGCCCAAGTTGTCATCGAAAATTTGAATAAACGCTTCCCTGGCGCTCCTGCCGCCGCGGTGAACGACTTCTCGCTGCGCATCGCGGACGGAGAGCTCGTGGCTTTTCTGGGGCCGAGCGGTTGCGGCAAGACGACCACGCTGCGCATGATTGCCGGCTTCGTCGAACCGACTTCCGGCCGCATTCTTATCGGCGTCTCAGACGTCACCGGCCTCCCGGTGCACAAGCGCAACACCGGCATGGTGTTCCAGCGTTACGCATTGTTCCCGCACATGACCGTGAAGGAAAACGTTTCCTTCGGCCTGGAAATGCACAAGGTGCCCGCCGGCGAGCGCGTTGGACGCATCCGTAAAGCGCTGGATATGGTGCGCATGGCGCAGTACGCCGACCGCTATCCGCGGCAGCTTTCCGGCGGCCAGCAACAGCGTGTGTCGATTGCTCGCGCGCTTGCAATTGAGCCCAAGGTGTTCTTGCTGGATGAACCGCTGTCAGCCCTCGATGCAAAGCTGCGTGTCGAAGTCCGCGACGAAATCAGGGAGCTCCAGCAACGCCTCGGCCTCACGACGATTTTCGTCACGCACGACCAGGAAGAGGCATTGGCCATCGCTGACCGCATGGCCATCATGCATGACGGGAAGGTCCAGCAGGTCGGAAGCGCGCAGACCCTGTATGAGCAGCCGGCCAATTTGTTCGTTGCAGACTTCCTGGGGCATATGAATTTCTTCCCGGGCAAGCTGGACGGCGACCGCACTTTCTTTACCGAAAAAGGAACCTCGATTTCGACCTCGCAGACTGTGAAAAACGCCGTGCGTCTCGGCGTGCGCCCCGAGAGAATATTCCTCTCGGGGGAGCAGACGCCTCACGTCAACGCGATTCCAGGAAAGATTGAATCGGTCATCTATCTCGGTGCACAAGTTGAAATAAGGGTGCGAACCGATCAACACGAACTCATCTCTTGCCAGGTCCCGAACAACAAGGCCCTGGCGGACTGCGACGCAGCCATTGGCGCGAAGGTCCATGCCTGTTTCAACTACGCGGATGCTGTTCTCTTCACTGAGTAAAGAAGCGCCATGACAACCACTACTGTTCGCAGCCGCACAAACCTGCGCGGCCCATTCATGGCTTTCCCGGCGTCCCTGATCGTCTTGGGCATAATTGTCATCCCCATCCTCTTTCTGTTCCGTTACAGCTTCAATCACTACGACGTGACAGACCTGATGGTGTCGGCATTCACCTTGGAGAACTATGCGAGATTCTTTTCCGATGCCTACTACAGCAAGGTATTGTGGACGACGCTGTGGATTGCTGCACTGTGCACGTTCCTGGCGCTTCTGTTAGGGCTGCCGGTTGCCTACTTCCTGGCCAAGACGCAAAGTCGCTTCAAGAGCCTGTTTGTCATCCTGCTGGTCTTCCCGTTAATGGTGGGTAATGTCGTGCGCGCCGCAGGCTGGATGATTGTGTTTGGCAATGCCGGTCTGGTAAACGCCGTGCTGAAAGACTTCGGCGTCATCGATGCGCCATTGCAACTTCTTTTCACCCCGTTTGCCGTCATCGTCGGCACCACCGCCGTCGTGATGCCTTACATGATTCTCACCCTGCAGAGCGTTCTTGAAGGCATTGACTTCTCCGTGGAAGAGGCGGCCCAGGTCTTGGGGGCCAACTTCTTGACGTCATTCCGTCGAGTCGTGCTGCCGATCGCGGCGCCAGGCATTGCCGCCGGCACGATGCTCGTTTTCATCCTCTGCATGAACGCTTACGCCACTCCGGTGCTTTTGGGCGGCAGCGGCGTGACGATGATGGCGCCCGCGCTGTACGACCAGATAACCAAAGCATCCAACTGGCCGTTTGGCGCCGCGTTGGCGCTGGTATTGGTCATCGGCACCTTGGCCATGGCGCTGCTGTCGAACTGGGTTATTCATCGGCGATATGCCAAGACGATGGAAAGCTGAAAACTAACGCCGACAAGAATCCCCTCCCCCTTTTTCCGGCAATCTTGCGGGGCCTGATTTTCAGGCCTTTAGGGGGTCCCTTTACTTAAAATTCAAGAGATATCCATGGAAGATCTAGATAGCGTCAAATCCGGCTGGAAAATTCCTCCGCAAAAGTATCTGGAATCAAGGCCGCCGGAGTACGCGATACCGACGTTGCCGGAGTCGCAATATCTGACAATGCGCGACGGTTGCCGCATCGCTATTGACGTCTATGTCCCGCAAAGCGGAAAACCGGGAGGAAAATTCCCCGCCATCACCATCTTCACACCGTACAACCGGCGCTTCAAGCTGCGCGAGGCCGGCGCCGAACCGAGCCCGAACGGCGCCAAGTATCGCGACTTCTTCGTGCCGCGCGGCTACGTTGTCGTCATCGTCGACGTCCGCGGAACCGGCGCCAGTTTCGGAACCCGGGATGCCTTGCGTTCCCCCAAGGAACGCGATGATTCCTATGAGGTGGCAGACTGGATTGTTTCCCGAACGTGGTCGAACGGCGTCATCGGTGCGACAGGGATCTCCTACCTGGGCGCAGCTTCCTGCTTCCTTGCCAGCACCGGTCACAAAGCCGTTAAAGCAATCGCTCCCCTGTTTTCCGTTTCCGACATCTATAACGAGCAGCTTTTCCCCGGCGGCATGCTCTCCCGCGTCTGGAGCCGGGACTACGACGAACTGATGACTGCGCTGGACCACAATGACCCGGTCCTGACGGCAAAATTCCCCTACTTCAACGACCCGCGGCTGGATGGTCCGCAGCCGGTCGACGAAGACGCCGACGGGGCTTTGCTCCAGGCCGCAATCGCCGAGCATAAGAACAACTTCAGGCTGCATGACATGATGCCCGAGATTGCGTTCCGCGACGAAGGTCCGATTTACGACCCCTCGTTGAACACGGATGTGTGCAGCCCGTTCTATTACCAACTGGAAGGCACGTCCAAAGACGTGGCCATTTACTCGATTTCGGGCTGGTACGATGGCGGAGGCTATGCCAATGGCGCGATCACTCGCTTCCTGACCATGGCCGGTCCCAACGACCGCCTCCTGCTGGGTCCCTGGGACCATGGCGCCCGCACGAACGTGTCCCCGTGGCGCATGCAAGTGTCGTCGCAGTTCCCGCTTCTGGCCGAAGTGCTGCGTTTCTTCGACGAGCACCTGTTGGGTATGGCCACCGGCATCAAGGAAGAGTCTCCCGTTCACTACTACAGCGTGCACGGCAATACATGGAATGAGTCCAATGTGTGGCCGCCCGTTGCGAACGAGAAGAGGTTCTTCACCGCCGAGGGCGGCATCTCGACCGCCGCCGCGGAAGAACAGGCGCGGATTCCGTACCAGGTCCGGTTTGATACGACCACCGGCGGCGACACCCGCTGGGAACGGTTGGGCGCGGCCAACATCGAGAACTATTACTTCGATTGGCATGGCCGGGACAAGCTGCTCCTCAATTTCACGTCCGAAGTTTTGGAGACCGACCGCGAACTGAGCGGCCATATCATCGTTGCACTCAACGTTGCCAGCTCCCACACCGATGCCGCCCTGTTCGTATATGCGTCGGAAATCGAAGACGACGGAACGGTTCGCTACATGACCGAGGGCATGTTGCGAGGCATTCACCGCGCAAAGGCCAATCCGCCGGCGGCATATAAGACCACCTGGCCATATCGGACCTTCTACCGGTCTGCGGCTTCGTTGCTCACGCCCGGAAAAGCCGAGGTCTTCGAATTTGCCCTGCTACCCGTATCGTGGCGCCTGAGGAAAGGCAGCAGATTGCGGATTTCCATTGGCGGCGCAGACATTGACCACTTCCCGCAAATACCAAATGGGCAGCCGCCGTTGCTCCATATCGTCACCGGTGGTGAAACTGCATCCTATGTGGAAATTCCGTGGCGCGCCGCTCCGTAAGCTCGCCGGCCGATTACCTGGTCAAGCTATGCAGGCTGTCTGGCGACGTCGGATCGCCCAAGCACAGCTTTCGCATGCTTGACCGGTATCTGAAAGCATCCGTCGGGCATGCCTTGATGACCATTCTGAAAATAGATGCCTCCGAATCATTTTCGGAAAGGATTTATAGCAGCAAGCCGGACCTGTTTTCCTCGGGTGGTCAAAAGGCACTGGATACGGCCCCGCAAATGAGAAAAGTCATTGCTGCCGGGAGACCGCTCGTTGTTGATGGACGGGATGCCATTCGAGCCAGTTTCCCTGACCACAATCTGATTTTTTCCTTGGGCTGCGAGTGCATCATCAATGTGCCTTTACGCTGGCAAGGAAAGACCGTTGCCAACGTGAACGTGCTCGGGCCGAAGGGCGCCTATGACAATGAGAACGCGATCAAGATTGAGGTGGCCTGTTACCTGTGCTTGCCCGTAATGCTCGGCTCATTCCTCCCCGTCATGGTGAGCTCGTGATGACGCCCCTGCCGGGCTTGCTCCCCGAACCGTCCTGACGTTGGCTTGCTTCGCTCGGCGCGTAGCCGAACTGCGCCTTGAAGGCGCGGCTGAAGGCGGCGTCCGATGCGTAACCGATGCGTTCCGCCGCTTGCGTGACGCGCAGCCCGCCGCTGGCAAGCATGTCCGCCGCCAGCGTCAATTTCAACCGTTTGACATAGTGCAATGGCGCCTCGCCGACCCGCTCAGTGAAGCGCTCCGCAAAAATCGAGCGCGACATTGCGGAGATGCCGGCCAATCCCTCCACCGTCCATGGATGATAGGGCGCGGCATGGATGGCGCTCAGCGCGCGGCCGATACGCTCGTCGCCCAATGCGCCTACCCAACTGCTTGGCCGCGTCTGACCGGCAGCCCAGGTGCGCAGCGTGCGTATCACCAATAAATCGATCAGCCGCGAAATCATCAGCGAGGAGCCGGGTTCGACCTCACGCGACTCCTTGACCAGAAAATGGGTCAGCGCGTGCAACCAGTCCGGTGTCTTGCCTTCCTCGCTGGGGATATGCACCACCAGGGGCAGGGCCGCCATGATGGCGGCCAGCGATCCCCCTTCAAAATGGAACAGGCCGCCGACAAGGCAAGTCGATGCGCCATCGCCGCCGTAATCGAGCACCGATTTGTCGCGGTCGAAATGTCCGCTGATGAGGCTGCCGATTTCTGCCGGCGGCGTGGCCGGATGGTCGCAAACCTGGTGGCCCGTGCCATGCGGCAGCAGCAACATGTCGCCCTGATTTACGGCAATCGGCTCGGCGCCCAGGGTCTTGACCCACATCGTACCCATCTCGACGAAATAGAAATGCGCCGCCCCTTTGGGAAAAGCAATGCTCCAGGGCGCTCGCAGCCGTGCTGAATACACCAGCTCGCCGCGTAACCGGATCAAGGTCAGCACCTGGGACAGGACATCAGCGCGAGTGGCCGCCATGCCATAGTCCGGCATTTTTCCGGACGATCGATCATGAAGTTCGGGCTCCTGGATATGGCTGGTCATGTCGCTGCGTCCTATCATTTTCTCCGTGGTTCCCGATCTTATCAACCCTTTTAGGAGTATCACATGAAAGCATTAAACGTTTTGGTTCTGACTTCCGCCGCCTTGACCGGCGTTCATGCAATGGCTGCAGAAAAGCCGGCTATCGCCCTCGTCCACGGCGCATTTGAAGACGCGCATGTCTGGGATGGCGTCAGCGCCAAATTGCAGGCTGACGGCTATCGCGTCATCAACATCGATCTGCCTGGCCGCCCGAGCGCACCGATGGCGACCAACCTGGTCAGCGGCGACGTTTATCGCGACACGGTACTCAAGGCGATCAATGGCGAATCGCAGCCGGTGGTGCTGGTCGGCCATAGCTTTGGCGGCATCGCGGTGTCGGCAGTGGCGGAAGCCGCTCCGGCCAAGGTCAAGACCGCCGTGTATCTGGCCGCCTACCTGCCGCAGGATGGCGAATCGATGTTGTCGCTGGCCAAGCAGGATCGCGACAGCAAAGCCGGCCCGGCGCTGCAGATCGATGAGGCCAAAGGCATGATCTCGGTCAATTACGCCTCCCGCGCCGACCTGTTCGCCAACGGCGCGCCGGAAGGTTTGCGCAAGGCATTGCCGGATCTGATCATCGATGAACCGCTGGCGCCTATCGCCACGCCGGTGAAGTTGACCGCTCAACGTTTCGGCAAGGTCGACAAGGTCTACATCCACACCGCGCAGGATCAGGTCGTCAGTCCTTACTTGCAGCAAAAGATGGTTGCCGCCACGCCGGTGCGCCTGGAGTTCACGCTCAACACCGGCCATACACCGTTCCTGACCGATGTACCCGATCTGGTTTCAGCGATCGAGAAATCTGCTGAATAAGCAGATTCGATGACGACTCATCTGTGCCGCTGGCGCGCTTGAGGCCGCCAGCGCACGCTGCCGAGCACTTTCATGGTTGGCGGGTCAACTTCCCCGGATTCCTGGCGGCAAAGGAAAGTCTCGCGCAAGGATGTCTTTCAGGAATTTTTGAACCGCCTTTATGCGCGGCATGAAACAGCGTTCGCGATGAACCGTCATCCATATGGTTCGTTTCACTTCGAACGCGTCCAGCAGCACCGGCCGCAGGCCGAATCGTTCCGCGTTCGAGAACGCCGGCAGCATGACGATGCCCCCGCCTTCGGCCGCGGCAAACAACTGCGCGATCATGCTTGAGGAATGAAAGACCACATGCGGGTTCTTTATCGCCTCTTCCAGCCAACGAACGGTATTGAGCTGAATCAGGTCATCAACATAGGACACAAACTGATGCTGACTGAGTTCATGCATCGACTCGGGTATGCCGTGGCGGGAGAGATAGCTCTCCGACGCATATAAATGCAAAGGAAACGCTCCCACTGGCTCCACTTCCAGTCCTTTGCCTTCCGATGGAAAGAAGCTGAGAAAAATATCCGCCTCTCGTTGGCTCACATGGACCAGTTGGGTGGAAGTGACAAGCTCAATCTGAATCAGCGGGTACAGGTCTTTGAAACCCACGAATTTCCTCGACAGATACAGCGAAGCGATGCCCTCCATGGTCGCAATGCGAACCGGGCCGGAGGGAATACGAGACGTTCCCGACAACGATTCCCCAATTGCCAGGGCCCCGGACTCCATGGTTTCGACATGCGCCAGTAACTCGCGCCCCTTTGCCGTGATGTGGAATCCCTGATGGTCGCGCTCGAAGACCGGCGCATCAATGACAGATTCCAGGTGGGCAATGCGCCGGCTGATTGTTGAATGGTCCACCCTCAACTTTGCCGCGGCGCCGGAAAGAGTGCCGGCACGCGCGACCTCGAGGAAGATACGCAAATCGTTCCAATTGGGTATTTTTGTGCTCATCTGCAATTTCGCAATGGGTTGTTCGGTCACATGCCGGCGACTCAGTATATCGCGGCCTAACGCATTCACAACAAGCACGATAAATGTGCATTTGCAGCAAAATATGCACTGAAATGGCAAAAAACATGCCTTGCAAAAATGCAATGGCGATTGCGGAATCACCAGTTTTTTTTGTCAAAATGGCCTGATAACCTTGGTTCGCCAAGTGAGTCTGAGCGTTGTCGCCACAAAAGCGTCGCCGGGGTACGTATTCTCGCAGGCAGTTGGATTTTTATCTTTATTCAATCTTCCGAGGGGCGTTCATGCACAGCGACAATCCGCCGGATACGTGGTCGGCCATGTATCGGAATCCGCAATTTCACGCAATTTCTCGCAAACGCAGAACCGTGGTCACGACGCTCTTCATCGTTGGCGCACTGTTCTATTTTTCCATTCCCGCGATAACGACTTTCTATCCGTCGATATTCCACATCCGTCTGTTCGGCGTCGTCAACCTGGGGCTGGCTTACGCCCTGCTCCAGTACCCCATCGGCGGCCTTATTGCCTATGCGTACGCAATCAGCATGCGCAAGCTGGACCAGGAAATTGGCCGGATCTGAATCGACACTTAAAAAAAGCTGAAAGGAATTGGCATGAGTCCATTGCTGAAAATCAAAAGCGTGCTGGCGCTGGCGCTTACCCTGGTCGCCGGCGGCGCCTTTGCGGAGACCAAAGTCCTAGTCGGCACCGAATTTCAAGGAATGACCATCGCGGTCTTCGCGATCTTCTTCGGCGCGACGTTGTTCATCACTTATCTTTCCGCCAAACGGAACCGCACGGCAACCGATTTCTATACCGCGGGAGGCGGCATCGGGCCGATTCGGAACGGCCTCGCGATAGCCGGCGATTACCTTTCGGCCGCGGCGTTTCTTGGCGTTTCGGGATTGATCGCACTGTACGGCTACGACGGCATTGCTTATCTTATCGGCTTCTTCGTTGCGTTCATTCCCGTGCTGCTGCTGGTGGCAGAGCCCTGCCGCAATCTCGGACGTTACACGCTCGGCGATGTTCTTGCCTATCGCAACAGCTTCCGCAGCACCAAGGTTGCAGCCGCTGTTTCGAGCATCATCGTTGCCGTGTTCTACATGGTCCCCCAGATTGTCGGCGGGGCCGTCATTCTTCGCGCCCTCATCGGCATTCCGTACGAAATCTCAGTCTTGGCGGTTGGCATTCTGATGCTCACCTATGTTGTATTCGGCGGGATGCGGGCAACGACATCCGTACAGGTCATCAAAGCCGTATTGTTGATTTCGTCGTGCTTTGTGCTCGTGATACTGTCTTGGGCGCCGTTCGGATTCAACGTCTCCGGGTTCTTTGTTTCGTTGACGAAGAACCCGCTTCTGCAATCGTATGTCAGCGAGATATTGCTCAAGGGTTCCCATGCGCTGGGCACGCAAGAAGCCGGACAGCGCTTCCTGGAGTCCGGACTGTATCTGAAGAACCCTCTCGAACAGATATCGCTGGGACTGGCGCTGGTGCTGGGCACCGCCGCCATGCCGCACATCCTGATGCGCTTTTTTACCGTTCCCGACGCCAAGGCGGCGCGCAGTTCCGTCCTCTGGGCGATGCTGGCAATCGGCGTATGCCATCTCTTGATCGTGTTTATCGGCTTTGCCGCCGCCCACTATGTCGGCGCCAAAGCCATCGTCGTCTTGGACAAGGGCGGCAACCTTGCGGCGCCGATGCTGGCGCAGTTCTTGGGCGGCGGGGCAGATAGCCTGGCGGGCAACTTCATGCTGGCCTTCGTCGCGGCGGTGTCGTTTGCAACCATTGTGGCTGTCGTGGCCGGCCTGACGCTGGCGGCAGCGTCCGCACTGGCCCACGACGTCTATGTCGGCGCCATTCGCAACGGCCGGGCAACCGAACAGGAACAGGTGCGGGCGGCCCGCGTGGCAACGTTGATGATGGCCGTGATTTGCGTCGTTTGCGGGATTCTCGCCAAAGGTCAGAACGTTGCGCATCTGGTCGGCCTGGGTTATGCGGTCGCCGCGTCCGCGAATCTGCCGGCGCTGTTGATGACGTTGTACTGGAAACGCTGCAGTACGGCAGGCGTGCTGGCAGGAGTGATCGGCGGAACGTCGCTGGCGATCGTGTTGGTCCTGGTATCGCCGAACATGACGTATCCGCTGCAGCAGAAGGAGGCCGCCATCGCCAACGTCGCAGCATTGAACACGCGTATCGCCGAGGCCGGGAAAAATCCCGGAACCGCGACTGTCGAAGAAACGAACAAGCTGCGCGCGGAAAAAGAAACCGCCGCCGCATTGGCCGCAAGCATTCCCGACAACGCGACCAGTCTTGTGGGACTGAAGGCGCCGCTTGTCTCGTTGCGCAACCCCGGCCTTATCTCGATTCCTGTCGGATTCCTGCTGGTCTTTGTCTTCTCGTTGCTGTTCTCCGACAAGCGTGCGATAGCCCGTTGGGAGGAGCTCGCCGTACGGCGTGAAACCGGCATCGGCGTGGAAAAGGCCGTCGCTCACTAAAACGGTTGTCTTTTGATTTCAGTTGATAAACGAAAGGATTATTTGATGAATCTCCCAACGGTCAAAGTCGCAGCGATGCATGTTGCGCCCGTTTATATGGATAGTGCGGCGACGCTGCAGAAGGCGCTGTCCTTAATCGGCGAGGCGGCCTCAAACGGAGCGGAACTTATCGTCTTTCCCGAATCCTTCATCCCCGGATTTCCAGTCTGGGCCGCCTTATGGGCGCCGATTTACAACCATGAATGGTTCAAGAAAATGGTTGCGAACAGCTTGCTTGTGGACGGCCCCGAAATGGCTGAACTCCGTGCGGCCGCAGCTCGCCATCGAGTGTTTGTCTCAATGGGTTTCAGTGAATCGACCCGTGTGAGCGTCGGCTGCATCTGGAACTCCAATGTGTTGATCGGCGACGATGGAAGTATCCTCAACCATCATCGCAAGTTGGTCCCGACTTTCTACGAAAAAATGGTCTGGGCTCCCGGCGATGGCGCCGGGCTGCATGTCGCGGATACACGCATCGGCAAGATTGGCGGCCTCATTTGCGGTGAAAACACAAACCCGCTCGCACGTTACGCTCTCATTGCCCAGGGAGAGCAAATCCACATTTCCAGTTGGCCGCCGATCTGGCCGACCAAGAAGCCGGCGACGGGCGAGAATTTCGACAATGTGGCGGCCAACCGCATCCGGGCCGGCGCACATTCGTTCGAAGCCAAGGCATACGGCATCCTGTGCGGAAGCTATCTGGACAAGACCGCATTCGACATGCTGACTGCCGAAGATAATTCAGTGGCGGACCTCCTGGAAAAGACGTCCAAGGCGGCAACCCAGTTCGTCACGCCAACCGGGAGCCAGATCGGCGATTCGTTGCAAACCGAAGAAGGCATCGCCTATGCCACTTTCGATCTGTCTGCCTGCATCGAACCGAAACAGTTTCACGACGTCGTCGGTTATTACAACCGTTTTGACGTATTTGACCTTGTTGTCAATCGGAAGCGCATCAAGCCGATTACCTGGGAAAATGTTGAAGGCCTTGATTCCGACGAGGTTCTTGGCGCCATCGCCAGTTCGGCGGTTGGCGCTGCCCAGCCCTGAAATCTGCGCAAGGTGTAGAACTCATCTCGCGGCGAAATAATCTGTGTCCGCCCCGGGATGCCCCAGGGCCGGACACGGACTCTGCGCCGGATCAGCGCTTCAGTTGCGACAGATCGCGCACTGCGCCGCGGTCGGCGGAAGTGGTCAGCGCGGCGTAGGCTTGCAGCGCCTGCGAAACGACGCGCGCGCGGTTCACCGGCTGCCAGGCATCGCGGCCGCGTGCTTCCATTGCGGTACGGCGTTGCACCAGTTGCTCGGCCGCGACGCGCAGGTTGATGGTGCGCGCCGGGATGTCGATGTCGATCACGTCGCCCTCTTCCACCAGGCCGATGGCTCCGCCCTCCGCCGCTTCCGGCGAGGCGTGGCCGATCACGAGGCCCGAAGAGCCGCCGGAGAAGCGGCCGTCCGTGAACAAGGCGCATGCCTTGCCGAGGCCCTTCGATTTGATGTACGAAGTCGGGTACAACATTTCCTGCATGCCCGGACCGCCCTTCGGACCTTCGTAACGGATGATGACGACATCGCCGGCATGCACGGTATCGCCGAGAATGCCTTCCACCGCCGCATCCTGGCTCTCGAACACGCGCGCCTTGCCGGAGAACTTGAGGATGCTCTCATCCACGCCGGCCGTCTTCACGATGCAACCCTTTTCGGCGATGTTGCCGTACAGGACCGCCAGGCCGCCGTCCTGCGAATACGCGTGCTCGCGGTCGCGGATGCAACCCGCGCTGCGATCCAGATCGTTCTCTGCATAGCGTTCAGACTGCGAGAAAGCCACCTGCGTCGGCACGCCGCCCGGCGCGGCGCGGAACAGCTTGTGGACGGCAGCATCGCTGCTGATGCGGATGTCGTATTTCCTGATCGCTTCTTCCAGCGACTTGCTGTGCACCGTCGGCAGCGAGGTGTCCAGCAAACCGGCGCGCGACAGTTCGCCGAGGATGGCGATGATGCCGCCGGCGCGGTGTACGTCTTCGATGTGATACTTGTTGGTCATCGGAGCCACCTTGCACAGGCACGGCACCTTGCGCGAAATGCGGTCGATGTCGGCCATGGTGAATTCGACTTGCGCCTCATGCGCCGCCGCCAGCAAGTGCAGCACGGTGTTGGTCGAGCCGCCCATGGCGACGTCCAGCGTCATGGCGTTTTCAAACGCGGCCTTGGTGGCGATGCTGCGCGGCAGGATCGAATAATCGTCCTGCTCGTAGTGGCGCTTGGCCAGTTCGACGATCAGGCGGCCCGCGCTCAGAAACAATTCCTTGCGGTCGGCGTGGGTGGCGACGATGGTGCCGTTGCCCGGCAGCGACAGACCCAGCACTTCGGTCAGGCAGTTCATCGAGTTTGCGGTGAACATGCCGGAGCACGAACCGCAGGTCGGACACGCGGAACGCTCGACTTCAGCGACATCGGCATCCGAGATGTTGCTGTCGCCGGCCTGGATCATGGCGTCCACCAGGTCCAGCTTGATGATCTTCTTGTCGCTGTTGACCACCTTGACAACCTTGCCGGCCTCCATCGGGCCGCCGGACACGAACACCACCGGGATGTTCAGCCGCATCGCGGCCATCAGCATGCCCGGGGTGATCTTGTCGCAGTTCGAGATGCAGACCATGGCGTCCGCGCAGTGTGCGTTGACCATATATTCGACCGAATCGGCGATCAGGTCGCGCGACGGCAGCGAGTACAGCATGCCGCCGTGCCCCATGGCGATGCCGTCGTCGACGGCGATGGTGTTGAATTCCTTGGCCACGCCGCCGGCCGCCTCGATCTCGCGCGCCACCAGTTGGCCCAGATCCTTGAGGTGCACATGGCCGGGCACGAACTGCGTGAACGAGTTCACCACGGCAACGATCGGCTTGTCGAAGTCGCCGTCCTTCATGCCGGTGGCGCGCCACAGCGCACGGGCTCCGGCCATGTTGCGACCTTGGGTGGTAGTGTGGGAACGGTAGGCTGGCATGGTGGGTGTCTCCTCAGTAACGACGAACAAAATAAGAGCGCAAGAGTGCCGTTAGCGCGACAAGTTGTCCAATATATTATTCAATGCCTTTTAATTCGCATTGAATATCACAGCTTATGCCCACCGATATGCTTGCTGCGCCGCCATGGCGACGGAAGCGGCCGACCACTTGCGCCATGGTCGGCAACGGCGGCATACTGAGGCGCTGCACGGTGTGCAGCAGTGCTGACTGACATTGGCGAGGGTGGCGGCGACATGCAAATCAATGACAAAAAGAATGCCGTACCGGCCATATCCGTTGACGACCGCACGACCGCGACGCCGACCGGATTTGTCGACAACAGGCCTGCGTTCAAGCAACAGCAGCCGCTCATCGGCGCCATCCAGACGCGCGCGCTGCGCCCTCCCGGAAGCAGCATCGCCAAGCCGGTTTTGCAAGCCAAGGTCGAGACGGTAAAAGGAAAACTCAACAAGACCGAAATCAAGTTCACCTCCGGGCCTTATGACTACGTCGACCTGGACGACAAGACCGAGACCAAGAAGAAAGCCGAAGTCGGCACAAAAATGGAAGCCACCTTGCATCTCGACGACCCCGTCAAAGGACAGGCGACCGGCCCCCAGTGGAAGTGGATGGATTCCCTGAAAAAGAAATCCAAGACGCGCGTCATTCGCGGCCATCTGTTGAATCACGATCTTGGAGGACCGGCGCTTCCCTATAATCTGTTTCCGATTTCAGGACAGGCGAATCAGCAGCACTCCATTCAAGTCGAACAAAAGGTGAAGGATGCCTTGTTTTCCGGCCCGCCCAAAGCTTCCGCGGGTTCGGCGACTACGCCGGCGAGCGGCACTGGCACTGGCACTGGCACTGGCACTGGCACCAGTGTCGCCCCGACATCTTCCGATGTTTCCGCGCTCGACGAAAAGACATCGCACATGGTCACCTACCATGTTGACGTCACCGCCAGAGACGATGACGCGGGGACGGCAACGTTCACATGCGCATGGGGCGTAGGCAAGAAGGTGGGCACGCCGGTCGCCATTCCCTCAGATCTGAAAAACGCCGGTCAATCCTATCGCCCCGGCGGCAAGAAAACAGCGACGCCGTTCAAGATTCCTGAAGCGTGGAGCAAGAGTCCGGGAGGCGCCATAGCCGAAAAGTATAAGAGCAAATACAACATCGAAGTCGGCACGACGACGCACGAGATTTCCGCGGTCGCTGAAGGATCGTCTTACAAGAGAGAAAAATGGGAGTTCGAAAAGACGATCGACAATCTGGGACCAAGTACGGATGTGTTCCAGTCCTACATTAAAGCGTTTCTTCAAAGACACAGCGGCCAGCGGGAGCTCGGCAGGCAGGCATTGGACGCCGCATATAAAGATAGAGAAATGCCGCAAGCGGCGCTTTATTATGAGTGGACCGGCGATGAAATCACCAAAATCGATAACGACGCAAAGATGACGCCACAAGAGAAAGCCAATGCCACAAGCAAGGCCGTCGACTCCTATGCCAAATATTTGACGTACACGGTTGCGGAGGCGATCTTCGACGAGTTGGTTGAAGAACATGAAGAAATGGATCAGCTCGGACGAAATGAAAGCAAGGACGACGACTGAATTGCGCGGCAAGAGCCGGTCGTGATTTCCGGCGGAAGCGGTTGCCGATAGCAGCCATCTGAGATGAGGCACGGTCCTGCATGCGGGCGCACACGGCTCCGGGCTTGTCCACACTGGAACAAGCCCGGACGAAACCAGCTATATCGCTTACTTCACCGTCTTCAGATACGCAATCAGATCGGCGCGTTGTTTTGCGTCGGCGATGCCGGAGAACGGCATGAGATTGCCGGGCACGACTTTTTGCGGATCGGCGACGTAGGCATCGAGACTTTTTTCATCCCACGTCAGATTGGCGCGCTTGAACGCCGGACTGTAGCGGAAGCCGGGCGACGCCGCCGACTTGCGGCCGACAATACCCAGCAATCCGGGCCCGACGCCGTTGACGGCGGTGGCGGTGTGGCAGGCGGCGCATTGTGCAAAGACCTGCTTGCCGGCGTTGACGTCCTGCGCCATCGCCGGCGTCAGCGACAGCGACAAACCGGACAAGGTGAGCGCGGCTGCCAGCGCCGCGCGACGACTATATTCCATCTGTTTACTCCTGAAAAAAATCCGTTTCGTTCATCACAGCATGCGCGGACGCTGCACGTATTGCACCAGATCGTCGCCCAGCCGCAGCGCCAGCGCTGCCAGCGGACCGGTCGGGTTGTAGCCCGAGTTGTGCTGGAACACCGATGCGCCCACCACGAACAGGTTCTGCGCATCCCAGTGCTGCAAATGCGGAGAAACCACGCTGGTCGATGGATCCATGCCCATCGGCGTACCGCCCGTGATATGCGTGGTCTGGTACATGCGCGTGTCGAACGGACTCTTGCGCGGCGCAGCCGGACCGACGATGTCGGCGCCCATTGCCTTGGCGATGTCTTCCATCTTCTTGGTCACGTAGGCCGACATCTTCATCTCGTTGTCGCGCCAGTCGAAGGTCATGCGCACCAGAGGCTGGCCGTAGGCATCCTTGTATACCGGGTCGAGATCGAGGAAGTTCTCCGTATGCGGATAGCAGCTTCCCTGGATCGACATGCCGAACGAATGGGCATACCAGTCGACGTTGGCCTGCTTCCACTTGGTGCCCCAGCGCGGCGTACCCGGCGGCAGGCGACGCGCCACGATAGGCCGGCCGCTGAACATGTTGGCGCTGATCATGCCGCCGCCGAGGAAGCCCAGTCCGGTGTGGTCGAAATTGTCGTTGTTGAAATCGTCAATCACCGTGCCGGTGCTGCCGGTGGACAGGAAAGGATTGGTCCAGCGATCCTTCATGAAGACGTTCACCGCCGACGTGGTCTGATAGCAGAAGTTACGGCCGACCACGCCTTTGCCGGTCTGCGGATCGTACGGCGTGCCGATCTTGTCGAGCAAAAGAATCTTGTTGTTGGTCATCGTGAATGCGCCCAGCACCACCACGTCCGCCGGTTGCTCATACTCCTGGCCGGTGCGCAGGTCGAGATAGCGCACGCCGGTGACGCGCTTGGCTTTGCGGTCGTAGTTCACGCCCAGCACGTGGCTGTTCAGACGCAACTCGAAACCCTTGCGTTGCTTGAGCATCGGGTACAGCAAGACTTCCGGCGACGCCTTCGCCTGGGCCTCGCAGATGAAACGTTCGCAGTGGCCGCAATACTGGCATTGGCCGAGCTTCTGGTTGTCCGGGTTGGTGTACACGCCGGAAGAGTTGGCCGCCGGCGTCGGGAATGGGTGGTAGCCCATCTTCTCGGCCGTCTGCTTGAAGACCGAACCGGCTTCGGTGATCTCCAGCGGCTTTTGCGGATACTCGCCGCGGCGCGGCGCTTCGAACGGATTGCCGCCCGGCTGGATCTTGCCGTTGACGTTGCCGGCGGTGCCGGAAATGCCGAACAGTTTTTCGAACAGATCGTGATACGGTTCCATCTGCTTGTACGTCACGCCCCAGTCCTGCAGCGGCACATTCGAGGGAATCGCCTTGGCGCCGTAACGGTTGGTGTAGTGCGTGCGCAAGGTCGGGTCATACTCAGCCCAGCGCCAGGTGTGGCCGTTCCAGTGATTGGCCGCGCCGCCCATGCCTTCTCCGGGCAGGAAAGCCTCCATCCAGCGTACCGGCAGCGATGCATCGGCGCGCGAGTGGCGCAGCGTATAAGTCTGCACATTCCATTTCTGCACCAGGCCCTGGCGCACGTCCCAGCGCAATTCGTCGCGTTGGGACGGCAGTTTTGCTTCGGCGCCGCTGGTGTGGTCGCCGCCGCGCTCCAATACCAGCACGTCGATCCCCTGCGCCGTCAATTGACGCGAAATCAGGCCCGCAGTGAGCCCGCCGCCGACGATCACGACCGTCCGCTTTTCCAGTTTCTTTATCATGAGCTGTCCTTAGCTGAAATCGAGGATGGATTTGGGATCTTTCGCGCCGGGGAACGGCTTGCCTCGGTAGTTGACCATGTCGAGCGTATGCGTCGCCGGCAAGCCGGGGTAGCCAATCATCTTCCAGAACACCTTGTTGTTGTTGCCGCCATAAAGCGGGTCGGCGTAACAGGCCTGCGTGAACAACGGATAGACCAGTTCGTTGAACCAGGAAGCCAGCGGGATCTCGTCGTCGACGATCTTGCCGTCGGCAATGGCGGCGAGGAAGGCATCGGCGTCGGCCGGCGTCAACTGGTCGAAGGTCTTGCCGAATTTTTTTTCCGCCTGGCGATTGGCGGCTTCCACGCCGGCCTTGAAGAACTGCTCAGGCGTCAGCGGCAACTGCAATCCGAGTTGCGGCTTGCCTTGCGTCCAGGGACCATTCATGTAACGCCCCGCGCCTTTTCCATAGGCTCCGCTCAATTGCCTGTCGATGAAAATCGCCAGGCCGCAATCGACGCCGTTGGGGGTGAACTGGTCGGCCGGACACATGACATTGACCATGGTTTCCGTGAAGGCGGCTTCATCGGCGCTGAAACTTGCATAGCCGCTCAGCCCTGGAACCGCTGCCGCTGCGGGCGCATCTGCAGCGACCGCACCGGTTGCCGCCGCTGCCGCACCGGCGCCGGCGCCGATAGCGAGCGGGGAAGAAAGCGAAGCCGTTCCGGCGACGCTGATGACTTGTCGCAAAAAGTGCCGTCGTGCCGGGGGTTGGGTTGTGTCGTCACTCATCTATGCCTCCTTGTGTAAGTGGGTGAGATTGTCGTTTGCGGGCGCAAGCCTGATGCGAACGCCTGTTTTGTTCCGCCGTAGCGAATTCCGATTTCGTGGCGCCGACGCCAGACATGCGGCAGCCGACCGGAGAAATGTTTCCGTTTCTCCGGCCATGAATGGTGTTGTTACGCGATGAAGCGTGGTGGGCGAGGCGGCGTCTGAGGAATCAGAACGTTTCCCATTCGTCGCTCGACGAGGCTGCAGGCGGCTTGCCGATCGCCGGTTTTGCGGAGGCTAGCGCCGGCGCCGTGGCAGGAACCTTCAGCGGGGTGATGGCTTTCGGCTCGCGTGCCTTGACCTGCGCCTTGACCTGCGCCTTGATCGGCGCTTTGCTTACCGGACGAGAAGATGCCGGCGCCGCGTACGACTGGCGGCCCTGGTGTTCCTCGGCGATCTTGAAGATGGAGACGGCATCCTTCAGCGCCAACGCCTGCTGTTCAAGCGATTGGGCGGCAGCGCTGGCTTCTTCGACCAGCGCGGCATTCTGTTGCGTCGCTTCGTCCATATGCGTGACTGCGCGCGAGACCTGATCGATACCGGAACTTTGTTCAGTGGACGCCGAAGAGATTTCACCCATGATGTCGGTCACGCGTTGCACCGCGCCGATGATTTCGCTCATGGTCTCGCCGGCCTGGCCCGCCAGTGAAGAACCGGTTTGCACGCGATCCACCGACAACATGATCAGGTCCTTGATCTCCTTGGCCGCACTCGAAGAACGTTGCGCCAAAGCGCGCACCTCGCTGGCCACCACCGCGAAACCACGGCCCTGCTCGCCGGCCCGCGCTGCTTCCACTGCCGCGTTAAGCGCCAGGATGTTGGTCTGGAAAGCAATGCCGTCGATGATGCCGACGATCTCGGTAATCTTGGTGGAGCTATCCTTGATTTCGTCCATGGTCGTGACGACGCGGCTGACGACATCGTTGCCGGCGCTGGCAATCTGCGATGCATTGACGGCCAGCGTCGACGCCTGGCGCGCGTTGTCGGCATTGTGCTTCACGGTGCTGGTCAGCTCATCCATGCTGGAAGCGGTTTCTTCCAGCGATGCCGCCTGCTGTTCGGTGCGGGACGACAGATCGAGGTTGCCGGCGCTGATTTGCTTGGTTGCCGTTGCAATGGCCTCGCTGCCCGTGCGGACCGTCGAAACCGTCTTGATCAGGTTGTCCTGCATTTTCGACAAACCGGTCAGCAAATGGCCCATTTCATCGGTCGACTGCACGTGCACGCGATGTGTCAGATCACCCTCGGCAATATCGTCGAAATGCTTGAGCGCCTGCTCGATCGGGCGCGAGATTGCGCGGCGCAGGGAAAACCAGCTATAACCCGCAATCAACAGCCCTATCACCACGGCGGCGATGGAAATCATGCGGAAGTTTTCGTAGCGGTTCAGCGAATCCTCATAATTCTGGCGCGCTGCATCGGTTTCATATTCGTTGAGCAAGGTACCGCTCTTTTGCATCGCGGTGTACACCGTGCCCAGCACGCGCGCCTTGTCGGAAATCTGCTGACGATCGCCGCCCTTGATCGCGTCACGGAATTCATCGACAGCCTTCTCGGTCTTCGTCAGGCCATCGGTCACGTCCTGCACCAGTTTCTTGGCCCGCTCGCTCTGCGGCAGAGCGGCATATTTCGCCCACCATTCCAACGCCTGCTTACCGACGTCGGCTTCGGTCTTGTACATCTGCTGAGCCCATGCCGGGTCTGTGGTCAGCGCAGCCTGATCCAGCGAAGTGCGCTGGCGGCCGACCCACAGCAAGGTGTTATCGGCGGCAACGGTTTTCGGCATGCGCACCTGATACAGCTCGCGATTGATCTTCACCACCGTGGACATGCCGAACAAACCGGTCAGGCCGATGGCGAGAAGCAGAACCGACAGGATGGCCATAGCCACCGCCAGGCGCGACTTGATTGTGAGTTTAAATATTTTCATCGTGAGATTTCTTAGAATGAGAGCGATTGTTATTGACTGTTATTGACTGTTATTGCTTCCTCGGGAGCTGCTCTTCCTGGCAAGCATTCATCAATGAAAATTTTCCTATGCCGAATCACGTCGCGCGCTGATGATTTCTTGTCGATATCGCCGTGCGCAAGACAAACGAACCGATGTCTGTCCGCATCTGGAAGCCAAAAGCATTTTCAGTAGCTGATTAACGGCAGAGAAAATGATGTTCTGAAGTAATTTTTTTGTAAATTGAAAAAAATTTACACTTCGACAGATCGCTCTTTCCTTAAAGACAACAAATAGTTCTTTGCGCAAACGACCAGGTGCCGCGTCAACCACCAGAACTCATCTCACGCCTATTGATGAAATGAGTTCTAAATGGTAACGCGATGAGGAGCCGAATCACGTCGGCATGCAAAACAATTCCTGAGTTACCCCACATTTTTCATCAGTTATTTCCAGGCGATGAACATGCTATTGCATAGCGGGAATAAGGCGACAACTTTACACTTGCGCCGCGCCAACGAGACTTATGAAATCAAGAGATTCCGGTGAGTGAAATAGCTGGAACGCATTCATGAGCAGGTCCCTCATCCAGACAGGAAGATTGCCCAAGGTAAAGTTCCGTCGATTTTCGCCGTCAATGAATATCCGAGATCATTCAATCCTCGCTCAGGCCAGTGCGAGCGAAAATGACTGACATCGATGAATAATCGATTCACCATTACAATTTCGTGCAACGACAAAATCTGTCGATTTCACAATACCAGCAGCCCCCCCCACCTCGGAGAGGAACATGAAAAAGATCAATCTCAATCTCAAAGACGAAGTATTCGACTCGCTGGAGCGCGATTTCAAAAACTTTGTCCGTTTATCGCTGAAATGCGACTCGGGATTTCTTTCCCCCTCCTTCGACAGTTTTTTGTTGGCGAAATTATCCGACAACTCAACCTTCCTGACCGAGGAAGCTGTGCAGCATCTGATGCTGTCAGGTCAGTATGCGTGGGCAAAACGTGCGCTCGACAAGGATTTCCCCGACGTTGTCGCGATCCTGATTTCGCAGGCGTCGAACTACGGCTTCCATATCGCCGTGCGCCACGACTGGACCTCGGAAGAATTGTCTGCGGCATCCAAGGCGTGGGCCGCCGCCATCGTCAAACAGGCCAAGGGCGATGAATCCCAGATCGACATACTGGCGGCACAGATCAAATCTTCCGCGGTCAGCATCTCGACGGTCGAGGAAAAGCTGAGGACGCCGGCGTGGCGACTCGCGCATTCGCTGGCGCAACAATTGCACGACACCAAGATAGCTATCGAACACGCCAGAGGAGCGGTCGCCCAGGAAAAACTGGGGGCGCTGCGCAGCCTCCTGAGACTGGGAATTGCCTACGGTACGGTCAAGGAAGAGGAAAGACTGGAAATACTGAACCAACTCCGCGCGAAAAAGCCCTATCTGTTTCCGGAAGAAGAACTCGGATTCATCGACCGCGCCATTGCCTGGTGGCGCAGCGTTTTTGCGTAACCCCTCCGGCCTGATCAGCAACAAGGTGCGCCGCGCACGCACGCCATCTTCCAGGCGGGAATTGCCGACGACAGCTTCCGGGCTTGTCAGCTTTGTCATCCGGAGACTGGTCGCGGCATAGCCGCTCGGCTCCGCCACCTTCTCCGGTTCCCGCCCCAGCCGGAAACTTCTTCCCCGTAATCGCGCCGACGCAACGCGACCGCGCTCCATCTTTGGGAGCACGGCGCCATCCGCACGCATTCTGTGCGCGTCGCCGCCGGTTGACGGCGCGCTGACCCGGCCGGACCTGCGGCCGCCAATCCCGCCTCGACGAAGCGCCCGCCCCGCTTTCCCCTCTCCCTGGCTTCATTGGCCGGGGGCCTGGCATGCCTTCTGCTTATTGCAATGCATTATGCATTATGCATAGTTAACAAAAGACAATATTTCCAATCCATCTGCCGACGGCAACGTCGCCACCTTTTATGGAGCAAATGTTGGAGAACCGCCTTGAAGTCAACAACCTCAGTCACGCGTTCATCAAGTCGAACGGCGAAGAGATCCGGATTTTCCAGAATCTGAACTTCACTGTCGGCGAGGCCGAAATCGTCGCCATCGTCGGCCGCAGCGGCGCGGGGAAAAGTACGCTGTTCAACCTGATTTCCGGCCTGCTGACGCCCAGCGCCGGCAAGATTTCATTGGGGCCGAGGGAAGACGGCACGCCCGGCAGCATTGCCTACATGCTGCAGAAGGACCTGCTGCTGCCGTGGCGGACGATCCTGGAAAACGCCGTGCTCGGCATCGAGCTGCATCGCACCGTGACCGATGCCGACCGTGTGCGCGCCAAAGCGATGCTGGGCCGTTACGGCCTGGAATCCGTCGCCGACGCCTATCCCCACTCCCTCTCCGGCGGCATGAAGCAACGCGTCGCGCTGACCCGGACGCTGCTCGCCAATCCGACCGTGGTGCTGCTCGATGAGCCGTTTTCCGCGCTCGATTACGAAACCCGGCTGATGCTGGAAAACGATGTCATCAGCCTGACGCGCACCGATCGCACCAGCGTCATCCTCGTCACGCACGATATCGATGAAGCGATTGCGATGAGCAACCGCATCGTCGTGCTGGGCGGACGTCCGGCCAAGATTACGCGTGAGGAAAAAATCATCCTTTCGGTCGATGGCGAACGCGACGCGGTGACCGCACGCGGCGCGCCGGAATTCCCGCTGTTCCACAAGGAAATCTGGAATGCGTTGCGCGCCAGCGATGTCGCCCACGCCGGCATCTGATCGGAGAAAGGTATCCCATGAAAAAGAATAACGGCGCCACCATGATCGTGACCACCATCCTGGTTACCCTGGTCATCCTCTGGCAAATGGCGGCGCAAGCCAACCTGATCAACGGACAATTGCTCGGATCGCCGCTCGGCATCTATCACTCCGCGGTGATCGGCGTCACCAAAGGACAACTCCTCTATGACACCTGGGTCACCCTGTTCGAGACCCTGCTCGGACTGGTGGTCGGCAGCGGCCTGGGCATCGTTCTGGGACTGGTGCTGTGGTTTTATCCGCGCACCTCGGACATCGTCGAACAGTTTTCCATCCTGCTCAACAGCATTCCCAAGATCGCGCTCGGCCCGCTCATCATCATCTGGTTCGGCTCGGGCATGATTTCCAAGATCTGGCTGGCCGGCATTTCGACGTTCGCGGTCGCCATGATCTCTTCCTGCGCCGCGGCCCAGGAAGTGGACCGGGATCTGCTGAATCTCTTCAAATCGTTCAAAGCCCAGCGGGCGATGATCTTCAGGAAACTGATCGTACCGGCGTCGATTCCGTGGATCTTCTCCATCTTCCGGATCAACATCGGCTTCGCCCTGATCGGCGCGGTGGTGGGCGAATTCATCGCGTCCGAAAACGGATTGGGACATGCGGTGTTCGTGGCCGGTTCGCTTTTCGATCTCAACAGTGTCTGGCTCGGAGTCATTATCCTGACTTTGATGGCGGCAGTTCTCACGTGGGTTGTCCAACTAATAGAAGAAAGGGTCGTTTCATGGAAAGTAGAACAATGAAGTACGTCCGGAGCCTGCTCGGTTCCGCATTGATCGCAGCGTCCTGCCTTGCCGCCCCGAGCAGTTTCGCGGCGGAGAAGGCGGTGATCTACCAGGCCTTTCAATCGATCCAGTATCTGCCGCTGTATGTGGCGATGGACGAAGGCATTTTCACCAAGCATGGCCTTGAGGTGCAGAAGGTGACGGCAGGCGGCGGCGCCCAGGGCGTGGCCGCGGTGATCGGCGGCCACGCGGATTTCTCGCTGCAGGATCCGATGACGGCCGTGCTCGCCAATCTGAAGGGCGCGTCGCTGGTCAACGTGGCGATGGTGGTCTCCGGCGTTCCGGTGTGGATGGTGGCGCCGCCGAATTCGCCGATCAAGTCGATCGACGATCTCAAGGATCAGACCCTCTCGGTCGCGCTGCCGCCGTCCACCAGCACTTACCTGCTGCAAAAGCTGCTGAAGGACAAAGGCTTGTCGAACGTGAAGCTGAACACGGTGGCAATCGGCACCGAACTGTCGCCCGTCACCGCCGGTCGCGCGGCGGCGGCCGTTCTGTATCAGCCGCAGGTGGAGCAGGCGCTGGCGAGCGGATTCAAGATCGTGTACGACTTTGCCAAGCAGTACGATGGCGTATACGCCTTCTCGACCATCGACACCCTGAAATCGACCATCCAGAAGCGGCCGCAGATGGTGCAGAGCTTCGTCAGCGCCATGGCCGATGCCGAGAAGCTCATGCGAAGCTCGCCGGAAACGGCATATCGCGTGGCCGTGCAGGAATTCCCTTCGCTTGAGAAGAACGTGGTGGAAGCTGCAGTGAAGCGCTTGCTGGATCAGAAAATCTATCCGGCGACGCCGTCCATTTCCAGGCAGGCTTTCCAAAGCGGCCTGGATCTGCAGGTGTATATCGGTAATATCAAGCAGGGCGAAGTGACCTACGACAGCGCAGTCGACAACAGCTTCGCCGAAAAGGCGAGCGCCAAGCCCTAAGACTTGCATGGGACAGGCCGGGTCGCGTCATTGAATCCGGCCTGTCGCCCGCGGCGGGGGCGGCGATCCTGCCGCCATCCCGGAACGGGGTATCTTATGAAGGCCGCTTATTTTGAAGAGCAGAACATGACCAGACAAAACACCAAAGAGACGACATCCACCCGCCTGGACCTGGCGATTGCGACGGCGGACAGCATCGACGGACAACTGAAGGCGTTCACCTGCCGTCCCGCAAGCTATCCGTCCGGTAACGACATCGGCAGCGACGGCGCACTTCGCGGCGTCCCGGTCGCGGTCAAGGATCTCATCGACACCGCGGACATGCCGACCGCCTACGGATCGAAGATCTTCCAGGGACATCAGCCCCGGAAAGACGCATGGATCGTCAACAAGCTGCGCGAAGCCGGCGCGGTGATATTCGGGAAAACGGTCACGACCGAATTCGCCTGGCGCGATCCGGGCGCCACCGTCAACCCGTGGAACCCGGCGCACAGTCCGGGCGGATCGTCGAGCGGTTCGGCCGCCGCCGTCGGCGCCGGCATCGTCGATATCGCACTGGGAACGCAGACCGTCGGCTCGGTCATCAGGCCGGCATCCTATTGCGGCGCGGTGGGCTACAAACCCACTTATGGACGCATTCCCACCGAGGGCGTGCATCCGCTCGCACCGACCCTGGATCACCTGGGCTTCATCACCTCCAGTTTCCATTGGGCCGCCGTGTGCCACGCGATCGTCGTGCAAGACCGCCCCTTCGATGTATCCGCCGACGCTTTCGCGCGCGGGGAAAAGCCGCGCAGGATCGGTATCTACCGTTCGTCGCAATGGGCGCATGTGGACAGCGAAGTGCAGCAGAACTTCGACGCGACGGTGCGCCGGCTGGAGTTCTGCGGCGTGGAATGCGTGGACGTCGATCTCGGCATGGATATCCGCGACATCAATGCGCTGACGAACGGCATCCTGGCCTATGAAGCCCGGCAAAGCCTGTACGGCGACATCAAGGACGCCGGCGAACTGGCCGGACCGTATACGCGGGAACTGGTGAAACGCGGCGAGACGGTAAGCGACGACGACTATGCGAATCTGATCGGACAGATCAAGCAGGCGCGCGCAACACGCGACGCGCCTTTGCGGAATCTGGACGCCATCATGACGATCACCTCCCCCACGACGGCGCTCAAGGGGCTGGAAAAAACCGGCGACGCCTCTTTTTGTGCGCCGGCGACGCTGCTCGGCTTGCCTGCCGTGACGGTCCCGTCGGGCATATCGACGGCCTTCCTGCCGTTCGGCGTGCAACTGATCGGACGCGCCAACGAGGATCTGGCGCTTCTGAACATCGGCCAGTGGTTCAGCAACGTCCTGCCTTCGATCAGGGCGCCGTCGCTGACGTTCACGGCATCCTGAGGTCTCCGCCCTGCACCGGCCAAACCGGCCGGCGCAGGCGATCAACCCGGACAGGGCTCGCTCGCACTCACGCTGTTGATGAAATGAGTTCTATAATTCGCGCATGCCGAAAGCCTTTAAAACAATCGAACAATACGTTCTCAGCCTGCTGAGAAACGACATATTGTCCGGAAAATACCAGCCCGGAGACAAACTGCGGCAGGACGAAGTCGCCAGACGTTTCGACGTCAGCACCACGCCGGTGAGAGAGGCGTTCCGGGGCTTGCGCTCGGAAGGCCTGGTTTCGATCGACGCCAACAAGGGTGTCGTCGTCAAGGGTCTCACCGTGAAGGATGTGGCCGAGATCTACGAACTGCGCATTGCGCTGGAACCGCTGCTGGCGAAGAAAGCCGTCAGCTCGATCTCGCCCGAGGCATTGCAGGCCGCGCGCGCAATCCACGAAGAGATGTGCGCTTCCGACGATCCGCATCGCTGGTCGTCGCTGAACCGGGAATTCCACCTCAGGCTGATGAAGAGCGAAGAGGATTCACGACTTTACGACATCGTGAAAAACCTGCTGGTGGTGGCCGAGCCTTATGTGTCGCTCTCGATATTCATCCATCCCCAGATCCTGCAAGCCGACAACGATGAGCACGGCATGATCCTCGACGGTTACACGAAGAAGAACGGCAAGCAGGTCGAAAAGATCGTCAAGCAGCATCTGGAACAGACGCTGGCGGCGATTCAGGATTCCGTCGACGAAGAGACCCTGCAATTGAGAACGCCGGCCAGATAAGATAAGAGCAGGCCGAACCGCAAATACGCCTTGCCGAACCCGCAGCGGTTGGGTCGGCGTCGCTTCGCGCGAAATCACGCCTCGGATACTCTCGAGGGGTCCGGCAGCCAGATGCGGAAAGTCGCGCCCTGCCGGATCTGCGTGTCCAGGATCAAGGTGCCGCCCAGCATTTCCACCAGCCGCCGCGCCAGCGCCAGGCCGAGGCCGCTGCCCGGATTGCCGCTGGCGGCGCGGCCGCGGAAGAAGCGCTCGAAGATCAAGCCCTGTTCATCTTCAGGAATGCCGGGGCCGTCGTCGGCGATCTCGATGCGCCAGCCGTCCTCCTGCATCGCCGCGCGCAACCTGACCGTGCTGCCCGACGGCGTGTATTTGACCGCATTGTCGGCCAGCGTGCGCAACACCAGCCGCAACAGATCTGGATCCGACCAGATGCGCGAGGGCATACCTTCCTGCTCGAGGATGAAGCGATGCCTGTCGGCCAGCGGCTGGGCGGCCGCGATCGCGTCTTCCAATAGCGGCAGCAGGCTGACATCGGTCGGCGCCGTCCCCCGCGAAAGCACGTCGAGACGGTTGCTGCTCAGGTAAATGTCGAACAGCGACGACAACCTTTCCGACGCCTGGCGGATCTTCTCCAGGCGCATCAGCGCCTTGGCCGATGCCTGGCCGACATCGCGCGTCAGGTTCTGGGCCGTGGCGTCGATCACCGCCAGCGGCGTGCGCAGTTCGTGCGAGACCGTGGCGATGAATTGCCGCTGTTCTTCATAGGCGGCCCGCTCCTGCGCCAGCGCATGCTCCACCGTCGCCATGGCCTGCTGCAGATCTTCGGTGCGCGCCGCGACTTGCTGCTCCAACTGCATTTCGGTTCGATGGGATATCTCGAGGAGTTTCTTCTGGGCGGCGTCCTTGGCCGCGCGCATCGCGTAATAACGGCGGCTGATGGCGTAATAAATGATCAGAAAAAAAACCAGCGACGCGATGACGGCGGAGTATTCCGTGATCCAGTTGCGTTCGATGTACCCCAGCCGCAGCAGGAACTGCACCATCAGGCCGACAAACATCAGCACGCCCGTGATCAGGAACGCATAGCGGACTTCCTGGACGCTGTCCAAAGCCGGCTTGACCAGCAGGGCGAAGGTCAGCGGCGCCACGAAAAAGGTCAGCGCCACGGACAGCACGCGTATCGTTTCGACATAACCGGCGATGAGCACGCCGGCGGCCACCAGCAGCGAGAATATTCCGACGGCCCCGAGATACCGGCGCGTCAGGCGCGGATAGCGCCGCGGCATGTCGAGAAAGCGGAACAGGAAATCGACGCAGGCATACAGGCTGAACGCGATGATCAATCCGAACGCCGTCCTGGCCCATAACGGATGTTCGGGAAATGCGTACTGGAACAACAGGCCGGTATCGCCCAGCATCAGCAGCATGCAGCAGAAGACATAAACGCCGAAACTGCGGTACACGCCATCGCGCAACGCCCGCTCGAACCAGAAACTGGCCAGCACCAGCATGGCGTAGACGCCGAGGTAAAGCCCGAACGCCGTCTGTTCGCGGCCGACCGCATCGAGGAATTCGGCCGGTTGCCACAACGTCAGGCGTGGAGCGACACTGCCGCGCGTTTTCACCTTCAGGTAAAACACCTGCGGCCGCGTACTCCAGACATGCAGCTTGAACATCGGATTGCGATAGCGCAGGTCGCGCTGCGAGAACGGTATGGCGCTGCCGGAAACGTATGCGCTGTAGTTGCCGTCGAAGTCGGGAACATAGAGCACCGCGCGTTCGATGGTGTTGGGCTGCACTTCCAGCCACCATTCCTGGCCGCGCCGGGGCGCACGCTGCACCTCGAAGCGCAGCCAGACGGTGGCGTCCAGCAAACCGGCGTTCAGATCGCTGTCGAGATGGGTGAAATCGCGGCGGTGCGCGGCATCCGAGACATCGCGGAATTTCAGCGACTTGGTGGCGTCGATCAGCACCGATACGTGGCCCCGCAGGTCTTCCCGGCCGTGATCGAGGAACAGCGTCCGCATCGGCGCCTGCGCCGACGCAGCCCCGGCGGACCCGCATGCGACCGGCAGCGTCCACGCCAGGAACGACATCAGCAACGACAGCAGGAATCGTACGGCAGCCGGCATGGGGTTCAGTTCGACCGAGTCGGGTTGACAACAAAAAAACGGCACGCCGTCCTTCGCGAGGAAGGGCGGCGTGCCGCGACGGCATCCGGACTATGTTCGTTCAGAACGTCGCCAGCGCATTCAGGAACCAGCCCCGGCTGCGATACGACAAGTCGGTCAGGTCATCCGAAAAATTGGTGAAATTGTAGCCGACACCCATCTTTACGTGCTCGGTGACGTGCCGGTAGAGGCCGACCAGGTAACCCGAGCGGGCGTCGCCGGCATCCTGCGCGCGCAGGCGACGCGCTTCGATCAGGGCGTCCCATTCCTTCACCAGATGCAGGTCGGCGCGCAACACCCACAGGTCGGCGCGGCTGGAGAACCAGTCGCCCTGGGTCTTGGACATGCGCAACTGGCCCAGGCGCATGCCGTACTTGGCGCCGACCGAGAGCCACGGCAGCACGTCGTAGGTGGTGTCGATATTGAACACATGGCTCTTTTGCGTATAGTCGAGCGCGCTGCCGGTCGAGGTGCCGCTGGCGTTCAGGCCTGTGCTGTCGACCTGGCCCGCGGACGGCAGGTTGTAAAAGTAGGTGTACTTGAACAAGGTGTTCCAGCGATCGTTGTCGACCGGACGATAGGCCGCGCCCATCACCGCTTCGGTGTAGTCGCCGTCGTAGAACGCGCCCTGCGTATTGGAGCTACGCGACAGGTTGAACTTGCCGAGCAGGCGCCATGCCGCGCTGAGCTGGTACTGCGCCGAATTTTTCCACAACCAGGTGCGGCGGTTGTTGTC